>CAVWXP010000001.1:0-5080 GCA_963759175.1 uncultured Acidimicrobiia bacterium
AATGGTCTCCCAGCTTCGGACAACACTCGACGCCGAGGGCGAGCTCGGACGGGATGAGCGAAACGCGATCCGCTTCATGGTCACCCAGCTGGAGCAGAGCCTTGCTTGAGCCATCGGTACGCGCCTGAGCCGTGGCGCATCAAACCCAATCTGCGGGGCAGAAGCGCAGTAGCTGTCCCGTGCCAGACCCAACCCGGATGCCGGCTGGCCCCACATGGATTGCTTTGAGCCAGCCCTCCTCTGGTAGGAGATGGTCAGGGGCTTCCACCACTCGCCATCGGCCGCCGACGTATGCGGCGACGTGCCGGCCCCCGGTGCAATAGACATCTCCATTGGCGTCGATGGTGATCGCACGAAAGACGTACGGGAGGTCGTTGGTCCCGGGGAGATGTTGCCAGTCGCCCTCGATGAACCGAGCGATACCGCCCTGCCCCGCGATCCACACCACCCCGGCGGCGTCAACCGCGATTGCGTCGATGGGCGTCCAATCGCGCCTCTCCCATGCGAAGTCATCCATACCCGGCTCCCGGACGACTGGCAGGCCGTCAACGGAGCCCTTCCAGGCCGTCCATGCTCCTTCCTCGAGGCGGCCGACCCCGTTCCACGATCCGATCCAGATGGTTCCGGAAGGGTCGACCGCGATGCAGCTCGCCGTCGACCCCTCGACCTCGATCCGCCGCTCGCGCCGGCGGCACCGTCCTGTATCGAATACAACGTCGCAGCTCGAAAGGCGTGCACGGTGCCATCGCTGCCGGTGGCGACGCCGCCGATGAAATACTGCTCGGACCCGATCAATCGGTGCCACCGTCGTCGCGGATACCGCCAGAGTCCGCCGCCGGTGGCGACAGTGACCGTGTCGTCCGGTCCGGTCACAAGCTTGGTTGTCCCTTCGACAACGCACAGACCTTCGCCGGGGGACTCCACCCCGGCTGCCGCCACGACGGCTCGGTGTCGTCGTCCCCCGAGGAAAAGCCGTACCTGGCGACCCACACGACGCCGTCCGTGGTGCTGGCGATCGAGCCGATGTCACTGCGCCCGGTGTGCGCAGGAAGCTCCTCCGACGTCCACGTGCCGGGCCAGGAGGCAGCCCCGGACATGGAGGGGCGACGTTCCTCCTTGCGAAGGGAGTGCGCACCGGACGGTGCCTGGCGGAGGCGATCCTTGAGCTGCCCGATCGATTCTCTCGACAGGAAAGGCGTGAGCCCCACCCATATGGCGACCAGATTGGGAAGGGACTCGATGAGGTCGAGCAGCCCTGATGCTGTGACAGCCTCGTCGTCGAGGGCGACGGACCGCAGCTGGGACATGCCGTGGAGGTGCCGCAGCGTGTCGTCTCCCAAACGTGTATCCCACAGGCGGAGTGACCTGAGGCGCGGGAGCTGCCCGACGGTCTCGAGGATCGATCCGGTGATGTCGGTGCCGTCGAGGTTGAGGTACTCCAGGTTCCGTGTTTCGGTGAGGAAACGTAGGCCGGTATCGGTGACTCGAGTGTCAGCGAGGGACAAGTGCCGCAGACGCGAGCACGATGCCAGTTCCCGTACCCCGTCGTCCGTGACTCGCTCTTTGACAGGTCCACCTTCTCCAGACCACGGAGTGATCCGACGTACCTGACCCCGGCGTCCCCGATCGTCGTTTCCGCCAGTTCGATCTCCCGAATCCGTGGGATGTGGGCGAGCGCCGGCATCCCGTCATCGGTCACAGCGGTGTGCTTCAAATCAAGGACGATGAGGTCATCGAGGTCCGCCGCAGCTCGGAGCGTGGCGTCGCCGACACTGCTGCCCGGGAGATACAGGTACGCGATTCGGGGCCAAGCCTCGATCAGCGGCCTGATGGAGAGGTCAGTGATCTCCTTCGAGTACGAGACCCGGAAGCCCCGAAGCGCGGTCAGGTCGCCGAGTCTGGCACCGGCCAGTGTCTCGTCCGTGGTCGGCTGTTGGAGGGTGAGCTCGCGGCAGGCCAGTCAGATGCTCGATGTTGCGGAGTTGGTCGGGTGTTGGCAAAGGGACGTACAGCGAGTCCAAAGCGTCTGCGTCGAAGTCTCGGAGGGGCCCGAGATCGGTGGGTGTGCGATACGTGCCGTCGGTCTGCCGCTGACTCGCCCATAGGCGGGTCTGGAGCGTCCGTGGTACCGAGACCACCCCTCGGGCGGCTCCGAGATCGCGCTCCCACCATGTCTCCGAGCAGCGCCACACATCCTCATGGGGCCGGGCATAGACGGTCCCAAGTGACCATTCGATCGGGCACGGAAGCACGCGCTCGAACTCGTTCGACGACGCTCCAGGAGAAATCGGCCGCGACGCTGGAACTGCGGATCCCCGTGCGTCGGCGGAGGGGGACGCTCGGTTTCGATCGGGAGCGTCCGCCGAAGAGGTTCTTCAGCCAGGTCACGACACACCCGGCCGAACTGAGCTCGAGATACCAGTTGCGGCAGAAGAGCGACACGCTATCCGACCGATCGCCGATCGGCGAGACCTTGATCGGCGCTCGCGCCGCGTGGTGACCGTATCGATGGAGACAGCAACGGGTGATGCAGGTTCCTCCTCCTCATGCCGACAACTCGATTCGATCCGCCGACTCCCGAACCAGTGACGCAATGGCCTGCATCGCCTCTGATGCCTTGCCCTCGATGAAGCCGCCGTGGCGGGCTGCGACGCTGCGGAGGGGGTTGTCGCGGGTGTTGACGTCGATGAGGGTGGCTCCCGCCCGAGCGGCGATGCCTGCCAGGCGCTGGGCGACGGGGACTCCTCCCGACGTGCCTGCGGTGATGCACAAGGTGGCGTTGGCGACGGCACGTTGGGCGGTTCCGAAGCCGTAGTTCTCCTCGTCGTAGAACTCGTCGAACCACAGGACGTGGGGGCGGCTGTAGGCACCACAGAGCGGGCACACGAGGAGGCGGACGTGGTCGTCGTCGAGCTCGTCGCTATCGGACCATGCGTCGAAGGCGTCCGGGATCGGCCAGATGCCAGAGCATCCGTCCACACAGCGCATGCCCTCGAGGTGGCCGTGGAGCTCGATCGTGTCCTCGGGCCGGCTACCCGCCCGTGGGTGGAGCCGATCGATGTTCTGGGCGACGAGCGTGAAACGTCCCGCCAGCAGTTCCCCCATCTCGGCAATGGCGTGGTGGGCATCGTTGGGTGCGGCGGCTCTGGCCTCGATCCGTCGGGCGAGGTACCACGCCCAGCTGCGCCGGGGCTCGGCGAGGAAGAATGCGGCGGTCGCCTTCATCATGGCGTCCTGGCCCTCGGTGGTCCACAGGCCGTTCGCTCCCCGGTAGGTGCGTATACCCGATTCCGCGGACACGCCGGCTCCGGTGACGACCACGACTCCCCCGGGACGGCCGAGCGCTTCGTCGATGAGGGGCTGCAGCTCACGGGTCCGCTCACGCACCGAAGGAACCGCCTCGGGTTCCCACAGGCGGGGGTCGGAGAGTCCCTCCTCGATGGCGAGGAAGACCCGCCGCAGCACCTGCCAGTCGCCTTCGGAGCGGCCACCGTCGTCACGATCGGCCATCGCATCGAGCATCGACGATGCCCTGGTCGCGAACCGGGACCGCTCGGGCAGGGTCCTCGCCAGCGTCGCAAGGGTGGCGATGCTGGTGGCGGGGTCCCGATGGGTGGCGTCGAAGGTGAACCGCCCCGTCTCGGCGTCCATGCGGCGGACCAATGCGACCAGGTGGTCGGCGAGTGCGGTGAGCTTGGACGGGCATGAGGGTGGCGGGGGTGTCGGATGGGGCGTGGTAGTGCTCGTTGCGCAGGGCGTTGTAGAACAGGAACGGGATCCCGGCGTCCTGGAAGGCGGCATGGTCCGACACCTGGTCGATCAGGTCGATGTCGAGGCGGCGCACGACGAGACCGTCCACCTCCGGGGTCGACGCCAGGAGGCGGGATGCCTCCGGGCTCTTCTCGGCGCCGAAGACGACGAGGGTCTCGGCGAGTTCGGTGTCCGTCCCATCCCCGATGGCGTGCCCCACCATGTCGAGGCAGATCATCAGGTCGATCGATGCGAGCGGCACCGTCGGGTTGGCGACGAAGTGGCGGGATCCCATCGTCGGACCCTGGAAGAACGGGGGCTCCTCCGAGTCGAGCCCGATGACGACGACACCACGCTCGAGCGGATCATCCTCGATCAATCGTCGTGCGACCTCGATGAGGACGCCCACCGATGCGGCGTTGTCGCTGGCACCGACATTGATGCCACCGTCGATCGCACAGGCATCGAAATGCGCAGCGATGACGAGGTGGCGATCCGACCGTCCCGGGATGCGGCCGATGACGTTGGCGCCCGAGATCTCAGGGATCGGCTGGAGGTAGCCATCCTCGCCTGCGGGCTCGAGGCCGATGTCGGCGAAGGCCTGCTCGACGAAGCGCCGGGCGTTGTCCCCACCGGGGGTGCCGGGCAGGCGGGGAAGGCACTCGTCCGAGCAGAGGTACTCGATCGTGGCTTCGATGGTATGGACAGGGCGTTGGGTGGTCGTCATGACACGCAGAGTAGCATTTCTACTCCTGTGGTGTCAATATGGTTTCCAATGGGTGACATTCTCACTCTCATGGGATAGGATCGACACCATGAGTGACACTGCTACTGCCCTCCCGACCATCGGATCGAAGGAATGGGGACGCGCCCTCGGTCAGACGATCAAGGTGCGGCGCACCGATGTGGGGCTGTCGCGCCAGCAGCTCGCCGATGCCTCATCGATCTCCTACTCGTACCTGTCGGCGATCGAGATCGGCGCCAAGACGCCATCGGCGAGGATCCTCCAGGTCCTCGCCAACCGGTTGGGCATGGAGGCACGCGACCTCCTCGCTGCCGTCGATGCCCGGCTCACCGGCGTGCCCCTCACCGACAGTCGCGTCGATGACACGGTCGTGGCCATCGTCGACGACCAGGAACAGCGGTTCCGCGAACGCCAACAGGAACGCCTCGCCCGCCAGGCCACCCACGGCAACTCCCGATCCCGCCAGGCACTCGTCGCCCTCATCAACACCCTCCACGACGACGACGTCGAGATGCTCACCCGCATCGCCCAGGGATTGCTCGTGGTCCGCCGCACCGACGACCTGTGACCAAGGCACCGGTCGCT
>CAVWXP010000002.1:0-9069 GCA_963759175.1 uncultured Acidimicrobiia bacterium
AGGGACGACCGACGTACGAAGGGGGCCCCGGAGGACCCCCTTCTCTCCGCCCACTCACGGAATCTGTCGTCGTGGTGTGTCGGTTACGGCGTGGTGTCCGCGCACATGGCGTATGCCGTGACCGTGGTATTGGCTCCTGCGACCTCGGCCGACACGACCCAGCCATTGCCACTCGGGCTGTTGTTGGTGATCCAACCTGCGTCCTCGATCTTGAATCCTCCCCCGACAACCGAATCGCCGGCGTTGCACTGTGCGTACAAGTTCACCGTGGTGGGGTTCAGGAGGTTCCCCGAAGCGGTGTCGGCATCCGTTGCGGTGTAGAAGCTCACGACACCGGTCGGACCTGCGGGACCCTGGTCGCCCTGGTCACCCTTGTCGCCCTTGGGACCCTGGGGACCGCTCGAACCCTGGAGGCCGGTGGGGCCGGTGGGACCTACGAGACCCTGGTCGCCCTGATCGCCCTGATCGCCCTTGTCGCCCTTGGGACCCTGGGGACCGGTCGGACCCTGTGCACCCGGGTCACCTGCGGGACCCTGGTCACCGGTGGTTCCTTGCGGACCCGTGGGACCGGCAGCGCCGGTGAGACCAACTGGGCCCTGTTCACCCTGGGCACCCTGGGGGCCAGCGGGGCCCGATGCACCGTCTGCACCTGCTGGGCCCTGTGCGCCCGCGGCGCCCTTGGGTCCGGTTGGGCCTGCGGGACCGGTCTGCCCCATCAGCTCGGCAGCGGTCAAGCCCTCGACGGTGCCCGCATCAACGACGCGGTTTTCGGCGAGACGCCGCATGAAGGCAGCCATCTGCTCGCGTGTGACCTCGTTGCCCGGGCAGTAGTTGGTGTTCGACGGAGGGTTGCAGCCCTTGGTCACGCCGGCATCTGCGAGCCAGGCGATGTCGGCCTTGAAGATGTTGTCCTCGGCGACGTCATCGAACCCACCGGCTGCGAAGGCGCCTGCGGGGATGAGCATCACCACGGCGATGAGGGGAATGGCAATGCGCCATCTGCCCTTGAGTCCTCGTGTGATCCCGGCCATGGTGTTCCCCTTTCGGAGGTGGCGCCCATGTGGCGTCACCGGTGATGAGATATCGGGCGGGTGTGCCCTCACCACAAACATCGACCGGACGGGAACCCGGTGGAGACACATAGCGGAGGTACACGGGGGAACTAGTCACCGAAGGAGACGGCGCCATCGGACTCCGGACGCGAGAACGCCTCCCCGAGGGGAGGCGTTCGACGAGCTACTTCTTGCGCTTGTGCCTGTTGGCCTTGAGCCGCTTGCGGTACTTGTGCTTGCTCATCTTCTTGCGACGCTTCTTGATCAGCGAACCCATGTATGGAAAACCTCGTGATTGATGCTCGAAAAGGGTGGCACGTCCGCATCACGGACCCGCCGACCGACAGAGGATAGGCGAATCGCGTCGTTGACGTTCGTGGACGTGCCACCGCTCGGGTTCCTAGACTTGCTCCATGCGCCCGATCATTGGTATTGCCGCTCGTCCGAACTCTGCGCCGGCCGCAGGGAATCCGACCCGGACGTACATCACCCATCACACGTACACCGACTCGTTGAAGCTCGGTGGCGGAATCCCCGTCATCCTGGTTCCCGTCGATGCCGACCAGATCGATCATGTGCTCGACCACATCGATGGCCTGCTCCTCACCGGTGGTGGGGACATCAACCCCGAACGGTACGGGGCGGTTGCCGACGAGACCGTGAGTGGTGTCGACGATGAGCGTGACCGGTTCGAGCTCGACCTGGTCGCCGGTGCCCACGCCCGGAAGCTGCCGACCATGGCGATCTGTCGCGGGCTCCAGCTGGTGAACGTGGCCTTCGGTGGCACCCTCGTCCAGGATCTTCCCTCCCACGAGGGCGCCCATGGCCATGACATCACCGGGGAGGGCGCCTACGAGCCCCACTCCGAGGCGCTCATCGACGAAGGATCACTCATCGCATCGATCATCGGCCCCGGGTTGCACAGGATCAACTCCATCCACCATCAGGCCGTGGAGGAGGTAGGCGCGGGCTTACGCGTCGTCGGGGCCGCACCCGATGGAACGGTCGAAGCGATAGAGCACGAGGATCCTTCGTGGCCGCTCATCGCCGTCCAGTGGCATCCCGAGTTCCTCGGTATCCGCGATCACGGCGAGTCCCACGACCTGTTCCAGGCGTTCGTCGAGACGGCAGCCAAGTACCGAGCCGATTCGTGAGTGGCGACCATCCGTCGGTGCTCTTCGTGTGCACCGGCAACATCTGTCGATCGCCATTCGCTGAGGCCGCGGCTCGGCACGCCTACCCACACATCTTCGCCTCGAGCGCCGGCACCTACGCCGTCGTCGATGGCCATGCCACACACCACATGCAAGACGTCGCCGGCGAGCGGGGCCTCGACCTGGGCAACCATCGGGCCAGGCAACTCGGCGATGTCACGCAGCCCGACTTCGTCTATGGCATGGAGCAACAGCACCTGATCGAGGCACGCAAGGTCTTTCCGGATCTGGCGCCGGGACGCATTCGACTGTTGGCACATCCCCTTGCGGTTCCCGACCCATACGGGCGCGGCATCGAGGTGTATCGGTCCACAGCGAGCCAGATCGTCGACGCCGTCGCGGCGCTGGACCTCTAGCGGCTCGTCAGGTCAGGCCGACGTCGTCGACATCGAGCGCGAGTACTTCACCGTCGGTGCCGAGCACGCCAGCCATCGCGCCGATCACCCGACCGCGATTCTGTGGCGTGGCGAATGCGAGCGCCGTGGGGCCCGCCCCGGACCAGCAGACATGGACGGCGCCGGCATGGTGGGCAGCCACCATCATCTCCTGCGTCACCGGGGACAGATCGGCGCGGGGGATCTCATGGAGCTCGTCACCGATGGCGTGGGCGAGGACGTCGGGGTTGCCGTCCTGGAGGCCCTGGAGCAGGAACGCCAATCGTGCGAGGGACCGCACGACGACTGGCCGATCGATCTCGGACGGGAGTGCGGCCCGGGCCTCAGCCGTCGACAGCTTGGTCGACGGTATCCCGACGACAGGTTGGAGGGACTCGTGAAGGGCGAGCTTCTGGATGCCGTCGGGTGTGGCAACCACGAGGCCACCGAACACAGCAGCAGCGGCGTTGTCGGCGTGGCCCTCGAGTTCGGTGACGATGCTGAACACCTTCGCCGGCCCGGACGTGTCCCCCATCGACTTCATCGCGGCTCCTGCAGCCGCTGCGGTGACGGCCGATGACGATCCGAGTCCCCGCGCCCGGGGGATCTGGTTGTCGACGGTGACGTGCATCGGCCGGTCGACCGCCATCCGGACCGCCCTTGCGATCATGTCGTCATCGGCGAGGCGCTTCGTCGACCCGTTCTCGGTGATCGTCATCGTCTCGGCAGGCTCGGCTGTCACATGGCATCTGAGGGTGAGGGCGAGGGCGAGGATGTCGAACCCCGGGCCGAGGTTGCCGGACGATGCTGGGGCCGATGCCGCGCCGATCATCGCCGCACCGGTTCTATGAAGACCTGGGTCGCATCGGGGCACGCCGATCGGATCGATCGCTCCACATGTTCGATGGCAACGACCTCGTCGACGCCTTCGTCGAACGCGACGTCGGCGGTGACGAGGATCTCGTGGGATGCGAGCTGCATCGTGAGGAGGCGCTCGACATGGTGGACCTCGTCGACGGAGAGCATGGCGACACGGATCGAGGTGCGGTCCCTCCGGCTGGCCGATTCACCGACGAGGAGCGACTGCATCTCGATGGCGATCACGAGGGCGACGATGGCGAGCAGGACGCCGATGAGGATCGACGCCACACCGTCCCACAGGACGTTCTCCGTGAAGTACGACAGGAGGAGTCCCACAGCGGCGATCGCAAGGCCGATGGCGGCGGCCGTGTCCTCGAAGATGACGATGATCAGCGCCGAGTCCTTGCTCTCTCGGATCGTGCGCCATGCCCCCTTCGAGCCTCGGATGAGGTTGAACTGTCGGATGGCGGGGACGAGCGCGATGCCGATCTCGAAAGCAGCCGAGAGGGCGAGGACCACGAGGGAGAAGATCAGCCCTTCGCTGTGTCCGCCGTCGGAGTGGAAGATGCGCTGCCACCCGTTGTAGATCGATAGAACGGCGCCGCCGACGAAGAGGACGACGGCGACCATGAACGACCAGAAGTACATCGCCTTGCCGCGCCCGAACGGATGCGTGACATTGGCTGCGTACCGCGACACGGCGTCCCCGCGCAAGAGGAACAGCTGGTTCCCGGTGTCGGCAACGGAGTGGAACGCCTCGGCGAGCATCGCCGCGCTCCCCGAGATCCCCGCAGCGATGAACTTGGTGACGGCGATGCACGCGTTCGCCGTGAGGGCGAGGATGATCAGACGTTTCGATTCGGTGGCCACGTCGGCGATTGTATGCACACACAAGCCCATGCCCCGGTCCCCCTTTCAAGGGGAGCCAATCCTTCCGTCCCCCTTTCAACGGGGACGGCCGAGGAGCACAGCGACGAGGCAGGGGGATCCGCACACCACCGGTAGTCGTCCGAGCGGTCTTCCCTCAGAAGTCGGGGTCGGTCACATCGCACATCTCGAGCCAGCGCATCCTGGGATATCGAGCTTCTAGCCTGCTGGTCGTGGGAGGGTGACAGCGATGAGTCGTTCCACGGCGAACACCACCTTCAAGATCACGGATATCGCGATCGTCGTCGGGGCAGCAGGGATCGCATTCGTCATCAAGGAGGCACTGGCGGCAACGACCGTGGGCACGAACGACGTGCTCTACTGGCGGCAATTCAGCCGGTACATCGTCGACAACGGCTCCGCCGGGATCTACGACGCGATCGGATTGTTCAATCATCCTCCCCCACTCACCGTGTGGCTCGGCGTAACGGGTTCGTTGGCCGGGGAGAACCTTCGTCTCTTCGCGTTTCTGATGAGGCTCCCAGCGATCGTTGCCGACTTCGGCAGTGTCCTGCTGGTGTGGGCGATGAGCCGCCGGTACTACGGTGATCAGCGAGCCATCATCGGTACGGTCGTGTTCGCCCTCAGCCCCGTGCTGATCCTGGTGAGCGGCTTTCACGGCAACACGGACCCCGTGTTCATGTTCGTTCTCCTGGCGACGGTCTATGCGCTGGGCGTCAAGAATCGGATCCTCCTCGGCGGGGTCCTGTTCGGGCTATCGATGTGGATCAAGATCGTGCCCGTCCTGATGATCCCGGCCCTCTTCCTGTGGCTACGGTCGTCCGGTGAGCGACGCCGCTTCTTTGGTGTTACGTTCGTCGTGGTGGCGATCGGATACGCGTATCACCTCATGCACGCGTATGACAGTGTCCTCGGCAAAGTCGTGGCGTACGGAGGCATCAGCGGGATCTGGGGCATTGGAAGGATCATCCCCGGCTACGAGAGCGTCGGAAGGGTCGTGGCGGCCGCGACGATCACCGGAGCGGCATGGGTCATCCTCCGCCCGTCGGCACCCGGACCCGGGGGCGACCGGCTGAGCGCACTGCTGAGGGCATTCGCAGTGACGTTCCTGGCGTTTCTGGTCGTGACCCCCGGATTCGGGGTGCAGTATCTGAGCTGGCTCGTCGCTCCGGCGGTCTTCATCGGCCTGGCGTTCAACGTCTCCTACAACATCCTCGCGAGTTGGTTCCTCGGCGCTGTCTACGCCTTCTGGAGTGGCGGGTGGCCGCTCGACTACGCCGATTCGAGAGGGGCCGGACCATGGCGAGGACCAACCATCGTTCTCGAATTGATCCTGTGGTTCGTTCTCGCGGTGACCCTCATCGTCGTCATGCGCGCCGCGGTGGTGGCTCAGAGGACGAACGATGATCCAAGCCCGGTTTCCCTGCAATAGCGATGGGATCCATGTGACGGCGTCCGCATCGACGACCTCGGTCCGAGATCAGATCGTCTGTTCGCGGCCAACGACCCATCGCCGGCAAATCAGCGTGGTTCGATCCCTGGGCTTCCCTCAGCAGTCGGGGTCGGTTACGTCGCACATCTCGATCCAGCGGGCGAAGGGGAAGCCGCCGGTGGTCGTCTCCGCGTCGAGGTCCACGATGGTGACCCGGACGGGCGTCGTGATGCCGCAATCGCCGAAGATGCCGGGGCGGGCGAACGAGATGTCACCGATCGTCACGGCGGTGTCGAGCGGCAGGACCTCCGCGGACGCATCGGGTCGGCACACGACGTACGACGAACCGGTGTCCGCAATCGTCGCCGGTGATTCCGTGCCGTCGACGGTCAGCGTCAGAGCTCTGCCGCCGATGACCATGGTCGCCTCCGGCGTCGAGGACTCTGATGACGCCAACGAGCGGTAGTCCCCGTCCTCGACGGCGATCGAGCTCGAACCACATGCCCCGAGTGCGAGCGCAGCTGCGGTCACTCCAACGATGCCCAACCTGAATCGCATGTCGCATCCCCCTCATGGATCCGGATCGTCGCTTCCGTAGGAAGTGAGACTCTAGCCGCCACCGACCAGTCCGGTACCGCTGCATAGACTCGTTCGTAGCGGGAGGAGCGCGATGGTTGCGGTGATCGAGACGACCGGGTTGACCAAGTACTACGGGCCGGCTCCCGGGATCATCGACCTCGATCTCGAAGTGCGCGAGGGCGAGGTGTTCGGGTTCCTCGGGCCGAACGGAGCGGGCAAATCGACCACCATCCGCACCCTGTTGAACTTCCTGTTCGCCACCTCAGGCACCGCAACCGTCCTCGGACTCGACATCGTGAAGGACACGGTGGAGATCAGGCGAAGGACCGGGTACCTACCTGGCGACCTCGCCATGTACGACACCATGACCGCCCGCGAGTTCCTCATGTACTTCGCCAATCTGCGCAAGGTGAGGGCCAACGCCCGGATGGAGGAACTCGCCGATCGGTTCGACCTCGATCTCGACCGCAAGATCAAGGACTACTCGACGGGCAATCGCCAGAAAGTCGGCGTCATCAACGCGTTCATGCACGATCCCGAGCTGTACATCCTCGACGAACCGACGTCCGGTCTCGATCCCCTGCTGCAGCAGGAGTTCCAGGAGCTGGTGGTCGAGGTCCAGGCCGCAGGCGCCACGATGTTCTTGTCGTCACACATCCTCCCGGAGGTCGAGCGGGTTGCCGACCGCGTCGGCATCGTGCGCAAGGGCAGGCTCATCGCAGTCGACACGGTGGAGGCGTTCAAGGCCCAGGCGCATCGATCGGTCGTCCTCCAGTTCAACGCCCCTGTGGATCCCCACGTGTTCTCGTCGATCGACAACGTCACCGACGTGGATGTTCGCAACGACGGCACCGTGCTCGCACTCGCCGTGATGGGTGACATGGGCGCGGTCATCAAGGCAGCTGGTAGCCATGACGCCGTGTCGGTCTCGACTCGTTCGGGGGAGCTCGAGGAGGTGTTCTTGAGCTACTACGCAGGCACCGAAGATGCTCCGTAGCGTCTTCACGAAGGACCTGTGGGACCGTCGGGTCTCGATGGTGTGGTGGGTGCTCGGCATGGCCGCCCTGGCATCGTGGCTCGCCGTGTTCTACCCGGTCCTCCGTGACTCGGAGGCCATGGTCGACTTCCTCAACGAGTTCCCGCCCGAACTCATGGCGATGTTCGGGATGGACCCCGACACGTTCCTCACCGGTGCCGGGTTCCTGTCGGCCCAGTTGTTCTCCCTGATGGCGCCGATCATCATCATCGCCTTCACCATCGGTACGGGCGTGGCGGCAACCGCTCGCGAGGAGCGGGCGGGAACCATGGACATGGTGTTGTCGATGCCGATCACCCGCCGGTCGGTGATCGGGCAGAAGGCCGCGGCGCTGGCCGTCCTGTCGGGTGTGATCGTCTTGTCCCTCGCGGTGACGTTGATCGTGTGGAACCCGATCGTCGACCTGAAGCTGTCGATCGAGGGCCTCGTGGCCATCCACCTCGGTCTGTGGCTCCTCGGCCTCGTGTTCGGTTACATCGCCATGGCCGTGGGTTCGTTCACCGGCAACCCGACGCTCACGGGCGGGGTCACGGCGGGCGTTGCGCTGTTGATGTGGTTCGTCAATGCGTTCGCTCCGCTCTATGGCTGGCTCGATTGGCCATCGAAGCTGAGCCCGTTCACGTGGTACCTCCACGACATGCCCCTCATCAACGGCGTGTCGAGTGGGTCGGTGTGGCTCGTGCTGGCGGCCGCGGTTCTCCTCGGAGCGTCCGTGGCGCTCTTCATGCGCCGCAACATTGCCACCGAACAGGCCGTCATCCCCGATCGTGCGACCAGGAAGCGGAGGGTCCGCAAGCTCGAACCGCGGGCCACATACCTGTTGGGGTCGGTGCTCGGGAAGTCCGTGTGGGACCGCCGCCGGTCGGTCTGGGTGTGGGCGTTCGGCCTGTCGACGATGTCGTTCTTCACCTTCGCGGCGTGGCCGTCACTCGCCGGGGACAGCAATGCCCTCCAGGCCCTCGTCGATTCGTTCCCGAGGGAGGTGCTGGCCCTCTTCGGCCTCACCGATCCCCAGGCGCTCGCAACACCCGAGGGTTTCGTCTCGTCGCGCACCTACGGCTCGGTCGGTCCGATCGTGGTGATCGTGTTCGCCATCACGGCCATGGCGTCCCTCGTGGCGGCCGAGGAGTCGACAGGCCGACTCGACATGGTCCTCGCCAACCCCCTGCGGCGCCGATCGGTGATGATGCACAAGGCGACCGCCGTGGTCGCCCTCATGGGCATCGTGGTGGCGGTGCTGCTCGCCGTGGTGCTCTACGGCAACATGCAGTGGGACACCGGTATGGACCTCTACGCCATGGTGGCGGCGAACATCGGGTTGGGGCTTCTCGGGTTGGCGTTTTGGGGTATCGCCGTCGCGATCTGGGCCGTCGTCGGCGGTTCCGGTCCAGCGGTGGGCGCTACGGCAGCCGTTGCGGTGGTCAGCTACTTCCTCAACGGCCTCGGAGCAGTCGTCGACGTCCTGGCGCCCTTCCGCTACCTGTCGCCGTTCTACTGGTTCCTCGGCGACACGGTCCCGCTCGCCAAGGGCCTCACCTGGGGCTATTTCGCCCTTGCCGTCCTCGCCGTGGCCGGCACCGTCTTTGCCACAACCCGATTCCGTACACGCGATCTCGCTGTCTGAACCAAGGGT
>CAVWXP010000003.1:0-6466 GCA_963759175.1 uncultured Acidimicrobiia bacterium
CGGCCAAGGAGCGCAGCGACGAGGCAGGGGGATCGACAGACCACCGAAGACCCACGCTGATCACGAACGACAATCCCCCTGGCTCACTCCGCTCGCCCGTCCCCCTTCAAAGGGGGACCGACCCCACGCCAGACCACCGAACACCCGGGCCTCGACACGCCCGACAATCCCCCTGGCTCACTCCGCTCGCCCGTCCCCCTTCAAAGGGGGACCAAACTCCACGCCGGACACACGAAGACCCGAACCCGATCACGCATGCAATCTCGCTGTCGACTCCGGCCCGCCCGAAGTCACCGGGCATAGACTGATTCGTAGCGGGAGGAGCGCGATGGTTGCGGTGATCGAGACGACCGGGTTGACCAAGTACTACGGGCCGGCACCCGGGATCATCGACCTCGATCTCGAGGTGCGCCAGGGCGAGGTGTTCGGGTTCCTCGGGCCGAACGGAGCGGGCAAGTCGACCACCATCCGCACCCTGTTGAACTTCCTGTTCGCCACCTCCGGCAGCGCAACCGTCCTCGGACGCGACATCGTGAAGGACACGGTGGAGATCAGGCGGAGGACCGGGTACCTACCTGGCGACCTCGCCATGTACGACACCATGACCGCCCGCGAGTTCCTCATGTACTTCGCCAACCTGCGCAAGGTGAACGCAAGCGCCCGCATGGCCGAGCTCGCCGATCGCTTCGACCTCGACCTCGATCGCAAGATCAAGGACTATTCGACGGGCAACCGCCAGAAAGTCGGCGTCATCAACGCCTTCATGCACGATCCCGAGCTGTACATCCTCGACGAGCCGACCTCCGGCCTCGATCCCCTGCTGCAACAGGAGTTCCAGGAGCTGGTGGTCGAGGTCCAGGCCGCAGGCGCCACGATGTTCTTGTCGTCACACATCCTCCCGGAGGTCGAGCGGGTTGCCGACCGTGTCGGCATCGTGCGCAAGGGCAGGCTCATCGCAGTCGACACGGTGGAGGCGTTCAAGGCCCAGGCCCATCGGTCCGTCGTCCTCCAGTTCAACGCCCCTGTGGATCCCCACGTGTTCTCGTCGATCGACAACGTCACCGATGTGGATGTGCGCAACGACGGCACGGTGCTCGCGCTGGCCGTTAAGGGTGACATGGACGCGGTCATCAAGGCAGCGGGTAGCCATGACGCCGTGTCGGTCTCGACTCGTTCGGGGGAGCTCGAGGAGGTGTTCTTGAGCTACTACGCAGGCACCGAAGATGCTTCGTAGCGTCTTCACGAAGGACCTGTGGGACCGCCGGGTCTCGATGGTGTGGTGGGTACTCGGCATGGTCGCCCTGGCATCATGGCTGGCCGTGTTCTACCCGGTCCTGCGTGACTCGGAGGCGATGGTCGACTTCCTCAACGAGTTCCCACCCGAGCTCATGGCGATGTTCGGTATGGACCCCGACACCTTCCTCACCGGCGCCGGGTTCCTGTCGGCCCAGCTGTTCTCCCTGATGGCGCCGATCATCGTCATCGCGTTCACCATCGTCACGGGCGTGGCGGCCACGGCTCGCGAGGAGCGGGCGGGAACCATGGACATGGTGATGTCGATGCCGATCACCCGCTGGTCGGTGATCGCACAGAAGGCCGCAGCGCTGGCCGTCCTTTCTGGCGTGATCGTCGTGTCCCTCGCGGTGACGCTGATCGTGTGGAATCCGATCGTCGACCTGAAGCTGTCGATCGAGGGCCTCGTGGCCATCCACCTCGGTCTGTGGCTCCTCGGCCTCGTGTTCGGTTACACCGCCATGGCCGTGGGTTCGTTCACCGGCAACCCGACGCTCACGGGCGGGGTCACGGCGGGCGTTGCGCTGTTGATGTGGTTCGTCAATGCGTTCGCTCCGCTCTACGACTGGCTCGATTGGCCATCGAAGCTGAGCCCGTTCACGTGGTACCTCCATGACATGCCCCTCATCAACGGCGTGTCGAGCGGGTCGGTGTGGCTCGTGCTGGCGGCCGCGGTTCTCCTCGGAGCGTCCGTGGCGCTCTTCATGCGCCGCAACATCGCCACCGAACAGGCCGTCATCCCCGATCGGGCCACGAGGAAGCGGAAGGTCCGCAAGCTCGAACCTCGTGCGACATACCTGTTGGGTTCGGTGTTCGGGAAGTCCGTGTGGGACCGCCGCCGGTCGGTCTGGGTGTGGGCGTTCGGGTTGTCGACGATGTCGTTCTTCACGTTCGCGGCGTGGCCGTCGCTCGCCGGGGACAGCAATGCCCTCCAGGCCCTCGTCGATTCGTTCCCGAGGGAGGTGCTGGCCCTCTTCGGCCTCACCGATCCCCAGGCGCTCGCAACACCGGAGGGCTTCGTCTCGTCACGAACCTACGGCTCGGTCGGTCCGATCGTGGTGATCGTGTTCGCCATCACGGCCATGGCGTCCCTCGTGGGGGCCGAGGAATCCACGGGTCGCCTCGACATGGTCCTGTCCAACCCCTTGCGGCGCTGGTCGGTGATGATGCACAAGGCGAGCGCCGTGTTCGCCCTCATGGGCATCGTGGTGGCGGTGCTGCTCGCCGTGGTGCTGTACGGCAACATGCAGTGGGACACCGGTATGGACCTCTACGCCATGGTGGCGGCGAACATCGGTCTGGGGCTTCTCGGATTGGCGTTCTGGGGCATCGCCGTTGCGATCTGGGCCGTCGTGGGCGGTTCGGGTCCGGCGGTGGGAGCGACCGCCGCCGTTGCGGTGATCGCCTATTTCCTCAACGGGCTCGGAGCAGTCGTCGATGTCCTGGCGCCCTTCCGCTACCTGTCGCCGTTCTACTGGTTCCTCGGCGACACGGTCCCTCTCGCCAAGGGCCTCACCTGGGGCTACCTCGCCCTCGCGGTCCTCGCCGTGGCAGGCACGGGTTTCGCCGCAACCCGATTCCGAACCCGCGATCTCGCTGTCTGAGCCAACTCGGACGGGATCTGACGTCCAGCCTGGTAATTCCCTTCGTTCTTACCCCTGTTCGCGCATGGTCATGGGTGAGACACTCGAAGGTGGACGACCACGGTGGTTACCGCTACGCAAGGATCGTCGACACGGGCTCACTGAAGCCTGGGACACCAAAGGTTCCGCACGGCCAGGGAACGGTGTCCACTTGCGCAGCCCCACCTGGAGGGAGGTGATGGCTGGCTCCTCTTCTTCAAGCGGCCTCGCCAGTATCGAGAATCCAGGCGAGCCGCATGGGCTAGCAATGACGGGAGAACCGATGAGAACCAAGTACGGGCGAGTGCTGCTCATGGCAGTGACATTCGTCCTCTTGGCCGCAGCAGCGGCCACAGCCGCCGACCAGAACGTCCAAGCGGACGTCGTGCCGGCGGACGAGTTGTCGATCTGGGTCGACGAGGCGATCTACCTCCAGGCCGAAGTCGGGCAGGCCTCGGGCCAGGCAGACTTCAACATGCAGATCGTCAACACCCAGGACACCGCCTGGGAGGTGAGCGTCACGAGCGAGGACCTGTTGGAACAGACCTGCGACGAGTATGGCTGCACTGACAACCCGACGGGCGAGACGATCCCTGCCTCGGCACTCCATGTGTGGGGCGGTGACCAGGACAACTGGGGTGACGAAACGGCGATCGTCGCATCCGACGGTGTCCTCGACACGACGACTCCGCTCGTGATCATGGAAGGCACGGCAGTCGCGGCCGGGTCGTTCGGGGTGGACAACCCGCGACCGGCCATCGAGTTGACGGTGCCGGGTGGCGTAACCCCGGGCCAGTATCAGGCAATCGTGACATACACGATCGGTACTCCGTGAGCGAAGGGCGGTATCCGTCGGGGCAGGGCCATATGGCTCTGCCCCGACGACGCCCTTCCGCTCGCCTCTTCGGAGCACTCGCGGTCATCGTCTGCTTCGCGGCGGTGACATCGGCGTCGGCCATTGCTCAAAACGCACCGGAGTACGGCGCTCGCCCGTCGCCCATCGGCGGTACGCCCAGGGCCCAGCTCGCGTTCGTGCATGCCATCGAGTCGGGCTCGTCGGTCGCCGATGCGGTCGATGTCATCAATCACGCAAACACCCCTGCGACTTTCGATGTCTACGCCGTCGACCTGGTGCCGTCGGCAAATGGCGGCCGGGCACCAGCGCCGAGGTCCGCGGCCACGACTGGTCCCGGCGCCTGGGTCGCGGTCACCGAAGGCTCCGTCGTGGTCGAACCGTTCGGGACACGAGAGGTCCCGTTCGTCATCGAGGTCCCTGTCGGCACCGCTCCGGGGAACTACATCGCGTCGCTCATCGTCGAGAGCACCGAAGCCGCCGGCACGGGGACGATCATCGCCCGAACCAGGATCGCCCTCCGCATCGAGGTGGCCGTCCTCGGCTCGATCAACGTGGGTGTCGCGGTTGGGCCGATCTCCACCACACCCACCGACGATGGCATGGAGTTGGTGTTTCCGATCACCAACTCAGGCGACGTCACGTTCAGCGCTTCGGGCGCCGTCGCGATCGATGGCTGGCCCGCCTCGCGCAACACTGCGCTTGCTGCCACGCCGCGTGATCTCACCCTCGGCCCCGGGGAAAGCACCACCTTGCGGTCCGTGTGGAGCGATCCACCGCTGATCGGGCGCTACTCCGCCACGGCCACCGTCACGGCCACGGTCGACCGGTATCCACCGGACGTCTTCGGGGGGCCATCGTCCACCCTGTGGATCATCCCATGGGGGCTGATCTTCACCTCTGCCCTCCTGATCGGATTCCTCATCTGGCTCGCCGTGAGGCTCAAGCCGCATTGGCAGGCTTGGCGCGTCCGTCGAGTCGAGGAGCGCAGGATCGTCGATGATTACCGCCGCCAACACCCCGTCGGCGGGTCGTAGTCATGTCCCCGTTCACCGCCACTGTTCGCCGGGTCGAGGCGCCTATCGTGTGGTCATGGACACTGGCCCCGGACCCGAGTTGACGGAGTCGGAGAAGCGCCATGCCGATCCGGATCGTTTGGTGTTCCTGACCGACGGTGTGATCGCGATCATCATCACGATCCTCGTGCTCGACATCCGGGTCCCCGAGCTCGGTTCGGGCCAGTCGCTCTCCAGTTCCCTGGCCGAGGTACGCCCGACGTTCATCTCGTTCGTGCTCAGCTTCCTCCTCATCGGGATGTTCTGGACGCTGCATCGTCAGACGTTCAGCCAGGTCAGGTACATCGATCACAACGCGATGTGGCTGAACCTGCTGTTCCTCCTGGTTCTCGCGCTCGTACCCTTTGCAGCTTCGGCGCTCGGCGAGTACTCCGAGGAACCAACGGCGCTGCACCTCTACGGAGCCGTGATGATCGTCGCATCGCTCCTGCGCCTCGCTCTCAACTACTACTTCCAGCAACATCCGGGCTTGCTGTGGCAATCCGAGTCGCGGGCGTCGCGAAGGCTCGCGACCACCACCTCGTGGGTGCCAATCATCGTGTACCTCATCGCGATGACAGTTGCCGACTGGTCGACCGACCTCAGCAAGGTCCTGTACTTCGCCATCCCCGTCGTCTACTTCGGTGTGGTGGCGTTCTTGAAATCGGATCCGCGAACCACGATCGCCGCCGACGATCTCTGATGGTCGTGGTCAGTCGAGGCAGTAGTTGGTGACCTCTGCGATGCCGATGACCGGCTCACCGAACTCGGATTCGTACACCATCGCGAACACCTCGGCGTCGTCCTGCGTTGCGAAGTAGATGGCGACGGCGATGAGGTCGTCGGATAGGCCGAGGACGTCGGATGATCCTTCGTCACATCCGAGGGAGACCCCGTAGGCGAACCATTCGTAGCCAAAGACCGAGCAGCCGCTCGATGGCGACGACACTCGAACCCACGTAGTCGGGGTCGTCACTCGTCACGACGTACACGCCCCATGACGTCCCTCCCTGGACACCCTGCACCTCGTCGGGGAGGTCGGTGATCGGAGCCATCGTGGTCGTGGTCGTGGGTGCGGTGGTGGTCGTCGTGGTGGGTGCGGTCGTGGTCGTCGACGGTGCCGTCGTCGTGGTGGGTGCGGTGGTGGTGGTCGACGAGATCGAGGTCGTGGTGGCATCGGTGGCGGACGAGTCGTCATCGGAGCAACCGGCGATCACCAGTGCAACCACGACAACGCAACCGACGAGGAGGAGGGGTCTTCGCATACGCGGAACGGTACCCCATCGGACGGCTTCGACCCAACGAGTCCGCCGTCCCTCACAACCCGAGCGGTCGGGCGACCTGTCCGGTGCGCTACGGTGAGAGTGAGACAGCGCGCATCCGCGTGCTCCGTCGTTCTGCCCCACGCACGCTGGCGGGGCACCTCAGGGCACTCTGGTGCGTATCGGCTGGGCGCGTGTGTCCGTCGCACGACCCGCGAGCATCAGCCACGCACGGTGTGGTACGTCAACACGACGCACCGTGTCCGAGAACCCTGCAAGGAGCGACCCCTATGAAGCCAAGCCCCATCGTCGATGGCGGAAGGCAGCGATGCGTCGGCTGCGGTCATCCGAAGAAGGAGCACAAGGGCGGACCAGCCTGCA
>CAVWXP010000004.1:0-106526 GCA_963759175.1 uncultured Acidimicrobiia bacterium
GGTGGGCCAGTACCGGGCGACGACGAGCCACGGGATGTCGTCGTAGGGCGTGGGCCCGAGGACACGTCCGTCGGTCACGGAATGGCTGCGGTTGTCGCCGAGCAGCCACACCTCGTCGTTAGCCGACGTCCCATGAGCCTTCTGGCTGCGTCGACCCGGTGGCCCACCGGTCGGCGAGGAGGGCGCCGTTCACCGTGACGCGGCCACCCTCGATGCCGATGTGTTCGCCGGGGAGGCCGATCACTCGTTTCACCAGATGCATCCCGGATCCGGCTCGGGTCATCGAACACCACGATGGCGCCACGATCCGGGCTGACCGATTCGCCGTCTGGCGATCACCCAGTCACCGTCCTCGAGTGCGGGCACCATCGAGGTCTCCCGGATGGCGAATCGCCTCGTTGTCGCGCCTCGAAGGGCGGCGGCGGCGATGAGCGACACGGCGAGCGTGCCTGCGATCGTTCCACGCTTGGGCAACGGCGGGTTCCTCCTCGCCAGTCCGACACCGACGCGTATCCATCCGTTACAAGGCTCGGTAGGGTGATGGACGACGGACATCTCCCAGGGAGGGACCCATGCGTTTGATCGAACGACTGCTCCAGCCGAACCACGAGGCCCATGCCCATTGCGACCTGTTCTGCGGTGTGTACGACCCCGCACAGGCGAAGATCGAGGCGGTTTCGTGCCTCAAGGCCGCCCAGAAGTACCACGACTCGGACGACGAGGTGTTCCGCGCACGGTGCATCTCGATCAAGGAGGAACGCGCCGAGCTCGTCAAGCACCACCTCTCCGTGCTGTGGTCCGACTTCTTCAAGCCGCACCATGTCGAGGCATTCCCCGGTCTCCACGACCTGTTCTGGCGTGCTCTCAAGGCGGCCAGCGAGGCGAAGAAGTCGATGGACCCTGCCGTGTCCCAGGCGATGATCGACCTGATCGACGAGGTCGCCGAGGTGTTCTGGCAGACCGACGAGTCGAAGGCGACAGGGGTCTATCCGCCAGCCTGAGTGCCAGCATCGGGTGATCCTGCGGCTCGCCGCCAGAGCCAGTCGTACATGATGCTTCCGATGCCGAGCGCCGCGCCGGCGTAGATCGCAGCGCCCGTCACCAGCGCCACGAGGGCTGCGATCCATGGCGCCCCGGTGATGCCCGTGGCTATGGCCCAGGCCACTGCCGAGGCCGTGAAGGCGGCGGGAATGGCCAGCGGAAGTGCTCGACCCGCGCTCGAAGCGACATCGCGCAGGCCCTCCCTCGTGTCGCTCGGTCGATACCAGATGATTCCGAGGATCGCCGTGTAGACCCCGAGGGACAGGACCGAGGCCAGGGCCACGCCGCGGATGCCGAACTGTTCCTGGGCGAAGAAGTAGCCGGGGACGGCGATGATCGTGATCACCGTCCCCGCGATCACGGGGGTCCACATGTCGCGCTTGGCATAGAAGGCACGCGTGAGGATCTGGAGCGCTCCCCACACGGGGATGGCGAAGGCGTACACGAAGAGGGCGGCCGCCACGGCATCGGTGTCCTGTTCGGTGAAGGCACCTCGCTCGTAGAGCACGCGGGTGATCGGAAGGGTCATCGCCGCGACGGCACCGGCTGCCCCGATCGACAGGGTGATCACCCACCGGAGGGCTCGATCGACGGTGGCCAGCATCGCAGGACGATTCCCCTCGGCGAAGAGGCGGGCGAGCGTGGGGTACGCAGCGACGGCTGCGGCTTGTGCGATCACGCCGATCGGTACGAACATCGTTCGCCTCGCGTATTGGAGGTCGGTCTGGGCCCCCTCGCCGACCATCGACCCGAAGACGGACATGAACACCTCGTCGAGTGCCACGATCGATTGACCGATCATGAGCGGGATCGCGATGATCACGTAGGCCCTCACGGCGGGATGTCGCCAAGAGACCGACCAATCGAACGCCAGGCCGACGCGTCGCGCTCCCCAGGCCTGGAGTGCCAGGTTCCCGACGAATGCGCCGATGAGTGCTCCCCATATGAATCCGGCGGGATCGGGCTCACCCGAGATCAGGGCCCACGAGACGCCGCCGGTGATGATTGCGATGTTGTAGACGACGGGAGCGAGGGTCGGGATGGTGAAGACGCCCTTGGCGTACTGCACGGCAGCGAAGAGGGCACCGACGACGAACGCGAACTGGGCGGGGAGGATGACGCGGGTGAGGTCGATCGTCGTTGCGGTCTGCTCGCCGGTGAAGTCGGGGTACAGGGTCTCGATGACCCAGGGCGTGGCGAGCCACGCGCCGATGATCACGCCGGTGATGCCGATCGCCAGCCATCGGAAGATCGCCGTGAACGCCTGCCAGCCCTCTGGCTCATCGTCGTCCGCGAGGTAGCGGGCGAAGATGGGGATGAACGTGATCGTCAGGAATCCACCCGCCAGCAGGTAGTTCGCGTAGTCCGGGATCCGGAACGCAGCGACGTAGACATCGGTGACACCGCTCGAACCGAGCAGGCCGGCGAACACCATGTCGCGGATGATGCCGAGCAGGCGCGACACGAGGATGCCGGCTGCCACGAACACGGCAGCCGCGCCGACGTCGCCACGTCGGAGCCGATCGAGGAACGAGGTCACGGCCGCACGGTACCGGTGCATCGCTCCTTGGACGCGTCACCGCCGCCGGCGGCGGGGGTCAGGCGAGGTCGCGCCGTCTGAGCAGATACGAGGTCGTTGCGACGCCGAACACTCACATACACGACGAGGGCCATCACGGCTTCCGACGAGCTCATCGTGCCGATCGCGTCCGTGAGGATCACCCGCGAACCGTCCACGATGTCGGCGAAGACCGTCGCGCCGAGGCGCCATGGACTCAGGAGGGAGAGGCCCGACAATGCGAAGATGACGCCGTTCTCTGCGATGAACAGGTAGGCGAGTCCGATGATGACGGCGCGATCGGTGAGAAAGCCGAGGGGGACGACGACCGAGGTGTACGCGAGCGTCGCGACGAGCCCGCCGACCACCAGTCCCACGACGATGTCAGTTCCCCCGAAGCGGATCACATGGGTGATCCCGAGGGCCAGCGCACCGACGAGGTTCACGGCGGAGGCAGCGAGAAAGCCGGCGAGCAGCTTGGCGGATGCGATCCCCGAGCGCGGCATCGGTCGCAGAGCGATGAACGACAGCGTCGTGTCGCGTCGTTCATTGCCGAGGACCCCTGCCGCGATGACGATCGTCACGACGGGCAGCACGAGACCGAAGTACGTCGAGGCACCGATCTCGACGAGGCCATCGAAGGCAGCGACGGCGGTCCTGTTGCTCGTGGCGAGGACGTATACGCCGGCGGGGCCGAGCTCCGCCAGCAACAAGAGCGCGGTCCTCCGGGTGGGGAGTGCCTGACGGATCGACACCGTCACCAGGGCGAGCAACGGCGTCATCGTCGTTCGACCAGGTAGCGGAACACGGACTCGAGGGATTCGTCCTGGGGCTGGAACCCGGTGAGGCGCGCCGACAGCTCAACGGCCTTCTTCGGTGCCTCCGTGCCCAGGAGTGCGATGTCACTGGTGCGCACCATGACCGCATCTGCGAGGGCCTCGACACTCGATACGGTCGGATCGGTGAACAGGGCCGCACCGAGGTCCCGTGGGCGATCGGTCCCGATACGCACGACGTATGGCTTGTCGTTCATGGCGGCGCGGATGGCCTCGACCGATCCCGCCGCGGCGAGGCGGCCGTCGACGATGGCTATGACCCGATTCGATACCCGTTCGACCTCCTCGAGCACATGCGACGAGACGATGACCGTCCGTCCTTCGTCGCCGAGCCGGTGGAACAGTGCGATGAGGTGCGCCCGCTGGACCGGATCCGTTCCGTTCAACGGCTCGTCGAGGATCAGGACGTCCGGCTCGGTGACGAGGGCAGCGGCGACCTTGATCCGCTGGCGCATGCCCTTCGAGTATCCGCCGACGAGCCGTTGGGACGCCGTGCCCATGTCCACGATGTCGATTGCCCTCCGCACCGCCTCGTCGCTGGCATCGGTCCCAGCGAGTTGTGCGGCGTACCGGACGAATCGCCAGCCCGTCATCTCCGGGTATACGGCGTCCTCGTCGGGAACGAGTGAGACGGACCGGTAGACACGATGGTTCTCACGGGGATCCGAGCCGAGTACCGAGATGGCGCCCTTCGACAGTCCGGTGAGGCCGGCGACGGCACGCAGCAGCGTGGTCTTGCCTGCACCGTTGGGTCCGAGGAGGCCGGTGACGCCCGCACCGAACGAGCATGACAGGTTCGAGACGGCGACCTTCTGCCCGAACCACTTCGATGCGTTCGTCACCTCGATCGTCGGCTGGGCCACGAAGGCGGGATCGTTCACATGATCCTCCGATATCGCGCGACCGAGTAGCTCGTGGCAAGCGTGCCGATGACGATGAGGGCGAGGATGCCGAGCGCCGGGCTTATGTCGGCCGCCGCGAGGAGGCTGTTCGGGTTCTCGGCGCCGAAGACCCACGCATTGGCGGCATCGGCGGTGTTGATCGGCGCCAGGAGCGCCACGAACCGTCCACCGGTGAACGTGGTGTTCTGGACGATCGCCTCCGCGAATGCCGTCAGGGCGAGCATCAGCACGAGATAGGACCCCGAGGCGACGGCCTTGCGGTTCGACAGGCTGGCGACCACGAATCCGAGCGGAACGTACGCGATCGTGTAGATGGCGGCGACGGCGAGGACCTTGGGGATGTTCGGAAGACCGTCGATCAATCCTGGCAGGAGGCCGTCGGGATCGACTCCGGCCTGACCGACGTAGAGGACGAGTTGCGGGACGAGCAGGAACGCCCCGACCACTGCCACGAGGGCGGCGAACCTGGCACCGAGGTAGTCGCTCGGTGTCATGGGGCGCGACGAGAGCATCGACAGCACGCCGTCGCGGCGGTCGGGGATGAGCAGCTCGGGGGCAGCCAACGCCGTGAACAGGAGCACGATCGTCCCACCGAGGGAGAAGAACTGCGCATGTTGCTCCGCCGCATCGAAGGCCTCCGAGATGTCGATCGGGATGAAGAAGCTGATGCCGACGAAGGCGATCGGGGGCAGCACGGCGATGGTGACGAGGAGCCACGGGAGTACCTTGCGCCTGCCCTTCCTGCGGATGCCCAGGATGCGACGGACACCGTCGGCCACCACCGTCCTGCGGGCGCCCGAGCGTCCGCGTCGTTCGCCGTCGTAGGGGGCGTATCCGAGGTCGTAGACCGCACCGGTGTCGCTCATCGTGCGCCTCCACGCCGCAGGAACATCTCTTCGAGCGATGCTGCCCCCGCGTCGAGGCGCCGGATGCTCACTCCGCTTCGAGCCGTGACATCGCGAATGACGTCGAACACGTCGCCCTCGTCGTAGCGGACCAGGAGCTTGCGGCCGTCTACGGCGACCTCGGCACCGCTCGATGACAGTGCGTCCGCCACCTGTTCGATGTCACCGTTCACCTCGAGCCGCACGCGATCGCTCGCCTCGCCTTCGCCGAGCGGGCCGGCATGCAGGAGCGTGCCCTCGTCGAGCATCACGACCCACGTGCAGGTGCGCTCGATGTCGCGCAGTACGTGGGACGAGACCACGACGTCGATGCCGA
This sequence comes from uncultured Acidimicrobiia bacterium, assembly GCA_963759175.1. Taxonomy (GTDB): domain Bacteria; phylum Actinomycetota; class Acidimicrobiia; order Spongiisociales; family UBA5794; genus SZUA-442. The sequence goes on from CAVWXP010000004.1 coordinate 5,559, forward strand.
ACGAGCCGAGCCGTGCGATCAGGTCGAGCATCTCCTCCCGACCGCTGGGGTCGAGACCGGAGGTGGGCTCGTCGAGGAACACCAGCTTGGGGTCGTGCACGATCGCCTGGGCGAGCTTTGCGCGCTGCTTCATCCCGGTCGAGTAGTCCCCGAGGTAGCGGAATCGCTCCTCGTCGAGTCCCACGAGCGTCAGGACGTCGGAAGCGCGCTGACGGGCCGCATCGGGGGGTAGGCCGGCAGTTCCGGCCGCGTAGACGAGGAAATCGGCCGCCGTCTGTTCGAGCGGGAGGCACGGACCCTCTGGCATGTAACCGACGAGCGAGCGGATGCCGATCATGTCGCTGCGCGTATCCATGCCGAGGACGGATGCCGACCCCGTCGTGGGTGACAGGATGCCGAGCAGGACCTTGATGAGCGTGGACTTCCCCGCGCCGTTCGCCCCCACGAGCCCGATCTGTCCCGGGGGGACGTCGAGGTCCAGGGTGTGGAGCGCGACCACGCGTCCGTAGGCGTGGCCGAGGCCGTGGGTGGTGAAGGCCGTGTCCGTCACGTGGTGAACACTAGGACCGGCACTCGATGCCCACTCGATGGAGGCACTCCATCCCACCGATGGATGCACGGGCACCGTCCATGCCTACTCGATGGATGCACGTCGCGTCACGAGACCCTCAACTCCGTGCATTGGCCGAGCAGGTGCGTTCGGCGGGACGTAACCTTGTCACATGGACCTGGCCCTCGCCATCATCGCTGCTGCCATCGCCACGTGGTTCGCTGGTGAGCTGTATGTGAGCTGGCGGCGACGGCGAAGGCTCCACGCCGAGATCTGGTCGGTTGCCTTCGCTGCCTATGCCCTCGCCACGTGGGCGCTGGTCGTTGGTCTTGCGCTGGGGTGGACGTCGTTCAGCTTCCGAACCTTCTACTTCTTCGGTGCGATCGCCAACATCCCCCTGTTGGCAGCCGGATCGATCGCGCTCGCCAGCGAACGGGCGGGACGGATCGCCCTACGGGTCGTGACGCTGTGGATCGTGTTCGGGTTCTTCGCAACGTTCCTCGCACCCTTCGTCGCCGGCCTCCCCGAATCGGGCATCCCGGAGGGGAGCGAGGTCTTCGGGTTCACCTTCGCGATCGATGCCCTGACCCTTCCCGGCCCCCGTATGTTCGCGGCGATCTCCGGTGCGTTGGGAACGATCGTGGTCGTGGCACTCTCGTCACTGACCGCCCTGCGGATGTGGAACGCCAACCGACGCCTTGCGGTCGGCAACCTGCTCATCGTGGGCGGCATGATCGCACCTGCGCTCGGTGGATCGTTGACTGCCCTCGGCGAGTCGAATGCCCTCGCCGTCACGCTCGCGATCGGCATCACGCTGCTGTGGTGGGGCTATCACATGGCGAGCGGCGCACGGCCATTACAGGGCGATGTGCCTCGAGCGCACGACGGAGCGGACGGGGACGTCGCCAGGGGCTGAGTCCTCGGCGCTCGCGGTCGCCCTGCTGTGAGCCCTGATGGCAACGGGCTCCGATGATTCCGAGCTGTAGGCGACGGTGAGGGTTGCGGTGTGCGCTCCGGGCAATCCCTCGATCGTCCAGATGGTTCCCGAGATGGTCCCGTGCGATGCGACGATGTGCGACACCGCGCAGTCACATGGTGCCGGATCGAGATCGACCGATGCGGTGATCCCGGTCGCCGCGAAGTTGTGCACGGTTACGGTGCGGGTGCCGCCGATGATCGCCGCGCCCTGTGTGTCGGCCGTGAACGAGGACAGGACCGCCATCGGGGGAGAACCGTCATTGCTGGAATCGTCGACGGTCGCCGCTGCGGCCCCGGCGTGGGGCGACAGCGCCACGACGGCGACGACCACCAGCGAAAGCAAGGCCTTCGAGCGCATGGCGCCAGCGTACGGTCGGGTGTGTCCGAACACGAGGCACATTGCCGAGCCGATGGAGTGACTAGTCCCTCGATGCCCTGCGTCGCCGTCGCCATCCCGTCGTCACATACCGCCAGTATGTGGTGGTTGGGGCGGGTGGCTCGTGGCTGCGATCGTCGTGCGGAGGACGGGGACCCTCGGACGTGTCCGGCTCCGGTGTGGGGGATGAAACGGCCGGTGACGTGCCCACCGAGGCTTCATCGGCACGCAACTCGGCGAGCCGCTGCCTGAGGAACGCGGCTTCCGTCTCGGCCTTCGCCGCCCGTTCGGTGACGGCGGCGAGTTGTTGACCAGCCTCGTGGAGGTTGCCCAACTGGTTCAACATCTTGTTCCACGCATCGATCGGCACGATCATCGTGTCAACCGTCGCGTGGCCGGAGGCAGTGGGCTCCGTGGTCTCGATGGGCGGGGGTTCGCCGACCGGTCCGGCGTCGGCTGCAACCGTCGGCGGCTCGGCACGCGGCTTCCTCTGCGGCGACGGAGCACGGAGGTCGGGTACAGGGATGGCGGCGATCTCACGACCGAGCTCGGAGGCACGTGCTCGCACGGCATCGAGGTCGACCATGCGCACCGGGGTCTCCCCGTCGGACTCGAGATACGACGCCAGTCCCGATTTGCGCACCCACTTGCGGAGGGTGTTCGCCGGTATGCCCGTCGCCTCCTCGGCTTCGCGCAGGGTGACCCACGACGACCCATCGCGATCGGGCCCTTGTCGTCGCTTCGATGACGGACGCGGTGGCGTGGCGCGGCTCGGCTGCCCAGAGCGCAGTGCCTCCGTCTCCCATCGGGTCGTCGCATCCATCGAATCGCATCCTATCCGGGGCGGGGTCCTCGTTGCCTCGGCTGCGGTATCTAGGATGGCAATGGAGGACAGCACCGAAGTGACCGCACGCGATCCCAACATCGAAACAGATGTCCGCGCCATCGTGGCCCGGATCGTCGACGGCGTCCTGGCAGGAGAGGTCCCGGCCCATCCACCGGAGGGGGACGATGCGGCGCCCGAGGGTATCCACGACCCCGAGCCGGGTGGCACGGCGACCATTGCGATCGGTGCCGACCACGGCGGATTCGCCATGAAGGAGCGACTCGGTTTCAAGCTCAAGGAGCAGGGGTTCGTGATCATCGACTGTGGCACGGACTCGTCGGCCTCCGTCGATTACCCCGATTTTGCCCAAGCGGTCGCACGCACCGTCGCCTCGGGTTCAGCGGACATCGGCATCATGGTCGACGGCGCAGGCATCGGCTCGTCGATGGTCGGCAACAAGGTTCCCGGCGTGCGCGCCGCCCTGTGCTACGACGTGTCGACGGCACGCAACGCCCGCGAGCACAACCATGCGAACATGCTGACGCTCGGTGCCGCGCTCATCGGTGATGGCCTCGCGTGGCAGATCACCCAGGAATTCCTGTCCACCCCGTTCGGCCCCGGTCGGCATGCCCGCCGAGTCGAGATGATCGATGCGCTCGATCGGCCCACGGCCGGTGTCACATGAGTGTGACCGACTTATCGCGGGACCAGCTCGTCGAGCTCGTTACACGAGAGGTGCTCGCGGCACTCGCCGAGCGGGCAGACATCCTCTCGAATCCAGAGAAGCTCCGCCAGGTCGTGGCGAACGGCGCCGATCGCGTCGCGTACCACGGAGATGCCGAGGATGTCCCCGTCGACCTCGCGAAATTCATCGATCACACCTTGTTGAAACCGGACGCCGATGCCGACGAGATCGATGTCCTGTGCGATGAGGCGCTCGAATACGGATTCGCGTCGGTGTGCATCAACCCGACATGGGTCAAGCGATCAGCCGAGCGGCTACGGGGTTCGCCGGTGAAGGTCTGCACCGTGATCGGATTCCCCCTCGGGGCGAACACCCCGGAGATGAAGGCCATGGAGGCCCGCCGTGCGCTGCGCGACGGCGCTCGGGAGGTCGATATGGTGATCAACGTCGGCGCCCTCAAGTCGGGGATGCACGCCTTGGTTCGTTCGGACATCGAGAAGGTGGTCGACGCCGCCCACGAGGCAGGTGCGATCTGCAAGGTCATCCTCGAGACCGCCCTGCTCACCGATGAGGAGAAGGTCATCGCATCCGCATTGGCGAAACAGGCGAAGGCGGACTTCGTGAAGACGTCGACGGGCTTCGCCGGTGGGGGAGCGACGGTGTACGACGTTGCGCTCATGCGCGAGACCGTGGGTCCCGACATGGGTGTCAAGGCGTCGGGTGGCGTGCGAACACTCGAGGATGCAGAGGACATGATCGCCGCTGGAGCCACTCGGATCGGTGCATCCGCCGGCGTCCAGATCGTCGGCGGCACGGAAGGAGACCATGATGGCGAACGGTATTGAACTGCGCTCCTACGCGTTCCTCGACAGCCTCCAGCCCCAGTACGCAGCGTTCCTGGGGACGACGGCCCAGGGCTTCCTGCCCCTCGCCGGCGAGGCCTCGTTGTTCGTGGAGGTGGCACCAGGGATCGAGATCAATCGGTTGACGGACATCGCGCTCAAGGCGACCACCGTCAAGCCCGGCATGCAGATCATCGAACGTGTCTTCGGTTTGCTCGAGATCCACTCGCCGGAGCAAGCCGAGACGAGGGCAGCGGGTGAGGCGATCCTCGACGCCCTCGGCCTGACCGAGGACGACCGCGTCAAGCCCCAGGTGTTGTCGAGCCAGATCATCCGACGCATCGACGATCACCATGCCCAACTCATCAACCGCATGCGGCATGGGCAGATGATCATCCCCGGTCAGACCCTGTACGTCCTCGAGTGCAACCCAGCCGCCTATGCGGCCCTCGCTGCGAACGAAGCCGAGAAGGCCTCGAACATCAACGTGCTCGAGGTGCGTGCGTTCGGTGCCGTGGGACGCGTGTACCTCGGTGGCGAGGAGCAGGATGTCGAGGTCGGTTGGCAGGCAGCCGTTGGAGCGCTCGAGGGCCTCTCCGGCAGGGACAGTTCGTAACGGTTCGAAGAGAAACACGAGGAGGAACGACATGGCAGATGCACTCGGAATGATCGAATGCCGGAGCTTTGCGGCGATGGTCGAAGCGGCTGATGCGATGGTGAAGGCGGCGAAGGTCGAGCTGGTCAGCTACGAAGAGACCGGCGGAGGCTACGTCACGGCCATCGTCCGCGGCGACGTGGCCGCCGTGAAGGCGGCGGTCGATGCCGGCGTGCGCGGCGGTGAGAAGGTCGGCGAGGTGATCGCGACGCATGTGATCGCGCGCCCCCACGTGAACCTCGATCTCGTCCTCCCGTTGGGTCGTCGGGACGATGCCCAGGATTCCGTTGGCTGATCGCGTCCCCCGGATGGAGGAGCGTCCATGAATCTCGGAACTGTCACCGGAACCCTCGTCGCATCGCGCAAGGAGCCGATGCTCGACGGCCTCCCGATGCTCGTCGTGCGTCGACTCGATGAACGCGGCGAGGCGGCGGGCGGGTATGTGATCGCTGTGGACGCCGTCGGCGCCGGTGTGGGTGAGGTCGTCCTGTACGCATCGGGAAGCTCGGCGCGCCAGACGGCGGTCACCAAGGACAAACCGTGCGACGCCGTCATCATGGCGATCGTGGACCAGTGGGACGTCGACGGCGAGACCGTCTTCGTGAAGTGACATGCCTGACCTGAGCGATACCGACATCCAGGCGATCATCGCGCGCGTCAAGGGCCGTGTCGCGGCCGGCGACGTCGGGCCGAGGGCCGGCCGTGCCCTGGAGGCTGCCGATGCTGTCGCCGATGTCCACGCCGACGAGCTCGGCGAGGGTGTCTTCGGCGACGTCGACGGCGCTGTTGCCGCGGCCTCGGCGGCGTTCACCAGCTACCAGCGAGTGGGTCTCGACGGTCGCAAGGAGATCATCGAGGCGATCCGGGCGACGATGCGACGCGAGAACGAGCGCCTCGCCTATATGGCTCGCCAGGAAACGGGTCTCGGGCGCGCCGACGACAAGGTCATCAAGAACCACCTCGTGATCGAGCGAACCCCCGGACCCGAGGATCTCGAGCCCGATGTCGTCACGGGCGACCGCGGCATGATGGTCACCGAGTACGCACCGTACGGTGTGATCGGAGCGATCACACCGACGACGAATCCGACGTCCACCATCATCAACAACGCCATCGCCGTGTTGTCCGCAGGCAACAGCGTGACGTTCAACGTGCATCCGAGCGCGCGCCGGGTCTCGGTCGAGAATGTCAAGCTCCTCAACCGGGCGATCGCCTCGGTCGGCGGGCCCGCCAACCTCGTCACGTGTGTCGCCGTGCCCACGCTCGAGTCCGCACAGCAGCTCATGCACCACCCCGATGTGCGGGTGTTGCTCGTGACCGGGGGTCCCGGCGTGGTGAAGGAGGCCCTCCGTACCCCGAAGAAGGCGATAACGGCCGGACCCGGCAACCCGCCGGCCGTCGTCGATCAGACGGCAGACATCGCCAAAGCCGCCAAGGACATCGTCCACGGGGCGTCCTTCGACAACAACGTCATCTGCGTCGACGAGAAGACCACCATCGTCGTGGACACCGTTGCCGATCGGTTGGTGCAGCACATGGCGTCCGCGGGGGCCTACCGGCTCAAGGAGCACGAACTCAAACGCCTCGAACGTGTGATCTTCAAGGAGATGGGTCCCCCGAACAAGCCCGGCCTCATCGATGGTCGTTTCGTCGGCAAGGATGCCTCGGTGATCGCCGCCGAGATCGGCCTCGTGCTCCCGGCGGAGACGCGGCTGCTCATCGCCGAGGTTCCGGTCGAGCACAGCCTGGTGTGGACGGAGCAGATGATGCCCGTGATGCCCGTCGTCCGTGTCAAGGACGTCGATACCGCCATCAGCCTCGCGGTGCGTTCCGAGCATGGCTTCCGCCACACGGCTTCGATCCACTCCACCAATGTCGACACGATCACGCGCATGGCCCGTGCCATGAACTGCTCGATCTTCGTGGCCAATGGTCCGAACGTGGCCGGACTCGGCGCGGATGGCGAGGGATACACCTCGTTCTCGATCGCCAGCCCGACCGGCGAGGGGCTCACCAGGCCCCGGACCTTCTCCAGGCAACGACGTGTGTCGGTCATCGGAGCGTTGCGCATTGTTTGACGAGACGATCGGATCCGCCGTCGGCGTGTGGGAGTTCGACTCGATCGTCGACGGCATCCATGCCGCTGATGCCATCGCCAAGGGGTCGCCCATCGCCACCTTCTTCACCGGGACGACCCACCCCGGTCGCTACGTCATCCTCGTCGGCGGCGATACAGCGTCGGTCGTTGTTGCCAGGGACATCGTCGAGGATCTCGACCTCGTGTGCCTCGATACATGTTTCCTGCCCGACATCGCGGCCGAGGTGTTGGCGGTCGTCACCGGACCCGACGCTCCCGCTGACGCACGCGGGGACGCCATCGGCGTCGTCGAGACCGCCACGGTGTCCTCGGGCATCGACGCTGCGGACGCCGCCGTCAAGGCGGCCGACGTCACCCTCGACGCCCTGCGGTTGGCCGATGGCATCGGCGGCAAGGCCTATCTGGTCGTGAGCGGGACGGTGGGGGATGCCCAAGCCGCGGTCGAGGCGGCCATCGAGCGTGCGGATTCCCGGATCGTGTCGTCCGTCGTCATCGCCCAGCTCACGGAGGACCTGAGGGTCGACCTGGCATCGGCCTCCCGGTTCCTCGACCGGGTCAGGAGTCGGGGAACGGAGGCGCCGTGAAACTCGGCCGTGTGCGGGGATCGGTGGTGGCCACGGTGAAGGATCCCGCGATGACCGGCATGAAGTTCCTGATCGTCCAGCCGCTCGACGATGCGCAACGTGATCGCGGCGCATGCGTCGTCGCAGCCGATGCCGTCCACCAGGCAGGGGTCGGCGATCTCGTCTACTTCGTTGCATCGCGCGAGGCCGCTGAGGCGATGCACCCGCGCTTCGTTCCGATCGATCACGCGATCACCGGTATCGTCGATCAGGTCGACGTGCGACCATGAACGTGGGCCGTGTGGTGGGGACGGTCGTGTCGACCATCAACCATCCGTTCTTCGATGGTCAACGACTCCTCGTCTGCCGCCTCATCGATCGTGACCAGGACATCGGTGACTACCTGATCTGCACGGACCTCGTCGGTGCGGGGGTGGACGAGACGGTTCTCATCCTCGACGAGGGAACGTCGGCCCGGCAGATGCACGGAGTCGCAACCGGACCCATCCGTTCGGTTGTCGTCGGCATCGTCGACGACGTGCACGAGGTGTCCTGACCAGAGCATGGTCACGTGGGATACGAGTCGCTGCCGATAGCATCGCAAGCATGAAGCTCCGGTTCATAGCGATGTCGGGTGTCGTGGCCATCCTGGTCGCCAGCTGCGGGGGAGGGATCTCCGCATCCTCGTGCGCCGAGGTCTCCGACGTGACCATGGAGCTGTTCCAGCGACTGATCGATGACATCGACGATGGGTTCGGTGACCTGACCGTCCAGGAGTTCGTCGCTGTGGGAACCGATCTCCCGTCCCTCGAGCAATTCCGAGCGGAGGCTGATCAGATCGATGCGATCGCGGCGGACCTCGGGTGCACGCAGAGCCAGATCACCGCAGACGTGGAGGCGAGGGTCGGCGAGCTCACAGCCTCGACCGATCCGGGTGCTTTCATCATCGATGCCATCCGCGTCGGCGGGCTCTGACCGAACGACATCCGTGCGGTTCAGAGGTCGGCGGCGGCTGCCTCGTCGAGGAGCCACACGACCCGTTCGACCGCCGTGATCGCGGCGGCGGGATGATCGGCGCCAGAGGCGATCTCCGCGACGATCGAAGCCTTCGAGGTCCCCGAGACGAGAAACATGACGACGTCGGCGAGTCCGATCAGTGCCGCGGTCGCCGTCAGGCGCCACGTATCGAGCTGGGGGACGAAGTTCGCCACGTACCCCACGGAGGTCACCCCGAGTGCTCGCGTGCCCGGGAACAGGGATGCCGTGTGGCCATCGGTCCCGACGCCGAGCATGACGACCTTGCGCGTGGAGGCATCCGTCATCAGCGGCACGATGACATCGCCGTAGTCGTTCGCGGCAGCTGCCGGAACGCCGACGGTGGTGTCTGGCGCCAGGAACGTGATCCCTGTCTCGTCCGTGAGCGATGTCCGCACCATGTGCTGGTTGGCTTCGGGGGAATCCGGCGACACCCAGCGTTCGTCGGCGATCCACGCGGTCACGCCCGACCAGTCCGCTCGCTGTGCGCACAGCGCTTCGTGGGTTGCCATCGGGGTCGATCCGCCGGCGAGTCCGAGCAGCAGGCGTTGGGCGCCTCCGACCTCGGCCATGACCATGGACGCCGCCTCGATGGCGAGGGCGTCGGGCGTCGGAACGATGATCGTGTCCATTGCGACACACTACCGAAGTCGCCCCGCAGCGACCATCGGGTAGCGTGGGAACGTGACCGATACCGTCATCGACTGGCTTTGCGCCGGGGATCCGGCGATCCGTTGGCAGACCGAGCGCGACCTGCTCGATGCGCCGGAGTCGACGTGGTCGGCGAGCCGACGAGCCATCGAGTCGAAGGGTTGGGGCAAGCGGACCCTCGACCACCAGGATCCCTCTGGGACGTGGGGTGGGGGGCTGTACTCACCCAAGTGGACCTCGACGACGTACACGCTGATCCTGCTGACGCGGTTCGGGCTGGCCACCGACGACCAGAGAGCCCGAAAGGGGTGCGCGCAGCTCCTCGAGCGCGCCACCTGGGTGGGAGGAGGCGTGTCGTACTGGAAGACCCACACCTATCCGGAGCTATGCGTCAACGCCATGGTGCTCGCCGTCTGTTCGTACTTCGCCCTCGACGACGACCGGATCGACGACGTGGCACGGATGCTCGTCGACGCCTCGTTGGATGGTGGCGGGTGGAACTGCCGGGACCGACACGGCGACACCCACGCTTCGTTCCACACGACGATCTCGGTCCTCGAAGGTCTCGCCCACTGGTCCGCGTTGCGCTCGAGCGCCGAGGCCATCCCTGCGATGGCTGATGCCCACGAGATGCTTTTGGACCACGGCATGTATCGGTCCCATCGCACGGGTGGGGTCATCGACCGCACCTGGGAGGAAGCCCATTTCCCGCCACGATGGCACTACGACATCCTCCGCGGACTCGACCACATGCGTGCCGTCGGCGTGGAGCCGGATCCAAGGGCGCACGATGCCGTGGACGTGGTCCTGCGTGCCCGGACGACGGACGGGCGGTGGCCGAAAGGCAGTCAATACGGCGGTGAGGTGTTCTTCCCGCTCGAACCCGGTCGCGTCCGCGGTCGGTGGAACACGCTGCGGGCCCTGCGGGTCCTGCGATGGTGGGACCAGCGATGACCGCATCCACGGTGCAGGACGTCGCGACCCCGCACGGACCCATCCCCGTGGAGGTCAGGGTGCCTGAAGGTTCCTCGATGGGCGTCGGGGTACTCCTCGCCCACGGTGCGGGAGCTGGCCGAACCCATCCGTGGATCATCGGCATGGCGGACGCTCTCACCGCTGGTGGGTTCACCGTGATCACCTTCGACTACGCCTACATGGCTGCCGGTCGCAGGGCCCCGGACCGCCTGCCCAAACTCCTCGACGTCCACGAGGCCGTTGCGAGCATCGCAGCGGGGTACGCCGATCGATTGGTGATCGCAGGGAAGTCCATGGGCGGACGGGTCGGCGGACACCTCGTCGCCGACGAGCGTGCCGATCCCGTCGCCGTCGTCTACCTCGGCTACCCGCTGGTGGCGATGGGCAAGACCGTGCCACGGCCAACCGATCACCTCCTCGGCATCGGCGTGCCGCAGCTGTTCGTGTCGGGGGACCGGGATCCCATGGGACCGCGCACGATGATCGAGGGCGTCGCTGACGCCGTGCCCGATGGGCGAACGATCATCGTCGAAGGTGGTGACCACTCGCTCGTCCCGCTCAAGAGGAGCGGGGCCACCCTCGATGACAGCTCGCGATTCGCGATCTCGGTCACAGCCATGGGTGCCGTCGTCGGACGCCCGGGTCGACCTCCCGGTCACGCCACCGGGGGCGTGTAGCGGCCCGACACCACCCTGCCGTGCATCGTGCGCAGTTCCCAGATCGAGCCCTTCTTCCACTCCATCGGTCCGTCCATCGGGATACCCGATGCGAATAGTCGACCGACGAGCTCGGCGATGATGTCGCCGTGCGTGCACAGCACGGCAGCCTCCTCCTGGAGTTCATGAACGAGGGCGACCATCCGGTGTGAGTGCGACCCCTCGACGAGCGCCGGCTCGAACTCGATCGGGATGCCCATGCGCTTGGACAGGGGACGGACCGTCGACGAACACCGTCGGTAGTCGGACGACCCGATGCGAGTGATGGGATGGGCCTGGAGGAGTTGGCGCAGTGCCTTGCGTTGCTGTTTCCCCAACGCGTCGAGTGGTCGTGACCAATCATCGGCACCGTTGCGTTCCCCGGCCGAGGCGTGGCGCACCAGGTAGATGACGCCGGCCGACCGCTCGTGGACCATGTCGTTCGCACGATCGAGGACTTCTCGGTCGTTGCGATAGGTGAGTCGTTTGATGCCCTTCGCAAAGGTCACCCACTTCACCTTGTCGACTTCCTTGTTCGGGGTGAAGGTGCCGTCGTTGGCATCTCCGAGCCACCAGCGCACGACCTTCGGGTTCTCGTTCGCCGTGTGATAGGCGACCGTGCCCACCAGCCTCGGGTTGCTCGCTCGGAACCCCGTCTCCTCCCATGTCTCGCGGATCGCACCCTCGAGGAAGGTCTCACCCTTGTCGAGTTTGCCCTTCGGGATGGTCCAGTCGTCGTACAGCGGACGATGGATGAGGAGGTACTCGGGCGCGTTCTCGGCATTGCGGCGCATCAGGACGCATCCGGCGGCCCAGATCGATTCCTTCGGGGGTGGGTCAGTCTTCATCGCTCGTCACACGTAACAGTCGGAACGGGGGCGATGGTATCGGTGCCGGGCCGTGCAGCGGCGTCGGAGCGCCTGCGGCGGCACTGCTCCGATCGGTCAGCCGCGATTGCGATCGAGTTCGACGACCTTGCGCAGTCGACGAGCATGGCGCTCATCACCGCTGAAGCGAGCGGCGAGATATGCATCGACGAGCTCGAAGGCGGTCGTGACGCCGATGACGCGTGCACCGAGCGCCAGGACGTTCATGTCGTCGTGCTCCACTGCCTGGTGGGCTGTGTAGTGATCGTGCACGACTGCGCAGCGTGCCCCGGTGATCTTGTTCGCCGCGATGGACGCGCCGGCGCCGCTGCCGCACACCACGATGCCACGTTCGCCCTGGCCAGCGACGACGGCCCGAGCAACGGCGGCAGCGAAATCCGGGTAGTCGACCGGATCGGTCGAGTCCGTTCCCACATCGATGACGGTGTGCCCCGTCTCCTCGAGGTGGGCCGCGAGTTCCTCCTTGAGGGGGAAACCCGCATGGTCTGCTCCGATCACGATGCGCACTGGTGCTCCTTGGGTGGATACGCGATCGTACCTCCGCCGTAGTGGCGGACGTTCCTAGCCTTGCCGACATGGCGAGATCGACCCGTGGTACCCGATGATGCGTCGAGGCGTAGCGGTCGCGCTCGTTGCGTTGGTGGTGTCCGCATGCTCATCGGGTCCGGCGGCACCGGACACCTCGCCTGTGTCGACGGTTTGCACGGACGCGTTCTGTGCGGACATCCCGATCGGCTGGGGCGACGAGGTCGGCGACACCTACATCGCCTTTCATCACGAGGTTCTCCCTGATGGCACCTTCCTCACGGCGAACATCGTCGACATGGAGGCGATCGTGGTCGCTGCCGGCGGCACATGGCCCGTGACGACCGAAGAGGTCGTCGTCGCCTTCTGGAGTCTGTTGGAATCCGTCGACGAGGGCGAGCTGCGTCGCACCGAACGACAGGTCGGTGGGGCGATCCGTTCGTGGGGTTCGCACTCGACCGGCGACATGTGGCACCTGCTGGTCCCGGTGTCCGGCACGGTTGCGATCGGCGTCGAGCTGCGCGGTCCGAACGCCTCGTGGGAGAGCCATGCCGATGCGGTGTTCCCCACGGTCGTCGCTGCTCCCTGACGGCACCGACTCGTCCGGACACCGAGTCGCCGGGGACGAGCCCCCGCAATACCGGGGATACCGGTGATGCGTCGTAGCCTTCCGCAGATGGGCGACTCTCTCATCGTGCGCGGCGGCACACCCCTGTCGGGGACCGTCGCCGTGCTCGGGGCCAAGAACGCGGTCCTCAAACACATGGTGGCCTCCCTGCTCGCTCCGGGGGTCCACACCATCGACAACGTCCCACGCATCCTCGATGTCGAGATCATGGCCAGGGTGCTCGATCATGTCGGTGCCCGGTGCGTGCGCGACGACGCTCGGCTCACGATCGATGTACCAGACGAGCCCAACCCGGAAGCGCCCCTCGAACTCGTTCGACAGATGCGCGCATCGATCCTGGTGCTCGGCGCCCTCCTCGCCCGCACCGGTGTCGCACGGGTGGCGCTCCCCGGCGGCGACGACTTCGGGTCGCGTCCGATCGACCTGCACGTGAGGGGACTCGAGGCCATGGGCGCGACCTTCGATCTGCGCCACGGCGTCCTCCACGGTTCGGCGCCTGACGGACTCGTCGGCACCGAGGTGTTCCTCGAGATCCCATCCGTCGGCGCCACGGAGAACCTGCTCCTCGCCGCCGTGCTCGCCCGTGGGACGACCGTGATCGGTAATGCCGCCAGGGAACCCGAGCTCACCGACCTCGCCGAGTACCTCCAGAAGATGGGGGCCAAGATCGACGGCGCCGGCACCTCGACGATCGAGGTGCACGGTGTCCCGCACCTCGAACCGGCAGCGCACAGGACCGTCCCGGATCGCCTCGAAGCCGGCACCTACCTGGTCGCCGGGGCGATGAGCAGGGGACGCGTGACCGTCACCGATTGTCGACCGGAGCACCTGAGGATGGAGATGGGCAAGCTGGCCGATGCCGGGTGCCTCATCGATGTCGACGTCGACGGCTCGGCGATCACGATCCAGGGCCCCGAGCGACCGATCGCACTCGATGTCGCAACCCTCCCATATCCGGGATTCCACACCGACATGCTCCCCCAGATGGTCGCGTTCCTCTCGGTGGCGGAAGGAACCTCGCTCGTCACCGAGAACATCTACGCAGGGCGATTCCGCTACCTCGGTGAGCTCAACCGGATGGGCGCCGATGTGCATGCCGACGGGCAGCACGTGGTGATCCGTGGCGTCGACGACCTCTCCGGTTGCGAAGTGGACGGATGTGACATCCGTGCGGCGGCAGCTCTCACGATCGCCGCGCTGCGAGCCGACGGCGAGACGATGATCACCGACGCCCACCACGTCGATCGCGGCTACGACGGATTCGTCCCCAAGCTCGCAGCGCTCGGCGCCACGATCTCACGGACATGATGCGGCGCTTCGCGGTGATCGCCTCCCTGGTCGCGTCGTTGCTGGCGACGGCGATCCCCGCGGGTGCCAGCGACCTTGCAGCAGGCATCATCTCGGTCGAGTTCGTCGGTGAGCCCGAGACCCGGTTCTCCATCGACGACCGGCGGTACGCGGGGCCCGTGCGCTTCACACTCCACGGGGACGGGCTCGCATTCACCGAGTACGCAACGGTCGAGCAGTACCTCCAGGGGATCGCCGAGATGCCGTTCGCATGGCCTGGGGAAGCACTCGCTGCGCAGGCGATTGCCGCCCGCTCGTACCTCACCAGGCGCCTCGCCGGAGGTCGAGCCGGTGACGCGGCCAGATACGGGTTCGACATCTGCGCCACGAACCGCTGTCAGGTGTATCGCGGTGTCGACCTCGTCGAGGGTCGGTATGGCGACAGGTGGCGGGAGGCCGTCGAAACCACAACCGACGAGGTCGTCGTGTACGCGGGCCGGCCCGTCGAAGCCGTGTACACCTCGATGGTTGGGAGCCGATCGAGAGCCAATCAGGACGTGTGGCCCTCGGATCCCGTGCCCTACCTCCAGCCGGTCGATTCCCCGGAGGTCGGGATCGCACCGTACGCGCAATGGTCCTTCAGCGTCACCGCTCACCAGTTCATCGCGATCCTGGCCGCCGCGGACCTCGATGTCGGAGGCGAGCTCATCGACCTGATCGTCGACGACCCGCCCGAGGGAGCTGGACGGACCGAGTTGACGATCGTCACCACCGAGGGCACCGACTCGATCCTCGCCCCTGCCCTCAAGGGCGTGTTCAACCGCCACGGCGATGACCTGTTCCCGACGGTGCTGCCCGGGGCCGCCTCGGTGGGGAGGGACCTGCCCGAACCGTTGCCGTCGTACACCTACGACATCGAACAGGCCGTCCTGGCTCCCCGACCCGTCGACGCCATGCGTCCCGACGGCGACGCCCTCGATCCGTACATCGTCCGGTTCAGCGGTGAGGGGTGGGGGCACGGCGTGGGCATGAGCCAATGGGGTGCGAGGGTGATGGCGACGAAGGGCGCCTCGCACGTCGACATCCTGACCCACTACTACACGGGAGCCGAGGCCGTCGCGGCTCCCGAGCTCGTCCCTGACAACGTCGTCGTCGGTCTGGATTGGGCGCGCCACGAGATCGCTGTCGGCGTCGAAGGGACAGCCGTGATCAAGGTCAACGGCATACCCGTCGGGTCCGTCGGGTCCGGGGATTGGAGTCTGAGATCGTCCAGGGCCGGCGTGGTGATCGTCCCGGCGGATCCGGCATCGCCGTTCACCAACCTCGGCGAACGTCCTTGGCCGAGATGATCCGGGATTGTTTGCCACTACGTAGGTGTTGGTAATGTCGACACGACCGAGCCGTATCCTGTGGGCACGAGGAGCACCATGAGCGAGATCGAAGGCAGCATCATCCAGATCGCATCGCCGTCCGATCGCGCCGTCGAGGGCGAATCGGAGATCGACCGGGGCAAACTCGAAGCCACGCTCGACTACATCAGACCCGCGTTGCAGGCCGATGGCGGGGACATGGTCCTGCTCGGTACGAACGGTGGGACGGTGAACCTCCAACTCGTGGGGGCGTGTGGGGGATGCCCCATCTCGGAGAGCACCGTGACCGCAGGCATCGAGCGGATCCTCAAGGATCGGGTGCCCGGCGTCGTGGACGTCGTCGCAACCGGCTGACGAGGGTCGCCCCCTCTCTTGTCGCCCTGACGGCCCGATGGACGCCCGCCGCACGATCGCCCATCCGCCTCTGCGCCCCTAAGGTCTCGTCGTGATCGACTCAGAGATCCTTGCAGCTGCCCGAAGGGGCGATACGCGTGCGATCGCTCGCGTCCTGACCAGCGTCGAGAACCGCACGGACGAGGGCGCCCGACACTTCGCCTCCCTGTTTGCCGACGCCGGCGGTGCGTGGATCACGGGAGTGACAGGGGCGCCCGGTGCCGGCAAGTCGACCATGGTGTCAGCCCTCATCCCGCTCCTCACTCCCGACGAGGGCAGGCTCGCCGTCGTGGCCGTCGATCCATCGAGTCCGTTCAGCGGAGGGGCGATCCTCGGTGACCGGATCCGGATGATGGAGCACATCGGCGACGATCGTGTCTTCATCAGGTCCCTCGCCAATCGGGGCTCGCTGGGGGGCATATCGGAGTCGACCCCATCGGTGCTCGCCGCCATGGACGGCCTGGGCTTCGACGAGATCGTCGTCGAGACGGTCGGTGTGGGCCAGTCCGAAGTCGAGATCGCCACATCCGCAGATACCACGGTCGTCGTCGTGAGCCCTGGCTGGGGTGATGCGATCCAGGTGAGCAAGGCGGGGTTCCTCGAGGTTGCCGATGTCCTGGTGGTCAACAAGGCTGATATCGCAGGTGCCGACGCCGCCGCACGAGATCTCACCTCCATGCTCGCCATCGGACCGGACCGGCCGTGGACGCCGCCGGTGGTGATGACCACATCCACGACGGGGGCTGGCATGTCCGATCTCGTCGATGCCATTCGATCCCACCGTGCATACCTCGACGAGAGTGGGGACAGGGATAGGCGTCGCCGCATCCGCGCTGCACGCGAACTCGCAGCAGCGGTTCGACGGAGGGTCGAGCAGACGGTCGACCTTCGCCATGATGTCGGCCTGGTGGCGCGTGTCGCCGCCCATGAGATCGATCCGTGGACCGCCGCTGACATCCTCGTCTCGACCGACGGCGCACCTCCATCCGTTCTTGCGTAACTCCCATCCGGACGTGCGGATACCAGTTACGCAAGAACGGATGGTGGAGGTACGCTGGCCATCGCTACCGGTACCGGGATCAGGAGGCACGACACGTGGAACTCGTCGACTATGCACTGGATGGCGCCGTGGCCGTCATCACCCTCAATCGCCCCCCGGTCAACGCGCTGAATCCGGAGCTGATCGCTGACATCGACGCCGCCGTCGCGCTGGCCGAGGCTCCCGAGGTCCGTGCCGTCGTGATCACCGGATCGCCCCATTTCGCCGCCGGAGCCGATATCACCGGGTTCCAGCGGGCGTTCGAGTCCGGAGCCGAGGAACGTCAGGCCACGGGTCTCTCGGAAGCGGTCCTGCGCCTCGAGAACCTCCCGAAGCCGACGATCGCCGCCATCAACGGATTCGCCCTCGGTGGCGGTCTCGAGCTCGCCATGGGCGCCGATTTCCGGTACCTCGCCAGCTCGGCGAAGGTCGGTCAACCCGAGATCCTCCTGGGCATCATTCCCGGAGCCGGCGGCACGCAACGCCTCGCCCGCATCGTGGGTCCGCAACGATGCAAGGAGATGTGCCTCACGGGCCGGCATGTCGCCGCTGACGAGGCCCATGCGATCGGTCTGGCCGACAAGGTCGCCGACGACGACGACGCCCTCGGCCTCGCCCTCGCCGATGCCAAGAGGATGGCAACGGGTCCGACCGTCGCCTACGGAGCGGTGAAGCGGGCCGTGATGCGCGGTTTCGACCGGACCCTCGAGGAGGGCCTGGCCATCGAGGCCGAGCAGTTTGCACGGGTGTTCACGACGACCGATGCCCGCATCGGCGTCAAGGCGTTCCTCGACAAGGAGCGCCCGGACTTCACGGGCAGCTGATCGAGCGTACGGATGACGATCGGCCCATCGCCGGTCGCCCCATGCCTCATCGGCCCGATACCCTTCCGCCATGGCCCGAGTGATACCCCCATGGCTCCCACGCGTGCTGCTCGGTGGAGCGGTCGTACTGGCTGCGATCTGGGTCGTCCTCGGATGGTTCCATGCCAACCAGATCCGCTCCGAGTTCCTCGTTCCCCGATCGCATCTCGCCGGTCCACCGGTGGAGGTCGTGGGCAACGAGGCGGGCCGCGTCGTCCTCGAGCGCAGCGAGGCATCAGAACGCGAGGGAACGTGGGGCCTCCAGGGCGATGCGTCCTACGCCCAGATGTCGACGATCGTGCGGATCGACGATGCGACCGTCGAGCGTGGCATGACCACGCTCGACGGCGAGGTGGTCATCGGTGATGCCATGCTCGTCGATCCCGATGCGTTCACCGGTGACCCCCTCACGGCCCATCGGATCGGTTTCGAGGATCTCATCACTCCTTCGGACATCGGACCGCACCCGGGCTGGTTCATCGACGGGCGGCGCGCCACGTGGGTCGTGTTCGTCCACGGGCGAGGCGATGATCGGCTCACGGAGTCGCTCCGGCTGATTCCGAGCCTCGTCGAGGACGGGTATCCCGTCATGGTGACCTCGTACCGCAATGATGTCGGTGCGACCCCTTCCGACAGTGGTCTTCGGACCTGGGGCCTCGATGAATGGAGGGACGTCGAGGCCGTTGTGGCACTCGGGCAACGCAAGGGCGCCAGGGATTTCGTCCTGATCGGTTCGGGTTTCGGAGCCAGCATCGTGTCGATGTTTCTGCATGAATCCGACCTCGTCGGGGATGTACGCGCCGTGATCTATGAGTCGCCGGTCCTCGACTTCGAGGATGTGGTCACCTCGTGGTCGGCGGCGGCCGGAACGCCCCGTATCGTTGGATGGCTCGGTCGGCGGCTCGCGACGGCACGATTTGCGATCGATTGGGAGGAGCTCGACCAACCGTCGAGGGTGGAGGAATTCGATGTGCCGATGTTGCTCATGGCCGGCGGTGAGGATGCCATCACGGATCCCGATGACACCGAGGCATTCGCCGAGGCCCTCGGAGAGCAGGCAACCTATGAACGCTTCGAGCAGGCAGCGCACACCGACCTGTGGAACATCGATCGCGACCGTTACGAAGCCACGGTTCGTCTCTGGCTCGCTGCCGTGATCGGACCCGAATGACATGACCATCTACCTCGACCATGCGGCGACGACATCGATCAGGCCGGAGGCCGTCGAAGCCGTCACAGCCGCCCTCGCATCGGGCAATGGGAACGCATCCGGCACGCATGCGGTCGCCCGATCGGCGAAGAACCTCCTCGAGGATGCGAGGGAACGGGCGGCTGCGGTCGTCGGGGCATCGCGGTCCGACGAGATCGTGTTCACCTCCGGCGGCACGGAATCCGACAACCTCGCCATCGTCGGTGCGGGCCTCGCTGGTGACGTGCAGACGATCGTGGTGTCGTCGATCGAGCACAAGGCCGTGCTCGAACCCGCCCGAGGTCTGGCGCGGTTCGGCCGCAGGGTCGTCGAGATCCCATGCGATGCCGACGGTGTGGTGGGTCCCGACGCCGTCGAGCAAGCCGTCGGAGCGGACACCGGCGTGGTGTCCGTGATGGCGGCCAACAACGAAGTGGGGGCCATCCAGCCCATCCGGGAGATCGCTCGGGTGGTGCGCGAGGTCGCTCCGGGAGCTGTCATCCACACTGACGCGGTCCAGGCCTTCGTCGGAGCGTCGATCGATGTCGTCGACCTCGACGTCGACCTGTTGACGCTCGCTGCTCACAAGTTCGGAGGGCCCAAGGGCGTGGGAATCCTCTACGTCCGTGCGGGGGTCGACCTCGAGCCCTTGATCACAGGGGGTGCGCAGGAGGCGGGCCGTCGGCCAGGGACGTCCAACGTCGCAGGCGTCGCCGGCATGGTTGCAGCCATGGAAGCCGCCGAGGCCGATCGGGGTCGTTTCGCCTCGGTCGTCGGGGGCGAACGTGATGCGTTCGAGTCGGCGATCGCGCAGCGGTTTCCCGATGCCGTCGTGACGGCACGGGGTGTGACCCGCCTGCCGCACTTCTCCCATCTCCGGCTCCCCGGCGTGCGCGCCGAATCGTTGCTCATCCGGCTCGATGCGCACGGCGTGTATGCCGCTGCGGGATCGGCGTGCCAATCGGGAGCGGTCGAACCCAGCCACGTCCTCACGGCCATGGGCATGTCCGACACCGAGGCCCGATCGTGTATCCGATTCACGATGGGCTGGGACACCGCTCCCGGCGAAGGTGAACGCTCAGCGGCGGCGGTAGGCGCCGTGGTCGACGCAATGAAGGATCCGACATGACCTCGGCGCTCGTTGCCATGTCCGGGGGCGTCGACAGCTCCGTTGCCGCAGCCCTCATGCTCGAGGCCGGCTACGACGTCATCGGTGTGACACTCAAGCAATGGCAGGGCGAGGACGGCCAGATGCCGGTCGCCGGTTGTTGCACGGTGTCCGACGCCGAGGATGCGCGTCGGGTGTCCGCCCAGCTGGGGATTCCCTACTACGTCCTCGACTACGTCGAGGAGTTCACGGCGGCCGTCGTCGAGCCGTTCGGTCGCGGATACCTCGACGGTCTCACGCCCAATCCGTGCATCGAATGCAACCGCAAGGTTCGCTTCCGCGCCCTGCTCGATCGCACATCCGAACTCGGGTGTGACGTGCTCGTGACCGGCCACCACGCCCGCGTGGAGCGCGACGGGGACATCCACCGGTTACGCACGGCTGTCGACCCCACCAAGGACCAGTCGTATGTGCTCCACATGCTCGACCAGGAGGCGCTGGCGCGTGTCCGACTCCCCGTTGGTGAGATGACCAAGGCCGAGGTGCGCGAACGCGCTGCCGCGTCTCGGTCTGCGTACGGCCGACAAACCGGACTCACAGGACATCTGCTTCGTGACGTCAGGGGACTACCGGGACTTCCTGCGCTCCAGGGTGCCAGACATCGTCCGACCCGGCCATATCGTCGACACGGAGGGCGAGATCGTCGGGGAGCACGACGGAACGGCATCGTTCACGATCGGCCAGCGGCGCGGCCTGGGGGTGTCGGTGGGCGAGCCGCGGTATGTGGTCGACATCGAACCGCGTCGCCAGCGCGTGACGATCGGGACACGAGAGGACCTCCTCACCGACGCATGCGTCGCCACCGACATGCGGTTCACCCATCGACCACTTGGTGACGGCGATCGTGTGCACGTCAAGGTTCGGTACCGCATGGACCCCGTTCCGGCGACGGTCGAGGTCCTCGCCGAGCGTTGGCGCTTCGTGTTCGACGAACCCCAACCGCGACCAGCCCCGGGTCAGGCTGTCGTCGCCTACAACGGTGAGTACGTGCTCGGCGGAGGCACCATCGTCGATGACCGCATCCGTGTCGGTCGGGTCGGGTAGCGTGGATCGCCGCACGCGATCACGTGGTTCGTGATGCGCCATTGGAGCCGATAGTGGAAGCCGACGAACGGGCGACCCAGCTCGACGAGACCGCACGGCGGTACGAGCAGCTGGTGAGCGAGCTCAATGAACACAACCATCGCTACCACGTGCTCGACGCGCCGATCATCGATGACAACGCCTACGACCTGCTCTATCGGGAGTTGGTCGCCATCGAGGAGCAGCATCCCGAGCTCGTGTCGTCGCTGTCACCGACCCGTCGGATCGGCGACGGCACCGTGTCGGGGTTCGCCGAGGTCGAGCATCGTCTCCGCATGTTCTCGCTCGACAACGCCATGGACCGCGAAGCACTCGAGGCCTGGCACGAACGCCTCGTCGGCATCCTCGATCATGAACCCTCCTCCTACAGCTGCGAGCTCAAGATCGATGGCCTTGCCGTGTCCCTGACGTACGAGGATGGCGTGTTGACCCGCGCCGCCACCCGTGGGGACGGCGCGGTGGGAGAGGACGTCACCGAAAACGTCCGGACCATTCGCTCCGTGCCACTGGCACTACGCGGGGATACCCCGGCGATCATGGAGGTGCGCGGTGAGATCTACCTGCCGGTCTCCGAGTTCGATGCCCTCAACGAACGGCAGGCCGAGGCGGGCGAACGTCCCTACATCAACCCACGCAACACGGCCGCGGGTTCCGTCCGCCAGAAGGATCCCGAGAAGACAGCGTCGCGCAATCTGGCCATATGGGTGTACCAACTGGGATTCGTCGATGGGGGACCGGCGCTCGGATCGCACTCCGAGCAGATGGCATGGCTGACCGAACTCGGGTTGCGAGTGAATCCTGCCAACAGCACGGTGGCGTCGTTCGATGACGTGGTCGCGTACATCGATGAGGCCACGTCGCACCGTCACGATCGCGACTACGAGACCGACGGGATCGTCGTGAAGGTCGATGATCTCGCCGAGCAGGCCCACATCGGATTCACGGCGCGTTCCCCGCGCTGGGCGATCGCCTACAAACTGCCGCCCGAGGAGAAGGCGACCCTCCTGCGCGAGATCAGGATCAACGTCGGCCGCACCGGCGCGGTCACGCCCTACGCCGTGATGGAACCGGTGTTCGTCGGCGGCGTCACAGTAACCAATGCGACGCTCCACAACGAGGGAGAGGTCCACCGCAAGGACGTGCGCCCGGGGGACACGGTGGTCGTTCGGAGGGCCGGGGACGTCATTCCGGAGGTGCTCGGACCGGTGCTCGACCTACGTCCTCCCGGCACGGAGGTCTGGCGGATGCCGAGCCGATGTCCCTTCTGTGGCAACCCGATCGTGCTGCCCGAGGGACAGGCGAAAGCGAAGTGCACCGGGGGGTACACATGCCCCTCGCGCCTGCGCGAGTACCTGTTCCACTTCGCTTCACGTGGAGCGATGGACATCGAGGGCCTTGGATACCGCACGGTCGGCACACTCCTCGACGAGGGCATCATCGCCGATCCCGCCGACATCTACCGCGTCACGGTCGACGATCTCGTGCCGCTCGAGGGGTGGAAGGAGGTTTCGGCGACCAAGCTCGTCGATGCCATCGAGCGGTCGAAGGCCCGACCCCTCGCCAAGCTGCTGTTCGGTCTCGGTATCGACCATGTCGGCAGCACCGTTGCGCGTGTGATCGCCAGGCACTTCGGTTCTGCTGATGCGATCGGCTCCGCGACCCTCGACGACGTCGCGTCGATTGACGGCGTCGGTCCCGAGATCGCGGGTGCGGTGGTGGGATGGTTCGCCGAGGAGGACAATCGGCGATTGATCGAGAGGCTCGGTGAGGCCGGCGTCTCGTTGCGAGACGATGCGGCGACCGTTCCCGAGCTGCCCCAGATCCTCGCCGGCGTCTCCGTCGTCGTCACCGGAACACTGGAGGGCTTCACCCGCGATGAGGCGAGGGACGCCGTCGTCGCCCGGGGAGGCAAGGTGGTGGGATCGGTGTCCTCGCGGACATCGGCGCTCGTCGCAGGTGCCAACGCAGGATCCAAGCTGGCGAAGGCCGAGTCACTGGGGGTTCCCATACTCGACGAGGACGGCTTCCGCGTGCTGCTCGCCGAAGGCCTCGATTCCGCGTCCGGCTCCTGACGGGCGCCCGCGACGTTTCGCCGCATCGGTGGGGATGGGATCCGGATTCGGTGTCAGGGTGCGGCCGAGAACACGACCTCGAGAGTGGCGCCGTCCTCCATCTCGACGAAGCCACCGGTGAGCACCGGTACGTCGAAGTCGGAGAGGACGATGAAGGTTTCCCCGGTCACCGACAGGGTTCCGTCGGGCTCGACACGGGCCTCGACGTCCCACGTGATGGGGAGCGTGATGGCATTGACGGTCATGTCCCCTGCGACATCGAAGGTGACGCTTTCACCGACCGTCCCAGTCGGCGGTAGCGGGAACGAGTCACCGCTGAACGTACCCTCGGGGAACTCGGCGAACCACCCTGCGACCCGCGAGTCACGTCGGCTCTGGTCCGATTCGAACGACTGGAGGTCGATCGTGAACGTGAACGGACCGGCCGGCGACACCGTTCCGCTCACGGCATCGGTGGTGCCGACCCCCTGCGTTGCCAGTCCCTGGAGCCGCTCCTCTACCGAGTACGTTGCGAGGCCCACAGTGATCGTATAGGTGGACGCCAGATCGTCTGGGATCGAGATCGTCCCCGCCAGCGGTGCCGTCGTGGTGGCGGGAGCGGTCGTACCGGTGGTGTCCGACGATCCGATCGTCGTCGTGGTGGTGGTCGTCGCCGAGTCGAGGTCGTCGAGCGTGAGTTCCCCTGAGGCGACGTTGCCCCTGCCGAACAAGCCGATGCCCATGGCCAGGGCGATCGCCACCGGGACGAAGGCGATCCACACCGGTGCGGTCACTCCTGCGAGGAGTGGCGTGAGGAAGGCCAGCGTGATGAAGATGATCGCAGCGAGTGGCGCCGCGTAGGCGATCAGGTTGCTCAGGACCGTCTGGTCCACGATCGTCACGGCGAGCATCGCCACGAACCAACCGGCCGCCATGGTCACCCCGAAAGCCAACATCGCTCGGTCTCCTGCACGGAGCCGACGCCACAGCATTCCGGCGATCAACCCCAGCACGAGCGAGGTGATCACGACCGTGAGGCTGTTTGCGACCACCTCATCGGGCGAGCGGAGGACCACCGAAAGCCCCCCGGCGACGATGGCGCCGATTGCCCCCGCCACCAAACCCGCTATTGCGGGGTGCCAGGCGTCGGGATCGTAGGTGTAGCTGGTCAACGCGGGGCCTCCGGTCGCAGTGGGTTCTTCGTAGGGGGAATGGTCGAGGCGTTCATTGGACCCGGAACGTCCATACGACGGTGCCGGCGTCGATGTTGTTCGCTCCACCGATGAACGTCGCGACGACCGTGTGGTCGCCGGGAGTCCACCGCTCGATGGCCTTGCCCGGCCCCGGTTCGAACTGGTGCCTGCCCGTCTGGAGAATGCTGTCGACCTGGTCGGCGGGGATGGTGATGCCATCGATGACGAACCGGGCGTCATAGTTCGGCTGGAGGTCGAGGACCACCTTGACGGGTTGAACGACGAGGTCGCCGTCGGCTGGGGAGTAGCTCTCGACGGCGTCGGGGAGTACTTCGGGATCGCCTGATGGGATGAACAGGATGGCGCCGGCGACGATCGCGGCGAATGCGACCCCCAGGAGGGTGTAGACGATGCGGTAGCCGGTCGTGGTCATCGTGGGGATGCTATGTCGCATGGAGTCGAACCAGTACCGCCCCTGCGGTACCGTGCGGCCATGCGACGCAATCCGGTGCTCGACCAGCTCGGCACGTATCCCATGGCGACGGTCCAGGCCCGTGCGCGCGATCGCCGCGAGGCCGGCCTCCCCGTCATCGATTTCTCGATCGGAGATCCGATCGAGCCGACCCCGACCTTCATCGCCGATGCGCTACGCGCTGCGGTCCCCGAGGTGTCCCAGTACCCGACGGCACACGGGCGAGCCGACCTCCGGCGGGCGGTCGCCGATTACATCGAACGTCGGCACGGCGTCGTCGTGGATCCCGAGACCCAGGTGATTCCGACCAGCGGTTCGAAGGAGGCGATCTTCTCGACACCCTTCGCCTTCGTCGATCGTTCGGCCGGCGATGTCGTGGTCGTCCCGACCCCCGGATACCCGGTGTACGAACGCGGAGCGATGTTCGCCGGAGCCGACGTGCACCGGGTCGTGCTCGGTGACGACTTCGTGATGCGAGCCGATGCCATCCCCTCCGATGTATGGGAGCGTGCGAGGTTGTTGTGGATGTGCACGCCGCACAACCCGTCGGGTTCCGTCATGGATCGCAACGAGATCGCCGCCATGGTCGACCGCGGCCGCCATTCCGGGACCTTGGTCTGCTCGGACGAGTGTTACGCCGACACCTACGAGGACGACGTGTATCCCGATGGGCCGTCGTCCGTCCTCCAGGTCGCAGGCGAGGGGATGACCGGCGTCCTTTCGTACTTGTCCCTGTCGAAGCGTTCGGGCATGACCGGGTACCGCTCGGGTGCGATCGTCGGTGACGCCGACGCGATCTCGGCCCTTCGCACGTTGCGGTCCACGACGGGGACGGCATCTGCGGAGTTCGTCCAATCGGCTGCCGTCGCCGCGTGGAACGACGACGAGCACGCCGGGGACCGTAGGCAGGTATTCACGGCGAAGCGTCGAATCCTCGAGCGTGCATGTGAGCTGGCCGGCATGGAGGTCGTCGCCTCGAGAGCCGGGTTGTACCTGTGGGTACGCGTGGGTGACGATCTCGCTGTGACGGACGTGCTCCTCGATGCAGGCATCGTGGTCTCGCCCGGGTCGTTCTTCGGGCCGGGGGGCGACGGGTACATCCGATTGGCCCTCGTACCATCGAAGGACGAATGCGTCGCAGCGGGTGAGGCCCTCATCGAGGCGCTCGCATGACGTGCAGTGGAAGCCACGGACGACGAGACGGATGGAACGGATGAACGACAGGGACACCATCGAAGCGGCCTACGCCGGTGACATCGACGCACGCGAGGCGACGGACGCCGTCGAGCGGACGATCGCGGCGCTCGACGCCGGGACGCTGCGCGTGGCGTCCAAGCAGAACGGTTCGTGGATCGTCAACGCATGGGTCAAGGAAGCCATCCTCCTGTACTTCCGGCTGTCGGCCCTGACCACGACCACCGCCGGCCCGTTCGAGTACCACGACAAGATCCCAACCAAGACCGGCCTCGAGGAACAGGGCATCAGGGTGGTCCCGCCGGGAACGGTGCGATACGGCGCATTCTGCGAACCGGGAGTGATCGTGATGCCCGGCTACGTCAACATCGGCGCCTACGTGGGGGCGGGCACCATGGTCGACACATGGGCCACGGTCGGGTCCTGTGCCCAGATCGGAAAGAACGTCCACCTGAGTGGCGGCGTAGGCATCGGTGGTGTCCTCGAACCGCCGGGAGCGAGGCCGGTGATCATCGAGGACGGGGCGTTCATCGGGAGCCGTTCGATCATCGTCGAAGGTGCGCTCATCGAGCATGGGGCCGTCATCGGTGCGAACACGACGATCACGGCATCGACCCCCATCATCGATGTCACGGGCCCCGAACCCGTCGAGACCCGGGGCCGGGTGCCTGCCAACAGCGTCGTGGTCCCCGGCACGCGAGCCAAGGAGTTCGCCGCCGGGTCGTACCAGCTCGCATGCGCGCTCATCATCGGATCCCGCACGGAATCCACCGATGCCAAGACCTCCCTCAACGAGGTCCTCCGCACGTTCGAGGTCCAGGTATGACAGGTGCCATCGTCCTCGGAGGCCGTCGATGACCGTCGTCGACACCCTCATCGAGATCATCGACATCCCCTCGGTCACCGGCGACGAGGACGCCCTGTGCACGATGCTCGCTGACCGCTTCCGCGATCGCCAGGTCCGTCGCATCGGCAACTCGCTGGTCGTGGGCGGGCAACCCCTCGATCGGCCGTTCTACGCCCTCTACGGGCACCTCGACACAGTGCCCGAGCAGGGGGACCCGAAGGCGCGGATCGAAGGTGACCATGTCGTGGGCCTGGGGGCCTCCGACATGAAGGGCGGCGTCGCCGTGATGATCGAACTCCTCGAGGATGGCGACCTCGCCCCTTCGATCGATGTCGTCTACGTGTTCTACGCCGCGGAGGAGGGAGCGGCGGCCGACAACGAGCTCGGACCCGTCCTCGATGCCTGCCCGTGGCTCACCGACGCCTCGTTGAGCATCGTGCTCGAACCGACCGATCTCCATGTCGAGATCGGCTGCAACGGTGTCGTCAATGCCGAGGTGGTCTTCCGTGGTGCGAGCGCCCACTCGGCGAGACCGTGGCTCGGTGTCAACGCTGTGACCAAGGCGGGCCGTTGGCTCACCAAGCTCGACGAACTCGAACCGGACCTCGTGGACATCGATGGGCTCGAGTATCGAGAGGTGTTCTCCGTGACCCGTGCCACGGGCGGGATCGCGAACAACATCATCCCGCCCGAGTTCCGCATCAACCTCAACCATCGGTTTCCTCCCATCTACAGCATCGACGAAGCCGTCGAACGTGTGCGGGCGATCGCATCCGAGGCGGACGAGATCATCATCCGTGACCGTGCACCGGCCGGTGGCGCTGCCCCGGACGACCCGCACGTCCGTCGCCTCGAGGCACTCGCAGCAATGCGTGGTGGTCGGCGTCAGGCGAAGCAGGGTTGGACGGACGTCGCCCGATTGACCGAGCGCGGAGCCGTCGCCGTCAACTACGGCCCCGGCGTGGTCGCACAGGCACATCAGGTGGGCGAATGGGTGCCCGCTGCCAACCTCGGCGTCGTGTTCGACGTCCTTCGGGAGTTCCTCGAGGGTCGCTGAGATCGGTCACGTCGTGGGGCGAGCGAGTCACTCCACCCAGAAGGTCTCAGGTACCGAGTCATCCGATGGGGGATCGACGATCGGCGCAACCAGATCCTCGAGGCTCAGGACGGGCAGGATCCACCCGACGAGGGGACCAACGCCGAAAGCGAACACCACCGTCCCGACGCCCACGGTGCCGCCCATCATCCAGCCGATACCGAGCACACCGAGCTCGATGACGGCTCGTGCCAAGCCGATCGGCACGCCGCGGTGCCCGAGGCCGGTCATGAGCCCGTCCCTGGGACCGGGACCGAGGCCTGCGCCGATGTAGAAGCCGGA
Organism: uncultured Acidimicrobiia bacterium; assembly: GCA_963759175.1. GTDB lineage: Bacteria > Actinomycetota > Acidimicrobiia > Spongiisociales > UBA5794 > SZUA-442. Next base: position 34,055 of record CAVWXP010000004.1, read on the forward strand.
TCCGATGGCGATGATCAGGGTTCCTCCGATGAGCAGCGCCCACTGCGCCCAGGTGCTACCAGCGGAATCGGGTGCGAGCCACAACGTCACGTCGATGACGATGCCGATCAGCAGGACGTTGGCGATCGTCCCGACCCCGGGGCGCTCGCGCAGGGGGATCCACAGGAAGAGCACGCACACCCCGGTGATGATCCCGACCGTTCCGATCGGGATCCCGGTGCGTTCCGAGATCCCCTGATGGAGCACCTCCCACGGAGCGAGTCCGAGGTCCGCGATCACGAGCATGGCGATGCCGATGCCGAACAGGACGAGACCGAACAGGAGACGGGGCATCCGGTGGCGCAACTGCGCCTTCGAGGGCATCGGGAGCATCCCCCGACGCTAGCGTCGTGCTCGCCTTCCACTGATGCGTGGCGACGCCAGATCGGTACCATCGGCGCCATGCCTGTGGACATCGACATCGCCAAGGTCGCGCACCTGGCGCGACTCGCGCTCAGCGATGAGGAACTCGCGGCATACGCCGTCCAGCTGGAGGACATCCTCGAGCATGCCGAACGCGTGCAGGCCCTGCCGACCGATGGGGTGGAACCAACCTCGCACCCGCTGCCCATGGTCAACGGCTTCCGCCCCGATGAGCGCCGCGATTGTCTCGAGCGCGATTCGTTCCTCGCCTACGCGCCCGACGCCACGGACGGTCAGTTCCGGGTACCGAGGATCCTCGGCGAATGACGGACCTCGCCGATCTGACCATCCTCGAAGCAGGCGCCGGGCTGCGAGCCGGTGACTTCACCGCCCGTGACCTGTTCGATGCCGTCCAACGTCGCGCTGCGGTCACCGAGGCCCATCTCCACGCCTACCTGACGATCGACCACGACGGTGCTCGAGCAGCCGCAGATGCCGCCGACGCGGCGTTCGCCGCTGGTACGGACCTCGGACCGCTCCAGGGCATCCCGCTCGCCCTCAAGGACAACATGGTCACCGAGGGTCTGGACACGACGGCGTCGTCGAAGATCCTGGCCGGGTGGAAGCCTCCCTACGACGGCACGGTCGTGGCCCGTCTGCGTGCGGGCGGCGCGGTCATCACCGGCAAGACCAACCTCGACGAGTTCGCCATGGGATCGTCCACCGAGAACTCGGCGTTCGGGACCACCCGCAATCCGTGGGACACCGATCGGGTCCCCGGAGGATCGTCTGGCGGTTCCGCCGCGGCGGTGGCTGCCGGATCGGCCTTCGGCGCCTTCGGAAGCGACACGGGCGGCTCCATCCGCCAGCCGGCAGCCCTCACCGGCGTGGTCGGCATGAAGCCCACGTACGGCCTCGTCTCGCGGTACGGGTTGATCGCCTTTGCGTCGTCGCTCGACCAGATCGGTCCCTTTGCGCGTACCGTCGCCGACGCTGTCGTCCTCCTCGAGTCGGTTGCGGGATGGGATCGGATGGATGCGACCAGCATCGACGGACCCGTTCCGGACCTCGGCGGTTCGCTCGAAACGGGTGTGCGTGGACTGCGCATCGGTGTCGTCACCGAGTTGATGGGTGAAGGCATCGATCCGGAGGTGCGATCAGCGACCAGGTCGATGGTCGATCGCCTCGAGTCGGCAGGTGCCCATGTCACGGAGATCTCGCTGCCATCGTCCGAGTTCGCGTTGTCCGCCTACTACCTCATCGCACCCGCCGAGTGCTCCGCCAACCTCGCCAGATTCGACGGTGTCCGCTACGGGCACCGGTCGTCGGTCGAGGGCACGACCGAGGACATGATGAGCCATTCGCGGGCCGAGGGATTCGGACCCGAGGTCATCCGGCGCATCCTGCTCGGGACCTATGCCCTGTCGGCGGGGTACTACGACGCGTTCTACGGTCAGGCGCAGAAGGTTCGGACGCTGGTGCGCAACGACTTCGCCGAAGCGTACGAACGGGTCGACGTGTTGGTGTCACCGACCAGTCCCACCACGGCGTTCCCCGTGGGCTCGCGGGCCGCCGATCCCATCGCGATGTACTACTCGGATGTCTGCACGATCCCGTCGAACCTCTCAGGGGATCCGTCGATCTCCGTGCCGGTCGGCCTCGATGCGGCCGGGCTCCCGATCGGCTTCCAGGTCATGGCTCCGTCCCTCGGTGAGGAGCGCCTCTTCCAGGTTGCCGCCGAGGTGGAGCGCCTCGCGGGTTTCACGGCACGCGCAGCCCTTGCCACGTCGGAGGTGCCGCCGACATGAGTGGGCGCGACGGCTGGGAAGCGGTGATCGGGCTCGAGACGCACGTCGAGCTCAACACGGCATCGAAGATGTTCTGCGGGTGTCCAGCCGACGGACACGGCGAACCCAACACGGCCTGTTGTCCGGTGTGCCTGGCGCTGCCCGGCGCGCTGCCCGTTCCGAACGAGCGAGCCATCGAGGGCATCGTGAAGATCGGGCTGGCCCTCGAGTGCGAGATCAACCAGAGCTCACTGTTCTATCGCAAGAACTACTTCTATCCCGACCTGCCGAAGAACTACCAGATCAGCCAGTACACGTTCCCCGTCTGTGAGCATGGCTCCGTCGATGTCGACGTGGACGGCGCGGCCACGACCATCGGGATCACCCGTGTCCACATGGAAGAGGACACGGGCAAGAGCTCACACATCGGGGACGGTGGAGGACGCATCCACGATGCGAGCCACACCCTCCTCGACTTCAATCGAGCTGGCGTCCCATTGGTCGAGATCGTCACCGAACCCGATCTGCGCACCCCGGAGCAGGCACGGGCGTACGGGGCCGAGCTCCAGCGAATCGTCCTCGCCCTGGGCGTTTCCGATGCCAGGCTCGAGGCCGGATCGATGCGGTTCGACGCCAACGTTTCCGTGCGACCAGCGGGATCCGAGGAACTCGGAACTCGTACCGAGACGAAGAACGTCAACTCGCTCCGCAGTCTCCAGCGGGCGATCGCGTACGAGATCGACCGCCAGATCGGCGTCCTCGAATCGGGTGGCGAGATCCACCAGGAGACGCGCCACTGGAACGAGGACACCGGGGTCACCACCACGATGCGCTCCAAGGAGGAGTCGGAGGACTACCGGTACTTCCAGGATCCGGATCTCCTGCCACTCGACGTCTCGCCGGCATGGCAGGCCGAGATCCGTGCGTCGTTGCCCGAGCTCCCGGCGGCACGTCGGCAGCGATATGTGCAGGCAGGCGCAGACGCATCCGCCGCCGAGCTGCTCGCCGACGCCCCTGCCCTCGCTGTCCTCTTCGAAGCGGCCACGGAGGCGGGTGCCTCCGGAAGGACCGTGGCGATCTGGCTGACCGGCGACGTCGTGGCCCACCTGCGCCGCATCGAACGTGACGTTGAGGAAACGGCGCTCACTGGGGAGCACCTCGTCGATCTGGCAGCGATGGTGGACGCCGGGGAGTTGTCGTCGTCGGCTGCCAAGGACGTGCTCATCTCCGCGATCGAGGGGGAGGGCGCTCCACGCGAGATCGCCAGCGAGCGCGACCTCATGCAGATGTCCGATGTCGGCGCCATCGAGGAGGCCGTCGATGCCGTCCTCGACGCCAACGCCGACGCCGTCGCCAAGATCCGGGCGGGCGACATGAAGCCGATGGGCTTTCTCATCGGTCAGGTCATGCGCGAGAGCGGAGGAAAGGCCGATCCGACGATCGTGCAGCGTCTCGTTCGCGACAAGACGTCTGGCGTAGGGCCACCGTCGGGGCGGCGTCGGGGATCGGTGGACGTCAACCGGTGTTGCGCAATCCCGAGGCGAGACCGTTGATCGTCAGGAGCAGTGCTCGTTGCATCGTTGCGTCGTCACCGGCGCTGTCGCGCCATCGCCGCAGGAGCGATACCTGCAGGTAGCTGATCGGATCGAGGTAGCGGTCGCGTACCTCGAGCGTGCGCTGCAGCGCCGGATCATGGTCCACGAGGCCGGACCCGGTGATCTCCGTGATGATGCGCACGGTGCGAGCGTGCTCGTCGCGTATGTCGTCGAACACCGGACGCTCGTCCTCGGTGGCGAGCTGTGCGTAGCGCTCGGCGATCGTGAGGTCCGTCTTGGCGAGGGTCATCTCCACGTTCGACACGAAGGTGCGGAAGAACGACCACCGCTCGTACATGTCGGCGAAGGCCTGCGTCCCGAACGTGGTCCGCGCCGCTTCGAGGCCGGTGCCGACGCCGTACCAGCCGGGGACGATCTGGCGGGACTGGGTCCATCCGAACACCCATGGGATCGCCCTCAGGCCGTCGATCGAGAGCTCCCCGGAACCCGGTCGGCGAGACGGCCGGGATCCGATGTTCATGTTCCCGAGTTCCTCGACCGGGGTCGATGCGAGGAAGTATCCGACCAGATCGGGTCGATCGACCAGCGAGCGGTACTTCGCGAACGCGGCGTCCGAGACGGCATCCATCGTGGCGTCCCACCGCTCGAGGACGGCCGGGGGTTGACGAGATGACCGGTGGAGCACCGACGCCTCGAGCGTTGCGGCGAGGGTGATCTCGAGGTTGCGACGCGCCAGGCTTCCGAGGGCGTATTTGTCCGAGATCACCTCGCCTTGTTCGGTGATCTTGATGCGCCCATCGACCGTGCCCCACGGCTGGGCGAGGATGGCGGCTTCGGTGGGGCCACCACCACGACCCACGGTGCCTCCCCGGCCATGGAAGAGGCGCAACGTGACACCGTGCGCAGCGGCGACATCGCGCAGCTCACGCGAGGCGCGGTACAGACCCCATTGACTCGTCGCTATGCCACCGTGCTTGTTGGAGTCCGAGTACCCCAACATCACCTCTTGCAGGTCCCCACGTAGGGCGACGTGCCGGCGATACGGCTCGAGCGAGAGCATCTCGTCGAGCAGTCGACCGGCTGCGGTCACCTCGTCGATCGTCTCGAACAGGGGCACGAAACCGATGCGTGCGATTCCGGCATGCGTATCGATGAGGCCCACCTCGCGAGCCAGGACCATCGGCGCCAGGATGTCAGCTGCCCCTCGTGTCCACGACACGATGTAGGACTCGATCACGTCGTCACCGAAGAGGTCCTTGGCGTCACGGATGGCACGCATCGTGTCGAGGGTCTCGGCCGGTTCGCCCTCGAGGCGTATCGCGGTCGACGCTATCGGCCGTCGACCCTCGAGCTCGCCGGCAAGCGTGGCGACATCGAAACCGTCCGGACCGATCGTATGGGCGACTCCGGCAGCGTCGTAGAGCGCAGCGACGGTCGCGTGGTGCTTGGAGGCGTGCTGGCGGATATCCATCGTCGCGAGCGAGAAGCCCAGGGACGCAACGAGACGGATCAGCCGTGCGACCTCGCCCCGTGCGAGCACGTCGCCCCGATGGGCCGACAAGGACGCCTGGATGATCACCAGGTCGTCGATGAGTGCCGCTGCATCGGGATAGGCGAGTGGCAGCCGTGGTGGGGATCCCTCCTCGAACGCCTCGAGCGTGTTGAGCAGTTTCTGGTGGATGAAGGCGAGCTTCTGGCGGTATGGCTCGCCAGCCGAGAGTGTCGTGAACCGCGTGTGGACGGCGGGGAACGCGGCGGCGTCGCGAGCGAGGGAATCGCGGAGTTGGTCGCCGATCCCGACGATCTCCTCGGACGTCGACAACTCCGTGGCCAGCGCCTCCACTTTCATGATGAGGTCACGCACGGCGTGAACATGCTGGGTGCGCAGCACCGCGAGTGTGACATCGGGTGTGACGTGGGGGTTTCCGTCACGGTCGCCACCGACCCAGGTACCGAACCGCAGGGGTCTGCGATCAGGGCCGAGGATGATGCCGAGGCGAGAGAGCTGGTGGTCCAACTCGGCGTACACCTGGGGAATCGGATCGGCTGCGAGCCCGTCGAACACGTGGATGGCCGAGCGAGCCTCGTCGATCGGCGTCGGCCGATCCACGCGTAGTTCATCGGTCTGCCAAACGGCGTCGATGAGCTCGGCGATGCGACGCCTGATCCGCGCCCGTTCTGCCGGGGTGGCGGACGGGTCGCGACGTTCTCCCAGCAGATCGGCGATCTCGATCGTCTTCGACTGCACCGATCGACGCGCCGCCTCGGTCGGATGGGCGGTGAACACCGGTCGGACCTCGAGACGATCGACCACCTCGGCGATCACTGCGGGGTCGACGTCGGCCTCGAGGATCCGATCGACCGTCCGGTCGAGGTCGACTCGCAACGTACCTTCGTCGTACCGGTGCTCCTGCTCCGCCACATTGGCCAGGGCGAAGTACGTGGAGAAGGCCCGCACGAGTTGGATGGTCCGGTCCATGTCGATGCCGTCGAGCAGCGCGACGAGCTCCGAGGCTGCACCACCCGAAGCCTCCGCATCGTTGGTGTCACGGACGGTCTTGGCGAGCGACCTGACCTGCTCGACGAGCTCGAGGAGTTCCTGGCCGTGTTGGCGGACCAGCGTCTCGCCGAGGAGGTCGCCGAGGAGGCGTACGTCCGATCGGAGTCCCGCGTCGTCGGTGTGGGTGGAGTCGGTCACGGCGGTCAGGGTAGACCCCGACCATCCACCTGCCGCCGAGGCATGGAGGGCCGTCGACGGCCTTAGGCTGGCACCCAACACCAGACCTGTGCGGTCGTGCACGGGGGAGGCACGGGAGTTCCATGAGTCGCCCAATCGTCATCATCGCCGAAGCGATCGCCGACGAGGGGATCGATGCCCTGGCGGTCAACGCCGACGTCGTCGATCTCGTCGGAGCGGACCGTGCCGTCGTGCTCGCCGCCATGGCCGAAGCGTCCGCCATCATCGTCCGGTCGGCGACCAAGGTCGACCGCGAGATGATCGAGGCCGCACCCGGGCTCACGGTCATCGGTCGTGCCGGGATCGGTACGGACAACATCGATCTCGACGCTGCAACCGAGCGTGGCGTGATGGTGGTCAACGCCCCCGACGCCAACACGATCAGCGCTGCGGAACACACGATGGCCCTGATCCTCGCCCAGGCGCGACATGTGGCGGAAGCCGATCGGAGCCTGCGTGAGGGTCGGTGGGAACGCTCCAGGTTCCAAGGGATGGAGCTGCACGGCAAGACACTCGGCGTCCTCGGCCTCGGCAAGATCGGCACGCTCGTCGCACAGCGAGCCTCGGCGTTCGGCATGCACATCGTCGCCTACGACCCGTACGTCTCGGCTGACCGCGCCCGAAGGCTCGGTGTGACCATGGCGACCTTCGACGAGGTCCTCGAGGCGGCCGACGTGCTCACCATCCACCTCCCGCGCACGCCCAAGACGGAGAACCTCATCGATGCCGATGCGATCGCCAGGATGAGGGACGGGGTCCGCATCATCAATGTCGCACGCGGCGGCATCGTCTCCGAGCAGGACCTCGCCGATGCCGTTCGCTCAGGAAAGGTCGGTGGTGCCGCCGTCGACGTGTTCGCCATCGAACCGACCACCGACAGCCCTCTCTTCGACGTACCCGAGGTGACGGTCACCCCGCATCTCGGGGCGAGCACGAAGGAGGCACAGGGCAAGGCAGGCATCTCGGTCGCCGAGGCCGTGGCTGCGGCACTCGATGGGGAACTGGTCCTGAGCGCCGTCAACCTGGACCTCGGGCCCTCCGTGTCACCGCAGGTGAAGCCCTTCATCGGGCTCGCCGAGAAGCTCGGGAAGATCTTCACTGCCCTGGCACGCGGCCTGCCGGACGAGCTCGTCGTCACCGTGCGTGGTGAACTGGCCGAGGAACCCGTGAAGCCGATCGCCCTGTCGGCACTCAAGGGTGCCCTGGCGGTCAGCTCCGAAGTGGCGGTGTCGTACGTCAACGCCCCGCTCCTCGCGGAGGCTCGCGGTGTGTCCGTCGTCGAGGAATCCCAGCTCGACGTGGACGACTACCAGTCGGTGATCCGTATCTCCGGCACGGTGAATGACCGGCACCGGACGGTCGCCGGCACCCACATGGCGCGCAAGGGTGCCGTCCTCGTGGGCGTGGAGGGCTACCAGATCGAGGTTCCTCTCACCGATCACATGCTGCTCATCCGCAACGACGACGTGCCTGGATGCATCGGTCGGGTCGGTACCTACCTCGGTGACATCGGCAACAACATCGCCGACATGGTGGTCGGGCGTTCCCCCGCCGGTGCAGCCGCGATGATGGGTATCGCCCTCGATGCGGCCGTCACGAAGGAACAGCTCGCCGGGCTTCTCCAGCTCGATGGCATCGCCGCCGCACGGTACGTGGACCTGTCGTGAACACCCGCTGCGTCGGTGGACAGAACGCTCCTACATGAGGAGCTGGACGACCCAACCGGCTCCGAGGCCATAGAGGCCGGCGACCACATCGTCCATGGTGATTCCCACCGAGCCTGGCAGTCGTTCGGCCTGCGGGACGCCGGGGAGCACCTTGAAGATGTCGGCGAGCCGTGCAACGACGACCGCGACGAGCCACGGCCAGCCAGCGAGCCCGATCACCGCAACGAACGTGCCCGCCATCTCGTCGATCACGACCCAACCCGGATCGGCGTGGTCGCCGGCAAACGGCGCGGACGACCACAACGACAGGGCGAAGAAGACGAGGAACACGAGGGCATGGACCCACCAGGCCCGATGCCACCACGCCAGGCCGATGAGGGCGGCGAGGGCAGCCCCGAAGGTGCCGGCGCCATTGTCGGACCCCCACAGTTTCGAGGGGATGAACCCGACGCTGAATCCCGAAGCGACGAACCGGTGCATGGTTCGGGACGCTAGCCACCTGCCGGCGCGACCACCGGTACCGTTGAGCGTCGGCGGACACAAGGAGCATCATGGAGCCACGTCACCTCGGAGACTTCCGGATCCCATCGGACGCACATCTTCATCCCGATCGTGAGCGGGTCGCGTTCGTCGTCACGCAGATGGATGTCGACGAGGACGCATACGTCTCCCAGATCTGGCTCCACGCCGACGGTCAGGCTCGCACGCTCACGTCAGGTCGAGCCGATCGTTCCCCGCGATGGTCCCCCGATGGCGCCACGCTCGCATTCCTTCGCAAGGGTCCCGAGGATGCGGATCGTCCCCAGGTCGCCGTGCTCCCGGTCGGCGGCGGCGAAGCCACCATCATCACCGACTTCGAGCTTGGTGTCTCCTCGATGTCGTGGTCGCCCGACGGTACGCGCCTGCTGCTCCAGGTCGCCGAGTACGTCGACGGCAAAGCCGATGAGGATGAACGTGCTCGGGCTCCGCGCCGGATCACGGACCCATCGTTCCGGTTCGACAACCTCGGATGGACGCACGACAAGCGTGCCCACCTCTGGCTGTTGGATGTCGCAACCGGGGACACGACGAAGGTGACAGACGGTGATGCGTCAGAGACGTCGGCTGTGTGGAGCCCGGACGGCGCGTCGATCAGTTACGTGTCTGCAACCGATGACGATCGCTGGATCAACCCACTCGGATACGTATTCACGCGACAGATCGACGGTGAGCCGGTTCGAGTGTCCGAGCGCGGCGACTGGTCCTGGTTGGGGTATAGCCCGGCAGGCGTCCTGCATGCCATTGGTCAGGCGACGGACACCCCGCTCCTCGAGTCCTCCCCGTTGCAGCGGCTCGGCGACGGCGGGTTCGTCCGGATCACGGACCTCGATCGGGCACTGATGCCCGGCCATCCGCCAGGGATTCTCGCCGGACCACGGTTCCTCGGCGATGGCACGATCCACTGTGTGCTCGAGGATCGCGGCATGCAGCGGGTCATCGCCATCGCACCCGATGGAGCCGTGGCGGACGTCGCAGGAGGTCCTCGGTTGATCACCGGATGGGATCCCACCGCCGATGGCTCGGCGGCGGTGCTCACGGCGACCGGCCCGACGCAGCCCGGCGAGGTGTATCGGTGGGACGGCGACGGCGAGGTCCCACTGACCGATCTCAATGGAGCGTTCGTCTCAGCGGCAGGTCTGGTCGAGCCGACGGAGTTCATCTACGAGTCCGATGGGGTCGAGATCCACGGCTGGGTGCTGCTGCCCCCCGGCGACGAGACCGTACCGGTCCTGTTCAACATCCATGGCGGTCCCGCGACGCAGTACGGCTGGGGCTTCTTCGACGAGTTCCAGGTGTATGTCGGTGCGGGCTACGGCATCGTGGCCGTCAACCCGCGTGGTGCTTCGGGCTACGGCGACGAATTCATGCAGACGCCCGTAGGGCGGTGGGCCGACGATGTCCCACCGGATCAAGCGGATCTCATGCTGGCTCCCTTCGCCGCGGCCGAGCAGTTCCCGAGGCTCGATACCGGCCGGATGGGCATCATGGGTGGGTCCTATGGGGGACTGTCGACGGCGATGATCACAGCGATGGATCAGCGCTACACGTCCGCTGTCGCCGAACGCGGTGTCTACAACTGGGTTTCGATGGCTGGGACGAGCGACATTCCCTGGTTCATCGAGATGTACCTCCAAACCACCATGCTCGGTTCACCCGAGTTGCTGTGGAAAGCGAGTCCGCTCGCCAGGGCACATGCCATCACGACGCCGACCCTCGTCATTCATTCAGAGACCGACTATCGGACACCCATGGAACAGGGGCAGCAGTTCTTCTCGTTGCTGTACCACAACGGCGTGGACACCGACCTGCTCGTCTTCCCGCCGGGGGAGGGCCACGAGTTGTCGCGCAGCGGGAAGCCCAAGCATCGCGTGGAACGATTCGACGCGATCCTCGACTGGCACGGACGACACCTGCAATGACCTCCCCGGTGCGTATCGGGGCGATGATCCGCAGGGACCTGGCCCCGGAGATCGTCGCCGACCATGCGCGCCGGCTCGATGGGCGCTTCGACGAGCTGTGGGTGGTCGAGGACCTGCCCTATGCGGGAGGCATCGCGCAACTCACCACTGTGCTCGATGCGACGCGTCACGCCCGGGTGGGGCACGGAATCGCTCCTGCTCCGTTCCGCAACGTCGCAGCCCTCGCGATGGAGTGGGCGACGCTGGCACGCAAGCATCCGGGTCGCCTCATCGCGGGTATCGGCCACGGGGTGGGCCCGTGGATGCAATCGGTCGGAGCCGGCGTCGCCTCGCCGTTGACGTTGCTCGAGGAACAGATCATCGCGGTCAAGGCGCTCCTCGCCGGGGGGACGTGTACGATCGAAGGTCGGTACGTCCGGTTGGACGGCATCACCCTCGAGTTCCCGCCCGATCACGCCGTTGAGGTCACGACAGGGGTGCGAGGACCCCGCTCACTCGAACTGTCGGGACGCCTCGCAGACGGAACCGTCCTGGCCGGCGGGCTATCACCGGCCGAAGTCGCCGACATGGCTGCCTCGATCGCGGCCGGACGTACGGCCACCTCGCCCCCGGTCCACGAGATCATCGTGTTCACGCTCCTCGACCTCACCGGTCGAGGCTTGGACGGCGAGTGGAGTCTGGACGCTTCGAGCCCAGATGGATTGGACGAGGGCATCGATGCCCTCGCATCGGCGGGTGCGACCTGCGTGGTCTTCGTCCCCATCACGGACGATCCACTCGATGAGTTGACCTCGGCCCGGGACCTCGTGTCGTGAAACGGGACCACGGAACCGTGCGCCACATGCCAAACTGACACCATGGAAGCAACCGAACACATCTGGATGGACGGCGAGTTCGTCGCATGGGAAGACGCCACGGTCCACGTCCTGGTCCACGGCCTGCACTACGGCACCGGAGCCTTCGAAGGCATCCGAGCCTACGAGACTCCCGATGGTCCTGCCGTATTCCGCCTCACGGACCACATGGACCGCCTGCGTCGATCCGCAAAGGCACTGGGCATCCCCTTCGGCTACGAGGTCGAGGAGCTGGTCGAGGCCGCAAAGGAGACCATCCGCGTCAACGGTCTGCGCTCGTGTTACGTGCGACCCATCACGTTCTTCGGAACAGGGATCGATGGGGCTCAACCCCGCCGGCGCCTCGGTGCACGTCGTGATCGCCGCTTGGGAGTGGGGGGCCTACCTCGGCGAGGAAGGCCTCGCCAACGGCATCCGCGTCGCTGTGTCGTCATGGAGGCGCATCGGACAGAACTCGTTCATGCCAGACGCCAAGGGCACCGGCGGGTACATGAACTCCGTCCTCGCAAAGACCGCAGCCATCAGGGCCGGTTACGACGAGGCGCTGTTGCTGAACGAGGACGGATTGCTCGCCGAGGGGTCGGGAGAGAACCTCTTCATGGTTCGCAAGGGCGTCGTCCACACGCCACCGACGTCGGCTGGCGCCCTCGATGGGATCACACGCGACTCCGTCTACACCCTCCTCGCCGACGACGGCTACACGATCAAGGAGTCTGCGATCACCCGGACCGACCTGTACTACGCCGACGAGGTGTTCTTCACCGGTACGGCGGCCGAGGTCACACCGGTGCGCGAAATCGACGATCGGGAGGTCGGCGACGGGAAACCCGGTCCGGTCACGCGGCGGGCCCAGGAGCTGTACATGGGCACGGTCAAGGGCGAGCTCGACCTCCACCGTGAGTGGCTCGAGTACGTCTGAGGCGACGACATGGGAGACACCGAGTACCGGTACCTGTCCGGTGAACGCCTGACGTTCGAACCGCTCATCACCTCCCTGACCGGGACACACACCCCGTACTGTTGGGGATGCGGTCCTGAGGCCAAGGAAGGGCCTCGGCCTCCAGCCCCGTGTCGACGGCACCGATGTGGTGGCCGACCTCGAGTTCCCGAGCAGGTTCGAAGGAGGACCCGGCACCGTCCACGGCGGCGCCATCGCCGCATTCCTCGACGACCTCCTCGGGTACGTGCCGGTCGTGTACGGGTCCCCTGGGGTCACCGCGAAGCTCGACACGAATTACCGCAGGCCAGTGCCGATGGGGGTGACGGTGTCGGGACGCGCATGGCTGGCGAGGGCCGAGGGTCGCAAGATGTGGGCCGAGGGCACGATCGAAGCCGATGGTGTCCTCTATGTCGAGGCGTCGGCGCTGTTCATCGCCATCGACTTCGAGCACTACCAGAAGGTGTACGAGCAGCTCACCGAGGAACAACTGGCGCGCAGCGCCGCCTACCGTTCGGGCGACTACTACCCCTGATCGGGAGGCCGCATGAAGATCGTCCGCGTCGATGCCGAAGCCGACGACATCACCTATGGCACGGTCGAGCCCGATGGCATCCGGTTGTACCACGGGTCGCCCCTGTTCCAGTGGGAACGCTCAGAGACGGTGCTGCCGATCACCCAGGTGAAGCTGCTCGCACCGGTGATCCCGACGAAGGTGGTGGCGGTCGGCAAGAACTATGCCGAGCATGCCGCCGAGATGGCCTCCGAGCTTCCGGATACGCCGATCATCTTCCTCAAGCCGCCGACATCCGTCATCGGACCGATGTCGCCCATCCGTCTCCCCGGGGCCTCACAGGAGGTCCACCACGAGGCGGAGTTGGCCGTGGTGATGGGCAAGGTGGCGCGTAACGTCGCGGCTGAGGACGTCAGTAGCCACATCCTCGGATACACGGTCGCGAACGACGTCACCGCCCGCGACCTGCAACGTGCCGACGGCCAATGGACACGTGCCAAGGGCTTCGACACCTTCTGCCCCCTCGGACCAGCCATCGACACCGAGTTCGACCCGACCGAGCCGCACGCGATCACGGCCACCGTCAACGGGGAGATCCGCCAGGACGGTTCGACATCGGACATGGTCTTCGGTGTCGCCGAGCTGGTGTCGTTCATCTCCTCGGTCATGACCCTGCTGCCCGGCGATGTCATCCTCACAGGGACGCCCGCTGGCGTCGGTCCGATCCGCGGCGGTGACCACGTCGAGATCGACATCGAGGGCATCGGCGTGCTCGTCAATCCCGTGGTGGCGTCGTGAGCGTGCGTGTTCGGTTCGCTCCGTCGCCGACGGGTCACCTCCACGTCGGTGCGGCACGAACGGCGCTCTACAACTACCTGTTCGCACGTTCGAAGGACGGCGTGTTCATCCTTCGGTCCGATGACACGGATGCGGAGCGATCGTCCCAGGTGTTCCAGGACGACATCCTCGAGCACCTCGATTGGCTCGGGCTCGATTGGGACGAGGGCATCGGTAGGGGAGGCCCCCATGGTTCGTACCGGCAGTCCGACCGTTTCGACCGCTATGCCCAGGTCGCCCATGGACTGGTGCGCTCCGGGCACGCCTACTACTCGTTCGCAAACCCCGACCAGCTCGAGGCGTTCAAGGCGCGCGCTCGCGAGGCCGGGACATCGCCTGCGTACGACGGTTCGATGGAACCCGAACGCGAACAGGTGTCGCGGCGCCTCGCCGACGGTGAGCGCACCGTCATCCGGTTCAGGATCCCACGGCCCGGTTCGACGGAGTTCGTCGATCTCGTGCGTGGCGAGATGCGCTTCGACCATGCCCAGGTGGATGACTTCGTCATCCTGCGATCGGACGGGTCACCCACCTACCACCTCGCCTCGACGGTCGACGATGTCGACTACGCCATCACCCACGTGATCCGAGGCGAGGACCTGCTGTCATCGACCCCGAAGCACATCCTCTTGACCGAGGCCATGGGTGCAGTGCCTGCCGAGTACGCCCATCTTTCGCTGCTCATGGGACCCGACGGCAAGAAGCTCTCCAAGCGGCATGGTGACACCGCGATGAGCGCGTACCGCAGCGCCGGATACCTGCCGGAGGCCATGGACAACTACCTCGCCCTCCTCGGTTGGGCGGCGGGCGAGGACGAGAACGACATCGCATCGCTCGACGAGATGGTGGACCGATTCGACCTCGGCGCGGTGTCGAGGAACCCAGCGGTCTTCGACGTCGCAAAGCTCGAGTGGATGAACGGCGTCTACATCCGGTCGATGAGTGATGACGATTTCGTCGCAGCCATCCGGCCGCTCGTCGAGGGATCGCTCGGACGTCCCCTGGGATCTGGTGATGTCGACACGTTGGCCGCCGTGGCCCCGTTGGTGAAGGAGCGCACGAAGCTGCTCCCGGAGGTGCCGGACCAGGTGCGTTTCCTGCTCGCTCCCATCGACGGGTACGACGAGGAGTCCTGGGAGAAGGTGATGTCGACGCCCGAGGCGTCCATCGCCCTCGACGGAGCGCTCGACTCGCTATCAGATCTCGATAGCTGGACCACGGAAGCGATCGATGCGGCTCTGCGGGCGATGCTCGCCGACCACGAGCTGTCTGGCCGCAAGGGACTCCAACCGATCCGGGTGGCGGTGTCGGGATCCACGGTCAGCCCACCCCTCTTCGAATCCCTCGAGATCCTCGGCAGGGACGAGTCCCTCCGCCGCATCTCGGTGGCGAGGAGCCTGCTCGAATGACCGGGCCGACGGCCGACGCCCAGATCACCTTCCTCCCCGCAAGCGACCTCGCCGCCAGCGGTGCGTTCTATGGCGGGATCCTCGGACTCGAGCTCGTCGTCGACCAGGGGACGTGTCTCATATTCCGCGTCACCGACGATGCGTTCCTCGGTGTGTGCGAGCATCTGGAGCCGATCGAGGGTCGCAGTGTGATCTTCACGATCGTCGCAGAGGACGTCGATGGATTCTGCGCCATGGTCATCGCCAACGGAGGAACCGTCGACAGCGGCCCTGAGCACAATGACCGCTTCGGCATCTACCACGCCTTCTTCCTCGATCCCGACGGCCATCACATCGAGGTCCAACGATTCGACGATCCAGGGTGGTCGACCCCTCCGGCTTGACGTCGGATGGGGTGATTCGACGGGTGCGGTCTTGTCGTCCCGGCACCCACCGTTGCAACTAGGCCGGTCGCGGACGTATGCTTTCGTCGCCTTCGGGGGTGGTGTAATTGGCAACACGCCGGGTTCTGGTCCCGTTATTGAGGGTTCGAGTCCTTCCCCCCGAGCTGGCAGACCCGGTCTGCCCATACGGCCCCGTCGTCTAGCGGCCTAGGACGCCGCCCTCTCAAGGCGGTAGCGCCGGTTCAAATCCGGTCGGGGCTACGAACAGACCTCCTGCTCTCACGCGGGGGGTCTGTTTGCCTTTCGAGTGCGGCGTGCCGCTCACCCTGTCCCACGGCAAGGCGGTAGCGCCGGTTCAAATCCGGTCGGGGCTACGAACAGACCTCCTGCTCTCACGCGGGGGGTCTGTTTGCGCTTTCGAGTGCGGCGTGCCGCTCACCCTGTCCTTCGGCACAGGCGGTAGCGCCGGTGCAACTCCGGTCGGGGCTACGAACTGCCTCTGCTCTCTGGCAAGGCGGTAGCGCCGGTTCACATCCGGTCGGGGCGGACTCGCTGTGCGAGTCCGTTGGAGAACCCGCTGTGCGGCTTCTCTGCTGGCCGGGCTCTTGCATCTCACGCCGGAGATTTCTTTGTTCGCGGTCGAAGTCGCTTTTGAGCCTTGAGCTACGAACCGTGAACCGTCAATCAAGCCGGCTCTAGCAGGCTCATAGCTCAGGGCTCATAGCTCTCCTCAAGCGGTTCGCACTCAAGGGATCGGCCGTCGATGTCGATGGACTACCCACTGTGGTGGGCGCGACATGCCTGTCCGATCGCTCGAGGGGAGCCAAGCAATGGTGCGCGTACATGGGGCATCGTCACTTCACAATCATCCAATGACGGGTACGAGTCGGACGAGGATCCTTGCTGCACTTGCAGTGTTGGGCCTCGTCTTTGCTCTCGTGATGCCGGTCATGCCGGCGTCGGCCATCACGCCTTCGCCGACGCCTGCTCCTTCGCCGACGCCTGATGGTGCGGTTGATTTCACGGGTCTCGATGTCACGTCATACGGACTGAGCCCGCATCCGCAGGATCTGACTGGTGGTGCGAGTGTTGTTGATGGTGGTGTGACGTTGGTGTTGTCGGGGAACACGTGGAAGAAGGTGCCGCTCGAGACGGTGATTGCTTCCGATACGGTGCTCGAGTTCGATGCGTTTGTTGCTGCTGAGGGTGAGATCCAGGGTCTCGGTTTCGACAATGACAATTCGTATGCGCAGCTGGCAACGTTCCAGTTCGCCGGGACGACGTCCCCGTGGGGTATCCCGGTCGAGTTGTTCGGTGAGGATGTCGTGGGTTCACCCGGGTGGGTGCATTACGAGATCCCGATCGGGACGTTCTACCAGGGCTCGTTCACGCATCTGTTCTTCGTCAACGATGATGATGCAACGGCTGCTGCCGAGGTGGCATTCGCCAACATCGTCGTGACGACCCCGGTACCGCCGCCGCCGGTGGAGTTGACGCCTGCTCCTTCGCCGACGCCTGATGGTGCGGTTGATTTCACGGGTCTCGATGTCACGTCGTATGGGGATTCGCCTGCACTCCAGGATCTGACTGGTGGTGCGAGTGTTGTTGATGGTGGTGTGACGTTGGTGTTGTCGGGGAACACGTGGAAGAAGGTGCCGCTCGAGACGGTGATTGCTTCCGATACGGTGCTCGAGTTCGATGCGTTTGTTGCTGCTGAGGGTGAGATCCAGGGTCTCGGTTTCGACAATGACAATTCGTATGCGCAGCTGGCAACGTTCCAGTTCGCCGGGACGACGTCCCCGTGGGGTATCCCGGTCGAGTTGTTCGGTGAGGATGTCGTGGGTTCACCCGGGTGGGTGCATTACGAGATCCCGATCGGGACGTTCTACCAGGGCTCGTTCACGCATCTGTTCTTCGTCAACGATGATGATGCAACGGCTGCTGCCGAGGTGGCATTCGCCAACATCGTCGTGACGACCCCGGTACCGCCGCCGCCGGTGGAGTTGACGCCTGCTCCTTCGCCGACGCCTGATGGTGCGGTTGATTTCACGGGTCTCGATGTCACGTCGTATGGGGATTCGCCTGCACTCCAGGATCTGACTGGTGGTGCGAGTGTTGTTGATGGTGGTGTGACGTTGGTGTTGTCGGGGAACACGTGGAAGAAGGTGCCGCTCGAGACGGTGATTGCTTCCGATACGGTGCTCGAGTTCGATGCGTTTGTTGCTGCTGAGGGTGAGATCCAGGGTCTCGGTTTCGACAATGACAATTCGTATGCGCAGCTGGCAACGTTCCAGTTCGCCGGGACGACGTCCCCGTGGGGTATCCCGGTCGAGTTGTTCGGTGAGGATGTCGTGGGTTCACCCGGGTGGGTGCATTACGAGATCCCGATCGGGACGTTCTACCAGGGCTCGTTCACGCATCTGTTCTTCGTCAACGATGATGATGCAACGGCTGCTGCCGAGGTGGCATTCGCCAACATCGTCGTGACGACCCCGGTACCGCCGCCGCCGGTGGAGTTGACGCCTGCTCCTTCGCCGACGCCTGATGGTGCGGTTGATTTCACGGGTCTCGATGTCACGTCGTATGGGGATTCGCCTGCACTCCAGGATCTGACTGGTGGTGCGAGTGTTGTTGATGGTGGTGTGACGTTGGTGTTGTCGGGGAACACGTGGAAGAAGGTGCCGCTCGAGACGGTGATTGCTTCCGATACGGTGCTCGAGTTCGATGCGTTTGTTGCTGCTGAGGGTGAGATCCAGGGTCTCGGTTTCGACAATGACAATTCGTATGCGCAGCTGGCAACGTTCCAGTTCGCCGGGACGACGTCCCCGTGGGGTATCCCGGTCGAGTTGTTCGGTGAGGATGTCGTGGGTTCACCCGGGTGGGTGCATTACGAGATCCCGATCGGGACGTTCTACCAGGGCTCGTTCACGCATCTGTTCTTCGTCAACGATGATGATGCAACGGCTGCTGCCGAGGTGGCATTCGCCAACATCGTCGTGACGACCCCGGTACCGCCGCCGGCTCCCCCATACGATCCTCCCGCACCCGCCCTGGCGGACGGTGCCGTGGACTTCACAGGTCTCGAAGTGACCTCCTACGGGGTCAAGCCCCACATGCAGGATGTCTCGGGTGGAGCGACCGTCGCCGATGCCGGCAGGACGATGGTGTTGTCGGGGAACACGTGGAAGAAGGTGCCACTCGAGACGGAGATCACGCCGATACGGTGCTCGAGTTCGATGCGTACGTAGCGGCCGAAGGTGAGATCCATGGATCGGTATCGATATCAACAGCTCGTACTCGCAGCTGGCGACACTCCATTCGCCGGCACGGACTCGGCATGGGGTATCCCGGTCGAGTTGTTCGGTGAGGATCGTGGGTTCACCCGGGTGGGTGCATTACGAGATCCCGATCGGGACTTCTACCAGGGTTCGTTCACGTACCTGTTCTTCGTCAACGATGATGATGCAACGGCTGCTGCCGAGGTGGCATTCGCCAACATCGTCATCACGACGCCGAACCCGAGCTGAGCACGTCGGCTGACCAAGCAGGCTGCATACAGAAGAGGCTCGGGACCGTTCGGTCCCGAGCCTCTCACGTCGTCGACGGATCGTCGTCGATGAGCGGCTCCCGGCAACCGAAGCGAACGGCTTGTTCGTGCGCTGCACAATCCCGCGTCCCCGCCGAGTGCGGCAGTACGATGCCGTGTCACCGAAGGGAGAAGACAATGGGTGATTTCCTCAAAGCGGTCGTGGTGTTCGGCGTGGCATTCGCCCTGTTCACCTTTCCCGCCACATGGCTGCTGATGCTGTTCTTCGGCAATATCGGGATGGAGCTGTCCTACGTCGCGACGCTGCCGGCAGGAATCCTGGTCTCGGTCGTCATCGGTGGCGTCACCAGCCGAGCCTGGTAGCAGGGCCCGCTGACGTCGTAGCTGGTCCAGGTCGGGCAACGGCCGCTCGGGTCATCGATACATAGGGTCCGCTGGCAGTCGAGGCTTGGCTATCGGATTGGTCGTGCGCTCGAGCGACGCTCGACGCTGGTGTCCATTGTCAGACCGCGGTCCAACCCGAGAGCGTGACGATGTCGAACGCGATCACGTCGATGACCGTTCCTGGATGGCGATACGTCGGATACTTCTCGCGCGAGGGCCTCTCGCCAGGGTTCATCGCCCGTGCCTCGACGCCCGCAGGTCGGCTCGTATCCACCACAGCTGCTGCCAATCGTCCGACCGATGATCGACAAGGAGGCTCGCCCGAGGATCGCCAGTGACGTTGGTGGCCCTGCGCAGTCGCGTCGTCGACTTCGGCTTCACCGCATCGATGGGGATCGCCAGACGATCTCCAACAACGACGAACACCACGGGAACAAGGTGAACGCCCCGCTCGGCGTCGACCGTACCGAGCACGCCAAAGTCGGCCTCGACGAGGCGGGCGATACAGGTCGGACGATCCAGACGCACATCGAGAACCTACTCGGGTACCGGTAGGGTGCGCCCGGATCGGAGGGACATGGGATGAACGGATCGCTCGTCTTGTTGCTCGTGCTCTTCGTCGCCTACGCCCTGTTCTCGCGGCGCCTGGGCCGAAGCTCGGTCACGGGCCCCATGCTCTTCATGGCCGCTGGGCTCGTCGCTGCGTGGATCGTCGTCGGTGGTGGATCCGCCGCAGAGGTCCTCCAACTCGAACTGTCGAACGAGACGATCCAGGTGCTCCTGGAAGCGACGCTCGTCATCGTGCTGTTCTCCGATGCCGTGCTGATCGACTACCGGGCCGTGCGGTCGGAGGCGACCATTCCCACGCGATTGCTGGGCATCGGATTGCCGCTCACGATCATCGCCGGTATCGCGGCCGCGATGCTGTTGTTCCCCGGCCTCGGCTTCTGGCCGGCCGCGATCATCGCGATCATCCTCGCCCCGACCGACGCAGCGCTCGGTCAGGCCGTCCTCGCAAATCGATCCGTTCCAGCGGCGGTTCGGCAGGGACTGTCCGTCGAGAGCGGGCTCAACGATGGCATCGCCGTGCCCTTCCTCGCCATTGCGGTGGCGGGAGCAGCTGATGAACTGCAGACCGGTTCGGAGATCGCGACGTTGTTCCTCGAGGAGATCGGTCTTGCGATCGTCGTCGGCATCATCGTGGGTCGCTGCGGATCCTGGCTGCTGAGCGAATGCATGTCACGAGGGTGGATGGGGGGAGAGGGCCGCCGGGTCCTCGTGGTCGTGTTGGCGCTCCTGTCATATGCCCTCGCCGATCCGATCGGCGGATCGGGCTTCATCGCAGCGTTCGTCGGCGGCCTCACCTTCGGGCGTTTCACCCGTTCCGCCTACCCCGACATCACCCGATTCTCCGAGGCCGTCAGCCACCTGCTCACCATGACATCGTTCTTCGTATTCGGCGCACTGATCCTCGGACCCGTGCTCGGTGAGGTCGATTGGCGGGTCGTCGCGTACGCCGTCGCCAGCCTGACCGTCGTGCGCATGGTCCCGGTGGCAATCTCGCTGATCGGCACCCGTTCGGATGTGCGCACCCAGCTCTACATCGGGTGGTTCGGTCCGCGCGGGCTCGCGTCGCTCGTGTTCGTCGGCACGGTGGTGCTCGAGTCCGGTTTGCCGTTCACCGAGGAGGTGATCCTGGTGGTCGCCGTCACCGTCGGCTGCTCCGTTCTCGCCCACGGCATCTCGGCATGGCCCCTGTCGAACAGGTACGGCCGATGGTTCGCAGCGATGGCGGACGACGACATGGTCGGCATGGCCGAGGCGCTCGAGGTCGAGCACATGCCTCGTCGCGGCGTGACGCGCCAGATGCATGCCCCCATGGGCGACGGCGGCGAAGCCAATGGTGAGGTGGGTGACGCTCGGAGCGTCAGGGACGGGTGATCGGTGAGTAGGCCTCGCCCGGGAGTGGACGCCTGTCTGCGGCTCCCTTCCGGGGCCACATGGCCATTGCTCGCTCAGCCATCGCCGTGATCGTCAGTGACGGGTTGACCCCGAGGTTGGCACCGATGGCGGCTCCGTCGACGACGTGCAGGTTGTCATGGCCGAATACCCGGTGATAGCCGTCGATGACGCCCGTCGACGGGTCGATGCCGATCGGTGCGCCGCCCAGGATGTGCGCGGTGATCGGTGTGTCGAACACGACCTCGTTGATCGAGCTTGCCGCGATGCCGTCCATGACCTCGGCAGCGTGGCGCGCTGCCTCGTTGGCCTCGGGTATGTACGTCGGGTTTGGCTCACCGTGCCCCTGGCGGGAGGTGAGCCGGTTCCCGAGCAGGCCACGTTTGCGAAGCAGTTGGATGCTGTTGTCCCGACTCTGCATGACGAGGAGGATGACGCCACGCTCCGACCAGTGCCAGACGGACAGGGAGCGTACGAAGGTGATCGGGTGCCGGAACGCGCGTGCGATGAAGCGGAGCGGGCGCGGCATACCGGGACCACCGTCGACCAGGATGGTCGCCAGGAGCCCCAGCACGTTCGATCCCCGTCCGTAGCGAACGGGCTCGATGTGGGTGTCGTCGGTGGGGTGGATCGACGACGTGATCGCCACACCTTGGGAGTAGTCGATCCGCCGTGACCGGGCCACGGATCCCACGAGGGTCTCACTGTTCGTGCGGGTCTGGTATCCGATGCGGGGCGACAGGTGGGGGAGCCGGCCGCGTTCGGCGAGTGACAACAGCAGCCGGGTCGTGCCCAACGCCCCAGCGGAGAAGATCACGTGGTCCGCTCGGTACGTCATGGTGCGCCGTGACCAGCCCGGGCGCTTGGCCGTGACCACCCAATGATCGCCTGAGCGTTCGAGGTCGATGACCTCCTGTTGTGCATGCACCGTTGCGCCATTGCGCTCGGCGAACCACAGGTAGTTGCGGTCCAGCGTGTTCTTGGCATCGTGGCGACATCCGACCATGCAGTTGCCGCACCCGATGCACCCGCGACGTGGTGGGCCAGCACCGCCGAAGTAGGGGTCTGGCACCTCGACACCGGGTTCACCGAAGTAGACGGCGACCGGCGTGGGGTGGTAGGTCGATGCGACCCCCATGCGATCGGCGACGTGTCGGATGACGGCATCAGCAGGCGTGTCGTGCGGATTGGTTACCACGCCGAGCATCTCGCGTGCCGTGTCGAACCATGGCGCCAACTCCGCTCTCCAGTCGGTGATGGCTGACCACTGCGGATCGTCGTAGAAGGCCGGTAGCGGTTCGTAGTGCGTGTTGGCGTAGACCAGGGAGCCGCCGCCGACACCGGCTCCGGACAACACGAGGATGTCACGCAGGAGCGAAAGTCGCTGGATACCGGTCATACCGAGCTTGGGGAACCACAGCGACCGGCGGACGTCCCAATTCGTCTCAGGGAAATCCGAGCTCGCCCAGCGCTGACCTGCCTCGAGGACACCGACCGCATATCCCTTCTCGGTCAGGCGGTGGGCGGCGACGCTCCCGCCGAAGCCCGAACCGATGATCACGACGTCGTAGGAAGCGTGGGTCACGTCGCGCATCGTAGCGAGCCCGTGGCAGCCTCAGATGACGGCCGAGCCCCACACGGGGAGGAACGCACCATTGACGACCTTCGACTCCTCGCTCGCGATGAAGTTGATGACGTCGGCGATCTCGTTGGGCTGTGGCCAATTGACGTAGTCGGCGTAGGGGAGCGCGGCCCTCGTTGCGTCGGTGTTTATCACCGATGGGAGAAGGGCGTTGCAGGTCGTGTTCGTGTCGAGCAGTTCGATCGCAATGGACTTCGCCAGGGCGAGCACGCCTGCCTTGGCCACGTTGTAGGCGGCCTGGCCCGCTGGCGAGTCGATGGCGTGCTTGGATCCCATGAGGACGATCCGCCCCCACTCGGGTGACATCTTGGGGATGGCCGCACGTGCGGCATTCCACGCCGTGCGTAGGTTCAGGTCGAGCATCCGATCGAGTCGGACGTCATCGGTCTCGGCGACGTCCCGCCCGCCGGCCCAACCGCCCACCAGGGACGCCATGACGTTCACCGGCCCGAAGGCAGCTGCGGCCTCGTCGACGAAGGCGTTCATGGCGGTGGGGTCGGTGCAGTCGACGCGCCGCAGGATGAGGCGGTCCTCGTCGAGGTCGACCTGCTCTTCGAGCGCCGTTGCCTCGTCGGGGATCAGGTACGTTGCCGCGACATTGAAGCCGCGGTCGAGGAGGATCGGAATCAGGCAACGACCGACGGATCCCGTGCCCCCAGGGACGATGGCGACATTCGTGGATGGCATGGCTCCACCCTAGCGGGCGGACGTCGGCCATCAGGTCAGCCGTAGCCACCCATCGCAGTCCGACATGGTACGATCGGCTGGCATCGGCAACGGACCACGGAGGAACCTGCTCATGGCATCGATCACGCTTGAAGACATTGGGAAGATCTATCCGGACGGGACGCGTGCAGTCGGGTCCGTTTCGATCGATGTGATCGATGGTGAGTTCTTGGTGTTGGTCGGCCCTTCGGGGTGTGGCAAGTCGACGGTGTTGCGGATGATCGCGGGCTTGGAGGACATCTCTGAGGGGAAGATGACGATTGGCGACAAGGTCGTCAACGATGTCCCTCCGAAGGATCGCGACATCGCGATGGTGTTCCAGAACTATGCGTTGTATCCGCACATGTCGGTGTACGACAACATGGCGTTCGGGTTGAAATTGCGCAAGATGCCCAAGGACGAGATCGATCGTCGGGTGAAGGAGGCCGCTGAGGTCCTCGAGATCACCGAGTTCTTGGATCGCAAGCCGAAGGCGTTGTCTGGTGGTCAGCGCCAGCGTGTGGCGATGGGTCGTGCGATCGTGCGTGAGCCGAAGGCGTTCCTGATGGATGAGCCGCTGTCGAACCTCGATGCCAAGCTCAGGGTGCAGATGCGTACCGAGTTGGGTCGTCTCCACAACCGGTTGAATACGACGACGGTGTATGTGACCCATGACCAGGTCGAGGCGATGACGTTGGGTCATCGTGTTGCCGTGTTGCGTGCAGTGTCGGCGAAGCGGCCGTACAACCTCCAGCAGGTGGCGCCTCCGACGGAGTTGTTCAACAACCCGGCGAATCTGTTCGTTGCGGGGTTCATCGGGTCGCCGGCGATGAACATGGTGTACGGGACGCTCAACCGTGAAGCAGATGGCCGTGTATCGCTCGAGTTCTCCGGTATGAAGGTGATGGTCGGTCAGGGTGCACTCGACAACCATCCGGGTATCGAGGACTTCTTCGGGAAGCAGATCGTGGTGGGCATCCGACCTGGTGCCTTCGAGGATGCGCGTGTGGCTGGTGAGGGCCAGTCGGATCGCACGATCCGTGTCAAGACGGATGTGAACGAGTTGCTGGGGTCCGAGTCGTACGTGCACTTCATGCTGGACACGCCTCCGGTGGTCACGCCCGACATCGAGGAGCTCCTCGCCGATTCGGGTACCGAACCCGCGTCGTTGGGTGACCAGTCGAAGTTCACCGCCCGTGTATCGGCCGACGTGTCGGTACCGGACGGGTCCGAAGTCGATCTCGTCATCGACACCGACAAGCTGCACTTCTTCGACCTCGCGACCTCGGACAAGATCGGCTACACCCCGCACGCATAGCCGACAAGACCCACACACGCTCGAGCATCCGGTCAGCGGAGGTTCGAACCGGGCCAACGGCCACGCGGCTGGGGTTCAGTCCTCAGTGATGGTGCGGGTGGAGCGCGTTCCGACGATTCCGACGTCGCTGAGTTCGGGCATCAGCTCGGCGGCGGTCACCGCCTCGTGCATCGCAAGGACGCCGGGTCGCAGCACCGTGCCAGCGGCTATCAAGGATGCCAGGGCGGTCGCAGGGAACGCCGTCGTGCGGGCCAACGCGGAGAATGCCCCATGGGCGGTGTCCTCGATCTCGACGATGGTGCGCCGTCCGCCCTGATCACGCCAGACGCGCACGAGGACGACATCGGCGCCGTCGCGCGGAAGTGTCCGTTCGAGTCCGTCGATCAGCACGGCACGCGGCGCCAGCTCGACGCCCCCGAAGCGGTGCGGCGTCTGATCGAACAACCCCATCTCGTACAACGCTCGGAAGACGGCACCGTGCCCCGGGTATCGCAGGGTCTTGTACTCGAGGGAGCGGACGCGACCCTCGTGGGCATACGTCATCGTCGACGTTCCCCCCGCCGTCGAGAAGGCCTCGAGCACGCCACGGTCGGCCCACGACACCTCCTCGAAGTGGGACAGCGGCTGGATCTTTGCGTGCCGGCCTTCGATGAGGACCTCGCACGGTTCGGCATACTCGTTGATGAGGCCGGCCGGGTTGAACGCCAACTGGTAGCCGAGGGCTCCGACAGGTTCCTGGGGGAGGGCACCGACGCGCATCTGGATCGAATCGATCACCCCGTCCTCAGCGGTCGCGATGAGGTCCTCGGCGATCACATTTGCGAGGCCGGGGGCGAGGCCGCAATCGGGCACGATCATGACGCCGTTGGTCACGGCGTCGTCGTGCATGCGACGCTGGGCGGCGACCACCGACGGATTGCCGCCGAAGTCGAGGTGGTGCGTGCCGGTGGCGAGCGCCGCCGACGCGACCGCGTACCCGAAGCGATACGGGACCGCGGACACCACGAGGTCGTGCATCGACATCAGCTCCATGAGATCCCTGGCGTCGGCGACGTCGATGGTCGCCGGGGTCGCACCGTAGGCGTTCGCCACCCGTTCGACCGATTCCCCATCCACGTCGGCGACGGTCACGGCGAAGCCTCGCCGCCGCAGGTCCCAGGCAGCGGCCGAACCCACGATGCCCGTGCCGAGTACCAGGATGGTCATGGTTCCTCCTACGGCGTGAGTCGCTTGAAGGTCTCCGACGGACCGACACCGAGCTCCACACCGGCAGCTTCGTGCCATTGTCGCAGGTGTCGCTCGAATACGTCACGATGATCGTCGCTTGCGCCAGCGTCACCCATCGTGGTGGCGGCCTGGGATGCGTGGCAGAGCAGGGCACGCATCTTGACAGCGAACCAGAGGTCCGAGACGGGTTCCGCGTGGTCTGGTGCGTCGGCCGACCACAGGAGGATCGCGTGCGGGCGATGGGCGGGCAACCCGGAATCCCTCATGGCTCGTGGCTCGCGAGCGGCAACCACCGCATCGACCGTTGCGCGACCCACGACGAGGTGATCCGGATGCATCTGGTACCGCTGCCACGGATCGTGCGTGAGGACGACGTCGGGGCGGACTGTTCGCACATGGCGGGCGAGGGCCAGTCGCAGGTCCATCGAATACGCGAGCTCGCCGTCGACATGGCCGAGGTGGATGCATCGCTTGGCTCCCAGGACTGCCGCTGCGGCCTCCTGTTCGCGGATTCGGCGCTCGATGAGGTCGTCGTCGGGCTCGGCGGGGTCCCAGGATCCCTTGGATCCGTCGGTGACGATCAGCATCGTGATCTCGGCGCCCTTCGAGGCCCATCGTGCGCAGGTCGCCCCTGCTCCGAACTCGGCATCGTCGGGATGGGCACCCACCGTGAGGACCCGGAGGGGCGCTGCCAACTCGGACGCTCGATGGGTGAGCTCATCGAAAAGGCCGTCGTTCATGGGGTGAGGCTAGGCATGGTTCCGAGGGCCGTGAGAGCGTCGAGATGTGCGATCGTGTCGACATCGATCATCAGGGCCGGATCGATCCTCACCGTGGCGTCGGGGCGTCGGGCCAGGTGCCGGTGGAACGAACTCGGACCGTAGGAGAAGGCGAATCGGCCGGTGCCTCCGATCACGGTCGTCCCCCCATCGATGCTCGGGACGATCACGGTCCCGGTGGTGAGGAACGAGGCGACGGTCGTCAGAGCGCGGGCATCGACGAGCGGCAGGTCGGCGTGGACCACCAGCCATGGACTGCCTTCGACGGCGCTCACACCCGCATCGGCGGCTGCATCCAGTCCGATGCCGGGGTCGTCCACCACTGGGAACGACCGGTCCTGTGCCCATACCCGGACCTGTTCGTCCGAGGTGACGACCCATGGCTCGAGGCCCGCCTCCGCTCCGGCCCCCAGGACACGTTCAGCAAGTGTCGAGGCCAGTGCGGCCCGCTCCTCGGGGTCGAGGCGGCCACCGAGCCGCGTCATACCGGTGAACGACCGAATCGGCACGATCATCACAGGGCGTTGCACCTACATCGACTCCGACGACACCGCAAGTTGGACGAGGACCCCGTGGGTGCTGTCGGGGTGGAGGAACAGCTCCTGCCACGCCGGGTCGGTGTCGTCGTATCCGACGACCCGGAAACCTGCAGCGAGGCATGCCTGCCGTGCGTCGGCGATATCGGAGACCTTGAACGTGATGTGGTGGAGTCCCTCGCCTCGATCGGCGATGAAGCGGTTGATGAAATGATTCGGCGATGTCGAATCGGTACGAATCAGCTCGAGCACGGCGTTGCCGGGCATCCGGTACTGGATCCAATGGAAGTCGGCGCGACGCTCGTGGCCACCATCGATCTCCGCTGCTCCGATGAGCGTCATCAGGTCTTCCATGCTCGAGAAATCCCGGACGGCGATCGATACGTGGTCGTAGTGATCGACGATGGCGGTGAGTTCGCTTGGCAATGTGTCGCCTGCATCCATGTCGGTTCTCCGTCGGGTCGCCGGGGTGTTTTCGGGGCGGGGCAGCGGCACCACGCTACCCCAACCGAGACGACGAACATCGCCCGATTCCGGATCGAGGCGCGCCTAAGGTGCATGGCGATGGAACGCAAGACCAAGATCGTCGCGACCCTCGGACCTGCGACGGATTCCCCAGAGATGATCACGAAGCTGATCGAGCGTGGCCTGAACGTCGCACGCTTCAACTTCAGCCACGGCACGCACGAGGATCATGCGCGCAGGTTCAAGCTCGTGCGTGAGATCGCAGACTCGCTCGATACGCCCATCGCGATCATGCAGGACATCCAGGGACCCAAGATCCGGGTCGGCGAGTTCCCTGACGGGTCGATCGTCCTCGAGGAGGGAGCCACGGTCACGCTCCTGCCCGGGTCCGGGATGGGCAGCGAGGAGCGGATCCACATCGCCTACCTGGAGGACGTGTCGATGCAGGTCGGGGGCGCTGTGCTGCTCGCCGATGGCCTCATCGAACTCGAGGCTGTCACCGTGTCCGATGCCCGGATCACCGCGATCGTCAAGGAAGGCGGTGTCCTCAAGGACCACAAGGGTGCTGCATTCCCGGGCGCGAGGACCACCGTTCCCGTCGTGACACCCAAGGACGAGGACGACCTCGAGTTCGGTGCCCGCCTCGGTTTCGACCTCCTCGCCGCATCCTTCGTCAACTCGGGCCGTGACATCCGCTCCGTACGCGATGTCGCAGGGCCGATGCCGATCATCGCCAAGATCGAAACGGCAGTCGGCTACATGCATCTCGAGGACATCCTGACCGAGGCTGCGGGAGCGATGGTCGCCAGAGGAGACCTCGGAGTCGAGCTGTCGCTCGAATCCGTACCTCGGGCCCAGCGGGAAATCCTTGCCCAGACCAATGCCGCGGGCAAGATCTCGATCACCGCCACCGAGATGCTCGAATCGATGATCTCGGCGCCCCGACCGACGCGCGCCGAGGTCACCGATGTCTACCGGTCGGTGCTCGATGGCACCGACGGTGTCATGTTGTCGGCTGAGACCGCCATCGGCGCGTTCCCGACCCGTGCCGTGAACGCGATGGCGGTGATCTGCGCCGAAGCCGAGCGAGCGGGGGATTGGGGTCGCGCCGCACACATCTCGAACCTCGCCGAGGGGGCAGCGTTTGCGTCGGCCACAGCGGAGGCAAGTGTCGACACCGCCGACAGGCTCGGTCTCTCCACCATCGTCGCGTTCACCGAGTCGGGCACGACCGCCCGTCTCCTGTCGAAATACCGCCCGCGGGCCGATGTCTTCGCGTTCACGCCAATGGTCCACACCTATCGCCGCATGGCCGCATACGGCGGGATACGGCCGATGCTGCTCGATCGTGTGCACTCCACCGACGACATGATCGCCGCGGCGGAGGCCCGCCTCCTCGAGGACGGCCTCGTCGAGTTCGGGGAGGGAGTGATCATGGTCGCCGGTGTTCCCCCGAACCAGCAGGCGTCGACGAACCTCATGAAGCTCCATGTCATCGGCTCCGGGGACGTGCTCCATCCCCATGATCTCGCCGAGGTTCCGCCGACGTCGGCCTAGGATGTCGCCACCGGAACGCAGGAGGCGCCGTGGGTCAACGCATCGAGATCGACAGCACGCGGGTGATCGACGAGTCGCTGCTCATCTCGACGAATCGGAGCTTCACCGGCACGGACGGAGAAGGGTTCGGGTCGTCCGAGGACGCAGCATCAGGAACGACGTTTCCCGCGAAGCTCGCGGCGGACCTGTTCGAGGCCGATGACGCCATCCGCCGGGTCTATGTGTCCCAGAACGTGGTCGTGATCACCCGAGAGGACGGATGGACGGCGGACGCCACTGCTTCGGCATCGACGGTGGTCGGGGAGTTCTTCCTCTTCTATCCGGCTGCCTGAGCCCGTTCCGCGCATCGGTCCGACCGGTCTCAGTTCTCGAGGCATCGCTCCTCAGGCGTCATCCCCACCATCGTCGCCCCCGGCGTCATTGAAGACGCCGACCGTGAGGGTGA
This sequence comes from uncultured Acidimicrobiia bacterium, assembly GCA_963759175.1. Classification (GTDB taxonomy): domain Bacteria; phylum Actinomycetota; class Acidimicrobiia; order Spongiisociales; family UBA5794; genus SZUA-442. Next base: position 64,161 of record CAVWXP010000004.1, read on the forward strand.
CCGTCGAACCCGGGGGCACCCACGTCCCGGCCACCGGATCCTGTCGCAGCACCACGCCGTCGCGAGCGGGATCATCCACGGACTCGGTGACCTGGGCAGCGAGCAGGCCGGCATCCTGGAGCGTCGTGAGTGCGCCGTCCCACGTCGCGTTCACGACAGACGGGAGCTGCACCGGACAGCCGATCGGCTCTCCCGTCACCTCGCACGGGTGGACGATGTATCGCTCGGTGAGCGGGGTATACCGCCATGCCAGCTCGAGGTCCACCTCCTGGCGTCCGTCGGGATACGACACGATCCGATTGACCCGCACGAGGAAGCCGTCGATGCCGCTGCGATCCTTCACCCGCTCGCCGGGGTCGACGACACCCTCCTCGTCAGCGACGAGTTCCTCCTCGAACTCGACCACTTCGAGGTCCTCCGACGTCTCGGCCGTGCAGTCCTTGCCCCCGTTGTCGCCATACATCTTGACCGTCACACTCGTCGACGTATAGGCGGTCTTGATGATCACGGGAGCGTCGGTGTCATTGCGGAACCGCACATCGGGGTGTGGGAACCCGAGCGTCGCCTCGATGCCCTTGGGATAGCGAGAGAACGACAGCGAATGCGGCCGGTGTTCGATGTCCTCGAGGCAGGCGTAGAACACGGCGTTGAACAGCGTCGTCCCGAACTGGCTCACGCCCCCGCCGATGTTCGCCGGATGGTCGCAGCAGTAGGGCTCGCCATTGATGATGGCGGGAGCCGCGACGTATCCCTTGGTCTCGGTGCGCTGCCCGACGCGATCATTGATCGACCATTCGGTACCGGGCTGGACGATCGAGCCATCGACATCGCGCGCCATCTGCTGGATGTTCGTGACGCGATCCTCCCCGGACGGGTGGGTCGTCGTGAACGTGGAGAGCAGCTCGAGACCCGTATACGACTCGGCTTCCTCCGTCGTGAACGCGGGAGCGGCGCCGGTGAGCAGGGGGAAGGGCCCCGTGCCGTCGCCGAGCGCCGCGTTCTTCAATGCGACGAGCAGGCCATCGACATCGAGCAGGGTGCCGTTGCGGCCCGGAACGACACGGATCCGGTCGGTGTCGACATCGATGTCGAACTGGGCGTCCGCCGGGGCGAGTTCGAAGTCGGACCGACGAGGTTCGAGGATGTCGATCACCGCCTGTTCGTCGAAGTAGAGGTCGATGGCCTCCCCGGAAGCATCGATGTCCGCACGGGCTGCCGAGGCCAACTGCTCCGGTGAGAAGGTGGTGCGGAACTCGATCTCGTTGGATCGCAGGGTCACCTCCGAGTCGATCATCAGGGCGAGGACCGTTGCAGCGCTGTCGATGTCGGCTGGCGTGAGGGTCGGGGTGGACTCGACGATCGTCAGGGTCACCCCCGCCTTCTCCGGGCTCGACAGCTCCGAGACGATGGACCGATGGGCCGATTCGCGGTCGATCTGCTCGCCTGACCTCGGATACTCGGGTACCACGGAACCGTCCACGACCTCGATCGCACCTTCGAACGCTGGGTTCGGTATCGCTGCGATCTCCCACTCGTCGAGCTGGGCGTCGATGGCATCGTCGCTGAAGCTCAGCTCGAGTGGGACGTCCTCGGGAGTGCTGAACGATTGCAGCCACGAACCGAAGTTCGCTACGGGGTTCCCGTTCCTCCGCATCTCCATTGCCTCGTTCACGGCGCGCTGTGCGTTGGCCGTCAGGCCGACCGTCATCGGTGAGAGCTTGAACACGGTGCCATTGACCGTGAACACGCCGGTGGACTGCCTGAGCTCCTGTTCGTACGCCCTGACGGCCACGAGCGCGTCGGGCTCGCTGAGGCCCCCGACGGGGACCCCAGCGATACTCACGTTGCGGGCGATCTCCTCGGTGGACGTTGCGCGGTCGGCAGCGTAGATGGCCACAGGGAGGAGGAGTATCGCCAACGGAACGAGAAGGAAGATGGCTCTGCGGGGCGGCTTCATGGGTTCCCGGTACGTGGAGGTGGACGGCGCCGAGTGTAGGAACGGGGACCGTTAACCGACGTCACCCGACACCCCGGATATGCGGGAATCATGGGCATTTCGACGGGATCAGCCGTCCGAATCGCCCTCGCCGGAGCCCGGATCCGGTTCATCGCCACCCGTGTAGACGGCGACGGTGATCGTGATGGTCGTACCCGGGTCCTGCCATCCGGTCGGCGTCACGGAGACCACCGCGCCATCCTTGGCAGGATCGTCGGTATCGGTCGTGACGACGCTCACGCCGAAACCGGCACCTTGCAGGGCTGCCGAGGCTTCGCCCTCGCTCAGACCCGACACACCCGGAACCTGTGCCGGGCACACGCCGCTTCCCCCGACCCTGGGGTCGCAGGGGTGGACGATGATCACGTTCTTCTCGCCCCGGTACCGCCACGGGAAGGCCTCTCGGGCGATCTCGACACCGTTCGCGTCGTAGAAGATCCGGGTGTTGACGACCGACCAGCCCTTGGAACCCCTCGACTTGGTGTACTCATCGCCGGGGTTGACGTTGATGTCGGGATCGGTCTGGTACTCGGTCACCGGTGAGCTGACCCCGGTGCGCTCCGAACGCTCGGTTCCGCAGTACCTGCCTTCCTGGCTGCCGAAGAAGGTCACCGTGATCGAGCGGTTCGTGTACGACGTGCGGATGATCACCGGAGCGCTCGAATCGTTCTCGAACGCCACGTCGGGATAGGGATACCCGAGCGTGGCCTCGCGGCCCTCGGGATACTTCGAGAAGTAGATGCTGTGCGGCTGGTGGGTGACGTCCTTGTAGCAACCGAAGTAGATCGCGTTGAAGATCGTCGTGCCGAACTGGCTCACACCACCGCCGACGTTGACCGGATCCTCCTCGCAGGACAACTCGCCGCTCACGATGGCGCAGTCGTACTTGAAGCCCTTGTCGAGGGTCCGCCGTCCGACGTGTTCGTTCACCGAGAAGGTCTCGCCCGGCCACACGATCGTGTCGTCGATCAGATCGGCCATCAGCTTGATGTTGTGTGCCCTGTTGGTGCCAGGCATATACGTCGTGAACTCCGACACCTCGTACAACTCGCCGAACGTCTCGGCCATGGCGGTCGTGAACGCCGGTGGGGCGTCCAGCACGATCGGTAGTTCGCCGCGACCATCGCCGCGTGCCGCGGTCTCGATCGCAGCGGCGACCGCGATCGGGTCGATCGTGGTTCCGTTCCTTGCTGGCACCAGTGTGATGGTGTCGTCGTCGGGGAGATCGGCACGGTCTTCCTGTGGGCTGTCCTTGATCTCGTAGTTCTCGTCCCAGTCCTCGAAGTCATCGACGACGACCGTGCTCCAGGTTGCGTCCTGGGGAGGCAACTCGACTGAGCTGCGCTGTGCCTCGATCAGGGGGATGAACGCGTTGTGGTCGAAAGTGAAGGCGATGGATGTGCCTTCGTCGTCGTGCACGACGCTTGCGTCGAGCGCACGAGCGATGGTGACGGGTTCCACCCGCAAGGTGAAGTCGTACTCGTCGTTCGTGAGGACGACAGCGGTGCTCATCATCCGCTCGGCCTCTGCCGCTGCCGTGTCGAAGTCAGCGTCGGTGAGTTCGGGCTGGGCCACCGCCGTCGGCAGGACGACGACCTGGTCGGATCCTGTCTCGAGGGCTGCGACGATACGCTCGGCCGCTTGATCGCGGTCGATGGCCTCGCCATCGTGGGGATACTCGATCGCTACGGCCCGATTGACGATGGCGATCGAACCCTCGAACGCCGGGTTGGGGATCGCTTCGAGCTCCCATGCGCGGAGCTGCTCCTCCAACAGGTCGGGATCGATGGTTGCCGTGACCGGCACATCGACCTCCTCGGAGAAGGCTCGGAGCCAATCGGCGATACCGTCGCTGTTCTGGACGAAGGCAGCACTCACGGCGGCCTCGCTGTCGAACGTCAGGCCCACATCCTCCGGGTCGAGCGTGAACTCCTGGCCGTTCACGGACACCGTCGCCATCTGGGCCGTGAGTTCGGCGGCGTACACGTCGACGGCTGCCACGGCGTCATCCCAGCCGTACCTGGCGACGTCGACACCGGCGATCGACACGTTGCGGGCGACCTTGTCCGATGCAGCGGCCGAATCGATGAAGTAGATCGACAGTGGGAGCATCAGGATGACGAGCGGTACCGCGATGAAGAGGATCGCTCGTTTTCGGGAGGTTGCCATGCGTTGTCCTGGTCGTGTCCTACGCAGATCGTCGAGTATATGAACGAGGTCCGGATAGCTCGGCGCTTTCCGTCCTCCGCACGTACGATGAGACGATGCTGACACTCGATCAGGTTCCCGAGGGCGATCCATTCGGTGTGTCGGCGACGCTCTTCGTGACGTACCTGCGATGCCCGCAACAGGCCCTCGCGCGTCTCCAGGGCGTCTACGGCCGACCGTCTCGCGCCTCGTTCAAGGGTGCGCTGACCCATCGCATCATCGCCAGACACATCGACCACGGGGCGATCGATCGGGAGGAGTTCTCGATGGTGTGCCGCCAGGAGACCGGAGCGAACCTCAACGCCCAGCTCGCCGATGTCGGCCTGCGTCCGAGCGAGTTCAGCGCCGTCGTCGAGGAGGTGGCAGAGCTCTACGAGCGTTTCGCCTCGTTGCCGCTCGACGGACTCGAGGCATCCGAGGTGTCGTTCGAGGACACCGTCAGCGGGGGAGTGACGTTGCGCGGACGTATCGATGCCGTGTTCGAGGGTCCCGACGGGACGCGGATCGTCGACTGGAAGACGGGCGCCCACCTCGGCGACGACGTCGCTGCCCAACTCGGGTTCTACGCCCTTGCATGGTCCAAGCGCAACGGCGTGCCCCCGGCGACGACGGAGGCCATGTCCCTCGCCACGGGGGAGAAGCTCATCCACGAGCCGACGGCCGACGACATGGCTCGACGCGAACACGAGGTGGCGACGATGATCGGCGTGCTGCGCGCAGCGATGGGCGACGGGCGGGAACTCGATCGCACGGCAGGGCCGCACTGTCGGTGGTGTCCACTGCTCGAAACCTGCTCGGAGGGCGCTGCGGCCACCGAAATCCTCGACTGAGGGTCCCGAACAGAGCGGCATTGCACGGACTCACGGCACGGTGTCGACCCGGTCGCGCCATACTCCCTGTCCATGCCGCACACCCTGCTCGCCATCCACGCCCATCCCGACGACGAGTCATCCAAGGGTGCCGCAACCGTCGCACGCTACGTCGATGCGGGCGTCCGTGCCGTTCTCGTGACCGCAACGGGCGGCGAGGCGGGGGACATCCTGAACCCTGCCATGGACCGCCCCGAGATCGTCGCGGACCTGCCGGCCGTTCGCAGCGCCGAACTCGACGAGGCAGCCCGGATCATCGGATATGACGACGTCATCCGCCTCGGGTACCGCGACTCCGGTATGCCCGAATCCCCGGACAACGCGCGACCCGATGCGTTCTGCAACCAGGACCACGAGGTCGTCCTCGAACGGCTGGTGCAGATCACGCGCCGGCTCCGGCCCGATGTGCTCCTCGGGTACGACGCCCACGAGTTCTACCCCCATCCCGATCACCTCTACGTCCACCGGCTCTCGCTCGAGCTGTTCTCGGCGTCGGCGGATCCCGAACGATTCCCCGACGCTGGCGACCCGTGGCGCATCGGCGCGTTGTACGCCCCGGTGTTCTCGCGCGAGCGCCTCGAGACCCTTCATCGGACCATGCTCGAGCGCACGGGATCATCGCCGTTCGCGGGATGGGTCGAGCGCATCGCGGGCGGACGCACCGATCCCCGGCAACGCATCACGAAGGTCGACGTGACCGGCTTCGTCGAGCGCGGGCGTGACGCCCTGCGTGCCCACAGGACCCAGATCGATCCCGAAGGCTTCTGGTTCCAGGTGCCGACGGCGCTCGTCGAGGAGGTGTATCCGTGGGAGGACTTCGAGTTGCTGGGAGCAACAGTCGAGGTCTCGGGCAATGGGAGCGATCTGTTCGACGGTATCGCCTAGTGGGTGGTGCACCGCTTCTGCTGGAATGGGTGTGTGACCAGTCTCGGTGACTTCCGCGCCGCCCTGACGGCAGTGCCCACGAGGCTCCTGTCGGCCGAGGACCGTCGCGTCCATGCTGATGCCCTCGTCGCACTCGACGCGCTCGAACGGATCGATGTCGTGCCGACCAGCGTTGCGTTCGTCGGGAGCTCGGGCTCAGGAAAGTCGACCCTTGTCAACGCAGCCCTCGGCATGGCGCTCGCTCCCGTCGGCGTCGCCAGGCCGACTACCACGGTGACGGCGATGTACGGCGGGTCGGGACCGGTCTCGCTGGCCGCTGCGTCCGAGTACGTCCATGTCCCCTCGATGCGCCAGGGGCTCCTCGTCATCGACACCCCGCCGTTCGAACACGACCCCGAGGCTGTCTCGTCGGTGATGTCGGTGGCGGACCTGGTCGTGGTCGTCGTCACGCCGTCGCGCTACGCCGATGCATCGGTTGCGGCGATGATCGAGACATTGCCGGCTCGTCGACCATCAGCGGTCGTGATGAACCGTATTGCGGTCGGTGACCACGAGCGAGACCTGCTCGTGACGTCGGCCGAGACCGTCCTCGCCGCACCGGTCATCGAACTCGACGAAGGTGGTGACGTCGGCAGCGCCATCGATGCGCTCATCGAAACCCTCGCCATCGACGCCACGGACTATGCACGCGCCGCCGTGCTCCGTTCCGGAGCGGCTGCCGCGGGGGCCCACACGGCTCGTGCCGTGGCAGCGGCGGCACCGATGCTCGCAGGGATCGACGAGATGCTCACCACGATCACGATCCCTCGTTCCGGTTCCGAGGTCCATACGGTGTTCGATGAGTGGCCAGCGACACGGGCCGACATGGTGCTCGGCACGCAACGGGCCATTCGTGCCATCGACGATGCGATCGTCGACGTGATCGATCCCACGATCGGACGCAGCATCGCCTCGTCGTTACCGCCGTTCGAGCCGGGCACGCTCGCTGTTGCACTCGATGCGTGGCGCGCAAGGGCGGGCGAATCGTGCATCGCTGCCGCCACGATCCGGTGGCGGCAGCGCTCGGCGAGGGAGCTGCTGTTGCACCAGGGTTGGCGTTGCGCGGTGAACCCCGACATCGTCGCACCGAAGCGTTACGGGAGACTCCTCGGATCCCGCCGTACGGAGGTGGAGCAGCAGTCCCAGGGGGAGTTGTTCTCGGTGCTCGACGGTCCGCGCACGGCGCGTGTCGAGGCGTGGAAGCAGGTCGTCGCAGAGCTCTCGTCGTATGCACCGGGGGTGTTGCTGTCCGCAGCCGAGGGCTTTGCGGCGACGGGTGGCCACCGTGCCTGACGTTCCTGAACTCCTCGACGCCCTCGACCTCGCCATCGCCAGGAGCGAGGACATCGTGACCGCCGATCTGCGCGAGGAGATGGTCGATCTGGCGCGCCGATCACGTCTGCGTTCGGGCTTCCTCGGGGAGGTCCTCGTGGTCGCCCTCGCTGGTGGTACAGGATCCGGGAAGTCGTCGCTCATCAACGCCCTCGTCGGCTTCCCCGTGGTTGAGACCGGCGTCGTGCGCCCAACGACACAGACAGCCACCGCCGTTGCACCTCCCCGGATGTCAGCGGACCTCGGGCCGCTGCTGGATGCCCTCGGCGTCGAGCGACGCGTCACCGATCGTGGTATCGACGACTTCGTCTTCATCGACCTCCCCGACTTCGACAGCATCGAGCAGGCCCATCGGCATGTCGTCGACGAGGTCATGCCGCGCGTCGACGCCGTCGTGTGGGTCCTCGATCCGGAGAAGTATGCCGATCCCGTGCTCCATGACCAGTTCCTGGCGAACCTCACCGGATACGAAAGCCAGTTCGTGTTCGCCCTCAATCAGGCAGATCGTCTCGGCGACGATACCGACGAGGCGATGGACACCCTCGGCGCCCTCCTCGCCGAGGATGGCTTCGTGGAACCCCGCATGTGCGCCACGATCGCGCGGACGCCCTCGGGTGCATTCGAGATCGAGGCGTTGACAGCTGCCATGGGTGAACGGTTGGACACCAAACGGACGGCCATCGCCAAGCTGGCCATCGACTGCCCTCGCCATCGCGACCACCGGTTGGAGCGCCTGTCGCTCGGTCGATGTGCGCAATGCAGGCGATGTCGCGCGGGACCGCGTCGCTCTTGGCGCTGCGACGTTCGTATCGTTGGGCGTGACCGCGTTCGGCCTCAAGCACGCGATGGTCGGGGGGGAGGACACGTGATCGACACCATGAGCGAATGGTTCAACGACGTCCGCGACTCGGTGGGTTTCGAAGTCGCTGCTTCGATCGCCGTGGTCCTGGTGGCTGTCGTCGTGATCGTGGTCGGTCGCAGGCTCATCGCATCGTGGCACGACCGCATCGAGCGAGGGTGGATCGCATCGGACGACCACGAGCGGCGCGAGCAGGGGCAGCGGATCGCGACGATCAGTGGTGTCGTGCGGCTCGTGATCTCGATCACGGTGTGGATCGTGGTCGTGCTCACCGTGATGGCGATCTGGGGTATCCCCATGGGTCCGTTGGTCGCCGTCGGCGCCACGGTCGGCGTAGCCGTCGGATTCGGCGCCCAGGACTTCGTCAGGGACGTCATCGCCGGTTTCTTCGTTCTGCTCGAGGACCAGTACGCCGTGTCGGACGTCGTGACGATCGCCGGTGTCACCGGTTCCGTCGAGGCGGTCACCCTACGCACGACGGTCCTTCGGGATCTCGAGGGGGTCCAGCATCACGTACCCAACGGTGAGGTGCGGGTCTCGTCGAACTACACGACCGGGTTCTCGCGTGTGGTGGTCGATGTGCCGGTTGCGTACTCCGCCGATCTCGATGTCGCCATGGCCGTGATCCTCGACGAGGCCGAGGCGATGGCAGCGGATGCGACATGGGCCGCGGCGTTCATGGATGCCCCCACCATGTTGGGGGTCAACGAACTCGACGAATCATCCGTCAACATCCGGGTCCTGCTCACGACGATCACCGAGCAGCGATGGGACGTCAAGCGCGCCTTCCTGAAGCGGATCAAGCAACGGCTCGACCGCGAGTCGATCGAGATCCCCTACCGATACCTCAACGTCATCACGCCCCCGTCGTGACCGGCGTCGCGCCGACGCTCGGGGTCGTATCGGGTCGCAGGACCAGGATCGCTCCTTCGACAGGCGTCAGCGTCGCATGGCGTGCCAGGCCGAGGAGTTCCCCGTCGGCCTGGAACGGCGTTGCTGGTTCGGCATCGATGGACAGCGAGTCGTAGTCGGTCCACAGCTTGATACCCGTGGCTTCGCGATGGCTGAGGCCGATCGCCGCGCGCGCGAAGATCTCAGACGAGCGAGGCAAGCCGAGATCGTTGGCAGCGAGCGTCGCCACACCCTCGGGCGGGTTCGGAGTCAGGTGCAGAGGCCATCGCCCGAAGTAGGTGTACGGGTTGTGCACCTGGGTGAGGGCGACGAGGGCATCGAAGTGGTCGTCGCCGCACGTCATACGCATGTTCGGGTGCACGGTTCGCCAACTCGAGATGAGGCGCGTGGCTGCCGTGGTCGCGTAGTAGAGCCCGCCGAATCGACTCTTGGCGAACGGTCGTGCCTCGGCTGCTTCAACCACGTCGGCGTCGAATCCGAAGCCCACCGAGAACGTGGCATGGCGCGTCATGTGGCCGAGATCCGTTGTCGCGTCGATCCGAATCATGCGTGTCGGGAGCGCTCGATAGGCGATGGCTGCCTCAGCGGCGCGAGGTGCTTTCAGTGGTATACCCAGGATGCGAGCCAGTACGTTCGTCGTTCCCACGGGAATGAGTCCGAGTGCCGTCGACGTGCCGACCAGTGCGTTTGCGACGTGGTGGGCGACGCCGTCGCCACCCATGGCAAAGACGGCATCGACGCCGCGTCGAGCGGCCTCGCTGGTCGCCGTGCGCGATTCCCTGGCGCTCACGGGCCATTGCGTATCGAGGTCGTAGGAGCGTTCCAACGTCGTCTTGATCGTGCGGAATCCGCCGCCGGTGAACTGGGATGCGGAGGGATTGGCGATGAGCACGGCCGTCGGCATGGGGTGAGCCTACGGGCGATCGGGTCGTGAACCGAGCGCACACGGTTGCGTGGGGCTCAGCCTGCGAGGAGTTTCTCGACCTGCACCCGGAGGTCGAGCGGCCGGAACGGCTTCGTCATGAAGCTGTCCGCTCCGCCACGTTCGGCTTTGTCCGCCATCTCGGGTTGGGCGTGGGCAGTGAGGACGAGGACCTTGATCGATGCGGTGTCCTCGTCGTCGCGGAGTTGGCGCAGGACTTCCCAGCCGTCGAGACCGGGGAGCCCGATGTCGAGCACCACGGCGTCGGGGCGGTCCGCACGGATCGCAGCGAGGCCGGTGACGCCGTCGCTGGCGGATGCGACGTCCACGCCCAGAACTCGCAGGCACACCTCGATGAGGCGACGCACGGACGCTGAATCCTCGATGACCAGTACGCGTTGTTCCACGCAGTGTGTATCGGGTGTTCGGTTTCGCGACTTCAGTGGTTGTTTGCAGCGGGCATGCACAGCCATGGAACCCTGCGTAGCCTGAAGGCGACCGGATCGGAGCCGGTCGTCAACCAACCGAGGAGGTGTCGTGCTCCCACCATTCGTGACGGAACCCTATTCGGACTTCACCGACGCGTCAGCCGCGACGCGGTACCGCACGGCCCTCGCAACGGTCGAGGGGGAACTCGGGATGGAGGCCCCGCTCGTGATCGGTGGCGACCACGTCACCACGAAGGCATCCATCGTCTCGGTGGATCCGTCACGACCAGCGACGATCGTGGGGAAGGCATCGTCGGCGGAGCGCGACCACGTCGATTCGGCCATCGACGCTGCGTGGCGCGCCTTCCGGGATTGGTCGCGTCGTACGGCAGCCGAACGCGCAGGCATGATCCATCGTGTCGGAGACCTCATCGCGGCACGCTCGTACGAGTTTGCAGCCTGGCAGACCTATGAGGCAGGGAAGAACTGGGCCGAGGCCGAGGCCGACGTCGCCGAGGCCATCGACTTCTGCCGCTACTACGCACATCAGGCCCTGCGGCTCGCCGAGCCGGTTCCGGTCGAGGCCCACCCGGGTGAGACGAACGAGTCGTGGCTCCAGCCGATCGGGGCCGGTGTCGTCATACCGCCCTGGAACTTCCCTCTCGCGATCCTGGTCGGCATGACCATCGGTCCCGTTGTCGCCGGCAACACCGTCGTCCTGAAACCCGCATCGAACACGCCGCTCATCGGCTGGGGGTTCATGCAGGTGCTCGCCGAGGCGGGCATGCCCGACGGCGTCGTGAACTACCTGCCGGGGGCCGGAAGCGTCGTCGGCGACGCACTGGTCGACCATCCCATGACGAGATTCGTCAACTTCACCGGGTCCAAGGAGATCGGCCTGCGCATCGCGGAGCGCTCGGCGCGAGTCGCCGAGGGTCAGCGATGGCTCAAGCGCTCCTACATGGAGATGGGAGGCAAGGACGCGCTCATCGTCGACGACACCTGCGACCTCGAAGCGGCAGCCGTCGATGCGGTGCGGTCCGCGTTCGGGTTCCAGGGCCAGAAGTGCTCGGCCTGCTCTCGCCTCATCGTCTTCGCGTCGGTCCACGACCGCCTCGTCGACCACGTCGTTTCGGTGGCGAGCCAGTTGAGCGTCGGTCGTCCCGTGGACAACCACCCGATCGGACCGGTGATCTCCGCGGCGCAGCGTGCCTCGATCCTCGCCGAGATCGAATCGGGCAAGGACCATGCGACCCTCGTCATGGGCGGACGCGCGATCGACAACGACGGTGGCTACTACATCGAGCCGACCATCTTCGATGGCGTCGACCCGTCGGCGCGCCTGGCCCAGCACGAGATCTTCGGGCCGGTGTTGTCCGTGATCACGGTGGCCGACTTCGATGAGGCGCTCGACGTCGCGAACGGAACCGAGTTCGGCCTCACGGGGGGCCTCTACTCGAACGACGAGCAGCGGCTCGAACGCGCCAGGCGCGAGTTCCACGTCGGCAACCTGTACCTCAACCGGAAGATCACCGGCGCCCTCGTCGGTGTTCAGCCGTTCGGCGGGTTCAACATGTCCGGGAGCAACGCCAAGGCCGGCGGTCCGGACTACCTGAGGCTCTTCATGGAGATGAAGTCCGTCTCCCGGAGGATCTGAACGATCCTCGTCGGACGCACGCCTACCCCGTGTAGGTGTACCAGACGACGACGTTCCCGAGGGAGTCGGTGACGATCGCCGTGTCGCCTCCGTTCGACCATACCGGGGTGTCACTGCACCAATGGATGGCGTCCGGCGGTCCTCCATCGCATCCGGTCACGACGGTGACGGACTCCCCGACTTCGAGGACGGTTCCCGCGGGGAAGGTCAGGCGATTCGTCGAACTCTCGTCACGCAGCACCCAATTCGTGATCGCGACACGTCCGTAGCCCTCGTTCACGATCGTGATGAACTCGTCCGACAGGACGTCGTCGTCGGGACCGTCGGGATCGTGGTTCAGGGTCTCCACACGGATGACCGGCCGATCGGCACGCACCCCCTCGTCATCACCGCACGCAAAGGTTCCCCACATACCCCGGCCCGACTGGAACGCTGTGGCCTCCGAGGCCTTCATGGCTGCCGCGTACGGGTTCCCGTTCTGGAGCGCGACGGCGTTGCCGCCGTTCACGAGCGTGGCATTGACGAACTCGACGTCGTCCCCGGATTCGAGGAACACGAACCGCAGCGCTCGGCCGAACGCATCGGAATCCTCCTCGCCGGCAACGAGCAGCACTTCCTGCCCGAGGACGAGGTCGGTGAGGGCGGAACCGGCCTCGGTTCCCCAGCATTCGGTCACCTCGGGTGCGTTGATGCCCAGCAGCCGCACGGTGAGGTCGGTTCCATCGACGGCCACGGTCAGCGTGTCCCCGTCCGTCACCTCCCTGACCACGCCGGTGACGCGCTCCTCGATGGGTGGCAGCGTCGGCGTAGTCGTCGTCACCACGTTGCCACCGGGCAAGGTGGTGGTCGTGGTCGTCGTTTCTGCGAACTCGGGTGCCTGGGGTCTGGCATCACAGGCTGCGACGGTCAACGCCAGAGCGATGGCTGTGGCGACGAGGAGCAGGGAGCGACCGTTCATGTGCGAACGGTAGAGGTACTTCCCGCGAACTCGTGGCAGCGCCGGGCCCACGGCCACGCGGATGCCAGCGCCTACACTCGCTGCGAACTCGACGAGGGAGGACGCATGGCGAGCCTGTTCGATCTGACCGGGACGGTTGCCCTGGTCACCGGGGGCAACAACGGTATCGGGCTCGGTATGGCTGAAGGACTCGCCGCAGCGGGCGCCGACGTCGTGATCTGGGGCCGGAACGAGTCGCGGAACACCGCCGCCCTCGAGTCGATCGGTGCCCACGGAACTCGCACGCTCGCACTGACCGTCGACGTCGGTGACGAGGACCGGGTCGTGGAGGCCTTCGCCGAGTCGGTGGAGGCCTTCGGACACATCGATGCCGTGTTCGCCAACGCCGGGATCGGTGCAGGGGTGACCCCCTTCGGGGAGATGACGACCCAGGAGTGGCGCACGATCTTCCGTGTGAACATGGACGGTGTCTTCTGGACCTTCCGTGAGGCGGTCAACCACATGAAGCCGCGCGGATCGGGATCCCTGGTCGTCACCTCGTCCGTATCGGCAGATTTCGGGTTTCCGAGGGGCGAGCACTATGCAGCGACGAAGGCAGGTGTGCGCGCGCTCATCCAGGGAATCGCCGTCGAATATGGCAAACACGGCATCCGCGCCAACGCCATCTCACCCGGGTGGGTGGTCACCGGCATGACCGAGGGATTCCTCGAGGGGGACCGGTTCGAGGCGACGGTGAAGCCGAGGATCCCCGTGGGTCGCTGGGGTACACCCGAGGACTTCGCCGGCATCGCTGTGTATCTCGCCTCCGACGCGTCCCGATGGCATACGGGCGACACCATCACGATCGACGGCGGATACCTCAAGAAGTAGTGCCGGGCACTGAACCCGGGGTGATGGACCCGGCGTACAATCGGTGAACGGCGGCTAACACGAGGGAGAATCGGCATGATCACGTTCGACGAGCAGGTGGCGATCGTCACGGGCGCAGGCCATGGGCTCGGGAGATCACACGCCCTCGCCCTCGCCGAGCGCGGAGCCAGGGTCGTCGTGAACGACCTGGGAGGGGCCAGGGACGGCACGGGATCGTCGATGTCAGCGGCCGAGGCAGTCGTGGCCGAGATCGAAGCCGCGGGCGGCGAGGCCATGGCCAACGGTGCCGACGTCACCGACGCCGACGCCGTTGGAGCGATGGTCGAGGACTCGCTCGAGCGGTGGGGACGCATCGACATCCTCGTGAACAACGCCGGCATCCTCAGGGACAAGTCGTTCGCGAACATGAGCCTCGAGGACTTCACTGCGGTCGTCGATGTCCACCTCATCGGATCGGCTGTGTGCACAAAGGCCGTGTGGGGCCACATGCGCGAGCGCGGGTACGGCCGGATCGCCATGACCACATCGTCGTCGGGCCTCTACGGCAACTTCGGTCAGGCGAACTATGGAGCGGCCAAGCTGGGTGTGGTCGGACTGATGAACACCCTTGGGATAGAGGGCGACAAGTACGACATCAGGGTGAACGCACTCGCCCCCGTCGCCCACACGCGCATGACCGACGAATTGCTTCCCGATGAGGCAAAGGCCCTACTGAAGCCCGAGGAAGTGACACCCGGCCTCGTCTACCTCGTCTCGCCGGACGGCCCCACTCGAACCGTCCTGGCCGCCGGTGCTGGCGGCTACGCGGTCGCGCGCATCTACGAAACGGATGGGATCTGGCTGGCGCCGAGCGAGCGGTCGCCCGAGTCGATCGCAGCCCGATTCGACGAGATCGCCGATCCCGCCGGTCAGCGCCCTCTCGCTGCGGGCGGCGACCAGACCATGAAGTTCCTGGGCAAGGCGATGGCCGCGAACGACGGAGGTGCATGACATGACATCCGAAGACGGAGCCGTAATCGTCTCAGCGGCCCGCACACCAATCGGCCGCGCCTACCGCGGAGCGTTCAACAACCTCGAGGCACCGACCCTTGCAGGGATCCCCATCGCCGCCGCGGTCGAACGTGCCGGGATCGACCCCGGCGAAGTCGACGATGTGATCATGGGGTGCGCCATGCCCCAGGGGACCCAGTTCCCCAACATCGGGAGGTTGTCGGCGCTCGCCGGCGGCCTGCCGACGTCGGTCAGTGGCATGACCATCGATCGCCAGTGCTCGTCGGGCATGATGGCGATCGCCACGGCTGCGAAACAGGTGATGTACGACGGCATGGAGGTGGTGGTCGCCGGTGGCGTCGAGTCGATCTCCCTCGCCCAGAACGAGCACACCAACACCTGGCGCATGGTCGACCCTGCGCTGATCGAGCTGCACCCCGCGGCATATATGCCGATGCTCCAGACCGCCGAGGTCGTGGCCGAGAGATTCGGCATCCCGCGCGAGGTCCAGGACGACTACGCCCTCGCGTCCCAGATGCGAACTGCCGCGGCCCAGGAGTCCGGGGCGTTCGACGATGAGATCGTCGCGGTGACGGCTACCAAGGCGATCGTCGACAGGGAGACCGGTGAGACCTCGCACGAGGAAGTGACCCTGACCAGGGACGAGGGCAACCGACCAGGGACCACGGCGGAGGGCCTCGCCGCGCTTCCGCCGGTGGCCGGCGGATCGATCACCGCAGGCAATGCGAGCCAGCTTTCCGACGGCGCCGCCGCAACGGTCGTGATGCGCGCCTCGAGTGCTGCGGCTCGCGGCCTGTCACCGCTCGGGTATTACCGCGGTATCGCCGTCGCCGGTGTGGATCCGGACATCATGGGGATCGGTCCCGTCCACGCCGTCCCCAAGCTCCTGGCCAATGCGGGGCTCTCGATCAGCGACATCGACCTGTGGGAGCTCAACGAGGCGTTCGCCGTCCAGGTGGTCTACTGCAGGGATGAACTCGGAATTCCCGACGACAAGCTGAACGTCCACGGTGGGTCGATCTCGATCGGTCATCCGTATGGGATGACAGGGGCGCGGATGGTCATGCATGCCCTCATCGAGGGCCGCCGTCGCGGCGCACGCTACGTCGTATCCACCATGTGCGTCGGTGGTGGCATGGGCGCAGCCGGGCTCTTCGAGGTGGCCTGATGCGTGCACTCGTGTGCCATGCGATCGACGACATGGACAGCGTGGTACTCGGTGACCTTCCCGAGCCCACGCCGGGTGCCGGTGAGATCCTCATCGATGTGGCAGCCGCGGGCGTCAACTTCGCCGACCTGCTGGTGCTCAAGGACCAGTACCAGTTCCGCTCGGAACCGCCGTTTGCGCCCGGTATGGAGGCAGCCGGAGTGGTCACCGCGGTGGGATCCGACGTCGACCATGTCTCGATCGGGGACCGCGTGGCGGTCGTCGGGTACTCGGGCGCCTTTGCGCAGCGATGGGCCGTCGATGCCACGATGGCCGTACCCGTCCCCGACGACATCCCGTGGGACGTCGCCGCTGCCCTCTCCATCGGGTACGGAACCTCGTACCACGCGCTCAAGCAACGGGCCGGTATCGAACCGGGCGAGACGATCCTGGTGCTGGGAGCTGCCGGGGGCGTTGGGTCGAGCGCCGTCGAGCTGGCCGTGGCCATGGGGGCCCGTGTGATCGCGGCAGCCTCCTCCGCCGAGAAGACGGAGTTCTGTCGGGAGCTCGGCGCCCATCACGTCATCAACTACGTAGACGAGGACCTGCGCAGTGCCGTCAAGGAGCTGACGGGGGGACAAGGCGTCGACGTCGTGTACGACCCGGTGGGAGGCGAGATGTCCGAGGTCGCCTTCCGCCTCCTCGGATGGCAGGGACGTCACCTCGTGATCGGATTCGCCGCCGGATCCATCCCGTCCCTTCCCATGAACCTGCCGTTGCTGAAGGGTGCCAGCCTCGTCGGTGTGTTCTGGGGTGCGTTCGGGTCCCACCAACCGGAGCTGTTCCGTGCGAACGCCCAGGACCTCTTCGCTATGGTCAGCGATGGCCGGATCGCTCCGCGCATCACGGCACGGTTTGCCCTCGCCGATGCCCGTTCGGCGCTCGAACTCGTCGCTGGTCGTGGCGCGATGGGCCGTGTGGTCGTCGAGATCGACGGAGGAACACTGGCGGACACCCCGCGAACGTGAGGGATCAGTGCGAGGGGTCCATCGACGCCTGCAGCCTGCGCATGCCTGCGAGCCATCGCTCGTAGTCCGTAGCCTTGGCGAGGAAGTAGTCAGCGACCTGTGCGTGGGGTAGGACGAGGAATCGTCCGGCCTCGATAGCCGCCATGACCTCCTCGGCTACGTCGTCGGCATCGATGGCGATACCGCGCACCCATGTCTGCATCTCGGGTGAATGGCCGGCGAAGGCCTCGAGCATCGGGGTGTCGACGAACTGCGGACAGAGACATGAGACACCGATGCCGCGATCGCCGTAGGTCACCGAGAGCCACTCCGCGAGGGCGACGGCGGCGTGCTTGGTCACGGAATACGGTGCAGCCCCGATGTTCGTGAGAAGGCCCGCAGCGGAAGCCGTCGACACGATGTGGCCCGAGCCCCGATCGAGCATGCCAGGCAGGGCGTGGCGCGTGGCGTAGACGTGGGCCATGACATTGACGTCCCAGGTTCGCTGCCATGCCTCGTCGGGCGCATCCACCGAGCCGTCCGTTGCAATGCCTGCGTTGAGGAACAGGATGTCGAGCGCCCCGAACTCGGCCTCGATGGCTGCGATCACGGACCCGGTCGCTGCTTCGTCGGTCACGTCGAGGTGCATGCCGACACCTCCCACGGCGTTCGCGACGGCGTGTGCGCCCTCGTCGTCGATGTCGGTGACGACGACGGCGCGAGCTCCGTGGCCCGCGCTCGCTCGAGCGAGCGCGGCTCCGATGCCGCTCGCTCCACCCGTCACCATCACGACGGAACCTCGAACCTGCATGGGTGCCTCCGTTGCCGTTCGTTGTCGCTGCGAACCCGACGTGTCGTGCGTGTACCGCCCGACGTCAACCTAGTAAACTGTCGTTCACTTTCCGAGGAGGTGGCGCACGGTGCAGGTCGTACCCGTCGCAGAGCTGTCCGACCATGTGGGAACCGAGACCGGTCGATCCGCGTGGTTCACCGTCGACCAGGATCGGATCGATCGGTTCGCCGACGTGACCGAGGACCGCCAGTGGATCCACGTCGATGCCGATGCAGCAGCGCGAGGTCCCTTCGGTGCGACGATCGCGCACGGCTTCCTGACCCTGTCACTCGTCAGCGCACTCTCGACGGAGGCCGCCATCCAACCCGAGGGTGCCGGCATGCTCATCAACTACGGCTCCGACAAGGTGCGGTATCTGCATCCGGTCAGGGTCGGATCCCGCATCCGAACCGTGTCCACGCTCAAGGACGTCGCCGAGAAGGCCCCCGGTCAGATCCTGCTCACCTCGACGGTCGTCGTCGAGATCGAGGGGGAGGAACGGCCTGCCCTCGTCGCCGACATCCTCACCCTCGCCTTCATGGCGCCCGCCTCCTGACGATCGGAGATCACACCATGCCCACATCGGACCACGAGGTCGTCGCTGCGGCCGTCGACCGCCTCCTCACGGAGCATCCACCGGACCGGACCGACGCCAAGGCGTTCTGGGGCGCCCAGTTCGACGCAGGCCTCGCGTGGGTGGACTTCCCCGTCGGCGACGGGGGCCTCGGTGCACCACCGCGATACCGCGAGTACGTGACCCGGCGCCTCAGCGAAGCGGGCGCACCCATGTGGAATCGAACGGCCAACATCCTCGGCATCGGCATGGGCGCGGGCGTCCTCGCTGCGCACGGCACAGCCGAACAGCGAGGTCGCTGGCTCCGACCGATGTTCACGATGGAGGAGATCTGGTGCCAGCTCTTCTCCGAACCCGGTGCAGGATCCGATGTCGCCGGCCTTGCGACACGGGCCGTGCGTGACGGCGACGAGTGGGTCATCAACGGACAGAAGGTGTGGACCACCCTCGCCCACCTCGCTCGGTGGGGGCTCCTCGTGACCCGCACCGATCCCGACCAGCCCAAGCACCTCGGGTTGACGTACTTCGTCGTGGACATGACGGTTCCCGGGGTCGAGGTGCGACCCCTCTACCAGATCACGGGTGAAGCCGAGTTCAACGAGGTGTTCTTCGACGACGCCAGGATCCCGGATGACCATCGTGTCGATGACGTCGGCGCAGGGTGGCGCGTCGCGATGACGACGCTCATGAACGAGCGCGTGGCCATCGGCGGCAACACTGTCGCCCGGGGGAGTGGGACGATCGGTGTGGCGGTCGACGCGTGGACGGCGAGTGGCTCGGACGATCCCGCCACGCGTCGCGAGCTCGTTCGGCTGTGGGCTGAGGTGGAGGCCATGCGGCTCACGGCGCTGCGTGCGACCGAGAACATGAAGGCAGGGACCCCGGGCCCCGAGGGCTCGACGGGCAAGCTGGCATGGGCTGATCTGAACAAGGAGGTGACCTCGTTCACGGTTGCAATGCTCGGGCTCGACGGTGCGACGATTCCCGAGGGCTACGCACTCGAGCCGACCACCTACGACACCCGCGAGGGTGAACGGGTCATGAGTCCCCAGCGCCAGTTCCTGCGAGCCCGGGCCAACTCCATCGAAGGGGGTACGTCGGAGATCATGCGCAACATCATCGGTGAGCGAGTGCTCGGGCTTCCCGGCGAACCCCGCGTCGACAAGGATCTCCCGTGGAAGGAGGTTCCCCGTGGCTGATGCCGTCACCTTCGTTCGGTCAGATGAACAGGCCATGCTGGCCCAGACCCTCCGCGAGATGCTCGGTTCACTCGACATGGATTCGATCCGCGAGCTGTCGTTGACACGCGATGCGTTCGACCGAGCCACCTGGCGGTCCCTCGCCGAGATGGGCCTCGTCGGTCTCATGATCCCCGAGGAGTACGGAGGCGCTGGCTCGACCTTCGCCGACCTGGCCATCGTCTTCGAGGAGTTGGGCCGCGTCGTCGTCCCGGTGCCGTTGCTGTCGAGCGTCATGGCATCGACGGCCATCGTTGCCGCCGGCACGCTGGACCAGCAACACCATCTCCTTCCATCGCTCGCGGACGGAACCCGTATCGGGACCGTTGCAGCCTTCGAAGGTCCGCATGACGATCCCTACCTGACGCCGCAGACCCACGCCGAGCGTGCGAACGGGGGATGGCGGGTCCGTGGCACGAAGCGCTATGTCACGGACGCGATGACCTGTGACTTGTTCGTCGTGACGGCATCGATCGATGGGGCCGTGGGCCTCTTCGCCGTGTCCGCCGACGCCGAGGGACTCGATCGCACGCCCATGGCGGCGCTCGATCCCACCCGTCCCCTCGGGCAGGTCGACTTCGATGTCGTCGTTGGCGACGACGCGTTGCTCGGTGGCGGCGCTCATCCCGAGGCCGTTCGGCGGACGATCGACGCCGGGGTCGTCGCCATCGCCCAGGAACAGGTCGGTGGTGCACAACGGTGCCTCGAGATGTCCGTCGAGTACGCCAAGGCGAGGTACCAATTCGGACGGGCTATCGGTTCGTTCCAGGCGATCAAGCACCGCTGTGCCGACATGCTCGTCGCCGTCGAACACGCACGTTCCGTGGCCCGATATGCCGCGATGGCATGGGATGAGCCGACGGAGTCGGCGATCGCCGTTCCGCTGGCCAGGAGTGTGTGCTCCGATGCGTACCTGCGCGTCGCAGGGGACTCCATCCAGATCCACGGGGGCATCGGGTTCACGTGGGAACACGACGCCCACCTGTACTTCAAGCGTGCCAAGGCATCGAGCCTGCTACTGGGGTCGGTCGGCATGTTCCGCGACCGGCTCGGTGATGCGATCGGCGTGTGAACGATGGACCGTCCGACGAACGGGTCTGAGCCAGCGACAGCGAAGGGGCGTGCGCGGCGCGAGCAGATCGTTGCAGCCGCAACCACGCTGTTCCATGAACACGGCTATCACACGACAGGGGTCGATGCGATCGGTGCTGCGGCGGGAATCACCGGTCCCGGCGTCTACCGGCACTTCTCGGGCAAGGACGAGATCCTCACCACGATCTTCGATCGCATGTGGATGCGCCTGCGCGCAGGCCTCGAGGTGACCGAGGGCCTTGCGGATTCCGATGCCCTCGTGGCCCTGATCGACCACCACGTCGCCTACGCCGTGTCGTGTCCAGCGGAGATGGCCCTGTTGTACCGTGAGCTCCCACATCTACCTGCCGAGTACCAGGAGCGGGCAGGTGAGAACCGGGCACGGTACGAGCGGGCATGGGCGGTGAGGCTCGCTGGAGTCAATCCCGGTCTCGCAGACCCGGTCGCCGAGATGATGGCGCGATCGGTGTTCTGGTTGATCAACGCGTATGCGCTCGAAGGCGCACGGCTCGATGTCGGACCCGACGAGGCGGGACCCGTCCTGCGTGCCATGGCGCTCGCTGCCGCACGAGCGCCGCTCGACCCCGATCCGTCCACGATCGCCTAGGGTCACGCCATGGAATTCGGAGCATTCGTCCCGCAGGGCTGGCGGCTCGACCTCGCCGGCATCGATACCGCTGATCAATGGCCGGCCATGGAGCGCGTCGCCTGGCGGGCCGAGCACCTCGGCTTCGACTCGATATGGGTCTACGACCACTTCCACACGGTGCCGATCCCGACGCAGGAACCGACCTATGAGGCATGGACACTGATGGCGTCGCTCGCCGTGGTGACCGAGCGGGTGCGCCTCGGTCAGATGTGTACCTGCAACGGATACCGCCCGCCTGCGTATCTCGCAAAGGTGGCAGCCTCCATCGACGCGATCTCGGGTGGTCGTATCGACATGGGCATCGGCGGCGGCTGGTACGAGCACGAGTATGACGCCTACGGGTATCCGTTCCCGAAGCCGTCGGTCCGCCTCGGGGAGCTCGATGAGGCCGTTCAGGTGATGAAGCGCATGTGGACCGAGGACGAGGCCAGCTTCACCGGGACCCACTACAGCATCGACGGCGCGATCTGCGCGCCGAAACCGCTCAACGGGTCGATTCCCCTGTGGATCGCCGGCGGTGGTGAACAGCTCACACTCCGAACGGCGGCCGCATACGCCGACTACACCAACTTCGGGTCGTCCGTCGAGGTGTTCGAACACAAGTCGCGGGTGCTCGAACGGCACTGCGCGTCGGTCGGTCGCGACTTCGCCGACATCACCCGATCCACCAATTTCAACGTGGTGATCGCACCTGATGAGGCGGGGGTTGCACGCAAGAAGGACGAGCTCGTCGCGAGATACGGATCCGTACCGGGCGTCGACGGACACCGGACGTTCGACCGTTGGTTCGGTGGCGCCGAAGCCGCGGTCGGCACACCGGAGCAGGTCATCGATCTCCTCGGATCGTTCTCACGAGCTGGGATGGCCTATGCCATCGCCTACTTCCCCGACGTCGCCTACGACTCCTCGTCGATGGAGCTGTTCGCGGCCGAGGTCATGCCTGCCCTGGTGTGACCTCGTCGGCACGGCGGAGCCACGCTGGCCCCGCCGTGCGGGAGCTCGATGTCACCCCTTGCCGTCGTAGAACTGCTCCTCCTCGGTCGAGCCCTCGAGGGCGAGCGTCGAGGACAGACCGCCCGCCACGACCTGGCTCACCTGATCGAAGTACCCGGCGCCGACCTCGCGCTGGTGGCGGGTCGCCGTGTACCCGGCCGCCTCCATCGCGAACTCGGACTCCTGGAGCTCCACGTACGCTTCCATGCCACGCTCGGCGTAGCCGCGGGCGAGATCGAACATCGTCGCGTTCAAGGCATGGAACCCTGCCAGCGTGATGAACTGGAAGCGATAGCCCATGGCGCCGAGTTCCTTCTGGAACGTGGCGATCGTCGCGTCATCGAGATGGCGTTTCCAGTTGAACGATGGCGAGCAGTTGTACGCCAGCATCTTGCCAGGGAACTCTGCGTGGATCGCTTCGGCGAACCGCGCTGCCTCATCGAGATCGGGAGTGGATGTCTCGCACCAGATCAGATCGGCATACGGTGCGTAGGCAAGTCCCCTCGATATGGCGGCGTCCATCGAGTTGTCGACCGTGTAGAAGCCCTCGGCCGTCCGCTCGCCTGTCGTGAACTGACGGTCCCGTTCATCGACGTCGGTCGTGAGCAGCGTCGCACCCAGCGAGTCGGTTCTCGCGACGATGAGCGTCGGCACTCCCATGACGTCCGCCGCGAGCCGCGCCGACTTCAGCGTCCGGATGTGTTGGGAGGTCGGGATCAGCACCTTGCCCCCCATGTGGCCGCACTTCTTCTCCGACGACAGCTGGTCCTCGAGGTGCACGGCGGCCGCACCCGCGGCAATGAACGCCTTGGTGATCTCGAACACGTTCGAGCGCGCCGCCGAATCCGGATTCGGCGTCTGCCACGATCGGCACGAACCAGTCGGTCGTCGTCCCACCCTCGGACCACTCGATCTCGTCGGCGCGCCTCAGGGCGTTGTTGATACGCCGCACCAGGGCCGGCGCCGAGTTCGCCGGATACAGCGACTGGTCGGGATAGACCGAGTCGGCCAGGTTGGCATCGGCCGCGACCTGCCAACCCGACAGGTAGATCGCCTGGAGGCCCGCCTTGGCCATCTGGACGGCCTGACCTCCGCTGATCGCCCCGAGGGCGTTGATGTAGTCCTCGTCGTGGAGCAGTCGCCAGAGCTTCTCGGACATCAACTTCGCGAGGGTGTGCTCCTCGACGAGTGAACCCTGGAGCCGCACCACATCGTGTGCGGTGTAGTCGCGTTCGATGCCTTCCCACCGACGATCGGTGTCCCAGTCCCGCTGGATCCGTTCTGCTCGACGCTCGATGGCGCTCTCGTTGGTCATGGATACTCCCATCTCGTGTGCGGTCGTCATGTCTCGAGGATCTCGTAGGCGGGCAGGGTGAGGAAGTCGGGGAACTCGGACGCGAGCGCCACCTGTTCGAAGAGTGCACGCGCCTCGTCGAACCTTCCCATGTCATAGGCATCGTGGCCGAGCTCGGACCGGATGCGGTCGGTCTCCTCGTCTGCCACCTTCTGGACGAAAGCGGGCGTGATCTCGTCCCCCTCTGCCGTCGTGGCCCCCGAACGGATCCATTGCCAGATCTGGGATCGCGAGATCTCGGCGGTGGCCGCGTCCTCCATCAGGTTGTAGATGGCGGCAGCCCCCGTGCCGCGGAGCCACGAGGCGAGGTACTGGATCGCAACGTCGACGTTCTGCCTCACGCCGCCCTCGGTGATCGATCCTCCGGGAACCTCGAAGTCGACCAGGGCTGACGCACTCACCGTGACATCGTCGCGCAGGCGGTCGAGCTGGTTCGGCTTGGGACCGAGGACCTCATCGAAGACCTCGGTCGCGAGCGGGACGAGGTCGGGATGGGCAACCCATGTCCCATCACAGCCGTCGTTGGCCTCGCGTGCCTTGTCCTCGCGCACCTTGGTGAACGCAATGGCGTTCACCTCCTCGTCCCGGCGGGACGGGATGAACGCGGCCATGCCGCCCATGGCATGGGCGCCGCGCTTGTGGCAGGTGTGCACCAGCAACTCGGTATAGGCCCGCATGAACGGCACGGTCATGACGATCTGGCCACGATCGGGAAGGGCGAAACCCTCCCGATTGCGGTGCTTCTTGATGACGGAGAAGATGTAGTCCCACCGTCCGGCATTGAGGCCAGCCGAATGCTGGCGCAGTTCGTAAAGGATCTCGTCCATCTCGAACGCAGCAGGAATCGTCTCGATGAGGACCGTCGCCTTGATGGTGCCGACATCGATGCCGAGGGCGTCCTGGGCAGCGACGAACACATCGTTCCAGAGCCGAGCCTCGAGATGGGATTCGAGCTTCGGCAGGTAGAAGTACGGGCCAGACCCGCGTTCGAGCAACTCGGCCGCGTTGTGGAACATGTAGAGGCCGAAATCGAAGAGGGATCCGCTCACCGCCACGCCGTCGACCGTCACGTGCGATTCGACGAGATGCCACCCGCGGGGCCGGACCATGAGGGTCGCGACCTCGTCGTCGAGCGCATAGTGCTTCCCCGTGTCCGCCGTGTAGTCGACGCGCCGGCGAATGGCGTCGTAGAGGTTGCGCTGCCCGTGGGTCATGTTCTCCCACGTCGGGGAGTTGGAATCCTCGAAGTCCGCCATGAAGACCCTCGCTCCCGAGTTGAGCGCGTTGATCACCATCTTGCGATCGGTCGGGCCCGTGATCTCACATCGGCGATCCCGCAGGTCGGCGGGAGCGGGTGCAACTCGCCAGGTGCCGTAGCGGATGCCGGCCGTCGTCGTGCCGAACGCGAACGACTCGCCGGCGTCGATGCGTTTCTGGCGAACCTCGCGTTCGCCGAGCAGCGATCGGCGACGTTCGTCGAACCGGTCGTGGAGCATGGCGACGAACGCGAGTGCCTCATCGCTCAGGATCGTCGCCGTCGCGTCGTCGATCGGTCCGTGTAGCTCGATCTGGGCCACGTGTTCCTCCTCGTCCGATGCCATAGGAAACGGCAGGATTGCCGAAAACGCAAAACAGGCGCTCGATAAGAAATGCTACTCTTTCTCTCCATGAGAGATAGCAGCGTCCCTTCATGATCGATCCGTTGGTGTTCGGGCATCGTGTGCGTCACTACCGCAAGCGAGCGGGCATGACCCTCGACGCCCTCGGCGTACGCGTGGGCAAACCTGCCCCCTACCTCTCCCTTCTCGAGAACGGCAAGAAGGAACCGAAGCTGGGACTCATGAACGATCTGTCGGCGGCCCTCGGCGTCGACGTGGGGGACCTGCTTGCGTCTGATCCACCGTCGCGCAGGGCAGCCCTCGAGGTCGCCATCGAACGCGCCCAACGCGACCACGCCTACCGAGACCTCGCGCTTCCGTACCTGAAGCCGTCGAGCCGGGTACCGGACGTCGCGCTCGAGCACATCGTCCGGTTGTACGAGGAGCTGAGGGGCAGGGACAATGCCGCACCGTTCACCAGGGACGAGGCCCGTGCCGTCAACGCCCAACTCCGATCGGAGATGACCGAGAGCGGGAACTACTTCGCCGAGATCGAGACGATCGCCGCCTCGGCCGTCGACGCCGTGGGATTCTCCGGCCAGGGTGCGATGTCCAAGGGCGACCTGAACGCGTTGGCCGAGTACTTCGGCTTCTCCGTGATTCGCACGCCCGAAGTCCCGGCATCGGTCCGATCGATCACCGATACCCGCAATGGGAAGATCTTCGTCCACGGACGCGACAGCTTCGATTCGAAGCAGTCGCGTTCTGTGATCCTCCAGACGCTCGGACACTTTGCCCTCGACCACCCCGAACCACGCGATTTCGGCGAGTTCCTGCGTCAGCGGGTGGAGGCCAACTACTTCGCGGGGGCTGTGCTCCTGCCCGAGCGGGCGGCGGTGCCGTTCCTGAACGAGGCCAAGGAGGCTCGCAACCTCTCGGTCGAGGACCTCAAGGATCGCTTCTTCGTGTCGTACGAGATGGCCGGACACCGGTTCACCAACCTCGCGACCCGTCACCTCGACCTCGGGACCCACTTCGTGCGGTCCGACGACCAGGGCATCATCTGGAAGGCATACGCGAACAACGGGGTTCCCTTCCCCAAGAACTCCGCCGGTGCGATCGAGGGCCAACGGCTGTGCCGTGAATGGGGCACCCGCCAGGCGTTCCTGTCGGAGTCCCGGTACACGATCCATTACCAGTACACCGACACCTCCCATGGCACCTATTGGTGCGGGACCTTCGTCGAGACCGCACGCGAACCGGCGTCGGCGATCACCGTGGGGGTGCGGTTCGAGGATGCACGCTGGTTCCGAGGCTGGAACACCGAGCGACGCTCGGTGTCCGGATGTCCCGACGGAGACTGCTGCCGGCAGGTGTCCGATGCAATGGCCGAGCACTGGCTCGGCTATGCACGGCCCTCGGTGAAACCGAACTCACACGTGCTGGCGGCGATGCCGGTCGAAACGATCCCCGGGGTCGACATGGTGGAGATCTTCGAGTTCCTCACCAAGCAGGAGACCGATTCGTACGACCGGATGTGATGCGAGCCCCACACCGGTCCTCGGCGGATGACGCCCGTGGCGATGCTTGACTTGGCGCGATGACATCCCTGCGCATGCTCGCTCGACGTTCGACAGCCGTGATCGTCGGTGTCGTCGTGGTGATCGTCATCGCCGGGTGTACCGATGAGGGACAACCCGCATCCACGGCACCGATCCTGAGCACTACGACGACGATGGCCCCCACGACGACGGTCGAGTCGCCTGACCCATCGACGACGGTCACCACCGTGGCGGCAACCACGACGAGCACGCTCGCCCCGACGACCACCGTTCCCCTCACCGAGCTGACTCTCGACCTCGTGAGGGTCGCCGAGGGTCTCGATGCACCGGTGCTGTTGATCGCCGATCCCGACGGCGGTCAGGACCTCGTCGTCGAGCAACCGGGCCGCATCGTGCGCCTCGACCCGGGACGCACCGTCGTTCTCGACATCAGTGACGATGTCATCTACGGAGGTGAGCAGGGGTTGCTCGGGCTCGCCTTCCACCCGGACTTCGCCAACCGTCGTCTCGCCTATGTCAACTACATCGGGGACGGGCGTCGTACGGTGATCGAGGAGTTCGCCGTCGACGACGATGGTCGGTTCGACCTCGGGTCCAGGACCCGGATCCTCGAGATCGATCAGCCAGCGTCGAACCACAATGGCGGAATGGTCGCCTTCGGGCCTGATGGGTACCTCTGGATCGGCATGGGCGACGGCGGCGGCTCCGACGACCGTTTCCGACAGGGCCAACGGCCAGACACCCTCCTGGGTGCGATGCTCCGCATCGCCGTCGGCGTCGACGGCGTCGCCACCTACGCCATTCCGCCGGACAACCCCTACGCCGACGGATCGGACGGTGCACCCGAGGTGTGGGCGATCGGCCTGAGGAACCCTTGGCGGTTCTCGTTCGACGGGGACACCGTGTGGATCGCTGATGTCGGTCAGCGGGACATCGAGGAGGTCTCGGCGGTATCGGTGGGCACCGCTGGAGCCAACTACGGATGGCCCATCGCCGAGGGATCGAGCTGCTTCCGGTCGTCCTCGTGCGACCAGGCCTCGCTGATCCAACCCGTGGTCGAATACGACCACGGTGATGGGTGCTCCATCACGGGGGGTTTCGTGTATCGAGGAACGGCGATCCCCGAGCTCGACGGGCACTATCTGTACTCAGACTTCTGCACCGGCTTCCTCAGGAGCCACGCCGATGGAGCGAACTTCGACTGGACGGACCGTGTCGGAGCGACCCCGAACGTCTCCGGCTTCGGCGTGGGCGGGGATGGCGAGATGTATGTGGTGTCGCTGTCGGGCACGATCGACCGATTGGAGCGGATCCCGTGATCGTCGTCGTGGGATCGGTCAACCTCGACACCGTGATCCGCGTCGACCATGTCCCGCGCACCGGCGAGACGGTGACCGCCACCGATCGCCACCTCAATCCGGGAGGCAAGGGTGCGAACCAGGCCGTCGCCGCAGCACGCCTCGGCGCCGAGGTGGTGTTCATCGGATGCGTGGGGGATGATGAGGCTGGCCGTGAGCTCCGGTCCGGCCTTATCGATGAGGGCGTGGACTGTTCCCTGCTCGGGACCGTCGACGGGCCGAGCGGATCGGCGACGGTCATGGTGGATCGCGACGGTGACAATGCGATCGTGGTGGCGGAGGGTGCGAACGGACGTGTGGTCGTCGACGCACGCCACGCCTCTGCGCTGCGCAGCGCCACCGTCGTGTTGTGCCAGCTCGAGATACCACTGGACGCGGCCGGTGCAGCGCTCGCCTTGGCAGGTGGCAGCGCACTTCTGAACGCTGCGCCTTCCCGGATGCTTCCGCCGGACGTCGTCAGCTCCACCGACGTGCTCATCGTCAACGAGATCGAGCTCGCCGATCTCGCGGGAGGGGTCGATCCGCAGGCAATCAGGTCCCTCGGGGTTCCCACGGTCGTGGCCACCCTCGGCGGCGATGGTGCCCAGGTCATCACTCCCGGTGACGTCGTGTACGTCCGCGCACCGTCGGTCATCGTTCGCGACACGACCGGGGCAGGGGATGCCTTCTGCGGGGCGTTCGCCTGGGCACTCGACGCGGGGCTCGATGCCCACGAAGCGACAGTGCGCGGTGTTGTGGCAGGATCCCTTGCGACAACCGGCATCGGAGCGCGAACCGCGATGCCGAAACGGACATCCGTCGATCGGATGCTGCGATCCGGATCGTGACGGACCCGTGGTGTGCAAAGCGACGGGAGCCCATCGGAGAGAGGCGATCATGAAGCGACCGATCATCATCGATACGGATCCGGGCCAGGATGATGCCCTGGCGATCCTGCTGGCCCTCGCCTCCGAGGAGGTCGAGGTGCTCGCCATCACGACGGTCGCGGGGAACGTTCCCCAGCCACTCGTGACGACGAACGCTCTGGCGCTCCTGACCCTGACCGATCGCACGGACATCCCGGTGTATCGCGGCTGCGAGCGGCCGATGCTTCGACCCCTCTACACCGCCGAGTACGTGCACGGGCCGACCGGCGTCGATGGCGCCGACCTCCCCGATCCGACCATCCAGGCCGAACCGGGCCACGCCGTGGATCTCATCATCGAGGCGTGCCTCGACGCAGGAGACGAACCGTTGACGCTGTGTCCGATGGGGCCGTTGACGAACATCGGCATGGCTATTGCGAAAGAGCCTCGGATAAGCCGGTCCATCAGGGAGATCGTGTGGATGGGCGGGGCGTTCGATGAAGCAGGCAACACGACGCCGCTGGCCGAGTTCAACGCGTACGTCGATCCGCACGCCGCACACGTCGTGTTCACGTCGGGCGTTCCGCTCACTGTCTTCCCCCTCGATGTGACCCATCGTGCCCTGATGACCCCGCAATACGTCGAGGAGCTGGCTGCGTCCCCATCGGTCGTGGCACGCGCCGCTGCGGGGATGGTCAGGTTCTATGAACGGCACGATGTCGACAAGTACGACATACCGGGCGCTCCGATGCACGATCCGTGTGTGATCGCCTACCTCGTCGACCCCACCCTGTTCACGGGTGCAGAGCGCACGATCTCGGTCGATCACGACCGCGAGGCCTCGATCGGTAACACCAGCTACGTCGGCGAGGGTGAGGGGGCTCGCGCAACCGTCATGACCGACGTCGATGCTGATGCGTTCTTCCGGATGCTCGTCGATCGGATCTGCTCGTTGTGAGGGATGGCTATTCGGCACTCGAAGGCATCACGGTCGTGGAGTTCGCCGGTATCGGCCCCGCTCCCTTTGCGTGCGGCGTGCTCGCTGACCTCGGAGCCAACATCGTGCGGATCGATCGGCCCTCGGCCCAGGGGTCGCTCCCGCAGGGCATGGACCGCATTGGCGTACGGGACCGGCTGGCCGTCCAGCTCGACCTCAAGGATCCGAACGACGCCGACATGGTCCGTACGCTCATCGCAAGCGCCGACGTGTTGGTGGAGGGGTTTCGGCCCGGCGTCGCCGAACGGCTCGGCTTCGGGCCGGACGACCTCATCGAAGAGCACCCCGGATTGATCTACGCACGGCTGACGGGATGGGGCCAACGAGGGCCCTACGCCGCCATGGCCGGGCACGACATCAACTACATCGGTCTCACCGGAGTCCTCGACGCCATCGGTGGCGATCATCCGGTCCCCCCGCTGAACCTCGTGGGGGACTACGGGGGTGGGGGCATGCTCGCCGTCGTAGGCATCCTCGCAGCGCTCGTCGAGCGGGACCGCACCGATCGGGGGCAGGTGCTCGACATCGCCATGGTCGACGGCGCATCCACCTTGCTCGGGCCGATCCGTGACCTGCTGAACATCGGTATGTGGCGCAATCGGCGTGCCGCCAACCTGCTCGACGGGGGAGCACCCTTCTACCGAACCTACGCGACATCCGATGGCGGATTCATGGCCGTGGGTGCGCTCGAGGAACCCTTCTATCGGCAACTGCTCGAGGGCCTCGGCATCGATCATGATGAGCTTCCGGACCGGATGGACACCACCCAGTGGGCGCCGATCGCAGCGGCGTTCGCCGAGCGGTTCGCATCGGCCACGCGAGCACATTGGACCGCCGTGTTCGACGGGACCGACGCCTGTGTGACCCCTGTGCTTGCGATGCACGAGGTGCAGGACCATCCCCACAACGCGGAGCGACGTCTGCTCGTGACCGATGCAGCAGGCAGTGTGGCCGCCCCGGCCCCCCGTATGCAGCATCCGGTGTCGCGGTCCCGCAGGGACGTGTCGGTTTCCGATACGCTTGGCACACTCGGGCTGTCGCCAGATCAGGTGGCCGGTCTGGAGCGCAGCGGGAACGCTCGTTGGGTGTGAGCGGCTCAGATGCCGAGCCACGGCCGGCGATGCGCCATGGCAACAGGACGCGGGAGGATGCATGCGAGCGGTAGTGGTCGGTGCCGGCGCCAGCGCCCGCGACCTCATCAGGCGACTCGGTGACAACTGGACCGTCACCGTGATCGATCCTGATCAGCACCGCCTCGACCTCGCGGCCCAGGTCAGGAGCATCGAGACCCTCCTCGGCGACGGCTCGAGCGCCGTCGTCCTGCGCGACGCCGGACTCGAGCATGCGGTCACCGTCGTCGCCGCAACCGGATCCGACGACGTCAATCTCGAAATCATCAAGCTTGCCAAGGACGCAGGTGTCGAGCAGGTCGTATCGATCGTACGTCTGCCTGACCGAATCGAGGAGTTCCGAGCGCTCGGCGCCGAATGCGTGACCCCCGCGTCCCTCGCTGCTCGCGGCATGGAGATCGCCATGGAGCCACGGAAGCTGACGTCCACCACGTTCGCCGATGGCCGGGCCGAAGCCATCGAGTTCGCCATCACGCCGGACTCGCCGGTTCAGGGCAAGGCGCTCAAGGAGATCCATTCCGAGAACTGGGTCGTCGCAGCGATCCTGCGCGACGGCGCCCTGGTCGTTCCCCACGGCGTGACGCGGCTCCTCACCGGCGATCGCGTGACGGTGGTGGGAGCGGCAGCAGACTTCGCCCAGATCGTGCGAACCTTCGCGGGCGGCGTTTCCCGGTTTCCGCTCGACTTCGGACGCAAGGTGGTGGTGGGCCTCCAGACGGCTGGCCAGCTGGCCGGGTCCGTGGCCGAGGCCGCAAACTTCGTGCGGAACTCCAATGCCGTCGAGCTCATCGTCGTTCATCGTGATCCCGAGTCGATCAAGAGCGCTGCCGAGGCCGACGAGGTCCGGCGGTTGGTGGCCGAGGCGAACCAGGAGACCCTCGGGGTGGAGGTGGAGCATCGACCCGTGGCCGACGTGCGGAATGGCCTCGTCGAGGTGTCGCGCGATGAGAGTGTCGGCGTCATCGTGGCTCCGATGGGCCGACGATCCATGCTCCGACCCTACGGAGGAGTGCCGAAGCAGCTCTCGACGCTCGGTCGGGCGAGGGTGCCTGTCCTCCTGACCAAGGGGACTCCCCGGTTCGAGGAGATCGTCGCGGCCTCACGAAGGACGCTCTCGGGTGACGCAGCCGCCAGGGCGGCCATCGACATCGCCAAGCGATCCGGTGCCAAGGTGATTGGCGTCGCGGTCGCCAATCCCGTCTACATGGGCAACGACGATCTGATGGACAAACGGCGAGCCACGGCTTGGCTCCGCCGGGAGGCTTCGGTACAGGACGTCGACGTCGAGCGCCACGTCGTCCGTGGCAACCCGGTGAAGGTGCTCGCCGAGGTGACCGAAGCCGACCGACTCCTCGTGGTGTCGATGCCATCGCTGCCGGTGGGTCGCTTCAATCCGGGAATCGGGGTGTGGGCGGCGTCGCGCAGCGAGGGTTCCGTGCTCTTCGTTCCTTCACCCGAGTGACATGATCCCCACGATCGCCGTCACCGCCGAGACCGTTCTTCCCGATGCGATCACCTTCATCGTGATCGGGTTCGCGGCGTTCCTGCTCCCACTGTTCGCTCGCGTCATCCGCGTACCGGCCGTCGTGCTCGAGATCCTTTTCGGTCTCATCATCGGACCCCAGATCCTCGGTCTCATCGGATCGGAGACAGCGTCTGAGGGGTTCGTGCTCGTTCTCGCCGAGATCGGCCTGTTCCTCCTCATGTTCCTCGCGGGATTCGAGATCGACTTCATGTCGCTCGAACGTGAAGGGCGCGGTCCGATCCTCTTCGGCCTCGGATTCTTCGCCATCGTGGTTGGATTGGCATGGCTCGGCCTCGGGTTCGTCGATCTCGCATCGACGAACGAACGGATCTACCTGACGCTCCTCGTGTCCGCAGCGTCGGTTGGCATCATCGTCCCCGCATTGCGCGCGGCGAATCGCACGGCCACCCTCCAGGGCCAGATCACGATCGTCATCGGGATCCTCTCCGAGTTCCTCGCCGCCACCGGGATCATCGTGTTCTCGGTGTGGTTCAACAGTGGTTGGGGCATCGAGCTCCTGGCCGTTCCCGTCTTCGTGGTCGTGCTCGTCGTGTCGCTGTGGTTGATGCGCTCGCTCGCGTGGTGGTACCCCGAACGTGCCGAGCGGCTGTTCACCGGTCAGGATCCCGACGAGCTCGGCATCCGGTTCAGCCTCGCGTTGCTGTTCGTGTTCATCGGCGTGTCCTTGGCGCTCGGCATGGATCCGATCCTCGGCGCATTCATGGCCGGGGCGATCTTCGCCTTCGTGTTCCGCAACTCCGGCGATCTCGAACAACGGCTGTCGGGGTTCGCCTACGGCTTCCTGATCCCGATCTTCTTCATCTCGGTCGGTATACGGTTCCCGCTCGATGCACTCGCCGACACATCCGTGCTCCTGGTGGCGCTGTCGATCATCGTCGTTGCCATCTCCGCAAAGCTCATTCCGGCACCCCTCCTCATGCTGCGTCGTCTGTCACTGCGCGAGAGCCTCGGTGTCGGAGTGCTCCTCGCCGGCCAGCTGTCGGTCATCATCGCGCTCGCCGAGGTCGGTGTGCAGATCGGGATCATCAGTGAGGGCGTATCCGCCGGCGCGGTGCTGCTGGTCGGTGTGACGGCGTTGTTGTCTCCCGTCGTGTTCAAGATCCTGTCGCCCCCTCTGGAGGCGAAGGCATCCTCGGGGTCGGCGGTGTGAGCGGCATCGACGCCCCTCGCGACCGGGACTCCGAGGTTCGTCGGGTCGCAGCCGCGATCGCGGCCGGGACCTACAGCGTCGATGTCCACGATGTCGTCGAAGCCGTGCTTCGACGATGGAAGTCCGAGGACGTCGGGTCCGGAGCGGTCGCCGACTGGGTGGCCTATTCGAGCGGAGACGGCACCGCTTCGGCCTCGAGGGATTGAGCGGCCCGGCCGATCCACACGACGGCGACGAACCCGATGGCCGAGGCGACGAGGGCCGGTACAACCTGGCTGTCGGGGGTCCCGAGAGCCGTCGAGTCCACGCCGAGTGGCCACGGCCACAGCACACGCACCGAACCCGCCATCAGCCCGATGAGGCCAGCGAGCACGGCATCGTGGTGGGTGCGCAGTGCCCGGTCGAGGAGCTGCGAGAACAGAGCGAGACCGACGATCGCACCGACCATGAAAACGGCGAGCGATGCGAGGTCGCGGTCGGTCACGGCTGCGAGGACGGGACCGTACATGCCGAGCACGACGAGCAGGAACGATCCCGAGACGCCCGGGAGGATCATGGCGCAGATAGCGATGGCTCCGGCGATGAAGAACGCCCACAGCGCAGGTTCCACGACCTGGGCCACCGACTCCTCCGACGTTCCTCCCTGGAGGCCGAGGACCACGAATACGACGGCTCCTGTGACCAGGGCTATCGCGGCGTGTCTGGGTTCAGGCGTGCGGATGAGGCGCGTGGCGACGACGACGGAACCTGCCACGAGCCCGAGGAACGTTGCCGCCATGATGACGGGTTCGTTGAGGAGGAGCTCCTCGAGGAGCGCGGCGAGGCTCACGATCGCGAGCAGGATGCCGGCGCCGAGGGGGAGGATGAATCCCCATTCGACCCGCCGGAACCAATCGGAGAAGCCGCCGATGTCGCCCTTGATCAGGTTGCCGAGGGCCGAGGACCCTGCGCGGACGGACGCGACGAGCCGCTCGTAGATCCCGAAGACGAGCGCCACGGTTCCGCCAGAGACGCCGGGAACGATGTCGGCGGCACCCATGGCGAAGCCTCGGATTCCGGTCAGGAAGGTGGTGAGCACGGCTGGGAGTGTAGGTTCGCGTCGCCGCGATCAGGAGGAACGGGATGCGTGCTGTGGTGCAACGGGTTGCTCGGGCATCCGTCGCGGTCGAAGGGACGGTCGTGGGTCAGATCGGGACCGGGCTCGTCGTCCTGGTTGCCGTGGAGTCCGGAGACGACGCCGCTGATGCCGAGGCCCTCGTCGACAAGCTCTCGGGGCTTCGGGTCTTCCCCGATGAGGCGGGTCGAATGGACCGTTCGGTACTCGACATCGGAGGCGAAGCCCTCGTCGTCAGTCAGTTCACCCTCGCCGCCGATCTGCGACGCGGTCGTCGGCCCAGTTTCACCTGGGCGGCGGATCCGTCAGCGGCGGGCCCCCTCGTCGATGCGGTCGTTTCGGGTTTGGTACATCGGGGCGTTGCCACATCGACGGGTTCGTTCGGTGCGATGATGGCCGTCGAACTCGTCAACGATGGACCCGTGACGTTCATCATCGATGTTCGCGAGGGCGCCATCGTCCGCTGAGACCGATGATCGCCGCCGATCGCTCGATGGGTGGAAGGGTCGGCTACTCCCTGTTCCCGATGATCGTCAGCGTCGCGGCTCACCATATGTGCCGATATGCGCGGGCTTGTAGTGTCGTGGCATGGCATTCACGGTCAAACCGCTCGATTCGTCGACTTGGGATGCATTTGCTGCTCTCGTGGAGCGCAACAATGGGATCTTCGGCGGCTGCTGGTGTATCTCCTGGCACCCCGAGTGCGGGCAGCGGGGGATCGACCATCGCGAGGTCAAGGAGGACCGCGTGCGCACCGACCGGGCGCACGCCGCGTTGGTGATCGACGAGACCGGCGCGGCTCAGGGATGGTGCCAGTACGGCAGCCCTGAGGAGTTGCCGAACATCAAGCACAGACGGAAGTATGACCAGGATGCCCCGCCCATCCCGGACTGGCGGATCGCGTGCTTCTACGTGGACCGAAAGCACCGTGGTCAGGGAATCGCCAGGATTGCCCTCGAAGGAGCCCTCAAACAGATCGCCAAGGCCGGGGGCGGGACGGTCGAGGCGATTCCTGAGGTCACTGCCGGACGCGAGGCGCAGGGCCGGTTCCTGTTCAGCGCCACCGTCGAGTTGTTCGAGGAGTATGGCTTCTCTCGTCGCCGCCAAGTCGGCAAACACGCATGGATCGTGTCCAGAACGATTCAACCAAACTGACATCGGTCGTTGCCCCCACGCACGCACTCACATTGCCGATAAGGGTGGGCAGGGGTAGCCCTGCTCGTCGCTAGGACCTACGGAAGAAGTACGCCGCTCCCAAC
Source organism: uncultured Acidimicrobiia bacterium (assembly GCA_963759175.1). Lineage (GTDB taxonomy): Bacteria > Actinomycetota > Acidimicrobiia > Spongiisociales > UBA5794 > SZUA-442. The sequence goes on from CAVWXP010000004.1 coordinate 100,552, forward strand.
CCGGCGGCTACAGCGAGAAGCAGGAAGATGGTGCCTGCGCCCTCAACCGTGAAGTTGAGTACGACGAATGCGACCGTGAGTAGGACCAGTGCGAGGGCAAGAACTCGATTGTTCATGCTGGCCAGTATTGCACGCCCATGCATGGCCACTCCGTCGCAGCCTATGAGGCGAGCGAACAGTCACAGCTCACCCATATGTGCCGATATGGGCGGGCTGTGAACAGTCAGTTTTAGCCTTTTCCGGCTGCGTCGAGGAGGTAGGCGACGAGCTCTGGGACCTTGTCGGCGGTGGTGTGTCCACCTGGAAAGCTGTCGAGTATCACCTGCATGCCCGCTTCGTCGAGTCGTAGTGCCAACAACTCTGCTTCGTCGATGAAGCTGACGACTCCGTCGTCGAGTTGGCCGAGACGGTCGAGATCGGCTCGAATCGATCCGTCAGGGTCTCGCTGCGCCAGCCACCCAGTCTCGTCCCACGGATCGTCAAAGAGCCGAGGTGCGGTGCCGTTGTCAGCGGACCAGAGGAAGAACCGTGTCTCCATGTCGGGCGGCCAGTAGCTCGGATCGACCGTGTTCGCAATCCCGGCCTGCATCGCTTCCTGATCGGCGGCGAACGGCGGGTCGAAGAATGTTGAGTGCAGGAAGTACTCGCTATCGCCGAGAACCGCTCCGGTGATCGGTGCCGGCGGATTCACGGCGACGCAACCGGGGATCGGTTCGCTGGCCGGGTTGAGCGCCGCAAAGGATGCGGGCATGGCTCCCGCAGAGAACCCGTAGACGACGATCGGTACGGATACGTCCGGGTCCGGTTGGGCATACGCAACCGCACAGTTGGCGATCGCAGGGTGGACGTCGAAGAACTCCGGCATGAATGGTCCAGTCCCTATCAGCCAGTTCGGGACGAATACTTGCATCCCAGCCGCCGCTGCCGCCTCGGCGACCACGGTCGTATAGGAATCGTCCTTGGTGGCGGGGTTGCCGTGGAACATGACAACGACCGGCCATGGACCTTCACCCTCCGGCACATACATGTCCCCCTCGAAAGCCTCCCCATCGATCGTCAGATAGGTGAAGCCCTCCATCTCCGTGAACGCCGCATCAGAGCTGGTCGTGGTCGTCGACATCGGCGCAGATGTGGTCGGGGCGAGTGTCGTATCCGCAGACTCATCACTCGATCCGCTGCACGCAGCCAACAGCAGCACCACCACCGTGAACGAAGCCACCAACGAGAGTGAGTACGGTCGCCGCATGAGGCCTCCTCGGTGTTGCCTAGCGCCGTCCCACCAACCGTACTCCCATCAGCCTTCACGCAGAAGGGCGGAATCGACCCAGCACGACCGCCCATATCCGGTGTTGCATCCACGGGTTGAGATCACAGCCGATATGGGCGGGTGGGGTACGATCTGAAGCGCGAAGACAATCGCCGTTGTGACGCTGTCGATCTCCCTATTGATCGCCGCTTGCTCGTCGAACACCGCAGTAGCACCGATACCAAGCCTCGATTCATCTACCTCTGCTGAGCTGCAAGCAAGAGCGTTCATGCGGGCGTGCCGGGATGTCATCTGTGCAGGTGCACCGATCTATGCCCCCGACTCCACGCCCGATTCCGTTCGGATGGCGCTGCTCCAGTACACGGATGAGGTTCAGTACCTGACTCAGCCACAGATCGAACAGCGCTACTCGCCTGAGGGCCGATTCGAGGATGGGGCAACCTTCATCGGTGTCGAGAGCGTTCAATCCACTGAGAGAGCCGACGTGCAGGGTGTCAACGTATCAATCTCACGAGGACGCTACGACTTCGTCGGTAGGACATATCTGTTCCAGTGGGACGGCGGTGTATGGGTTGATGCTTCCCCGGATGCCGTCGATGTCACGGTCACATCCTCGGTGTCCTAGCAAGCAGGCACCGCCCATATCCGGCAATATGCATGGCTTCGTACGAGCGCATATGTGCCGATATGGGCGGGCCGGAGGCATGTCGTGGGCTAGTCTCGCTCAGTGCGCGCAACGCTTGGCCGGTTTCCCGAGTTCGGGATTGCTGATGGGCAGTCCCGGTCTGAGCAGCGCCGGATCAGGACCATCAACACGGTGGCGGTCGTTGCGTTTGTATCCACAGCGGTGTTGGCTGTGGTGTTCTTCCCGGCGAGGCCTGAGGACTTCCCGGTCTGGGCCTATGCCGTGTCCTTGGCGGTCTACCTCGCTGGCTATGGGTTCGTTCCGGTTCTCAATCAAGCAGGGCATCGTGAGAGGGCAGCAGGCCTGTTGCTCGGAACCGGCATCCTGAACATTGCGGCCGTCAACTTCACTGTCGGGTTCGGAACTGGCACAGCTGTCTTCTTGGTCGCCGTCGCTGTCGGCGCTGTTCTGGTAACCGATGTCGGGGGGAGGGTGTTGCGCTGGTCGGTGGTGATCTTGACCGTCATCGTCTTCACGCTGCTGGTAGTCATAGACACACCAGCAGCACCCTCTGTGGCCGAGAGCTGGGTAGCCGATCTGCTCATCGTGGTGAGCTTCGCCGGGGTGGTCGTCTTCGTTGTTTCGGTCGTTTGGTACCAACGACGCCTTGCCGACACGGCAGAGGAGGAGTTGGTCGAGGCCAATGATCAGTCGGAGCGACTATTGCTCAACATCCTTCCGACCGACATTGCGGACAGGCTCAAGGCGGGTGAGTACCCGATCGCTGACCGGAAGGCCGAGGTCACCGTCCTATTCGCTGACGTCGTGGGGTCAACCGCAATTGCCGAAACCCTGTCGGCTGACGACCTGGTAATCACGCTTGATCGCCTGTTCTCAGCCTTCGACGAGATCGTGGCCGCCCACGGTCTCGAGAAGATCAAAACGGTAGGAGACAGCTACTTCGCTGTTGCAGGACTGACTCCGACCAGCGCAGACGACGCAGCCGCAGCGGCCGATGCTGCGTTGCGAATGCGTGGCGAGCTCACCAACCATCGCTTCCCGAATGTTGGACAGGTGCGAATGAGATTCGGCATCCACACGGGCCCAGTTGTCGCCGGTGTCATCGGGAAACGCAAGTTCAGCTATGACCTGTGGGGCGACACGGTCAACACGGCCTCGCGTATGGAATCAACAGCCAAGACGGGCGCAATACAGGTCAGTCAGGAGGTCTACGACCGCCTGAAGTACGACTACGACTTCGAATCGCTAGGCAGCATCGAAGTCAAAGGCAAAGGCACACTCAGTACCTTCGACCTCGTCAAGGCGAGAACCGCACCCGTCTGAATCCCAACCACCACCTAATCGCAGTGGTGGTCAACGGTCCCGCACAGAGCCAGCACTCTGAGACCACCCATATGTGCCGATATGGGCGCCTCATGTGGGTCGAGGGCACCCATCATCATCGGCGAGTGGGTCTCAGTTGATTCGTGGTGACTAGCGGGAACGATCCGATGCATCAACGCGATCCAACCGACCGCATCAATGCCAACGATGGGGAAGGGAGCGACGTCATCCCGGAACAACGTTTCGAAAGCAACCCCGCTGGCAGATGCGAATCTTCCGGTCCCGCCGTCAAACACCCATCCGCTGCTTTCTATCAACTCCAAGGTGGCGAGATTGAATGTGCCGAGAACGTCGAAACGCAATTCGTCGCCATTGGCGGCAATGAGAAGCCCGTCGACTGTGAACGTGAGAATCGGGAACTCAACGGATTCGCAGAGGGTCTCGAACAGCTCGAACCGTCCCAAATGGGTGCCGGTTCCGGTGGAGTAGGAGTCCGTCCCTCCCGCTCCGTCGCACGCCCCGGGATTCCATTCACTCCAAATCACATCGGCCGAGGCTTTGAACGGGCGATCCTTGAGACCATTGTCCTTCTTGGCAGCGGCCGGCGCAGCCACGACCACACTCACAAGAAGAACCAGAACCGCTAACAAGACAAGATGGCGGCGCATCAGTACACCTCCGTACTGCTCCCCGCCCACACCAACCGGCAGCTGGATGCTCCAAGAGCAAGGCTACACGCCCAACCGCAGCCGTGAAGTTGGGTAAGGCTGGGAGCTGACGGCACGCATACGTGCCGATATGGGCGGTTGCAGTTCTACTCGGTTGGTTGAATCCACCCAGCAAGTCCGGCCTGCTCGTTGGGTCCAGAAATGTAGATGTGGAGTCGTAAACCTTCGTATGCGCCCTCGCCAACGTAGTTGATTTCGCCGTAGTTGAAGGGGCGGATGCCTTCGGCGAAGGGCAGGTCACCTCTGAGATCGAAGGCACCGTGGCCGGTGCCCCGCCATACCCCTTCATCGTTCGTCAGAGTTATGCCTTCGGCGGTCCAGGTGCCGCCCTTGGACATGTCGGTGATGCGGCTGACGATTTCGGGATAGATCTCGATGCCGCTCGTCCTGGGGTCGGAAGAGACGGTCTCGCAATCGAAACGCTCCGTGATGATGGTCACACCGTCGACGAATTCGTCTCCCAGGGTCGAGACGGCGCAGACACCGTTGCCGACGACGAGGACAGCATCGCTACCAGGTGCCTCCGAGGTGCTGGCGGTGCTGCACGAAGTGAGTACCAACACAGCTATCGGGGCAAGAACAACGCCAACGTGGCGCATGAAGACACCTCTCGAATGTCCCCACCGACCCCACCAGAGGCTGACCGCCTCCAAGTATCACGGTACGCCCATTCTCTCCCGAGGGACAGAGATAAGAATCGAGCATCTTGATGCGCTCAAAGCCCCCACTAGGACCTCACCCATATGTGCCGCTATGTGCGGGTGTGGGAGAATGCTGTGGTGAGACCTGATGAGCCGTCGCCTGAGGACTACGTCACCTCAACAAACCCAGGACGGTTCGAAGCTGTCATCGCATCAACAAGGACTCTGATCGCCGACCTCGAATCGACGTACGTCGTCACGATCGACCACGGAGACTGGCCGTCAGACTTCCCGCAGTTCACTTCAACTGACGATTGGGAGGATCCCATTCGGGTGACTCCGACATCGGGAACAGCCGTGGTGTTCGGGTTCACTCCGCACCCTGGGGTGGTCGTGCGCTACGGCCCCGATGTGAGCGGTGCGTATCCGGACTGTGGTTGTGATGCGTGCGACCTCCAGCCCGATGAGGTGTTCGAGGACCTTCGCCTCCATGTGGACGCCGTTGTTAACGGTCGGTTTTCAGAACGGATCGGTCGCCGTTCACACCAGTACTCGTTCGCTGTCCCGGGTGTCTGGCAGGGAGGGAGCAGCCGAAAGCTGAAGCGAGGCGAACCAAGGCTCCTCGGTCCACGAGGGCATCACCGTTACGAGGCGTGGCTTCGTCGCTGAACCGCACATAGGTGCCGATATGGGCGCTTGGTTTGGGTGCATGTGGCTTGATCTCTAGCGGGTCTGGAGAGACGATGTCGAGGTCGATGCGTTTGCGGCGTGTCGAACGCATCGTGGAGGGAGGTTCCGGTGCGTCATCTATTCCGTGATTGCAGCTGTCTTTGCTGTGGCTGCACTCGGCTGTTCAACCGGTGATTCATTGCCAGAGGATGACGTCATCTGGGTCGCCTTCGATGGACAAGAGTGTCTGGTGACGGGGTCTGCAAGCTACCCGGCTGGGACGGTCATGACTGTTGTGCTCACCAACGACAGCGAGGTCGAGGCCGAGGTGGCCGTCGCACGGGTGTACCCGCACGGGGTCACGGGTCAGGAGAGAACCTTCGACGATTTTGTGGAGCTTCAACGAGCTGGGGGTGGCGTGCTGTGGGAGGATCCGCCGATCCCGCCAGTCCCTTGAACTGGCTAAGGATCGAGGCCCTCTCGTTTGACCGGGAACAGCTGGCATTGGAATCCACCCTGACGGACCATCAGAGAACCAAGGAATACCAACTGGCGAACATGATGGGCGAAGCCGTGGTCTTTGTATCCACGAAAGGAGAGTTCGACCCCGATCATGGCACGACCCCTCACGGCTATTGGTTCTGCGCTCCGTTGGAGGTCACTGCCCTCGAGTTCTAGAACGAGTCATACCAACCCGCCGC
>CAVWXP010000005.1:0-275544 GCA_963759175.1 uncultured Acidimicrobiia bacterium
GGAGCGACCTCACCCGAGCCCCCACTCCCCCACTGATGCCACCGACGGTTGCATCCGCAGGGGCGCGTGCGGAGTTCTAGACTGCCGCGCTAGGCAACTGCTGAAAGGCCACCGCGATGTGCTGTCTGTTCTCCACGCTCGTGATCCTCGGCCCGAGGGCGGCCATCCTCGTCTGGTGGCTGATGCAGCCCCTCCGATGGGAGGCAGCCTTCTCCAGCTTCTGGTGGGCGTTCTTCGGCTTCCTCTTTGCTCCGTGGACCACCCTCATGTGGGCATCCACGGCAGCTGGCGGCATCACCGGCTTCGACTACGTCATCGTCGGCCTCGGCGTTCTCGCCGACATCGCCTCGTACGCCTCAGGTAGCTACGAGGGCCGCAACCGCTACGCCGCTGCATAAGCGGTAGCCGACCTCCGCGGATCGGGCGGCAATCAGGCATCGTGTCAGTCCGCCCTACAAGGGGGACCGGCGAGCGTGCGAGCCAGGGGGGTCAGCCGAACGCCACGAGCATGGATCCTCGAAGGTCTGCCACAGCGTGAGTCCCCTTACGTTGTTGGTGCCCCGGTGTGCGATGCTGTCGGGGTGTTGCCCGGCTGGGGCGGGTAGGGCTGTGTGCCCCTGTCCTGTGATGGCTGAAAGGGTGTTGCCACCTGTCTCGGTTCGGGTGTGGCTGACCTCTGACGGGGACATGCCCGTGGGGCTCGTTCGTAAGGTGGTTGATGGCGGTCGCACCGTTCCGGGCAGCTAGCGAGAATGCGAGCCTGGGAGGTGTCGTGATGCTGACACGGCTGTGTTTGTGGGTGTCGATATGGGCAAGGACGCCCATTACGCCCAGGCGCTTGATCCTGAGGGTGGGGCGGTGTTCGATCGTCCCGTCGCGAACGATGAGGAAGCGATTCGAGCGTTGATCGCGGATGCTGCCAGGTTCGGTGGCCCGGTGCTGGTGATTGATCAGCCGTCATCGATGGCGCAGCTGCTGTTGACCGTTGCCAACGAGGTGAAGATCCCGGTCGCGTATGTGACCGGGCTGCAGATGCGTCGGGCTGCGGATCTGTATGCCGGGTCAGCCAAGACGGATCCTCGTGATGCCTGGGTGCTGGCCGACTACGGGTTCCGAAATGCTGACCGTCTCAGTTGGCTCGATGTTGGTGACGAGCTGTTGGCCGAGCTGCGGATTCTCAACGGCCGGGACATGGATCTGGCCCATGACACCAACCGGTGCGCGAACCGGCTCCGTGACGCCCTGGTATCGATATCCCCCGTACTGGAACGGGTTCTGGGGGATCGGCTCCATCAAGCCGGGATCCGTGATCTCCTCGGCCGCTACCCAACCCCGACGCTGTTGCGCCAGGCCGGCAAGGCCCGCATCAGACGAACGATCAGTCGCCGTTCACCTCGGGTCGCGGACAAGGTCACCGCTCAGGTGTGGGACGCGCTCGATGCCCAAACGGTGACACTGCCAGCCGAAGCAAGGTGGGGACAGATCATTGCCGGGCTCTCAGCCGATCTCGAACGCATCCACAGCCAACGCGCAGATCTCGTGACCGAGATCGAGGAGGTGTTCTTACAACACCCTCTCGCCGAAGTCCTGGTCAGCCTCACCGGGTTCGGGACCAGGACCGGAGCCAGAACCCTCGCCGAGATCGGAGACCCCCACCGATTCGCAGACGGAGGACGACTCGCCGCCTACGCCGGACTGGCCCCCGTCGATCGACAATCAGGGACCTCGATCCGGTCGGCATCAAAGAACCGGGCCGGGAACCACCGACTCAAGAACGCCATGTTCCTCGCCGCGTTCGTCGCAGCCCAACACGACCCCCACGCCAAGGCGTACTACGACAAGAAGAGAGCCGAAGGCAAGAAACACAACGCCGCCATCATCTGCCTCGCCAGACGCCGCTGCGACATCATCCTCGCCATGCTCAAAACCCGCACCCCCTACAACCCAGCCCAGCTCCCCAAGCCGCTTGACAACAAGACGGGGACACCCTTTCAAGGGGGACGGGCGAACGAAGAGAGCCAGGGGGATCGCCAAACGCGACGGGCACGGATCTCCGAAGGTCTGCCGCGGCGTCAGTCCCCCTTTCAAGGGGGACGGGCGAACGAAGAGAGCCAGGGGGATCGCCAAACGCGACGGGCACGGATCTCCGACGGTCTGCCGCGGCGTCAGTCCCCCTTTCAAGGGGGACGGGCGAACGAAGAGAGCCAGGGGGATCGCCGCACGCGACCGAGCGAGTCTCCGAGAAATCTGCCGATCCCCCTGCATCGTCGCTCCGCTCCTCTGCCGTCCCCCTTCAAAAGGGGGACCGAAAACCGCAAACCCACCGTGGACGTCGCACTGACCGCCGCAGCGTCAGTCCCCCTTTCAAGGGGGACGGGCGAGCTATGCGAGCCAGGGGGATCGTCGAACGCGACGGGCACGGATCTCCGACGGTCTGCCGATCCCCCTGCATCGTCGCTCCGCTCCTCTGCCGTCCCCCTTCAAAGGGGGACGAGGACTTGGCCCCGTGTGCAAGCCCGTCGAGGGTGACGCCTATGCGTCGTCGCCGGGTCCGGTGATGAGGACGACCTTGCCCCTGGCGTGGCCGTCCTCGACGTAGGCGAGCGCCTCGGCGCCGCTGGCCAACGGGTAGGTGCGGTCGACAACGGCCCGGATGTCCCCCGATGCCGCCATTGCGGCGAGCTCGGAGAGGTCGTCGGTGTTGTGCTTGGCCATCAGGGTCGACATCGTCTGCTTGCGCCCGATCGATGCGATCCTCGGCCCGAAGAACATCGACAGGGCACCCACCCAGTCGCCGATCTCGAGGGCGCCGACGAGGACATAGCGTCCGCCTTCGGTGAGGGCGCGGCGGTTGTCCGCCATCGTGTGGGTACGGACGTTGTCGACGATGACGTCGTATGCATCTTTCGATGTCGTGTAGTCGGAGGCGGTGTAGTCGATGACGTGGGTCGCCCCGAGTGCGTGGACCAGTTCGACGTTGCGCGTGCTGCACACCCCTGTGACCTCGGCGCCCATGACGGCAGCGAGCTGCACCGCGTAGGTCCCGACGCCACCTGACGCGCCGTTGACGAGGACGCGATCCCCGGCGCCCACACCTGCCTGGCGCAGGGCTTGTAGTGCCGTGTATCCCGCCATGGGCAGGGCGGCTGCGTCGACGAACGACACGCCATCGGGCTTGGCCACCAGGTTGTCCGGCTTGGCTGGCACGTACTCGGCGAACGTACCCGCGGCAGCGCCGATGACGGCGTCGCCGGGTGCGAACGCCGTGACGTTGCGCCCCACCTCGGCGATGACGCCTGCGACGTCGGCTCCCGGGATGGGATGCTTGGGCCTGCGCAGACCGATCTGGGGCCGGACGAGGTATGGGAGGCCTCGGACGAAGTGCCAGTCGTACGGGTTGATCGACGCCGCCTTCACCTCCACGAGGACCTGGTCGTCCGAGGGTGTCGGGCGGGGCACCTCACGGTGTTCCAGGACATCGGGAGCTCCGTACTCCTCATAGACCAGCGCATGCATCGTCTCTGGATCATCGTCGATACAGGGCTCTCGGCGTTGCGTGGTTGGTCGGTCGTCGGATCCGTCACATGAACTCCTCGGTGGTTGGTGGGTGTGCGACGTGCACATACGCTGTAAGTATACGTTGTACGTTACGAGCCCGCCCACGATCTGTCAAGAGGAAACTTACGCGGTATGTGTTACGATCATCGGCACCACCATGACGGCAGCCCAGAACCACACCACTGCCCAGCGCACCCCCCTCAATCGTGAGCGTGTCCTGCGTGCCGCCATCGCCCTCGCCGACAGCGACGGCATCGATGCGGTGACGATGCGACGCCTCGGCAGCACCCTCGGCGTCGAGGCCATGTCCTTGTACAACCACGTCGCCAACAAGGACGACCTCCTCGACGGCGTCGTCGGGACACTCGTCAGCGATGTCGATGCGCGTGTCGGCGAGCTGCCGCCTGCGTCGGACCGCGACGACTGGAAGCGGGTGATGCGCGAACGCATCCTCACGGCACGCACGGTGCTCCTCGAGCACCCATGGGCGCCAGCCCTCATCGAATCACGGCCCGGTATGCCCCCCACGGTCATCAGCTACTTCGATCGGCTGCTCGGGATCATGGTCGCCGGTGGCTTCTCACACGACCTCGCCCACCACGCGCTCCACGTCCTGGGGAGCCGCGCACTGGGGTTCACCCAGGAGCTCTTCAATCCCGGGGACGAGGATTCCAACCAGGTGACGAGGGCGATGATCGACGGGATGGCGCGGGACTATCCGAACATCAGCGCCATGCTCGCGGTCATCAGTCACGACGATCCGGGTTCGACCTTCGGTTGGTGCGATGACCAGACCGAGTTCGTGTTCGGCCTCGACCTCATCCTCGACGGCCTCGACCGCAAGCGCCTCGCCGAGCGTTGATCCGGCGCGGCAACCCACGGTCACGTCACCCGGCCCGGGGCGCTGGGACGGTCGACTGTTGCGACGCCTACCGCTGCTGTTTCCAGGTCTCGTAGTCACCGGGATACCGATCGGGATGCGTACCGCGAACGTGGGCGGCGAGTCCCGCCATGCCCTTGGCCGGTGATCCACAGAACGGACAATCGATCGGCGGTTTCGGTGCGCTGCGGCCATCCCGTTTGGGTGCCTTCACCGGCGCATCCGGCAGCTCGAGCTTCTCGAGGGCGGTGATCGCCTCGTCGACACGGGCGAGCTCGCCTGAGAGCCTCGATCGTTCCTCGTACAGGGATGCGAGCGCAGATGTGATGCTCATCCCGGCAGCGTATCAGGTGCCGCCACGCCGGGTCGATGAAGGTGGAGGAACAGCGACATGCTGCTGGGTTCGAGCAGGTGCCATGGTTGTAGAGTTGCCCGGTCCCGACCCCCGCCGACGACGAGGTGGCAGCACATATGTGGATACCCCCCATCGGCGTGCGACGGGTGATCCTCGATCCCCTCATCTACCTCTTCGCCCTGGCCTCGATCCTGGTGAGCCCGGTGCTGTTCGGCGTTGCGCTCATCGCCGACCTGATCACCCGCCGATCGTGGAAGTTCGTGCGATCAACCCGCTTGTACGTGATGTTCATGGCGGCTGAGATCGCAGGCCTCACCGCTGCACTGGTCGTGTGGATCGCTGCGGGATTCGGATTGGCGAGGCGCGCACCGTGGTACATCCGCACCAACTACCGCCTGCTGTCGTGGTGGTTGCGGACGATGTCACGCGAGATCCAGGCTGCGCTGGGTCTCAGATTCGACATTCCCCGCCATCCCCCGATCGAGGGCCCGATCATCGTCTTCAGCCGTCACGCCGGACCGGGCGACTCGGTGTTCATCGCCAGTGTCCTCCTCCACGACTTCGACAGGTTCCCGCGTGTCGTCGGGAAGAAGGAGCTCGAGTTCTCGCCCTTCTTCGACGTCATGGGCCATCGCCTGCCGATGCGATTCATCAGGCCACACCCCAAGAGCAGGGAGGTCGCCCTCGACGCCGTCCGCGACGCCGCATCCGATCTCGCAGAACGCGACGCCTTCGTCCTGTTTCCCGAAGGAGGCAACTTCACACCCAAGCGACGCGAGCGCGTCATCGCCAGCTTCGAACGCAAGGGCCTCGTCGACGATGCCGCCTACGCACGCCGCCTCGTGAACGTGCTCCCGCCGCATCCCGCCGGACCGATCGCAGCCCTCGACCAGTCACCGCACGCCGACGTGGTGTTCGTGGCCCACACAGGCACGGAGGATCTCATCTCACCGTCGGTCATCTGGCACGGCCTTCCCTTCGGACGACGGGTCGTTGCGAACTACTGGCACGTAGACCGCAGCCATGGTGCCCACGGACGACGATGAACGCGTCGCGTGGCTCAACGGACAGTGGCTGGCCATGGATGACTGGATCGGGACACACCGCATCACCCCCGTGATCGAGGAGTCGCCGTGACCTCGGACACCGCTTTCGTGCTCGGCGGCGGTGGGCATCGCGGTGCCTACGAGGTCGGCATGCTCAAGGCGTTGGCCCATGCCGGGATCGAGGCCGACATCGTGCTCGGCACCTCCATCGGGGCGATCAACGGTGCGCTCTATGCGGCGGATCCGTCGATCGAAGGCATCGAGCACCTCGAGCAGCTGTGGCGGGATCTGGAGTTCGGCGACCTGTTCCCCGGCGGCCTGTGGGGAAGAGCGAGAACCGCCATCAGGGAACGCACCTACCTCCACGCCAACGATCACTTGCGTTCCTGGCTCGGCGAACACCTCGGCCACGGAAGCATCGAGGACCTACCAACCGCATTCCAGTGTGTCGCCGCACGGATCGAGGACTCGTCGGAGCACTGGTTCACCGAGGGCGGCCTCGTCGACGCACTCCTCGCATCATCAGCCGTTCCCGGGCTGCTCCCCCCGGTCGACATCGATGGCATGCACTACATCGACGGAGGCGTGGTCAACTCCATCCCCCTGTCGCGGGCACTCGACCTCGGGGCGAAGACGGTGTTCGTACTCCATGTGGGCCACATCGACGACGAACTCGCCGTTCCGACCAAACCCTGGGATGTCGGCGTGGTGGCGTTCGAGATCGCACGTAGGCACCGGTTCGCGTCGGACCTGGCAGGACTCCCCGACGACGTGACGGTGCATGTCCTCCCGACGGGTGCTGCGGTAGGGCGCTACAACGACCCTGCGAAGCTCCGCTACGACAATCTCGACGACGCCGGCCGCCAGGTCGCTACGTCCTTCGGGGCGGCGAAGGAGTACCTGGCCCGGATATGAAGTCGGCACGATGGCGTGCCTCCGGAGGCGCGCCGTTCAGCGAGCCAAGGACATGGCGAAGCCGGTTCAGGACTCCGGGGTGTCCTGCTTCTCGTCGTCGCCGTCGTCGCCCATCCCTGCCTTGAGCTCCTTGGCCGATTCGCCAAGCGACCTGGCCAGCTTGGGCAGTCGACTCGCTCCGAACAGCAACAGCACGACGACGAGAATGATGATGAGCTCGGGCCCACCCAGGTTCCTCAGCATGTGAGGGCTCCTTGTCGTCCTCGTCGAACACGGGACGATCTCGTCCCGTCCCGTTGCCGCAAGCCTAGCTGGCACCGCCGCAAGCCACCCCCACAGACCATGGGCCCTACTTCTTGAGGATGAAGCGGACGGCCAGGATGGTGATCTCGTACAGCAGGTACATCGGCGTCGCCAGCATCAAGAGGGTGAGAGGATCCCCCGACGGGGTGATGAAGGCCGCCACCACGAGGATGATCACCACTGCCCATCGACGACTCGACCGCAGCTGCGCGGTGTTGACGACACCGAATGCCGCGGCGGCGAAGAGGAACACCGGGAACTCGAATGCGACGCCGAAGGCGAGCAGGAACCGCATCGCGAACTTGAAGTAGAGGTCCGCTCCGATGACGGGTTGGAGGGCATCGCCGCCGAAGTCGATGAGGAACACCAGCCCTCGGCTGAGCGCCAGGTACCCGACGGTGATACCAGCCAGGAACAGGAGCACGAAGATGATCGTCAGCGGGATGGCCCACTTCTTCTCGCGTCGGTTGAGGGCCGGTGCCACGAAGCGCCAGATCTGATACAGGATCACGGGCGACGCGAGGATTGCCCCTGTCCAGAGCGAGATCCTCATGACGAGGCTGAACGCTTCCGTGGGGCGGAAGAAGGCAAGGGCACTGTCGGGGACCGCGGCGTTGTACGGCTCGGCGAGGAAGGCGAGCACCTGCTCGTGAATGATGAAGCCGACGACCGACCCGATCGCGACGGCGATGGCGGCCTTGATCACCCTGTCGCGGAGTTCGCTGAGGTGGGCGGCGTACGGGGCGATCGTCTCGCTCACGACGGGTCGTCCTCGGTCGCCTCGTCGTCGGGAGCCTCGTCAGCTGTGGAATCGGCACCGGGAGGCGCCAGAGGCGAGGAGTGGTTGGATCGTCGCTGTCGTCCTCCGCGGCGTGGAGGTGTCGCCGCGTCCGGCGGGCGTGGGCTGCGCTCGCCCGGTCCGCCTGGCGATTGGGGTTTCAGAGGCTCCTTGGTTCCGGTGCCCGTGAGGGTGGACATGGCGCCTGAGATGTCCTGACGGGCACCGTCGAACTCAGCCTTGAGGTCGGCAAGTGGCTGGAGGCCCTCGCCCGCCTCGCCCTGCACGGACTCGGTGAAGTCCTGGAGCGACTTGCGACCCCACGCAATGAGTTGACCGACCTTGCGCGCGAACTCGGGGAGCCGGTTGGGACCGAAGATGATCAGGATGATCACCAGGATCGTGAATATCTCGCCGAAACTGAGGCTTCCCATGCAGCCCGGATGGTAGGGGAGCCGTCGGGGCGGCGGCGGCCGTGGCGCAAGGGGGTGTGGTCTCCTCGGCTCGCGCCGGGGGCATGCCGGGTCGGACCGCATCGGGATGTCGCCACCCCGTCGATACCATGGGTCCTCAGCCAGGGACAGGGACGCGATGATCGTCTTCGTCGACAACGAACACGCAAGCGGGTACGCAGGCAAGTTCGGCCAGATGATCATGGCGAACCGGGTTCGCATCAAGTACGAACTCGAGGACATGTCGGGTCACGAGTGCCTCATCGTTCGCTGGAACAAGGTGACGCCTGCAGCTCCTCGACCGCCTCGATGTCGCCGCCCTGTTCATCTCCGGCAACAGCGCATCGGCCGACGAGTACGACCCGTCGGAGCAGGAGGGCCTGAACGCCGCCATCAGGGAGATGCGGTGGCCGACGTTCGGGTTCTGTGGTGGTCATCAGGTGATGGGCGCCGCATTCGGAGCCGAGTTGGCGCCCATCGGCGAGGTCGAAGAGGGTGACGAACCGTTCGGCGAGGCGAACGACATGGCGCCGGGACTGAAGGCGGAAGTCGGCTACCTGCCCGTCGACATCGTCGCGAATCATCCGCTGGTCGAGGGCCTCGGCCCGTCGCCCGTTGTCCGCCATGCCCACGCATGGGAGCTCAAGGACGTCCCGGTCGGATTCTCCAACATCGCAAGCACGGAGATGACCCCGATACAGATGATCGTGCACGACGACCACCCCATCGTCGGCACCCAGTTCCACCCCGAGTACGCAACCGATGAACACCCCGCCGGGCGGACAATGATCGAGAACTTCATGCGGTGGGCCAACATCACGACCTGAATCGCGCCCGCGAGGACAGCCCGACCGGCGACTGCAGCGGCGTTCCACGCACTCCTTCACTGCGGGGCGGCGGTTCACCCGAGCGAAGGCACACCATGGCCCGATTCCTCTTCACGCTTGTCGCGGCGAGATTGACACGCGATCGACTGACGGTAATCTGCACGTGTGTGCACCAGTGCACAAATGTGCAGCGGAGACGGGGTCTGCAAGAACGGAAGACACATCGGGAGCGATGCCCCCAAGGGGAAACCTGATGTGTCCCGTCGAATTGTGAAGACCCTCCCCACCGACTGTGCGAGAAGGAGGAAGCAAGAATGACCACACGTTCGAGAACATGGCGCATGAGGGGCATCCCGCTCATCGTCATCCTCACGGTGTTTGCGCTGCTGGCGGCCAGCTGTTCCCAGGACACTGACGATGCCGACCAGACCACGACCACCGTCGAGACCGGAACGACAGCGGCACCCACTGCCGACGCACCACCACCGTTCGACACGGACGAACCCGTGAAGATCGCCCTGGTGCAGAACAGCGGCGCCGGCGACTACTTCCAGCAATGGACGAACGGAGCCAAGCAGCAAGCAGAGGCGATCGGCTTCGAGATGCAGATCTACGATGCCCAGGCTGACAACGCCAAGCAGGCGACGGACATGGAGACCGCGATCGGTTCCGGTGTCGTCGGCATCATCGTCGACCATGGCCAGACCGACACGATGTGTCCGCTCATCAACGATGCACTCGAAGCGGGCATCCCCGTGGTGATCTACGACATCGCTGTTCAGGAGTGCGCACCAGACGCGGTCCAGACCCAGCAGTCCGATGCCAGCCTTGCGGATCTGTCGCTCGGCCAGATGCTCGAGGACATCGGTCCCGACCAGGACGTCGGTTACGTCAACGTGCTCGGCATTGCTCCCCTCGACCGACGACATGTCGTGTGGGAGGAGTACAAGGCAGCGAACAACTGGAACGAGTTGTTCTTCGTCGGCGAGTTCACCAACGCCGTCGCAACGGACAACGCCCAGCTGGTCGATGCTGCGCTGAAGGCAAACCCGGATGTGCGTGCGATCTTCGCGCCCTACGACGAACTCACGAAGGGCAGCGTGTCTGCCATCAACGACAACGGACTCGCCGAGAGCGTGTGGGCCTACGGAATCGACATCTCCAACGCCGACATCGAGGTCATGACGGCCGACGGAAGCCCGTGGAAGGCGACTGCCACGACGGATCCGAACGCCATCGGTGCAGCCGTGGTTCGCACCATGGCCCTCGAACTCGCTGGCGAGCAGGGTCCCCGTCTGGTTGACTTCCCCGGCGTGCTCGTCACGCAATCGTTCCTGCTCGACAACGAGATCAGGAACATGGTCGACCTCCGCGCGAAGCTGCCCGAGCTCAACCTGACCGAGGTGCAGTCTGCGGACTGGATCCCGTCAGTGAGCTTCTAGGAACGCCAACGACGGACTGACAGCGGAGAGGACCGATTGATGAGCACCGTGATCGAGATGAAGGACATCACGATGTCCTTCGGCGCCAACGAAGTGCTGAAAGGCATCGACCTGGCACTCGAGGCCGGCAAGGTGACGGCGCTCCTCGGAGCGAACGGAGCCGGCAAGTCCACGCTCATCAAGGTCCTCTCCGGTGTGTACGACGGATACGGTGGCGCCGTCATCATCGACGGCGCCACCGTTGACATCGACCACCCCACGACTGCCCGCAAGTACGGCATAGAAGCCGTCCACCAGAAGATCGCCGACGGTGTGGTCCCCGGTTTGAGCGTCGCCGAGAACTTCCTCTTCGAAGGCATCGTCAACAACAACGTGTCGCGGGCAGCATCCCACCGCTCACTCATGCCGAGGGCCCGCGAAGTGGCCTCGGTTCTCGATCTCAACTGGTCCGATGACGTCCTGCGATCCGACGTCTACCAACTCCCGATCGCCGAACAGCAAATGCTGCTGCTCACGAGGGCCCTCGTCCACGAGCCTCGACTGCTCATCCTCGACGAGCCAACCTCAGCGCTCTCGACCACCGAAGCCGAACGCCTCTTCGACGTGATCCGCCGCCTCCGCGACGATGGCGTCGCCATTCTGTACGTCTCCCACCGGCTCGGTGAGATCGACTCGATCTCCGATCGCCTCCTCGTCCTTCGAGACGGCCTCATCGTGAGCGACCAGGAAGCACCCATCGATTGGCCCTCCGCCCTCCAGGAGATGCTCGGCTCCAAGGAGACGGGCCGTGATCCCGAAAGCTCGAAGATCGCCGAACTCCACTCCGATCGGGGCATCCTGGAGCTCCAGGGCATTCAGCTGCTCCCCCGCTCGGCTCCGTTCGATCTCACCATCCGCTCCGGCGAGGTCACCGGGGTGTTTGGCCTTCTGGGATCCGGGGGCAATGAACTCGCTCACGGCATGTTTGGCTCCACACCTCTCGAAGCAGGCAGGATGGTGCTCGACGGCGAACCATTCACGCCCAAGGCACCAGCGGACGCCATCGCCAAGGAGGTCTACATGGTGCCGGAGGATCGGACCGCTGGCACGATCATCAAGGAGTTCAGCCTGTCGGCCATCGCCACGTTCCCCTTCCTCGCTGACATCGCCCCGCGTGCGGTGCTCGACAAACGACGCCAGGCCGATGTCGGCCGATCGGTGATCGATAACTTCGGCGTTGTTGCCCAGGGACCAGACGACTTGATCGTGTCGCTTTCGGGCGGCAACCAGCAGAAGGTCGTCGTCGGCCGCTGGCTCCGCAAGCAACCGAAGGTGATGATCCTCAACGAACCCTTCCAGGGCGTCGACGTCGGTGCCCGCCACGACCTCGCCGAGCGGGCGAGGGAGGTTGCAGCCGCCGGGTCCGCAGTCGTCGTCATGTCGACCGATCTCGGCGAGATCTCGGAGGTGTCTGACCGGGTCATCGTCCTGGCAGACGGCAATCTTCGCCACGATGCGTATCTGAGTGACACGAGCCGGGATGAGATTCTCGAACGACTTTCGGAGGTTGAGTAAGTGAGCATCAAGCAACCCCCGTCGGGGCCCGAGACGGTGGCGCCCGACTCGACGAGACCGGGAGCGTCGGGAGGACCGATCGTCGCGAAGAAGCGAATGGACGCACGTGAGTGGGTCGTCAAGTACGGCTTCATCGCCGTCACGATCTTCTTCTTCGCGTTCTTCATCCTCACACTCGACTCCTTCCGGATGTCGTCGACGATGTGGTCGATGCTCAAGTTCACGTCGGTCGTGGCAATTGCTGGGCTGGGTGTGACGGTGACGATGGTCGTCGGTGGACTCGACCTGTCGGTCGGCGCCACGGCTGGCATGTCGGTCACCGTCGCCGCAATGACATGGTCGTCTACGGACAGCAGGGTTCGGTGGCCATCGTCGCGGTTCTTGCTGCCGGCGCCACGATCGGGCTGGTCAACGCCCTTCTCATAGTCGTCCTCAAGATCCCGGATCTACTCGCGACGCTCGCGGTGATGTTCCTCGTTCAGGGCCTGAAGCTCATACCCGTCGACGGACAGTCGGTCTCGTCAGGCCTCATCCTGCGTGACGGCTCCGTCGCTCCAGGCAAGTTCACCGAGGGATTCCTCCAGATCAACCGCGGATCGCTCGGTCCGATCCCATTTCCGGTACTGATCTGGGGCGTGCTGGCGGTCGCCACCTGGTTCTTCCTCTCACGCACGAAGTGGGGTCGCATCATGTATGCGATCGGTTCGAACCCCGAGGCCGCCCGGCTCGCCGGCGCCCGGGTGGGTAGATACAAGGCCCTCGCGTACATCATCTCCGGCGTGTTCGCATCGGTCGCGGGCCTCATCCTCGCCTCGCGGATCGGCCAGGGCGACATCTCAGCGGGGAACTCGTTGCTCCTCGACGCCGTCGCCGTCGCCTTGGTCGGTACCTCCGTGCTGGGAGCCATGAAGCCGAATGCGTTCGGTACGACGCTCGGTGCCATCCTGCTGGGCATCCTGCTCACCGGCACGACCATGATGAACTTCCCGTACTACTGGCAGGATGTCGTCAAGGGCCTCGTGCTGCTCGTGGCACTCGTGTTCACCTTCACGCTCTCTCGCCGCAAGCGCCGACATGAGGCGGCCGTGCCGCTATGACCCGGGCCGTCTCGACCTCACAGCGCACCGTCTGGATCGCTCCGGACGACAACGAGTCCGTACTCGTCATCGAACAGCGCCTGCTCCCGTTCGAATATCGGGAGGTGCCGATCAGGACCGCCCGGGCGATGACGGATGCAATAGCGGACATGGTCGTCAGGGGAGCCGGATGCATCGGCGTCTCGGCGGGCTACGGCATGTACCTCGCCGCGCTCGAAGGACGCCATCTGAGAGGTACCGACGCGGACGAACACTTGCGCAGCTGCGGTGCGATGCTCGAGGCGAGTCGTCCGACAGCGGTGAACCTCACATGGGCGGTCCAGCGCCAGCTCGCCACCCTGGTGGGCGTTGACGACCCCGAGGAGAGGATCACCAGAGCCAGGGACACGGCCGACCTGATTGCAGCCGAGGACATCGCTTCATGCGAGGCCATCGGGCGTCACGGCCTCGACATCGTGCGCGGCATCTATGACGCGAAGGGGTCGACCGTCAACATCATGACCCATTGCAACGCCGGATGGCTGGCATTCGTGTCCGACGGAACCGCAACGGCCCCGATGTACGCCGCACACGACGCCGGGATACCGATCCATGTGTACGTGAGCGAGACCCGACCCCGCAACCAGGGAGCACGTCTGACCGCATGGGAACTGGGACAACACCGTGTTCCCCACACCCTGATCGCAGACAACAGCGCAGGTCACCTGATGCAGCATGGCATGGTCGACATGGTGATCGTCGGCTCGGACCGCACCACGATCAACGGAGACGTCGCCAACAAGATCGGGACGTACATGAAGGCGGTCGCTGCACGTTACAACGGCGTGCCCTTCTACGCCGCGTTGCCGTCGAGCACACTCGACCCCACCAGCAGGGACGGCGTCACCGACTGCCCGATCGAAGAGCGCGATCCGTCTGAGGTGACTAATGCAACCGCGTGGTACGACGGAAAGCAGATCGAACCACGCCTCGCCGCACCGGGCACGGAGGCAGCGAACTACGCGTTCGACGTGACCCAGCCCGGCTGGTCACGGGGATCATCACCGAACGGGGTATCAGCGATGCATCAGAGGCATCGATCCTGGGTCTGTACCCGGAGCTGGCGGGGAGGGTGGCGGCCAACTGATGGCGGTTGTGGAATGAAGAACCTCTGGTCAGACACCGACATGGCACCCGATGCCAACCTCATGGATCAATGCGTCTACGCCTCCCACCTCCTGGGATCGGATCCTTCGCTCGTCCTCCACGGCGGTGGCAACACGTCCTTCAAGACCGGACCCACGATCTTGCGGGCGAACCCCTCGAAGTGTTGTGGGTCAAGGGAAGCGGCTGGGACCTCGCCACCATCGAGAGCGCGGGATTCACCGCCGTGGACCGCCTGAGGGTGGCTCGACTCACCGATCTCGAGCACGTGTCCGATACCGACATGGAGCTCGAACTTCGGCGGTCCCAGCTGGATCCGACCGCCCCATGCCCATCGGTCGAGTCGATGATCCACGCTGCCGTACCCGATACCGCCGTCTTGCACACGCATGCCGATGCCGTGCTGGCGATCTCGAACACGCACAACGGTGACGAGCGCATGCGTGAGCTCTTCGGCGAACTGGCCGTCGTCGTCCCCTACGCGAGATCCGGATTCGCCATCGGATCCTCGGCAGTCCGAGCCCTGCGGAGCCACCGTTCGGATGACACCATCGGACTCATCGTCATGGACCACGGAGTGTTCGCGTTCGGTTACGACCGCGTCAGGCCTATGACCGTATGTTCCAGCTGGTCACGATGGCCGAGGAGTACCTCTCTGGATCTCGGGCGCGTCATCGTCGACCTCTCCGCCTACCCGTCCTGCACATTCGATCGCGCTCCTCGCCGAGCTCAGAGCGACATTCAAGGGTTGCGGCGACCGTGCATCGTGAGCCGCCATATGGACGAGGAGACCTGGTCGTTGACTTCCGATGCCGACATCCGCAAGATCGCCAGCCGAGGCCCTGTGACGCCCGACACGTCATCTGGACGAAGTACGAGCCTCTGTTCGGCCGCGATGTGGATGGGTACGCCGATTGGTATCGGTCCTACTTCGCAGCGGATCGCTATTGCACACCGGGGGCACGCATGCTCGACCGGCTCCACGGTCGTGATCGACGATGCCCTGGGCCTCCTCGGTGCGGGCCCTGACGTGGGATAGCGGACATTGCCGGCGAGGTCTACCGAAACACGATTGGCGTGATCCGCTCTGCTGACGTGATCGGCGGGTACGAAGCGCTTCCCGAACCCGACATCTTCGACCTCGAGTTCTGGGAACTCGAGCAGGCGAAGCTCGATCTACATCGACTGAACGGTGAGTTCACCGGTGAGGTCGCCGTCGTCACCGGAGCAGCCTCCGGAATCGGGCGTGCGTGCGCCCTCGAACTCCTCGAACGTGGGTCGGCCGTGATCGGCCTGGACATATCGCCGTCGATCTCGTCCGTCACCGAGGCTCCGGCATTCCTCGGCGTGCCATGCGACCTCACCTCCCTCGACGCCACCTCGCAGGCTCTCGACGCCGGAGTCGAACGATTCGGGGGCGTCGACATGCTGGTGGCCTCCGCCGGCCTGTTTCCTGAGTCATACATCGGCCATCACGATCCGTCCGCGTGGCGTATGGCGATGTCCGTCAACGTGGATGCATTCATCCAGATGCTGTACCTCCTCCACCCCCTTCTGCTGGCAGCTCCGAAGGGCGGTCGCGTCACCGTCATCGGCTCCAAGAACGTACAGGCGCCCGGCCCGGGGGCATCGGCGTACTCGGCCTCCAAGGCCGCTGCGAACCAGATCGCACGGGTTGTTGCGCTCGAGTGGGCACCTGAGGGCGTACGTGTCAACAGCGTCCATCCCGATGCTGTGTTCGACACGGCGCTGTGGACCGATGAGCTGCCGCGTCCCGGGTCGAGAATAATGGATGACGATCGCCGAATACAAGCGACGAACCTGCTGAGCGTCGAGATCACGAGCGCAGATGTAGAAATGTTGTTGCTGCCACCCTCTCGGATCATTTCGTACGGTCACGGGGGCACACATCCCGATCGATGGAGGAAACGACAGGGTCATGTGAGCAGCGCTGCCGGGCGGCGGTCGAGCGGCAGATGCATGAGCCGGCTGCACGAAATTGCATGAATTTCACAGAAGTGCACATGGAAAGGAAACAGACATGGACTGGGGCATGAAGAGCAGGATGTCGAGGCTGATCGAGCCCGATACCGGCAAGGCCTTCTGGCTTGCCATCGATCACGGCTACTTCCTGGGACCGACCAGCTCGCTCGAGAAGCCTGGGGAAGCCGTGGCCGACCTCTATCCGATGGTCGATGCGCTCTTCCTCACGCGTGGCGTGCTGCGCAGTGCGATCCCAGCCGAGAAGATGCCCAACGTGATCCTGCGGGCAAGCGGCGGTCCGAGCGTCGTCGGGGCAACCCTCGAGGACGAACACCTGCTCCTCGGAGTCGAAGAAGCCGTGCGACTCGACGCCTCGGCTGTCGGTATCTCGGTGTTCGTCGGATCTCCATATGAGACACAGACACTCAGCAACCTCGCCAGAGCCGTGAACGAGTACGAGCGCTACGGAATCCCGGTGATGGCAGTCACGGCGGTCGGCAAGGAGCTCGACAAGCGCGACTCGCGATACCTCGCCCTCCGTCACGCATCAGCGCGGAGCTCGGCGCCAGGGTCGTCAAGACCTACTACACCGAGGACTTCGACAAGATCACCGAGACCTGCCCGGTCCCCGTCGTGATCGCAGGCGGGCCGAAGGGCGACGCCATCGATGTGCTGGCCTTCGTCCGCGATGGCATCGACAAGGGAGCCGTCGGCGTCAACCTCGGCCGCAACATCTGGCAGCACCACGACCCGATCGGCATGGCATCGGCACTGCGTGCCGTAATCCACGACGGCGCAGCCCCCGAGGATGCCATCGACCTCGTCAAGCCGCTCCCGACGGAGGGCTGAACGTGGAGTTCCTCGTTGAAGTCTCCCAGGACATCGCACCGGATGAGGATCCTGAACGATGTCCGCCGTGAAGGCACAGGAGACGAACACGCCAGCGAGCTCGTCAACGCAGGCGTCCTGAAGCGGGTGTGGAGGATTCCGGGCCGCCGTGCCCTCGTGTGCCTGTACGACGTGGATGGGCCCGATGAGCTGCACGAAGCACTCAGTTCGTTGCCCCTGTTCCCATGGTTGGACATCGAGGTGACAGCCCTGGCAGGGCATCGCCTCGATCCGAGCAACGCGTGATCGAGAGGTGAAGAGATGACCATCAACTACGAACTGTTGACACCCGAGACCGTCCCCGGATACATCGCGTCGAAACCGCACCTCGCTGAGCTCGTCGATACCTCGACGCTCGAGGTGACCGAGGTCGGTGACGGCAACTTGAACCTCGTATTCGTATGCAAGGATGCGGACGGCCGCGGTGTCTGCTTGAAGCAATCCTTGCCGTACGTGCGGCTCGTTGGCGAGGGATGGCCACTCACCCCCGAGCGTGTCGTTGCTGAGGCGAGGGGCCTCGAGGCCGCGGACCGTGTCACCCCACACCTCGTTCCCGATTTCTACGGCCTCGACGCCGAACGGTACGTCATCGCCATGGAGAACCTCATGGGATGGACCATTTGGCGCGGTGTCCTCAACGACGGGATCATGCATACCGGCGTGGGCGGCGCTCATGGGCGAGTACGTCGCGAATCTGGCATTCCACACGTCGTTGTTCAGCCTCGATCAACAGGTGGTCAAGGAGCGCATGGCCGGGGCCATCAATCCCGAGCTGTGCAAGATCACCGAGGATCTGGTCTTCACCGAGCCGTACATCGATGTGGCCAACAACTCGTTCGCCGAGGGTGTGGCTCCGCTCGTGCACTCCATGCGAGCCGACGAAGACCTTCGGGTCAGGTCGGAATGATGAAGTTCAAGTTCATGACGGGCGCCGAGGCGCTGATCAACGGCGATCTCCACACCGGGTCCGTGACGGTGCGCCACGACGGCGAGGGAGGTGGCGACGCACGGGTGATCGACCCGGAGTTCGCCTACTACGGCCCAGTGGGCTTCGATCTCGGCGCGCTCGACGGGAACTATCTCGCTGCCCGCGCCCGTGCCGAGGTCCTCGATCGCCCGACGGAGTTCAAGACGTGGCTCGAGGGCCTCATGACGGAGACGTGGGATGCATTCGATGCAGAGATGCGACGCTTGTGGGCGCTGCGACCCGACACGACGTGGACCGACTCGTTCCTCGACGCCTGGCTACGCCAGATCGCCGAGGACGCCTACGGGTTCGGCGGGTGCAAGGCCAATCGTCGGATCATCGGCCTGGCAAAGGTCTCAGACATCGAGACGTTGCCGCCAGACGAGCATGTCCAGGCTGCATCGATCGTGCTGAGGACGGCGAGCCGATGGATCAAGGAACGCTCCACCTTTGATGGACCGGACGACGCCAATGCCGTGTTCAGCGCCATCGCAGCCGATGTGCTCGGACGACCATAGGAGAATCATGGTCGGATACGACCCACAACGTCTCACGCCATCCGTCCGTTGGAATGACGGCGCGATCGACATCATCGATCAGATCAGGCTCCCGGGGAGGTCGCCATCGCGCGCCTCACGCCCGTCGATGACGTCATCGCCGACATCTGCACCCTGCGGTCCGGGGTCGCCAGCCATTGGGGCGTCGGTGCCCTTCATCGCATCGGACTCGATGAGCACCGCCCGGTGAACCCACCACGCGGGGCGGCCCTGCCAAGCTCGTCGAAGCCATCGGGTCTGCGCGGCCCACCGCCGTCAATGTGCGATCGGCAGTTAAGAGTCGCCGATTCCGCGGCCCCCGAGCGACGGTGACGAGAACGGGAACTTGCGCATGCGGATGCCGAGCGCATCATCGACGAGGACCGTGCATCGTGTGCCGCCATCGGCGAGCACGGTCGTATCGCGTTGTCCGGTATGCACAGGATCCTCACCCACTGCAACACGGGTCGCCTCGCCACGACGGGTTGGGGGACGGCACTCGGCGTGATCTATGCAAAGGTCGCTGCCGGAGAGAACGTCGCTGTGTATGCGTCGGAGAGTCGGCCCCTCCTCCAGGGTGCCCGGCTCACCGTGTGGGAGCTCATGGACGCCGGGATCGACGTCACACTCATCCCCGACGGATCCGATGCGGCCCTGATGGCCAACGGCATGGTGGACGCGGTCATCGTGGGTGCAGATCGCATCGCTCGCAACGGCGACACGGCCAACAAGGTCGGCACGTTCAGCCACGCCGTCAACGCAGCGCACGCCGGCGTTCCTTTCTACGTGGCGGCGCCCTTGTCCACTTTCGATCCCACCATCGCCACCGGGGAGGCCATCGAAATCGAGGTCCGCTCGCCCCGCGAGTTGACCCAATGGCGATCCGAGCAGACGGCGCCCGCCGATGCGAAGACATGGAATCCGGCGTTCGATGTGACGCCCGGTCGGCTCATCACCGCCCTCATCACTGAGGTCGGTGTCATAGAACCACCGTATGACGAAACGATCCCAGCAACCCTGGAACTTGCAAGGAGATGACGATGGTCGCCACCACACGCAACGACTGGCGTGTCGAGACCCAGGCAGTCGCCGACGGGATTCGGCGCAGGGTCCTCGCACATGTGCTTGCCAACAACGGCGGCTACATGAGCCAGGCACTCTCGAGCGCCGAGATCTTCGCCATGCTCTACACGCGCGTGCTCGACATCGGCGAGAGCACCGCGCCCCTCACGCCACGGCCCTTCAGTGGCGTACCGGGTTCGGACAATCCCGGATTCTTCAACGGCGGCGCCTACAACGGGCCGAAGGCGAGCAACTACGACCGCTTCATCTTCTCTCCCGCCCACTACGCACTCGTGCTGTACACCACGCTCATCGAGGTCGGGCGGCTCGCCGAGGACGGACTCGAGCAGTTCAACAAGGATGGGACCACGGTCGAGATGATCGGTGCCGAGCACTCCCCCGGCATCGAGACGACCACAGGATCACTGTCCCAGGCACTCAGCCAAGCGGCGGGGATCGCGGCGGCTCGAAAACACCGCGGCGATACAGGTGTCGTGTGGGTGATGATGTCCGATGGCGAGTTCCAAGAGGGCCAGACTGGGAGGCCATCCCCGAAGCGCGAAGTTCGGTCTCGACAACTCAAGGTGATCGTCGACGTCAACGGCCAGCAGTGCGACGGTTGCATCGAGCCTGACCACTACGTCGATCCCCTTGCCGGGAGGATCGAGGCCTTCGGCGCGAGCGCTATCACGGTCGACGGCCACGATCTCAATGCGCTCGAGGATGCCATGACCATGAGCACGGGCAAGCCCCACGTGGTACTCGCAATGACGAATCCGGCGAAGGGACTGCCACTGCTCGAGGAGAGGGCACCGCTCTACCACTACCTGCGTTTCGTGTCCGACGATGAACGGCAACGGTACGAACACGCCTATGAAGCGATGGTGAAGTGACATGGAGATCGTCAGCAGACCGCACGTCGAGAGTTTCATCGCATGGGCAAAGGACAAACCGGAAGTCGTCGTTCTCACAGCCGACCTGACGAACTCGAGCGAGGTCGGCAAGTGGAGGGACACCTACCCGGATCGGTTCTTCGGCATGAGCATGGCCGAACAGAACGTCATGGGGTTCGCGTCCGGCCTCGCTCGAGAGGGCTACGTGCCCTACGTCCACACCTTTGCGGTCTTCATCTATCGAAGGCCCTACGACCAGCTTGCCATGTCGATCGCCTACCCGAACCTGCCCGTCAAATTCGTAGCGTTCCTTCCCGGCATCACCACGCCCGGCGGCGTGACCCACCAGGCCATCGAGGATGTGGCGATCATGCGCGCAACGCCGAACATGACGGTGCTCGAGACAGCCGACGCCACCGAGGTCGAGTCAGTGCTCGACGTCGCCCACGGCGTAGATGGCCCCGTCTACATCCGCATGGTGCGCGGCGAGGTCCCACGCCTGTTCCCGGCGGACGAGCCGATGCAGCTCGACACGATGCGCATGCTCAGTGACGGGGACGACATTGTGATCGTCACGGCCGGTATCGGAACCGAGGAGGCAATGCGCGCAGCCGCACCCCTGGCAACGGCTGGCGTCGGTGTGCGTCACCTGCATGTCTCGACCCACAAACCCCTCGCCGATCCCCTCCTCCTCGCATCGATAGAGCGTTCCCGATACGGGGTCGTGACCCTCGAGAACCATACGATCATCGGCGGACTCGGGTCCGCAGTCGCAGAGATGATGGCCGAGGCGGGGCTCGGGAAGAAGCTGCTCAGGCTCGGCCTCAAGGACACCTACGCCCATGGCGCGAGCCGTCCGTACCTGATGAAGGAGTACGGCCTCGATGCCGGAGCCCTCGTGCGCGGCGTCGAACAGTTGATCGGAAGATCGACGGGTATCACCGACGAGGACCTCTCCGAGACACGCATCGAGGCCACACACAGCTTGGCGAAGGCAGAGGCCCTCTGATGATCGAGCCGACCCGGCTCGACGTGTCCGGAGAGCGGATCACGGCGACCTATGTGTTCACGGGTCCGACCGAGGAAGTGGCGGACCGGGCAGCGGCCCTGTGCGTCGAGCAGACGATCGAGTTCCCCGCGGACCTCGTGCCGGACGACGACATCACGGCCGAGGTGATCGGCCGCATCGAGTCGATCGACCCTCGCGGGTCGAACGCCAACGCCGTAGAGGTGTCCTACGCCATTGAGTGCACCGGCATGGAGTTCCCGCAACTGCTCAACGTGTTGTTCGGCAACTCCAGCCTGCTCGCCGGCGTCCGCCTCGTCGACATCGCGGTTCCCGCAGCGCTCGCTGCGCACCTCGGTAGGCCGCGCGATGGCATAGAGGGCCTCCGAGCGATGTTCGGGGCTTCCGAGCGACCCCTGCTCGCGACCGCCCTCAAGCCGATGGGGTCTTCACCGGCACGGCTCGCCGAGTTCGCATACGACCTCGCTGCTGGCGGCATCGACATGATCAAGGACGACCACAGCCTGGCCAACCAGCCCTTTGCCGAGTTCGACGAACGTGTTACGGCATGTGCTGACGCCGTCGCGCGTGCGAATGCCGACACCGGCGGTGTGGCCATCTACATGCCGAGCATCAACGCACCGTATCCGGACCTCGACCAGCGAGCGCAGGTGGCCGTGAAGGCTGGTGCCGGCGGGTTGCTCGTGCTTCCCGGCATCACCGGGTTCGATCACCTGCGCGCTCTGGCATCCGACGACCGGATCGGTCTCCCGATCATGGGCCACCCCGCATTCATGGGTGGCTGGGTCACATCCACCGACAGCGGGATCTCCCACGGCACGCTCTTCGGCACCCTCATGCGGTATGCGGGCGCCGACACGTCGATCTTCCCGAACCACGGCGGACGGTTCTCCTTCAGCGAGGCCGCATGCCTCGAGATCGCCGATGCATGTCGTAGGCCAATCGACGGCGTCTCGTCGATCTTCCCGACACCGGGGGGCGGCATGAAACGCGGAAGAGTCGCCGAGATGGTGGACTTCTACGGGAAGGACGTCGTCCTCCTGATCGGTGGCGACCTCCATCGCGACGGTTCGTTGCGAGCGAACGCTGAGGCGTTCCGAGCAGCGGTGTCGTGAACGACCCTGTTGAACGGGCCTAGGAGAGAAGGGCGAGCGCGAGCGTCTCGTCCACGATGATCTCGTCGAGAACACCTGCGGCGATCGCACCCCGAACGGCTGCCGCCTTCTCGACACCACCGGCGACGCCGATGACCCTGCGCGCCTCGCGCAGGTCGTCGAGCGTCAGCGCGATCGGGTGGAGTTCGGGTGACGGGACAGCAGTACCGGATGCGTCGTAGTACCACCCGAAGACCTCACCCACCGCGCCGCCCTCCGTCACCTTCCGCATACCCTCGGCCGACATGAATCCCTCCATCACCAGGAGGGACTCCATCCCGACCACGCCGATGGAAACCAACACGACGTCGGCCTTCTTCGCTCTTCCGAAGGCTCGGACAACCGGTGCCGACGAGAGGAAGGACTGTGCAACCGCACCCGATTCGGCGAAACCTGGTGATGGAACGTGCATGACTTTCGCATCGAACTTGCGCGACAGCGTATTGGTCACCTCAACTGCAGCCGTCGTATCGTCGGTGGTCGTGTGCCCGAATGCATCTACGAGGGTCACCTTCGACGTCGGGATCGGCCGTGTTTCTGATGCCGACAGGGCAATGGTCCGCCCCCACCCGGCGGCGATCGTCACGGATCCAGCGGCCGCCAGAGCTTCGAGGCGACGGGCCGTTGCACGGGCGGCGGCCAGGGGCGGAGGCTCGTCCTCGAGCGCTGGACCTACGACCGCCCCCTCCAACTCGTAGCGTTCGATGAGTGCCTCGGCCAAGCGAGCGGACTCAGGGAGCGGCTGGGTGATGATGACCCTGATGATGCCATCGCGTTCGGCATCGGCGAGGATGCGGCTGACGGTCGAACGCGAGATGCCAAGCCGATCGGCGACATCTTGTTGGGTGAGACCGCGGTCGTGATAGAGCCAAGCAACGCGAATGGCGAGGTCGTTGCGGTTGTTCTGATCGACCATCTCCATCGGAGTATCCTCCAGTTGTGCACAGATG
The DNA here is from genome assembly GCA_963759175.1 of uncultured Acidimicrobiia bacterium. Lineage (GTDB taxonomy): Bacteria > Actinomycetota > Acidimicrobiia > Spongiisociales > UBA5794 > SZUA-442. Next base: position 23,811 of record CAVWXP010000005.1, read on the forward strand.
TCCAATCCAGCACGATTGTGCACCGCACAGAGGAGGCTGCAAGGTATGAAGCACTCAGGAGTATTGCACCCGGAGCTCCTCGATGTCATCGCTTCGGCTGGCCACGGAGACATCGTCGTCCTCACCGACGCCGGGCTTCGTGTGCCTGAGGGAAAGCGGCGCATCGATCTGGCGTTGTGCTGTGGGTCGCCATCGATCGTCGAAACGGTCCGGGCCGTGGCATCCGAGCTGGTCATCGAGGCCGCCGTGGTCGCTTCAGAGTTCGAGGAGTGGAACCCCGACGTTTACCAATCGACGCTCGACGAGCTACCGGTGACGCCTTCCACAATGAACCACGAGGCGTTGATGGCCGACATGACGGACCGGGCAATGGTCTACATCAAGACGGGCGAATGTAGCGCCTACGCCTCCGTTGCCCTGATCTGTGGCGTCAACTACCTCGAAGAGGCCCTCGACCAATACGAGCGCTTGCACGGCCATCGCCCGGAATAGGGCACCTAGAGGTCAAGGTTCCTCGGGCGGTTGGAGATCGGTTGGTTCGGCGGAGGCCCGCCGCGCCGCACCCTCGACCCGTTGGCGGTACTCGTCCCACCACTCGGGTCCTGCATCGGGCAGGTTCGGGATGTCGGGTCGGAGTCCGACAGCGCCATCAACCAGCTCCCTGACGATATCGGCATGGCCCGCATGGCGGTGGGTCTCGGCGATGACGTGGATCAGGATCTGGTGGAGGGTGACCTCGCTTCGACCGTCCGGCCACCACGGCACGCGCCCGATGGCATCGAGGTCGAGCTCGGCAATCGTGGTGTCGGCGTGCACCCAGGCCCTTCGATACAGGTCGACGATGTCCGAGCGGGATTCGTCGGCCCTCGCCCACATGTCGGCGTTGGGTTCCGCATCCTCACCCAGCCAAGGCAGCTCCTCGTCGAATGGGCGATCGAATGTGATGCCGAAGTAGCCGTACTCGACGCTTGCAAGGTGCTTGATGAGACCCAACAGGTTGGTGCCGGTCGGTACGAGCGGACGACGGATGTCGTACTCACCGAGTCCCTCGAGCTTCCACACGAGCGCATCCCGTCCACTCTGGAGATATCGCTGGAGCGTGGTCTTGGTCGTCAACATGACGACATCATCGCATGCGAGCCGCTGGCGGCCCAACGCGCGATCCAGTCGGGGCCAGCCGTGGCAACGCCGACTGGAGTCGCATCGGTTGGCCACGACCACGGGTGGAGGTAACGTCTCCCCGGCTCGAACCGACGACACCACCTGGGAGGTACCTTGGATCTCGGAAGCCTGATCGCAGCGTTGGCCCTCGGCCTCGTCGCCGGAGCACTGGCTCGTGCCCTGGTACCGAACGACGCATTCAATGCCATGTCGGGATGGAAGTCGTGGGCCACATCTACGGCGCTCGGCCTGGCGGGAGCACTCGTCGGCTACTGGTTCTTCACGGGCGTCCTCGGCATCGGCGACGAGGACACGTTCGACTGGGGCGGCATCATCGGCGCCCTCATCGGGGCGATCCTCGTGGTGATCGTTGCGTCCTGGCTCATCAAACGCTTCGCTCAGCGCTGATCAGGCACCTCGCGTCCGGATCAGGCCGAGGCGTCAGCGGTCGAATGCCGTGGCAGGGCGAAGAGCCATGGTGAACCAGCGCATGGCCGTTCTTGCGGCCGTCCTCGGCCTACTGGCGGCGTCGTGCAGCGCGGGTCAGGCCACGGTCGCCGACCAACTCGGCGACTCGATCTTCGGTGAGCCGCCGCCCGTTCCCAACATCGACATGGCAGCTGCCGCCGACGGTGACGTGCTGTACCAGGCCCATTGCGCCGTGTGCCACGGATCGAACCTCGAGGGTGCCGCCGATTGGATGATCAGCGACGATCAGGGCCGTCTTCCGCCTCCGCCGATGGATTCGTCTGGGCACACATGGCACCACTCCGACCAGCTGCTCACCGACATCGTCCTCAACGGCTCCCCTGACCCGGAGAGCGCGATGCGCGGATTCGAGGATCGCCTATCAGACGGCGACATCGCTGCGATACTCGCCTTCTTCAAGACACGGTGGGGAACCGATGAGCGGCAGTTCCAATGGACGGTGACGTGGCAGGAACTCCAATGGGCGACACCGTGACCGTCCCACTGCCGGCCGCCGATGCACAGGAAGGACGAAGAGATCCCGTCGATCGCTCGGAGGACGGAATCGATCAGGAGGGCAGCCGACCAATGACTGATCTCAGCAAGCTCGAGACGAACGTGCCGACGGACTGCCTCATCGGCGGTGTCTGGCGTGCAGCATCCGATGGCGGCTCGTTCGATGTGGAGGACCCGGCAACCGGCGAGGTGATCGCCTCGGTCGCGTCCGCGACGGTCGACGACGGCTTGGCCGCAGTGGCAGCGGCCCACGATGCATTGCCGTCATGGGCCGCAACGGCCCCACGGGACCGCGCAGAGATCCTCCGACGAGCATTCGAGATGATGACGAAGCGCGGCGAGGAGATCGCCAGACTCATCGTCCTGGAGAACGGCAAGGCGCTTCCGGACGCTCGCGGCGAAACCGCCTACGCAGCCGAGTTCTTCCGCTGGTACGCCGAGGAGGCCGTGCGTGCGTTCGGCGCCGTGCTCACAGCGCCCAGCGGCAACAACCGGATCCTGGTGATGCACCAACCGGTGGGTGTGGCCGTGCTGGTGACGCCGTGGAACTTCCCCGCCGCGATGGCGACGCGCAAGATGGGACCGGCGCTTGCCGCCGGTTGCTCGGTCGTCCTCAAACCCGCATCCGACACACCCCTCACCGCGCTCCTCATCGCGTCGATCCTCGAGGAGGCAGGCGTACCCCCAGGTGTCGTGAACGTCGTGCCGTCGCGGCGTTCCGGGGCGATCGTCAGCGCCATGCTCCACGATCCACGCGTCCGCAAACTCTCGTTCACGGGTTCGACGGAGGTCGGTCGCATCCTGCTTCGCGAGGCAGCGGACAACGTCCTGAATCCGTCCATGGAGCTGGGCGGCAACGCGCCGTTCGTGGTGTTCGACGACGCGGACATCGACGCTGCGGTGGATGGCGCCATGGTTGCGAAGATGCGCAACGGTGGAGAGGCCTGCACGGCGGCCAACCGCTTCTACGTCCAACGAGGCATCGCAGACGAGTTCACCCGTCTCCTCGCCGAACGGATGGGGAGCATGAGGATGGGTCCCGGACTCGACCCCGACACCGAAGTAGGGCCACTGGTCAATGCGGCGGCCGTCACCGATGTCCACGGCCTCGTCGAGTCGGCCGTCGCCGAAGGTGCAGTCGCCGTCACCGGTGGCACACCGGCGCGAAGGCGACGGGTACTTCTATCCGCCGACCGTGCTGACGAACGTCGCCCCGGATGCCGCCCTTCTTCGTCACGAGATCTTCGGACCCGTGGCACCGATCGTCCGGTTCGACGACGAGGACGAAGCGATCCGGTTGGCCAACGACACCGAGTACGGACTGGTCGCCTATGTCTACACCACCGACCTCGCCCGGGGTCTTCGGGTGACCGAGCGGCTCGAGGCTGGCATGGTCGGCCTGAATCGAGGCCTCGTCTCGGACCCGGCGGCTCCGTTCGGGGGCGTCAAGCAGAGCGGCATCGGGAGGGAAGGCGGCCACGAGGGGCTGCTCGAGTACCTCGAACCCAAGTACATCGCCACGAACTGGTGACGAGGACCTTCGGTCTTCCCCGAATGCCCGAGACGAGGGAGGGAGCCCCAGCTCAGGAGCGAGGGCACCATCGTCATCTGCACTGCCGCGGCAGCACTGCGGATCAGGCGAGGGTTGCGACCAGCACGGCCTTGATGGTGTGGAGTCGGTTCTCCGCCTGGTCGAACACCACCGAGCGGTCCGATTCGAACACCTCGTTGGTGACCTCGAGACCGTTCGGCATGTTGGTGGCGTCCATCATCTCCTTGCCGACCTTCGTGTTCGTGTCGTGGAACGCAGGCAGGCAATGCATGAACTTGGCGTCCGGATTCCCGCTTCGCTCGAACAACTCTGCGTTGACCTGGTAGTCCTTGAACACCGCAACCCGATCGTTCCACACCTCCTTGGGCTCCCCCATCGAGACCCAGACGTCGGTGTGGATGAAGTCGACGCCCTCGACGGCGTCGAGATCGTCGGTGATGGTGATCGTGGCGCCCGACGCCTCGGCGAGGCCCTCGGCGATCTCGACCACGTCCGCCGGCGGGAACATGTCCGCGCGGACCGATCAGCCGCACGTCGGAACCGAGGAGGGCACCGGTCACGAGTAGCGAACGTCCCATGTTGAAGCGCAGGTCGCCGACGAAGGCATACGAGATCTCGTCGTAGCGCTTCCCCGATGCCTCGTGCATGGTGAGGAAGTCGGCAAGCATCTGGGTGGGATGCCACTCAGCGGTCAGTCCGTTGTAGACCGGGACACCGGCGTACGCAGCCAGCTCCTCGACGACCGCTTGGGCCGTTCCTCGGTATTCGATGGCGTCGTACATGCGCCCGAGGACCCGTGCCGTGTCCGCCGGCGATTCCTTGTGCCCCATCTGGGACGAGGAGGGATCGAGGTACGTCACCCTCGCACCCTGGTCGTAGGCGGCGACCTCGAAGGCTGCACGCGTCCGTGTGGACGTCTTCTCGAAGACGAGGGCGATGTTCCGGCCGGAGAGTCTCGGTTGCTCGGTGCCCGCATGCTTTGCGGCCTTGAGCTCGGCGGACAGGTCGAGGATGGAGGTGAACTCCTCGGGTGTGAAGTCGATCTCCTTCACGAAGCTCCGGTTCTTCAGGTTGTACGGCATGTGGCCTCCGTTCCTCGCCAACCGCCTCCGCCCCGATCGGAGCGGGTGAGCCCGATGCTCGATGTGTGCTCCACGTAGCTTCGCAGTCGTCGCGTGGTTCCGCTCGCGATCGACGACGGGTACGGCCGCTGGAGACCGACCGCCGTCGCCGTCACGGTATCGGAACGTGGCGATCACCGATGCCGGCCTGTATCCAAATCGGTCCTTCGTTCGTAGTCATGGCAGGAAACGCAATCGAACGAAGGAGTGACAGATGTCGTTCATGAATGAGGCCAGCTGGGACAGGATCGCTCGAGTCGCATTGGGCGTCGTGATGCTCGTGTTGGGATGGGGAGGAATCGTCGACGGCACCCTCGGCACCGTCCTCAAGATCGTCGGCTTCGTGCCGTTGGTCACGGGAATCGCTGGGTGGTGCCCCATCTACGCAGTTCTGCGATTCCGCACGAACGACGCCGAGCGCGAGTCGGTGAAGGCCGCGTAGGTGGCTTCCCCCCTCACCCGGTCCACGCACGACAGCACGGAGCCCACACTCGTCGAGGTGTGGGCTCCGTGGTGCTCGGCATGCACGTCCCTCGAGGAAGACCTCCTCACCGTGGCAGCGAGCCGAGCGGATCGTGTGCGATTGGAGCGGGTGAACGTCGCCTCCGACGGGGAACGCGCCGCTGAGCTCCGTGTGATGGCGACGCCGACGTTGATCGGGTACCACAACGGGATCGAGGTGTCCCGCACGACGGGACGCGTCTCGCGAACGGACCTGGAGGAGCTGTTCGATGCCCTCGCCGAGGGGCGACGGCCCGTGGCGCCCCGACGCAGGACCGAGTCGATCCTGGCAATCGGATCGGGTGCGGCCATGGCGATCGGAGGAGTCCTCATGGGGCCCTCCCCGGCACTGACGATGATCGGCATCGCCGTAGCCTCGGTGGGGATCCTGCAGGCGGCGTGGGGATGGAATGCCAATCGATCGTGACCAGCTCGTCGACGAGGCGCCGGGGCTGTACCGATTCGCCCTGTCGCTGACCAGGCACGCCGAGATCGCCGCAGACGTCGTCCAGGACACCCTCATCAGGGCCCTCGAGCGTGAGGATCAGTTCATCGAGGGATCTGACCTGGGGCCGTGGCTCCGACGCATCGCCCACAACCTCGCGATCGACAGGGCACGCCGTGCGTCGCGGGAGCTCATCGTCGAGGAAGTCGAGGATCTGTGGCGCGACGACGAGTACACCATCGATCCATCGGTCACCGTCGAGAGGAAGCTGGCCAGGGAGGATCTCGAGGATGCCCTCGCGCGCCTGCCGTTCATCTATCGCGAGACCGTCGTCCTCCACGACGTCGATGGCTGGAAGGTCAGGGAGATCGCCGAGCTGCAGGAAGCGCACGTCCCTGCGGTGAAGCAGCGCCTCCGGCGCGGAAGAATGGCGTTGACAACGGCACTCGCCGCCGGAGCCGAACGCCGCAAGGTCCTGGAAGGAGTGCCCATGCGATGTTGGGATGCCCGCCAACACATATCCGACTATCTCGATGGAATGCTCGACCACGGAACGAAGACGCTGGTCGAATCCCACCTCGAAGCCTGTCCGACCTGTCCTCCGCTCTATGCATCCCTCGTGGAGGCCCACGATCGGCTCGGCGCACTCCGTGACCCCGACACCGTTGTCCCACCCGAGGTGGACAAGAGGATCGCAGCGACGATTCGTCGCTCCTAGTCGAGCGCCCCGTCCACCGACGCCTCGCGTGTTGGGTCCTCGGTGGACTCCGCCCAGGTGTGCCGAGCCTCGTTTCCCGCGGCGATGCCCACGAGCAGGGCGGCGAGCGGATCCGCCCACCACATGCCCGCGACGGCATTCAGCGCGAGGCCGACCAGGGTCGCTGTCGAGAGGACACCGTCGAGGAAGGTCATCTTGGCCTCGGAACGCAGCGGAGCCGAATCGAGCCGATCGGCGATGGACCGTTTGGCGAAGGCGAGACCGAACATGACGACGGCGGTGACGGCCAGATAGGCGATCCCCCACGGCGACTCACCGGCCACGCGGCCGGTGAGGAGATCTCGCAGGGCGAATGCCACCAGGGCGATCGACAGGGCTCCGAATGCGCCGGAGGTGAGCCGCAGGGCATGCCGGGTCCGACGAGGATCGTCGTGCCCATGGCCGGGCACCATGTGCCACACCACCACCAGGGACGCGAACACCTCGATCACCGAGACGCTTCCGAAACCGATGAGCGCGAGCGAACCCGCTGCGAGTCCCAGGCCGATGGTCAGGAACGCCTCGCCCACGTTCCAGGCGATCGTCGCGTACTCGAGGCGCAGGCCGCGGCGGTGAAGCATGAGGCGCTGTCGATCGGTGACGGTCACCAGCGAAAGGTAGGGCGACGGATCACCGTGCGCCATCCGTACCACGGTGATGCGCACCTTCGGGATCCGCCGCCGACCACTTGTCCAATGAACAGCCATCCGTGGGGGCGGCCCGGTACCGAACGCGAAAGTGGGAGGGCACGATCGATGCCCTCCCACTTCATTCGCTCGAGCCTGCTTCGGCTCAGTCGTCCGAGTCGTCGTCGTCCGAGTCGTCGTCGTCCGAGTCGTCGTCGTCCGAGTCGTCGTCGTCCGAGTCGTCATCACCCGAGTCGTCATCGTCGACTTCGAACTCCACCTTCGAGGTGAGCGAGCCGTCCTCGATCTCCACTTCGATCTCGAGCTCCTGCGATCCGGACTCGAACTTCAACTCGATCTCGGTTGCCGAGGTCTCGAACTCGGACCGGGTCCAGTCTGCGGAGATGTCGATGCTCCTGAGCACGAGTGCGCCACTGCGAACCTCGACGGTTATCGAACCGGCCGGCGAGGCATCGATCGTGTACACGCCGTCGGCGAGGACCTCGTCGTCATCATCGGGCAACGTCGTCGACGTCGAATCGTCGATCGTCGTGGTCGTCGTGTCATCCAGGGTGGTCGAGGTCACGTCATCGTCGTCATCGGGCAACGTCGTCGACGTCGAGTCGTCCAGGGTGGTGGATGTCACGTCATCGTCGTCGCCATCGGACAGCGTCGTCGAGGTGGAATCGTCCATCGTGGTCGAGGTCACCTCGGTGGAGACATCGTCGCCGCCTGCGGCGGCGAGTGCGACCCCGACGCTGAGGGCCAGGACGAGGAGCAGGGTGCCGGGGAGGATGATGCGTTGGAGCATGTCGGTTCTTCCTTTCGGATCGATGGCAGCAGTGTGCGCGACCCCGGGTTATGGCGTCCTCCGCCGTGGGCTAAAGCGCGGCAAAACCGGGACCATCGGCCTCAGGCCGATCGAGAGGCTGAACCGGGGGCGCTACGCGCCGGCCTCCTGCCTGGACTCGACGCCGTCACGGTCGTGGGCCATGTGCATGAAGTGGTCGACGGCGCCGACATCCTTGGTCACGAGGCTCGTACCGATGGCTGCGAGGAACGCGGCTGGCACCCCGTAGAGCGCCGGATTCACGAGTACCGGCAGGAACAGGAACTCGTCGACTTCGAGGAACTTGAGCGCCGTGAACAGGAGCGACACGATGAGTCCGACGACGAACCCCGCGATCACCCCTTGCCTCGTGAAACGGGTCCACCACACGGTCAGGAGCAGCACGGGTGCGAACGTGCTCGCAGCGATGCCGAAGGCCATGCCAACGAGCTGGGCGACGTTCTCCTCCTTGAGCCAGATCGCCATGAGGACCGCGACGATCGTCAGGACGATGCCGGCGATCCTGGCGACCATGACCCGCTGCTGATCGGACGACTCGGGTCGCAGCAGGACGGTGTAGCCGTCGTGTGCCACCGTCGTCGTCATCTGGATCAACAGGCCGACCGCTGAACTGAGGATTGCGGCCATGGCTCCAGCCAGAACGACGCCCAGCAGGATGTCACCGCCCACCGAACCGCGGCCTCCGAGGAGGGCACCGAGCTCGGCAACGGCAGTGTTGGTGGCCTTGCCGATCTCGCCCTGGGCGATGAGGTCCGTGATCAGGGGATACAGGAGCATCATCGCCGCAAGTCCGACGAACAGGGTCATCGTGTAGAAGATGGCGAGGCTCACGATCGTGAACTCGGTCGACTTACGGGCCGCTGCGGCGTCCTTGACCGTGTAGAGCCGGATCAGCACGTGGGGCAAGCCGACCACGCCGAGGAACAGCCCGAGCACCAGGCTCAACTGGTTGAGCATGTCCGACACGTTGACGCCGGGGGTCATCGCCGTCGGTGCGTCAGGGAGCAACTCGGTCGTCGACTGTGCGGCTTCGAGGGACTCGTCACCGCTGCTGTCCACCGAATACCCGGTGAGGATCTCATCCGAGAGGCCTTCGTCCACCAGGACACGGGGCGGGACCACATGGTCGGCTTCGGTGAGGATGTTGAACGGATTCCAGCTGAAGTACATGGCCATCGACAACACCAGCAACAGCACCATCGCACCGAAGATGATGATGCCCTGGAACGCCTGGTTGTACGACGTCCCGCGCATGCCGCCGAGCACGACGATCACGGCGGTGAAGCCTCCGGCAATGCCGACCCACAAGACGTACGTGGCGTTCGAGCCGAGGGCTTCGATCGGGATGAGCAGGTTGAACAGGTGTCCGGCACCCACGAGCTGGGGAACCAGGTAGATCGTGCCGATGATGACGCCGGCGACGATCGTGAGGATTCGGATCTCGCGCCCCGCGAACCGCTCCTGGAGTGCATCGGCGACGGTGTACTTGCCGGAGCGTCGCAGCGGGCTGGCGAGGATGAGCACGACCACGACCCATGCCGCAAAGAAGCCGAGCGCCAGCCACCAGTTGTCGATGCCGAACAGGGCGATCGCGCCCGCCACACCGAGGAAGCTGGCAGCGCTTGCATAGTTGCTGAACATCGCAACGCCATTCAGCTTCCATGGGATCTGGCCGTCGGCGACGTAGAACTCGGCCGTGGTCTTGGTCCAGCGCCTGCTGTACCAGCCGATGCCGAAGAACGTGGCCATGCCAGCGATGAGGATGACGAGGGCAATCGTGTTGAGACCGTCCATCGCCTAGACCTCGACCTTCGAGAGGAAGATGCGTGTGACGATCAAGCCGGAGATGATCACGGTGATGCCCAGGATGAATCCGAGGGGCAATCCGAGGACGACCTCGGTGGCGGCCAGCTCAGCGAACTCTGCCGAGGTGAGGACAGCCACGGCGAAGTAGATGACCGCAAAGACACCGAGGAGTCCCCATGCCCACTTGGCTCGCGACGTGCTGAACGGGGACCAGTGCCTGCCGCCGGATGCCGCGGACTCCTTCGGGTCCACCCCCGGTTGGTCCTGTCGCTCGGACGGATTCGAAGTCGGGTCCACGCGCACCTCCACCTACGAGGAGCACGGCTGGGACGACCCGATGGCAGGTCGCGGGACCCTCACTCCCCACCAAGATACACCCGGTGCCGCCGACTCGAAACCCCACGTACGACCGGGAGCCAGACGACGAGGGATGGGTGTTGGGTGCATCGGCGTGGGTTGGGGACGGCTCTTCGCACGCGATCAATGCTCCCGCAACCGGGTTGCCAACCGCCGAGTCCCTGTATGCCCCACTGGTGTTCGAGGTCCCTCGTAGGACCGAGCGTGGGCGTGCCCGTCCTCCGGCGGATCCTGCAGCTGCTTGCCTGTGGTGAGAGTAGGTTCGGGAGTGGAAGCCACAGCGGAGGCGAGGGATGCCAGACGGTTCGAGGTATGGGGGACCGTCCGAGGCACTCGAGGCCTACCGATCGGTGATCGAGCGCAGCCAGAACCAAATCGAAGTGAAGGGTGCGAAGAACCCGTACACCTCCCGCAACGGGCACATGTTCAGCTTCCTGGACGCCACCGGGATCATGGGTATCCGTCTCTCCGCCGAAGCCACCGAGGAGTTCCGATCGACGTACGACAGCGGAGACGTGATCCAGTACGGCGCCACGATGCGTGGGTACTCCTCGGTGCCGGAGGACCTGTTGGCCGACACGGATTCGCTCGCCGTGTGGTTCGATCGGTCGTGGGAGTGGATCGGCACGCTTCCTCCGAAGCCCACGAAGAGGACCTAGCGGCAACTCCCGTCCAACGGAATGCCCCGAAGGTGCCTTCGGTCCCCTCGCTGGTGAGTTCTGTCGATGCGACGCTCGCCCATCCCCTCTATCGGGAGTGCGCCCATAGGCTCGACACCATCATGGGTACCCGACTCATCATCGGCACGATCGTCGTTTCGGTGGTCGGCCTCGTGGGTCTGGTCCTTGCCGTTGCCGCACAGCGGCAGTTCCTCTACCTGCCATCGAGCCACGTTGCGGATGCACCGGGTGACCTGTCCTCGGAACCGTTCAGCTTCCGGACCGAGGACGGTCTGACGCTCGACGGCACATTCTTCCACGCCAATGCGGAGGCAATCGGCACGGTCGTCGTGTTCAACGGGAACGCCGGCAACCGAGGGGATCGCTACGCCATCGCTGCCGAGTTCAGCCGATGCCGGCTACAACACGGTCCTGTTCGACTACCGCGGGTACGGCGGGAACCCCGGTCGACCGAGCGAGGCCGGACTCGTCGCAGACGGACTCGCCGTCGTGACCCACATCGGTGAACGCCCCGATGTCGACACCGAACGGATCGTCTACTTCGGCGAATCGCTCGGGACGGGTGTGGCCGTGGCCGTCGCTGACATCATCCCTCCCGCGGTACTCGTCCTTCGATCCCCGTACACGTCCCTGCCGGATGCCGTCGTTGCCGCTGTGGGGTTCCCGCCGATTCGGTCACTCATCTGGGACGAGTTCCCGACACGCTCGACCATCGCCGACATGCCTGTGCCAGTCGTGGTCATCGCTGGGTCAGCCGACGCAACGATCCCCCTGTCCCAGTCGAGGGCTGTGTTCGAAGCTGCGGCCGGGGACAAGCTCATGGTCGTCATCGACGGTGCGGGCCACAATGACAGGGCCATCAGCTCGGATGTGATCGACCGAGCCGATGTCCAGGAGTTCCTCGCTCGTGCGCTCGATCCCGGTTGAGGGTCCGGCGGCAAGTCGATCAGCGCCGCGATCAAAGGCACCATCAGCGGCGTACCGACTGTGCACCCACGACCCAACCCGGGTCAAGCCGCGTCGCCGCCCGACCGATACCTCTACCGAGCGATTCGGAGAGGGACATGCGACGCGATCGGACGCGACGAAGGGTCGGCACCACACTCCTCGTCTCGATCGCACTCCTCGTTGCAGCATGTTCGTCTGGCCCCGAGGACGCATTGCGAGCCGAGATGGAAGAGGCCGGGCTGTCCGCGACATCGATCGAGTGCTTCGTCGATGCCTTCGACGTGGGAAGCATGGCCGAGATCGATGCGCTCACCGAGGCCGAGAGCGAGGCGGCGGGAGAGTGCTTGGGACAGGTCTTCGAGGAGCTGTTCACCGACGCATTCGCCGAGGGGTTCGAGGAGCTCGCCGATGGCGACTGGGAAGTCTCCGAGGGCGACGTCGGTGACTTCCCGAGCCGTGACGACATGGAGGAGCTCGCCGAACAGTGCCGCAACGGCGACAACGCCGCCTGCGACGACCTATGGCTCGTGTCGCCGATCGACAGCGCCGAGGAGGCGCTGCGCGGAGAGCTGCGGCGGACGATCCACCGAGCCTCGCATGGGATCCTGCGAGTTCTGGCTCGACGATTGACGACCGATCGGACCGGAGAACCCGAGGTCGGGCGGCTGTCAGCCCTGTGCGAGTCACCAGATCAGCCTGTGACGTGTCTGGCAGGATGGAGCTCGTGGCATACCGAATCCGTTGGCTCGAGTGCGGCCTCGCACTGAGCCAACGGAGCCGACGATGTCGACCTCCTGACCCGCGTCATTCGCCAATCCGCACACCCATTCCGATCCGAATTACCACTAAACGGCCCGGGAATGGAGCAATCGGCATGGCCACTGCAATGAAGAGCTGGCTCGATACTGCACAAGCGTCGGACTGGTCAGACTCGCCCTTCTTCACCGAGACCGTCGAGTTGCTGCGCTCGGTTCGTGATCACGACTTCGAATCGCTTGCCGAACTCTGTGACGACGACTTCGGCATCGTCGACCTCGATCAAAGCGGTGGCAGCGTCATGGTCAGAACACGTACCGAGTGGGAGAACTGGTTCCGCCGACTCTTTGCTGAACTCACGGCCGTCGGCGCCTCAACGGACAGCGAGATCGTCGACTACCAAGCTCTCGCAACTGACGGACATGGGATTCAGCGTGGTCGAGTTCAGGCAAAGCCTCACCCTCGGCGACGCCACCGCGTTGTTCGACTGCGTGGCGACCATCGTCTGGAAGCGCACCGAAACGGGTTGGAAGGAAGCCCGCTGGCATGTCTCGCTTCTCTCCACCGACATCCCCGATGGATTCCCGGTTGCCGCCTGACGGAGGAGTCAGCTATCCGTCTCCCAAAACTCCCGCGCTTCGTCACGACGAGGCTCCCCCTCTTGAACTTGAACAACGAGCAGACGCTCGACCTTCACACTGAAAGGACGTGAATCATGTCATTCGAGAATGAGTTCATGTACACCGTCACCCAATTCGAGGTCATCCTCGGGGTGTTCACGCTGACCGCAGCCGTGTTCGCCGCAGTGTTCGTGTACTCGCTGGTCACTGCTGGAAGCATTGCTCCCCGGTATCGCTTGACGTCCTACCTGACCGGTGTGGTCATGGTGTCGGCGTTCATTGAGCTGGGTCTGCTTGCCTTGCGATGGAACGGAGCGTTCGCCTGGAACGGCTCGCTCTACGAATCAACCGGTGAGCTGTTCTCCAACGGGTTCCGCTACATGAACTGGAGCATCGACGTTCCCGTCCTGCTGACCCAGTTGCTCATCGTTGCCGGCATCACCGGAGTGGCGTTCCGCAAGCGCTGGGCGGCGTTCGTCATTGCCGGTCTCGCCATGATCTGGACCGGCTACATCGGTCAGTTCGACGAGATCGAGGGCGGGGTCGCTTTCTGGGGCTGGGGCGCCGTCAGCACCCTGTTCTTCTTCTGGCTGCTGTACGTCGCATGGCAGACGCTGCGGGATGCAAAAGCGACTGCACCGAACGAGGGCATCAGGAAGCTGTTCAACTACGTGTGGATCCTGTTCATCGTTTCGTGGTCGATCTACCCACTCGCCTATCTGATGCCCCAGATCAGCGCGACCGCTGAGGGCGTGGTTGCTCGCAACCTCATCTACAGCTTCGCGGACATCGCATCGAAGGCCGTGTACGGCATCTTGCTGGCGATCATCGCTCAGAAGCTCAGTGCGCTGCGTGGCTACAAGCCTGCCATCGAAGCCGAGGAGGCGTTCGTCGAGCAGAACAACTAGTCGATACGAGCAACCGAAACGACTCGGGACCCCCTGTGACCCAGGGGGTCCCGTCGCGCACACACCAATCCGCTGCGCGGTGCCGCTACGGACACAGACTGGGCACCTCGACACGACGCGGGACGAGCATGGACAAGGTATTGGTCACTGGCGGAACCGGAGTCATCGGTGTCGAACTCGTCGAGGCGCTCTGCCGTATGGGCTATCGACCGCGAGTGCTGACACGGTGCCCACATCGGGCTGCGCTTCTTCCCACATCCCCGGTCGAGGTCGTATACCCAAGCGTCAAACAGGAATCCCCAGCTGGACCCGACGGGCATGTGCGATACCACTGGCGCCATCCCATGCGGGATCGACGCGCCTCATGACCGAAACCAACAGCACGACGGACGTGATCGTGGTCGGGGCGGGGATGACCGGACTCACCGCCGCCGGCGAACTGGCGAAGGCTGGAGTGTCCTCGATCGTCCTCGACAAGGGCAGGGCGCCGGGCGGGCGGATGGCGACGAGTACCGTCAACGGTGCCCGTTTCGACCACGGAGCCCAGCACTTCAGCGCCCGCTCCAAGGTATTCAGAGAGCGGGTGGCGCACCTACGAGACATCGGCATCATTACCGAGTGGTACGAGGCGACGAGCTGGACGAATCCGGGCCTCGGTAGCGAGCCCCGGCTCATCGGGTCGGGCGGAATGAGGCGTATCCCAGAGCACCTCGCAAAAGGGCTCGATGTACGCAACCCGATTGAGATCGGACGAATGGAATTCACCTCAGGGATCACCGCATTCGCCGGCGAGCGTCAGGTCGCACACGGATCGGCCGTGATCCTGACACCCCCGATCCCTCAATTGCTCGGCCTGCTGCGAGCCAGCGAACTGGCGCCAGAGGCCGAGATTGCGGCCAGCCTCGAAGGCGTCGAATACAACCCGACCCTGACCGTGAAGGCGACCCTCGATGCGCCGAGTGGGTTGCCGCAGGGACATCGTGCTCGACCCTCCCCGGACGTGGCTTGGCTGGCGGACAATCAGCACAAAGGGATATCGGAGATCCCTTCGGTCACCATCCATTCAACTGCCGAGTTCGCTCGCGCTCACCTCGATGACGACCCGGAAGCATGGGTCCAGCAGCTGATCGCGCAGACCGCGCCGCACCTGGCGGGAGGCGTCGTCGCCACAGAGCCACATCGGTGGCGATACGCCGAACCGCAGACCACCTTCGAGGTGGGCGCCGTCACCATCGGAGGTTCTACCCCCGTCGTTCTGGCGGGTGAGGTGTTCGCCGGAGCCAGGGTCGAAGGGGCTTTCCTCTCCGGTCTCGCCGCTGCCAATGCTGTGCTCGATCGCCTGTGAGACCTATCCGCACCTCCATCGAGATGGACGTAGCAGTGGAGGAAGTCTGGACGTTGATCAGCCGCTTCGACCATTGGTCGAGCTGGGGCCCGACGGTTGTCGACGTTGAGAGCGATGCCCAGGAGGTTGCCGTGGGAGTAACCGGTCGCGTGAAGACGATCGCGGGCCCCTGGTTGCCTTTTGAGATCACCGAAGTCGACCGAGGCCGCTCGTGGACGTGGAAGGTGGCAGGCATCCCCGCAACCGGTCACCGGGTGTCAGCTCGAGGAGAGGCACGAACCCTCGTCGAGTTCACCGCGCCGATCGCCGTTGCCCCCTATGCGCTGGTTCTGAAGGCCGGACTCAGGCGACTCAAACGCCTGGCTGAACCGGACGCGAGGTAGCGACTCACCAATCCGCACCAAGGACATCGGGATCAGAGGGCACGTCGCTGATCGTGGGTTTCGCTCCTGCGCCCTCTCCACCGAAACTGAGCTCCTGCCGATCCCTTGGAATCGTGTGCAACACTTGAAGTGTCCCACGTGTGTAACGGGGTATGACAGACGAGGAGATCTACCTCAAGTATCGAGACGAACTGATTCGATACGCGACGGCCCTGGTCGGTCCGTCAGACGCCGAGGATGTTCTGTCATCGGTCGTGACGCGCCTCTACCGGTCCAAGCGCTCGCTCGGCGCACTCGAGTTCCCTCGACCGTACCTGATGAAGGCCGTGCTCCACGAAGCACTGAATCGGCGGAGGCACTGGGGTGACCAGCCGCTCGGCGAGATCGCCGTCGAGCCCGTTCGAAGCGAACCCGAGGTGCTGCAGGCCGTGATGTCGCTCCCAACCCGGCAACGCGCGGCGACGTACCTGACGTTCTGGTGCGGGATGAACAGCACCGAGGTCGGGAACGTGATGGGGTGCCGCCCCGCCACAGCCCGCCGCTACGTCCACCTCGCCACCCGAAAACTCGCAGGAGTGCTGAACGATGGAACCTGATACCAGCGTCGTCAATGCCACACGAGCCGCGTTCGAGGACCTGCTCGACGAGGGCCCGCTCGCACCCGATTGGGAGCGAGCTTCCGGCCAGATCGTTCCCATGGCCGATGGCGATCCGCGGCCTCGGTATGCCTTCCGGGGTGTCCATCCCCTCGCTGCCGCCATGGCAGTCGTCGTCGTCCTCGTTGGAGCAGCTGCGATCTTCCTCAGCGACCGCTGGGAGGCCTCCGACCCGGGTGACACCTCGGCGGTTGGACGCGAGGTGGCCTCCGAGCAGAGCGAGGCCGTCACTCCGGGTGACCAGGAGAGCATCTGCGACCTGTTCACGGCGGAAGAGGTGACCGGGATGGTGCAGGGTGCGTATGTTGCTGTCGGGATCACTGGTGGCGAATCGTCGATGCTTCTCGTCGAAGACACACTCGTCGAGGGCACACGCGGACGCGGTGATTCCTGTGACTGGTACGCTGTCGCAACGTCGTGGATCATCCTCGAGCGCATCCAGGACGACCAGCACGATGCCGTTTGGTCGCACGGTGAATTTTACCAGAACCGGGATGAGCGCACGTTCGAACCCGACGAATCGATGCCTGCTGGCGTCGAGGTGGCCAATGTCCTCGTCCGCCCAGGCCACGGCGGAATGCTATGGGTGAGCATCGACCTGCAGGTCGTGGAGGATGCCCCCCAATGGTGGCGGTTCAACATGGTGACGGAATGGAATGACCTGGCTCACTACACCTCATTCGTTACCCGGTCCCACCGCCTCATCGCCCACGACCTCGCGTTCAACGTCGCCAGCCAGATGTTCGAATCGATCCTCCAGGACTCATAGAAAGGTGTCCTCATGCGTCGCCTACTACTCCTTCTCCCCCTTGTGCTCGTCATTGCGGTCTCATGCAGCAGTGACAGCACCGAGACGACCGAGACCACCGCGACGACGACAACCCGTACGATCGTCGAGGTGACCGGCAGCACCGGACTCTGCGACCTCCCGGGCGACGTCCTGACGTGCGAAGCCGAGACGTCGGACGATCGGGTCTCCGGAATCGCAGAGATCGACGTGAGCTGCGAACTCACCGAGACCGGTGAAACGACCATCGGCGACTGCTCGGGCCCTGCGACCTACACCAACGAAGGCGGCACGTGGGAAGGGACCTGCGAGGGCACCACCACGTGGAGCACTTCAGAGCCTGCCCATGTGCACATCTTCGACTGCACGTACCGTGGTACCGGTGAATACACGGGTCTCCTCTACCGAGAGCACCTCGAAGGCACGGACTACCCCTGGACGATCACAGGGATGATCGAGCCGGTCCAGTAGTCGTCACGCATCGACCGCTATCAGAAACCAAGAGCAGCGAGCGAAGCTCGCCCGGAGGACAAGGAGCGAGCGAAGCTCGCACCACTTCCGTCTCTACCCGCGGGAGAGAGCGGAGCGAAGCGACGCAGAGAGGGCCGCAGAACACCGACACACGCCCAACGTGGGAAGCAACACCATCCCCTCTCTGCCCCTGCCGGGCATCTCCCCCAACGGGGGGGAGAACCGCGAACGGGCCCGCCGGCGCCGATCCCTTGGAATCGTGTGCAACACTTGAAGTGTCTCACGTGTGTAACGGGGTATGACAGACGAGGAGATCTACCTCAAGTATCGAGACGAGCTGATTCGATACGCGACGGCCCTGGTCGGTCCGTCAGACGCCGAGGATGTTCTGTCATCGGTCGTGACACGCCTCTACAGGTCCAAGCGCTCGCTCGGCGCACTCGAGTTCCCTCGACCGTACCTGATGAAGGCCGTGCTCCACGAAGCACTGAATCGGCGGAGGCACTGGGGTGACCAGCCGCTCGGCGAGGTCGCCGTCGAGCCCGTTCGAAGCGAACCCGAAGTGCTGCAAGCCGTGATGTCGCTCCCAACCCGGCAACGCGCGGCGACGTACCTGACGTTCTGGTGCGGGATGAACAGCACCGAGGTCGGGAACGTGATGGGGTGCCGCCCCGCCACAGCCCGCCGCTACGTCCACCTCGCCACCCGAAAACTCGCAGGAGTGCTGAACGATGGAACCTGATACCAGCGTCGTCAATGCCACACGAGCCGCGTTCGAGGACCTGCTCGACGAGGGCCCGCTCGCACCCGATTGGGAGCGAGCTTCCGGCCAGATCGTTCCCATGGCCGATGGCGATCCGCGGCCTCGGTATGCCTTCCGGGGCGCCCATCCCCTCGCTGCCGCCATGGCAGTCGTCGTCGTCCTCGTTGGAGCAGCTGCGATCTTCCTCAGCGACCGCTGGGAGGCCTCCGACCCGGGTGACACCTCGGCGGTTGGACGCGAGGTGGCCTCCGAGCAGAGCGAGGCCGTCACTCCGGGTGACCAGGAGAGCATCTGCGACCTGTTCACGGCGGAAGAGGTGACCGGGATGGTGCAGGGATGCGTATGTTGCTGTCGGGATCACCGGTGGCGAATCGTCGATGCTTCTCGTCGAAGACACACTCATCGAGGGCACACGCGGACGCGGTGATTCCTGTGACTGGCTCGCTGCCGCAACGTCGTGGGTCATCCTCGAACGCATCCAGGACGACCAGCACGATGCCGTTTGGTCGAACGGAGGATTTCTACCAGAACCGGGATGAGCGCACGTTCGAACCCGACGAATCGATGCCTGCTGGCGTCGAGGTGGCCAATGTCCTCGTCCGCCCGGGCTACGGCGGAATGCTATGGGTGAGCATCGACGTGCAGGTCGTCGAAGATGCCCCCCAATGGTGGCGGTTCAACATGGTGACGGAATGGAATGACCTGGCTCACTACACCTCATTCGTTACCGGGTACCACCGCCTCATCGCCCACGACCTCGCGTTCAACGTCGCAAGCCAGATGTTCGAATCGATCCTCCAGGACTCGTAGAAAGGTGTCCTCATGCGTCGCCTACCACTCCTCCTTCTCCCCCTTCTCCTCGTCATTGCGGTCTCGTGCAGCGGTGACAGCACCGAGACGACCGCGACCACCGCGACGACGACAACCAATACGATCGTCGAGGTGGCCTCCGAGCAGAGCGAGGCCGTCACTCCGGGCAACCAGGAGAGCATCTGCGACCTGTTCACGGCGGAAGAGGTGACCGGGATGGTGCAGGGTGCGTATGTTGCTGTCGGGATCACCGGTGGCGAATCGTCGATGCTCCTCGTCGAAGACACACTCGTCGAGGGCACACACGGACGCGGTGATTCCTGTGACTGGCACGCTGTTGCAACATCGTGGGTCATCCTCGAACGCATCCAGGACGACCAGCACGATGCCGTTTGGTCGCACGGTGAATTTTACCAGAACCGGGATGAGCGCACGTTCGAACCCGACGAATCGATGCCTGCTGGCGTCGAGGTGGCCAATGTCCTCGTCCGCCCAGGCCACGGCGGAATGCTATGGGTGAGCATCGACCTGCAGGTCGTGGAGGATGCCCCCAATGGTGGCGGTTCAACATGGTGACGGAATGGAATGACCTGGCTCACTACACCTCATTCGTTACCCGGTCCCACCGCCTCATCGCCCACGACCTCGCGTTCAACGTCGCCAGCCAGATGTTCGAATCGATCCGCCAGGACTCATAGAAAGGTGTCCTCATGCGTCGCCTACTACTCCTTCTCCCCCTTGTGCTCGTCATTGCGGTCTCATGCAGCAGTGACAGCACCGAGACGACCGAGACCACCGCGACGACGACAACCAATACGATCGTCGAGGTGACCGGCAGCACCGGACTCTGCGACCTCCCGGGCGACGTCCTGACGTGCGAAGCCGAGACGTCGGACGATCGGGTCTCCGGAATCGCAGAGATCGACGTGAGCTGCGAACTCACCGAGACCGGTGAAACGACCATCGGCGACTGCTCGGGCCCTGCGACCTACACCAACGAAGGCGGCACGTGGGAAGGGACCTGCGAGGGCACCACCACGTGGAGCACTTCAGAGCCTGCCCATGTGCACATCTTCGACTGCACGTACCGTGGTACCGGCGAATACACGGGTCTCCTCTACCGAGAGCACCTCGAAGGCACGGACTACCCCTGGACGATCACAGGGATGATCGAGCCGGTCCAGTAGTCGTCACGCATCGACCGCTATCAGAAACCAAGAGCAGCGAGCGAAGCTCGCACGGAGGACAAGGAGCGAGCGAAGCTAATCCGGCTTGGTGCGACACGGGACTGGCCGTCTTCAGACGCACCAAGGGCTCAGGGTTTCTGGGTTCGACCAAGATACAACCCAGAGACTCTCGCCGCCCGAGAGAGCCCGAACGCGACGAAACCCTTGCACAGCAAGGGTTTCAGTGGCACGCCCGGAGGGACTCGAACCCCCAACCTTCTGATCCGTAGTCAACGCGAGACGTTCGAGCTCCTCGGGCCATCCGGCGGAATCCCCTGTAGCGCTTTGGATCCTTCCTCGCGACGCTTCGCGTCGTTGACCGTCGCTGCCAGTTGTCTCGCGGCCCAACCGCGGCCCAGATCGAGAAGATTCCTGTCTGCTCCCGCAATCAACGCCTCCCGGCTCGCTGAGGCCGCTGACCCGTCTCACCACCACCACCTCGGTTGACCAGGCGGATATTCCGTCCGCCGTTCGAACGCCGCGACGATCAACCTTCGAGCGGCTGAAAGCTGACGAGCGCTGCGTCGACGATCTCGGCCTTGTGTGCGTGGAGGAACTCTCTGTCGAGCTCACGCAAAGGACGCCACAGTCCGCCCACAGCGGCCACGGCTCTGGCTTCGTCCTCGGACGCCCCGGTCTCTCCGACAAGCGCGGACACGAGGCGCTGCACGGCTTCGGTGCGTCGCTCGGCGATTCGCTTGTGGCGGGCGACTGCCCGGTCAGTGTCGACCCAGATCGCCAGATCCCGATACTCAAGAAGAAGCTCGAAGTAGCTGGTGAACAGGGCTCGAGCACCGCTCGGCCATGTCGGTTCCGGATGGCGATCGAGCAGTCCGTCCACGGCGTCGAGGTACGGATTTGCGAGGGCCTCGGCGAGGTCCTCCTTCTTCGGGAAGTGGTAGCTGATCGCTGACTTGCTGATACCGAGCTCGCGCGCGATGTCCCCTACAGAGGTTGCGTCATACCCGGACGTCGTGAACATGTCCAGCGCGGCGTCGAGAATGAGACGACGCCTCGGTGCGAGGTCGTTCATATCCACGAGGATAGATCTTGACGGACGTCCAGTCCAGAAATACACTTCTCGCAATGTGACTGGACGACCGTCCAGTGACACCCGGGAGGGATGTTGGCGCACTCAACACAACGATCAATCGCTGTACTCGTCGGCGCTCTGGTGCTGGTTGCGATCACGGCGCTGCCGGCTGGCGCCAAACAGCCCGCGGAAGGGGTCGGTGAATTCAGCCGGCTGATGGAACAGAACGGGTATCGGTTCGCCAGCCAAGCTGAGGCTGAGACCGCCCTGAACGCGTCGGAGATCCCGATCGATGTCGCCCTGCACATGCTTCGAAGCAGCGGTGGGTCCGCCGACGCGTTCCTGCCTTTGGAATTGGTGATCACGCAGACTGAGACTACGGTCGACGCGCCGCTCTCCAAGTTGGAGCAGTTCGCCTTCGGTGGGGAGCTTCTGGGCGCGGCGGCCACTGCCAGCACAAGCTGCAAGACTCAGACAACGAAGGTCGATCTGAAGGGCGGGGTCTCCGGACTCACGGTGCTCTGGCATCAGCTGTCCACGAATCACTGCTACAACGGGACTGTGATCGTCGGCACCCCTACAGCAAGCATCACGTCCGGCCGCACGTCCTACGGACTCGGACTCGGATACCGGTGGACGAGCGGGCCATCGATGGCGTCCGCAGGATGGGTCACATATCAGACGCAATACCGATTCAAGGAGCAGGGCTCCTACGCGGTCTGCCCGCTCGGGACTCCTCTGTGCTACGGAGGAAGCAGCCCGTGGATACAGCACCTCAAGTACTACTCGGGATCTTCGATAGCCAGCTATGGCCTCTAGTCACGTTCAGGACCGACGGCGCAGAAGCATGCGCGTCACAATTCCGGCACGCTACGCGGTCGCTGGCTGGCTCTTTGCAATCGTGGCACCGATCGGCGCCGTGTTCGTGGGATCTGCCCTCGTGTGCTGGGCGGCCTTCGCTGACAAGAGTCGACGCGAGATCCTATTCGAGCTGGTGCTCGTGCTGGTGTCCGGGGTTGTGGTTGGTGGCGCTCTGAGAGCTGTGTTGTAGACCAGTGAGTCAGCCACGGCGTGTCGAGTGAGAGCTTCTCTTCGCTGGCCCTCGCTTCCGTCTCGATCGTTGCACACGAGCATGCCTTGGTACCGCTACACCGGCGATTCGCACATTTCGGGAAGCGTGTGTAGCCAGGCGAGTCCATGCGGATCCGCCTACTACCGCCGGAAGGGGAACTTCCACACCGACTTCCTGTGGTGCAACTTCACGAGTCAGAACTTCTCGCTATACAACCGGAACACGACATATCAGGATGGTGCGAGGGCTGGACAGTGGACACAAAGCCAGGTCTGTCCTCTGACCCACATGGCCACCGCCATCTGGGCCAACACCAACCGAACGGATGAGCCTGGTGTCATCTTCACCGATCGATCTGAGCTGGAGGCCTCCAACCGGAGCAGTCGCCAACTGGTTTGAGACGATTTCGGTTGTGGCAATCATCGTCGCAGGGATCGCGTTCACAGTCGCGGGCTGGGATCAGTTCGTGGGTGCAGGACGGGTATGGGTCGTCCTGCTCCTGCTGATCGGCGTAGCTGCGGCTGCAGTGATTGTTCCCTTGCGGAGGACCGGCCACCACGCTCTGGCGGGCATCGCAGCAACGAGTTCCCTTGTGACTCCAACCGGGTTTGCGTACTTGGCCAACATGCTGATGATCGTTGTGGTCATGGTCGAATTCTCCCGGGCCTGGCGCGGCCGCACTCGCTAGATGCAAGAGATGGTGGGCTCGTCTTCCGAGCCCACCACGCTCGGGAGCCACCCGACTTGGAGGCCACCCTCCTGTGCAATGACGCCGTCCGGAACGTCGGACTCGGCAGGTTCTGCTCCGACGGCGGGCGCGCCACGAGAAGCCCTCGAGGCATGCGGTGGCGGAGGCCACACCTCCGGCCACCTGCGTGGACCACGTCGATCGCCAGGGACCCGGACACCCGCACGGCACCACTTCGACACGGATCGTCCGAGGTCTGGCAAGAACGTACGGTCGAGCCTCGCCCTTGGTGCCGAGATCGAGATCCATCACCGTCACACGTGTCCACAGGTAGACACTGGCAACTGTGTTGCACGTGCGTGTGTTGTTGGAGGGTGGTTGGCGCGATTCGCGATCGGTGCCCTCCGGCGTCCGGTCGGTGCGGTTGTCGTGAGCTTCTTCTTAGGCATCGCTGCTCCTTCCTGGGACGGGTGTCTGGCTTCTTCGCAGACCTCATCGTGAAATAGAGCCCTGTCATCGGAGTGTCCTCCCAGCGCATCTCTGGGTCGGCCGATACTCCGACGGGTCGACGTTGGGGGCGATGCGACATCCCAGGTACCGCTGGGGACGCGTCATCGAGTGCGAAGCCTTCACCGATCACGCCAGAAGGCAGCGCCGCGAGCACCGAGCGTCGCACGGGGATCACTGAAACCGTACGACCCTGTCGCGAAAGTGTCCGTAGCCCTGTCATGGCGACTCCACCATCGCCCACTCGGCGAGTTGGAGGGTCCCGACGAAGGTGCCTCTGACCGGGGGAAACAGGGTGAATGGCAACGGCTTGGCATTCTGATGACAGGGTTGATGCGCATCCTTTCGGTAAGCGGCTCCGCGAGTCGTTGCAACCGAGGGGAGGTGAACCGCCGGTGGCGCACATCGAGAAGCGGCCCGACCGACCCAAGCCGTGGCGGGTGCGCTACCGAGACCCGACCGGGAGGGAGCGCTCAAGAAGCTTCGTCCGCAAGGCCGACGCCGACCGGTTCATGGCCACCATCCAGGCCGACCTGGTCCGGGGCGAGTGGACCGACCCTCGCCTGTCGAGGACGATCCTGGCCGAGTGGTCGGAGCGCTGGATGGTCACTAAGTCGCATCTCAAGCCCAAGACCCTTGCCGGGTACCGCTCGAACCTCAACGCTCACGTCCTCCCCACCTTTGGCGCCTACCAGCTCCGTCACATCGACCGCATGGCCGTCGAGGAATGGCTCGCCGAGCTCCAGGCGTCCGGTCTTGGACCCTCCGGTGTGCGCCAGGCCCACCAGGTACTCAACGCCATGCTGGCCCTCGCAGTCGACGCCGGCTACCTGACCTCGAACCCGGTCGACGGAACCAGCACACCGCGGCTCCCGAACGCAGGGATGCTGTTCCTCGACGCCGACCAAGTCGACCGGCTCGCCGACACCATCCAGGAACCCTACGGCACCCTCGTCTACGTCCTCGCGTACGGCGGGCTCCGCTGGGGAGAAGCCGCAGCCCTCAGGCGCAAACGATGCGACCTGGCGCGTTCGCGTATCGACGTGGTCGAATCGCTCGCCGATGTCGGCGGTCATCTCTACTTCGGACCAACGAAGAACCACCGCGGCCGCATCGTCGCGATCCCCAGATTCCTCCGCGACCGCCTCGATCAGCACCTCGCCCGCCACGTCCCCGATGAACCCGACGCGCTCGTCTTCACCACGCGAGCCGGGACGCCGCTACGCAACAGCAACTTCAGGCGACAGGTCTGGTACCGAGCGGTCGAGTCGGCAGGGTTTCCTGAGGGTCTGAGGATTCACGACCTCAGACACACGTGCGCCAGCCTCCTCGCCGCAGCAGGCGCCACCCCCAAGGCCGTCCAGGTGCACCTCGGGCACTCGTCCATCTCGGTGACCATGGATCGCTACACCCATCTGTTCCCCTCCGACGTCGACGATCTCGTCAGACGACTCGATGACATCCGGACCCGGAATCTCGCGGCCCAGCCGCGGCCCAACGACCGGACACGAGGAATCGAACTCGGCGGAAGATGACAGAAGCCCTTGCGGTGCAAGGGCTTCAGCGGCACGCCCGGAGGGACTCGAACCCCCAACCTTCTGATCCGTAGTCAGACGCTCTATCCAAATTGAGCTACGGGCGCTTGGTGCGGTCGCATTGTATCTCCGATCGCATCGGATCGTCCTCCGGTCGTGGTGATCGACGACCTACGGAAGATCTCCGACGAACCCGGCGATCGGGAGCATCGCCGACGAGGGAAGGCTCATCGTGGCATCGGCCACACCTGCCGAGTTGGCGTATCGCACGTAGATGGACTGCGTCGAGGGACGCAGCACGCCGGGAGCATCGATGCCGTTGGCGTTCCAGTCTCCGGCGACGAACCGATCCTGGGGATTGCCGAAGATGAATGCGGCATCGGCGTTCCCCTGGGTGTGGGAGTTGCGCAGATACACCAGACCGGTGCCGGTGCGATACAGGCCGAAGGTGTCGACACCATCACCGTCGAAGTCCCCGGCGAACGGCACATCGCCGAGGTTCCCGAACAGGTAGTCCACCTCCGCGCTGCCGAGACCGCCGTCGGCGCTCCCCAACTCGTTGATGACGAAGAACCGCCCGAGCGAGGGCCGATACAGGCTCACGGTGTCACAGCCATCGCCGTTGAAATCGCCAGCCAAGGGAACATCACCGGGGTTGCCGAAGTAGAACGAGATGTTCGCGACGCCCTGGGTGTTGGCATTGCGTAGGTACACGTACCCATCGGACTGGCGATACAGGCCGGGTGTGTCGATGCCGTCGCAATCCCAGTCACCCATGAGGGGGGCATCACCAGGGTTTCCGAAGTAGAAGGACCGGCTGTCACCCTCGACGTCGGTGATCCACCAGACACCCTGCGTCGGGTCGACGTACCCTGGCGTATCCCCGCCTGCCGGTCCGGTGTAGTTCGACGGCGCCGACTCGGCGATGATCGAGTTCGTCACCACCGGGAAGCCTGGTCTGGCGATGATGAAGAAGCCCGGATATCCCCTCGTCTCGAAGTCGTCCGATGGGTTCGCGACGATCACGGAGTTCGAGACGTACAACTCACCCGTCCGGTTGTTCGAGACGTAGAACACCGCTCCGCCACCCGCTCGTGCCCGATTCCGCTCGATGCGCGTCCCCTCGAGGCGCAAGGTGTAGGTGTTCCCGTCGAGGGCGATCGCCCCTCCGTTGCCGCCGCCCGGCGTCCCCGGCTTGGCAGGGTTGGCTCCCCACCCGGTGGTGTCGTTGTCCGTGAACAGGCTGTTGATGATCGTCCACGACACACCGATGCTCGAGAGGGCACCGCCGTTCGAGCACACGTTGCCAAGACCCGGAGCGCCAAAGGTGCTGTTGACCACGTACACGGGGAGGCCCTGGTACTGGCTGAACACCCGCACCGCACCACCCCCGACATCGGGTCCCACCTCGGCGCACACGTTGTTGAAGAAGCGCGAGTTGACGATCTTGAAGCGGCCACCGCGGACCCAGATCGCTCCGCCACCGTCGTACTGGGTCTCATCCCGCGAATCGCCATTGATGAAGGTGAGGTTCTGCACCGTGAGCTCGGGATGAGGCTGGTTCTGGCAGTGGCTCGTCGTCCACACCTGGGCCGGATCACAGGTGTTCATGTAGAGGATCCGAACCGCATTGCGTCCGTTGAGTGTCACCTTGCCGCCACCGTCGAGGACGACCCGCTCCGACGCGTCGTTGACGACCTTGGCCGTGTCGTACATATCGATCGTGACCGGATCCGGTCCACAGTCGAAGGTGATCACCCCACCCGCGGCGACCGCAGCAACCACGGCAGCCGACGTGCACGATGCCGGCGTGCCGTTCCCGACGACACGATCAGGGCTCGACGTGTCCTCCGCCCGAGCCTCCGGTGGCACCGGCGAGAATCCTTCGGGGTTCCCGGCTGGTGGGTAGCTCGCGGCCTGCGCCGCGGGAAGGAAGACCACGACGAGCGCGACGAAGGCGGCCGCGAACACGAACACGGCGAGCCAGCGGTGTCGGCTCCCATCGGAGTGAACTGCCATCGGGAATACCCCCGCGAGGGGTATCGGCATCGAGGTATCGGAACTTGATCCCGCCCCGTCTCGTCCGCCGGGCCGCCTGTCCCTGTTGCCTCAGGTTGCGACGTCGTCGATGAAGCGATCGACCGTGGCCACGGTCCGGAAGTAGATGTCCTCGAGGAGGATGTGGGCGAACTCACCGTTACGGCCGATGCTGAAGAGGCCCTCGATGCCGGTCCCCCGTTCGAACCGTTGCCGATCCTCCTCGTACTCCATCGAGAACACGGGATAGGCGATGGGCGTTCGCAGGACGGAGCTGCCGAGGAAACGGCTGCGGATGTCGGGGATGAATGGTTCGAGGCCGCTGAGTGACATCTCGGCGAGGTCGTCATCGTCCATGGTCCATATGTCGTCGCCGACCTGGCACCCGTAGTCGGCGGTGAGGATCGTCTTGCCCTCCGGGGCCAGCCACGGCATCGAGACCGTGGCCTCCGACACCCGGAAGAACGGCGAAGTCCCGTCCGGGAACCAGTTCGTCGCTGTCGCCAGCAACCCCCTTCCCTCGAGGCGAAGGTTGACGAACACCATCGGCCGGTAACGGAACCGCTCGAGGTACGAGAGCGACTCGTCCCCGCGCACCAAGCGGGGCAGCACATGGACGGGCGCAGTGGAGAACACGGCGTCGATCGGGATCGACTCGCCACGACTGGTGATCGACTCGACCCTGCCGTCACGCACATCGATGCCCTCGACGGGCGCATCCACCCGCACGACGTCACCGAGCGCGTCCACGAGGTCCCCGATGATGCTGCCGACGCCGCCCTCGGGATACACGTGCCAGACATCGATCGACGGCTCCGAGTCATGGCCGTATCCGATCGCGATGGCCTTGTTCAAGACCCGGGATGCCACGATGAGGTACGCCGTGTTGAGCATGCTGCCTGGCAGCTTCTCGACCGTCGTCCTCGCCAACTCATCGACCGTTCGCCCTGACCATCCCTCGATGAGCGGTGCGATGACCTCGTCCGTGAGGGCATCTCCGTAGAGGCGACGGAACTCGTCTCCTGCGGTGACCGACGGACCCCGGTGGCGGGTGAGGCGGGACCGCAGGGCACTGGTGGCAAATCGTGGCTTGAGGGCGAGGCCGTAGGGATACCACGAAGGCTTCCCATCGATGAACACCGCTTCGCCGTGCTTCTCGACGACCCGGCACCGGTCGCTGACGCCCAGGGCATCGGCCAGACGGTTGGTGATGAAGTGCGCCCCGAAATCGTGGCTGAAGCCGTCGTCATCGGTGAAGCTGCGAGCGAGGCCGCCGACGTGGGGAGCCGCTTCGAAGACCGTGACCTCGGCACCGCGAGCTACCAGTTCGGTGGCAGCGACGAGACCGGCGAACCCGGCACCGACCACCGCAACTCGGGGTCGCATCCTCTCACCACTCCTCGGATTCGCATCGGCGCTGCGCCGGACCAGCGCCAGCGGAGCGAAAGTGTAGCCTCGCACCCCATGAGCGGACGATCCCCCACACCCATCGAAGCAGGACCCGCCCGCCGGTGTCGTCGATGACCGACGGAGGCGATCGACCGTTTCGCTGGGCAAACTGGGCCCTGATCGCGGCCGTCGTGGTGGCGGTGGCACCGGTCATCGCCTTCGACCACGTCATCACCGAGGACGGGGCATCACACAGTGCCCTCGCGACCGTGATGGCATCGCTCGCATCCTCATCGAACGAGGCCATTGCGAGCTTCTACACCCTCAACGTGCTGCCGATGCCCAATGTCCTGGCCACCGCGGTCCTCGCGATCCTCCAGTCGTTCCTCGACCCGCTGATGGCCGAGAAGGTCTGGTTCGCCGGATCGATCATCCTCGTCACTGTCTCGATCCGGTACGCGGTGCGGACCGTGCGACCCGAGAGTGCCTACCTGGCCGTGCTCGCGGTTCCGCTGGGTATCGGCCTGGTCGCCCACCTCGGGTTCTACAACTACATGGCCGGCTTCATCATGATGTCGTTCACGATCGGATACGCCTATCGACACGTGGTGCGCAACGATTCCACGATCGGTTGGGGTCGTGTTGCGATCCTCTCCGGTCTGTTCCTGCTCACCTATCTCGGCCACATCCTTCCCTTCCTGGCCGCCGCCTTCGTGATCGGGACCGTCGCCATCACCGACGCCCTCGCGTCCGCACGACGGGACGGGCACGGGGCGCCATTCGCCCAGCGTGCGTGGCATCGCCTCCGCTGGGTCGGCGTCGCGCTCGTTCCATCGACGGTCCTCCTGATCGCGTATCTCGCAACGCAGCCAACGACGGCGACGGGATCGGTGCCTCGGGGGCTCCCGGGTCGCGTCGCGTGGCTGGGATCGCTCGGGGAGCTCTTCGTGGTGTTCACGAACCGCGAAGTCGTGGCATCCCTGCTCGTCGCCGGAGCACTCATCGTCCTCACGGTCCTGGCGATACGGTCGCGGTGGTCCGAACGTGCGATCCGGACCGAGGACGGGTTCCTCGTCGCAGCCGCCGTGTTTGCGATCGTGTACCTCGTGGTACCCACCCGCATCGGCGGAGGATCTGCCGTTCCCGAACGACTCGCCATGTTCGCCTTCGTGGTGGCGGTGCTGTGGCTTGCGTCCTCGTCATACGGCCGCTGGGTTCCGGTGATGGTGGCTGGCGTCGCCATCGCGGCGACCGTCGGGTTCACCGGGATCCGTTGGAGCTGCCTACGAGGGATTCGACCGCGATGTCGCCGAGTACCTCACGGCAGTGGACGCCGTCGAGGCGGAGAGCACCTACGTCGCCTACTCCCTGATCGAACCGGATTCGGGGGTTGCCGACACGGCCACGGCGTATCGGATCGACCCGATGGCCGAGACCAGTGCGTACCTCGTCTCGCTCGTGGGAGCCATCGACCTCAACCACCTCCATGCGCTGTACCCCTACTCGCCCGCGTACTTCGGTGACGGCTTCGACGCTGAGCCCCTCGGGCAACTCGCACCCTTCGCCGAGGACCGCCCGGGCGCCGTTCCGGCTCCGTTCGCAGACTTCGAGGCAACGAGTGGCGTCGCCATCGACCACATCCTCTTGTGGGGACGTCAGTATGCGTCGACCGAGGTCCTCGACGATGGCCTGACAGCCGAGATGCTCGACGAGATCGACGCCCGCTACGAGCTGGTGCACGTGTCGGCCGACCGGGGCCTGATGGAGGTCTATCGACGGGTGGTTGCACCGTGACCCCACCCTCCTGACCGCCACCTACCTCCTTGGCCAGCCATACGATGATGGCGGCATCGACACCGAG
The DNA here is from genome assembly GCA_963759175.1 of uncultured Acidimicrobiia bacterium. Classification (GTDB taxonomy): domain Bacteria; phylum Actinomycetota; class Acidimicrobiia; order Spongiisociales; family UBA5794; genus SZUA-442. Next base: position 54,446 of record CAVWXP010000005.1, read on the forward strand.
GAGAGCTCGTGAACCCCGAACTGCGCCAACTCGCCGACGAGTACTGGGAGTACGTCCTACGGACCCAGCCCACGAACGCCCACATGCTCGGGGACTACCGATACGTGGATCAGGTCGAGGATGCATCGAGGGAAGCCGAGGACGCCCACATCGGCCACCTGCGGTCCTTTGCCGCCAAGGCGAGGGCATTCGATCCCGCCGATCTCGACGCTGCGGATCGCGTGACGCAGGACACCCTCATCTATGAGACGGAGACCGCTGCGGGCATCGAGGAGCTGCGGCAGGCAGAGTTCGGCATCGACCCGATCTTCGGACCGCAGGCTGTCTTCCAGGTCGCCATCCCGCAAATGTCGGTCGAGACGCCAGAGCACGCGGAGAAGATGCTCACCAAGTACTCCGGGATAGCCCGCTTGCTCGACCAGCTCTCAGAGCGGCTCAGGGAGGGTGTCAGCGCCGGGAGGGTCAACGCCGAGTTCGCGGTGACCAAGACCGTCGAGCAGATCGATGCCATGCTGGCTTCACCCGTCGAGGACGACGTGTTCCTGAAGGCCCAGATGCCCGCCGCCTTCGACGAGGCGGACATCGCTGCGTGGCGGGAGCGGGCTGGCACCATCGTCACCGAGGAACTGCGCCCAGCCTTCGGCCGCTATCGCGACGTCATCCGCGACGAGGTCGGACCCATCGCCCGATCGAACGAGGAGGCAGGTCTCACCTTCGTCCCCAACGGCGACCTGCTCTACGTGCGGCTCATCGAGAAGTACACGACGATGCCGATGCAGGCGGCCGAGATCCATGAGATCGGCCTCCAACAGATCGATCGGCTGGCTGAGGAGTACCTCGAGCTCGCAGGACCGCTACTCGGGACCACATCGCTCGAGGACATCTTCACGGCCCTCCGCGACGATCCTCAGCTCCACCACACCACGGGCGAGGGCGTCGTGGCCCAGTCCGAGGCCGCGTTCGCCGCGGCGAAGGCCGAGATGCCGAACTGGTTCGGGCGACTCCCGAAGTCCGATTGCTTCGTCCAGGAGACCAAGCACGGTCCCGTGGCCTTCTACTACCCGCCCGCCGAGGACGGATCCCGAGAGGGCACGTTCTTCATGAACACCGTCGACCCGACATCGTGGGGCACCTACGAGGTCCAGTCGACGTCGTTCCACGAGGGCATCCCCGGCCACCATCTCCAGATCGCCATCGCCCAGGAACTCGGTGACTCGGTTCCCGCGTTCCAGCGCAACGGATTCATCAGCGCCTACGGCGAGGGATGGGGCCTGTACACCGAACGGCTCTCGGACGAGATGGGCCTGTACTCGACCGACCTCGACCGTGTCGGCATGCTGTCGGCTGACTCGATGCGGGCCTGCCGGCTGGTCGTCGACACCGGCATGCATGCACTCGGTTGGAGCCGTCAGCGGGCGATCGACTACGTGGCCGCCAACTCGCCCCTCGCCATGCACACGATCGTCGAGGAGATCGACCGCTACCTGTCGTTCCCCGGCCAGGCGCTGTCCTACATGATCGGTCGCATCGAGATCCAGCGCATGCGCGCCGACGCCGAAGCCACCCTCGGGGACCGCTTCGACATCAAGGGCTTCCACGACGCCGTGCTGGGCTCGGGCCTCGTGACGCTCCCGACCCTCGACCGCATCGTCAGCGAGTGGGCAGCCAGCATCGACTGACCCGCTGGCCGGGTACATCCTCGCCGAACCCAGGGTTCCAGTGGTCGATATCGGTCACTGGAACCCACAGTTCGTCGCATAGGTACCGGACACCCGTGTCGTGTGTCTGTGGGCCGACAGTGGTCGAATCCGGTCACTGGAACCCTGGGTTCGCAGCAGGCGGTTCTGTGGGCCACAGTGGTCGATATCGGTCACTGGAACCCTGGGTTCGCAGCATCGGGGGGTGCTAGGGTTGTCTAGACAACCTTGGACGGGAGGAATGGCCATGGACGGACGTTCGATCACGATGCTCGGCACGGGCCTGATCGGGGACTTCTACACGATGACCTTGCACGGGCAACGGAGCCGTGACCGCGTCAACGTCGTGTATTCGCGGTCGCCCGAGCGCGGTGCGGCGTTCGCCGAGCGATGGGACATCCCCACGCACACCACCTCACTCGAGGATGCCATCAACCACCCCGACACCGACGTCATCGTCGTCGCTCTGCCCAACTTCCTCCACGAGGAGGCCATCGCCATGGCCGCCGCTGCAGGCAAGGCGATCCTGTGCACCAAACCCCTCGCACGCGACGCCGAGGAAGCCAAAGCGCATCCTCGACCTCGTCGAGGATGCAGGCGTGTTCGCCGGCTACCTCGAGGACCTGTGCTACACCCCCAAGACCCTCAAGGCCATCGCAGCCGTCCAGGACGGTGCCGTCGGTGACGTCACGTGGGTGCGCTCCCGTGAGACCCACCCCGGCCCGCACAGCGCGTGGTTCTGGGACAAGGACAAGGCCGGGGGCGGCGCCATCGTCGACCTCGGCTGCCACTGCATCGAGATCATCCGCAACTTCGTCGGCAAGGACAACCGGCCGGTCGAGGTGATGGCGTGGGCGGACACCCTCGTGCACCCGATCAAGGCCGAGGACAACGCCGTGGTCCTCATCCGCTTCGCCTCGGGGGCCCTCGGCCAGTTCGAGGTGAGCTGGAGCTTCCGCGGTGGCATGGACCTGCGCGACGAGGTCGCAGGCACCGAGGGCACCATCTGGATGAACCACTTCCTACGGACCGGCTACGAGATGTACACCACGGGTGGCGGCTCGGGATACGTGGCAGAGAAGCTCGAATCCACCGAGGGATGGCTGTTCCCGGTCGGGGACGAGGTCGCAGAGCTCGGATACGTCGACATGTTCACCGACATGTTCACGGCGATGGAGGCCGGCACCGAACCGCAGGAGACCTTCTACGACGGCTACGTGGTCAACGCCATCATGGACGCCGCCTACCGGTCGGCGGAGTCACGCAACTGGGAGTCCGTCGACATCGAGTGGCGCGGCGGCGAGACGGAACGCATCGCCAAGAACACGGCGTACCACGACGGTCACGCCATCGTGAAGGCCGAGGTCCTCCCCGACGGGCGATCGAAGCTGATCCTCGCCGACAAGGACACGGGCTCGATCTTCGACCTCGTCACCGAGGCCTGACCCTGGACATCTCCGTCCTCCCGGAGGCATCGTGGGCCCGGCGGGTCACCGACGAGCTGACCGCATTCCTCGACGCGAAGCCCCAGGCGCGGCTGTGCCTCCCCACCGGGGCGACCCCCGCGCCGGTGTACCACGCGTTCGCTGCAGGTGGCGGTGACCTCACCTCGGCCACCGTGTTCCTGCTCGACGAGTTCGGTCTGCCACGAGGTGCACCGGCGCGCTGTGACACCATGCTCGGACGGGACCTGCTCGATCGTCTCGCCGCTCCCCCGCAGCGGGTTCTCACATGGAACACCGACGCCGACGACCTCGGTGCCATGTGCAACGCGTTCGATGCCGACGTCGCCGACGGCGGGCTCGATCTCGTCGTGCTCGGCATCGGGGGCAACGGGCACCTCGGGATCAACGAGCCGGGAACGACACGCGATGCCTCGACTCGCCTCGTCGAGCTCCATCCGACGACGGCAGCGGCAACGGACCGCTACGGCGCCGACGACCGTCCCGCATGGGGTGTCACACTCGGCATGGCCCGGATCCTCGAGGGTCGCGAGGTGTGGCTGCTGGCGACCGGCGAACACAAAGCCTCAATCGTGCGGGCGGCGTGCCGCGGGCCGGTGGGGCCGCACGTGCCCGCATCGTTCCTCCAGACCCATCCGAACGTGAAGGTGTGGCTCGACGAGCCAGCCGCGTCAGCCCTGTAGCCCCGGCTCCGGGGTTCGGCCAGCACCGGGTCGGGCCACGGTCGCGTCGACCCACGCCGCCATCGCCTCCTGGTCGAGGATGAGGACGTCGGGTTCGAGCGCAGCCAGTTCCTCGGTGTGGGCACCCGGCTTCCATGCCGCCGCCACCGAAACCACACCGGCGGACCGTGCCTCGACGATGTCCGACGGCATGTCGCCGACGTACGCCACACGGTCAGCAGCGATACCCCACCCCTCGACGATGCGTCCGATCTCCTGCCGCTTCACCGAACCCTCCATCGATCCGGGAGCCACGGTCTCGAACGCACCCAGGAGGCCGATGATGCGCAACGTGATATCAGCGCTGCGGGCACCCTTGCCGGTGACGACGGCCATCGGGACGCCGGCGTCGGCCATCGCCGCCACCGTTGCATGGATCGTCGCGAACACCTCGGCTTCGTCCTCGTGGCGTTCCTCGTACACGGTGAGGTAGGTCTCGATCGCCTCCACCCACCCGTCGCCGAGCTCACTGCGTAGGAGCCCCTCCTCGGTGGGGCCGAAACGCGCCAGCACATCGTGCGGTGTGAGGTCGGGACCACCATGGTGCGCAATCGTGAAGGCAAGGGCGTTGGCACAGAGCGGGATCGTGTCGACGAGCGTGCCGTCGACGTCCCAGATCACGGCGTCGATACCGGTGCCATTCATACCGGGCGGGCCTCGATCACGAGCGACGTGGTGCGCTCCTCGCCCGCTGCGAGCACCGGCAGTGTGCCAGCCGCACGCTCATGGGCCCGCCCACGCGTCGTGCAGTTGGCGGGCTCGATGCCCATGACCGCCATCGAGGGGTTGCGATCGATCCACTGGTTCACGATGGGCAACGTGCTGGTGTCCCACGACACGGCGACCTCCACCCCGAGATCCGCGTTGATGATGCGAGCCGTAGCGACGCCCGCCGTGGCGACCGGGGTGTGCTCGAGGACCCACTCGGGGCCCGATTCGACGGCTTGCGGACTCGTCCACGAGTCGAGCGCGGGAACGGAATCCGGGTCGCGAGCGACGGAGGATGCAACGGGCAGGTCGAAGACGGTACGCCCCGACCACAACGGATATCCGAAGTTGAGGTGATACAGGACCGGTGCCTCCGCGTCGACATCACCGACGTTGGTGGTGACATCGACCAGTTCCACCCGCCCGCACCCGGCATAGGTGGTGATGGTCCGATCGACGCGCATCGGCGACGGTGGCGCGTCGTCCACGATGGTCGCCGTGGCGGTGACGTAGCCGTCGCCTTCAACCACGCTATCGACCACGACGTCGGTGGCTCTGAGGTGGGAGAACGTGCCGTGGAGCCCATGGCCCTCCGACGGCATCCCGACGTTGCGCAGGCCACAGGTGACCACGAGTCCGCCGCCGAAGGCGTCCCCCCACGCCATCCCTTCGAGATCGGCGAGTGGAGGCACCTCGCCCACCTGGGAGATCCACGCCAGGGGAATGCCGCGGTAGTGCGCCTGCCCGAGATCGAACCCGCGATCCGGGAGGATCCGGATGGCGATCCCATTCGCCGGGATCACATCGATCACCCGCATCCCCGACGGCATCACCGTCCGTTGCTGCACGTCGAGGACCGCTGCGACGTTCGCAAGGGCGCCCGACGCTGCCGCCTGTTGGGTCGTCTCAATCATCGAGCGCGTGCCCCACGGTGCCGTTGATCACGAGGCCACCGTCGACGACGATCTCCTGTCCGGTGATGTACCTCGAGGCGGTCGACGCCAGGAACACCACGGCGTCGGCGATCTCCTCCTCGGTTCCGATGCGTCCGAGCGGGATGCGTTGCTCGTACGTCGCCCTGACCTGAGGGGTGTACGCCTTCACGTTGAGAGGGGTGTCCGTGGCGCCGGGCGACAGGGCGTTGACGGTGACATTGTGCTCCGCAGCCTCGATCGCCAGCGTCTTGGTCAGGCCGAGGATGCCACCCTTGGCGGCGATGTAGGCGCCGAGGTTCGCAACCACGAGGACGTCGGCCGCGGACGTGATGTTGATGATGCGTCCGTGTCCTTGGCCGTACATGACCCTCGCCGCCTCCCGGGATCCGTAGAAGAACCCGTGGAGGTTGGCGGCGAGCAGACCATGCCAGTCCTCGTCCGTCGTCTCGATGAGGGGTTTCACCATCAGCTGTGCGGCGTTGTTGATCCAGATGTCGAGGCTCCCCCACCGATCGAGGGCCTCCGACGACAGGCGACCGGCGAGGGTCGGGTCACCGGTGTCGCCGCGGATGATGACGGCTTCGCGTCCCTCCGCTTCGATCTGTTCCTGCACGAGGGCGGCTCCCTCGGTGTCGCTGTGGAAGACGCCCACGATGTTCGCGCCCGCCTTCGCCAGGGCCACGGCGGTGGCCCTCCCGATGCCCTTGGACACTCCGGTCACGACGGCGCTGGGACCAACGAGCTCGACGGTGGTGGTCATGGTTGGTCTCCTTCTCCGCGTGGATCGATGACGTACTTCATGCCGGCGCCTGCCCGTGTGGCCTCGAACGCACGCTCCCATTCGAGGATGGGAACGACCTCCGACACCAACGGATCGAGGCGGACGAGGTCGGCGTCGAGGAGCTGCATCGCCCGCTTCCACGAGCGCGGCGTGCTCGCGAACCCCGAGCTGTAGACGACCTCCTTGTAGAGGATCCGATCGAGGTCGAGGGTCACCGGGTGCCCGAAGATGCCCACGTGCACGTACCGACCGCCCTTGCGCACGGCGTCGAGGGCGACCACAGCCGCAGGCTCGGCACCCGAGCATTCGCACACGACGTCGAACGACTCGCTCGGGACCGTCGACGATTCGGCGAGCACCACGTCGAACCCGAGCGAGCGGGCGATGTCGAGGCGTGCGGCATCCGACGCGAGGCCCATGATCGTCACGACACCACCGGCCGCACGTGCCGCCTGGGCTGTGAGGACGCCCATCGTCCCGGGACCGGTCACGAGGACCGAGTCGCCTGCAACGATGACCGGTGGATCGAACAGGCAGTTGGCAACGCATGCGAGTGGTTCGGCGAGGGATCCCGCATGGCGACCCACCGTGTCGGGAAGCCGGTGGAGGTTCCGGGCGGGAAGCACCAGCCATCGGGCGAAGGCACCATCGACGTGGGAGCCGAACGACCGACGCTCGGCGCACAGGTTGGGACTGCCGGTGCGACAGAACGAGCATGTCTCGCAGTACGAGAAGTATGTCTCCGCTGCGAACCGACCGCCGATGAGTCCTGTGTCGACGCCGGGACCGACGCTGTGGACCTCTCCGGTGACCTCGTGACCCATCGTCACCGGAGGGTTCGAGGGGAACTCGTCCGCCGCGATGTGGAGGTCCGTGCCGCAGATGCCGGCCGAGATGACCTCGAGCAGGACCTGCCCCGGTCCGGGGTCCACGAACGGTGAACTCACGGAGGCCCAGCGAGTCGGGTCCGACGGCGAGCTTGCTGATACCGATCGTCGTGCGGCTCACGATGGTGCTCCGTCCATGGTCAGGAATCGCTGTGGATTCGTCTCGAACATCGTCCTGACATCGGCATCGGCGACTCCGCGCATGGTGAGGGCTTCGAGGAAGCCCGTTCGCATCCAGGCGAGCCCCGGGCCCCCTCCGAGGGCAGACCACAGGGTGCGACGGGCTCCGTCCGTACCGAACATGATCCGATCGACGTGACCGGCGTCCACCATGAGACCCGTGAGTTCGGCCGTCCAGTTGTCGGTGCCAGGCGGCTGGCGGAGCGCCTGATCGAACTCGAGATGGACGCCGGTGGCGAGCAGGTCCCGGTGGTATCTCGGATCGGTGATCTTGTCGGTGTGGGAGATGACGACGCGCTCGAGCGGGAAGCGCAGGTCGTTGAAGGCCTCCACGTGATCCATCGCCCCGACACCCGCCTCGGTGTGGGTGAGGATGGACACCCCGGTGCGCCGTGCAGCCTCGGCGGCGGCGGCGAAGACACGCCGCGCACGCTCGGTCAGCCCGACGCCTTCGGTGGCGACCTTGATGATGCCTGCCCGGTGCTCCGTGCGCTCGACGACCGGTCCCGTGTAGTCGAACCGGTCGATTCCCTCGGTGATGTCGGCCGCGAACAGGTCGGCGAGGATGCCGACATCGGCCTCCATCGCCCACCGATGGTGCACGTAATACTTGGGGGTGTGGAGCCCCGTCATCGCGACGATTGCGATGCCCGTGCGACGGCTGATCTCGGCGAGTCGGTCGGGGTGCCTGCCACCTGCCGCCGGCATCGCATCGACCATGCATCCCGCTCCGGCTGCTGCGCACGGGGTGAGCTCGGCGACGGCTTCATCGACCGAGGGGAGGTGGATGTGGGGGAAGTCCGAGGCGATGAGGGCGTTGTCGAGGATGAGGTGCTCATGGACGTAGGTGGCACCGAGGGAACCGGCGGCCACATCACCAAGCACGGTCCGCACACTCACGATGCCTGCTCCATCGCGAGGATCGCACCGTTCGCCACGAGCCCGTCCGCCACCGTGCCGAATGGCACGTCGCGGACCTGCCCATCGATTCGGGCAGCCAATCCGGCAACGGTGCCGACCGCCTGACCCATCGCCATGCACTGGGCCATCGATCGGATCGATGCCTGGGCATCGTGTTCGGCAGAGAAGCACCGGCCCGCCATCAGCGTGTTCACGCCATCGCGTGCCACGAGCGTCGACAGCGGTATGCCGACCGCTTCGCCGTCGGGCAGGTACTCCCACGTCGTCCCGGTCTCGCCGGCCCCGTGGTGGTCCTCGATCGGGGCCCCACAGAGGCCGATCTGGTCGTCGAACTGGCGCGCTTCGAGGACGTCTGCACGCGAGATCCGGTAGTCACCGTGGACCCGACGCGTCTCCCTCAGCCCCACCTGCGTCGACAGTGCCCCGAGGCGAGCCGACCCGTAGCCTGGCACCTTGTCGATGAGGAAGCGGGCGTACTCGAGGGCCTGGCGCCTGCCCTCCATCTCGGCTCGGCTCAGGATCCAGGGGTCGGTTGCGTTGCGCACCCCTTCAGTCGAGTGTTCGACCTGGTCGATGCGTGTCATGACGGTGGCCGTCATCCCGTCGATCGGCGTGATGTGGTCGCTGCCCTCCTTGCGTGGCAGGGCGTAGTCGCCGTCCGCAACGGCCTCAGCCATGAGGGCGTGGAGGTCGTCCTTGGTGATCGATGCTCGGAGGTCGTGGTCGACGTTGATCATGCGGAAGGTTGTGGTCAGGGTCTGTGCCGGGGCCAGGTCGCCCGCGAGCTCGTACCCGAATCCGGCCTGGTGGCACACGTCGGCATCTCCCGAGGTGTCGATGACGACCGTCGCCCCGAATCGCACCAGGCCGGCCTTCGTGGCAACCAGCACTTCCGAGATCCGCCCGTCGACGACTGTGACATCCTGGACGAACGCATGGAGGAGGACGTCGGCACCTGAGGCCGTGACGAGGCCCTCCCACACCACCTTGAGGTGCTCGGCCACGTAGGTGACACCGGTGCCGGCGCCGTAGGTGTTCGGACGCCTCACCACGGGACCGAGTCGTTCGAGGCCGGCCACTACATCGTCGCCGATTCCAGCGACCACCTTGGTCGCGCGACCTCCTGGCGTGTAGAAGCCGTAGAACGTGTCGAGGACGGCGGTCGAGTTCCCTCCGAGGAACGGCAGCTTCTCGATGAGGAGCGTCGTGGCACCCGAACGTGCCGATGCGATCGCCGCGGGTGACCCGGCGGAACCGGAGCCCACGACGATCACGTCGTACGTCCCCACGAGGGGTGCGCTCATGGGATCAGACGATCCAGGGATCGAGCACGTTGCGTGCGAGGAGGAAGCCTCGCTTGATCAGCTCGTCCGTTCCCTCGAAGTTGCGGTCCTCGTGCTCGACACAGATCACGTAGTCGTAGCCGACGCGGTACAGGCCGGAGAAGAACGCCTGCCAGTCCACGTCACCGAGACCGGGGAGGCGGGGGACCTGCCATCCGATACCGAGCGACATGATGCCGTGGTTGTAGAGGCCCTCGTGATCGATCTCGAGGTCCTTGGCATGGATGTGGTAGAACCGCTCCCCGAACTCGTCGATGACGGCGTCGATGTCGATCATCTGCCAGATGAGGTGCGACGGGTCGAGGTTGAGGCCGACGGTGTCGCCGAACTCCTCGAACATCGTGCGCCACATCGCAGGCGAGTAGGCGAGGTTGTGACCCGATGGCCACTCGTCCTTCGAGAAGATCATCGGGCAGTTCTCGATGGCGATCTTGACGCCTGCATCCTTGGCGTGGTCGACGATCGGGTGCCAGATGCCCTTCGCGTTCTCCCAGTTGTCCTCCTGGGTCTGTGTCTGGTCGGCTCCGATGAAGGTGTTGACGACGGGAACCCCCATGAGGGCGGCAGCAGATATCACCTTCTTGAGGTGATCGCCGACGGCTTGCCGATGGTCAGCGTCGGGGTGCAGCGGGTTCGGGTAGTAGCCGAGGCCCGAGATGGTGATGCCTCTCCCGGCGAGGTCGTCCACGATCTCGGAAGCACGCGTCGGTGACAGGTCGTCGACGTCGATGTGGCAGATGCCGCCGTATCGACGGGTCGATCCCTCATCGCTGGGCCAACAGCACACCTCGAGCATCGAGAACCCGTTGTCCGAGCTCCACGTGGCGATCTCCTCGAGGGGCGTCTCGGGGAATGGGGCAGTCAACAATCCGAGCTTCATGTGCTCCTCCTATCTCTGGACGGATGTCCAAGCCTTGTCCTGGGAACTCTGGGCGACGGCCTCCGTGACGAGGAGGATGTCGTGCCCATCGGCGAACGTCGGGTAGGTGGGGTTCGGCGACGGTCCGCCACGGGCGACGTCGGCATAGACCTCGCCGAAGAGCGCCCGGAAGGTGTCGGGGTATCCCTCGACGTGGCCACCCGGGTAGCCGATGATGCGGCCAGCCTCGGCGCTGGCGAGTGAGGGGTCCCGTTGGAGGATCTCGTTGGGTCGGCCGCGATGGCCGACCCACAGGTGGTCTGGATTCTCCGAGAACCACGACAGTGCCGATGATGCACCGTCGACCTCGATGGACACGCTGTTCTTGCGACCTGCCGACACCTGCGAGACGGCCACGAGACCACGGGCACCATCGTCGAATCGGAGCATGATCGAAGCAGCGTCGTCGCTCGACATGGCTTCTTCGATGAGGTCGTCGGATCCCGTGTCGGTGGCGAACGTCTCGACCGGACCCTCGGGGTGGGTCCTCGTCGCGACGAAGGTGTGGAGGTCCGCCATGACATCGGTGATGCGTCGACCGGTGATGAACTGGGCGAGGTCGAGCCAATGCGACCCGATGTCGGCGACGGCACGAAGCTGGCCGGCTTCGTCGGGTACCAGCCTCCAGTTCCAGTCGGTCGGGAGGAGGAGCCAGTCCTGGAGGTAGCTGCCGGTGACGAACCGGGGTTGGCCGATCTCGCCAGAGGCGACCATGGACATCGCCTGGTGGCAGTTCGGATAGAACCGGATGTTGAAGCACACGGCATGGACCAGGCCGGATGCCTCCGCCCTGGCGACCAGGTCCGCTGTGTCGTGCGACGTCAGGGCCAGTGGCTTCTCACACACGACGTGCTTGCCGGCGTCGAGGATGGCCCTCACCTGTTCGGCGTGGACGTGGTTCGGAGATGCGACGTGGACGATGTCGATGTCGGGGTCCGACACGAGGGCCTCGACGCTGTCGTACACGGCGGGCAGGTTGGCCTGCTCGGCCTTTGCCCGCGCACGATCCGGTGAGGACCCGACGACGCCGACGACGTCGACCCCGAGGCGGCGGAGCGCTTCGACATGGGCGACCCCTATGAACCCGACGCCGATGACACCGGCACGAATCTCACTCAAACGCACGCGTGCCCTCCTTCATTGAACAGACGAAAGCCTGGCGTACATCCATGACAGGCCGATGATGATCGACCCGTACAGCAACTGTTGGACTCCCTGCCCCGCCCCGAGGAAGGTGAGCAGGGATTGCAGCACCCCGAGGATCAGCGCACCGAGGATGGTGCCGGTGTAGGTGCCGATTCCTCCGAAGATCGACGTGCCACCGATGACGGCCGCTGCGACCGATGGGAGCAGGAGGAATCCGACGAGCTGGAGGTCGACGGCGCCGACACGACCACCGACGAGCAGACCGGCGACCGAGCCGAGGACACCGCTGATGGCATAGGCAGCGACGAGTACCTGCCATGCGCGGATCCCTGCCAGGCGCGAGGCGACGGCGTTGTCGCCGAGGGCATAGAGGTTCCGGCCGAATCCGGTCCGGCGAAGCAACAGGATCACCAGGACGGCCACGACCAGCCACACGAGTGACGCCCACGGGATCCTGCCCCCGAAGAAGTTGCCACCGCCGAGCTTGCGCATGAACTCGCTCATCTGGGTGGATCCGGCGAAGATCGTCTGGGCCCAGCCGCTGAAGAGCCCCAACAGGATGCCAGCCATGGCGAGCGTCATGATGAGGGGGTTGACGCGGAACACGCCGACACCGACACCGTTGAGGCTTCCGGCGATGAGGCCGACGAGCAGTCCGACGCCGATGGCGAAGGCCGTTCCCTGGGGCGATTGGTTCGCCGTGACGTACGCGGACGCGGTCGCGATCATCGCGATCGAAAGGTCGATGCCACCGGTCAGCATCAACAGCGTCTGACCCGCGGCGAGGATCCCGATGGGGATCGCCCAGATCAGCGAGTTCCGCAATCCGGCGACGGTCAGGTAGGCGGGTTCGACGATGCCGGTGGCGATGATCAGGAGGATCAACACCCCGATGAGGGCGATCTGGGGCCGTGCGGCGAGTCGTTTGACCAACGACGGCTTCGTCGGCGTCGGGTCGACGGGGTCCTGGACGATCGTCGTGTCGCTCATGATCTCCTGATCCTCCGCCACTCGAGGATGCCAGCCACCATCATCACGAGGACGATGAGGACGCCCTGGATCACCTGGGCGCGATTCGGGTCGACGCCGAGTGCGCTCAGGATGGGGTTGAAGAAGAAGAGGATGAGGGCGGCCGGGACGACGGCCAGCACCGAGCCGATGCCTCCGGTGAGGGCGACGCCACCGAGCACGATCGCGGCGACGGCATTGAGGGTGAGGACGCCACCGTCGGTGGTGGGGTTGCCGACGCCCGAGATGCTCACCGATGAGAATCCGGCCAATGCTGCCAATGCCCCGGCGACGGCGAATGCGATGATCTTCGTGCGAGCGTCGCGGACACCCGACAGGAACGCAGCCTCGGCATCGCTACCGACCGCGTAGAGGGAGAGACCGGTCCTCGTCCTGGCCATCCACCACGCAACGATGATGACCGGAACGGTGATCACGACGAGCGCTGGCCATGGATTGGCACCGATGCCGTTCTCGCTTCCGGTGAAGATCCAGCGGAAGGTCCCGGTCGTTCCACCGCCGACCTTCGGGAGCACCATCAGGGCCAGCCCCTGGTAGATGTACAACGAGCCGAGGGTGACGACGATGTCCGGGATCTTCGAGACCGTGATGATCCATCCCACGATGCCGTTGAGGACCGCGGCCATGATGATGATGGCGATGGCGATGAGCACCACGACGCCGAACGGTTGACCCTCCATGAAGCGGGCCGCGGTGACGCTCGACAGGACGAGCATGCCCCCGACGCCCAGGTCGAGCCCTCCGGCGATGACGACGACGGCCTGTGCGATCCCGAGGAATATCCATGCAGTGCCGCCAGTGAGGATCGTCGCGGCCTGGAAGTTCCCGAACCGGGGGATCAGGGTGGTGTACCAGAGGACGAGGACCACGAGGAGCACCCAGATGCCAACGGTCCATCCATGACGCTGGATCCATCGACGCCACAGCACGGACCGGGTGACGGCTTGGGGAGGCGAGGTCGTCGTCGTCATCACTCCACCGTCTCGAGTCCATGGGCCGCGGTCAGCAGGATCTCCTCGGTCGCGGTGGCCGCAGCCTGCTCATGGACCACGGCGCCTTCGTACATGACGAGGACCCGGTCGCATACGAGAGGGATCTCACGCAGTTCACTCGAGTACAGGAGGACGGCCGCCCCGTTGGCGGCGACCTCGCGCAACAAGTCGTAGATCTGGGCCTTGGTCTGGATGTCGATCCCGCGGGTCGGATCGAAGCAGAGCAGGACCTCGAAGTCCTCGATCAGCCAGCGTCCGATGGTCACCTTCTGGCGGTTCCCACCGGAGAGGCGTCGTACCTGGCTCGCGGCCCGGGTATCGATGTCGAGGCGGCCGATGGCTCCATCCACCCTTGCACCCTCATCGCGGCGGAGGCCGAACCATCTCCCGATACGGTTGTAGAGCGGCAACGAGAGGTTCTCACGCACGGATCGCTGCGGAAGCAGTGCCTCCTGGCGGTCCGCCGGGACGAACACGAGACCCTTGCGAATGGCGTTGTACGGTGAGCGGGCGCCGAGCGGTCCCCCGTTGACGATGACCTCGCCGGTCGTCGGGCGATGATCCCCCGACAACAAGGAGAACAGTTCGTCCTGTCCCTGTCCTTCGAGTGCGGTGAGCCCGAGGACCTCGCCACGACGAAGGGCGAACGACATCCCGTTGATCTTGCCGCGAAAGTGCAGGTCGCGGGCTTCGAGCACCACCTCGGAGTCATCGGTCACCGAGGACACGAGGGCATCGTCGGTGACGGATGCTGGAGCTGCCTCGGCGAGCACGTCGCCGAGCATTGCGGCGACGAGTTCCGTCTCGTCGACGCCTTCGAGGCTGAAGTTGGCGACGCTGCGTCCGTTGCGCAGGATCGTCGCGGTGTCACAGATGGAAAGGACTTCGCCGAGTCGGTGCGAGATGAACAGGACGGATCGGTTCATCGCCTTCCACTCGCGGGTCACGTCGAAGACGAGGTCCGCCTGTTCGGGGGTGAGGGCGGCGGTGATCTCGTCGAGCATCAGGAGTCGGGGATCGAGCGCGAGGGCCCGAGCGAGGTCGATGAGGCGAAGGGTTGCGAGGGGTACGTCGCGGGCGAGGAGCCCGAAGTCGAAGCCTCCGAGTTCGAGGCGTTCGAGCCACGGCTCGACGTCGGTCCGCTTGAGACCTGAGATGACGAGGTTCTGGTCCAGCGAGAGGTCGGGGATGAGCGCCGGATCCTGGTAGACGGTTGCGATACCGGCGCGGGAGGCGTCGCTCGGCATCTGGAAGTCGATGGGTTCGCCGTCGATGGCTGCCGTGCCCGAGTCGCGACCGATGACTCCGGACAGGACCTTCACGAAGGTGCTCTTCCCTGCGCCGTTCGCTCCCAGCAGGGCGTGGACCTCTCCGGCCTCCACGACGAGGTCGACGGACCTCAACGCCACCACGGGGCCATAGCTCTTGGCGATGCCCGTTGCGGACAGGATGGATGGTTGCGCGTCCGGCACGAGGTCCTTCGGATCGGTCATGGGTGTCGTGGGTGCGGTGATGTGGTGGGGCCCCGAAGGGCCCCACCCATCGTTGGTATCAGCTACTCGCCGGGGCCCTTGCAGGCAATGACGTCAGCAGCCGTGTAGCTCGTGTACGGCTCGATCTCCATGTACGAGCTCCATCCGGCGGGGAAGTCCCCTGCGATGAAGATCGACTCGAGATCGGCCTGCTCCGAGAACGCCTGGGGCGTCAGGAGCGTCCGCTTGGCGACGTCCTTGCCCTCGAGGATGTCGATCGCCACCGCTGCACCTGCACCGCCGACCGACGGCGGGTTGGTGACGGCGACGCCAGACAGATCACTGATGGTCAGCAACTGCTCGATGAAGGCGTTGTTGTCCGCACCGACGATCGGAACGTACGGCAAGCCGGCGGCCTCGAACTGCTCGACGACCGAGTAGTCGATGCCAGACGTCCAGATACCGTCGATCTCTTGGGTCGTGATGATCTCGAGCGCCTGCTGGGCACCCGTGGTCGGTGACCAGTCCGTGAAGACCTCGGCCGCGATCGTGATGTCCGGGTAGTCGGCCAATGCGAGCTGGAAGCCCTCGTCACGGAGGGTGTCCGCACCGACGCCGTCGATGCCACGCATGTAGGCGACGTTGCCGCTGCCACCCATGGCCTCGAAGAGCCAACGCGCTCCGAGCTCTCCATAGGCTGCCTGGTCATTGGACACCAGGTAGGCGGCGTCGCTCGTCACGGCGTTGTCGACCACGACGACGACGATGCCCTGGGCCTCGGCTTCCTCGATCACCGAGTTGAAGGCCTCGGCATCACCCGGGTTGAGGATGATGGCATCCACGCCCTGGGAGATGAGGCTCGTGATATCGCTGATCTGTCCAGCGGTATCCGTTTCACGGTTCAACAGCACGACCTCGTCGACGTTGCCGCGAACACGCGCCTCTGCCTTGATGGCACAGATCATCTGCTCACGCCAGCCGTTGCCGACCGTGTTGTTCGACACACCGATGGTGAACGTCTCGCCACCCGACGCCGCCGTCGTGGTGGTCTCGCCACCCGACGCCGCGGTCGTGGTCGTGTCCTCTGAATCGCTGCTACACGCAGCCACGACGAGGGCAAACACGGCCAATATGGCCGCCAGCCTCGCTGCTTTTCCTCTCAAGCGGCTCAAGTCCGCCTCCTTCCATTCTCTCTGGTACGCGGCCGCCTCCGGACGGCCGAGTTCTTTCCCTCTCTGCTCACCGGATCAGCTCCGGTTCGCGTTGGAGCACAGCGTTGATGTACGAAGGAGCCACGATGTGCTCGATCGCCATCGCCGCCGCGCCCGTGATCCCTGCCCTGTCACCGAGCCTGCTGTTGGTGATCTCGAGGTCGCTGGTCGACAGGGCCGTTGAACGTTGGTAGACGATCTCGCGGATTCCCGCGAGGAGATGCTCCCCGGCCTCGGCGACGTCGCCACCGATGGCGATGGTGGCTGGGTTCACCATGTTGACGACCGTCGCGAGGACACGGCCGATGAGTCGACCCGCCTCACGCACGGCGCGAACGGCGTCGCGGTTGCCTGCTCGAACGAGCTCGACCACATCGCCCGAGTTCGTCGTCGACAGGCCGCGCTTGGCAAGCTGGTCGGCGAGTGCTCGGCCACTTGCCGAGGCCTCGAGACAGCCGACGTTGCCGCATCGACACACGATGTCGGCGCCGCCCACCTGGACGTGGCCGATGTCGCCTGCCGTGCCCTTGGCACCGCGATGGAGGCGACCGCCGAGGATGATGCCCGAGCCGATTCCGGTACCGATCTTGACGAAGACGAAGTCATCCGGTGCATCGGTGCGGACCCAGTGCTCGCCGATCGCCATGATGTTGACGTCGTTGTCGACGAGGACCGGACATCGGTAGGTGTCGACGAACCGTTCCCGGATGTCGTAGCCGTCCCATCCGGGCATGATCGGCGGATCGACCGCACGCCCTGCGGCGAACTCGACCGGGCCAGGGACGCCGATTCCCACGCCGACGACATCGGTGTCGCTGTGACCGGTGGCTGCGAGCAGGTCGGTGAAGGTGTCTGCGACCCAGCCGAGGACGATGTCGGGTCCGTCGGCGATGGGGATCTCGTCCCGACGCTCGTCGAGGATGGTGCCGCCGAGGTCGGCGACCGCGATCCGCGAGTGCGTCGCACCCAGGTCCGCTGCGAGGACGACCCCTGCGTGCACGTTGAACCCGAGGATGGAGGGAGGACGGCCGCCCGTTGAGGGAGCTTCGCCGATCTCAACGACGAGCCTGCGCTCCACGAGCTGCTCGATGCGTTGGGCGATCGTTGACCGGGCCAGCCCGGTCGTCGACGCGAGGGCGGCCCTCGTGGTGGCCTCACCTGAGCGAATCAGGCCCAACAGATCACCTGCTGAACCGGCGATGTGCTCGGTGTGGTCGCCCGATGTTCCTCCCGCCATTCCGTCACTCAAGCACGGACTTCTGCATTCGTCAAGGACAAAGTGTGCCGACTTCCAATTCCGTTCCAGCATTTGCCGTGCACCGACACGGCAATACCGAGGGGCGATGCCGGACCGCTCCATCACGTCGGTGCACCCGGATCGATGGCACGCGACATGCGACGGGCGTGGTCGTCATAGGCGTCCTCGAACAACTCGCGGGACCGCTCCTCCCCGACCACGGAAGCCGCGGTGATGACGCTCGGCATCGCACCGCGCTCGACGAGAAGCTCGGCCGTCTGCGCCTTGATCTCATTGACGATCGCTGCATAGGCGAGGGTCGATCCCGGCCCCACCGGGGTATCGAGACCGGGTACGGGAACCATGGCATCACCTGGAGGTGTGCCCACGTCGATGACCACGTCGGCGTGATCGAGCAGCCTCGTACCAGACGGATGCGTCGCGGGCCTCGCCATCGACTCGACGATCGACGTCACGGCGATGACGGCCAGCCCTCGCTCCCTGGCGCCCCTCGCCACCTCCAGGGGAACGGCACTGCGTCCGCTCGCCGAGAAGACCATGAAGGCGTCGGTCGGCCGATACGAGAAATTGTCGAGGATGACCTCACCGAGACCCTCGACCCGCTCGATGAACATGGCCTGGCGTTGCCCGTTGGCGCCGACCACCTGGGTGTGGAACGTCATGGAGAGCTCGCCGATCGGATTGAACCCGGGGAATGAGCCATACCTGGGGAACATCTCCTCGATGGGAATCCGCGAATGCCCGGTCCCGAAGAGGTGCACGAGTCCGCCGGGCGCGATCGCATCGGCACAGATGACGGCGGCCTCACGGATGGCATCCATCTGGGTGGCTTCGATGTGGTCGAGCACCTCGCGACCACGCGCCATCCACACACCAGCCGTCGTACGCGTACCCGCGTCCACGATCGCTCCCTCGACTCCGCGAAATGTATAGACAGGTTAGCCTTGGTTGTCTAGACAGGTCAATCAGTCGCCGGTCGGCTACATTGGCGACAGGTTCATGGCTTCCAAACGACCCCGGTACGAAGAGATCGCCGACTACCTCCGCGAGCTGGCAGAGGCGGCGCAACCCGACGATCGCATGCCGTCGGACGCAGAACTGTGTGAGAGGTTCGGGGTATCGCGGATGACGGCCCGCCAGGCCGTCCAAACCGTCGTGAGCGAGGGACTGGTCTATCGGAAGCGGGGCCACGGCACCTTCCGCTCGCATCGCCGGATCCACCGCCTCCTCGGATCACCCCTCAGCTTCACGGAGAACATGCGAAGCCGCGGCCTCACCGCTTCGTCCAAGCTGCTGGCATTCGAGCAGGTGATGCCGTCGGAAGCCGACACTGCGGCCCTCGACATCGAGCCCGGTACCTCGGCCGTGTTGCTGGAACGATTGCGATACGCCGACGGCCTCCCGATGGCGATCGAGCGCGCCGTGATATCACCGCTGTGTGCAAGCGTGCTCAAGGCCAATCTCAGCACTGAATCGTTGCACGACGTCTTCGAGGGCCTCGGCCACACGCCCGCCCGCGCCCATGCCACCGTCAGCGCTCGGAGAGCCACCAAACGCGAACGAGAGCTGCTCGACCTACCGGCATCGGGCGTGGTCCTCGTCGAACGACGCGTGATCTCCGACCAGGACGGCGTGCCACTCGAACACACTGAGACCCTCTACGCCGCTGAACGGTATGAGTTCGATGCCGTCATGTACCGCGGTGACACCGAGGCCGTCGAGTGAGCCGATACCTCGGCCTCGACCTCGGAGGCACCAACATCAAGGCCGCGGTCGTCGATGGGGGAACCGACCAACCGGAGGTCGTCGCCACGGATCAGGCACCGACCCATGCATCGGAGGGACCCGAAGCCGTTGCAGCTGCCATGGTCGCCCTCGGAGCCTCGATGCGTGACCGCTGGGGCCCGATCACCGGCGTCGGCGTCGGTGTCCCCGGCCTGTTCGACTTCGGAACCGGCGAGATCGTGTTCTTCACCAACCTCCCCGGTCCATGGGAGCGGTTCCCCCTCCGCTCGCGCATCGCCATCGGATTGGACATGCCCGCAACGCTCATCAACGACGCACGGGCGTTCACGCTCGCCGAGGCGAAGGTGGGGGCAGCGGCGGGGTGTCGCAACGTCGCATGCCTCACGCTGGGAACGGGCGTGGGCGGCGGCCTGTTCCTCAACGGGGAGCTGCACTTCGGCGCATTCGGGATCGGTGGGGAACTCGGGCACCAGACACTCGTGGCGGACGGGCCGATCTGTGGATGCGGGAACCCCGGATGCATGGAGGCCCTCACACGACCACCCGCGGTGGCCGAACGTGCGGGTCAGCCCAACTTCGAAGCAGTCATCGCCGCTGCCGACGAGGGCGACGCCCTCGCCACAGCCGAACTCGACGCAGCGATCTCGTACCTCGCGGTGGGACTCGCCAACGTGATCACGATGCTCGGACCCGAACGCATCGTGATCGGCGGCGGAGGCGCAACAGCGGGTGAACGACTGCTCGGACCCCTGAGGGAGGCCGTACGTTCCCGTGTCACGCTGGTCCCTCGCGACCGGATCGACATCGTTGCAGCGACACTCGGGTCGTCGGCCGGAGCGGTAGGTGCCGCATTGGCCGCCATCGAATCACCGACAAAGGACACCCGGTTCCTCGCAGGCGAGATCCCCAGCGCCCACCTGCGACGGGACGACATCACGACCGGCGAGTGACCTCGACCAGCAAACGGGCCCGCTCGGCCACGACCCCGAGATCGCTGCTGCCCGTGAGCCACCCGCCGACGCCCACGGCCACGGCACCCGCGTCGAGGAACGATGCGGCGTTCGATGCGTCGACTCCCCCCGTCGCCACGAGAGGGATGTCACCGAGCGGTCCGCCGATGGCCCGCACATGGGCGGGTCCTCCGGTCGAGGCAGGGAACAGCTTGACCGCCGACGCGCCCAGGTCCCACGCCGCCACGACCTCACTCGGAGTCATGGCGCCCGGAACGACTGGGAGGGATTCGCTGAGTGCGCGCTCGATGATGCGGGCGTCCGTGTGTGGCGAGACGATGAACGATGCCCCGGCGGCTGCGGCACGGTCGACGTCGGCGATGGAACGCACCGTCCCGGCTCCGACCACGAGGGCACCGTTGCCGGCGAGCCGTTCGATGGCGGGCAACGCATCGTCGCCGTCGAGCGTGACCTCGATGATCGGTAGTGCGTGGTCGGCGAGGATGGCAGCGACATCCATCAGTCGATCGAGGGGCACCTTTCGGGCGATCGCGATGATCCTCCGGTCGACGACCTGCGTCGGAAGGGCGAGCCTGCTCATCCGCCGACCTCGGTGACGGACCACCCTCCGTCGACGCCGAGAACCTGGCCCGTGATCATGTCGCCTTCAGAAGACAGCAGGTAGGCCGCTGTAGATGCGACCGACTCGGGTTCCATGAACCCGGACAAGCGGTTGCTTCACATCGACATACGCAGCAACGGCTTCGATCTCCCTGGGCTCGCTGGGACATCGGCGTGACGACGACGGCGGGCGCGATGCCGTTGACGCGGATGCGTCGACCCGCATAGGCGGCTGCAGCGGTCCGGACGAGGGCGAGCTGACCGCCCTTCGCCACGGCGTATGCATGCGTACCGAACAGCGAGGGTGAAGGATGGTCGGCGAGACACGCTCGACACCATCGACGATCGACCCGCCGGCGCCCGACCATCATCCGGCGAATGGCTTCGCGAACCGACAGGAACGTCGTGGTGAGATTCAGGTCGAGCGTGGCGTGCCAGGCATCGAGCGAGATCGGTGTCGACGATGTCCGTCACCGAAGCGGCGACCGCTCCCGCCGGCCACGGACAGCAGACCATCGACGCGTCCGAAGCGTTCGACGCATGCGTCGAAGGCCTGAGACCGTTGCATCCTCGTCGCGGAGGTCGGCCGTTGCCCAATCATGCGACGCCTCCGCCTGCACGGATCGACTCGTTGCAGAGCGACGCAGTGGTCATCGGTCCGAGAGACCGTGAACACCGATGCGCCCTCCTCGGCCAGGCGGTGTGCCGAAGTGCCGGCGATGCCGGTCGCCCCCGTCACGACGATCACCCGGCCTGCCAATCGAGCGGTCATCGGCCGCGCCTAGCATCGACCCGGTGCGCGCGACATCCCGGGCCGCACCGATGGGACCGGATGATGATCGAAGTCGTTGGATCGCACGTTGACCTCCTGGGTGAGTGTCCGGTGTGGGATGGGCGGCGGGAACAGTTGTACACGATCGACATCGATGGGCGCGCCATCCACTGCCATCGACCCCTCCGACGGGACCGCCGAGCGGAGGGACCTCACCGGACGCCCGGGGTCGATCGCTCTCACCGCGGATCCCGACACGTTGCTCGTTGCCGCAGAGGATGCGCTCTCGTTCCTGCATTGGCCGAGTGGCGCCGTGACCCCGTGGCATGTCATCGACGCGGGTGGTCCCCGGCACCGGCTGAACGACGGTGCGCTCGATCGGCAGGGCCGCTTCTGGGTGGGTTCGATGCATGAGGACGCGACGGAATCGACCGGGCTGGTGTACCGGGTCGCCGCCGATCATCCGCCCGTGGTCGTCGCCGATCGGGCGGGCGTCCCCAACGGCATCGCCTTCTCGCCCGACGGCTCGACGATGTACTACGCCGATTCCCTTGCCAAGCGGGTCTGGGCCTACGACTACGACACAGCAACCGGAACGCGATCGAAGGAGCGGGTCTTCAACGACTTCACCGACCTGCCGGGTACGGCCGACGGAGCCACCGTGGACGCTGATGGGTGCTATTGGATCGCATGCGTGTTCGGATCGGCAATTGCCAGGTTGACGCCGGGGGGATCGGTCGATCGCATCGTGGAGCTCCCCGTCGACAAGCCGACGAAGCCTGCCTTCGGCGGTCCCGACCTCGATGTCCTGTTCGTGACGTCGATCGGTGGAGGTGGTTCGCATCCTCGATACGACGATCCCGGGCTCAACGGGAGGCTGCTCGCACTCGACGTCGGCGTGACCGGTGTGCCCGAACCGATGATGCCCCACTCCGGGACCTGATCCTTCGGCGTCGTGTCGTCGGGGTTCCATCTCAGTAGTCGCTGAACGGTGGCGTCGTGAATCCATCCGCTCCCACTCGGTCGTACCAACTCGTTCCGTGGGTCGTGGCGATCTGTGCCAATTCGACGAACCGGGGCCGTACCTGGTACTCGATCGCGGCCCGTCGTTCCGCGCCCGCGAGTTTCGCTGCCTCACCCCACAGGGCCCGGCCTACGAGGAACCCGGAGCTCCCCGACTCGGATGCGATCTGGACCTGCACCCTGAAGGATCGGTAGGGGTCGCCACCCGACAGCAGAGCCCACGGGACCGGCGACACCTCATCGAGCTCGGCGCAGGCATCGCGCCAACGGGGAAGGTCCTCGACCGCGGTGTCCTCGGGGAACGGGACCTTCATGATGTCGGGGCCGAGCGCACCGAGTCGCCTGACAGACTCGACCACGAGCTCACGTCGGACGGGACCGCCGGCGTCGTCGGATGGCAGGGGGTAGGGAATCGGTTCGAGGAAGAGGGGGATGTCCCACCGAGCGCAGGCGGCGACGACATCCGCAACGACGGCATCCTGCTGCGCCGCTGCCTCGCTGTCGGGGCGATACAACAACAGGAGCTTGATGCCGGAGGCACCGAGTCGCTTGGCCTTCTCTACGGACCAACCCTCCAAGAGGGTCGTGACCCGTGCTTCGGGATCGCCCAGATAGCCCTGGTTCTCGAGTGCGACCAGCAACCCCGTGTCGCGACCGACGACTCGTCCACCCACGGCCTCGATGGCTGAGTACTCGGGATCGAGGAGCACAGCCGAGGCATCGGCGTTCATGGCCCTCACGAAGTCGAGCTTGACCTCGGTGAGCAGGTCCGCAGGTACACCGGCAGGATCATCGGGATCGAGAAGCATCCGCATCGCGTCGCGGTGGTCGATGGCGAACACCGTGAAGATCCCGTGTTCGTTGGAGGCCTGGGTCAGGGCCCGTGCCTTGCCCGGTGTCACAGCCGTCACGATGCGCGTTCCCGTAGGAAGGCCGTGACCTCGTCCTCGGTCGGAAACGCCGCCGAGCAGCCATGGCGTGTCACGACCAGTGCACCGCAGGCGTTGGCGAACCTCGCCGAGGCGACCCAATCGAGGCCGCGGAGGCGACTGCGGATGAGGCCTGCGGCGAACGCGTCGCCTGCACCCACGGTGTTCACGACGTCGACGGGGAATCCCGGCACGTCGACGACGCCCTCTACCGACGCGATCGTCACACCGCGATCTCCCCGCTTGGTGACGACGACGCTCGGACCGGTTCCGAGGATCGCCGAGATGGCCTCACCGAGCTCCGCGAGGTCAGCTGGGTGAACCCGTCCACCGGCCATGACCTCCTCTGGCTGTGGCATCAGTGCGGCGAAGTACTCCTCCTCGGTGCCGATCACGACGTCGACGTGGGGAAGCAGCTTCCGGATTGCCTCGCCGTAGTCCGTGGGACGTTCCCACTCGGACGGACGAAGGTCGACATCGAGGTACACCGGAACACCGTGGGCAGCGGCGCGTTCGGCCAGGCGATACACGGCATCGACGCAAGGACCCCTCGCAACGGCGTTGCCTGACACCTCGACGGCTCGAACCGATGCGAGGTCGATGCGGTCCACCACGTCGGCCGTCAGGTAGATATCTGCGGGATCCTCCCGGTAGAACGACAGCGGGAAGTGGTCGGGTGGCTGGACGCCGAGCAGGGCGAGGCTGGTGAGCTTGCCCGGTATCCGCGGCACATGGTCGACGAGCACACCCTCGTCCCTCAGGTAGCGGAGGACGAAGTCCCCGGTTCGATCGTCACCGACCGCCGTGAGGATCATCGACGTGCATCCGAGCCGCGCGGCGCCGATGGCGATGTTCGTGGGGCTACCGCCCACCATGGCATCGAAGCCTGTGCTGTCCTCGAACGGCGCTCCTATGTCCTGGGAGTACAGATCGAGGTTGGCGCGACCGATGGCCACCAGGTCGATGCTGCGAGAGCCGGCCACGTCACTCACTCCGCGACCGGGAACCCGAGATCGACGCCTCGATGGATGGGATCGGGCCACCGACTGATGACCGTCTTCGTCCGGGTGTAGAAATCGACGCTCTGGGGGCCGTAGATGTCGTGGTCCCCGAACATCGAGTCCTTCCAACCACCGAAGCTGTAGAACGAGAACGGCACGGGGATGGGGACGTTGACCCCCACCATGCCGACGAGGATCCGATTCTGGAAGGTGCGGGCGGCTCCCCCGTCGTTGGTGAACACGGCGGTGCCGTTGCCCCACGGATTGTCATTGATGAGGTCGATCGCTTCTTCGAATCGCTCGACACGGACGATCGACAGGACGGGTCCGAAGATCTCATCGCGATAGATCGACATGTCGCTCGACACACCGTCGAACAGGGTGGGCCCGACGTAGAACCCGTCGACGAATCCCTCGACCTGGGTGGTTCGGCCGTCGATCACGAGCCTGGCTCCGGCAGCGGCTCCGGCATCGATGTAGCCCACGACGCGGTCGCGGTGCTCTCCGGTGATCAGTGGACCCATGTCCGAATCGCTCGCTGCCCCGGGTCCCACTCTGAGCTTGCGTGCCCGTTCCTCGATCCTGGGAATGAGGCGATCGGCTGCATCGCCGACGGTGACGACGACGGAGATCGCCATGCAGCGTTCACCAGCAGAGCCATAGGCGGCGCTCACCGCGGCGTCCGCGGCGAGGTCCATGTCGGCATCGGGCAACACCACCATGTGGTTCTTGGCTCCCCCGAGGGCCTGCACGCGCTTGGAGGATCGCGAGGCTTGCTCGTGGACGTACCTGGCGATCGGCGTCGAGCCGACGAACGACACGGCGGCGACATCGGGGTGGTCGAGGATGCGGTCGACGGCGACCTTGTCCCCCTGGACGACGTTCAGGACGCCCTCGGGCAGGCCGGCTTCGGCGAACATCTCGGCGGCGATCATCGAGGCGGAGGGGTCCTTCTCCGAGGGCTTGAGGACGAAGGTGTTGCCGCAGGCGATGGCCATGGGGAACATCCACATCGGCACCATGGCGGGGAAGTTGAAAGGCGTGATCCCTGCGACCACGCCGAGCGGCTGGCGGATCGAGTACATGTCGACGGCCGTCGAGACCTGCTCCGAGTACGAGCCCTTCACGAGCTCGGGCAGGGCACAGGCGTACTCGACCACCTCGAGGCCGCGTTGGACCTCACCTGCCGCATCGGGCAACGTCTTGCCATGCTCGGCGGTGATCGCCTCGGCGATCTCGGCGGACCGCTCGTCGAGGATCTGGCGATAGGCAAAGAGGATGCGTTGCCGCTTGGCGAGCGGCGTGTCGCGCCAGTCAGCGAAAGCGGCGAGGGCAGAAGCTACGGCGCGGTCCACGTCCGCGGTGGAGGCGAGCCCGACCTCGGCAGCCGTCTCACCCGTTGCGGGATCGAACACCGGGGTGGTGCGGCCGGAGGTTGCTTCTTCGGCTCGGTTGTCGATCCAGTGGTTGATCGTGCGCATGGAACGCATCCTCGCATCGGCGGGTTTCACGTGATCGAGTGTAGAGGATGTCTAGACAACCTCGAAGCCGCCCCATCAACTGTGGGCCCCAGTGGTCGAATCCGAACACCCGAACCCAGGGTTCCAGCGGTCGATATCGAGCACTGGAACCCACAGAATGCCGACATCGATGCTCCGATCCGCAGAACAGACCGAACTGTGGGCCCCAGTGGTCGGATCCGGTCACTGGAACCCTGGGTTCGCAGCATCGCCCGATCAGCGGGGGGTGGCGAGGGCTCCGCTGCGGGCGCTGGTGGCGATGGATCGGATCGTCAGCACGGCGAAGAATGCGACGATGGGGGTCACCGCGATCGTGGCTGACGCAGACGTGTCAGCGTGGTAGCTGACGAGTAACCCGACGAACACCGACGCCACGCCGATCACAGCGCCGAGGATCATCATCGCCGGGACCCGCCGCACGATGAGCGCGGCCGTTGCCGGTGGGCCGACCAGCAGCCCGAACACGAGGAGCGTGCCGACCGTCTGGAACGACCCCACGATCGCCAGGGTGATCATCACCAGCAACGCCGCGTGGGCGAAGCGGGGGCGCATACCGAGCAACTGCGCCTTGGCCTCGTTGAAGGACAGCACGAGGAAGGGCCGGTACAACAGCACCGAGGTGACGACGATCACGGCGACGAGTCCACCGAGCATCACGATGTCCGAGGTGGTCACACCGAGGGCATCGCCGAAGAGGATCGTCGTCAGGCTCCCCGTATACGAGACCGTGCGCGAGATGAGGATCACACCGAGCCCGAGCATCCCAACGAACAGCAACCCGATGCTCGTGTCCTCCGAGAACGTGGTCTGGCGATGAACGAGGTTGATGCCGATCAGCATCACACCCGCGGCGAGGACCGCGCCCACCACGGGGCTGAAGTCGAAGAGCACAGCCAGCGCGATACCCGGGATGATGCCGTGCACCAGGGCGTCCCCCAGGAAGGACATGCCGCGGATCACGACCCACGTGCCGACGATGGCCAACGCCACGGCGGCGAGCGACCCGCCGACGAGGGCGCGCTGTTGGAGTGCGAGGGAGAACGGGTCGAACAGCCAGTCCATCAGGCGACGTTACCCCGGCCGAAGCAGATCACCCGAGCGCGTCGACGATCAATCGTGCGTTCGTCTCGATCATCCCGATGACCGTGTCTGCCCCGGACCCCGCCTCACCGAGAGACCCCGTGTACAACTCCACCACCGACACCTCCTCGCCGAGCTCAGCCGCAACGACTTCGGCGAGCGCGGACGATGACGAGGTCTCACCGAAGATGGTCGTGACGTTCTCACGCTCCATCGTCGCCACGAGCTCGGCGATCTCTGCTGAGCTGGGATCGGCGAGGGTCGAGCCGCCGGGGATGACGACACCGACCATCGTGAATCCGTAGCGGTCGGCGAAGTATCCGAGGGAATCGTGATTCGTGACGAGCTTCTTGGCGTCGGGCGCCAGCGTTCCATAGGCATCGAGGGCATCCTCATGGGCAGCCAGGACCTCGGAGGCGTACATCTCCGCACGCTCGATCCACGGACCGGGAGAAACGGCTTCGAGCGCCTCGGCGAAGAGCATTGCAGCCTCGGCGACCCGCACCGGATCCATCCACACGTGCGGGTCATCCCCATCGTGGCCGTGGTCTTCGGCCTCGTGATCTTCACCCTCGTGATCTTCCCCCTCGTGGTCATCGCCTCCGAATGGCTGCGGATCGAGCTGGGGTGCGAGTTCGATCACGGTGCCACCGTCACCGATGATGGCCGCGAGGACGTCCTCGAGTCCTTCCTCGAGGCCGAGGCCGTTCGCCGCGACGAGGTCGGCCTCCTGCATCGAGGCCACCTGCTGGGACGATGGCGCGTAGTCGTGGGGGTCAGCACCGATGGGGATCACGACCTCGACGACGGCATCGTCCCCGACCACGTTGCTGACCACATCCCCCCACACGCCGGTGGTCACGGCGATCGTGGGACCGTCGTCTGAGGTTTCATCGACCGTGCTGCAAGCCGAGGCGACGAGGGCCACGAGTCCCGCAGCGACGGCGAGCCTCCGAATCGTTCGGCCACCTGTGCTGTATGCTCTCATCGAGACTCCTAGAATGAGAATCGTTCTTATTAGCTTTGGGAACGATAGCAAGGAACCGACACATCGTGACTACTTCCCTCCACCGCCAGGTAGAGCAGCGCCTGACGGACCACGACGCCCGCTACACACGCGGTCGGCGCACCGTCGTGGATGCGCTCGCCGAGGCGGAGGGACCCCGTTCAGCCGCTGAGCTGACCGACGAGCTCGAGGGCCTGCCGCTCTCGAGCCTCTACCGGACCCTGGCGGTGCTCGAGGAAGCCGACATCGTCACGCCCCACCTCGCGACGAAGGGCGTCGCCCGCTACGAACTCGCCGAGTGGCTGACCGGTCACCACCACCACCTCGTGTGTGTCGAGTGTGGGCAGGTGGATGATGTGGTGGTCCCGACCGGCCTCGAGTCACAGGTCGACCGGATCGTGAACGACATCGCGGCCCAAGCCGCATTCACGGCGATCGGCCACACGCTCGAGATCGAGGGGCGGTGTGCGCGATGCACGTGAACTCCGGAGCGGTGGACGCACGAGACCTCGTCCTCACCTACGGGAACCACGTCGCCCTCGGTGCGTCCTCGTTCACCATTCCGTCGGGATCCACCACCGCCATCATCGGACCGAATGGATCTGGCAAATCGACCCTCCTCAATGCCATCGCCGGCCTCACCGAGCCATCGGCCGGGACGTTGACGGTGGGCACCGGAGGCACGACGCGGATCTCCTATGTACTCCAGTCGACACGGGTCAACGACGCCCTCCCGATCACCGTGCGTGAGGTCGTGTCGATGGGTCGGTATGCATCTGCCGGACCGTATCGACCTCTGGGCTCTGCGGACCGAGCGATCATCGAGGAGGCGATGGACCGCGTCGGGATCTCGGATATCGCCACGCGGCATCTCGACGACCTGTCGGGCGGCCAGCGCCAACGGGTGTTCGTAGCCCAAGGGCTCGCCCAGGAGCACAGCATCCTCCTCCTCGACGAACCACTCACCGGGATCGACCTGACAACGGCCCAGGCCATCGATGCGGTGATCCACGACGAAACGAAGCGCGGGTGCACCGTCGTGATGACCACGCATGATCTCTCGGAGGCGCAATTCGCCGGTCACGTCCTCCTGCTCGCCGGCCGGGTCGTCGCTTCTGGTCCACCCGAGGCGGTTCTCACATCGGACCATCTCGTCGAGGCGTACGGCCCCTCACTGCTCCACGTCGACGACGGGGGAACGGTGTTCCTCGACGATCCGGCCCACACCCACCTGCCGGGGCGCCATGCACATCGCGAGCGCACCATCCACACCGAGGCGTCGCCGATCGATGTCCACGGCCCCATCGAGTGACGCCGGTCTCAGCGGTCCAGCGCTGTCAGGCCCTCGAACGTCGATCGCAACGACGGATACAGGCTGCGATAGATCCCGTACGCGTCGTCGTAGGTGGCGGCATCCGAGGTCGGCTCGATGGCCGGACCGACGACGACCGCCGCGTCGGTCGCCTCGTGGACCGATGAGAAGGCTCCGAATCCTGTCGCCGCCAGCAACGCCGCACCGTGGGCGGCAGCCTCGGGAGTTCCGACGACGCGCACCGGTGTCCCCATCACGTCGGCGATGATCCGCAGCCACACGGGTGACACCGCTCCCCCGCCTGATGCCCGCACCTCGTCGACCGCGGTCGCCGTCCGAACGAGTTCGAGCGAGTCCCGCAACCCGAACGCGACTCCTTCGAGGACGGCTCGGGTGAGGTGACCGAGTTCGTGGCGCACGGTCAACCCGACGAACGCCCCCCGAGCCGTCGGATCGGGGTGCGGGGTGCGTTCGCCCGTGAGATACGGAAGGAACTGGAGGCCGTTCGATCCCGCAGCGACGGCCTCTGCGAGCGCGTCGAGTTCGGGATAGGAGCGATCGGGGGCGAGGGTCCGACGAAACCACTCGAGGCTGCCAGCCGCTGACAGCATGACACCCATCAGGTGCCACATCCCCGGTACGGCGTGGCAGAACGCGTGGAGTCGACCTTCAGGCTCGATGGCGGCGTGGTCGGTCGGAGCGAACACGACGCCACTCGTACCGATACTCATGGCCACGATGCCCGGAACGACGGCTCCTACGCCCACTCCGTTCGCCGCCTGGTCACCGCCGCCACCGAAGACGGGAGTGCCAACGGCCAGCCCGGTTGCGGCAGACGCCGCAGCACTGACGACCCCGGTGACGTCGGTGCCCTCATGAACGTCAGGAAGCCATGAGCGCGGGATACCGAGATCGGACGCGAGGCGGTCCGACCACGTGCGACGCGCCAGATCGAAGAGGATCGTTCCCGATCCGCCTGCTGCATCGGTGGCGTGATCTCCGGTCAGCATGAGCCGCACGTAGTCCTTGGGCAGGAGGACATGGGCCACGCGATCGAACACATCGGGCTCATGGTCTGCCACCCACAGGATCTTGGGCGCCGTGAATCCGGTGAGCGCGTCGTTTCCCGACACTGCGATGAGCTGCTCCCTGCCGATGCGCTGGCGCATCGCATCGCACTGGGCCTGCGTGCGTTGGTCGTTCCAGAGGATCGCGGGTCGGAGCACCTCGTCGTCCTCGTCGAGCAGGACGAGGCCATGCATCTGACCCGTGAGGCCGACACCGTCGACGTCAGCGGGGGATACGCCTGCCTGGCCCATCGCGTCCGCGATCGCGGAACAGGTCGCTGCCCACCACAGGTGCGGATCCTGCTCGGACCACAGGGGATGGGGAGTGTCGAAGCCGTAGGTCGATCGCCCGACAGCGACGATCGCGCCCTCGGCGTCCATCAGGAGTGCCTTGGTGGCCGTCGTGGACGAATCGATGCCGAGGAACCAACCCATGTGCCCTCCCGGGAGCGTCGACACCACCATACGGTCGCCGATGTGGCCAAGAGGGCGGCGGTGTATACGCTGGGTTCACGACCCGGTGCGGTGCCTCCGGGCGGGAACCTCGTGTGAAACGGAGAGGTCAGTCATGAGCGAATTCTTCGACAGTGTCGGTCGGGTGCGGTTCGAGGGGCCGGACACCGACAACCCGTTCGCCTTCAGGTACTACGACGCCGACCGAGTGGTCCTCGGCAAGCCGATGTCCGAGCAACTGCGCATGGCCGTGTGCTACTGGCACTCGTTCACCTGGCCCGGATCCGATGTCTTCGGGGCTGGAACCTTCGACCGTCCCTGGCTCGATCCAGCCATGGAACCCATGGCAGCCGCCCGCATGAAGATGGACGCTGCGTTCGAGTTCTTCGCCAAGCTCGGATTCCCCTACTGGTGCTTCCACGACCTCGACATCGCCCCCGCGGGAGCCACCTTCGCTGAGACGAAGGCGAACCTCGAGGCCATGGTCTCGTACGCCGAGGCGAAGATGGCCGAGACCGGCACCAAGCTGCTGTGGGGCACCACCAACGCCTTCAGCCATCCCCGGTTCGCGGCAGGAGCCGCCACGAACCCCGATCCCGAGGTGTTCGCCTATGCGGCGGCGCAGGTGAAGAACGCCATGGATGCAACCCATCGCCTCGGCGGTACCAGCTATGTGTTGTGGGGCGGTCGCGAGGGATACGAGACCCTGCTCAACACGCGGATGAAGCACGAGGCAGACCAGTTCGCACGTTTCCTGCACCTGGTCGTCGACTACAAGAAGTCCATCGGGTTCGAGGGAATGCTGTTCATCGAACCCAAGCCCCAGGAGCCCACGAAGCACCAGTACGACTACGACTCGGCCACGGTGCACGGCTTCCTCGAGCGCTACGACCTGATGGGCGAGCTGTTCGTCAACATCGAGGTGAACCATGCGACCCTCGCCGGACACAGCTTCCACCACGAGGTCGCGTACGCCGTCGACAACGGCATCTTCGGGAGCATCGACGCCAACCGCGGCGACCCCCAGAACGGCTGGGACACCGACCAGTTCCCGAACTCCGTCGAGGAGATGAGCCTCGCCATGTACGAGATCATGCGCAGCGGCGGTTTCGCAAAGGGCGGCTTCAACTTCGACACCAAGCTGCGACGCCAATCGATGGCACGCGACGACCTCTTCCACGCCCACATCGGTGGCGCCGACACCCTGGCCCAATCGCTGCTCGTCGCCGAACGCCTCATCGAGGACGGGACTCTCGAGCAGGCACGCGACGACCGCTACGCCGCATGGACCGACGACCTCGGGACGCAGATCCTCGGCGGCAAGACCGACTTGGCAGGGCTCGAGGCCAAGGTGGCGAGCGGCGAACTCGACCCCTCGCCGGTGTCTGGTCGCCAGGAGGCGCTCGAGAACGCCGTCAATCGCGCCATCTGGACGACGACCTAGCGACGAGCTCCGCTGGTCGCACTCGGCCCCCTTTCAACGGAGCCATGCTGCCGTCTCCCTTTGAAGGGGGACGGGCGAACGGAGTGAGCCAAGGGGATTGTCGGACGTGATCAGCGCAGGTCTTCGGGACACTGTCGATCCCCCTGCCTCGCCGCTTCGCTCCTCGGCCGTCCCCCTTGAAAGGGGGACCGAAGGACTTTGACTCCTTGCTCGTGTGCTGGCCTGTCGTGGGATCGGTCCCCCCTTTGAAGGGGGACGGGCGAACGGAGTGAGCCAAGGGGATTGTCGTACGTGATCAGCGCAGGTCTTCGGGACACTGTCGATCCCCCTGCCTCGCCGCTTCGCTCCTCGGCCGTCCCCCTTGAAAGGGGGACCGAAGGACTTTGACTCCTTGCTCGTGTGCTGGCCTGTCGTGGGATCGGTCCCCCCTTTGAAGGGGGACGGGCGAACGGAGTGAGCCAAGGGGATTGTCGTACGTGATCAGCGCAGGTCTTCGGGACACTGTCGATCCCCCTGCCTCGCCGCTTCGCTCCTCGGCCGTCCCCCTTGAAAGGGGGACTGGAGGACTTTGACTCCTTGCTCGTGTGCTGACCTGTCGTGGGGTCGGTCCCCCTTTGAAGGGGGACGGGCGAACAGAGTGAGCCAGGGGGATTGTCGTACGTGATGGGGGTGGGTCTGCGTGTGCCTGTCGATCCCCCTGACTCGAACGTCGCCACAGGCGACGCCTCGTCCGTCCCCCTTCAAAGGGGGACCGAACTCATGGCTCCCCCTGCCTCGTCGCTTCGCTCCGTGGCCGTCCCCCTTGAGAGGGGACTGAAGAAGGTGGCGTTCCTTGCCTTGGCGCTACACGGGTCTGGGGGGACCGAAGAGAGATCCGATGGCTACGGGCGGCTCACCATCACACGCTCGGGTGCGAGCAGGAACGGCGCGAGACATGCGGGGATGTTGCTGAACGGCAGCACGTCCGCATGCAGGTCGATGCCGATCACGTCTCGCATGAAAGCCCGCCGTACTTGGATTCGCCGCCACATGTCAGGAAACCGCTGGCGTAGACGGGCGCGAAGTGGGGCATCGGCGAGGGCGATCCCATCCTCGATGTTCGTCGTGAAGTAGTCGGTACCCGTCGCAGGAATCACGTCGACCTGCATCGCCATCCCGGAGCGGAGCTCGATCGGTGAGTTCTCGAACACAGGGGAGTTCACCCATTCATCGAGGTGGATCTGATGGCCCGGGTTCAGGAAGATGCCGAAGAAGGGATCACCGAGGTGGCGATCGATGATCTCGAACAGCCTGCCGCCGGTCTGGCCGACATGCAGCGCCTCGTACCACTCGACGATCGCGGCGAAGTACGGACCGACGAGGCGGTCGACGTAGTCTGGGATGCCACCGGGCAGCTCGGACTCATGCTCGACGACGAATCCGGCCCGACAGTTGAGGGCACCCCAGATCCCGTATGCCGTGGTGAAGCGGTCCCCTCGTTCGATCCTTCGGTCGCTTGGACCCAGCAGCCCGAGTGACGCCCGTGGACCGCTCGTCAGCATCAGGTGGCACGACAGCGGGCTGCCGTTCCACTCGAGGAGCCGAACCGCCTCGAACTCGCGCATTCCCGGACGAAGCCCGGCGAGCAATCGTCCGACGGCACTCGACGTGTGGCACGAGGCATGCTCGAAAGCTGCGAGTTGCTCGGGTTCGTTGATCACCCGCAGGCCGGATTCGGCATCCGTCAGCATCTCGTTCGCGTTCTCTACCGCACCGTCGGGCCCCACCGCCTCCCGCAGGGCATCGACGATGAACGCCGGCACCTCGATCATGGCCCGGTTTGAGATCTGCTTCCACCCGAGGACCGCGATGCGACCATCGGGACCGATGACGTTCTCGCGCATGACATCGACGAGGTCCCTCGATCGATCCCGCGGTTGGCCCGGCAGGCTGAACTCCTGGTGCAACTCGACTTGCATCTCGACAGGTGCGGCCTCGGCCATGCCGACACATTCGTTCCCTGTGAGGAGCAGCGGTGTCGAGTCGGGTGACACGATGAGCAGTGCCTCCTCGAAGCGGGGGTCGAAACCCGTGAGGTAGGACAGGTTGGCCGAGTGCTCGCGGTCGGCGTAGACCACCGCTGCGTCATACCCGCGCTCGGACATCCGCTCCCGGAAACGCACGAGGCGATCGGCGTACGTGGCGTGGGGGATCTCGGGAGCCTCACCAGGAACTCCGAAGTCAGGCAGGGCGACGCTTTCTAGTGCCACGGTCATCGATGACCTCCTCAGGAGCCGGATTCGAGGACCACATCCAACTCGTCACCAAAGCCGTGCACAACCGTGACGCGCTCACCTCCGCCCACCGACAACCACTCACCCACCTCGCCGTCGGGCCACACGACACGGACCTCCGCCTCATCGGAGGGGCCGATACCGAAGTGCGCAGGCACGAGTGAACCACTCGCGTGCCCTCCTCCGATCGTGACCTCCCTGGCCATCTCGTGATCACCGACGCGAACCTCGATCCACGATCCCACGGCCATCGAGTTCGGGCCGTTCTGCTGAAGGGAGACCTCGATCCAGTTCCCCATCTGCTCGGGCGACTCCGTCGTACCGCTGCCGATGTTCCTCCACACCCTGACGTTCTCGACCCTGTTCACCTCCACCAGGTCGAGCAGGCCATCCCCGTTGAGGTCGACGACGGCGCTCCCCCTCGTGCGACCGGAGTGCACGATCCCCGCCTCGACGCCCCCCTCCACGAACGTCCCATCGGGTTGTCCGATGAAGAGGTTGTTCGGATCATCGCTGGTGAAGTCGGGCATGGCATCGACGTTCCCCTTCGACACGTAGAGGTCGATGAAGCCATCGTTGTTCACGTCCTGGAACTCCGGATGCCACGCCGTCGACGGAAGCGTATTGTCGCCCACATACGGTCGATGGGCCGTCACCCCACGGCGTATCGCGATGTCGGTGTACTCGGGCCGGTCCGGCCCATCGGCAAGGGTCTGGAGGCGGTTGTCACCCTGGCTGGTGAGGTACACCTCGGGATAGCCATCGCCGGTGACATCGTGGGAGGCAATGCCCATGCCCCAGATGCGAACGAGTTGCCAACCCTCCTCCCTGGTGTATGCGACCGGTTCCTCGCCGAACACCCGCCACAGGAGTTCCTCACCATCGCGGTTGTATTGACGGTCGTTCGTGACCCTGAGATCTGCCTGGCCATTGCGATCCCAGTCGCTGAACAGGACCGAGAGACTGCACCAACCGGGCTCCAATGCCACAGGGGCCGCGTAGCCGACATCACCGGGTTTGATGAGCACGTTCTCCGAACACAGGTCGGTCTCGTTCGTGAGATCGGTCAGCTTCAGGTAATTGGCGAAGGCCAGCGTCGGTAGGTCCGATCCCGCTTCCCATGTCGCAGAGAAGCCAGTGGTCCATTCGCTGCCACCGGCGATCCCCCAGCGCTCGTTCGCACGCTCGAACCTGCAATCGCCAAGGCCACGGAACATGACGTTCTCGCCCAGTCTCAGCACCGCGAGGTCGACGACGGAATCCGAGTCCAGATCGATCGGGTACGCGCCCGACACCGCTTCGAGCTCGAGCCCGGGGGAATCGATTTCGGTGAACCTGAGGTCCCCACCCCGAGCACTGGCGTTCTCGAAGAAGGTGGCAGGGTTCTCACCACCCGCGAAGTAGAGCTCGGGCAGTTGATCCCCGTTACAGTCGAAGACGGCCACGCCGCCGCCCTCGAAGTAGTCGGATCCGCCACCGTAGACGTGGAGGACGCCGGCGGCTGCGGTCTCATCGACGAACACCGGAGCAGCAAGCGCTGTCGTCGGCGTCGATGCTCCACCACAGGCTGTTGCGAGGATGCCGACGCATACACCGATGAGTCCGAGGGTCAGCGAGGTCTTCGGCACATGGCTCCCTTCACCGTGACCTGGGTCATCGACCGTACAGCGCCTGGGCCTTGGCCCACGCAGCCTGCCCGACGCGCTCGCCGATGATCCGCCCCGCGAAGTCGTCGGCACTGACGTGGATACCGCCATAGAGCCTCGATATCCCTGCCTGGTCCGCGGCGTCGCGGAAGGTCGCCCATTGCAGGACGACATCGTCGGTCGGTCCGTACTCGAAGTGGAGGGACCCCTCGGGTATCCGCCATTCGCCGAGTCCGCCAGGGAAGAACTCGCTTCCGGTGATACCGGTGAGCACCTCGGCTGATGCACGGCTGAAGCTGCTGTGACCGGACACGTACGCCGCGAACGACGGTGTGACGAAGGTGGGCGATTGATATGGCACCCAGTCCACAGCTCTGATCCAATCCACGCCTCCGACGTCGGTCGCGGGGTCGGATGGGTTACCGACATAGGACAACACGGCGATCTCCCCGACGTGTTCAGCCAGGTGTGCATGGCGGCCACCCACGGTGCTCGTCTCATCGGTGATCACTTCGACGATCCCGTCGACGAGGGGTAGGCCGTCCTCGTGGTATGCCACGCCTTGGGGATCGGACGACTGCCCGAAGCCGCCCATCCATCGGATCATCGAGATCGGGCGGACGTAGTCGTAGTGGCCTTTGGATCCCCAGGCCGCGATCGCGGCGTCGTGGTTCGCTCCGTTGAGTGCGAGATACAACTTGACATCCCATTCGAGGCGGTCCACCACCTCGCCTCTGCCACCGATCCGCAGGTCGTCGCCGAGGAGGTCGGACACCTCATTCGCCATGGTGTTCCAGTGGCCGGGCGGCGTCTCCGAATCCGGCCCATCCGCCCAGAACTCGGCGACAACACGCCCGAAGTCGGCCTCATTGGCGAGATTCGGCTCGTATGGCTGACCTGTCACCGGGTTCGTTTCGTGGCCCGGATCGTCGTGGGAACCCAGCGGGTTGTTGCCGAGCTGTGCGGGGGAGATGTCGACGATCGGGGCACCATCGGGATCGAGGAGACTCCCATAGGCGACGACTGCCACGGCGTCATCCTTGTAGCGCTGGTCCGTTCCCGGCTCGCGGACGAACGGAGGAGGCCCCGGATCGAGCGGCATCCCATTCTCGGGAGCGGGGTCCATAGCGAACGACGTGACATGGCCCCAATGCGGGTCGATGAACTCCTGGACACCGCTGTCGAGGAGGATCCCGTTCTGTGACACCATGTTCTCGATCTCGAGTGGTTGCCACCGATTCGGGTCGGTCATCACCGTGCCCGACTCACGCACCACCAGCGGCGGATTGACGGGCCGGTACGGAGGGTCGGGTTCGTACGCCTCTGCCTCGTTCGACCCGTCTTCGAGACCGGCCTCGATGATCACCTCGGCGATCCTGTTGCCGAGGGCGGCCGGCGTATCGCCCTCGGTCGAATCGAATGCCTTGTCCAGGCACAAAGCGTCCATGAGTTCGTCGAGTGCGGGAATGGTCTCCGTCGCGCCGACGGAGTTGAGGTACCGGTGGTCGAGCACCCTGTACGCGGCGTAACTCATCGCCTCAGCGCGGTCGCGTTCGGGGTCTTCGGCATCACGATCCTCGTCGACGAAGAGCCCGACCGCATCGTCGTTGTAGGCGGCCCAGGCGTCCCACATCGCAGCGGAGGTGTGATAAAGGTTCCTCGCGTGGACGGTTGGAGCAGGGAGGTCGCGTCGAATGGCATCGAGAAGAGCCTCATTCCATAGGCGCGCCACCGTCCACTCGGGATGGTGATCGGGCGACCGACAATCCTCCCTCCCCGTGTCCGAGGTGCAAGCCACGAGCATCGCAGCCACGAGGACGACCGCCGAGCACAGACGTGTAATCGTCGATGCTCTCGCGAGCCCACCACAAGAACGCACCCTGCCTCCGATCACCTCTGGCAACGATACTGCCCGGAGCCGAAGAAGATCCTTAGCCGGGTGGCATGGATTCACCTTCAGGGCGTAGAATCGAAGTGCGCGTCCGAGCAACCGCCGGACCGCACCGCACCTCAGGTGCGGTAACCAAGCATGGAGGATCCAATGAAGCGTGGCATGAAACTCATCGTGCTGCTCGCGGTATTCGCGATGGTCGTCGCCGCTTGTAGCAGCGACTCTGATGACGGCGGCGACAGCGGGGGCGACGGCGACCTCATCGTCGGCGTCTCATGGAACAACTACAACGAGGAACGCTGGGCGCTGTGGGATGAGCCCGCCATCAAGGCAGCCATCGAGGCTGGCGGCGGCACCTACATCTCGACCGATGCAGGATCGTCAGAGGAACAGCAACTCGCTGATGTGGAGAACCTGATCGCGCAGGGCGCTGACGCGCTGATCATCCTCGCTCAGGACGGTACGACCATCAAGCCGGCCGTGACGGCCGCACTCGACGCGGGTGTTCCGGTCGTGGCGTACGACCGCCTGATCGAGGACGAGGGTGCGTTCTACATCACCTTCGACAACGTCGAGGTGGGACGCATGCAGGCCCGGGCGATCTACGAAGCCGTACCCGAAGGCAACTACGTCTTCATCAAGGGCAACGCGGCCGATGCCAACGCGGACTTCCTCCGCGGTGGCCAGGAAGAGGTCCTGCTCGAGGCGACCGGCTGTGCAGCGCTCGACGAGAGCTGCGCCATCACGAACGTCGGCGAGTCGTACACGGACAACTGGGCACCTGAGGTCGCACAGACCAACATGGAGCAGTTCCTGACGGCGAACAACAACGACGTCGACGCCGTGGTCGCATCGAACGACGGCATGGCCGGCGGCGTGGTCGCTGCACTTGCGGCACAGGGCCTCGACGGAGTCGTCCCCGTGTCCGGCCAGGACGGCGACGGCGCTGCCCTGAACCGGGTGGCCCTCGGAACCCAGACGGTGTCGGTGTGGAAGGATGCTCGCGAGCTCGGCACCGCTGCCGGCGAGGTAGCGATCCAAATGGCCGGTGGCACCGCGATGACCGACATCGATGGCGCCATCGTCTTCGAGACGCCGGGCGGCAACAACATGAACACCATCTTGTTGGCACCGATCCCGATCACGCAGGCGAACCTGGATATCGTCATCGACGCTGGCTGGATCAGCAAGGAAGACGCATGCGCAGGTGTCGAGGCAGGGACGGTTCCTGCCTGCGACTAGCGACGTAGAAGCAACGATCGAGTAACGACGAGGGCCGCGTCCACCAATCCGGAGGACGCGGCTCTCGACGTTTCGGCTGATCTGGATACGACGATCTAAGGTACGACCACTGTGACCGACACTGCAAACACTGGGGAGCAAGACACCTCCCCCGACACGGATCCACGCGATCCCGGCGCGGTGGGGACACCACGCACCGGGTCACGGTCGATCGGGAGCCTCTTCCGCGTCGCGGAGATCGACACACGCCTGCTGGGGATGATCGCGGCCCTTGCGGTCATGTGGATCCTCTTCCACATACTCTCCGGCGGCACGTTCCTCACGGCCCGGAACCTGTGGAACCTCTCCGTGCAGACGTCGGTGGTCGCCATCATGGCAACGGGCATGGTGCTGATCATCGTCACCCGCAATATCGACCTGTCGGTCGGTTCGATGCTGGCAGCCGTCGCCATGGCGATGGCACTCCTCCAAGCGGAGATCCTTCCGGACTGGCTCGGCCTCGGCCACCCGATGATCTGGATCATCGCCCTCATCGCAGGGCTGCTCCTGGGAACGGCCATCGGCGCGATGCAGGGAGTCATCGTCGCCTATATCGGCGTTCCATCATTCATCGTCACGCTCGGCGGACTGCTCGTGTGGCGCGGCGTTGCGTGGTGGATGGCGTCGGGCCGGACGATCGCCCCGATGGACGAGACGTTCCAGCTCTTCGGTGGTGGTTCCCGTGGCACCATCGGAGGTACCTGGACCTGGATCCTTGCGATCATCGGATGCATCGCCGTCCTCGGGCTGATGTGGCGCCGCCGCAGCCAACGGATCAAGTTCGGGTTCCAGCCGCGACCGATGTGGGCGGAGATCACGATCGGCGCGGTCGTCATCGGCGCCATCATCGGTGCGGCCGCCGTCATCAACTCGTATCCGATGCCGGAGCGCCTCGCACGCCAGTATGCGGAGGAGAACGGCATCGCATGGCCACCGGAGGGCCTCACGATCTCCCTGGGACTGGCAACGCCCGTCCTCATAACGATCGCCGTTGCTCTCATCATCCACTTCGTCGCGAATCGGACCCGATATGGGCGGTACACCTACGCGATCGGTGGGAACCCCGACGCCGCCGTCCTCGCCGGTATCAAGACGCGGTGGACCATCGTCAAGACTTTTGCCCTCATGGGGCTGCTCGTCGGCATCGCCGCGGCTGTCCAGGTGGCACGCCTCAATGCCGCGACCAGCGGCCTGGGCCAACTCGCCGAGTTGTACGTCATCGCTGCGGCGGTGATCGGCGGCACCTCGTTGAGCGGTGGCGTCGGCACCATCCCAGGCGCCGTGCTCGGTGCCCTCGTGATGCAGTCACTCGTGTCGGGCATGGTGCTGTTGGGCCTCGATGCCCCACTCCAGGACATCGTGGTCGGCATCGTCCTGGTCATCGCCGTTGCCCTCGACACCTACTACCGAAAGCGGGTGGCACGATGACTATGACCGAGACCCGCACACCCCTCGTCGAGATGCGGAACATGAACGTCGCCTTCGGCGGCGTGCACGCAGTCGAGAACGTCACCGTCGACCTCTTCCCCGGCGAGGTCGTGGCGATCGTCGGAGGCAATGGCGCGGGGAAAACAACACTCATTCGGTGCCTTTCGGGCGCCCATCCCGGCGACTCGGGGGAGATCAAGATCGATGGCCAGCGCGTGTCGATCAACAACCCGCGCGACGCGAAGGCTCTCGGGGTGGAGACGATCTACCAGACCCTCGCCCTGGCCGAGAACCAGAACGCCCCTTCGAACATGTTCCTCGGCCGAGAGATCCGGACGCGGTGGGGAACACTCGACGACTCAACGATGGAGAACGAGTTCCGGACCGTCATGGCCCGGTTGAACCCGAAATTCCTGAACTTCCGGGTCCCCGTCCAGTCATTGTCCGGCGGGCAGCGCCAATCGATCGCGATCGCCAAGGCGGTCTACTTCAACGCCCGGATCATCATCATGGACGAGCCGACCGCTGCACTCGGACCGGCGGAGACGGCTCAGGTCGGAGAGTTGATCAAGCAGCTGAAGGCCGATGGCATCGGCATCTTCCTCATCAGCCATGACATCCACGATGTCTTCGACCTGGCCGACCGGATAGCTGTCATGCACACCGGGAACCTCGTGGGTGTGGTTGACAAGGCGTCGGTCACGAAGGATCAGGTCCTGGCGATGATCATCATGGGCAAGTCGTCGGGAGAGGTCACGGACACGGACCTCAGCGAGCTGCACTGAGGTCCGTCGCACGGCGGGCATCCCGGAGGTCTCGGGACCCGCCGGGAGTCAGTCCGATTCCTGCATGCTCCTCATGGACCACAGCAGGGTTCTCATGGAGCGAGGCTGTCGAAGCACCGTCACGATCGCCGCGGCGACATCCTCGGCGGACATCATGTCGGCAAGCCCCGGCATATCGGGCGTGCGGCCGGCTCCCATGGCGAACTCGGTCGCGGTGCCACCCGGTGCGAGCGTGCTGACACGGATGCCATCAGACAGCAACTCGCGATCGAGGCCGCCAGCAAGGCCGACCTGAGCGAACTTCGTGGCTGCGTATACAGCCTCGTCGCCGGCTCCTCGCAGCCCTGCGACGGACGCGACGATCACGATGTCCCCGCCGCCGTGGTCGCGGAAGGTCGGAACCGCTGCGCGGATGGGCCAGATGGTCCCCGAGATGTTCGTCTCGACCATGTCCGTGAGTTGCTCGTCGGTGAGATCCATGATCCCCCCATACGCACCAATGCCCGCATTGACGACCAACGAGTCGAGTCGCCCATGGCGCTCGAGCGCGACATCGACGAGGCGTCGGGCGTCAGCTGGGCGACGCACGTCCATGTCGACAACGGCCACGTCCACGTCCACCTCGTCGGCGAGGGCGTCGAGGCGGTCGGTTCGGCGGGCTCCAACGATGAGGTGAGCTCCCTCGGCAGCGAGAGCGCGCACCGCGGCGGCACCGATACCGGCGCTGGCTCCCGTAACTGCAACAACGGTTTCGCGAAGGTCTCGCATGTGTTCCTCCACAGGTGATCGGCGGTTCAGTTCTGCTCTCCGGCCAGTACACGGTCGATGACCCGCATGTTGGCGACCGCGTCCGCGGGGTCCACCGGAACGGGTTCGCCTGCGAGGATCGCCGCTGCAAAGAGTTCGGCTTGAACGGTGTATTGATCCGACGGCGGGAAGGTGATCGTCCTGGTTTCACGGGTCAGGGGATCGTCCCCTCCCGACGTCAGGGTGATGTGCGTCCCGACGTCGGGTGGGATGTTGAATGGGATCTCGAATTCGATCCGCCCACTCGTCCCCACGATGTGGACGCGCTGGTCCGGCTCGGTGCGGATCGAGCATGTGAAGTCCGCTCGACGTCCGTCCGTGAAGCCGAGCAATGCCGACGAGAGAATGTCGATCCCCATTTCGGGATCCCGATGGATCGCGGCCTGGACCGTGGATGGTTCCTCGTCGAATACCAGGCGGGCCACGTTGATGCAGTAGCAGCCGATGTCCATGACGGCGCCGCCCCCGTTCGCCAACCGGTTCCGGATGTTCGCCGGGTCATCGTTGAAGTAGCTGAACCAACTCTGGACGGCACGCACCGAGCCGATGGCTCCGGTACGAACGAGTCGGATCGCCTCGACCCACGTGGGATGGTGGCGATACATGAACGCCTCCTGGAGTCGGATTCCCGCATCGGCGCAGGCCACCACCATGTCATGAGCCTGGTCAGCCGTCATGGCGAGAGGCTTCTCGCACAGGATGTGCTTGCCGGCGGCCGCCGCCTTGTAGACCCACTCCGAATGTAGGTCGTTCGGAAGGGGGATGTACACCGCATCGATGTCATCGGCGTCGAGGAGCTCCTCGTACGAACCGTACGCCTTCGGAATGCCGAGGTCATCGGCGACCCGGCGCGCCGCTTCCTCGGACCGAGAGGCGATGGCGACGACCGTGCAGTTCGAAGCGCGCTGGATGGCAGGGATGACCTTCTCCGTGCCGATGTTCGCCGTACTCAGGATCCCCCAACGCACCGTTGTCACCATGCCCTCCTTTCGTCCCCACGGTAGAGCACGTCGGCACCCATCCGTTCAGTCGCTTCGCACGGCGACGATCGACTGCATGTGCAGCCCGTCGTCGTGCTTGTCGATGTCGGGGACGAAGGTGTCGAACTCGAGGATGGTGAAGCGGTGCTCCATGACACTGCGGAGGGTTGCGTCGCTGCGCAGACTGAAGAAGCGGGGCGGTGGATAGAAGTCATCGTCGTAGATGCCCTCCTCGTCACGTCCTCCCCACACACCCATATAGAGGAGGCCGCC
The DNA here is from genome assembly GCA_963759175.1 of uncultured Acidimicrobiia bacterium. Lineage (GTDB taxonomy): Bacteria > Actinomycetota > Acidimicrobiia > Spongiisociales > UBA5794 > SZUA-442. The sequence goes on from CAVWXP010000005.1 coordinate 98,398, forward strand.
CGGAGCGAGCACGTCGGCGAATCCGTGGAGGACCGACGCGATGTCCGCGGCCGGAACGTGATGGATGCAGTTCATCGCCCACAGGGCGTCGAACGACTGCTCCGGGAAACCCAGGTCATACATGTCTCGCACATGAGCTTCGATGCCTTTGGTGCGGCACAACGCCACCTGCTCGGGAGACAGATCGGTTGCTACGACGTCGATCCCTCGTTCGGCGAACCACGCGCTCGTGTACCCGACGCCCGCTCCCACCTCGAGGAGGCGGGTTCCGTTCGCTGCCCTCAACCGAGCGAGGAAGGCCTCGGCGATTGGCCACCGCCATTCGGCCTCGCCCATCTCCTGGCGCGAGGCTGCAGCGGCGTCGTAGGAACGGGCGAGCGAGTCACGGAACGCCTCCGGTGGGCGGGCCGGTCTCAGCTCCACGGCGTACCTCAGTCGGTGTCGGCTTCCGAGTACTCGACCAGGGCGGTGTCCCCCGAGTAGAGGGTCATGGTGGAGCCATCGACGGAGAAGCGGTCGGCCCCCGCGAGTGCTGCGAGGTACGCCTGCTCCTGGTCCATCACCGCCGGTTCACACGCCATGAGCGTCGAGCCGAGGGCACCGAACGTGATGGCGTCGCCGTCGACCTCATAGCCGCCGAAGTAGTTGTTGCAGCTGCCGATCCCCGAGACGCTGCCGTCCTCGAATGTCGCTGTCACGACCGTGTTCGCAACGAGGGGCGTCAGGGAACCGTCGATGGCGATCTCCTCGGCGACCCACGTGCGGCCTTCGAGATCGTCGGACGTGTTGAACGCGACGACGATGAGAAGGAGTGCCGCTGCGCCGGCGAGGGCGAGGGCTCCCCACTTGAGCCAGGTGGTTTCGTGCATCCCATTCTCCCCTTGGTGGATCGAGCCGAAGTGTAGATGTGCCACGCCGATCGCGATCGATGTTCGAGCCCGAAAACGGAGAGGGACCCGGAGCGTGTGCTCCGGGTCCCTACTCGTCATATGCAGGGTTCTACGCCCTGCTCGGTGGTGAGGTCCTACGCCGCAGGCAGGAGGACTGCGTCGATGACGTGGATCACGCCATTGCTTGCAACCACATCGGGCTGGATGACCGTTGCGCTCTCGTTGATGTTGACGAAGCCGTCGTTCACCTCGACCAAGAGGGTGCCGCCCTCGAGGAGCGTGGGAAGGGCATCGATCGGGGCAGCTGCGATGACATCCTCAGCCAGGAAGACACCGGGTGCCACGTGGTAGAGCAGGATGTTCGTCAGGTCCTCGCTGGCGAGGAGCTCCTCGGGGGTGAGGCCGAGTGCTTCGAGTGCAGCTGCGAACGCAGCATCGGTCGGGGCGAACACGGTGAGCTCCTGGTTCGGATCGCTCAGCGCCTCGAGGACGGCCGGGTCGGCAGCCTGGACAGCGGCGAGCAGGATCGTGAACTCGGCGGGATCGGCCGAGGCGAGCTCGACGACGATCTCAGCGATGGTCGGGTCCATCGGTGCTTCGGTCGTGGTCGTGGTCTCTTCCGGAACCGTCGTGGTCGTGGTCTCTTCCGGAGCGGCGACACCGAGTGCCTCAGCAACCGTCGGGGGGAGCAGGACGCCGTTGATGACGTGCACGATGCCGTTGTCGGCAGCGAGGTCAGGAGAAACGACCTGCGCCTCGTTGATCGAGATCGTGCCACCGTCGACGGTCACGAGGATGGACTCACCCTGGAGGGTGGGCACTTCCTGGCCATCGAGGGTTGCGACGACCGAGCTGTCGGCTTCCTGTCCCAACACGTGGTAGGTCAGGATCTCCGTCAACGTGGCGGTATCGGCGAGCAGTTCTTCAGCCGTGATGCCGAGCGCCTCGAATGCAGCTTCGAACGCGGCATCGGTGGGTGCGAGGACCGTGAACGGACCTTCACCCTCGAGGGTCTCGGTGAGACCGGCCGCATCGATGGCGGCGATCAACGTGGAGAACTGACCGGCTTCAACAGCCAGGTCGAGTACGGATGTGTCTGTCATCGGCGACCGTCGTGGTCGTCGTTTCTTCGGAATCACTCGAACACGCAGCAACGACCAAGGCGAAAACTGCGATCAGAGCGATGAGGGAGAATCGCTTCTTCATGGTGTGTATGTCCCTTTCTGAGAGTCCGCCACTCGGCGAACAACCCATCTACGGAACGCACCACGAAGGTGGATGAACCAATCGTCGCGCATCTCTCCGACCAGCCCCGCCCGGATGCCAAGCGACCGGCGGGATGCGCGGGCGAGGGCACCCTCCCGGATGCCCTCGCTCCACGGAGACGGAAGTCGCCCTATGACGCCGTGGCCTCGATGGCCTCCGGTGCCGAAGTGACCGATACCTCGATCTTCTGTGGCTTGGCCTCTTCCTTGATGGGGATGAGGATCGTCAGAACACCGTTGTCGTACGACGCCGAAACGGCGCCACCATCGAGGCGATCACCGAGTCGAACCGACCGGCTGTGGATGCCGGTGGGACGCTCGCGCAGCATCCAGTTGGCACCAACCGTGTCCTCGAACGAGCGCTGTGCCCTCACGGTGAGGATCTTGTCCTCGACGGTGATGTCGAGGTCATCGGAATCCACGCCGGGGAGGTCGAACCTCAGGGTGTAGACATCATCCTTCTCGAACGCGTCGAGCGGCATGCGTCCACCGCGCCATGTGCTACCGACTGCCGACAGCATGCGGTCCATCTCGTCGAATGGGTCCATGAAACGGGTCACGTTTCCTCCTTGTTGATCTGGTCCTGGGCCGGTTCACCCACCGGCAGAGTCTTGAGTGCTCATGTAATGTTATATGACATGACTCATATCTTTGTCAACATCCTATGTAGATCGTGTATTCCCAGGGACACCGACACGACATTGATCGGCGCGTTCGGACCGGGTAGCTCGTCAGGTCCCCAGTGGTGGGCGGCTCGATCAACCCCCTGATAGGCTTCCGACATCCGGAGAGGTGGCCGAGCGGTCGAAGGCGCTCGCCTGCTAAGCGAGTAGGGGGTGTTGAACCTCCTCGAGGGTTCAAATCCCTCCCTCTCCGCCCAAACAGGGAAACGGCACCCAAAAGGTGCCGTTTCTCGATTCAGGAACACCCCGCGTCGCAGCCTCAACCTGCGACACCCCGATGTCCCCACACATCGAAGGGACATGGCCGAACACAGCGCCGATGCGGCGAAGTCCAAGGCAACGCTGCGAGCAGACCCTTGGGTTCAAATCCCTCCCTCTCCGCCCAAACAGGGAAACGGCACCAACGAGAGGTGCCGATTTCTCGACTCAGCCGAACACCCCGAAACATCGCAGCACTCAACCTGCGATCCCGGGTCCGCAGCGACGATCCAGGTGGATCGCGCAGGCACACGAAGACGAGAGCTGATCACGCACGACAATCCCCCTGGCTCGCAATCTCGCCCGTCCCCCTCAAAGGGGGACCGAGCTCCACACCAGACCACACACCACATGCGACCCAAGAGCCGCCACGATCTCGTCCCCCTCTTGAAACAGGAGCCAAGCATTCAGTCCCCCTTTCAAGGGGAGCCATGCTTCAGTCCCCCTTTGAAGGGGGACGGCAGAGGAGCGCAGCGACGATGCAGGGGGATTCCCCAACGCGCAAGACCTCGAAACATCCACACCACCTCGATCCCGGGAGCGCAGCGACGATGCAGCGGGATCGGCAGGCACACGAAGACGAGAGCTGATCACGCACGACAATCCCCCTGGCTCGCAAGCTCGCCCGTCCCCCTTCAAAGGGGGACCGACTCCACGCCAGACCAAACACCACAACGACCCAAGAGCCGCCACGATCTCGTCCCCCTCTTGAGAGAGCCAAGCTTCAGTCCCCCTTTCAAGGGGAGCCATGCTTCAGTCCCCCTTTGAAGGGGAGCCATGCTTCAGTCCCCCTTTGAAGGGGGACGGCAGAGGAGCGCAGCGACGATGCAGGGGGATTCCCCAACGCGCCAAGACCTCGAAACATCCACACCACCTCGATCCCGGGAGCGCAGCGACGATGCAGGGGGATCGGCAGGCACACGAAGACGAGAGCTGATCACGCACGACAATCCCCCTGGCTCGCAAGCTCGCCCGTCCCCCTTCAAAGGGGGACTGACTGGATGACAGACCACCACGACGACCCGGGCAGATCACGTACGACAATCCCCCTGGCTCACTCAAGCTCGCCCGTCCCCCTTCAAAGGGGGACTGACTGGATGACAGACCACCACGACGACCCGGGCAGATCACGTACGACAATCCCCCTGGCTCGCAAGCTCGCCCGTCCCCCTTCAAAGGGGGACTGACTGGATGACAGACCACCACGACGACCCGGGCAGATCACCCGCGACAATCCCCCTGGCTCACTCCGCTCGCCCGTCACCCTTCAAAGGGGGACCAACACCCGGGCTACTCGCCTGTTCGTTGCCAGGTCTCGAGGTTCCAGGTGACGTCGGATCGGGAGCCATTCGGGATCACGCCCTCAGCGGTATCGGGCCACCAACCGACGTGGTCTGAGCGATGGAAGAGCGGTATCACCGGAAGGTCGTCGGCGAGGATGGCCTCGGCCTCGGCAAGAAGGACCTCGAACCGTTCGGGATCGGCGGTCGTGCGGAGCTCTTCGAGGATCTCGCTGTACCGCTCAGTCGCCGGGTCGTCCCAGCCACCGACGTCGGCGAAGTCTGCTGTCGAGGCGGGATCGAACAGATCTGCCACGGCGATGGCGTTCGCATACCCCCCGTCGTTGACCCACGCCCACAACCCGATGTCGAAGGTGCCCTGCGCAAGGGTCTCGCCGAAGAAGATCACCGAGTCCAGGTAGATCGGCTCGTAGCGGATCCCGACGTCGGAGAACGCCTGGTCGAGGGCGTCGCCGATACGGATCCGATAGTCCCCGTTCCCAGTCGTCGTGAGGACCGCAGACACCTGCTCGCCGAAGGCACTGTCATCCGTCCGCCAATCGACGAGGGACGACGCGATCGCCGGGTCGAAGGGATAGCGATCCCAAGCCGACCCACCCAGGGGCACCAACAACCCCGGGGTCTCGGGCGACCACGGCACCATCGTCTCGGCAAGGAGGGAGGGTCGATCGATGGCGTGGGCAACTGCCCTTCGATAGTCGAGTTGATCGTTCGACGATGACGGGTTCACCGCATCCCGAGCATCGGAGAACTGGAACGTGAGCTGCTCGACCACAGGTGTCGGCGTCGCTGCGATGTTTGCGCCGTCCGCTTCTGCGGCACGCGCCGCGTCGAGCTCCACGGGATCCGGCTCGAGCTTGGCGACGTCGGCTTCCCTTGCCACGAAGGCCGCACTCGCGGTCTGCGCTCCTTCGCCGAAGACGGTGGCAACGACGGTGAGCCCATCGAGGTAGGGCAGACTCCGTCCCTCGTCGTCGGAACGTCCGTACGACTCGTTGCGGGTGAACGTGACGCGAGCGATCTGCCCGTTCTGCTCCTCGACCTCGTCGACGACGAACGGTCCCCCCGATGGCCAGGACGCACCGTCGGAGGTGATGATGTCCACGCCACCGAGGACGTGGCTCGGCAGGATGATCCACAGCGCATCCTCGAACGCGAGATTCGGCTCGGCAAAGGTGATGAACGCGAGATCCTCGACGCCATCGGCGGCAACAACCGTCGACATGATCGGGTCGACCCCGCCGACACCGGAGATGGCGAGATCACGCATCGTCTCGGCGGTGAAGACCAGGTCGTCACCGGTGATCGGAACACCGTCACTCCACATCGCCCCGGTGCGTACCTCGTAGCGCACCGTCATCGATCCGTCGTCGTTGATCTCGATGGCGCCAAGGTCGGAGGGCAGGCCGCTGACGACGTCGGGGATCCGGTCCCACGTCCCTGGTTCGATGTCGTAGACGGTGGCCCACACGGCGTTGCCTGCCAGTCGTGACAGGCCGGCATCGGGAGCGAAGGGATTGAGGGGACCGATGGGACCGCTGGTCGCGATCGTCAACGATCCCCCGAGGCCATCGGGAGCGGTGGAGGTCGTCGGCGCGAGTGTCGTCGTCGAGACATCCGCCGCGGTGGTCGAGGTCGTCGTGACGGCGTCATCGGGCGTGCAAGCGACACCGACGAGGGCGATGGCAGCGAGGGCGACGAAACGGCGCATCGTTCGACGATACCCAGCAGCCGCCACCAGCGATCAGGAGTTGCCGAGTACCTCGGACATCAGGACGGCTCGGCCCTCGTCGATCGAGCGATGCGCAGCCACCCCGATGGCGACGGACAGCAATCCCTCCTCGAGAGTCACTTTGGGTGGTGTGCCGTTGACGATGGCGTCGTAGAAGTCGAGGTGCTCGAGGTACGACGAACCCTCGTGCAAGCCCTCGTAGGCGACGCGCTCATCGTGGATCGGGATCGCTTCGGACCGACGACCCTCGCGGTGGGAGATCCGGATGTAGCTCTCGGGGACGAACGCTTCGACCTTGGCGATCTCACCGGTGACCGCGAGCTCCTGTTCGTTGGGTGACCCCTCGGCGAACATGCACAGGTCCAGCAGCGCCCTCGCTCCGCCCTCGTACTCCACGATGACGTAGCCGTTGTCGAGGATGTCGGGAACCCGGCCTTCGTAGACCTCGTCGAGGTGGTTGACGTCCTGGGCCCCGGACGCCATCACACGCACTGGACGTTCACCGATGACGAGGTTCATCAGGTCGAAGAAGTGACAGCACTTCTCCACGAAGGTGCCACCCGTGTTCTCGGAGAATCGGTTCCAGTCACCGACTTTCGGGAGGAACGGGAACCGATGCTCGCGGATGGCGACCATGCGCGGCGTTCCAACAGTGCCCCGGCGCACCTCCTCGAGCATCGCGGCGATAGCCGGCTTGTAGCGGTACTCGAGGCCCATCCAGGCAACGGCCGGATAGTCACGTGCGGCGGCGACGACCCGCTGGGCATCCTCGACCGTCGTGCACAACGGTTTCTCGGAGAGGAAGTGGACACCGGAGTCGATCACATCCATGAGGATCTCGGCATGGGTGTAGTTCGGGGCCACCATGACGACCGCATCGACGAGGCCCGAACCGAGGAGGTCCTTGTGGTCGACGAACACGGCCTCGTCCGGGAGGTCGGCGACCTTTTGTCCCGTGCGGCGGGATCCCTCATCGGGGTCCGAAATGGCGGTCACGTGCGCACCGTCGATGGCGTTGATGTTCTCGATGTGCTCGATACCCATCATGCCGGTGCCGATGACGCCGTAGCGGATGTTCGTTGTCACTGTGTACCTCGGTTCACAACTCGATGACCGGGATGCCGATCTCGTCGGCGAGTGCACGCAGCTCCTCGCGGACATCGGCGTACACGAGCCCGTAGTGGTGCTCGAGACCCTCGGACATGATGGTTTCCAACACATCATCGACCGGCGTGTCGAAGCGAAGGACACCCGCAGTCCCCGAGAATGGGAGCGGTCGTCGCAGCATCTCCCCGCCACCGATGGTGAGCCGGTGCCGGCCCTTGGATTGACTGAATCGGGCGATGGTCACCCTCCCCGGCTTCAGGGGGAACTCGGAGAGGAGTGGTTTGCGGCGATTGGAGTGGATCGTCGCAACAGGGGTCGACTCGGGATCGGCCATGTCGAACGGGGCGAGGCCGCAGTGCCACACGACGCCCGTGTTCGTGGTCGTGTCGGTGTCGAGGTCGACGAGGTCGGCGACGAACGAAGGGGCTTCGGCCAACCACGACAGGACCAGTCCGGTGATGTTGCCGTAGACGTCGGCCTCACACGAGCCCGGGGTGTGATCGTCGGTCAACATCGCCATCGGTGTACAGGCCGCTGCGCCGAACTCGGTGAAGGTCTCGGGCCAGCAACGCGTCGCCACACCCGACCAGCCATGGTCCTCGATGAGCGACTTGAGTCCGGCGTTCATGCGGAGGCTCGCATCGAGGGCGACCTGATCCACGTCGTCGACGCCATCGAGGAATCCCGATGCTCGAGCACGCGCCGCGGCGACGGTCTCGGGAGCGGCCGACGCCGAGCGTTCGAACAACTCGGGGAGGGCCACCTCATCCACCGTGACTCCGAGGACCTCGCGCAGCGTCGCGGCCTCATAGCCGCACGGCTCGAACCCGTCGGGCCGTTCGCCGACCCGACCGATCGTGGTGTCTGCGAGGCGGGCACGCACCTCCTTGGCACGAGCAATTGCCGCAGCACCAGGCACGGATCCGTTGACGGCATCGGTGACCCGATGCGACGGAACCCCGCCGGTGAGGGCTTCGGAGATCGCTGCGGGTGCCGACGGGTCATCGGCGGGTGCGAGCACCCAGCGATAGTCCCGGCCGGTGGTCGAGAGGGTGTAGGCGGCGAGGTTGATGCCACAGAACGAGTTCAGGCGGAGTCGACCGCCGGTGCGCTCCTCCGAGATCGCCCACAGGACCACCGGCAGTTCGTGGGCCGTGGCTGCCACGGCGAGTGACGAGTCCGCGAAGGTCGCCTGGAGGATGATCAGCGCCTCGACCTCGGAAGCCATGGCATCAGCGAGCCGATCGTTGACGGCTCCGATGTCCATCGCAACATCAGCAGAGCCGACCACATCCCATCCCGCGGAGCGGAGATTGGCGAGCGCAGCGTCAGCGGACTCCTGGGCGAACGGGACGTCGAATGTCGGTCGACCGATGGCGACGAATCCGCAGCGCATCAGTCGATACCTCCATACGAATGCCGGAAGGACGCATCGGCATGGGTGAGGCCCGGACCGTCCGGAGCGAAGGCACGGTGCTTGGTGAACGGGAGGGCCTCCCGTTCGGCGAGGGCGTTGATGCCGGCGAGGTACGGTGCACTGTCGGTGCGCAGCGCCTCCTTGGTCGCGGCGATGTCGGGGAAGGCCTTGAGGGCCTCCCACCAGATCGCGCGGCCTGCGAGGAATCCGCTGGCACCAGCTCGAAACGCGTAGGTGAGGATGTTGGTGAAGTCGCCCTGGGAGGCACCGGCGGACAGCATCACCCACGGCACGGGCGACAGCCGGTCGATCTCGTTGAACAGCGACTGCGTCGCTGCCGTGCGGGCGTCGTCGTCTGCCGGGTCGGGGATGTCGGCGGCCGGCAGGGGGCTCTCGAGCTTGAACACGTCGATGCCGTACTCGGGTGCGGCGAACGTGGCGACGCTCTCGAGAACGTGATCGGATCGCTTCTGGGGTTGCTCGACGTAGCCGGTGGTGTGCTGGTCATCCCCAGGGAAGCTGTAGACGAGCAGCTCGAACAGGAACGGGATGTCATAGCGTCGGCACTCGTCGCCGATGCGGGCGACGAACTCCTGTTGATGTTCGCGCACGGCCTTGTCGGCATCCGGGCGATACCACGCGAGGAGCTTGACCGCGTCACCGCCGACGCGACGGATCTTCTCGACGCTCCAATCGTCGATGGACGACGACAGGCGCCCACGCTCGGTCTCGACGAACACCGAGTCCTCGAGAGTCAGGAGGAGACCCTGGCGGGGCGACACAACGTCGATGGCCTTCGGGTACGCGAAGTGCGGGTCGAGCAGCATGGCGGATGCCCCGTCGGCGAGTTCCTCGACGAGGAGTCGCTTGACGAGCGCGACGTCGTCATATGCCGCCTCGTCCGATCCACGCGCCGCTTTGACGAGGTCCTTGATCGGTGGTCGCTGGTCGACAGCGACCATCTTGAAGATGCCCTGGTCGTCTGCGAGGCGCCTGAGTCCCCACAACTTGCCTGCGCTGACGTTCACGGTGTGCTCTCCTCGATGTGGGCAACGACGTCGTGGCGGGACGGGAATCCGTCCCTGCCACCGCCAGCCGCACATTTCACGGCGGCAGCAGCCGACGACCACCTCACGATATCGCTCGTCGGGTGACCTTCGGCCACGCCGAGTGCGAACGCGCCATGGAACACATCCCCGGCGCCGAGGGTGTCGATGGCCTCGACGACGAATGCCGGAGTCCGCTGCGTCGATCCCCCTTCAGACCACACGACGCCGTCCGAGCCCATCGTGACGGCGACGAACCCACCGATGTCGGATGCCATGCGCTCCACGGTGGTGGCGTTCGTGATCCGGGCGAGGCGTTCGAAAGCCGGCTGGGAGAAGACCACGTGGGTGGCACCGGTGAGGAGATCCTGGGGCACGGGCTCGTCGGTGAGGTCGCAGTCAACGACGATCGGGATGCCGAGGTCGCGGCCGATGGACGCGGCCTCGACGGCACCTGCGGGCCATCGGACGTCGACGAGGATCACGTCGCTGTCGGCGAGCTCGGCATGGGAGGGAGGAGTCGCTGATCGCCACAGCTGCGGGTCCGTTCGGTTGATGATGGTGCGCTCCCCGTCGGGGGCGATCACGACAGCCGACAGCGGCGACGGCGCGACGACGCGCCTGACGCCCGTGCAGTCGACACCGTACGAGGCCAGCTCGGCGATGACCTCGTCGCCGATGGCGTCGCGACCGAGCGACGTCACCAGCGACGCCTGGCCACCGAGACGGGCGATCGCAACAGCGGCGTTCGCCGCCGGTCCACCACCCACCGCACGGAGGTGGGACGCGAAGTTCTTCTCACCCATCAGCATCGGCTCGTCCAACGAGAAGACGAGATCCTGGACGGCGAGACCCACGCACGTGACCTTCGGCATCAGGAGACCCCTCTCGTCAGGACCGCATCGACAGCGGCGGCGATCATGTCACTCACCCTCCGATTCGACTCGGCGGTGATACCCGCGATGTGCGGGGTCAGGATGAGATTCGGGACATCCGCGAACCGAGCGCCCTGATCGGCATCGAGCGGTTCGGACGCGAACACGTCGAGTGCAGCGCCCCTCAGCGCACCGCCACGCAGCGCCTCCACGACGGCCTCCTCGTCGACGATGCCGCCCCGCGCCGTGTTGATGAGGACGGCTGTGGGGCCCATCGCCGCGATCTCTGATCGGCCGATCAACCCGCGGGTCCCGTCCGTGAGCGGCACGTGGAGACTCACGACATCGGCCTCGGCGAGGACATCGGCGAAGGGAAGGGACGTGCCCAGCCGCCACGCCGGATCATCGTCGTCGAGGAAAGGATCGTGGGCGATGACCTCCATCCCGAGACATCCGGCGAGCTCAGCGACGCGTTGGGCGATGGCACCGAAGCCAACGAGTCCGATCGTGCGACCGGCGACTTCGAGCCCCGTGGATGCCGTTCGCGGCCAATGGCCAGCTGCAACGTCGCCCGTCGACAGGAACGCCCCGCGCACCAGGGTGAGCATGGCGGCGATCACGTACTCGGCGACCGCGTCGGTGTTGGCCCCGGTCGCTGGCCGGACGGCGACGCTGCGTTCGGAGCACGCCGGGAGGTCGATGTTGTCGAGGCCGACACCGAGGCGACCGACGATCGCGAGCCGTGGGGCCGATTCGAGCAACTCATCGTCGACGATCGTTCGGTTCCGAACGATGAGGGCATCGGCATCGGCCATCACCCGCAGCAATCCCGGTCGGTCGTCAGCGAGATCGGGCTGATAGACCACCCGGTGATGGGTGGCGAGGGAGGCAACCGACGACTCGTCCATGAATTCGGTGATGATGATCGTCGCCATGGTTCAGGCCAGCGCCATGGCTTCCCAATCGATGGGTGCGTCCTTGTCGAGGGAGGCGTCTGCCGGTGGCATCGGGTACTTGAGGCCGCTTCCGCAGTTGAACAGGACAGCACGTTCGTTCTTGTCGACCAATCCCTGCTCGAGGGCGGTCTCGTAGGCGGCGACCGTCGCCGCTCCCTCCGGGCAGATGAGGAGACCATCAGTCTGGGGCACCACGCGGTGTGCGGCAGCAATCGCTTCGTCGGGGACCGCGATGGCAAACCCTCCACTCTCACGCACGGCATCGAGGATGAGGAAGTCGCCGACAGCGGCCGGCACGCGGATCCCCGATGCGATGGTCGCCGCATCATCCCACCGGCGGGCGTGGCGCTCGCCCTCGTTGTAGGCACGAACGATGGGGGCGCACCCCGTCGACTGCACAGCGACCATCCGCGGGAGGTCCCCCGCTATCCACCCGATCGCCCGCAGTTCCTTGAAGGCCTTCCACATGCCGATGAGGCCGGTTCCGCCACCGGTCGGGTAGAAGATGATGTCCGGGAGTTGCCATCCGAGTTGGTCGGCGAGCTCGAGACCCATCGTCTTCTTGCCTTCGATCCGATACGGCTCCTTGAGGGTGGACACATCGAACCAACCCATGGCGTCCTTGCCCGCACCGACGATCTTGCCGCAGTCGTCGATGAGGCCGTTGACACGCCAGACCTTGCCACCTTGGAGGGCGATCTCACGGACATTGACCTCGGGCGTGTCCGCCGGACAGAAGATGTAGGACTCCATGCCTGCCCGGGTGGCGTAGGCGGCAAGGGCCGCCCCGGCGTTCCCGTTCGTGGGCATGGCGAGGCGGGTGAGGCCGAGTTCCTTGGCCATCGACACCGCCATGCCGATGCCGCGAGCCTTGAACGACCCGGTCGGTAGGCGACCCTCGTCCTTCATGACAATGCTGGTTGCGCCGAGCCGTTGCTCCATCGCGGGAAGCGGAACGAGGGGGGTCTGTGTCTCGGCAAGGGAGACCACGTTCTCGGTGCGGCGCACCGGAAGGAACTCGCGGTAGCGCCACATACCGTCGGGTCGCGAGGCGAGGTCGTCCTTGGTGACCGAGGACGACACGCCGTCGAGGTCGTACTGGACCAGCATGGGCTTTCCCTCTGGCGACAAACCGTGGATCGTGTCGGCCGGAAATCGATCGCCGGTGTACGCACACTCGAGATGCGCAACGAAGGTGGGCGTGTCAGCGATCGCGGTCACGGGTTCTCCTGGGTTGGGTCGGCGCGGTGGAGGACACCGCCGACCCATCGTAACGATCGTGGACCCGGTGCGAGATCCTGAGTCGCTGAGTTGGGAAACGATTCGACGGTGATTCTGACGGTGCTAGCCTTCCCACAGTGGTGATCCGATGATCGCCGCTCTGGTGGTGTGTAACCACCCTTCTATTCGACAAAGAGAGGGAGCTCGAATGAAGAGATTCCGTAATGTCGTCATCTTGTTGTTTGCGTTCGCGCTGATTGTTGCAGCGTGTTCGTCCGACGATGACGGTGGCAGCGAGGACACGACGACGACCGAGGCCGGCACCGATACCACCGAGGCAATGGTGGATCTTGCCGGCACATCCGTGACGTTGTTCGGTCCCGAGTCCAGCGAGAACGAGGCCGGAGCCATGCAGGACGCGCTCGACGTGTTCGCAGAGGCCAACGGCATGACGATCACCTACACGGGTGCTCGCGACTTCTCTGACCAGATCAACGCACAGGCAGCTGGCGGTAACCCTCCGGACATCGCGGTCTTCCCGCAGCCCGGTAAGGTCATCGACTTCGGGACGCAGGGATTCATCCTCCCGATCCCGGGCGATCTCGTTGAGTTCTCATCGGCCCAGTGGCCTGGTGGAACGCTCGAGACCGTGACTGCAGCCGATCAGGTTTGGGGACTCCCGAACAAGACCGACCTGAAGTCCGTCGTGTGGTACAACACCTCGATCTTCGCGGACGGTGGCTATGAGGTTCCCGAGAGCCTCGACGCCCTCCTCGCCCTGGGCACGCAGATGATCGCCGATGGCGTGACTCCGTGGTGCGTGGGTATCGAGTCCGGTCCGGCAACGGGTTGGACGTTCACCGACTGGATGGAAGATCTGACACTGCGTCTGCAGGGTCCTGACTTCTACGACCAGTGGGTGTCCAACGAGGTCACCTTCGACGATGAGCGCGTCCAGGCCGTTGGCCAGACGATCATCGACATCTGGAACACGCCCGGCAACACGTTCGCCGCTGGTGGTTCGATTGCCGCAACGGCATTCGGCGACAACGGCGTTCCGCTCGCAGAGGGCGACTGTGCCATGCACCGTCAGGCCTCGTTCTTCGCCGCCTTCCTCCCTGAGGGAACGGCAGTGGGTCCGGGTGGCGATGTCGACGTGTTCTACTTCCCGTCAGCTGACGACTCTCGTCCGGTTCTGACCGCAGGCACCTACGTGTCGGCGTTCAACGACCGTCCTGAGGTGTGGGCTGTCATGGAGTACCTGACCTCGGCCGATTACTCGACCAACCGTCAGGCTGCACAGGCAGAGCGTGTCGGTGGCGGAGCGAACTCCGGCTACCTGTCCGCAAACCTCAACCAGGACCTCGGCGTGTACAACGACCTCGAGAAGTCGTTCGTCGAGATCCTCCAGACCGCCGACCCGGCCCGCTTCGACGCATCAGACCTGATGCCCGCAGCAGTTGGATCCGGTGCGTTCTGGACCGAGGGGACCAGCGCTGTCAACGGTGACAAGTCCGTCGCCGATGCATTCGCAGCAATTCAGGCTGCCTGGCCCAGCGAGTAACAACGACCACATCGAGTCCTCGTGACTCGAACGTGACGTACGGAGGGCCCGGAGCTGAATGCTCCGGGCCTTCCTGCTAGTTTGTGGCCGAGAGGGACGAAGGGACGGTATGGACAGGGTCATCGCGACCATCGTCGGCGTCGCCGCGGCGGTCATCATCAGTGCGGTCGTGTTCGTCGGAGCGAACAAACTGTTCGACCTCGCTCCGCGCAAGTGGTCGATCTTCAGCTCGCTGATCGGGGGTGCATCCGCCCTGACGGCGTTCGGTCTCATGTGGGGCAACCGCCTCATCGATCAACCGGTGGCCGTGACGGTCATCGCCACGGTCATAGGTGCGGGCACCGGGTACGCCCTGTCGCTCGCATCGGACGCGAACATTCGTTTCGGGATCGGTGCCCTCGGCGGTGTCGTCCTCGGCGCCCTCGCAGGAGGTGCCCTGACCGAGGCCTCCCGCCCGGCCCTGGAGCCCGTGGCGCTCGTCGTCGCCGTGGCCGTCGGTCTGGCGATCGGTGCAGGACTGTGGACCGCTCGGGGCCGTAGCGCACCCATCCTTCGCCCCATGCTCCTATGGGGAGCGATCGGTTGGATCTTCGGGGCGTTCCTCATCCCGAGCCTCGGTGACGGCAACCAGGCCTGGTCGATCGTGGCTGGGATCGTCGCCATCGGACTGTTGGGGTCATGGGTCGGAACCTTCGGCATCCCCGGCGAGGTGGCGAGGCGCGACATCGCCCTCGGGTCTCGCAAGTACATCTTCCTGGCCCCTGCGATGGGCTTCATCGCCATGACCCTTGTGATCCCGCTGATCCGCACGGCTGTGCTGTCGCTGCAGTCGGGGTCGCCGATCAACCTGTCCTGGACCGGCCTCACGAACTACAGCGACATCTTCACCGATCCCGGCATCCTCGATGTGAGCAACTGGTCCGACATGTTCACGAGCAGGCTCTTCTGGGTCGGGGTCCTCGTGCTGTTGATCGGCGTAGCTGTCGCCCGCTTCACCGGGCAGCGTTCCGGCGATTCGTTCGGCCTCAACGGCGGGTCGCTCGGCGCCTTGTCGTTCGGCGCCATCATCATCGGCTTTGCGTTCTTCTCGGTGATCCGTGGAACGATCTCGAACAACCTCTGGTGGATCTTCGCCGTGACCCTCTTCTCCACCGGGGCCGGTCTCGCGATCGCCGTGTTGTCCGACCGAAGCAAGGGCGAGAGCATCGCGAAGTCCTTCATCTTCATGCCGATGGCCATCTCCTTCGTCGGCGCAGGCATCATCTGGCGCTTCATGTACATCGCCCGCTCGCCCGGCAAGGACCAGACCGGCGTGATGAACGCCATCTGGGTGAAGATGGGTGAGTGGAGCAACAGCAGCACCGCGACGACGGTCATTGTGATCATCCTGGGTTTGATCCTCCTCGGCATCCTCTTCATCACCCTGCGAGGAAGTCAGGTGAAGAACTGGGCCGTCACCTCGGGATCGATCGTGGCTGCGATCCCCATCGTCTGGCTCATCTACCGGTTCATCGGACCGGGTATCGGTGGATACGAGATGATCAACGGCGAGGTCGTCGCCAAGCCGGTGCTCTTCCTGACCGAGTCCCCGTTCAACAACTTCTGGATGATGGTCGTGCTGATCTGGATCCAGACCGGTTTCGCCATGGTCATCCTCTCGGCCGCCATCAAGGGCGTGCCGAAGGACCTCACCGAGGCAGCGGGTATCGACGGTGCATCCGAGTCGCAGGTCTTCTGGCGCATCACGGTTCCGTCGATCGCACCGACGATCGGCGTGGTGATCACCACCCTGATCGTGACCGTGCTCAAGGTGTTCGACATCCCGAAGGTGATGACGAACGGCAACTTCGACACGCAGGTGCTCGCCAATGAGATGTGGCAGAAGGCGTTCACCGAACTGGACTTCGGTACCGGTTCGGCACTGGCCTTCCTGTTGTTCTTGGGCGTGCTGCCGGTGATGTGGATGAATATTCGAAGAATGCAGCGACAAAGGGAGTCCGTGCGATGACGACTGAAGCGCCTCCTCGGGAGCCCGAGGCTTCATCATCAGCCGGCGGTATCACGGAGATCAAGCCGCTCACCGGCCGGGTAGCGGGATTCCTTCGTGGCATCCCGACCTGGCTCCTGTGGTTCTTCGTGATCGTGTGGACCATCCCCACACTCGGCTTGCTGATCAACTCCTTCCGAACCCGCGATGCACAGCGTGGCTCGGGCTGGTGGTTGTTCTGGCAGGACAGCGCAAACGGGTACGGCGGACTGACCCTCGAGAACTATCGCGACATCCTCGGTTCGAATGCGACCGGAGGTGTCGGGAACGGCATGCTCAACTCGATGGCGATTGCCGTCGTGGCCACGATCATCCCGATCGCCATCGCAGCGTTCGCTGCCTACGCGTTTGCATGGATCGACTTCCGCGGCAGGAACCTGCTGTTCATCGCAACCGTTGCGTTGCTGGCGGTTCCGTCCCAGGTCGCCCTGATCCCGTTGCTCCAGATGTACGCAGGCGGTGCCCACTTCACGATCCCGCTCATCGACAAGACCCTCACGGTCTTCCCTGATCTGGATCTGGCGGGGACCATCCCTGCGGTGTGGCTCACCCATACGGGCTTTGCCTTACCGTTTGCGATCTTCCTGTTGCACAACTACATATCGGGCCTACCGGCGGACCTGTTCGAGTCGGCGAGGATCGATGGGGCCGACCACTTCACGATCTTCCGCAAGATCGTGGTTCCGCTGTCGGTTCCGGTGCTCGCGGCGTTCACGATCTTCCAGTTCCTGTGGACGTGGAACGACTACCTGATCGCCCTGACGATGATCGGCGGCAATCGTGAAGCACTTCCGGCAACGGTCGTGGTCGCATCGCTCGCTGGTGAGTTCGGGCTCCGCGAGGAGCTCCTGACGGCTGGCGCGTGGATCATCACCGTGGTGCCGCTGATCGTGTTCTTCGCATTGCAGCGGTTCTTCGTCCGAGGCATCACGGCGGGTTCCGTCAAGGGCTGACGCACAGCACCCCGATCACCGAGATCCCGATGCGCCTCACGGCGTGTCGGGATCTCGCACGTCGGGACCCGACCGATCGATGTCGCGCCGGGATCAGCGATCGCCACCTGCAGCCACGGCGAGTATGCCCGCACCGAGGAGTCCGGCGTCCTGGCCGAGGGGCGAACGCACCACGTACCGCTCCATCGATGCCACGACTCGGGCATTCGTGGTGTATCCGGCGAGTCGTCGTGTCGCCGCTGCTTGTACAGCCGGGAGGAGCTCGGGGCGGTTGAAGAGACCCCCACCGAAGCTGATCAGGTCGGGCGCAACCGTGTACGTGAGTATCTGCACGAGCTGGGCGAGATATCCCGCAACGAACCGCCCCGGGTCCTCCTCGCCCGCCTCCCGCCGTGCGTCGACAGCCGTGCCGGACGCCATCCCCTCCAGGCAATCGCCGTGAAAGGGACAGGACCCGACGAATGTGTCATGGGGAAGGCGGGCGACCGGCACATGGCCGAACTCGGCGTGGCCGTGGCCATGGAGAACGGAACGCTCCGTCGCGACTGCTCCCCCGATACCGGTGCCGACGGTGATGTAGCACACGGTGCCCATCCCTGTGCCTGCTCCGATCGTGGCCTCGGCGAGTGCAGCAGCGCCCACGTCGGTGTCGATGGCCGTGGGGACACCCACGGCCTCGCGAAGCGGCACGAGGATTGGAGCTTCCGACCACCCCGGCTTGGGCGTGGCGAGCATCGATCCGTAGGTGTCACTCGACGGGTCGAGGTCGAGGGGGCCGAAGCATGCGATCCCGAGGCTCGTCACGTGCGATCCGGTGAAGAAGGCTGCGGTCCCGGCAAGCGTCGTCTCCGGATCCTCGGTGGCGAAGCGCTCCTCTTCGATGATCTCGAACGAAGGAGTCATCACGGCAACACGGAACTTCGTGCCGCCTGCCTCGATGGCCCCGAGGACCGGTGTCGCCGTCATGGTGGTTCCCGTGATTGGTGGTGCCCGCCCGGCCAGCACGATAGGAGGATCCGGGGCGAGGCCATGCCCGGAACCACGTCCGGGCCGCCGCGTGGCGTGTCGCTACGCTGATCCGATGTCCTCGTCCCGATCCCGCTCATCGCTGCCCACGACGAGCACAGGGACCAACCGCGAAGCCTTCGCTACGGCCGAGTGGGGGCTCCTCGCTTCCATCGCCCTCATCTGGGGTTCGTCCTTCCTGTTCATGGCGATCGGCCTCGAGAGCTTCGAGCCCGGTGTGGTGACGCTCGCTCGGGTCGGTCTGGGCGCGGCGACGCTGGCACTGGTCCCGGCGGCACGCACGTCCATCGAGCGATCGGACCTCGGGCGCATCGCCCTCCTCGGCGTCATCTGGATCGGGATACCGCTGACCATCTTCCCCATCGCCCAGCAGTGGATCGACTCGTCTGTCGCAGGCATGCTGAACGGGGCACTGCCGATTGCCGCCGCTGCATGGGCAACGGTCCTGCTCCGCACCCTGCCCGGGTGGCGCCAGTTGATCGGCATCGGTATCGGTTTCGCCGGCGTCGTCGCCATCTCCGTTCCCGAGCTCGTCGATTCGTCGGCGACCGCGCTCGGCGCTGCTCTCGTCGTCATCGCTGTGATCCTCTACGGCCTCTCGACGAACCTCGCCGTTCCCCTCCAGCAGAAGTACGGAGCGCTCCCCGTGCTGTTCAGGGCACAGCTCGCGGCCCTCGTGATCGTGATCCCCTACGGCCTCATCCAGCTACCGGCATCGAGGTGGTCCTGGTCCTCAGCCGCTGCCATGATCCCGCTGGGCGTCCTGGGAACCGCACTCGCATTCGTATTCATGGCGACGCTCGTCGGACGGGTGGGTGCACCGCGAGGGTCCATAGCCATCTACTTCGTCCCCGTCGTAGCCGTGGTTCTCGGCGTTGCCTTCCGCGATGAGGTCATCGCACCGGTTGCGCTCGTGGGCGTGACGTTGGTCCTCGTCGGCGCCTGGATCGCCAGCCGCAAGGAGAGCTAGGAGCCCTCGGTGACTGCGGCCACCACGGGAGCGAGCTCCTCGATGGCCGAGATCTGGTCGCCCACCGCCATGATCTCGAGGCGGGTGACACCCATGTCGGCGAATCGTCCGAGCGTGTCGACGATCTCGTCGAAGGAACCCTCCACGGGGCTCTCGTTCTCCCAGAACCCGGTGATCGGCCGTCCCGGGGGCGCCACGGCGATCCCGATGGACCGTCCGATCGAGCCGGGATCGCGACCGACCTCCTCACAGGTGCGTTCGACGAGGGCCATCATGTCGGCGAACGCCTCGGGTTGGCTGCTCGTGGTTGCGAACGCGCTCCAGCAGTCCCCGTGGGTGACAGCCAGCTTGATGTTCCTGGGTCCGTGGCCCGCCAGCATGATGGGGATGCCCGTCGGTCGGGGCCCAGCCGGACGATGGCTGAGCCGGGTCGTCGAGTGGTAGGTACCGGTGCGGTCCGACGATCCGTTGCGCAGGAGATCGATCACGATCGCGAGGGCCTCCTCGTACCGTGACACGATGCGGTCCGCCGGATAGCCGAATGCCTCGCCTTGTCGAGCACTGTGCCCTGCACCGAAACCCAGGACGAATCGGCCACCGGAGATCTCGTCGATCGTCGCGGCTGCCTTTGCGGTGAGCGCAGGGTTGCGATGCAGGGCCGAGAGCACCCACGACCCGATCCGGATGGTGTCCGTCGATGCAGCGACGGCGCCACTCAGTGCAACACACTCCCACCATCCGCTCGCGCTCTTGCCGTCCTCGGATTCCCACAGCAGCTCGTCGGGCACCCAGAAGATGTCGAAGCCTGCCGCTTCGGCAGCGGTGGCATATGACCTGAAGTCGCTCCAGCCGGGCGCGTCGCCCGACTCGGAGTCCTCCATGGGCAGTCCAACGAATCCGATGTCCATCGATCAGTCCTTCCTCACCGTGACCCGGGACCGGGGGCTTCGGTTGGCTGCACCGTAGTCAATGGGTCAGTGCAGGGCTGGAGAGAACATCGGAGAGCCATGCAACCGATTCGGTGGTGATGGGGTCGACGACGAGTTGCACCTCGTCGATACCGACATCTGCGAACCCTGCGAGTTGTTCCGCGATCGCTGCCGGGGGACCGGTGAGAGCAGGTGGATCATCCCACCGCTTGGCTCGCTCCACGTTGCCGACGCCGCCTGGCGCCTCGACGAGTACCGACACCGTCCTGCGAAGGGTCGTGGGGTCCCTGCCGACGTCGGCGCATGCCGCATCCACCGACGCCATCAGGTTCGCCGCCCCCTCGGGTGTGTTGCCGAACCATGCGTACCACCCGTTCCAGGCATCGACGTATGGCAGGGTCGTTCGGAGGACGACGGGTCCTTGCGATCCGACCATGAGAGGCGGCCCCCCTGGCCGCGGTCGTGGGATCAGCTCACAATCGGCGACAGTGTGGAAGCGGCCGTCAACCGACACGACGTCTCCGGCGAGCAGCCGACGGATGATGTCGAAGGCCTCGGCGAAACGGGAGGCTCGATGGTCGAAGGGGATGCCGTAGGCGTCGAACTCGTCGCGATTCCAACCGGCGCCGAGTCCGAACACGAGCCGACCGTCTGAGATCTCGTCGATCGTTGCCGCGGTCTTGGCGAGCACCGCAGGATTGTGGAAGGCCGTGGCTGCGACGAGAGGACCGATCGTGACTCGCTCGGTCGCCTCGGCGAGTGCCGCGAGGGTCGCCCAGGCCTCCCACGGTCCCGTCACTCCATCGGCCGAGCGATACAACAGGTGGTCCCCCACCCACAGGGAATCGAATCCGCCGTCCTCGACGGCACGAGCGATATCGCGCAGCTCGCACCACGGAACATGCCGTTCGACCTCGGGCAACTGGACACCGACCGCGAGTGATCGGGTCACGTTGCTACGTCGCTGGTCGAAGGTGACGTGTTCGTCATGGCGGAGGGAGTGGGATTCGAACCCACGGAAGCTTGCGCCTCGCTGGTTTTCAAGACCAGTACTTTCGTCCGCTCAGTCATCCCTCCGGGCGACACAATGCCGGTGCCGCTGTGACCGGTCACGGCTGCACCGCACCCGATACCGGGGGTGAGCCTAGAACCGGCCAATGCGAAGGGGCGCCTCGCGGCGCCCCTCGCTTCAGTCATCAGGGACGTGGCAGCTCAGCCGAGGGCCTTCGCCTTCTGTGCGGCGAACTCGTCGTCGGTGAGAATGCCCTGGTCGTGGAGGCTCTTGAGCTTGGTGAGCTCATCGGCCGTGCTCGACGTGGCGACCTCCTGGATGTAGGCGCGCTGAGCCTTTGCGGCATCGGTGGCCTGCTTGATCTGGCGCTCCTGCATCGACTGACCGCGCACGATCAGGTACACGAGGACACCGAGCCACGGGAGGAACAGTACGAACAGCAACCACATGGCCTTTGCGAAGCCACCGAGGTCGTCGCTGCGAAAGATGTCGATGAAGATCGTGATGACGAGCCAGAACCATGCGAACAGGATGAAGATCCAGAGCATGGACCACATGAGATCCAAGAGGGGCATTGCGAAACGTCTCCTTCGTCGATATCAGACGTCCTCCCAGTCTACGACGGCTCCCGCTCCCAGAGGATGCGAACCCAGGGTTCAGGTGATCGGATCCGACCACTGGAGCCCACAGAACACGCCGACACGTTGCCGAACCAACGCGAGTTGTAGCGGAGGGGAGGGATTCGAACCCAAGAGTCTCGTCGCAGACCCACCACAGTGATCCACAGCACCACGGCTGGCTGCCAACCTCGGCGTGCAACCGAATCGAACGGTCGCAGACCAACGCCGCGACGCGGAGTGTTCCTGCTCCAACGCGAGAAAGGCACCCAATGGGTGCCTTTCGAGTATTGGCGGAGGGGGAGGGATTCGAACCCAGAAGTCTCACCGCAGAGCCACCCCGGACAACCACCGCACCACGCCTGGCGGCCAACCTCGACGTGTGACCACCCATAACGGTCACAGACCCGCGCAGCGACGCGGAGTGCTCCCAAACCAACGCGAGAAAGGCACCCGCTGGGTGCCTTTCAGCCGCGGAGGGGGAGGGATTCGAACCCAAAGATCTCGTCGCAGACCCACCCTGAAAGAACACCGCACCACGGCTGGCAGCCAACCTCGACTTATGACCACTCAGAACGGTCGCAGACCAGACGCCTCGACGCGGAGTGTTCCCGAACCAACGCGAGAAAGGCACCCCCTGGGTGCCTTTCGAGTATTGGCGGAGGGGGAGGGATTCGAACCCTCGGGACCCCGAAAGGCCCACCGGTTTTCGAGACCGGCACATTCGTCCGCTCTGTCACCCCTCCGAGCGCCCGGAAGTGTAGACACCCGTGCTCACCACCATCCTCCGAGCCCCGACGTCACCACGCTGGCGATCCGAGACCCCGCCATCGAAGTACCGTGACTCCTGCAGGTTTCGCGGATCCAGAGGAGCGCCCATGCCCATCGCCACGCCCGATCAGTACAACGCCATGCTCGATGCGGCCAAGGCCGGCAAGTATGCCTACCCGGCGATCAACATCACCTCGTCGGAGACCCTCAACGCTGCGTTGCGCGGGTTCGCCGAAGCGGGATCCGATGGCATCATCCAGGTCAGCACCGGTGGCGGTTCCTTCGCCTCGGGAACGTTCGTCAACTCGATGTCACTCGGTGCACAGGCGATCGCTGAGATGGCCCACCTCATGGCCGAGGAGTATCCCGTCCTCATCGCCATGCACACCGACCACTGCCAGGCCGACAAGGTCGACACCTTCATTCGTCCCCTGCTCGAGGTCACCCGGGAGCGAAGGGAAGCCGGCCTGATCCCCTTGTACCAGAGCCACATGTTCGACGGATCCGCCATCGACCTCGATTCCAACCTGGCGATCAGCGAGCAGCTCCTCGAGGAGATGCGCCAGCTCGACGTCATCCTCGAGGTCGAAGTCGGGGTCGTCGGTGGCGAGGAGGACGGCGTGTCCGCCGAAGGTGTCCCCAGCGAGAAGCTCTACACCACCAACGAGGATCTGCTCCTGACCGCCCAGCGCCTCGGCCTCGGCCAGAATGGCCGCTACATGCTCGCAGCGACGTTCGGCAACGTCCACGGCGTCTACAAGCCAGGCAACGTGAAGCTGCGTCCCGATGTCCTGCGCGACGGTCAGGCTGCGTTGAAGGAAGCCCACGGTGCAGACGCCTCGTTCGACTACGTGTTCCATGGCGGTTCCGGATCCGAGCTCCAGGACATCCACGACGCGATCGACTACGGCGTCATCAAGATGAACATCGACACGGACAACCAGTAC
The DNA here is from genome assembly GCA_963759175.1 of uncultured Acidimicrobiia bacterium. Taxonomy (GTDB): domain Bacteria; phylum Actinomycetota; class Acidimicrobiia; order Spongiisociales; family UBA5794; genus SZUA-442. The sequence continues at coordinate 121,985 of CAVWXP010000005.1, forward strand.
ACCTTCACCCGTCCCATCGCGGACCACATGCTCACGAACTACGAAGGCGTGCTCAAGGTGGACGGCGAGGTCGGCAACAAGAAGGTCTACGACCCACGCTCGTACCTCAAGAAGGCCGAGATCTCCATGGCCGAGGGCGTCACCCACGCATGCACCATGCTGCGCAGCGCCGGCACCTCGATCCTCGCCTGACGAACGGCTCCTCCGACGGCCGTCGCGTCAGCGGCGCTCGTCGAAGAAGTCCGTGAGGAGGTCGGTGCACTCGTTCTCGAGGACACCGGCCTCCAGCTCGATGTGGTGGTTGAGACGCTCGTCCTGGGGGATGTTGAACAGCGACCAGGCACCGCCGGCCCTCAGGTCTGCAGCCCCGTAGATGATCCGGTCGATGCGCGACCACACCGCCGCCATCGCACACATGGGACACGGTTCGAGGGTGACCACGAGGCTGTGACCCACCAGTCGCCACTCGCCGAGGGCACGCGAGCGTTCCGAGAGCACGAGCATCTCGGCATGGGCCGTGGCATCGCCAAGCAACTCACGCCGGTTGTGGTCCCTGGCGACGACGGATCCGTCGCCGTCGAGGAGGACGGCGCCGATGGGCACATCTCCGTGCTCGAGGGCTGCGCGTGCCTCGTCGATCGCCATGCGCATCGCTGCTGCACTGTTCACTACTCGGACTCCTATTTCTACAATGGTCAGCCTACGGAGGGATCGCATAGTCTGGCCTAGTGCGCACGCCTGGAAAGCGTGTATGCGGAAACGCATCGAGGGTTCAAATCCCTCTCCCTCCGCTCACCCTCATACGCGCGCGGCATAGTCCGCGTCCCAGCTGCCATCTGCCACGACTGACGTATTCACCGAGTAGTTGGGCCGCACGCCGTGGCCTGATCCTTCAACCACCGCCTTCGGAGAGACTCCTGGGTTCAAATCCCTCTCCCTCCGCTCACCCTCATACGCGCGCGGCATAGTCCGCGTCCCAGCTGCCATCTGCCACGACTGACGTATTCACCGAGTAGTTGGGCCGCACGCCGTGGCCTGATCCTTCAACCACCGCCTTCGGAGAGACTCCTGGGTTCAAATCCCTCTCCCTCCGCTCACCCTCATACACACGCGGCATAGTCCGCGTCCCAGCTGCCATCTGCCACGACTGACGTATTCACCGAGTAGTTGGGCCGCACGCCGTGGCCTGATCCTTCAACCACCGCCTTCGGAGAGACTCGAGGGTTCAAGTCCCTCTCCTTCCACAGTTGACTCCCGGTTGGTTCGGGAGCACTCCGCCGCGGACCGCTGTCTGCGACCGCTGGGCGTGGTCACACGTCGAGGTCGGCTGCCGGCCGTGTTACGGGTCCTTATCAGGTGGTGTCTGCGGTGAGACCCCTGGGTTCGAATCCCACTCCCTCCGCCACACGAATCGTCGATACGATGAAGCCGTGAACATCGACCCGTTCCTCTTCACCGATGCCGCCGTGTCGGACGAGACGAGAGCGTTCAACGCCGAGCTGCGAGCGATCCTGCTCGCGCAACCCCGCACCTCCACCCAGACTCCCCAGCGAATCCGCGAGGTGCGCCGCAGCGGCGACAGCTGGCTCGGCCCCGTCGTGCACTCACACCACGCTCGCACGATCCGGATCGTCGGACCCGGCGGTGACCTCGACCTGAGGATCATCGAGCCACACGCGGACCCTGCCGGCGTCTACTTCCACATCCACGGAGGAGGGTGGGTGCTCGGAGCATCGGACCTCAGCGACATGGGAAACGAGGCCATGGCTCGTGCCGCGAGCGTCGCCGTGGTGTCGGTGGAGTACCGCCTCGCACCCGAGTACCCGTTTCCGGCCGGCTTCGATGACTGCGTGGCCGCTGCTCGATGGCTGATCGAGAACGCCGAGGCGGAGTTCGGTACCGATCGTCTGACCATCGGTGGGGAATCGTCGGGTGCGAACCTCGCAGCCGCAACGCTCCTCGCCACGCGGGACCACGGCTACACGGACTGGAGGGGCGCGAACCTCGTGTACGGGTCCTACCTCCCTTCGGGTACGCCGTCGGTGCGGCGCTGGGACCAGGATGGATACGTCCTCGACAGCGAAACGATGGAGTGGTTCGCGGACCTCTACGTCGGGGACGTCGATGTGCGGTTCGACGATCCCCGACTCGCCCCGCTCTACGGGGACCTCGGGGGCCTACCGCCCGCGCTGTTCACCATCGGCACCCTGGATCCGCTCGTCGACGACACACTGTTCATGGCCATGCGGTGGGAGGTCGCAGGCAACGAGGCAGAGGTCGCCGTCTATCCGGGGGGCGTCCACGCGTTCGATGCCTTTCCGACAGAGCTCGGCCAGAGTGCGCGCGAACGCATGCATCGATTCATCGCTGCGGCTGTGTCCACCTGACGTCCCGGATTCAGATGACCGCATCCACCCACGCTCGCTACCATCGTCTGAACCGTGCTAGGTGGGGTGCTAGGGGTGCCCTCTTTCCGAAACCCTCTTCATGCGGAGCTCAACTCCCCGCCCGAGGATGGAACGGTGTCGGGTCAGCACTGGTTGGATCGATGTTGATGGCAGGGTCCCGGAACGGCGGAGCGTCGTGAATCGGGTCAGGTCCGGAAGGAAGCAGCCCTAAGCGGGTCAGTTCCGGGTGTTGCGGGATCGCCCTGCTGGAGTCGAACCGCCAGACAGCGCCGTCACCCGACCGTTCGGAGGCGGGGTGCACGGTTTCTCGGGCGCCCGCGGCAACGTGCCGGCTCGCAGTGTTCGACCCTCGGCGGGCTATTTGGCCAGGAGTGCCGCCCAGACGAAGCCCATGGGTCCCAGACGCCACGTCGACGTCAGCGTCAACGGTGCATCGGCGAGGAGGATCTCGGGTGGCGGGTGTTTGTCGAGGGTGTGGTGGAGGTAGACGTACTCGTCCCTCGCACCGATGCTCATGCCTGCCAACGGCAGGACCACGGCGGTGCCTGCGCGATGCACACGGGCGGTGACGTTGCCTTCGGGTCGACCCAGATCGACGATGCCGACCATGCCACCGGGCCGGAGTACCCGTGCGATCTCAGCCATCGTGGTGTCGACACTGTCGAGGTTGCGGAACACGTACGCAGAGAAGACGGCATCGAAGGACTCGTCGGCGAACGGGAGCTCCTCACCGATGGCTACGACACGCCTCGGCGCATCGTTGAACGACAGCATCTCCGGTGCAGGATCGAGGGCTACGACCTCCCGGTCACCGAAGATGGCATTCGCCGCGCCCGTCCCCGCACCAAGGTCGAGCAGTCGTCCCTTTGGCAGTCGGGAGACCACCGTGTTGCGCCACTTCTGGTCCTGACCGAGCGAGAGGAGCGAATTGAGGCGGTCGTAGCGGTCTGCGATGTCCTTGAAGACCGTGCCGTTGCTCATGCAGGGCCGATGCGATCGAACCGCGTGTACTCGGCGAGGGCCTCCGGGATGACGATCGATCCATCCGGCTGCTGGTTGTTCTCCATCAGGGCGATCAGGACTCGACCCACTGCGACGGCGGTGCCGTTGAGCGTGTGGACGAATCGGTTGCCGCCCTCGCTGCGGTGCCGGATCTTCAGCCGGCGGGATTGGTAGTCGGTGGTGTTCGACGTCGACGTGATCTCGCGGTATCGACCCTGGGAGGGGAACCATGCTTCGATGTCGTACTTCTTGGCCGCCGAGTCACCGAGGTCGCCTGCTGCGACATTCACGACCCTGTACGGCAGACCCAGGCCGCGAACCAGCTCCTCTTCGCGTTCGAGGAGGAAGTCGTGCTCGGCGGGCGACGCCTCGGGTTCCACGAACGAGAACATCTCGACCTTGTCGAACTGGTGGACCCGGAAGATGCCGCGGGTGTCCTTGCCATACGTGCCTGCCTCACGGCGGAAGCACGTCGAATACCCGGCGTAGCGGATCGGTAGCTGGTCCGCTTCGAAGATCTCGTCGGCGTGGAAGGCTGCGATCGGTACCTCGGAGGTGCCGACGAGGAAGAGGTCGTCCTCGGGCACGGAATAGACCTGTTCGGCCGTCCCTGGGAAGAAGCCCGTGCCGAAGAGGGCATGCTCACGCACGAGGACGGGAGGCACCACAGGCACGAATCCATGCTCCATGAGTCGGTCCATCGCGTACCGGATGAGGGAGAACTCGACGACGGCGAGGTCCCCCAGGATGAAGCCGAATCGGGAGCCCGACACCTTGGCGGCTCGTTCGGTGTCGAGGATGCCGAGTGCCGTACCCAGATCGAGGTGGTCCTTGGCGTCGAAGTCGAACACCGGCGGCTCACCGAAGCGTGACACCTCGATGGCATCGTCCTCCTCGAGCCCGTCGGCCGCCGTGGGATCGGTCATGTTCGGGAGGGTGATCCACGTCTCGTTGAACTGCTCGTCGAGGGCGTCGGCGCGTGCGAGCAGGTCCTTGTAGGACTCAGCCAGCGCACCAGCTTCGGCGATCGCCGAAGCCTTGGCGTCACCGTCGAGCTTGGGGATCGTCTTGCCTATCTCCTTCTGCTTGGCACGGAGCTCCTCCGCCTCGAAGCGGGTGGATCGTCGTTCCTCGTCGAGCGCACTGAGGGCGTCGAGGTCGACCTGCATGCCGCGACGCGCCAACGAGGAAGCGAGGACATCGCGTTCGTTTCTGAGGAGGGATATATCGATCATCGTGAGGTCAGGTTAACGACCGAGCGCCCTGTCCACGGAGCCCTGTTCCTCGGGTGCCAGCTCCTGGACCCCCCGCCCGGCCCGCACCTCTTTCGTATAGAACACCGTGTCGTCGCGGTACGTCAACAGGGTGATCACGAGACCATCGCCGCGCTCGTTGAGGATGGCGATGCTGCGCGACTGGTTCCCCGTGATGTTCCCGAAGGCGTCGTACTCGACGACGGCGAACCTGCTGAGTGCATGGGGGACACGACCCTCGATGCCGCTCACCCGCTGCGTCAGGGCTTCGACATCGGTTGCGGTCCGCAGCGAACGCTCATCGAGTGCACGCAGCAAGGCGACCGTGTTGCCGTCAGACGGGACGGCATCGACCTTTCGGCGAACGGCCTGGATCTGGATCGTCTGCCAGATGGCGAGCACGGTGACGAGCACCGCTACGACGATGATGGCGATGGAGACGGTCACGATTCGGCATTCCAGATGAAGGTCATCGACCACGTGTCGTTGTCGGGGCGGTTGTCACCGTCGATTGTGACGGACACCGTCGCCTGGTACAAACCGCCGGGATCGATCGCGAGGTCACCGAACGGCACCGTCGTCGACGCCCCCGACGCCAGGTCGCTCGCTGACATCTGGATCGTGAACGACTCCACCGTGTCGACGTTGAGGACCTCGAGCTCCACCGCCACGGACTCGGCGGGTTCGTTCCCGTGGTTCGTGACGATCGCATTGATGCCGATCGCCGCCGAGAAGGGCACGACGGGAATCCCGCCTCGGTCTCCCGTCGGTGCTGGATCGACCATGCCCACGACCCCCACATCGCGCCGAGGGGCGAGGTCGTAGGCAGACTGGATGGTGAGCACGAGGTTCTGCGCGTCATAGAGCGTCGGGTCCGCCGGATCGGGATCGATGTACGTGATCGGGCCGAACTCGGGCCGCTCCACGTCCTCGGGGAGGGCATCGACGGCCTCGACGAACAGCCCGTAGGCGGTGTCACCCACACGGAGCAGGTCGAAGGACGCCTGGAGCTGTTGGGTCGCGTCGGTGATGATCTCGGCATCCATGATCCCGAGGATGACCCGCTCCGCCTCGGCGGTGCCTGTCGCCCACGAACTCAGACCTGTGGACAGATACCCGAAGGGAACGGCGATCGACGACGGCACCTCGATCTCGAGGAGCTGGCTGGCCTCCGCTGCGGTGGCGGACACGTCGGCGAGACGTCGCGTCAGCTCCTGGCGCGTCAAGAGGGGCCCAACATCGGCGAGCGTGTCCTGGAACAGGTCAGCTGCGCTGGTGCTCAGGGCCGCTGCCTCATCGGCCGCTGCGAAGAAGTCGGCGGTTCCCCGTTGTTCCGTTTGGCGTGAGACCAGGAACGCGATTCCTGCAACAACGATGACGAGCGTGAGAACGATCAACAGCCAACGCCGACGCCGCTTGCGTCGGTCAGGCTGGTACGCCCGATACGCCATCGTGCGCGAGGAGGGACTTGAACCCTCACGAGTATTACCTCACAGGAACCTGAATCCTGCGCGTCTGCCAATTCCGCCACTCGCGCGTGGGGCCGGAGGCTACCAGTCAACCACCGTACATCGCAGGGGATGTGGCAGGCCGTGTCGCCGCCACCCGGAGCCAAACGCTCCCGATCCGTACACTCACCTCCATGAATCTCGCACGTGGCCTGGAACAGCGGCTCGAGAACCTCGTCGATGGCGTCAGCGCCTCCGTCTTCCGCGGACAGATGCACCCGGTGACGATGGCGAGCAAGCTCGTTCGTCAGCTCGAGTTCTTGTCGTTCGAGGGTCCGGCGGGTATCGCCGTGCCCAATGATCTGACCATCGTCGTGCATCCCGCTGATCTCGACCCCGGGATCGATATCGACGCCCTCGAGGCAGAGCTCGCCGACGTCGCCACCAACGCGGCTGCCGAGTACGGGTGGCGCGCCGTCGGTCCGTTCGACATCCACTTCGAGACATCCCACTCCGTGCCGAGGGGGATCCTGCAAGCGGCCGGCGACCCGGTTCCCGGGCGGTTGAAGCCGTGGGGCCAGCTCATCGCCGTCGACGGATCAGCTGTCGTACCGCTCTCCATGAACCGAACCTTGATCGGACGTGCCCTCGAATGTGACGTGCGGTTCTCCAACTACGAGGTGTCCCGCCATCACGCCATCGTCGTGTGGCGCACCGAACAAGCAACGATCATCGACCTGGGTTCTTCGAACGGCACGATGCTCAACGGTGACCGCCTCGGTGCGAAACCGGCGCAGCTCATTCCCGGTACGGTCGTTTCGTTCGGCAACCTCGGCTTCACCTATCGCATGGTGGCCTGACATGCCGGTGCTGTTCCTCAACATCATCAAGCTGCTCTTCCTCGCGCTGCTGTTCATCTTCCTGTGGCAGGTGGCGAGATCGATCAGGTCACACATCGGCACGAGTCCCGGTGCGGGCATCGAGGGCTCGGGTGCCGAACTCGTCGTCCTCACCGGCAACCAGGAGGCACAGCGCGTGCGGTTGCGGTCCCAGGGTCATGTGCTCGGCAGATCGCCCGACGCCGACCTGCCGATCGATGACCCGTACGCATCGGAGTTCCATGCCCGCGTCGGCCTCCAGGACGACAAGGTGATCGTGCACGACCTCGGAAGCACCAACGGAACCTACGTGAATGGACGTAGAGTCACGAGCCCGACATCGGTCTCTCGGGGCGATACCGTTCAGATCGGCAAGACGACCCTCGAGGTGCGATGAAATACGTCTGGGGCACCGGGACGCACGTCGGACGAGTCCGCGACGGGAACGAGGATTCCCTCTTCCCTTCGGAATCCGGATCGTCCAACGGACCCGTCATACTCATGGTCGCCGACGGTATGGGCGGAGCCGTCGCCGGCGAGGTCGCGTCGCGCCTGGCCGTCGAGGCGGCAACGGCAGCGACCGCCGATGAACCCGTGACTCCCGAGGCCAGGGTGCTCGCCGCCAACCAGGCGGTCATCGAAGCGACCCGCGACAACCCCACATTGGCCGGTATGGGTACGACGATGACGCTGGTTGCCCTGGGTCCCGACGGAACGGCTGAGTTCGCCCATGTCGGCGACTCACGGGGCTATCTCGTGCGTGACGGATCGATGGAACTCCTGACGACGGACCACACACTGGTCCACGAGCTCATCGAGCTCGGCCGGATCACCCCGGAGGAAGCCGAGCACCATCCGCATCGTCACCTCATCACCAGGGTCCTGGGCCTGGGCCCGATCGGCGTCGACACCTTCACCGTCGAGCTCCGCGAAGGTGATCGCATCCTGTTGTGCTCCGATGGACTCAACACGATGGTGTCGGATCTCACGATCGAGGGCCTCCTCGCGGCGGGCCAGGGCGTGGAACCCACGGCGTGGGCGCTCATCGAGCAGGCGAACACGGCAGGCGGTTTGGACAACACCACGGTCCTGGTGATCGACGTCGCACCATGACGAGAACGGCTGAGGCCGGACTGATCGCCGCGGCGTGCGTCGTCGCCGCCATGGGTGTCGCCATCATCGAGTTCACGCGTGGCAATTGGCTCGATGCCCAGGTCGCGTTGACGCTGATCGTCTTCATCGCAACGTTCGGTGGCGTGCACGTCGCTGTACGCACATGGGCGCCGGGGGCATCGGCCCTGCTCCTCCCCACGGTCGCGTTCCTCACAGCGCTCGGCTTCATCGAGATCTACCGCATCGACGGAGACCTCGCCGCCATCCAACGGTGGTCGATGCTCGTCGCAGCCGGCATCGGGTCTGGCGTGTTGTGGGTGCTGCGTGACGTCGGCGTGTCGATCCTGCGTCGGTACCGGTATGTGATCCTTGCGATCGGCGTCGCCTTCCTCCTGATGCCCCTGCTACCCGATGGCCTACCGATCAGGGGCGCCACCGTGAACGGATCCCGACTGTGGGTACGGATCGAGGTCCCCGGTCTCGACCGCATCTTCAGCTTCCAACCGGGCGAGATCGCCAAGGTCCTCATCGTGATCTTCCTCGCGTCGTACCTCGCCGAACGTGCCGACGCCATGGCCGCCGTGGACCGCACGTTCGGACCGTTCAGGATCCCCGAGCCCCGGAACCTCGGACCGGTCCTGATCGCCGCTGCTTCAGCGTTCCTGATCCTCATCTACCAACGAGACCTGGGCGCTTCGCTGCTGCTGTTCGCCTTGTTCGTCACCATGTTGTACCTCGCAACGGGCCGGTCGTTCTACGTGATCTCGGGCGCTGCCCTCGCAGTGGTGGGTGGCGTGGCTGCCTACGCCGCCTTCGACCACGTCCAACGCCGCATCGAGGCGTGGATCGATCCCTTCGCCGACATCCAGGGCGCCGGCTATCAGACCGTCCAGGGTCTCTTCGCCATGGGCTCGGGCAGCCTCACCGGGTCCGGGCTCGGACTGGGACGACCCGACCTCATCCCTGCGGCAGCCACGGACTTCATCTTCGCCGCCGTAGCCGAGGAGATGGGCCTCGCAGGATCCATCGCAGTGCTCGCGGGCTTCGCCCTGCTCGTAGCCGCGGGTTTCGGAATCGCCATCCGCTCGAAGGACCGCTTCCGCAAGTACCTCGCAGGTGGCCTCTCGGCCGTGATCGCCCTCCAGGCCTTCATCATCCTCGGCGGCGTCCTGCGACTCCTCCCCATCACCGGGCTCACGCTGCCGTTCATGTCCTACGGGGGATCATCGCTGGTCGCCAATGTCGTGATCATCGCCCTCCTTCTCCGTGTCTCGCACGAGGAGCGGGCATGAACCGCTCACTGCGCACGACGGCATATGCACTGTTGGGAGCATTCGTCCTGCTGGTGGGCGCCGTGATCTGGACGCAGGCCATCCGCGGACCCGAGTACCGGGACGATCCGAGGAACCCCCGCCTCGTCGCATCCCTCATCGGGAGGGAGCGCGGACCGATCGTCACTGCGGACGATGTGCTCGTCGCCGTGTCGAATCCGTCGGAGGAGGACACGCGGCAGTTCATCCGGTCCTACCCGGAGGGCGAGCTCTACGCCCACACGGTCGGGTATGTCTCAGTACTGTTCGGATCCCGCGGTATCGAACGCGTCAGATCCGATGACCTCGTCTCGGACAGGGACTCGACGATCTCTGGCGTTCTCAACGGCCTGCTCGGCGGGGATCCCCGCCCGCGTGGCCTACGGCTCACCATCGACCACGAGCTCCAAACCGTCGCCGCCGAGGCACTGGGGGGCCAGAAGGGTTCCGTTGTCGCGATCGACCCGATGACCGGCGAGATCCTTGCGATGGTCTCGATCCCGTCGTTCGATCCCAACTCGCTCATCGGCGCCGACGCAGCACCCGCCGGTGCGGCCATCGAGGGCGACCCGGACGAACCGCTGCGCAACCGAGCCATCGACGAGACCTACCCGCCGGGGTCCGTGTTCAAGGTCATCACGACGTCCGCTGGCCTCGACGCCGGCCAGGTGAGTCCTTCGACCGTCTTCGACGACCCTGCGGAACTGGCGTTGCCTGGTACCACCGCCACGATCTCGAACTTCGACGGTGGCGTGTGCAACGACGGACAGGGCGTCTCACTCGAGATGGCATTCGTACGCTCGTGCAACACCGTCTTCGCGCAGCTGGGTATGGATGTCGGAGGAGACGAGCTGGCCGCAAAAGCGCGCCGATTCGGATTCAACGAGCCGGTTCCCTTCGACCTCGCCACGCTCACGTCGTCCTTCCCGCCGGGAGTGGTACTGGAACCGGATCCGCCCGCAACGGCCCAGAACGCCATCGGCCAGCGTGACGTCCAGACCACGCCGATCCTGATGGCGCTCGCAGCGGCGTCGGTCGCCAACGACGGCACGATCATGGCGCCCTACCTCGTCGACGAGGTCTTCACCTCGGACGGCGAGGTGGAGTCGATGACCGCACCGACGGTGTGGAGGCGTGCAGGCAGTCCCGCCGGCGCCGCTGTCCTCGCCGACCTGATGGAGAAGGTGGTCATCTCCGGTACCGGGACCCGCGCCGCCGTGCCGGGCGTACGCATCGCAGGCAAGACCGGGACCGCCGAGATCACTGACGCGGCACCCCACGCGTGGTTCATCGGATACGGGCCGGTCGAACCCGCCGAGGGCGAACGCTCGATCGCCATTGCCGTGATCGTCGAGTCAGGTGGCGACTTCGGGGAGTCCGCGACCGGGGGCAGTGTTGCGGCGCCGATAGCCCAACGCGTCCTGGCGACGTTCTTCGGGGTGGATGGATGACCCGGAATCAGGTCGCTCGATCGACCGTGATACAAGGGTGTTACCGCCTTCGGTAAGTACCCTCACGATTCGTGGAAGAACGTGTCCTCTCCGACCGGTATCGCATCGTCAAGCATCTTGCCCGTGGCGGCATGGCCGACGTGTACGAAGCCGAAGACACCCTGCTGAGTCGTTCGGTGGCGGTGAAGGTCCTGCACGCCAACTTCGCCTCGGATCAGGCCTTTGTGGCCCGATTCCGCAGGGAGGCCCAGGCAGCGGCGAACCTGTCCCATCCCAACATCGTCGCGATCTTCGACTGGGGTCAGGACGAGGGCACCTACTTCATGGTGATGGAGTTGATCCGCGGGCGAACGTTGCGCGAGGTCATGCGCACCGAGGGGGCGATCATGCCCCGCCGAGCCGCCGAGATCGCGGCCGAGGCGGCAGCGGCCCTGAGTATCGCCCACCAACACGGCGTGTACCACCGCGACATCAAGCCCGGCAACATCATGATCACCGAGGACGGGGCCGTGAAGGTGACCGACTTCGGCATCGCAAGGGCACTCGACGACTCCGAGGAGTTGACCCGCACCGGCGCCGTGATCGGCACCGCGACGTACTTCTCCCCCGAGCAGGCACAGGGCCTTCCAGCCGACGAGCGGTCAGATGTCTATGCGCTCGGAATCGTGCTCTACGAGATGCTTGCAGGCAAACCGCCCTTCACCGGCGAGAGCCCTGTGGCCGTCGCCTACCAGCACGTCTCGGAGCATGCGGTATCCCCCGATCAGGTCAACCCGGAAGCTCCCCGCGAGTTGTCGGCGATAGCAGAGCACGCTATCCGCAAGAGCCCATCTGATCGGTACGCCTCTGCCGACGAGTTCCGCTCCGACCTCCAACGGTACCTCAGCGGAGCCGAACCGATCGCCGCAGCGGCCGTCGTAGCCGCGGCATCCACGGCGATGATCCCACCTCCCCCGCAGGCGCCGATCGGCTACGCCACAGCGTCGAACACCCAGAGCTTCGAAGCACCGGTCGAGGAACGATCCCAGGCGTCGTACTGGATTGCCGTCGGTGCGTTGATCGTCGTCCTCGTCGTCGGTCTGTTCCTCCTCCTCCGCCTCTTGTCCGGGGGCGAACCCGTCGCCGCCACCGTCGAGGTCCCCAACCTCGTCGGGGTTCCCGCGGAGGACGCCTTCGAGACCCTCCAGGCCCTCGACCTGAAGGTCCGTGCAGCCGAGGAGACGAACGCCGACGTGCCTGCGGGCATCGTGATCCGCACGGAGCCATCGGCAGGAACGGCCGTGCCGTTGGAGAGCTTCGTGACAGTGGTCGTGTCCGTTGGCGAGGAGGAGGTCGGGGTACCGAACGTGATCGGCGAGAACGTCGACGTCGCCCGCGCCCGTATCGAGGCCCAGGGATTCACTGTCGGCACCATCGAGTACCAGCTGACGGAGGACGTCGACGAGAACATCGTGATCTCACAGAACCCGTCGGGCGGTGCCACGGCGACACCGGCATCGGAAGTCGACCTGGTGGTCTCGTCCGGCCCCTTCTCGATCGATGTGCCGAACGTGGCAGGGAAGACGGCCGAGACGGCCATCCTCCAACTGACCCAAGCGGGTTTCGAAAAGATCACGACCGAGGAGGAACCCTCCAACGACGTGCTCGAAGGGTTCGTGATCGAGACGAACCCCGCCGCAGGACAGACCGTTCCGCGCGATGCAACGATCATCGTGATCGTCTCCTCGGGTCCCGAACCCGTGGAGATCCCGAACCTCGTCGGCCAGTCACGGAGCCGTGCAGAATCCCAGCTCAACAACCTGGGCCTGCTCCTCGTGGTGAGCAACGAGACGGTCGAGGTACCGCTCGACAGCGGGCTCATCGGCAACGTCGCCGAACAGTCCCCATCCGCAGGCACCGAGGCAGAAGTGGGATCCGAGGTCGTGGTACGCCTGGGAATCGCCGTGCAGGTCACCGTTCCGAACCTGGTGGGTCTGACATCACAGGCCGCCCAGGACGCAGCGGCGGGCGTGGGTCTCAATCTCGACATCGTCGACACCACCATCACCAACGACCAGAACCGCAGGAACACGGTGGCGACACAGACTCCCACGGCAGGGGCGACGGTCGACGAGGGCAGCTTCGTCAACGTGACGGTGTACACCTACCAGCCTCTCGTCCCTGACTTCGAGGGCGAGACCGTCGCCGAGGCCCAGGCGACCGCAACGAGCATCGGTCTCGGCACGATCAACGTCGTGAACACGGTGATCACCGATGTGCAGGCACTCGATGGAACGATCGAGTCACAGGACCCGACACAAGGGACCTCCGTACCGGAGGGAACCGACGTCGACGTGGACGTCTTCGTCTACCAGGCGCCGTGATCGACGCCGCTTCGGTGGCAGAACGCAACACCGCGTTGCTCGAGTGGTACCGCTCCACCGGACGGACCCTCCCGTGGCGGGAGCAGCCCGATCCCTACGTGACGATGGTGTCAGAGGCGATGCTCCAACAGACCCAGGTCGACCGTGTCATCCCGAGGTTCACGTCGTTCATGGAGGCCTACCCCGACGTCGGGTCCCTGGCAGCGGCCGATACGAAGGATCTGCTGGCCATGTGGTCCGGACTCGGGTACAACATGAGGGCACTGCGTTTGCGCGACGCAGCACGCCAGATCGTCGCTTCCGGCTGGCCGACGTCGGCGGCGACGCTGCAGTCGCTCCCCGGTGTGGGCCCATACACGGCAGCGGCCATCGCCTCGATCGCCCTGGGTGAGGAGGTTCCGGCCGTCGACACGAACGTGCGGCGTGTCGTGAGCCGTTGGGTGGGTGAGCCGCTCTCGGGGCGGCACCTCGTGGAGGTCGCCAACGAGGTCGTCGCCTCGCCAGCCGGTGATTGGAACCAAGCCGTCATGGATCTCGGGGCGACCGTGTGCCGTCCCACCAACCCACGGTGCGGCGCCTGCCCCGTGGAGGTTTGGTGCACGGATCCCGAGGTGTACGAACCCCCGCCGCGGCAGGCCACGTTCGAGGGGTCCCGCCGACAACTACGCGGTGCCATCGTGAGGGCCCACATCGCGGGGACCGACCTCGTCGAAGCAGGGCTGGCGATTGGTCGCGATCCCACCGAGATCGCCTCGGTCGTCGAGGACCTCACGAACGAGGGCCTCATCGGCGCCGATTGACTCAGCGGCCCGGTGCGCTCCCGAGGAAGTTTGCCAACAGGGCCTTGCCCTCGACGGTCATCACCGACTCGGGATGGAACTGGACGGCCTCGATGGGCAACGATCGGTGCCTGATGCCCTGGACGACGCCATCCTCGGAGTGGGCCGTCGCTTCGAGCACATCCGGGAGTTCGATCGCCGCGAGCGAGTGGTACCGGGTGGCCGTGAAGGGATTGGACAGACCGACGAACACGCCCTGCCCGTCGTGGGTGATCGGCGAGGTCTTGCCGTGGCGGGGCTCGGGTGCGAGTCCGACCGTTCCACCGAAGGCGACGACGGTGGCTTGCAGGCCGAGGCACACACCGAGGGTCGGGACCGTGGGACCGAGTTCGGTGATGTAGGCGATCGAATAGCCGGCGTCCTCGGGGCGGCCCGGGCCAGGGGAGATCACGAGACGATCGGGTTCGAGGTCGCGTGCCTCGGACGGGGAGAGCACATCATTGCGGTGGACGACGGGGTCGGCGCCGAGCTCGCCGATGTACTGGGCGAGGTTGTACGTGAACGAGTCGTAGTTGTCGAGGATCAGGACCTTCACCCGACACCTCCTCCGGTGTCGAGGAGGTTCTCTCCCATCCAGTCGTAGATGAACAGGAGGGCGATGATCACGGCGATGACGATGATCACGGCGAGCAGCACCTTGACCGGCATCGGTCCCGGGAGCGCTAGGAAGGCACGCTTCATCAGCCGAAGATAGCTTCGGCGTTCGGGCCATCGACAAGCTCTGCGAACACGATCAACCGTTGCCGTGCGCTGAACTTGGGGTGGCACGTCGTGAGCGTCAGCCATGCTCCCGGACGCTCCTGGATCACCCACAGCTCGGTGGGTCGCACGATGATGGTTTCGCGCACGGCATAGGTGTGTAGGCCGATGGCCGTTTCCACCTCGATCAGGTCGCCTGGTTCGAGCTCATCGAGCTCATGGAAGGGTGCGCCGTAGGTGGTGCGGTGCCCGGAGATGACGGCGTTGCCCGGCTGACCGGGGAGCGGCGTCGTCGGCATGTGTCCCGCTCCGTTCTTGAGGTCGCTCCGCGTCACTCCCTCCACCACGGTCCATCCGTCAACGAGGCGCTCGATGGTCGGGATGCGGATGATGGCAAACGGCTGTCCGTCGGGGGGTGGCGCCTCGACGAGAAGCGTCGCCGGTTCGGGTGCTGGGGTGTCGGGCGGTGGGGTGTCCCCCGATCCCTGCGACGAACCACCGTCTGGGATCGTCGGTGGGGTGTACGCAACGGTGTCGACTTGGGCCGTCGAGAAGTAGTCCTCCGCCTCGTTGGCGAGTTGGGTGTTGTTCTGCTGGGCAAGCCATGTGGTGACGAACAGCTGGTGGCCGACGAAGCCGAGGAGGAACAAACCGATCCAGATGCATGTCCAACCGACGATCCGTACGGCACGGACGAGACCGCCGCTCCGCGGGTTCGAAGTCATCGATGCCGGCTGGTCCTGGAGGGTGTCGCTCATGGATGCGCAAGGCTACCCGCGGATCCCGATTGCCACTCGGTCGTCACGGAGAGGAGTCCACTACGCTTGTGGTCATGCCGAAATCCAAGGGCCGCAAGAAGGCCAACAAGCGCCCCACCCCTCCTTCGACGAAACCGACCGCGGTCGACAAGAAGGGTCCGTCGCCCATGTGGTACGTCGTGCTCATGTTCGGGCTGATGGCGCTTGGCCTCATCCTGATCCTGTCGAACTACATCGGCTTCCTACCCGGTGGCACGTCGAACACCTACCTGATCATCGGTCTGGGCGGAATCGGCGTCGGCTTCGCCATGACGATGAACTACAGGTGACCCCACTTCTGTTCTTGCGTAACTGATATCCGCACGGGCGGACAGGATCTACGCAAGAACAGACAGAGACACGGTCACACGGCGCGGATCATGTCCTCACGGCAGTGCCGGGGTGCCTCGATCTCGCCGTCGTGGGCCTGGGTGACCGTCAGGCTCATGCCACACACGATGCACAGATAGGGGATGTCCACCTCGTGGACGTCGTCGAGTTCGGGATCGGGTGGCGGGCCTGCGGCGATGAACCGGATGCTCCACAGCGTCACGACGATCAACGCCGCGGCGAGTACGAACGCGATGATGACGGTCACGCCAGGGACTCGATGATCGTCCCGTTGGCGAGCCCTCCTCCTTCACACATCGTCTGGAGGCCGTAGCGCCCGCCCGATCGCTCGAGCTCGTTGACGAGGGTCGTCATCAGCCGGGCACCGCTCGCCCCGAGTGGGTGTCCGAGGGCGATGGCGCCACCGTTGGGGTTGACCTTCTCCCAGTCAGCCCCGGTCTCCCTGAGCCAGGCACCGATGACGGCGGCGAACGCCTCGTTCACCTCGAACAGGTCGATGTCATCGATCGACAGGCCGGCCTTGGCCAGTGCCTTGCGTGTAGCGGGAATGGGTCCCGTGAGCATCGTGATCGGATCCGTGCCGGCGAGCGAGAACGACACGAAGCGGGCCCTCGGCGTGAGGCCGAGTTCATCCGCCTTGTCGCGCGACATGATGAGGATCGCTGCCGAGCCGTCCGTGATCTGGGACGAGTTGCCAGCCGTGACGACGCCGTCCTCCTTGAATGCCGGCTTGAGTTCCGCGAGACCTTCGAGGGTGGTGGCGGGTCGGAGGCCGCCATCGGTGACGACTCGCGACACGACACCGTCGGCCTTGACCTCGATGGGTACGATCTCGTTCTCGAACCTGCCCTCTTCGGTTGCGCGGATCGCCCGCATCTGCGATTCGTACCCGATCTGGTCGAGCTCGGAGCGTTCGATGCCCCACTGTTCGGCGATCATCTCGGCCGACAGGCCCTGGGGCACCAGGCTGTCGTGGTACCTCGCACGCATCCGCTCCCCGAACGGGTTCGCTCCGGCCATCGAGGAGCCCATGGGAACCCGGGACATCGATTCGACACCCGCCGCCACGACGACGTCATAGGCTCCTGCCATGACTCCCTGGGCGGCGAAGTGCACCGATTGCTGGGACGAACCGCACTGGCGGTCGATCGTGACCCCCGGCACCGTCTCAGGCCAACCGGCGGCGAGGACGGCGTTGCGGCCGATGTTGTAGGTCTGTTCGCCCACCTGGGAGACGCATCCCATGATCACGTCATCCACGAGGACCGGATCGAGCGAGTTGCGTTCGGCGAGGGCCTTGAGGGGTTCGGCGGCGAGATCGGCGGGGTGCCAGTCGGCCAGGGCACCGTTGCGCTTGCCGAGTGGCGTCCGAACGGCGTCGATGATCACGGCTTCGGGCATCGCTGGCTCCTCGCTCTGCGGTGGAGACGATCGGACTCGAACCGACGACCCCCTGGTTGCAAACCAGGTGCTCTCCCAACTGAGCTACGTCCCCGCGGATCGGCAAGTGTAGGGGACGTCAACCGATTGGCGTTCAGAGAATCCCCGGCTTGATGATCATCACCACGAAGGCGACCGCGACGAGCAGGGTCATGACGTGGACGAGGGTCCCGATGCCCTTCATCTTGGCGACCGCGGCGTCGTCGGTGAGGCCATTCTCCTCGACGATGGCTTCGACCTCCTTGAGGCGTGGAGCCATCAGGAACAGGCTGATGGCGAAGGCGGCCACGACGACGACGAGACCGATCGTGACGAAGATCTCCTCCCAGTCGTACGAGGTCTCGATGACGAGCCACCCGCCGAAGATGAGGGTGATGATCGAGGCGGGTCCCATGATCCTGCCAGCCGTGTTCGATGCTCCGAGCATGGTCGTCATGTACTGGACGCGGTCCCCGGAGCGGCCTGCGGACGCCATGAGGCCCTCCATGTAGACATGGGCTCCGAACAGCGTTGCGCCCCCGATGGCGTGTGCGAGCAGGATCCACTTGTACATCAGGTTCTCCCCGGTCGATCGATGCGCCACATCGTACCGCCCGATGCGCCGGTGAGCCGGAACCAGCCAGTGGGATTGGTGGACCACCTTGGTAGGCTTGCGCTCTTGACGGGCCTATAGCTCAGCTTGGTTAGAGCGCATCCCTGATAAGGATGAGGTCCCTGGTTCAAATCCAGGTAGGCCCACCACCCGAGTCCCTTGTCCCACTCGGATTCACCGTCACCTCTGTCCCAATCCGTCAGCCAACGAGGTGGTTGCTGCGCGAGATCTAATCCGGCGGAGTCGCGGTGAGGATCTCGATCTCATGCCAGGCCGGTGCAAGGCCCTCGAGAAACGTGCTGACGACCCGAATCGCATCGACGTTCTCGATTCCCCCTTCTGGTTCGTAGACCAGGATGTCGCCCTCGGCGGTTGTTCCGTCGAACGTGGTGCCCAGTTCGAACTCGCCGCCGCTGGAGCGAACCCACAGCTCGTGAACGCTGCGGCTCGGCGGATCCTGGGCCACCCACAGGCGAATGGCAACGACGTCGATGGGGTTCTCCAGCTCGAGTTCGACCCACTGCGGCACCTCGCCTGCCGCGTTCCAATAGCTCGGTGTTCCGTCGTTGATCGCGGTGATCGGATAGCTCGGGTCGGAGCTGGATGCAGTCACCGTCGCAGCGGGCGCAACGTTGTACCTGATGTAGTCGAAGTCGCCGTACTCGCACGGGTCCGGCCGATTCACCGGCGCAACGACCTCGGCGATCTCGCCGTTGCCCCCGGTCGCCCAATAGATGTCGTCTGCGTCATCGCCCCGCCATGCCCACTCGATCCATCCGTCGAATCCGACCCGGCACGAATCGACCTCCATCTTCATCACCGCGGCTGCAGCCGAGACATGGTTCGACCACCAACTGCGATAGGCGCCGTACTCCCCCAACACGATCGGCATCTCCTCGGCGCCGGCGATCCCGAAGTTCTCCCACACGTGGGCATCATCGACACCGTTCCCCGGGTAATGGTGGAGATCGACGAAGTCGGCTTGTGTGTTCCGTAGGAAGTACGCGGTCTGGACGAGCCGTGTCTCGGACTCCCCCAGGACAGGGTTGGGTGCGTTCGGCGTGAAGAAGCCCACCGTCACCAATGCGGTCGGGTCTATCTCCCGGATGTTGCGCCGGATCAGATCGGTCCAATGGACAAGGCCCTCGTCGACCATTCGGGTCTTGTCGTCGGGAATCGACATGTCGTACGTGAGGCCGTTGGCAGTGGTGACCAATCCGGACTCGAGGGACAGCGGTGCCGCGTCCAGGAAGAAGTGGTGTTCCTGACGCAACTCGTAGGCCCAAACGACGTCGAGCGGTGCGTTGCGGTCGACCAGCGCCTGGACCACAGATCGCCAATAGTCGACATAGAGGGGAACGGCTTTCGGGTTGAGGAACTCGTTGTTGGCGCTCTCGAAGGTCTCGTCGATCAGGGCCGCGGTGCCATCGATCCAGTAGCCCTCATCGGGCAAGGTGTTCGAGGCGACCATGACATAGAGGCCGTGGTCCTTGGCTCGATGCAGGAAGTCAACGAGGTTGTCCATGAACCCGGGGTTGAGCCGACCGTCGGCACCGGGGATACAGCCGTTCCTGTACGAGCCACACACCTCGAGCATGACCCGGACGACGTTGAACCCAAGCGACTTCATCGCGGCGAAGTCGGCATCGATCGTTGCTGGGTCGTAGACGTGGGTCGACAGCACGCTATCGAGCACCTCACCGGTAACACCAGGAAGGAACCGGTTGTAGTTCATCCCGCGGGGGACGAATGTGTCGCCGGTCACCGCGTCGAAGAACTCCCCTTGGCCGTCCACAACGCGAACCTGGATGCGGTGCTCAGCAAGCGAAGCCGCCGAGGTCGTCGTGGTGGGAGGGTTGGTGATCGTGGTCTGTGGAGGTGTCGTTGTCGGGGGCGTCGTGGTCGGGAACGTTGGTTCGGAAGCACTCGGCGAGCAAGCGGCCACCATCAGGGCGACCGCAGCAAGCAGGGTGAGGTATCGCGACATGGCGGCAGTATGGCCGCCGGGCCACGACCTCGCTATGGCTTCTCGGCCAGGGAGATCTGCCTGCAGCCGATCGTGGAGGGGCACCGGAACACATACCAGACGCCCAAGGCGTCGCGGGACCGCGCTCTCCGTCTAGCCCGGACCCAGCCTGAGCAGGCGCATGACCTCAGTCGCCACGAAGACCCGACCGTATCCGCGGCCAGTCGCCTCGGTGAGGACTCCGAGGTCGACAACGAGTCGCTATCGCCATTGGCGAAAGGTACGGGCACCATCGATGGTCACAGCTACTCATGCAAGCCAGGGCTCCTACTCATACTGGGCCACATGGCGAGCTCGTCGTACGCTGCGGTGGTGGCTCTGCACGATGACGAGTACCCGATCGACATCGACCTCGTCCGGTCGATGGTGGCCGACCAGTTCCCCGAATGGGAGGATCTCCCCCTGCGAGAGCTGGCGACCTCCGGAACAGTGAACGTGTTGTTCCGACTCGGAGACGACAAAGTCGTACGCCTTCCCCGAGCTCGGGACTTCGCAGACGGTCCTCAACGGGAACTCGCGTGCCTTCCGCTCCTTGCGTCCATGGTCCCGTTGCGGATTCCACGGCATCTCGCTCTCGGCGCACCGACGGATGGGTACCCGTCACATTGGTCGGTACTCGACTGGATCGATGGGACCACGGCAGACCACACCACCCTCGACGACATGAATGGCGCCGCTTCGGCCCTCGCAGAGTTCGTCCTCGCCCTCCGACGGGCCCCAACCGACGGTGCGCCACGAGGCGGCAGCTACCGGGCGCTCGATCTCGCACGGGTCGATCGAGACATGCAACGGTGGCTCGACAGACTCCCCGACGACATCGAACGCGGTCCCCTCCTCAGCGTGTGGCGCACCTGCGTCGCGGTGGAGGCATGGGCTGGACCCCCGACGTGGCTCCACAGCGACCTGCGGGGGGACAACCTGATCGCATTCGACGGAGACCTCGCCGCCGTCATCGACTGGGAAGGTTGCTCCGTCGGTGACCCCAGTGCCGACTACCTGGCTGCATGGTGGCTCTTCGACGGCGACAGCCGTGAACTATTCCGCAGCGCAGCCAGGGCCGATACATCGGATTGGTTGAGGGCCAAGGGTTGGGCCCTCCTCATGGCCGTGGCAGCCATTCCCTACTACGCCGACACGAATCCGGTCTTCGCCGCACAGGCACGAACCGCGCTCTCACAGATACTCGCTGACGAGTAGCCGCCCACGTTGGTCCCTAGGTCGAACCCGCCCAACAGCGAATCTCGTAGCCGGGGTTTCCACTGTCCTGCATGGCGGCCTGGTGGACGAGCGTGCCTTCGGGATCCGCCGAGATGGAGGCCACGTCGAGGCCCATGGTCGCCTTGTCCCGTTCCCTTTCGGCCACGACGATCAGACTGAGGGCGGTCCTCCCGAAGCGGAACAGCGTGTAGCTGTTGGGCTCGATCTCCACGGGATCTGATCCGGGACCGAGCGGCCCGACCTCGTACTCGGCATCCCCGTGCTCGACGACACACCCGACCTGATCGGCCGCCATCGCATCGAAGGCAACCGGCATGGCGTCGCCTGGGGAACAGGCAGACACGATCAGTATCACAGCGGCCAGTACTGCGACCCTCGACCGATGTCCTCGGGTTGCGATGTCGCGCCATTCCCCCGTCATCGTATCAACCACTCGTGGACGGCCGTGTCCGCCGTGGCGGGATCCCGGCCGCTCGGGTCGAGGCCGGAGGGCTCGACCCGGTTCGATCGTCGCCGACTACTCGGCGTCGGCGTTGATAGGGAAGTCCACCCGCGTCAGGAGTTCCTCCTCGGACACCTCCTGGGGGTCGTTGAGGTAGGTCTCCCTGGGTGGGCCTGCGCTCTCGTGACCGTGGTCAGAGATCCAGTGCGTCAGCGTGTGATAGGCACGGCCGATCTCGCGGTACGGACCACGGTGCACGGTGGAAGCCATCGTTCCGCCCTCCAGCTCCCGCGAGTAGACGTCGGGGTCCTCGGCAATCGCTGAGCCAACGGGCACGCAGATCTCGATATCCCCTTCGGTCTCCTCGTCGATGACGTCGTGGTAGACGATCAGGGGAGCGCCAGCGGGCTGGATCTGCAGACGACCGAGCGCCCCGACGAGCGTCCCGAATCCGGTACCGATGTCCTCCCCGATCCGGCTGAGATTCGTGTGCACCCTCGTGGCAGCCACGAGCTGGGGTTCCGATGTCATGACCTCGATGTCGTACGGCATGATGCTCTCCTTCTGGTCGATGAGATCCTCGAGGTACGAGAGCATCCGCTCGTGGGTCGCGAGCCTCTCGGCGAGTCGTTCCCGGTGGACGACCAGGTGCTTGTGCACGAGGTCACGGTCTTCGGTGTCGATGACCGAACGGATCTCGTCGAGCGGCATGTCGACCGACCGCAACACCCGGATCGCCTCGGCGGTGTTCGCTTGAGCGATGTCGTAGTAGCGGTACCCCGACGCCTCGTCGACGACAGCCGGAGTCAACAACCCCATGTCGTCATAGAGGCGAAGCGCCTTGACGGACAGCCTCGTCATCTTCGAGAACCGTCCGATGGGCATGAGTTGTGCCACTCGTACCTCCTTCTGACACCATCATCGAGTCTCCTCCAGGGGCAGAGTCAAGGACATTGTGACAAACCATCCCAGGAGATGTCCGGTCCAGGTAGGCGGCGACGTATCGAACGCCTGCCGGATCGAAAGCGGCGCGTTCCACTCCCGAGGGTCATAGCGGGCAACCGCCACAACGCCCGAACCCCGGTCGATAGGATCCGCCCATGCCTGAAGCCTCCATTTGGCCAGACGAAGTCGCCCTCGAATTCGTGGACCCGACGAACCTGCTCGAACTCGCCGTGGACGGTGGAGTGCCGATCGCCCACCTGTGTGGCGGGCGCGCCCGGTGCTCCACATGCCGGGTTCGAGTCGTCGAAGGCATGGCGTCACTGTCGGAACGAACCCCGGGCGAAGCGGCGATGGCCGCCAAGCTCGACTTTCCCGATGAGGTGCGCCTGGCGTGCCAAACGGAGATCACGGGTCGGTGCGGCTGTGGCGGTTGGTCCTCGATCAGGTCGACGTGGACATGGCTTCCCAGCTCGGCCGCGGACACTACGTGGGACCGGTTGGACGTGAGGTCCACGAGGCCGCTGTGATGTTCACCGATGTTGCGGGGTTCACAGCGATGTCCGAGGCACTACCCGCCTACGACGTCGTCCACATGCTCAACCGCTTCTTCAATCGGGCGAGCGAAGCGATCGAGGCCTGCGGTGGCAGGGTGGACAACTACATGGGCGACGGCTTGCTGTGCGTCTTCGGGATAGATGGGGACGACGACGCAGCCTTCAATGCCATCGAGGCCGGATTCGCCGTGCTCGACGTCGCCAGGGACATGCATGACTACGTGCACATGATCTACGGATACGAGTTCAGGGTCAGGGTCGGAATCGACATCGGCGACGTCATCTTCGGCCTGATGGGTGGTGAGGGGACGGCACGAGAAACCGTGATCGGCGACATCGTGAACGTCGCAAGCCGCATCGAGGCAGCCAACAAGGAGACCGGAACCCAGATGCTGGTGACCGACGAGGTACGCGCTCGCACCCAGGAACGCGTCGAGTTCGGGAGGCGGTTCGACCTCGACCTGCGTGGCAAGGCCGGCGTGATCGGGGCGCACGAGGTGCTCCGATTGGCGAACCAGACCTGAGGGCGAGTTGAGCCGCCCATGGCCATGGGCGGGTTCAGGATTCGCCCTCAGCTCTGAGTTCCGACGTGTGGAGGACCTACTCGGGCAACCCTATCCGTCCATGTAGACGTTGCCGCGCGCTGTGGCGAGATCATCGCCATGCACGGTCAACGCCCAGATGATGGCGACGGAGATACCGATGAGGAGAATCGCCCAGATCGGGTACCACGGAAGCCAGGCAAACGCTATGAGGGTCGCCAGGACGGCGACAGCAACGCCGACGAGCCGCGCCCAGACCGCTCCCGAGAACACGGCGAACCCCGCGAGGAGGACGACGATCCCGAGGATGAGATGGATCCATCCCCACGTGGTGACATCGAACCGGAAGATGTACTCGGGGGTCACGACGAAATAGGCCTCATCGGCCACGGCGATCAGCCCCACCATCAGCCACCCGAATCCGAGAAGGACCATCATGAACCCTGCGAAAGCGCTCCAGCCCACGGCCCAAGCGTTCGTTTCCTGTGCCATACGACCTCCCGTACTGCCGTGCCACCCATCCTACGCGACACGAGCTCCCTGCCACGTCCACCACGCCGTCGACGAACGGGCTCGGTGATCGCCGCTGTCCGGGGATCCCCGACCACCGAGGCCGGAGGACCCTCACACGTAGCGGACGTCGGCGACCTCGATCTGGATGTACTCGAGATCCCCGTCTTCGAGTGCCCAGACGGCGCTCCCGGAGGACGGGAGGTACAGGTCACCGAACGACGCATGATCGCTCAACGGCGTCGACCACGGAGCCATGAGCCTTCGCTCCGAGTCGACGAAGTAGCGGTCCGCCATGCAATCCACGAGACGACCCTCGCCGTCGAACACGAACACCGCATCGACCGTGAGATCTCCCACGGTGACCGAGGCCCGCGCGGACATGGCATCGATCGACTCCCACGCGATCGCATCCGTCGCCCACACCGCGGGGAACCACATCGACTCGTTGAGCCAGCGAAGCGCCGTGCCCTGGTCGAGCTCGGGTCCCGCCTCATCGACGACGGTGAACGCGCCGAGCAGCTTCACGGTCATGTGACCGTGACCATCGACCAGCGAGTCGATCGCCCTACCGACGGTGATGCCCCCGATCTTCAACGCGGCGTTCCACACGAACCCTGGCGGATCCACCTGGTACTGCTGGGTGGCCGCGAACCGCAACCATCGGGCATCCTCGTCGGTGCGGATCCTGCCCGTCTGACGCACCACGACCGACGTCGGAACCTCCGTGCCGACCACACCCGACCGTTGGAGGCTCCTGCGCACCGGAACGGGTAGGCGTTCGATCACGTCGTCACGCACGATGGTCATGCCCTCTCCTCTCCCCCCGACATCGTACGTCCGTCTCATCCGGACGCCGACGCCGCTGCGTATCGTGACCAGATGTCGCCCCGCGAACAAGACGATCGGGTCCGCCCGATTCCCATCAGTGACGATGATGCCGCGACGGAGCTCGCTCCGGTCGCCGACGGCACATCCAGCTCGACGAGGCGACCCTTGGCCGGGCTCATGATGCTGACCCTCGTTGCCATCGTCGCTGCTGTCGCCCTCACATCGTGGGGTTCGCTTCGCGACGATGCGTCGGCCGACGAATCGGTCGAGGGTCGCTCCACCAGCTCGCATCTCGGACCCGACGACCAGCTCCTCCTCGTGGCCGAGCGCACCGAGGTGCAATGGGAGACGACATGGGATCGGCTCCAACCGCCACAAACCACGACGGGCCTCATCGGCCTGATCCCCGCACCCCGATCCTCGGAAGCCGCAAGCAGATCGATCGACGCCAGCGGAACGGTCCTCGCCGACAGCATCTGCCGAGCCGGCACCTGCGTCATCGGGTTGTTCGCACGTGAAGCCCCCCTCGACCGTATCGCGACCATCGATGGCGATGCGTTCGCCTGGCACGAGGAGGATCCGTTCCGGATCGCCTGGACCACCGGATCCGGTGCGGTGGCGGAGATACGGTCCGGGATCCTCGACCCCGACTCGGGGACGATCGACGGTATCGAGAGCCACGGCTCGGTCGGCGCAAACGACCGCTTGGCGCGCTGGGACGCGGACGGATTCATCCTCACCGGCACCGGCACGCAAGCGATCGATGGTGACGGCGCACCCATGTGGTCGGTCGATGCCAACATCCTCGACCTGTCCGGCGGCATGGTGGTGATCACCCGGGGACCGGGTTCGTGGGCCGTGCTCGATCGCATCGACGGAACCACGCTGATGGCTGCAACACCCGGCCAGGACGCCATCTCGGTGACGGACGTGGACGAGGGTCAACGCAGGGTCACGGTCGCGAACGACGGATACCGGTACACGATCGCGGCGAGCACACCATCGGGTGCCGTGCGGACGGCATCGATCGGTTCCGTTCCGGGCACCACCTTCCGCATCTACCGCGACGACGAGGGGACGAGGCTCACGATCGTCGTGGAACGCGCCGAGGACGGCATCGTCCCTTTGTCGTTCGATTGACAGGATCTGCACGCCGCGACGGCCGTCGAGCGCAGCACCGATCCACGAACCCGACGATGGGGGCACCTACGCTCGGTGGGGTGTCGTCATCGCAACCGCACATAGGGACGCTCAGGGAGCGGCCGCTTCATGCCTCGCTCAAGCAGTGGTACGCGCGACCCGGCGACCAGGTCGAGGTCCCGGTCGATCGGTTCGTGATCGACCTCGTCAGGGACGGACTCCTCATCGAGATCCAGACCCGGGGCTTCTCCTCGATGAAGCGCAAGGTCACGGACCTCCTCGACCTCGGGCACGACGTGCGGATCGTGCACCCGATCGCCATCGACCGATGGATCGTCAAGGTCGACGACACTGGCGAGGTCCTCGGGCGACGACGGTCTCCCCGTCACGGTGCCCCGACCGACGTGTTCGCCGAACTCGTCAGTTTCCCTGACCTCATCGGACACCCGCGCCTCGGCATCGACCTCGTGATGACCGAAGAGGAGGAGGTGCGCACGCACACACCAGGGAAGTCGTGGCGGCGCAACGGGTGGTCGGTCGTCGAGCGACGGCTGCTCGAGGTCACCGACACCTTCGTCCTCTCGGCGATGCAGGACTATGCCCGGCTACTCCCCGCAGCGTTACCTGATCCATTCACCACCGCAGACCTCGCAACAGCCCTCACTCGACCGAGGCGCTCGGCCCAGCAGATGACCTATTGCCTGCGCGAGACAGGGTTGATCACGATCGTCGGCAAGACCGGCAATGCCATCCTCTACTCCCGAGCGTCGGCCCCCTGACGCGAAGAACCCGCTCCGAGGAGCGGGTTCTCACGTTGGCCGGATGGTCCGGCTGGTGTCACAGGATCGTGGGGGCAGCGTCCTCGATGCAATGCATCGGAATGCTGACGGTTCCCGTCGCCTGTGCCACGAGCACGGACCATTCGCCGTGGATGGTCTCGACGCCACCGTAGATGCCGACATATGACTGTCCGCCGCTGGTGGCGATCTCACAACCGCTGTCGATGGTCAAATGGTTCAACATCTGGTCATCGACTGTTTCGGTTGCCCCGACCCGTCTTCTTCGAAGGCTTCTTCGGTGACGAATCGATGTTGTGGGCGTGAGCCAGGTGGACCGACATCTCGCTCGTGCGAACCCGCATCGAGCATCGATCACAACTGGCGAGGACATCCGTGTCCGTCGTCGTCACAGGTGTGACGGATTCGGTCACGATCGTGGCTTGGCTTCGTTGACCTTGATGTTGCGGCCACCGAGATCCATGCCGTCGAGGTCGCGAATGGCGTCCTGCGAACGTGCGTCTGCGGCGAGCTCGACGAAGCCGAAGCCACGTGAGCGACCGGTGTCACGGTCAGTGATGATTGCGACCGACTCGATCTCGCCATACTCGGCGAAGATCCCTCGGAGGTCGGACTCGGACGCAGTGAACGGCAGATTGCCGACGAAGATGTTCATGACAGCTTCCCTTGTGTTGTGAGGTCACGCTTGTGTGTGCCTCGTGATTCAGTTGTCCCGGAACCGACCCGCATACGCTCGGTCGAAAGGACAAGAGAGAAAGGGAAGGCCGCCGAAGCAGCTGACATGAGCGTACCCCACTCGCAGCCGAACCGCACGACCATCTCGCGGACGGGGTGCGATTCAGTGCCCTCGATCCGACCACGTCGAGCACGTATCGGCGCAACGGATCGTTGGCCAGCAGGCCGAAATGGTGCGACCGTGGCACCACCATCACCGAGGTGGGCGCCATCTCGGGCGCCGAGGTGCCGCTCCTCGGTTGGACGATGAGGTCACCGGCGATCCGTCCGACCGCGTGGTCGGCGTCGGACGTGACCACGCCGGCCAGGAAGTGGGTGCGGGCACGACCCCACACGTCGTGGGGTACCGCCACGGGATCCAGCTCTGGGTACCCGTCGAGTCCCACGTCGCCGTGACCGAGATCACGAACACCCTGACTCCGTGTTCCGAGGAATGCTGCGAGGGGACGGGTGTGGGATGTCCTGTCCAGTGCACGCTCTGCGATCCGCACCGCTCGTTCGAGGGGAGCTCCGCGATGCGGCGCGGCAATGGTCACCACGTCGGTGACCGCCTCGAGCCACGATTGGCCGGTTCGAGCAGCCGCCAGCCCGGCGCTGCGCACCACCAGACCTCCCATGGAGTGCCCGACGAGGACGAGGGACCGCACGGGAACCGGCCAACGGGAGTGGAGCGAACCGAGCGCCTCGGCGAGGAACCGACCGTTCTCCTCGATCGGGAGACCACTGACGTACCCGACGAGCACCGGTGTGGCACTGCCCTCCTCGATCACCTGATCCACGAGGCCGGGCTCGCCAGGTGTTCCCAGCCAGATGTCCGAAGACTCGGCGAGGCCGTGGACGAACACGACGATGTCGGGTCGTGCCGCCGGGAGGACCTCGGTCACGTCCTGCGCTCCGAACAGCACGTCCCCGTCGGCGTTGGTCATCGTCAGGCTCGGCGTCGATCGGACGGCCATCAACGCGTCATCGTCACCCCAGAACCCCTCGACGATCGCTCCGAGCTTGTGGTCCCGGGAACCGTCTGCCCCCCAACGGGCATCGATGCCGAATCCCACGGCGTCGAAGCCGAGTCCGACCGCCCCGTAGACGGCGGACGTCACGAGTCGTGTCGGAATCCCGACGGCATCGCCGGCGCGGCCGGCAACGGAGAACCAACTCCCGGAGATGGCGTGGTGCATCCCCTGGACGGGTTCGGCGATGCGCCGTGCCGCAAACGAGACGGCCGAACCGAGCGTGATCATTGCGGCCGCTTCCTCGTCGGGGACCAGAACCGTAGTGCAGCGCCCATCGCTTGAACATCCATCGATGGAAGACGGACGTGGCGGTCAGGAGACCTGATAGGTGGTTTGGTACCGCCGACCGCCGAGGCCGCCACCGGACCACGATGCGATGTCCGCGAGGATGCCGATCCCCATGATGATCCAGTCGAATCCGGTCACCCCGCCGGGGAAGACGACGACGTACATCATCGTGGTCCACGGAATGGCCAACCATCCGATGAGGGCCACGAAGAAGCTGCTGAACGCAGCCTCCCATCGCACCTGGTCGATGATCCACCACACGAGGATCGCGAACCTCGGGCCGATCAGGACCAGCGACGCAAACAGGCAACACATGGGGACTCCCTTCGCCAGCCGAATCTACCTCATTCGGCGTTCACGGCGCACTAGTCACATTGCATGCCCACTCGTTGGATATCGACCACGACCCCGAGCCTGCCGATGAAAGGGGAGACCTCCAACTCCCACATCACGACAGGTAGGACATGCACAACGAGTCCCCCTTGCACCATCGCCGACTGGCCGCCGTTCTCCTGGCCGTTCTCGGCATCGTTCTCGTCCTGATCGCGGCCGCCGCGATGGGATCGTCGATCGATCCCGCAACCACCACCACGACGGTCGTCGCCGGCGCGACCACCACCATCGACGCATCGCCGACGACGGCTGGTTCGGGTCCCACCGAGGCCCCGGTGGTGCCCACGACGACGACCACGACCGGACGGGAGTTCGGATCCCTGTCGAGGCCGGCCACTGTCACGTCGACGACGACAACCACGACCAAGCCGCCGTCGACAGCCGGCACGCCGACCACGACAACCACCACAACGGCATCCTCGACCACCACGATCACGCCGCCCAAGACCATCACAACCACGCCCTCCACCACGACGACGACCACCACGGCACCTGCGAGTACCGAGACGGCAACGTCGAGCACCACGACCACCACCACACCGGAACCCGACGTCACCGCGATCATCTCGGTGCTCTCCCACACCGGCGATGCACTCGCCGGCAGCCTCATCTCCGTCGACGGCGAGCTCGTAGGCGTCACCGACGGGACCGGGTCGCTCGAGGTGACGATGGTTCCCGGCACGTACGCCATCACCGCCACCATCAACGGAACATCCGAGACCCGTACGCTCGACACCGGCGGGCCGATTGCTCCCGTCGTCTTCCAGACCGGCCTGGTCGACATCCGCTTCACCGGTGATGTCGCCCTGGGGTCGATGGCGGTGACCGCTCCCATCGAGCTCCTCCCCGGCAACCACACGTTCGCGTTCGCCGGATCACGAGCTGGCAATGCAGAGGCGACGCTGACCGTCGAAGCCAGCACGTCGACCAGCTACACCGCGATGGTCGCCACGCTCACCGACTCGACCGGGGGTCCGGTGGCAGGCGCAACCGTGTCGGGGTGGCTACCGCCGGGCCGCACCTGGCAGCCCATGGGCGCCACCGACGCCAACGGCATCGCCATCCATCTCCACGACGGAGTCCTCGACGACCGCGTCACCAGCGGGACCACCACCATCCGGATGCAGGCGCCCGCAGGCGGATCGACGACCGTTACGCACAACCCGGCTGAGGACTCGTTCTACGAGTTCACCACGTCGCTGGCCACGATCCGGCTCGTCGATCCCGAGGGGCTCCCCCTGCCCGGTGGAGAGGCCTCGATCTACACGAACGGTCGATGGCACACGATCGGTACCACCGACAGCACCGGGATCACGACGTTCGAGGGATTCCCCACCACCTACTCGGTGGCCATGGCATTCAACGGGACACGTCAGCAGGTCGATGGTGCAACGCCGCACGACTCTCCCACGACGTTCTCCACCGGCAGGTTCACGATCCATTTCACCGGATCGCTGTGGTGGGGTCCCGGATCTCTCTCGGCCTACGACGGACCCCAGGTCGTCCTCCCGGGCACGTACTGGGTCAAGCTCGGCGCTACCGGCCTGCCCGCCGCGACCACCTCCATCGTCGTTGGGGCGGGAGATGACCTGGTCCGCACCGGCATCTACGCATCGGTCGTCGACCCCGACGGGACAGGCGTCGCGGGCGGTGCTGCCCTCGTCCGGATCGCAGGACGACCCAGCATCGGGACGACGGACGATCGCGGCGTCACTGCCGGACTCCTGGACGGGTTGCTGCGAGGTCGCCGGTCGGTGGAAGTCGATCTCAACGGGACACGAGACCGCCTCAGCCAGGACGTCGGCGCCTCCACGATCTTCGCGTTCACCGCCGCTCGGGCGACCATACAGGTGCTCGCACCCGACGGCACCGGCATCCCTGCTGCTGGTATCGACCAGAACGTCGGCGGGTGGATATCCCTCGGGACCACGGACTCCACCGGATCCCTCGAGTTCGCGGCGTTCGGTGCGACGACCCGGAACTACCGAGCGATCGTCGACAGGTCGAGCGCCACTCGTCGGCACGCCTTCTCCAACGGCCCCCTCGTGTTCCAGCAGATCGAGGCGGTGGTACGCGTCGCCGACACCACCGACCAGCCGGTGTCCGGGGTTGACATCGAGCAACGGGCAAAGTCGTGGACGACGATCGGGACGACGGACGATGCCGGCGAGGTCACCTTCGTGATCTTCCCCGGCGTCAAGCTCACGCATCGGGCAACCCTCGGTGGCGCCACCGTGACTCTCGGCCACAGGTTCACCGAGGCATCGCCGATGGTCACCTTCGATGCCGTCCATGCCTCGATTCGGGTCGTCGACGCTGCTGGCGATCCGATCATCGGTATCCCCGTCGAGCAGCGCACGAAGTCGTGGACGACCATCGGGGCCACCGACGCCACCGGATCGGTCTCCCTCACCACGTTCTCGAAGAAGATGACCTACCGCACGACCGTCACCGGGACCACGGTTGCGGTTGCCAAGCGGTTCACCCCCACGGACACCGAACTCGTGTTCACGACGATGACCGCAACCATTCGATTGGTGACCGCCGGCGGAACACCGATCCCGGGAGTTGCGGTGGAGCAGAACGCTGGCGGCTGGTGGACCATCGGAACGTCCGATGACGACGGCATGGTCTCGTTCGAGGTGTTCGAGGGCAAGAAGCGCCAGTATCGCGGCCAGGTCGACGGCGTGACACGAAAGAAGGGCCAGGCCTTCACCACGACCACGCCGATCCTCGAGATCGTATTCCCCGACTGAACGCATCCGTCGGCGGAATACATCGCAACGACGTACGTTGCCGCGACATGGACGCAGCACTGCACGAACACCGCACCACGAAGGACCGGTTCCTCGCAACCGATGAGCGATCGCCGATCGCCGATCGATCATCGTTCACGGGCCTGTCGTACTACCCGTCCGATCCCGACCTCGTCTTCGCCGTGACACCGGACCCGGTCGAGCCCGAGCCCATCGCTGTGGGGACCACCACGGGAGAGGAACGTACATACATGAAGGTCGCGACGGCCGACCTCTCGATCGCCGGACGCGACGTGACGCTGACGCTGTACGACACGGGCCATCACGGCTACTTCCTGCCATTCCGTGACGCCACCTCGGGAGTGGAGACCTACGGAGCGGGTCGGTACCTCGACCTCCACGACAACGAGGACGGCACGGTGACCATCGACTTCAACTATGCGTACGCACCGTTCTGCGCCTACAACGCGCGTCTACTCGTGCGCCCTGCCGCCGCTGGACAACTGGCTCGACGTGCCGATCCGCGCCGGGGAGCGCACCATCGGAACGTGATCGACGTCCTCCTTCCGTCGACGGATGGAGGCGTTGCGGTCCAACTGGTGCTGCTCGTCGTGTTCGCAGGCGCCGGCGTGTACCTGACCCGCAGGAGTCGGGACCTCCGAATCCTCGTCGTCGGTGTCGCCGTTCTGATCCTCGGTCTGATGGCCGTGCGGGCCATCCATTGATGCACTAGCGTCCCCACCGTGTTCGCATACACCGGTGCGCCGGTCGCGGTTCGGCCGGACCTGCGCTACTCGCACATCTCGACATGGGGCCACTTCTCACGACCGGGTCCCACGCTTCGGGCGGCTCAACGCATTGCGCTCCTCGACGCGGCGAGGGCCGACACCACTGAACGGCACGCCGAAGGGATCGGCCTGTCGCCGACGACTGGAGCCCTTGCGGACCACCTCATGCACCGACCTGCGTCCGTCACCGAGACCGTCGTGCGTCGTGCAGCCGACGCCGACAGCGATGCCACGACCGTCGAGGTGATAGGGCTCATCTCGATGCTGTCGGCCGTCGACTACACCCACCTCGGCCTCGGGGCCGAGCTCGAACCCCTGCCCGAGCCCCAGCCCGGACCCCCCACGGGTGCCGTCGCGGAAGGACTGAAGCGGCGACGGACCCACATCCCGGTCCCACCCGGGCCCATCCCCGTGGTCCTCGACCTCGTCCCCGACGAAGGCGCTGCGTTCCAGGCGTTGTTCGGACCTCACTACATGACCGGGTGGGAGATGGCCCTCGATGGCTTCGCCAGGCGTCCCGGACTCGACCGTGCACAGATGGAACTGGTCTCATCCCGCACCTCGCTGCACAACGAGTGCTTCTACTGAACCCTCAGCCACACCACCATGCTCCGTGCGAGCGCCGCAGCCTTCTCCTATCCCCTCGACATCGACGCCGTCCGTGACCCTTCGATTCCCTCGGGCGTCCCGGGGGGCAACCTCCTGCTCAGATTCGTCGATGCACTACTCGTCGGCACCGAGCCGGTCGACGACATCCGAACTCTCATCGTTGACGACCTCGGCCCCGAGGCACTCGTCGATGCAGCCTCGGTGTTCGGCAACTTCTCGATGATGAATCGCATCGCCGAGGGATCTGGCATACCGGTCGCTGCTGCCGCCGTCGAGCGGGAACGGGCACTCATCGACACCCTGGGGTTGGCTGACTTCGCCAAGCACTGATCGGACGCGCCGGAGGGACGCCGGACGACCCGACATCCCTCCTTGGCGCCCATGGGTTCACACGGCGACGGGTTCACGCACCTCCTCGACGTCGGCGACCCCACCCGTGTGGGTGGCCGGCGTCACCAACACCAACAGGCTCGGCAATACCAGCGTCGACACCGCCAGCGACAGGGCGATCATGACGGCCGTCAGGATCCCGAAGGTGGCGAAGATGGGCGTGGGAGCCATCGCCATGACGAGGAAGCCGAGCACCGAGGTGAGCGCCGAGAGGACGAGCGCACCCCCGGTGCCACGGCCGGCCCGGCGAACGGCATCGAGCGCGTCCCCCGGTCCCTCGAGCTCCTCGCGGTAACGGGCCGTGAAGTGCGTCGAGAAATCGATGCCAACACCGACTGCGATCGCAGCGATCGTCGCCGTCACCACATTGACCGTGTACCCGAAGGTGGCCATGAAGGCGTAGAGCCCGATCACAACGAGTCCGATCGGCAGGACCGAAACGATGGCGAACCGGACGGACCGCAGCATCGCCATGGCCAACACGAGAGCCAGCAGCAGTGCGAGCGGCATCGACACCAGCATCGAGCGCGTGAACGAATCCATGCCGTAGTAGGACGTCAAGACGTCGCCCGACACCCGTGCACGCACTCCCGTGGTCATGGCCTCGTGAGCAATGGCCGCCTCGGTGAGTGCCGCCTCGACGGGCTCGATGATGGCTCCATCCGTGAAGCTGCCGACCTGGATCGTGATGTCGGTCGCGTACCCGGCATCGGTTTGCGCGATGTACTTGGCCGTGTCCGCTGCCGAGATCGCAGGAGCGCCATCCGGTGTGGTGACCCCGAACTCGGCGACGTGCCGATAGATGGCAGCGATGGCGGCACCCGAGTCTGGGAGGCCATTGCCGTCGGCATCGGCGAGGGATGGGCCCGAATCGGCGATCACCTCGGCTGCCGGCGATGCAACGACCATGCGCACGATGTCCGCTGCGTGGAGGGCGACGATCATCTCGCCATCCCCGTTCGTGCCGAAGTCAGCACCACTGGTACGCAACTGAGCAACCGTCGCGTCGATGGCGGCGAGGTTGTCGGGGTCGGTGAGATCGCCCTCGATGTAGATGAACGACGTGCCCTCACCGCTCGACGGGTAGTGGCCCGAGACCCGATCGATCGACTGCGCGAAGTCCGTGTCGGTGGACAGGAAGTCCTCGATCTCGAATCCCGAGCTCACCGACATGGCCTGCACGAGACCGAGGGCGCCGATCACGACCACCACAGGGATGGTGACGAACCGCCACTTGGCGAGAAGGTGGACGAGCCACCCTGCTTGGTCGAGACCGTGTGCGGCGCCGGCGTGACCGTGCACGAGTTGCTTGCCTGCGATCCTGGCACGCCGATTGCGTCGGCGTGTCACGAACGCCGGCAGGGCCACGAATGCCACAGAGAAGATGGCGAACGTGACCAATCCGATGGCAGGCATCACGGCCGCCATGGCGACGCTCAATCCACCCATGACCGCGACGATCAACATGCCTGCGGCGTACACGTAACGCGAGACGCCCTTCACCGGATCATCGCCGACCCATGCCTCGACACCGACCGTCACGCGGGGAGCGATCTGGCCGAGGAAGAGGTAGGCGAATCCGAGGGACAGGGCACTGCCGACACCGAACTGGATGATCGCCTCGATACCGGATGCCGCATTGGACAGGAACGCCGCGATCGACGAGGACACGGCAAGCAGCATGGCAACGAACACGGCACGCATGCCGAGCGGATACGCCGTACCGACATCGTGGCCGTCGTCGACCTGTGCCTCACGCACACGACCGAGGCCATGGATGTAGAAGTCGACACCGAAGCTGATCATGGCGATGGGAACGACGAACGCCAGCAGGAGCGAACCCATCTTGAGTCCGAGCAGCGCTGACGTTCCATACGCGGCGAGCGTGGTTGCGGTGAGGCCGGCACCGACGACGACCGACGACCAGTAGCTGCGGTGAACGAATGCCACGAGCAGCAGGATGAGTGCAACAGCGAGGAAGATGTAGGGAGCCGATTGCTCGGCAGCCTCACCGAACGACATCTCCGGATCGATCGCCACACCGATGGAGTCGGTCAGGAGCGCATCGGCCCGCAGGTCGTCCTGGACGGTCCGCAGCCACGTCTCCTCGGCTGCCTCGTCGGCGAAGCCCGTCGTGTCGTAGACGACCTGGGTGGTGAAGGCAGGAGAGAACCAGCCGGCATCGGTGCGGGTGGTCTGCTCTGACAGGCTGTAGCGGAAGTCGGCGAACGGTGAATCCTCAGCGAACGCCGCGTCGAGGGCCGCGTCGACCTGTGCGTCGGTGGCGGTCGCCAGGCCGTTCGGAACGAGGACGTCCACGATGTCGGCAATCGACAGGAGTCCCGGGGTCTCGGTACCCGTTGCCGGGTCGTACCGGGACACCAGGTGTTCGGCGTGAACCGGATCGACGCGTACGCGGTCTCCGAGCGTCTTCCACTCCAGGAGGGTCGCCGCGGTCAGGGTGTCGGCGCCGCGGTCGGTCGACTCGACGAGCCATGTCTGCACCGAGACCGTCGACGTGCTGGTGAGCACGCCGGTCGCTTCCTCGTACGTGGCGAACAGCGGGCCGTCGGGCTCGAAGTCGGCGTCGTTCGTGTCGGCGACCATCGGGCCGATGATGCCAAGGCCGACCACGAGCACGATGGCTGCGGCGACGACGGCGACGATGTGGCGTCCCAGCCAGTCGTAGGTGCGATGAATGGTTCCCCGTTCCATGATGTCCTCCCGTTGTGTGAGCGGCCGTGCCGCCGTGACATGGACACCTTCCCGCGACCGATCGAAGCGCGGTATCGGGTATGCACCGCTCGTTCCCCCGAGTCCCCGACACGGTGGGTCAGGTGATCCCCTAGGGGATGTCCCCGGGTTCCGTCGCGCAACCGGAACGAATCCGCGAGAATCGACCCAACGAACCGAGAGGTGACATGAGCGACCCAGGTATCGAGAACCTTCTCCACGAGGACCGCGTCTTCGATCCCCCCGCTGCATTCGCCGCACGGGCGAACGCAGGTGAGGCCCTGTACGCCGAGGCCGATACGGATCACGTGGCGTTCTGGACGGACCAGGCCCTCTCACGCCTCGACTGGTTCACGCCGCCGACCGCCGGGCTCGACGACAGTCGTGCTCCGTTCTACACGTGGTTCGCTGACGGCGAGCTCAACGTGTCGTACAACTGCCTCGATCGACACCTCGCAACGGGTGCCGACAAGGTCGCCTACCACTGGATCGGCGAACCGGGAGACACCCGCACCATCACCTATGGCGAGCTGGCAGGGCAGGTCAACCGCTTCGCCAACGGGCTCCGATCGATCGGGGTGAAGAAGGGCGACCGCGTGGCGATCTACATGGGGATGGTCCCCGAACTCGCCGTCGCCATGCTGGCGTGCTCCCGGATCGGGGCAGCACACTCCGTGATCTTCGGCGGGTTCAGCGCCGAGGCGATCGTCGATCGTGTCGACGATGCGCAGGCAACCGTCCTGATCACGTGCGATGGGGCATGGAGGCGCGGATCGATCATCCCGCTCAAGGACAACTGCGACGCCGCCATGGCCGCCGCATCGACCATCGAGCACTGCATCGTCGTGGAACGCACGAGCCATCCGGTGGACATGGTCGCCGGACGCGACATCTGGTGGCACGACCTGGTGGCCGACCAGCCCGAGGTGTGCGAGCCGGAGGTGATGAACGCCGAGGACCTGCTGTACATCCTCTACACGTCGGGAACGACGGCCAAGCCCAAGGGCATCATGCACACGACGGGCGGGTACCTCACCGGTGCTGCAACGACACATTCGATGGTCTTCGACATCAAGCCCGACACCGACGTGTACTGGTGCGCTGCGGACATCGGATGGGTCACGGGCCACACATACATCGTGTACGGACCGCTGGCGAACCACACCACCGGTGTGATGTACGAGGGCACGCCCGACTACCCCGACAAGGACCGCCTGTGGTCGATCATCGAGGACTACGGCGTCACGATCCTCTACACGGCGCCAACGGCCATCCGCGCCTTCATGAAGTGGGGTGCGGAGTACCCGGGGAGTCGGGACCTGTCGAGCCTGCGCCTACTCGGCACGGTCGGCGAGCCGATCAACCCCGAAGCATGGATGTGGTACCACGAGGTCATCGGTGGCGGCCGTTGTCCCATCGTCGACACGTGGTGGCAGACCGAGACGGGCAGCATCATGATCTCACCCCTCCCCGGCGTGACAGCAACCAAACCGGGTTCGGCGACGAAGGCGATCCCCGGGATCACGGCCGAGGTCGTTGACATGGACGGCGAGGCCGTTCCCCTCGGCGGTGGGGGCTTCCTCACCATCACCCAACCGTGGCCGTCGATGCTGCGATCGATCTACGGCGACGACCAGCGCTACGTCGACACCTACTGGTCACGGTACCCGGGCCGCTACTTCCCCGGCGACGGGGCAAAGATCGACGAGGACGGCTACCTGTGGGTGCTCGGGCGAGTCGACGACGTGATGAACGTCTCGGGGCATCGCATCTCGACCATGGAGGTGGAGTCGGCCCTCGTCTCCCACGACGCCGTCGCAGAGGCGGCCGTCGTCGGGGCCACCGACGACCTCACGGGGCAGGCCATTGCCGCGTTCGTGACGCTGCGTGGTGGCTTCGAGCCCTCGGACGAGCTCAACGACGAGCTGAGGAACCACGTCGCGACGAAGATCGGCCCGATCGCCAAGCCCCGCACGATCGTCTTCACGCCGGATCTCCCCAAGACGCGGTCGGGGAAGATCATGCGAAGGCTGCTGCGCGACATCTCGGACCACCGGACCCTTGGCGACGTCACGACGCTCGCCAACGCCGAGATCGTGCAATCCATCGCCGACCAGGCCGAAGCCCAGACACCCGACGGACGAGGAACCACGTGACGGACGACACAGCGAAACCGAAGGACGACGACAAGGCAGCGGGGAAGGACGCCCCGAAGCCACCACCCGAGCACCACGAGGAGGCGTTCTCCGAAACCGAGCACGCCATCGAGGTCGGCGGCGAGACCATCCCCTACACCGCCACGGCGGGACGGATCGTGCTCAAGGAGGAGGACGACACCAAGAAGGCCTCGTTCTTCTTCACCGCGTACACGAAACAGGGCGTCGAGGATCCTGCAGACCGGCCGATCGTGTTCGCCTTCAACGGTGGACCGGGGTCGTCGTCGGTGTGGCTCCACCTCGGCATCCTCGGACCCAAGCGGGTCGCACTCGATGACAAGGGGAACCTCGAGGCGCTCCCCGGCAAGCTCATCGACAACGACCAGACCTTGCTCACCCACGCCGACCTCGTGTTCATCGACCCGGTGTCGACCGGTTTCACCAGGGCGATCGACAAGGACGACGAGCGTTCGTACCACCACTTCGAGAAGGACATCGAGACCGTCGGCGCCTTCGTGCGGATGTACCTGACGAGGTACAACCGTTGGTCGTCGCCGAAGTTCCTCGCCGGTGAGAGCTACGGCACGACCCGATCGGCCGGCCTGGCCGGGCACCTCCTGTCGCGCTACGGCATCGCGCTCAACGGCGTGATCCTGATCAGCTCGGTGCTGTCGTTCCAGACGATCGCCCTCGATTCGACGAGCTATACGTTCCACCGGGGCAACGACCTCCCCTACGTCGTGTACCTCCCCTCGTACACGGCCACGGCGTGGTTCCACGACGCCCTGTCGGACGAGCTCCTCGAGCGCGACCTCACCGATCTCCTCGCGGAGGTGGAGGCGTTCGCCGAGACCGACTACGTCCTTGCCCTCCAGCAGGGGTCGCGCCTCGATCGCGCCACGTTCGACGAGGTGGCGACCCGCCTGGCTGCCTACACGGGCCTCGATCGGGCGTTCATCGAACGGTCTGACCTGCGGATCGAGAAGTTCCACTTCATGAAGGAACTGCTGCGAGACCAGGGGTTGACGGTGGGCAGGCTCGACTCCCGGTACCGGGGCGTCGATCGCTACCAGGTCGGTTCGATGCTCGAGCACGATCCGTCACTCGACGTGTGGATGGGTCCGTACACGGCGACGTTCAACGACTACGTGCGGAGAGATCTGGGGTACGAGAGCGACCTCGTGTACGAGATCCTCAATCCGAAGGTGTGGCCGTGGAACTACGAGAAGTTCCAGAATGCCTACGTGGAGGTGTCGGAGACCCTCCGCGACACGATGACGAAGAACCCCGGCATGCGGGTGTACGTGGCGAGTGGGTACTACGACCTCGCGACGCCGTACTTCGCCACCGAGCACACCATCGCCCACCTCGGCATCGAGGACGCCCTGCGGGACAACATCACGGTGTCGTACTTCGAGGCAGGACACATGATGTACGTCCACAAACCCTCGATCGAGATCCTCGGCCCCGACCTGCGCACCTTCGTCGAGAACGCCACCTGACCCGTTCTTGCGTAAATGGCGTTCATCCTGTGCGGACGCCATTTACGCAAGAACGGAAGGGTCTACTCGGTGGCCAATCCGTCGAGGACCGCATCCACCTCGGCCTCGAGGCGGCCGAGCTCGCGATACGCATACTCGAGATCGGGCAGTGTCGTGCTCTGGGGCGGGCACTCGAACGCGATCGACTCGGCGATGGACACCCATTCGCGGACGGGCACGTCGAGGGAGAAATCGGGGGTGGGGCTCACGGATCGAGCGGACGTCCGGAGCTCTGAGAGAGCCGCGGCACACATCGCCCGATCTGGCGGATCACCGAGCTCGTCGTACGTCGGAAAGGCTGACACGAGCGACTCCCAGTCGGGTTGCCAGGACTCGAAAGACGGACGATTGTCGCCCCCACACGCGGCAAGGATCGACAGGAGCAGTGCAGCGATCGCAAGGACGGGGATGAAGCGCCGAATCACCATCGAACGGTATCCCATCTCTCCACGAAATCTCTCCCGGATCAACGATCACTCACCCGACTTCGACCGCCGA
Source organism: uncultured Acidimicrobiia bacterium (assembly GCA_963759175.1). Lineage (GTDB taxonomy): Bacteria > Actinomycetota > Acidimicrobiia > Spongiisociales > UBA5794 > SZUA-442. Next base: position 162,834 of record CAVWXP010000005.1, read on the forward strand.
ACCCACATGAGACCTGACACCACCAGGAGGACCAGTCCTGCAGTGAAGACTGCCCAATCGGGTCCCTCCTCCAGACGCCTTCCGCTGTCGACCACCTCGAGGCCGGAAACATCGAGGAAGGACTCACCGCTGCGCGCTGGATCGTGATACCGCCACACGCCGGTTGCCCGCACCACCGGCCCCTCCAGTCGGTATCCGCCGACCGGATCGAGGCCCCGCCCGAGCTCAGTCGGCAGGCGCATCCCGACACCGACGTTCGCCCCCGACCTGGCACCACCGTCGACGATCGCGGCACGCGCATAGGTGTCGTCGTTGATCTGCGTCCACATGAAGCCGTCCCTGCGGAACCCGTAGTCGCCGACGAGTTCCCCTTCGATGGTGATGACCTGCAGGTCGTAGTCCGCTGGGGCGGCGAGTACGTCGCTCAGGGCGATCGGAGCCGGAACGGCTCCGACGTTCTCCTGGGCATGGGCTGCCTGTCCGATGCAAGCGAGAGCCATCGTGACCATGATCGCCACGGCGGCGACACGACGGATGCTGGTGGTCATTCGGCGGGACATGCTGGCGTCACCTCCCCCGGACCCACGCATACAGGAATCCGAACAGGGCGAACACGGCAACGAACTCGAGACGTCCGAGCCACATCTGGCCCACGTAGGTCACCTTGAGCAGCATCGGCATGGCCGGTTCCGTGACACCGACGGACAACCCGACCGACGCCCCGGCACTGACGGACTCGAACAAGGCCTCCTGGACCCCGTACCCGAAGCCGAGAGCGACACCCGCCCCCACCAGGAACAGTGCCACATACAAGAGCGCGACAACCATGGCCGACTGACCGAGCTCCGGTGTGAGTTGCCGTCGGCCGGATTGGAAGTACTGCGTCCTCACGAGCGCACCTTCGGGCAACAGCAGTTGCTTGGTCTGGTTGACCACCGACTTGACGATCAGGCCGGTACGCAACGCCTTGACGCCGCCAGCGGTGGACGATCCCATGCCACCGAGCGCCATTGCGATGAACAACCCGGCAAACGCCAGCCCGCCCCACGTTGCCAACTCGACCGAGGGAACTGTCGAGAACCCCGTGCCGCTGTGGGCCGAGAGCAGCTGGAAGGACCCTTGTCGGGTCAACCCAGCCAGGGATCCGAACACACCCGTCGCCGCCAATCCGGCCATGGTCAGCGCGAGGGTGGCTGTGAACGTAGCGAGGATCGTCCTCGTCTCGAGGTTTCGGAACGCAACCCGACGTGGGCCCCGCCACAGCGCGTAATGCACCCCGAACGACATCGCGCCGGACACCATCAGCACCGCCGTGAAGAACTCGAACACGGCCGAGTGGTAATAGCCGAGGTTCGTCGACTGCGCAGCAAACCCGCCCGTGTCGAACGCCGCAAAGAAGACCATGAGCGCGTGGAAGAACGAGCGTTTCCACTCGAACCCGAGCACCTGGTGGGCGATCACACCCAAGGTGGCGACACCCACGAGTAGGTGGACGAGTGCGACGGCCCAGATGAACCTCGCTGTTGATCGGACCGAGGGGAGGATGCGTTCGTCCCTCGCCTCGCCGTAGTAGAGGGTCAACCCACCACCACCGGCGAACAGGACGAGGGCAGCGATGATGATGCCCTGGCCACCGAGGAAGTGGAGCAGGTGGCGCCAGAAGTTCAGCGACGGTGCCAGATGGTCGAGGTCCTGCACGAGCGAGAGACCGGTCGTGGTCAGACCCGACATGGCATCAAAGACCGCATCCACCGGACTGCCGTAGTGGCCGGAGAACACGAAAGGGATCGAACCCACGACCGGCACGATCAGCCACGTCAGGGCCACCACGACCATGCCATGACTCCAATCGAGCCTGTCCTCCTTGGGCTCCAGGCGCAACCCGACCTGCCCGATGAAGGCGAACACCCCGATCATCAGCAGGAACGAAGCGAAGGGATGCCACTCCCGCCCGAGCACCGACCAGGTAAGCGGCAAGAGACTCGCCACGGCGACGACCGTACAGACACGGCCGAGCGAATGGGCGACGATGCGGAAATCCTCCCTTCCTGGTCGGATCAACACCTCAGAACACCATCAACGCAAGCGCTGCGAACACGAACGCACCGCCGACGAGGACGACGACGATCGCCACCTCTATAGCGAAGGCTGACAGGGCGCCACCGATGCCTCTGGGCCAGGTGGAACGTCCGTGCCGGGCGTCGTCGTCAGCCACGGCGCTCCCGCCTGTCGGCGAAGACCCTCCGTAAGGCATCCTCGTACTCCACCGCCGTCACCGCCGTGATGCGATCGCCGGGAACGATGACGGTACTGGCACTGGGCACGATGACCTCGGTACCTCGAACGACCGCTGCGAGCACCGTTGGATCGGGCAAGTCGATCGTGCGGATCTCGGATGGCCGGAATGACAGCGGCACCTCGAATTCGAGAACCGACACCTGACCTCGACCGACGAGCGCGATCCGCTCGAGCCCCGCAGTGGCGATCTCTTGGGAAATGACGCGCACCATCAGGTCGGTCACGGCGACCACCGGGATGTGAAGGGCCTCGAAAGTCGCTCGATTGGCGGGGGCGTTGAGCCTGGCGATGATGTGCTTGGCGCCCAACGTCGTCCCCAGCTGGCAGGCAACGAGGTTCACCTCGTCTCGACCCGTGACTGCCAGGAGCCAATCGGCGTCGGCCACATCCGCCGCACGGAGGACGCTCACGTCGGTGCCATCGCCATGGATGACGACGGCATCGATGTCGTCCGCGAGGCTCTGCGCCCTTTCTGCGTTGGGTTCGACGACCGCAACGAAATGCCCCTCGGTGACGAGTTCCCTGGCGAGGAACGAACCGACCTTCCCGCCACCGACGAGCAGCATCCTCATCGGTCGTCCTTCGGTCTCAGGTAGCGATCCACCTTCGCCCTCACCCCTCGCTGAGCGGCTGCAACCACCAGGTCGCCTTCCCTCAGGACGAAGTCGCCCCTCGGCACGAGTGTGCGGTCACGCCTACGGACGGCAGCGACCCGCAGCTGATCGTCGACCTCGAGGTCCCGAACGGTCAGCCCGGCGGCTGCCGCCGAGAGCTCCATCTCGACGACTTCGACATCGCCACCGGAGAACGTGACGTGGTAGTCGAAGTCATCCTCGAGGATCCGCTCATACATGACATTGGCGGTGAGCTTCGCACCTGCGACGTAGGAGATGTCGAGCGCCCGATACGAGTCGGCCCTGCCCGGTTCGTCGAGTCTTGCGAGTGTTCGGGGTACACCGAATACCTGCTTTGCCAGCTGAACGGACATCACGTTGGTGTTGTCGTCGTTGGTCACCGCCACCAACGCATCGGCCAACTCGATGCCCGCCTCGCGCAGCACACGGATGTCGACGGGCAAACCGACATGGATCGTGCCATTGAACGTGGAACCGAGCGCCCGAAGCTTGTCGGGGTTCTCGTCGATGATCGACACGTCGTGCCCATCCTCGGCAAGATGGCGAGCGAGGTCGCTCCCGACGCGCCCGCATCCGACGACCAACACCCTCACGACATGCTCCCCATCCTCACCAGGTGATGGTAGATCCCGCCATCACCATCCGTTCTTGCGTAACTGGTATCCGCACGGGCGGACAGGATCTACGCAAGAACGGAAGGGTCGCCGAGGTGGCGTTGCACGGCCCGTGCGGCTTGGCGGCCGGAACCGACGGCGGCGGTCATGCCGCCGCCACCCACCCATGCACCGGCGAGGAACAGGTTGGGGATCGGCGTCGTGGGCTTGCGCCGCTGCATCTGGTTCATCACCGTCTGCTCGCGGCCATAGAGGCTTCCGTGGGGCTGGCGGACGTACCGCACATTGGTGAGTGGCGTCCCGATGTGGGTGGTCACGATGGCGTCGCGGAGCCCGGGGATGAGGCGATCCGCACGATCGATGAGGATCGCTCCCGCAGCCTCCTTGGCCGCGAGGTACGCCGGGTTCGTGCGGTAGCCCTCGAGGTCGCCACCCGTTCCCCACACGTCGGCGTGGTCCCACGGTGCGAGCGTGGTGAGGACGAGCACCGAGCTGCCGTCCGGTGCGCACGATGGATCAGCGATCGTGTAGTTGGAGATGATCATGCCGACGTCCGCGAACCGTCCCTCGAGGAGCGCCTCGTACTCGGCCTCGAGGTCGTAGCCGACCATGTCGAAGTACTCGTGGCGGTCCCATCCCTCGGCGGCAAGGTCACGCGCAACCCCCAGATGGACGACGAGGCTCGACAGGGATGGACGTTCCGATGTGACCTCCTCCGTCCACGCTGGATCCATCGAGCCGGCTGGCAGCAGGTCCACGGTTGCCGAAGGGCTGGCATTCGACACGACGGCCCGTGCCCGCACCTCGAGTCCGCGGCGGGACCGGACCACGACTCCGTCACCGTCCGGTTCGATCGCCTCGACCTCGTTGCGCAGGTGCACCTCACCCCCGTGCTCGACGATTGCATCAGCAATGGCCCAGGTCATCGTGCCGGAGCCACCTGTCGGGTACCAGGCCCCAGCGGTGTGATACGACAGGATGGTGAGGGCGAACTGCCCTGCCGAGACCTGCGACGGCGGCAGGCCGAGGTACCCCCACAGGGTCGAAACGAAGGCCTTCGCCTCGGCTGAGGCCAGGTACTGATCGATGAACGACGACCAGGGACTGGCGAAGGCGACCGCCATGTCGGGATGCCTCGAGGGCATCTCGTGTCGGGGTGTGCGGATGCCGTTCGAGCGGTCCCTCGCATACGCCGCCACGTCGTGACCGATGCGTTCGATGGCGGCCATGAGCTGCCTTGCGCCGTCGAGCTCCTCTGGGAAGACCTTCGCGAAGGCGTCGAGGTATCCCGGGATCTCGGCCGGTACATCGACGGTGAAGTCGGGGAACCCGACCGTGTAGAAGGGATCGAGCCGGTTGAACTCGATCGTGTCGAGGATGCCCAGCGTCTCGAACATGGGGCGTGCCCAGCCGCCGTCTCCCAGCCCATCGAGGGCGTGGAGTGCGACCTCGAAACGGAAATCGTCCATCCGGAAGAAGTGCGCATAGCCACCCGGCTTGGAGTGACCCTCCACCACGACCACCCGGTACCCGGCCTCCTGGAGGTGGCGGGCAGCCGACAGGCCGCCCAACCCGGCGCCCACGATCACGACGTCGGTGTCGATGGTCTCGCTCATCACTCTGAGGCTATGACCTGCGCGGTCTCGTCGGGGAACGGGTCCCGGTCGAGCAGCTTCGCCCAGATGTAGACGCCGATGTCGCGGATCGAAGCGATGATCGGGACCGCAAGGAGGGAACCGAGGAGCCCCCCGACCTGGAACCCGACGATGAGGCCGATGAGCACGACGGCGGGACGCAAACGCACCGCTGCACCCATCACACGGGGGGCGATGATGTTGGCCTGCAGCTGCACCACGAGGACGTAGATGCCGGCCACGATCAGGGCGAACCAGAAGTTCTCGAGCTCGGGCCAGGTGGTCGATCCCGTCAACAACGCCCCCAACACACCGGGAATAGCGGCGAGGATCGGTCCGAAGGTCGGGATCATGTTGAGCACAACCATGATCGCACCGAACAGGAACGCACCCGGAAGGCCGACCAACATCAGCACGATGAACACGAGGAAACCGGTGATGAGCGAATTGACCAACTGGCCGTACAGGTAGCCGCGCCACACGCTCTTCTGGGCGCGCATCATCAACAGTCCGTCGCGCTCGTATCCGGGCGGGATGTTGCGGATGACACCTTCGTGCATGCGCCTGCTGTCGGCGTTGAGGTACATCGCTACGAGCGCCGTCACGATGGCCGAGGTGATGATGGCCGTGATGATCCCGGCCACCGTCCTCACGCCGGACAGGCCCGTCCCCAGCCACTCGACCATCGCCTCGGCGTCGAGGACGAGGCCGCCGGTGCCGTCGCCGTTCGCCGGTGGCTGGAGTGAATCGATGACGCTCGACATGTCGATGGTGAGACCGAACAGCATGAGTCGGTTCTCGACGTCGACTTCGGCGAGCAGCCACTCGCGGGCATCCTCGACCCGCCCGATCGGGTCCAGTTCGATGACCGAGGCGACAACTGAATTCACGATCAGGTAGCCGAAGGCGATCGTGCCGATGAACACGAGGAGGTAGGCGGTGAGTAGCGCGAGGCCCTTCGGCATGCGAAGCCGACGATGGGCGAAGCGGATGAGTGGAGCCACCAGGAAGGCGATGAGGGCAGCGAGCGCAGCGATCGAGATGGCCCCGCGGACCAGGTAGAAGCCCAAGAGCGCAAGGATGAACGCCATGCCGATGACGAGGAGCTTCGCCTTGTCACCCCACACCGGCGAGGGCGGATAACAGTCGAGTGCACCCTCATCGATGTTCGAATCGGGGCCCTCGGGGTGGATGGCCTGGAACTCGGCGCCGTCTGGCATGTCCCCACGGTAGAACAATCGCGAAGATCTGCACCGGTACCCTGCCGCCATGAACCTCTACGCACGCGTCACGAGGCGCCTGTCGAAGACCCGAGGGATGCGCTGGACCCTGTCCAAGGTGCTCATGCCGCTCGACATACGCTTCAAGGGAACGAGATTCGCCCCCTCGCACCTGGTGCCTGGTACCCCGCTGTGCTTCCTCACGACCACCGGACGATCGTCGGGGGAGGCCCGAACCGTGCCCCTCCTCTACGTGCCGGTATCCGACGGTGACGTGGCGGTGGTCGCCACGAATTTCGGCACCCGCAACCACCCCGGTTGGGCACTCAACCTCGAGGCCGAGCCGACCGCCGAGCTCGAGATCGAGGGACAACAACGGTCCGTGACATCACGGAAGGCCTCCGACGACGAGGCGGCGCGCATCTGGCAGCGATTCGACGCCGTCTGGCCGGGCTACGAGAAGTACCGCGAGATCGCACCACGCGACATCAAGGTCTTCGTCCTCGAGGATGCCGCTCGCAGAGGTGGATCAGCCGACGACTGAACGGACCACGTCCACGACGCGATCCAACTCGTCGTCCGTGATCACCAGCGGCGGGCAGAACGTGACGGTCCCCGGCAGCGACCGCGCGATGACGCCGTTGGCGAGGAGCCCCGCGACGACGTCGGCCTCGGAGGTTCCGGCGGCCAGGCCGAGGGCCCACATGCCTCCGCGTCCTCGCACCTCATCGACGTGAGCCGTCCCCACCAGCGGACCGAGGCCAGCTGAGAACGCTTCTGCGATCACCGGGACGCGATCGATGAGGCCCTCGCGCTCGATGATGTCGATGTTCTCCAAGCCCGCTGCGCACGCGAGCGGATGACCCGAATACGTGAATCCATGGCGGAGGACGAACTCGGGATCCGACTCGAGGACGGACCTGACCTCGTCCCCGATGATGACGCCACCCAACGGGACGTACCCGCTCGTGACGGCCTTGGCGAAGGACGTGAGATCCGGCACCACCCCGAAGTGCTGATGGGCGAACCAGGTCCCCAATCGTCCGAATCCGGTGATCACCTCGTCGAAGATGAGGTATGCACCATGACGATCGCACAGCGACCGCAGGCCCTCGAGGTATCCGGGTTCGGGCGGACGCACCCCGCCGACGCCCTGGACCGGCTCGGTGATGATCGCCGCCACCTCTCCACGACGTTCCTCGAGCACCGCCTCCATCTTGGAGAGATCGTCGGGGTCGACGTTGATGACGTTCTCCACGAACGGCCCGAAACCCTCCTGGTTGGCCGGGAGGCCCGACAGCGACGTTCCCCCGTAGGCGACACCGTGGTAGCCACGCTCACGTGAGATGACCACCGTCCGCTCGGGGTGACCGGCCTGGGCCTGGGCGACACGGGCGATCTTCATCGCCGACTCGACCGCCTCGGAACCCGAGCTCGTGAAGAAGATGCGAGCACGGTCGTGATCGGTGAGGGATGCGATGCGCTCGGCGAGGGCATCGGCGGCGGGGTTCGTCCATGTCGAGAAGTTCTGATACGTGCCGAGTTCACGTGCCGCGCTCGCAAGGACATCGGCCATGTCTGAACGGCCGTAGCCGATGTTGGCGTACCAGAGGGCCGCCATCGCGTCGATGTATTCGTTGCCGTCCGAGTCCCACACGCGGGCGCCCGAGCCCCGAACGATGGACACGAACTGATCCGCTGGCTTCGAGGGAACGGAGAACGGGTGGAGGAAGGAGGGAATGGTCATGCACCGATCGTACCCATTCGGGCTGGTGCAGCGGATACCCGTACACTCATCACATGGCCGAGCGCATCTTCGACGGCACCGATCCTCACACGTACGAGCCCCACATCGGGGCATCACGCCAGTACATGCGCGACATCATCCTCGGCGTCAACGACGGCCTGGTGTCCACCTTCCTCCTCGTGTCGGGCGTCGTGGGCGGCGGTCTCGACGCCGAAGCCGTCCTGCTCACGGGCATCGCGGGCTCGGTGGCTGGCATGGTCTCGATGGCCATCGGCGAGTATCTCGCAACGAAGTCACAGGAAGAGGTCTTCGATGCCGAACTCGCACTCGAGGCCCATCACCACGAGGAACACCGCGACATCGAACGGAGCCAACTGCGCGAGATGCTCGCCGGCCACGGCCTCACGGGGGACGATCTCGACACGGTCGTGGACATCATCGACGACGATGACGAGGTGATGCTCAGCATGCACAAGGCTCTCGAGTTCGGGATCGTGGACGAGGAACGCCGCAGCCCGTACTGGGCGGCTTTCACGTCGGGGATGCTCTTCCTCGCCGGTGCACTCCCGTCGGTCCTGCCGTTCCTGGTCGTCGAGGACACCGGTGTCGGCCTGCTCGCTGCAGCGATCCTCACCGGCATCGGGCTGTTCGTGGTGGGCGCTGTCAAGACCCTCCACACCCGCAAGAACCCCGTGCTCTCAGGAGCCGAGAACCTCGCCCTCGGCTTCGTCGGCGGCGCCATCGCCTTCGCCGTCGGTTCGGCGTTCGACAGCGCCGTGGGCTGAGACCGACCCGTTCGTCCGCATCGACACGATCACCGTGGACCCCTCCACGTCGAGGACCCGCACCGAGGGCTCGTAGACATCCCGAAGCAGCTGCTCGGTGAGCACGGAGGCCGGGGATCCCTTCGCACGAAGACGCCCCCCGTCCATGACGGCGACATGATCGGCGAACTGTGCCGCCGCGGTGAGGTCGTGGATGGCAGCGATGACAGCGAGGCGACGATCCACCCGCACCGAGTCGATCAGTTCGAGCACCCGGTGTTGGCGCGCCACGTCGAGGGAGGCGGTGGCTTCATCGAGAACCAGCACCGGCGCACGCTGGGCGAGCACGCGCGCCAGGGCAACCCGCTGCGTTTCCCCTCCCGACAACGTGGCGACGTCGCGGTCGACGAAGCCCGTCAGGTCGAGCGCTCCCAGGGCATCCCACACCTCGGCGATGTCCTCACGTGACTCGCCGGCGAGTGGGCCCATGTACGGCGTCCTGCCCAGCAGGACGTAGTCGAACACGGACATCCCGGGAGGGAAGGTCGGCGCCTGCGGGACGTAGGCGACCAGCTGGGCACGCTGCCTGCCGCGCATCGTGACCATGTCGTGACCATCGATCCTGGCCGATCCCCTGTCCGGTCGCTCTCCCACCATCACACGCAGGAGCGTGGACTTCCCCGCACCATTCGGACCGAGGATCGCCAACCAATCGCCAGCATCGACGGTGAGCGACACGTCGTCGACCACCGGAGGACCCCCGTACGAGACCGTGATGCCGCTGAGCTCGACGAGCGATCTCACGACACCACACCCTTCGACGTCCGGAGCACCACGGCGAAGAACGGGGCACCGAAGAACGCCGTGACCACGCCGATCGGTATCTCGACGGGGGCCTGGACCGTGCGGGCGATCACGTCGGCGATCACGAGGAATGCGCCACCCAGCAACATCGACAGGGGCACCACCACCCGGTACGAGGCGTTCGTCAGCAGACGCACCGTGTGCGGAACGATGATCCCAACGAACCCGATGAGCCCCGAGACAGCAACCACGGCAGCCGTGCCCAGGGTGGCGAATGCAACGAGGATCAGGCGCACCTTCGTCGGTGCGACGCCGAGCGACGACGCCTCGGCGTCGCCGACGGCGAGGACATCCATGAGCCTCCTGCCTGCCAGCACCGCGGCGAGGGCCACCACGACGTAGGGCAACACCAGCAGGACGTCGCCCCACCCGGCCGTGGCGAGACTTCCGAGGATCCACCCGTAGACCTCACGAAGCGTGTCCGACTGGCGCTGCTGGATGAAGGTCTGGATGGCCGTGAGGAAGGCGGCGACAGCCACACCAGCCAGGATCAATGTCACGGCGGTACGGCCCGAACGCACGCTGTAGCCGAGGACATAGGCGAGCACCACACCGGCGACGGCACCGATGAACGCAGCGAGGGGGAGGGGATCGACGATCCAACCCGACGCATCGGGGCCCAAGGCGATGGCAAGGGTCGCGCCGAGGCCGGCCCCCGCACCCGCACCGAGCAGGTAGGGATCGGCAAGGGGATTGCGGAAGACGCCCTGATACGCCGTACCCGCCACCGACAGCATCGACCCGACGAGGACACCGAGGATGACGCGCGGCATGCGGATCTCCCACAGGATCGCCTCGCCCCGTTCCGACAGGCCGCTCTCGACCTCGACGAACGGAAGGCGGTCGAGTGCCGAGCGCATGATCTCGGTCGGGGAGATGGGGAACGGACCGACCATCACCGACACGATGACCGATACGACGAGGACCACGAGCCCGCCCGCGAGCCACCACCAGCGAAGGTGGGATGACACGGGGCGGCCGGCGTTCATGGGTTCGCCGTTGAGCGCTCGAGGAGCGATGAGACGACGACCTCGACGAGCTCGACGATCCTCGGGCTCCACCTCGATGCGATGTCGTCGTCGAGTTCGATGACCTGACCCTCACGAACAGCGGTCATCGTGCTCCAGCCCGGCCGTTCGGCAACGGTCCCCGCGGACTGCCCACAGCACTTCGTGTCGGCGAGGAGGATGAAGTCCGGGTCCTCCCCGACGATGAACTCCGGCGTCAGCTGGGGGAACCCGAAACCGTCCTGGTCAGCTGGGTCGGCGATGTTCACCATCCTCGTGCCGGCGAGCACCTCACCGATGAACGTCGTCGAGGTCGATGAGTAGTACGTCGGGTCGATCTCGTAGTAGTACGACACCGTGTCCGAGGACGCCGGCACCGAGTCGTACGCGGCGTTGATCGCCGCCTCGGTTTCGGCGATCACACCCACCGCCGTCGCGAGGTTGCCGGTCGCCGCGCCGAGCTGCTCCCACTGGGCGTAGGCATCGGACAGGTTGGCAGCCGTTGGATGCAGGATCACCGGTATGCCGAGGGCATCGAGTCCGGGGATCACCTCGCCGTTGGGGTCGAACGACAAGACCACGAGGTCGGGGTCGAATGCTGCGAGGGACTCGACGCTCGGCGTGAAAGCGGAGAGGTCCGTCACCGGGGCTTCCGACGGGTGGTTCGACAGGCTGTCGACGGCAACGACCTGATCGCCGGCCCCGATGGCGAACAGCACCTCGGTGGAGGTGGGAGATATCGACACGATCCGCTCTGGTCGCTCGTCGATGGTGACGGGTCCGTTCGGTGCCTCGATCGTCACGGGGAACGATGGCTCCGACGTGACGGTCGACGATGCGGCCGTCGTGGTCGGAACCTCGGGAGGGTCGGTGCCTTCGGAACCCGTGCAGCTTGCGACGACCAGCGCCACAGCGAGGATCAACAGTGGCCAACGGTGCATGGGGATCTCCTCTCTCGGGAGGAGACCACTGGCACAGCCACGGCCCTTCTCCTCCGGAGAGCCACCGGCTCACCGCTGCACAGGCGACCTGGCTACCCCTCGGAGGGGATCACAGTTGCGGGACAGCGCCGGGATCTCACCGGACTTCGCTCTGCAACGGCACCCGGGAACTCGGTCCCGGGGCGTCCATGTCGGACTGTAGCGGCGCGGTCGTCACGACGCCCGCCTGACTCGGCGGTTCGAGCATGGCGGCTCGCTATCGTCCTGAGGGTGAAACGCTTCCTCCTCATCGCCTTGGCCTTCGTCCTCGTCGCGATCCTGGCTTCGGTCAAACTCCGCAAACGATCGACCGCGACCGGCGAGGTCGACCCGGGCGGCACATGGGAACCTGCTGACGACCCGACCGCCGCATGAGGATCCTCGTCGAAGCGACCGGTGAGGTCGGACAACGCACCGCCCAGGTGCTGTTGTCCCAGGCCTCGGTCGACTACGTGGGGATCCTGCGATCGACCAACCCCAAGCGCTCCAAGCGCTCGGGGTCTGCCTCGGGACCCGAGGGCTATGACATCGCCGTCACCGACTCGGCCGGCTCCCCGTCGAACCTCATCGCCCAATGCGCTGTCACGGGCATTCCGGTCGTCGTGTGGGCCGATGCGACCGACGTCGCTCCGGGCAAAGCCGTGATTCCGATCGTGCTGGCCGCAAACGCCGGGTCTGCACTGCCCGGCGCCCTCCTCTCCCACCCGACCGCCTCGCTCCACGACGACGATCCCGTCACCGTCGCATGGACGGAACCCGGGAAGCCGAAACGCAGGGGCGAGACCGTCGTGTTCCCCGAGCCTGTCGGCCGAGCCGTCGCCCGGCAGCGATCCGCCGGTGAACTCGTCGCCACGGTGGACGGGGACTGGGCGGCCGTGGTCGCCCACATCGGCTCGGACGACGACCGGCGCATCGTCGGCGTCGCCGACCACGCTGCCTACCTCGAGGCACTGGTCCTCGGCGCTGTCGTCCTCGCGGCAGCTGCTGGCGCCTACCCGCCGGGGGTGCACCGCGCAGGCGACGCCGGTGAACACTTGCTGAACGCCCTCGACCAGGTGGAACTCGACATCGCCACGTGGCGTTCAACCGTATGACCGACGAAGGACCACGTGAAGCGTCTGCTCCTCATCACCGCCCTGGCCGCGGTGGCTGCCTCGTGCACGCCATCGGGCGACGCTGACGCGCCCTCGACGACAACCGGCGACCAGTCGACGACTGCCGAGTACACCGGCGAGTCCTTCGCTGGCACCGTCGAGGCCCCCGAGTTCCCCGAGGGGCTCGAGTGGATCAACACCGCCTCACCCATTGCCATGAACGACCTCAAGGGCAAGGTCGTGCTCCTCGACTTCTGGACGTACGGATGTATCAACTGCATCCACATCCTTCCGGACCTCGAACGCCTCGAGACCGAGTTCGCCGACGAGCTGGTCGTGATCGGGGTGCACTCGGCCAAGTTCCCGAACGAGGCGCGCACGGGCAACCTGCGTGACATCGTCCAGCGCTACGAGATCACCCATCCCGTCGTCAACGACGAGGATTTCGCCGTGTGGGACGCCTGGGGAGCGAACGCCTGGCCCACGATCGCCGTGGTCGACCCCACCGGGCGGGTGGTGGGCACGAGGGCCGGCGAGGGCGTCTACGACGCCGTGCAGCCGGTCATCGCCGGGCTCGTCGCCGAGTTCGATGCACAGGGTGCGATCAGCAGGGATCCCGTCGTGAGGGCGCTCGAGGCCGATGTGGCGCCGGATCGCCCGCTGCGGTACCCGGGGAAGGTACTCGCCGCCGAGGGCAGGCTGTGGATCGCGGACACGGGCCACCACCGCGTCGTCGAGGTCGATCCTGGATCCGGCGATGTACTCGCCGTCCATGGATCCGGCGTCCGTGGCGCAGATGACGGCGTCGCCGCCGAGGCCACCTTCCATGCCCCCCAGGGACTCGCTCTCGGCGATGGCATCCTCTACGTGGCAGACACCAACAACCATCTGATCCGTGGCATCGACCTCACGACCGGTGAGGTCACGACGGTGATCGGCACCGGTGAAAAGGGATGGCCGCCGTCATCGGGAACCCTCCGTACGACGGCACTTGCGAGTCCGTGGGCCGTGGCGTGGGCCGACGGGTCGCTGTACATCGCCAATGCGGGCACGCACCAGATATGGCGAGCCGATGTGGCGCTGGACACGGTCGGTCCCTACATCGGGAGTGCACGCGAGGGCACGCTGAACGGAACATTCACGAAGGCCGAGCTCGCCCAACCATCGAGCCTCACGGTGAGCAGCGATGGCATGATCTACTTTGCCGACTCCGAGTCGTCGTCGATCCGCGTGGCGGACACCCGTAACGAGGAGACCTCCCTCGTGGTCGGCGGCAACGGGTCACTGTTCGACTTCGGTGACACCGACGGGACAGGGAATGCGGCACGCCTCCAGCATCCGCTCGGCACAGCCCTCGCCGGCACCACCTTGTACGTCGCCGACACGTACAACTCGAAGATCAAGCGCGTCGACGTGGACACGGACACCGTCACGTCGTGGCTCGGAACCGCGGCGGGCTTCGCCGATGGCGACGAGCCTGCCTTCAATGAACCCGGCGGCCTCTCCCTCGACGGCGACGTCCTGTGGGTGGCCGACACCAACAACCACGCCGTCCGCAAGGTCGACCTCGCCACCGGTGCCACGTCGACCCTCGTCCTGAAGGGCATCGAGCGCTTCGGTGCACCTGCCGCCTACCGCGGCGACATCGTCACCCTCCCCGAGATCGACGTGTCGGCCGGCGAGGCCAGTGTCGTACTCGCGTACACGCTCCCTGAGGGGTACAAGGTGAACGACGAGGCGCCCTCATCGGTGGTGATCAGCGCGGGATCGACCATCGCCGCGTTCCCGACGGGCGACACGGTCGACATCACGGGAACCGCGGTTCCCGTGCCGCTACCGATCTCCCTGATCCAGGGCTCCGGCTCGGTGCACTTCGACGTGACCCTGATCTACTGCGAGGCGATCAACACGAGCTTGTGCCTGATCGACCAGACGAGGTTCATCCAACCCCTCACGGTCGGTGCCGAGGGAGCATCCAGCCAGATCACCCTGCCCCGCGCCATCCCGACACCGGGCGGCTGAGCGAGGTCAACCGGTTTCGACGGTGTCCTCGGATGTGATCGAGGCGGACTCGGGTTGGGACACCTGCACGACAGCACGCGGTTGTGCCTGGGTGGGGACCACCTGGTCGCCGGTCTCCTCCAGCATGATGATCTCGACGCCGCCCACGACGTCTGAGATGAGGTTGTAGAGCACGGCCGCGAGCGTCATCGCCCCCGACACGACGATCACCCACACGATGGCGAGCATCAGCACGACCCGGAAGTACAGCTCACCGTCGGGCGTGAAGACGATCGTCAGGCGCCCGAAGGTCTCGACGAAGGCATCGGGGATTCCCCGTTGGACGGCGATGGACCACGCGACCCACACGCCGAGGGTCCATATGAGGCCACCGATGAAGTTCAGGACGAGTGCGACCTTGAGCACTGTCCACGGGTCGATCTTGCGGATGATGCGACGTACTCGTCGGACCGCCATGTGTCCTCCCTGACGCGCCTGAGTGTATCCGGGCGTTCCGAAACGCCCTGCCCAAGAAGACGTCAGCGGTCCCGGGATCGTTCCCTACTCGTCGGGGATGTCCTCGCTGCGGGCGGCCACGGCCAGTGCCGACAGGGTCGCACCCTCGGCGAGGTTCATCACCTTGACTCCCATGGAATTGCGGCCATACCGGTTGATGTTCTTCACGGCCTGACGGATCACGATGCCATCGGACGAGGTGATCACCACCTCGTCCGAGTCCACCACGGCCCGTGCCGTGACCAACGTCCCACGAGTCGAAACGATCTTGATCGCCTTGACGCCGAGTCCGCCACGGTGCTTGACCGGGAAGTCCGTCAAGCGGGTTCGCTTGCCGAATCCACCCGACGTCACGAGGAGGACGTCATCGCCCTCGTCGGCGATCGCAGCACCCACGACCTCGTCGCCATCCTTGATCCGGATCCCGCGAACACCCTGGGATGCCCGACCCGTCGACCGGACCTCGTCCTCGGCGAATCGGATGCCCTGCCCCTTGCGGGTGAACATCATCAGGTCGGAGTTGCCGTTCGTCTGGCGCACGGCGACGACCTCGTCACCGTCCTTGAGGTTGATCGCTATCAGGACCTGGTTGCGCGAGTCGTAGTCGGAGAACTTCGACTTCTTCACCTGGCCCGACTTGGTGAACATCACCAGGTATCGACTGGTCTCGTAGTCACGGGTGTCGATGATCGCCTGGACGAACTCGTCGGACTCGAGGGGCATGACGGACTGCACGACCACGCCCTTGGCGGTGCGATCCTTGCGAGGGATCTCGTGGGCACGGATGCGGTACACGCGTCCGCGATTCGTGAAGAACAACAGGTAGGCGTGGGCCGATGTGTGCAACAGGTGCGTGACCACATCGTCGTCGCGCAATCCCGTGCCCTTGACGCCGCGGCCACCACGACCCTGGGTCCGATAGGCCTTGGCGAGCACTGACTTGACGTACCCGGCCGCCGACATCGACACCACGAGATCCTCATCAGCGATGAGGTCCTCGAGCGACATGTCGCCTGCATCGGGGATGATCTGGGATCGCCGATCATCGGCGAACTTGTCCCGGATCTCGCCCAACTCCGTGGCGATGAGGGCACGCCGCTTGGACTCGTTGGCCAGCAGGTCCTCCAGGTAGGAGATCGTCGCCTCGATCTCCGCCAGTTCCTCGCGGAGCTTGTTCGTCTCGAGCGCCGTGAGCCTGCGAAGCGGCATGTCGAGGATGTGGTTGGCCTGGATGTCGCTCAGCTCGAACTCGTCCATCAGGGCGCTGCGGGCCACATCGACGTTCTCGGAGGACCGGATGATCTGGACGACGCGGTCGATGTTGTCGAGGGCGATCAGGAGACCGCGCAGGATGTGGGCACGGGCCTCCGCCTTGGCCAGGCGGAACCGCGAACGCCGCTCGATCACCTCGAGCTGGTGATCCACGTAGTGGTGGACGAGTTGGGCGAGGTTGAGGGTGCGGGGAACGCCATCGACGAGTGCCACGTTGTTGACCGAGAAGTTGTCCTCGAGCTGGGTCATCTTGAACAGTTGGTTGAGGACGACCTGGGGATTTGCGTCCTTCTTCAACTCGATCACGAGCCTCGTGCCGTTGCGGTCGCTCTCGTCGCGCAGGTCGGCGATGCCGACGATGGTCTTGGCGCGGACCAGGTCGGCGATCTTCTCCATGATGCGGTCCCTCGACACCTGGTACGGGATCTCGGACACCACGATCGCCATCCGTCCCTTGCGGATCTCGAGGACGTCGGTGACGGCACGGATCTTGATCGAGCCGCGACCCATCATCAGGGCATCGTTGACGCCCTTGGTCCCGACGATGTAGCCACCCGTAGGGAAGTCCGGGCCCCGTACGAATTCGGCGAGGTCCTCGGCGGTCGCGTCGGAATGGTCGAGAGCATGGAGAACGGCGTCGCACACCTCACCGAGGTTGTGGGGAGCCATGTTGGTTGCCATGCCGACGGCGATGCCGGTCGAGCCGTTGACGAGGAGGTTCGGGAACCGAGCAGGCAGGACCTCGGGCTCCTGACGCTCCACGGAGTAGTTGTCCTTGAAGTCGACGGTGTCCTCGTCGATGCCGTCGAGCATGTGCGCGGACAGCTTGGCCAGGCGGGCCTCGACGTATCGCATGGCGGCCGGCGGGTCGTCGACGGTGCCGAAGTTGCCCTGGGGATCGATGAGCGGGTTGCGCAGGGCGAAGTCCTGGCCGAGGCGAACCATCGAGTCATAGACGGCTTCGGGGGCATGGGGATGGAACCAGCCGACGACGTCGCCGACGACACGGGAGGCCTTGCGATACGGCGTCCCCGGTCGGATGCCGCTGTCCCACATCGAATACAGGATGCGACGATGGACCGGCTTGAGGCCGTCGCGGACGTCGGGCAGGGCGCGTGACACGATGACCGACATCGCGTACTCGAGGAACGAGTCCTGCATCTCGCGCTCGATGTTGATCGGCGTGTGCCTGTGTTGTGTCTCGTCGTTCGGCATCGTCGACCTTCCCTATGCGTCGAGGAATCGGACGTCTTTGGCGTTCTGCTGGATGAACGTCCTGCGTGCTTCGACGTCGGTGCCCATGAGCGTTTGGAACGTCACCTCGGCGGAGAACTGCTCCTCGAGTTGGACCTGGAGCAGGGTGCGGGTCGCCGGGTCCATGGTGGTGTCCCACAGCTGATCGGCATTCATCTCGCCGAGACCCTTGAAGCGTCCCACGGACACCTTGCGTCCATCGTTGGCTGCCATGAAGCGATCGAGTTCGTCATCGTTCTGGATCCACGTCGTCTTCGTCCCGATTTTCGCCGAGTAGAGCGGCGGCTGGGCGATGTACATGTAGCCGTGCTCGATCACCTCGGGCATGTGCCGGAAGAAGAACGTCAGGAGCAGTGTCCTGATGTGGGCGCCGTCGACGTCGGCGTCCGTGAGGATGATGATCTTCTTGTACCTGGCCTTGGAGATGTCCATCTCGTCGCCGATCCCCGTACCGATGGCGGTGATGAGGGACTGGATCTCGGTGTTCTGGAGGACGCGGGCAAGACGGTTCTTCTCGACGTTGATGATCTTGCCGCGGATCGGCAGGATCGCCTGGAACTCGGAGTTGCGTGCCTGCTTCGCCGAACCGCCTGCCGAATCCCCCTCGACGATGAACATCTCGGAGAGGTCGGGATCCTTCGAGGAGCAGTCCGAGAGCTTGCCGGGGAGGCCAGCGGACTCGAGCAGGCTCTTTCGCCGTGTCAGGTCCCGCGCCTGGCGGGCCGCAGCACGCGCTCTCGCTGCCTGGGACGCCTTGTCCACGATCTTGCGGGCCTCGCCGGGGTTCTTCTCGAGCCACTCGGGTAGCGCCTGGTTGAGCGTCTTCTGGACGAAGGAGCGGATCTCGGTGTTGCCGAGCTTGGTCTTCGTCTGTCCCTCGAACTGGGGTTGGCGGACCTTGGCGGAAATCACGGCCGTGAGGCCCTCCCGCACGTCCTCACCCTGGAGATTCGGGTCCTTCTCCTTGAGCACGTTGCGGGATCGGGCGAAGTCGTTGATCGCTCGCGTCAACGCCGTGCGGAACCCCTCTTCGTGGGTTCCACCCTCGTGGGTGTTGATGTTGTTCGCAAACGAGAGGATCGTCTCGTTGTACTGGCCCGTCCACTGGAGGGCGACGGCGACCTCGCCTTCGTCCGACTCGTGCTCGAAGAAGGCCACCTTCGCATGGATCGGATCCCGCTTGGCATTGAGGTGCTTGACGAAGTCGATGATGCCTCCGGCGTACTTGAAGGTCTCCTCGCGGAGCTCACCTTCGCGTTCGTCCCGGAACCGGATCTCGAGGCCCTTGTTGAGGAAGGCCATCTCGCGGAGTCGATTGACGACCGTCTGTGATGAGTAGGTCGTCGTCTCCGTGAAGATCTCCGGGTCGGCCCAGAATGTCACCTGGGTTCCCGATCGCTTCATGGGCTTGATCTTCTTGAGCTTCGAGACCGGCGCCCCGTACCTGAAGTCCTGTCGCCACAGGAACCCGTCGCGGACGACTTCGACCTCGGTCCGGATCGACAGGGCGTTGACGACGCTCACGCCGACCCCGTGGAGGCCCCCCGACATCTGATAGGCGTCGGAATCGAACTTGCCGCCGGCGTGGAGGGTGGTGAGGACGGTCGTGACCGCGGCCTCGCCCGTCTTCTGATGGGTGGCGACCGGGATCCCACGACCGTTGTCGCGCACTCGGACACCTCCGTCGGGGAGGAGCGTGACGTCGATGCGTGTGCAGTACCCGGCCATCGCCTCGTCGACGGAGTTGTCGACCACCTCCCAGATGAGGTGGTGGAGCCCCTTGGGACCCGTGGATCCGATGTACATCGCAGGGCGCCGCCGGACCGCTTCGAGGCCCTCGAGGACCTGGATGGAATCGGCTTCGTACGACGCGCCAGAGGTACGTTTGGGATTGCTCACGAGGCTCCTTCGACTCCCCCGGGGGACATCATCGCGGGGGTTGATGACACTGCTGTAAGTATAGGCCGTTGGACCGACAAACCCTTTATTCCCTTGAGGATCCGGGCCGTTCGGCACTTCCGACCCGCAGTCGCACCCCGGTCACCAGACCAGCTCCGTATCGCTCACCGATGACCGTCATCAGGGGTCCCGTCTGATAGCGGAGCAGGGAGGCCGTTGCACCGTCGGGAACGGTCACCAGCAGCATGCGATCGCGGACGCCGACGGGTGTTCCGAGATGCCAATCCCCGGGGGCGAACTCGGCCCACTCCCCGACCAGGTCTCCGTGGCGCACATCCACTTCGACGGACGTGTGCTCGATGATCGACCCGAGGACGGAACTGATCTCCTCGGGTTGTCGTCGGTCATCCTGCCTGAGGTACTTCGCTGGCATCAGACCACCGTTCCTTCCGTGACCGTCCACCGGCGTCCGGTGATCGGAACCTCATCATCCCTCGCGGTTGTGACAAACACCTGGCCATGGGGGATCAACGACAGCACCCGCGACGCCCGATCGTGATCGAGTTCGGAGAACACGTCGTCGAGCAACAGGATGGGGGTGGTGTCGCGAACCTCCTCGATCAGGCGGTGCGCCCCGATCCTCAACGCCAGGGCCACGGTACGTTGCTCGCCCTGGGAGGCCCGTGTCCTCGTCGAGCGACCATCGAGGACGAGCCCGGGTTCGTCTCGGTGGGGCCCGACGGTGGTCGTACGCACGTCCATGTCCCTCGAACGTCGTTCCGCGAGCGCCATCCGGAGTGCCTCGGCGAGATCGTCATGGGAGAAGGCGGACTCGGAACCCCACGTCGAGGCATACGCCCACCGCAGGTCACCGGCTCCGCCGACCACCTCGTACGCATCGAGGAGGTGGGGTTGGAGCTCGCGGGCGACCTGTCGCCGATGGATCATCACACCGGCCCCTGCCGCGGCGAGGCGCTCGTCCCAGACCTCCAGGCTGA
The DNA here is from genome assembly GCA_963759175.1 of uncultured Acidimicrobiia bacterium. Taxonomy (GTDB): domain Bacteria; phylum Actinomycetota; class Acidimicrobiia; order Spongiisociales; family UBA5794; genus SZUA-442. Next base: position 183,631 of record CAVWXP010000005.1, read on the forward strand.
TCGGATCCGTGGATCGACCATCCTGGCGCAACAGGGTGTTGCGCTGGCGTACGGAGCGATCGTACTCGGACAGGTCGGCACCGGCCTGCGGCCACAACTGGGATGCGAGGTCGTCGAGGTAGTCCCTCCTGATCGCCGGGCCCCGCTTGATCACATCGAGGTCATCGGGCATGAACGCCACCACGGGAACCTGGAGCAGGACGTCGCGCAACCGCGTCGGGCGCTTACCGTTGACGAGGACGATCCTCCGTCCCTGATCCGGTATCTCGACCTCCACCGTGGTCTCGGTCGCACCGCCGCCGATCCCTGCACGCATCACGGCACGCTCGGACCCCTCGCGTACGAGCGCATCGTCTGCGACGCCCCGGAAGGACTTCATCATCCCGACGTAGCCGATCGCCTCGAGCACCGAGGTCTTGCCGGCGCCGTTGTCACCGACGAGGACGTTCACCCCGGGTTCGGGTCGGAATGCCAGACGGTCGTAGCACCGGACGTCGACCAGGTCGAGCCACGACAGGAACACGGTGCCTCCTCAGAGGCGAACGGGCATGAGGAGGTAGCGGAAGTCCTGCGACGAGGCGCCATGGAGCAGACCGGGCTTGAGCGGATCCGACGTCTCGATGACGACCTTCTCGTCGTCGACGGCCGTCACCCCGTCGGTGAGGTAGCGCGTGTTGAACGCGATCGTCATGTCCTCGCCCGTGTACTCGGCTTCGAGGAGCTCGGTCGCTTCTCCCACCTCCTGGCGGATGACGCTCAGCTCGACACCGCCCGACTGCATGGCGAGTCGGACGGGGATGTGGTCCTCGGCCACGAGCGCCGCACGACCAACCGCCTCGAGCAACGCATCCTTGGCCACGGTGAGCCGGTTGGAGTGACCCTCCGGGAGCAGCTGGCGGTAGTTCGGGAAGGTGGCATCGATGACACGCACCGTCAGGCGTCCCTCATCGGTCACGAAGGATGCTTCCCGGTCACCGAGGGCGACCTTCATGGCTCCCGATCCGACGGTTCTCGACAGCTCGCGCAGTGCCCGATACGGCACCAGGGTGGCTCCCTCGGCTGTGACACCGGGGACGTCCTTGACGGCGAGGCGGTACGAGTCCGTCGCAACGAGGCGCAGCGATCCCTCGTTGGCTTCGAACAGCACGCCGGTGAGCGTCGGCCTGGCGTCGTCGCCCGAGGCCGCAACGCCGACCTGGGCGAGGGCTCGGGTCAGCGCGGCGCCATCCACCTCGACGGCACCGTCAGTCGCCGCCTGCGCGATCTTCGGGTAGTCGTCGACGGACATCGCCCGGAGGTTGAAGCGTGGTCCGTTGCCGGTGATCTCCACCTCGGTGTCGGTCGACGAGAAGCTGACCGCACCGGAGGGCAATTTGCGAACGGCGTCGGCTGCAAGCTTGGCCGGGATCACGGTGCTGCCCTCCTCGGTGACCTCGACGTCGAGGAAGGTCCGAACCGTGATCTCGTTGTCGGTCCCGGTGACGGTCAACTTCCCACCGGCGACTTGGCAGAGCACGCCCTGGAGGATGGGCAACGGGGAACGGGTTCCGACGGCTCGACCTGCACGGGCGAGGACGTCAGCGAGGTCGTCTCGTTCTGCTCGGATACGCACTTGTTCTTCCCCTGCTGTTGCTGCTGTTCTTAGAGATCTAAAGAGTAGATGTAGTAGTAGGCCCTGTGGATTGTGGAGAGGTGTCCGCGATCCGTACAGGGAACCGGTTGTGCCCTCCACAGGGTGTGTGGAGAGATGTGGTGTTGTCCACGGGGTGTCGTGAAACGAGGGTGGTGCCTGGGGACATCAACGCGTTGTCCCCAGCTGCTGGGTGATCTCGCTGACCTGGTCGTAGATGGCTTTGTCCTCGAGGAGCAGGCCCTTGATCTTGTCGACGGCGTGCATGACGGTGGTGTGGTCCCTGCCGCCGAATGCCGCACCGATGCGAGGTAGGGACAGGCCCGTGTGCTCACGGCACACATACATGGCCACCTGGCGCTGACGGGCGAGCGGTTGGCGCCTCGAACTACCGATGAGGTCGCTCACGGGGATCTCGTAGTACTGGGCGACCGTGGTGATGATCCCATCGGCCGTCAGCGGTGCTGCCGACTGGAGGTGGACGATGTCACGCAGCACGTTGGCCGCGAGGTCCTGCGTGACGGGTTCCCCGGTCAGCAGTGCGTAGGCAGTGACCCTCGTGAGCGCCCCCTCGAGCTCGCGGATGTTGTCGTACACGTTGGCGGCGATGAAGCCGAGGACGTCGTCGGGAACCGGCGTGCGGCTCTCGCCCGCATTCCTGCGCAGGATGGCGAGGCGTGTCTCGACGTCGGGGCTCTGGATGTCGGTGGTGAGGCCCCACTCGAAACGGCTCCGCAGGCGGTCCTCGATCGTGCGCAACTCGCGAGGAGGACGGTCCGACGAGATGACCAGCTGGTTGCCGGCTTCATACAGCGAGTTGAAGGTGTGGAAGAACTCCTCGAGGATCTGTTCCTTCCCCTCGAAGAACTGCACGTCGTCGAGGAGGAGGAGGTCGACCTTCCGGTAGCGGGACTTGAAGTCATCCATGCGCTTGCGGCGGATCGAGTTGATGAAGTCGTTGAAGAAGGCCTCGGAGGTGACGTAGCGCACCGTGGCGGTCGGATCGAGCTCGATGCGGTGCTGTCCCACGGCATGGAGGAGGTGGGTCTTGCCGAGTCCCGCACCGGCGTAGATGAACAGCGGGTTGTACTGGCGGCCGGGTCGTTCGGCAACCGCCTGGGCCGCGGCATGGGCGAATCGGTTCGAGGGGCCGACGACGAAGTTCTCGAAGTTGTACCGGGCGACGAGGTTCGAGGTGTCCACTGCGGCCTGGAAGCGATCGTCGCCGACGGTGTCCGTCAGCATCGGCTGGAAATGCCTGAGCTCGTCGTCGAGGTCTCGGGTGGTGGGTTCCACCGTCGTGACGGTGACGCGCACCTCGAAGGGATCGGGCCACACCGACGATGCGATCTCACGCAGGTGGTGGATGTAGTTGTCGGACACCCACGTGGCGTTGAACCGGTTTGGCGCCTCGAGAACGAGGGCATCGTCGCTGACCGTCGCCGAGAGCGGGCGGATCCACGTCTCCCATTTGGCCACGCCGAGGATCTCACGGACCCGGCTGTGGAACAGATCGATCTGTGAATCAACTGCGCCTTGCGGCTGTGTGACTCCCACGTGATTGTCTCCCATCAGGCTTGCGCCCAGCCCTCGTACTGTCCACACATCTATCCACAGGATGTGGAGAAGATGTCCCACGGATCGAACCGATGCCCCGATCCGTGGCTCACCCCCCGGGGAAGAGCGGATATCCGCCGCGGGAGCTGGGCGAGCATAGGAACAGGTCGAGATACAGCACAAGAACGCCAAAACCGTCGGTACGCGCGGGCGACCCGACCGGCTCCGCCTGCAGGGAACGGCTCAGTGGCAAGGGTTTCGGGGAGCGACGGCGGCGTGGGTGGACCCGGGGGACGGCCCGATTTTGCCGATGGTGGGCTTGAGCTGTGTTTCGCGATCCCTTGGCAGTTTTCGCGGCTCGTTTCCCGATGTCGGTTTGGGCGTCCCGACACCTACACTGTCGCCGTTCCGTGACTCGCACGGTCCCACGCCTCGAAACCCAGGGATCCCTCATGAAGCGCACGTACCAACCCAACAACCGACGCCGCAAGCGCAAGCATGGCTTTCGCACCCGCATGCGGACCCGCGCCGGCCGCAGCACCGTGCAGCGTCGCCGGGGCAAGGGACGCCACCGTCTCTCGGCCTGACGGGCGCGGCTACGTGTCGCTTCGACCCTCCTCCCGCTTCGCCGAGGTGTACCGGACCGGTCGCCGAACCCGGATCGGCGGCATCGTCGTCATCGAGGCGCCGTCGTCGTCCCCGGTACCCGAGGTCGGCGTCGTCGCCGCGAGGAAGGTGGGTTCAGCGGTCGCACGGAACCGTGCCAAGCGCCGCTTGCGGTCGGCGATCTCGCTGATTCCACTGCGGCCGTCACGGGCGTATGTGGTCGTCGCATCGCCGGAGGTGATCGACGTATCCTTCGAAGGCCTCGTCGGCTGGCTCCGTGATGCCGTCGCGACGAAGGCGACGCCAGGGAGGGGCACAACGTGATGTACGCCGATCGCATGACGCTCGGTCCGGGCCAACGGATGGCCCTCGCTGTCATTCGCATGTACCAGAAGGTCATCTCCCCCGCCCTGGGAGGTAATTGTCGCTATTACCCGACGTGCTCGCACTACACGTACGAAGCGATCGAGATCCATGGGGCGGCTCGCGGGAGCTGGTTGGGAATCAAGCGGATCGGCCGGTGTCACCCCTGGCACGAGGGTGGGCTCGATCCCGTGCCCGGTTCCCCCGATGCCCTTGCCGAGGAAGGTGATGCCCGATGAACCCATGGAACCTGCTGTTGAGCCTGCTCGGCGGCATCCTGGCCTTCTTCTACGACCTCATTCCAAATTATGGAATTTCCATCATCTTCCTGACCCTGCTCGTGGGGCTCGTGCTGTTCCCGTTGACGTACAAGCAAACGAAGTCCATGAAGGCGATGCAGGACATACAGCCCGAGGTGAAGCGGCTCCAGAAGGAGTTCAAGGGCGATCGCGAGGAGCTCAACAAGCACCTCATGGCGTTGTACCAGGAGCGCGGCGTCAACCCGGCTGCCGGCTGCCTTCCCCTGTTGGTCCAGATGCCGATCTGGTTTGCGCTCTATCGCGTCCTCTGGCGGGGCGACGGCGTTCCCGATGACTCGACCCTGAAGATGGTGCTCGACCAGGCCAACGAAGCGCTCTACACGGTCAACGAGGCAGGCGACTTCACCGCAACACTCCTGCCCGGCGTCGACATCCACGCCAGCCAGTTCTCCCACGTCACCTTCCTCGGCATGAACCTGCTGGTACGGCCGGGATCGGCCGTCGACTTCGGGGACATCCTCGGTTCCCTCCCCTACATCCTCCTGATCGCCGTCATCGTGGTCGCTGGCTTCTACCAGCAGGTCCAGACGACGCGCCGTCGACCCTCGCCGAATGGTGAGGAGCCCAATGCCCAGATGCAGACCATGCAACGGGCCATGCGCATCATGCCCATCGTGTTCGGGTTCATCTCGTGGAACTTCGTGGCAGGCCTGGGTCTGTACTTCGCCACCTCGAACGTGTTCCGGGTGGGCCAGCAGGCGGTGATCCTGCGCACTGCAGGCGCCGACGACGAGGGTGACGGCAAGGGGAAGGGCAAGGACGCACCGGAGGATCCTCCGGAAGACGAGCCGGAGAGCTCGGGTCCTTCGCCGAATGCCAGCAAGAAGCGCAACCGCAAAAAGAGGAAGTAACCCGCTATGGAATGGGTCGAAGTGCAAGGCAAGACGATCGACCTCGCGGTCGACGTCGCCATGAGTGAACTCGGCGTCGGATCGCGCGAGGACATCCAGGTCGAGGTCATCCAGGAGCCCAAGGCCGGATTCCTCGGCATGGGTGGCCAGGAAGCGATCGTCAAGGTCACGAAGGCACCCCGGAAGCGTCGCCGCAACCGTGGTCGCGGTCGAGGATCATCGTCGGCGTCGACGGGTGCACCGTCGCGGTCGACGAGCTCCGGGAACGGAGACAAGGGCAAGGGCAGCCAGCAGAATGGCAGGAGTCAAAAGAGCACGCCGCGCAACGGTGGTGCCAAACGGCAGGAGGCCAAGGTGGCACAACCCAACGACAGCAAGGATTCCAAGGGATCCGACGATCGGCCGGAGCAAGCGCCGATCGAGGAGCAGGCCAAGGTGGCCGCCGACTTCGTCCGGGGGCTGCTCGGGGCGTTCGGGCTCGAGGGCGAGGTGGGAACCCGCATCGAGGACGACGTGCTGTACATCGACGTCCAGGGCGAACAGACCGAAGCCTTGATCGGACCGAAGGGATCGGTCATGCAGTCGGTGCTGGAGCTGACGAGGACGGTCGTCCAGCGCAAGACCTATGGTGCCCCGCGTATGCGCATCGATGTGGGCGGGTACGCAGAGCGCCGACGCGAAGCGTTGCAGATCTATGCATCGAAATTGGCGGCACAGGTCATCGAGGATCAGAGTGAGATCATGCTCGAGCCCATGAATGCCGCCGACCGCAAGGTCTTGCACGATGCCGTCGCCGAAATCGACGGTGTCCGCTCGTATTCGGAGGGCGAGGACCCCCGACGGGCGGTTGTGATCGCCCACGAGGGTGGTTCCTGACGCCTCGCAGCGAGCAGGCGCCGCAGTCGGGCGCCGAACACCGGTGTTTCACGTGAAACATCGCTTCATGAGCGCAGCTGATCCACGCTACGCGGCCGCTCGCCTTGCGTCGTCGCTCGGGTATTCGCTCGATGTCGGTCAGCTGGATGCGCTGGATCGGTATGCACGGTTCCTCGTCGACGAGGCACCGGTCGCAGGGGGCATCGGGCCGGCGGAGGGCGACCGAGTCTTCGATCGCCATGTCGGGGATGCCCTCGCCTTTCTCACCGGTATGCCTGAGCCGCCGGCGACGATGGTGGATGTGGGTTCGGGCGTGGGTCTGCCCGGGATACCATTGGCCGTCGCCCTTCCAGCCACGGCAGTCACGTTCGTGGAACGTTCCGCAAGGCGAGCACACCTCCTCCGGCGTGTGGTGCGGATACTGGGATTGGCCAATGTGACGATCGTCGAGTCTGACATCCGTCGTGTTGGGTGGATCCTTCGACGTTGTGGTCTTCCGGGCTTCGTTGCCCTTGGAACCAGCGACGGCGGAGTTCGAGCGCTTGAGCGAGGATCCGAACGGCGCCGGACTCTTCGGCTTGAGCCGATTGCCCCATCCACCGGAAACACCAGATCCTCCTCCAGGGGTAGGCTATACGGTGGTCGGCGACGACTTCGGAGTACTTGACTCACCGTTCTGGCTCCTTAGGATGCATCGTATCGCACGCAAGTGAAACCAATGCGTCACGCTGAGCACACGCTCCCCGAGACGCACCCACCACGAACCGGGAGCACAAAGCCCATGTCTCATGGCAAGGTCGTTGCCATCGCCAACCAGAAGGGTGGCGTCGGGAAGTCCACGACGGCGATCAACCTCGGTGCCGCACTGGCGTTCCAGGGGGAGCATGTCCTCATCATCGATCTCGATCCCCAGGGGAACACGAGCTCGGGCCTCGGTATCGATCGATCGACCATCGCCACGTCGACCTACGACGTCCTCGTCGAGGGGACGGCGATCGCCGACGTCCTCGAGCCCACGTCGGTCCTCAATCTGTACGTGGTTCCGGCGACGATCGAGCTCGCAGGGGCGGAAATCGAGCTGGTATCGATGTTCTCCCGCGAGCAACGGCTCAAGCAGGCCCTCGCCGGCGTGCTCGACGAGTATGACGTCGTGCTGATCGATTGCCCCCCTTCGCTGGGTCTGCTGACCATCAACGGGCTCGCGGCCGCTGACGAGGTGCTCATCCCGATCCAATGTGAGTACTACGCACTCGAAGGTGTGAGCCAGCTGACACGCAACATCGGCCTGGTCCAACAGAACCTGAACCCTCAGCTAGAGGTTGAAGGTGTCGTTCTCACGATGTTCGATGGTCGCACCACCCTGTCGTCGGATGTCGTGGCCCAGGTTCGGGAGCATTTTGGCGATACGACGTATCGGACAGTGATCCCGCGGACGGTGCGGCTGTCCGAGGCCCCGTCGTACGGAGAGCCGATCGAGGCCTACGACCCCATGTCACGAGGTGCGATCGCATATCGGGCGCTGGCCCAGGAGTTCAGGAGGAGACATGGCCGCACGTAAGACCGGACTCGGACGAGGGCTCGATGCCCTGATCCCACAGGATCACCCGATCGGGGGCTATGCGGCCATTCCGGTGGGTCAGGTTGCGCCGAATCCCGACCAACCGAGGTCGGACTTCGATCAGGCCTCCATCGACACCCTGGCATCCTCGATCGATGCACTCGGCTTGCTCCAACCGATCGTCGTGCGATCCGTCGACGACGGGTATGTGCTCGTCGCCGGGGAACGACGCCTCCGGGCAGTGCGCCAGTTGGGTCTCACCACGATCGCGGCCGTGATCCGCGACGACGCCGACGGTCGCACCAATCTGACCGAGGCGCTCGTGGAGAACCTCCAGCGCGAGGACCTCAATCCCCTCGAGGAGGCAGCCGCCTACCGGGAGTTGCTGGAAGAATATGGTATGACCCACGATGAGGTGGCCTCTGCTGTCGGCAGGAGCCGCTCGGCAGTCACGAACACGGTGCGATTGCTGCAACTGTCGACCCCCATCCAGAAGCTCGTTGCCTCGGGGGAGCTGACGGCGGGACACGCCAGGGCACTCCTCGGATGTGACGATGTCGCCTATGCCGGACACATTGCCCAGCGTGCGGTGGCCGAGGGGTGGTCCGTCCGAAGGGTCGAGGAGGCCGTTCGGCTCCGTGCGACCCAGGGAACGACGTCGAGCACTCGGTCACGTGCGGTGAGGCCGGCAGCGATCATCGAGCTCGAGGACCGGCTCCAGGAGCGCCTCGGCACGAAGGTGGCGATCGACTACCGCGGCAAGGGCGGCAAGATCACCATCAAGTACGCGACGCCCGAGGATCTCGAGCGCATCTACCGTCACCTGTTCGGATCCGACACCTGATCGACGTCGATCTCGTACATGGAAGCGACGGCATGCGCGACGACCGTCCCGGTGCGACGGGTCATCGACCGTAGGGACACGAGCACCGCCGGAGACCTCGTTTCCTTGAGCATCGGCATGGTCCGTCCGGAGACCTCGAGACCCAGACGGTCGGCGAGCTGTGCGGCGATCCGCGCACCGGCCTCCGATCTCGACAGGTCGGACTCGAAGAAGTAGACGCCCTCCTCACCGTCCTGGGGCACGAAGAAGCCGATCACCATGTCGACGTTGAGCCGGTTGGCCCTTTGGGCCCGGAGGCGTGCTGGGGGATCGGTGTCGATGCTCCGGCTCAGCATGGGGAGTCCGCTCAGATGCTGGATGGTCTCGCGGGCCTGATCCGCAGTGACCCATGTGGCATCGGCCTCATCGGGCGTTCGGCACTCGGGATCGATGTAGATGCGCTGGCCGGCGATCGAGTTGGGCAGGTTCGAGAGCCATTGGCGTTCCCTCACGACATCGCGACCCTGCTTGTGCGTGGCGAACGAGATCAGCGCCAGTTCGGATGCGACGACCCTGCCGGCGATCCCATCCTCGGCCAGTTCCCGGTTGTGCTGGAAGTCGAGCAGCCCGGCCAGTGTGTCGGGACCGAACACGCCATCGACCTTTCCGGTGTCGAACCCCAAAGAGTTCAAGTGCGCTTGAAGTTCAGCCACATCGTCGCCTCGCATCATCGGAACGCGGTGGTAGATCAGTCGATCCCCCAGTCGGTAGCCGGCATCGACGAGGGCACGCCATGTGTCGGGTCCCACCACGCCGTCGACGGGGAGGCCGCGATCGTGCTGGAACGCTGAGACGGCGGTGGCCGTTCCCTCACCGAACACGCCGATGTCGTCGCCACCGATGTCGAAGCCGAGCGCGGAAAGCCGGCTCTGGACATCCAGAACCGGCTCGCCCCGATCTCCTTGGTGGTAGAGCCTCACCCGCTCATGCTCGCAGGTTCAGCTCTTCAGTTGATGAACTCCGCCAGCTCGGCCTGGAGCTGTCCCTTGCTGCGTGCCCCGACGAGGCGGCGCTTCTCCTCGCCGTTCTGGAAGACGATCAGCGTCGGGATGCTCATCACCGAGTACGCACCCATCGTCGAGGGATTCTCATCCACGTTGAGCTTGGCGACGGTGAGCTTGCCTGCGTTCTCGCCGGCGAGTTCGTCGAGCGGGGTGTCCATCATCTTGCATGGGCCGCACCACTCCGCCCAGAAGTCGACGAGCGTGGGGGTGTCGGATGCGATGGCGGAAGAGAAGTCGCTATCGGTGACCGTGACGGTGTTCTGTCCCATGGGAGTCTCCTGTGGTTCTCGTATCTGTTGAACGTCTGTGGATGCCTTCGGATTCCTACTCGAACGAGTCGAGGAACCTCTCGGCGTCGAGGGCCGCCTGGCAGCCCATACCGGCGGCCGTGACGGCCTGACGGTAGATCTTGTCGGCGACGTCGCCTCCGGCGAAGACCCCCTCGACGGAGGTGTTGGTGGTTCCGGGAGCGACGAGGACGTAGCCGGCTTCGTCGAGGTCCAGCTGACCAGCGAACACCGAGGTGTTCGGCGTGTGACCGATGGCGACGAAGACTCCATCGGTGGCGAGTTGGGATGTTTCATCGGTCGTGACATCGCGGAGGGTCACGCCCGACACGACGCCGTCACCGTGGATTTCGTCGACGACGGCGTTCCACACCACCTCGATCTTGGGATGGTCGAGGACGCGATTGGCCATGATCGTGGATGCGCGGAACTCGTCGCGACGGTGGACGACCGTGACCTTGGTGGCGAACTTCGTCAGGAACAGGGCTTCCTCCATGGCGGTATCCCCACCGCCGACGACCACGAGTTCCTTGTCGCGGAAGAAGAACCCGTCGCATGTGGCGCACGCCGACACCCCGAACCCTCGGAGCTTTTCCTCGCCGGGGACGCCGAGCCATCGTGCTGATGCGCCCGTGGAGATGATGACGGTGTCAGCCCGGTATTCGTCCGAGCCGACATTGATGGTGAACGGCCGCTCGGAGAAGTCGACGCTCGTGACGTTCGAACTCACGATGCGGGTTCCGAACCGTTCGGCCTGCTTGCGCATCTGCTCCATGAGGTCGGGACCCATGATGCCGTCGGGGAACCCCGGGTAGTTCTCGACGTCGGTGGTGATCATGAGCTGACCACCTCGCTCCATGCCTTCGACCATGAGGGGATCGAGCCCCGCTCGTGCGGCATAGATCGCTGCGGTCAGACCAGCTGGCCCGGAACCGATGATGGCGACCTTCTCGGTCATGATGTCACTCCTGGGAGGTTCGATCTTGTGGGTAGCGCCGTGACCAGACGAAGGCTCCCACGAGGATCAACACCAGGCCGACCACGGCGTACGCGGTTTCCTGACCCATCAGCGTTCCGAGGATCCGGAATATTCCGACCATGAGCCAGAACACGGCCATGAACGCACCGACAATGAGGACGAGGCTGATGGCGATCCATGTGATGGCTGTGGACGCACGATCAACGGACAGCTCACGGATCTTCGTGGCGACCTGCTCGAGCAGGTCGGCCGCACGCACCGAGAGTGGTTGATTGGATTCAGCCATGACACTGCGAGGTTAGTCGTGGTCGCGCGGCCCGGCGCTGGCTCACTGATCGACGTCGACCAGGGTGCAGGTCGTCAGGTTCACCGTCACCACGGATGCGACGTCGTTGGCCTCGGTCACGGTCAGGAAGAGCAGGACATCGCCGTCGCGTTGCTCGAGGGCGACAGGTGCGACATCGCCACGAGGAAGCTCGTCGGCGAGGCGCTCGAGGCACGACTCGACCGCCGCGACATCGATCAGGGCACTCGAGGTGGGCTCGAGCGTGCTGACCGAGTCAGCGATCTCCGCTGGACTCTGGGCCCCCTCGGTGGCCTCCAGCAGGTCGGCACCGTCGAGGGAAGTGAACTGGGGGACTTCGGCGACGACAGGGGACTCCTCGGCACCGCCGTCAACGGGGGCGGATTCGGCCTCATCCGACGATCCGCCGGTGGAGGAATCGCTGGCCACCCTCGTCTCGGATGTCAGGGCCACGTCCGTCCCGGCATCGTCGGTACCACCGAGGGAGCCGGGGAGCACCACGATGGCTGCCACCACCGCGGCCACGCCGGCGATTCCCGCGATGGGTTTCCACCACGCGAACCCTCGTCGCGATGGTGAAGCGACGGACTCGGATGCGCCATCGAGGTGGAGTTGGGCGATCAGGTCCTGGCGAAGGGCTGAGCGTTCGTCTGCTGCCATGGCGACCGGTGGGAGGGATTCGAGGTGGGCCTTGGTCGCCATCTGGGTCTGGTAGGCGGCGGCGAGGTCGGGGTTGGATGCGACGAAGGCGCGAGCCCGTGCAGCGTCATCAGCGCTGAGTGTTCCCTCGGTCAGATCGAGGATGAGGTCACGGTCGTTGTCGTTCATCGGTCTCCGGTGTCACCAGTTGGATGGTCGCCGGGTGGTCTCAGGTTCCCGAGACTTTGGGCGAGTTGTTTGCGGGCACGGAAGAGGCGACTCTTGACCGTTCCCATCGGTATGTCGAGGGTATCGCCGGCTTGCTCTAGCGACATGCCCTGCAGATCCACGAGCACGATGGCCGCTCGGAACTCGGGCGACAGCTCGGCCAGTGCTGCGTCGATGTCGGGACGCACCTCGACCGATCCGAAGGCGTCACCTGCGGTGGGATCGGCGGGGTCGTGGGTCTCGGGGAGCCGTTCGGTCTGCTTCCGCTTGCGTCGGCGGAGATGGTCGTAGCAGGTGTTGACCGCGACCCGGTACAACCAGGTGGAGAATGCAGCCTGGGCCTTGTACCGGTCGGCCTTGCGGAACACCGTGAGGAAGGTGTCCTGGGTGGCGTCGAGTGCGGCCTCGCGATCCTGGAGCATGCGGAGGCAGACGGCGAACACACGGTCCTCGTGCGCGTCCATGAGCTCGTTGAAGGCGTCGAGGTCTCCTTCGAGGTACCGGTCGATCAATTCGATGTCGAGGTGGGCGCGCTCGGTCATGGGGACCGCGAGAGTAGGCGGGTCGGATCCGGTGGAGCGGTTCGGATCACGATGCGACGAACAGCACGTCAGCGATGCGGCTCTGATGGGCCCCGTCGGGGGTCTCGGGCAGACCGGCGAGCCACAACCGCCACACGCCACCCGCCCTGAACGGGAGCTGGATCCTCGTGGTCGACGCCTGGAGCGTGCCGCCGGCGATGTGCTCCCACGCCGTCGGGTCGTCCGGAATGCCCTCCCCCCAACCGATGCGGTAGACGGTGTCCGTCGTTCCCGTGACGTACATGGCGCTCGGCACGCCGTCGACGTTGAACACGAGGCCGACGCCGTCCTTGATCTCGTTGAGGGGCCGTGAATACGCCTCGGTGAGCCATGCGGTGGCGCGGTTGCCGTCGAGGACGTTGTCGGCGGTGTCGTCGCTCTCGGTGCCGTCCCCGAGTGGGTCGTAGACCTCGACGCTGGCGTCGATGAAGGTGGTCTCGTCGACGGATGGGACATCGATGGGGATCGTCGTCGTCGGAATCGCCGGTGCCGCCGACAGCGGATAGAGGAATGGGGAATCCGGGTCGAAATCGGCAGCGAGCCCGATGGCCGCCATCAGGGAGATGGCAACCACGATGCCTGCGAACACCCCGAGGGCGCGCCACGGGCGCGGGGCCTGCGATACAGGAGGGCTCTCGTAGGCGACGGCGCTGAGGGAACTCGCCAGTCCGTGGGCATCGACGGTGCCGGCGACCCCGGAGCGAAGGGCCCGATCCACGCTCGGGGGGACGCCGTCGATCACCTCGGATGGGAACACGTGCACGTCCTCGGTGCCGGTGATGGCTGCGCGCAACACCTCGGCGAGAGCGATCGTGTCGGAGGCGGGATCGCCCCATCGCTGGGTACGTCCGAATCCGCCGATCTTGGCCGGGTGTGCGGCGGAGAAGTGGACGGCAGACGTGTCGAGGGCGCCGTGGACCCCACCCGCTTCGTGGAACCGAGCCAGCGCGGCGCACAGGCCGGCGGCGTTGGGCAGGAACTCCCCGACCGGAAGCCCCTCGCCGACACGGAGGCGATCGGCGATCGTGACACCGCCATCCCACTCGGACACCGAGTATGCCGACGCCGTCGTCTCAGCCGCGGCGAACACGCGCTGGAGGTGGGTCTCGGTGAGCGCAGCCGCCGATCGGACTCCGACGAGGAACTCGGTGTGGCGTTGCGGTGTCGACTCCGGGGCGAGATAGCGGATGAGCACCGGCCGGTCGAGGGTCTCGTCCTGTGCCAGCCACTCCTCGATGTCGCCATCGCTTCCGAGGCGGATGTTCAGCCGGTACCGGTCGGGAAGCCGAGGGGGCATGCCGCCGTCACCCGGCCTTCAGCACCGCAAGGGACTCGGGGAGCGTCACATAGCCCTCGGATTCGTAGAGCTTCATGGCTGGTGCGTTGTCGTGTTGGGTGTTCAACAACATGGCCTTCGATCCCTGGCGCTGCGCACTCCGAGCTGCGGCGCGTACGAGGCTACGGCCCATGCCCTCGCCCTGCCACCGAGGGTCGACCGCAACACGCTGGAGGTACGAGATGGCGTGGCCGTATCCGACGACGGCATACCCGGTGATTCCCGATGCACCATCGCGGATCACGAAGACACTCGCCGACGATGTCGCCTGCGTGGACTCGTCGAGGGCTGCCCGGTCGAAACGCCAGAACTCGGGGAACGCCGCCCGGTCGATGGCCAGCATCAGGTCGAGGTCGTAGGCATCGTCGCGAACGACGAGATGCTGTGGCGCAGGCACGGGCTGGTCCAGGGAGAGGCGCATGAGGGCGAGGTCGATGTGCTCGGCGAACCCGGCGACCTCCCACGGACGGCGAGCCGACGGGGCAAGGGGTGACGAGAGGACAGCTGGAGCACCGATGTCGAACAGGCGGCTGGTGCACGCTTCGATGAAGCCGGTTCCGCCGCGAAGGAGGCGAAGCGTGGCATCGGAGACGGCATCGTTCCACGGGCGCGCCTCGGCGCGGGCCCATCCCCTCCGTAAGGAGATCGAGCCCGGCCATGTGCCGCGTTGAAAGACGCGATGTGGCGTGTCAGCAAGCGCCATGGAACATCTCCACCATTTCCTGTCGCATGGCGTAGCGTACCCGTGGTTTGCGAGGGGCCGGTTCGTGCCACAATGCCGAGGTGTCGCTCGCACTCGTCACCCACGAACTGAGTCTCGCCCATCGAACGCCGCTGGGACATCCCGAACGCGTCGATCGCGTCATCGCCGTCGTGGACGGGATTCGTGGCTCGCAGGCCGAGATCCTCGACGTGGAGGCGCCCCCGGTCGACCGATCGCTCCTCGAGCTGGTCCACGACGCCGACTACATCGACGATATCCACGGCTTCTGCGTCGCCGGCGGCGGGTCCCTCGATCCCGATACGCACGCGGTCCCCGCGACATGGGACGCAGCCATCCATGCAGCCGGGGCAGGACCCAGGGCCATCGATACCTTGTTGCGTCAACGGGCGGACACCGCATTCGTAGCGGTGCGCCCGCCGGGCCACCACGCCGAACGGCATCAGGCGATGGGCTTCTGCTTCTTCAACAACATCGCGGTCGCCGCGGCGTATCTGCGGGGGTTCGGTGAACGGATCGCCATCGTCGATTGGGACGTCCATCACGGCAACGGGACCCAGCACACGTTCTACGGAGACCCCGATGTGCTGTACGTGTCCATGCACGAGTTCCCGTTCTACCCGGGAACGGGATGGATCACCGAGACCGGCTCGGGTATCGGGGACGGCATGACGGTCAACGTCGCCCTGCCCTCGGGTACGTCGTCGGATTCCTATCTCGCTGCGTTCGGACGCATCGTGTTGCCGGTACTCGAGGCGTTCGACCCCGACTGGCTGTTGATCAGCGCCGGGTACGACGCACACGTGGATGATCCCCTCGGCGGCCTGTCGGTCTCGACCGAGGCATACGCATCGATGGCAGCTCATCTCACGACCGTGGTACCGGCCAACCGCACGGTGTCCTTCCTCGAGGGCGGCTACGACCTCGAGGCGATCGCGGCGTCAGCCAGGGCGACCGTGGAAGGGGCTTTGGGCATCCGTGCCATTGAACCCCTGCCGGACAGGGTCGAGGGGTCGGCAGCGCGGCTCGTGGACCTCGCGGTCGAGAGCCTCGGCACCCATTGGGAAGTGCGTTAAGGGACGGCCCGGGTCCGCCGATATCCCTTTCGGGTAGTTGTCCCGGGAGGAACCACGATGGATCACATTCCGACGCTCGACGAGTTGTTGTCGAAGCTCGTCACGACCGGGGGCTCCGATCTGCACCTCAAGGTGGGATCGCCGCCCGCATACCGGATCGACGGAGTCCTGCACCTCGCCGAGTTGCCGAGCCTCACGGCCGATCAGACGAGCGATCTCCTCACCGAGCTGCTCCCGGATCGTCTCGCCGACACCGCGGACGCCACGGACCACGACTTTGCGTATGGCAAGTCCGGCCTTGGGCGGTTCCGGGTCAACGCCTATCGCCAGCGTGGATCGGTCAACATCGTCGTGAGGGCCGTCGCTCCCACCACGCAGACCTTTGCCGAGCTCGGACTGCCCGAAGCCGTATCGAAGGTGTGTGACGAACCGGACGGGTTGATCCTGGTCACGGGACCGACCGGATCGGGCAAGACGACGACGAGCGCTGCGATCGTCGACTACATCAATACGAACCGCAAGGCCAACATCATCACGATCGAGGATCCCATCGAGGTGACGCACAAGGACAAGCGCTCGATCGTCTCCCAGCGCGAGGTGGGCGTCGACACCGAATCCTTCGAAGCCGGTATGCGGTCGGTCCTCAGGCAGGACCCGAACGTGATCTACGTCGGTGAGATCCGGAACCAGGAGACGCTCGAAGCAGCCCTGGTGGCCGCCGAGACCGGCCATCTGGTGATCTCGACGATGTACACGATCGACGCCGTCGAGACGATCCATCGCATCCTCGACACGTTCCCCCCGTACCTCGAACGCAGGGTCCGCCAGATGCTCGGCACGTCCTTGCGTGGCATCATCTCGCAGCGTCTCATGCCGCGCATGGAGGGTCAGGGCCGCGTGCCAGCCGTCGAGCTGCTCGTGGGCACCGAGGCCATCCGGGAACGCATCATCGATCCGGCGAAGATGTCCTCGCTGTACGAGACCATCGCCGAGGGTGCCTTCTACGGGATGCAGACGTTCGACCAGGCCATCACCGTCAAGTACGAGGCAGGTGAGGTGTCGTTCTCCGATGCGCTCATGCATGTGACGTCGCCTCGTGACTTCAAGATCGCAACAGGGGTCATGACGGCGCCCCCTCCGGCGCCGATGGCAACGGGCTGACCGGGGAGCCGTCAGCCTCAGTGATGATGTCGGCCCGTCGGGAGCTGTGACCGTACCTGTTGGCATCGGCCGGGGCACCACCGAAGACGCGGGAGGGTCATCTACCCTGCCCGCATGCCCGACTTCACCTGCCGCGATTGCGGTGACTCGTTCACCCTGCCCTCGTCGGTCGTCGATCGCTACCCGGGTTGGAAGCCGTCCCAGTGCCGGTCGTGTCGCGATGCCGCGCCGTCGAAGTCGTCCGGTGGCGCCACGTCATCGGGAAGGTCATCGGCCAAGCCCCGGGCGTCGGCCGTCGATCCACGGTCCGGCGTGTTCACGGACGGAAGCTCCGTACCGAACCCCGGACCGGGCGGATGGGGGGCGGTGTACGTGGTGGACGATGAGGTGGTTGCCGAGCGGTACGGCCATGGCGGCGAAACGACGAACAACCGTATGGAGCTCACGGCCCTGATCCATGCGGTGGAACTCGTGCCGGAGGGAACGCCGACCACGGTCTATTCCGACTCCAACCTCGCCGTACGCACGATCAACGAATGGGCCGCCGGATGGGAGAAGCGCGGATGGAAGCGCAAGTCCGGTCCTGTGGAGAACCTCGACCTCGTCAAGCAGGCATATCGGGCGTTCAGGCAGCGTCCCGAGCTCGAACTCGTGTGGATCAAGGCCCACGTGGGCTACCGGTGGAACGAGTACGCCGATGCGTTGGCGAACCGTGGAAGGGAAGAGGGCTGAGCCGTGGTCCCCGACCGCCTTCAGAACCTCTTCCCGGAGGCCGTGACGGATCTCGCTCACCGTTTCGCCGACGAGGGACACCCCCTCTACCTGGTCGGGGGTTCCGTCCGCGATGCGCTGTTGGATCGTTCCAACAGCGACCTCGATTTCACGACATCTGCGCTCCCCGACGTCATCGAGCGTATCGGCTCGGACTGGGCGCACTCCACCTACATCGCAGGCAAGGCATTCGGCACGATCGGCCTCGTCCGTGACCAGGTCATCCACGAGATCACGACGTTTCGGTCCGAGGTGTACCGGGACGAGTCACGCAAACCCAGGGTCACCTTCAGCGAGAGCCTGACCGAGGACCTGTCCCGTCGCGACTTCGCGGTCAACGCCATGGCGTTGCGTGTCCCGGTCGCCGACGAACCACCCGAGATGGTCGACCCCTTCGGGGGCCTCGCCGACCTCGCCGGTCGGGTGCTGCGCACTCCCATGGATCCCGAGGTCTCGTTCGGGGACGACCCGCTGCGCATGCTGCGGTTGTTCCGCTTCGTGTCGACGCTCGGGTTCGCTGCGGATCCGGAGGCCTTCGATGCGGTGATCCGGATGCGCGAACGCCTGTCGATCGTGTCGGCAGAGCGCATCCGTGCCGAGTTCGACAAGCTCATGACCGGGGCGAACGTCGAGGTCGCCCTCGAGGGCCTGGTCGCCAGCGGACTCGCCTCCGAGTTCATCCCCGAGATCCCTGCCCTGGCCGTCGAGCAGGATCCGATCCATCGGCACAAGGACGTGCTCGCCCACACGATCGCCGTCGTGGGCAAGACCGACGAGGACAACCTCCGGCTGCGCCTCGCTGCCCTCTTCCACGACATCGGAAAGCCGGCGACCCGCGAGTTCGGGTCCGGCGGCGTGTCGTTCCACCACCACGAGGTGGTGGGTGCCCGCATGACCCGCAAGCGCATGCAGGACCTCCGCTATTCGAAGGACGTCATCGACGATGTGGCGAACCTCGTGTTCCTCCACATGCGTCCCCACACCTACAAGATGGGGTGGACGGACTCTGCCGTACGCCGCTACGTGCGCGATGCCGGCCCGCTGCTCGACGACCTGAACCAGCTCGTTCGTTCGGACGTGACGACCCGCAATGAGCGTCGCGCCAGGACGATCGCCAGGCGCATCGACGATCTCGAGGAACGCATCGCCGAGCTGTCCGAGCGCGAGGAGCTCGATCGGCTGCGTCCGCCGATCGACGGCAATGACGTCATGGCCTACCTCGGGCTCTCCCCGTCGCGTGAGGTGGGGGAGATCATGGACATGTTGCTCGAGCGCAGGATCGAGGACGGCCCGTACTCCGAGGACGACGCCTACGCGATGCTCGACGAATGGCGGAAGCGGGACACCTGACCGTTCTTGCGTAACTGGTATCCGCACGTGCGGACAGGATCTACGCAAGAACGGAAGCCCGTACCATGTGCATATGCGTATACTCGCCGGATGGTCACGGCAGCGGTCATCGGTGCGTCGGGGTATGCGGGCGGGGAACTCGTCAGGTTCCTCGACGCCCATCCGGAGATGGAAGTCACCTACCTGACGGCCCATTCGCGGGCCGGCCAACTGCTGGGCGACGTCCATCCCCACCTCGACGGCGGCGATCGGATCCTCGGTGCCTTCGCCGTGGAGGAGGCTGCGGCATGTGACGTCGTGTTCCTTGCCCTGCCCCACGGGGCATCGTCGGAACCTGCCATGGCCCTCGCCGACAGCGACGCGAGGATCGTCGACCTGGGAAGCGACTTCCGCCTCGACACGGCATCCCGGTACTCCGCCGCCTATGGGACCGACCATCCCTACCCCGAGGAACTCGGGACGTGGGCCTACGGCATCCCGGAGCTCTTCGCCCCCGACATCATCGGCGCATCACGGGTGGCTGCGCCAGGGTGCTACCCGACGTCGGTGGTGCTCGGTCTCGGACCCCTCGTCCTCGACGGCCTCATCGACTCCGACGACATCATCGTGGATGCGATGTCCGGCGTGTCGGGGGCGGGACGAACGGTTGCCGAGGGCCTCCAGTTCGGCACGGTGGATGAATCGGTCAAGGCCTACAAGGTCCTCCAGCACCGCCATCAGCCCGAGATGGAGCGGGCCCTCGATGCCCTCGCCGACGGCGAGCATCGGATCCTGTTCACGCCCCACCTCGTCCCGATGCAGCGCGGCATCCTCGCGACGATCCATGCGGTCGCGATGCCCGGGGTCACCCGGGAGGACCTCGAGGCATCGTTCGATGCCCGGTATCGGAACACTCGCTTCGTGCGGAGGTCGGCAGGGCCACCCGAGACCCGATGGGTGGTCGGATCGAACAACGCCCTCGTCTCGGTGCACAAGGACGAGCGGACGGACCGCGTGATCGTCCTCAGCGCGATCGACAATCTCGTCAAGGGCGCAGCCGGCCAGGCCGTCCAGTGCGCCAACCTCATGTTCGGTCTCGACGAGGCCGCCGGTCTTCCGACGACGGGTTGGATGCCGTGAGCGTCGTCGCCCCGAAGGGGTTCCGAGCCACCGGTGTGGCAGGTGGCATCAAGAAGGATGCCCGCGACCTCGCCCTGGTGGTGTGTGACACGGACGCCGTGGCCGCAGGGGTGTTCACGCGGAATCAGGCTGCGGCGGCATCGGTGGTGTTGTCGCGGTCCCATGTCTCGGATGGCACCGCCAGGGCCATCGTGGCGAACTCGGGCTGTGCGAACGCAGCGACAGGACCCCGAGGAACGGCAGACGCCCTGGCGATGGCGCAGGCCGTGGCCGCTGCGATCGGATCCGCGCCCGACGCCGTGCTCGTGTGTTCGACGGGCACGATCGGTCCCTACCTCCCGATGGATCGGGTCACCACGGGCATTCGCCTCGCTGCCGAGGCCCTCGGGGGTGGTCCATCGGACGGCACGGCGGCAGCCGAGGCGATCATGACCACCGATTCGGTCACGAAGGAAGCCGTTGTGGCGGGCGACGGGTGGATCGTCGGGGGCATGGCGAAGGGTGCGGGCATGATCCGGCCGGACATGGCCACGATGCTGGCGTTCATCACCACCGACGCCGTGGTCGATGCCCCCACGTTGCGATCCGTCCTCGCCGGGGCCGTCGACGGATCGTTCAACTCGCTCAACATCGACGGGTGTGAGTCCACGAATGACACCGTCCTCGCCCTCTCGTCGGGTGCATCCGGTGTCGTTCCCGGGCGCGAGGAGTTCGCAGCGGCCATGGCCCATGTATGCCGATCGCTCGCGATGGCGATGGCACGCGACGCCGAGGGTGCGTCGCGCATGGTCACGATCGAGGTGACCGGAGCGAGCGACGACGGGTCGGCCCGTGTCCTCGGCCGTACGATCGCCGACTCGGCCCTCGTGCGGTCGTCGTTCTACGGGGGCGATGTCAACTGGGGAAGGATCCTCGGGGCGATGGGCACCGCCACGGTTCCGTTCGACATCGACTCCGTCACGATCGCCTACAACGGGGTGACCGTCTTCTCGGGAGGTGTCGGTGCCCCCTTCGACGAGCCAGCCCTCCTCGAGGCATGTTCCGAGGGCGATCTCGCGCTGGTGGTCACCGTCGGCTCCGGACCGGGTCGCGCCGATGTCGTGACCACCGACCTCACGCCCGAGTACGTCACCTTCAACGCGGAGCGATCATGACCGGACATTCGACACCTTCGAGCGGCAAGCCACGCATTGCGTCCACGATGGGCAAGGCAGCGATCTTCTCCGCCGCCCTTCCCTTCATCAGGCGCTTCCGAGGAACGACGGTGGTGATCAAGTACGGCGGATCGGCGATGGTCGACGACGACCTTCGCAGCACCTTCGCCGATGACGTGGCCATGCTGCACTACGTCGGGATCAACCCGATCATCGTCCACGGCGGGGGACCGCACATCTCGGCGGCGATGGGCCAACGCGGGATCGAACCCCAATGGCACGAGGGCTTACGGGTGACCGATGCCGAGACGATCCGTGTGGTCCAGTCCACGCTCGTGGGCGAGATCAACCCCGACATCGTCCGCCTCATCAACAACCACGGGGCCGTGGCGACGGGGGTGTCGGGTCTCGATGCCAACCTGTTCGTCGCCGAGCCCCAGGATGAGCGCCTCGGATTCGTCGGCAGGGTCACCGAGGTGAACGTCGCCCTGATCGAGAACCTGCGGCGACAGGGCTACGTACCGGTCGTGGCCCCGATCGCCCGTGGTGAGGATGGCAAGACCTACAACCTCAACGCAGACACGGCGGCCGGCGCACTCGCTGCGGCACTCGGCGCCTCGAAGCTCGTCTACCTCACCGATGTCGAAGGCCTCTATCGCGACCTCGGCGACGAGAACTCGCTGATCGCCCGCATCACGACGCCGGAGCTGTCCGAGCTGCTCGACGACGGCTCGGTCTCGGCTGGGATGCTTCCCAAGTTGCGGTCGTGTGTGGACGCCATCGAGGCCGGCGTGCAACAAGTGCACATCCTCGATGGTCGCGTCCAACATGCCCTGTTGCTCGAGATCTTCACCCCCGAGGGCATCGGCACGATGATCACGAAGGTCCCGATTCCATGAGGGCCACGACCGAGTCCCGTAGACGTCGCCTGCGCTCGTTGCTCGAGCGCAAGGATCTCCCGAGCCAGGCGGCGATCGCCTCGCACCTCGCCTCGGAGGGTTTCGACGTGACGCAGGCGACGATATCGCGGGACCTCGATGCGATCGGAGCCACGAGGGTGAAGGCAGACGGCGGATCCGTGTACCGGGTCGATGCCGAGGGGGCGAGTCGCGACGATCGCTCCTCGTTGTACGAGGCGGTGGACGAGTTCGTGACCTCGATCACCACGAGCGGCCACCTGATGGTGCTCAAGGTGCCCCCGGGGGCCGCCCAGTTCGTGGCGAGTCGGATCGATGGCGCCGACGTCGAGGGCGTGCTCGGAACCATTGCAGGCGATGACACGATCCTCGTGATCGCCGACGACCGGCACGACCCCGAACAGGTCGCACGACGTATCGAAGGAACGGAGTAGGACATGGCCAAGGACATCAAGAAGGTCGTGCTCGCGTACAGCGGCGGTCTCGACACGTCTGTGATCCTCCAGTGGATCCGCGAGGAGTACGGCGCCGAGGTGGTGGCGTACACCGCCGACGTCGGTCAGGGGGAAGAGGTCGAGGAGGCCAGGGTGAAGGCCCTCGAAACGGGTGCCGTCGAGGCGATCTGTGAGGACCTCACCAGCGAGTTCGTCTCGGACTACGTGTTCCCCGCGTTCCGTGCCTCTGCCCTCTACGAGGGGTACTACCTGTTGGGCACGTCACTGGCACGACCGGTCATCTCGGAGGGCCTGGTGCGTGCGGCGATCGAGACCGGCGCCGACGCCATCGCCCACGGTGCCACTGGCAAGGGCAACGACCAGGTGCGTTTCGAGTTGTCGGCCTACGCCCTCAAGCCCGACATCAAGGTCATCGCCCCGTGGCGCGAGTGGGATCTCAAGGGGCGTGCCGATTGCATCGCCTATGCCGAGAGACACGGGATCCCCGTTCCGGTGACCCCTGACAAGCCGTATTCGATGGACGCCAACATGCTGCACATCTCCTATGAGGGTGGCGTTCTCGAGGATCCGTGGGTCGGTCCCCCGAAGGGCATGTTCCGCCTGACCGCCGATCCCGAGGACGCTCCCGACGAGCCCGAGTACGTGACCATCGGCTATGAGGCCGGCGATCCCGTTTCCGTCGATGGTGTGCGGATGGCCCCCGTCGACCTGCTGCGTACCCTGAACGAGATCGGGGGGCGCCACGGTGTCGGTCGCATCGACATCGTCGAGAACCGATTCGTCGGCATGAAGAGCCGGGGTGTGTACGAAACGCCGGGGGGAACGCTGATGTACCACGCACACCGTGCCGTGGAGTCGCTGACCCTCGACCGGGAGGTCGCGCACCTTCGCGATGAGTTGTCCAACCGATACGCCGAGATGGTCTACAACGGTTTCTGGTTCGCACCGGAACGCGAGGCGCTGCAACACTTCATGGATGATGTGCAGAAGCCCGTCACCGGCGAGGCGAGACTCAAGCTCTACAAGGGCCAGGCGATCGTCGAGGGACGCCGTTCGGACACCCATGGCCTCTATGACGAGGCCACCGTCACCTTCGAAGCCGACGACGTGTATCACCAGGGCGACGCCGAGGGCTTCATTCGCCTCCAGTCGTTGCGCCTCCGAACCTTTGCGGAGAAGCGGCTCGGCGCCGGTGAGTGACGATGGGAACCGATCGTCGTCGGGGCATCGACGGTGGTCGGCGTGACGGGGAGCTGCCGATGACGCTGTGGTCGGGTGGGAGGTTCGATGAGGCTCCCGATGATGTGCTGTGGCGATTCACCGTCGATCACGAGGACCGGAGGCTCCTGGCCGTGGACGTTCGTGGATCGATCGCCCACGCACGAATGCTCGGGGCCGTGGGATTGCTTGGCCCCCAGGACACGGCCACGATCACCGAGGCACTCGAGCAGATCGCAGGTGAGGCCGATGCCGGGACGTTCGCGTGGTTGGAGACCGACGAGGACGTCCACTCTGCGGTCGAGCGGAGGCTCGGTGAACTGGTAGGGGATCTGGCAGGACGGCTGCACACGGGCCGCTCGCGCAACGACCAGGTGGCCCTCGACATCCGGTTGTACGTCCTCGACGCGATCGATGGTCGATCGACCCAGATCCGCCGCCTCATCGGTGTCCTCATCGACCAGGCCCGCTCCGTGGGGGACCTGGTCGTCCCCAGCTACACCCATGTCCAGCAGGCCCAGGCTGTGCCGTTCGCCCACCACCTGCTCGCCTATGCATGGATGTTGCTGCGCGACCTCGGTCGGCTCGCAGACCTCAGGGTGCGGGTCGATCAATCGCCACTGGGAGCGGGGGCATCGGGAGGGTCATCGCTCCCGCTCGATCCGGAGGTGGCGAGGGACCTGCTGGGGATGGCCACCGTGTTCGACAACTCGATGGATGCGGTGGGCTCACGAGATCTCGCCGCCGAGTTCGTCTGGTGCTCGGCGCAGGCCATGGTGCACCTTTCTCGCCTGTCCGAGGAGCTGATCCTGTGGTGTTCGACCGAGTTCGGTTGGGTCACGCTCACCGATGCGTTCACCACGGGATCGTCGGCGATGCCGCACAAGAAGAACCCCGACGGTGCCGAGCTGACTCGCGGGAAAGCCGCTTCGGTGATCGGGGACCTGACGGCCATCCTCGCCCTCCAGAAGGGGCTACCGATGACCTACAACCGGGACCTCCAGGAGGACAAGCGGTCGGTGTTCCATGCCGATGACGCCCTCGCCGGGGCCCTGGCGACGCTCGCAGGGACGATTGCCAGCGCAACGTTCCACCCTCCGGCCCCGTCGACATGGGTCACCGCCCTCGACCTCGCCGAGGTCCTCGTCGAACGTGGCGTCCCCTTCCGCGAGGCGCACCACATCGTCGGCAGGATCGTCGCGACCCTGGTGTCGGAGGGAAGGACGTTCGAGGACGTCGATGGAGATGAGCTGTCGGGATTCGATGCCCGCCTCCGGCCACACGACGTCGACCGCCTGGTCCCCGCCTCCTCGGTCGTCGCACGGTCGACGGCGGGTGGCGGATCGATGGCGTCGGTGGAGTTCCAGATCGAGCGACTCACCGCACGGCTGGGTGGACGACGTGTGACGAGAGGCGCCGGCTACTCCGGGACGCCGCTGGCCCGCAAGCTCGGCATCAGGGAGCGGTCCACGGTCCTCACTGTCGGGGCACCCGGCGGCTTCATGAGGTTGCTCGATCCGATACCCCACGGCGTGCGCATCGGGAACCGGTACCGGTCGGCTGATGTGGTGGTGGTGTTCGCCAGGACGAAGGCTCAGATGCGCAGCGGCGTCGAGCGTGCGATGCGGGCGATACCGACCAACGGGGCCATCTGGCTGTGCTGGCCGAAGAAGGCGTCGGGCGAAGTGGTGCCGCTGCAGGACCGCAGCGTCATCACGGATCATTGCTTTCCGTTGGGTCTCGTCGATGTGAAGGTGGCGGCGATCGACGCGACGTGGTCCGGCCTCAAATTCGTGATTCGTACCGAGCTGCGTTGAGCGCTGGGGATGCTGGTTCGCTCCCCTTGTAGCCCCGACCACCCTCGTGTAGTGTCGTGACCACTCTGGGTAGGGGGAAGGCGTGGTGAGGCTCGTCCTGGTCGTGGCCTGGTGGCCGTGAGCGGTGTTCTGTGGCGAAGGAAGGTCGTCGACGTTCCTGCGCGCCTGCGCCCGCTCGCCGACGGCGCCGAGGTGGTCACACTCGTCGTCCTCATGGCCGTCGTGGGTGCGCTCGCCGTCATGAACATCCGCACCCCGGCGGCATGGGACTTCCCCGTCTTCTACACGGTCGCTCGCAATGTGGTGCTCGGTGCCTCGTTCTACGATCCAGCGGCCCTGCTACCGACGTTCACCGAGATCCAGCAGGCTGGGGTTCCCGGTGATTGGCTGACTGGTGGATTCGGCTTCTGGTACGCACCACCCACGGCGCTCGTGCTCGCTCCGGTGGGTGTCTCTGACTACACGGTGGGCCTCGTCATCCAGTATGTGATCCAAGGGACGTTCTTCGCCGCTGCGGTGGTGGCGATGCACCGTGCCTTCCCGCTCCGTGGGGGTGCCATGGGGCTCGTCGAGATGGGCATCGTGTGCCTCGCCTTTCGACCGGTCGTCGAGGCGTTCACGATCGCCCAGATCGTGTTCGGTGCCCTGTTCTTCCTGGTCCTGGCCTTCGTCGATGCTGCCCGGGCGGCCCGGCGTCGCCGGTGTGTACCTCGGTGTCGGTGCCCTGTTCAAGCACCTCCTGGTGATCCCTGCCGCCCTGATGCTCGTTCTCGGCAAGGTGCGTGTCGTGGCTGGCACGCTCGCCAGCCTCGCCGTGGCCGCCGTGGCGGCAGCGGTCGTGTTCGGAACGGGCGTCTACCGCGAGTTCGTCACGTTCGGGCCCAGCGATCGGCCCCCGAGCATCGCGTTGGACTCCGAGATCGAATCCCTCAACGGTTTCCTGCGCAGGGCGTTCGATGCGGTCCCCGATTCGGGTGGGGCAATCGATGCGATCCTGTATCCCCCCTACCTCGTGATTGCCGCGGGGCTCACCGTGGTCACCGCGGCGGCGATCTGGTATCGCAGGGATCGGGTCCACGCAACCGTGCTCGGGTTCGCCGCCTTCACGGTCCTCGCGTTGATCGTGTATCCGAACACCCTCTACAACACCTTGCCGCTGATCCTGCCGGTCCTCGTGCTCGTCCTCTTCCTGGCCGATGACCTTGCCATGCCGCCGGTCGCTGTCGTGGCGATGGTGGCGTCGGCGTACGCCCTCGTCGTGACCCGAGCAACCCCAGGGATCATCATGCTCGTGGTCGTGTGGGGATTCGTCCTCTTCACCCTCGTGCGCCTGCCTGTCGTGGACGAGTCCCCGGCCGTCGTGGAACGGGTGGCGTGAATGGGAGCGGATCCGGTCACACGCCCGGCACGGGGTTTGCGATGAGTCGTGCGGCTCGGGTGTGGACGGGCGTGGCGATTGTTGCGATCGTCGTCGTGGTGGCCGGAGTGGTCGTTTCGCGCCCGGGTTTCGATGCGCCATTCACCGACGTGGTCGACGAGTGGGCGGTTGGGATGGCCGTTGGTCCGGGACCGGTCGATCTCACGCTCGCACCCGAGGATCCGGTCATCACAGCTGTCGATGTCGCCGACGACGGCGGGGTCGGTGTGGCCGATCCCTTCCTCGTACGCACCGACGACGGGTGGCTCATGTTCTATGAGGTGATACGCCTCGACGAGCGGGGACCGAACGGCGAGCGGGCGGTGATCGGCGTCGCCGGTAGCGACGATGCGATCGACTGGCAGCACTGGGGGATCGTCCTCGAGGAGCCGTTCCACCTGTCGTATCCCGGCGTGTTCGAGGACGACGGCGCGTGGTACATGGTGCCGGAGTCTGGCGAGGCTGGGCGCGTGATCCTCTACGAGGCGACCGCCTTCCCGATGGAGTGGGCAGAATCGAAGACGTTGCTCGAAGGTGTGTATCGCGATCCGACCGTGTTCGCACACGGTGGCACGTGGTGGATGTTCGCAACGGACAGCGGTGACGTCGACGACGACACCTTGAGGCTGTTCATGGCGCCCGAGTTGAACGGACAGTTGGACGGAGCACCCTGCGAGTCCGGTGGTCGACGGTGATGTGTCCCGGTCGCGTTCGGCCGGTGGCGTGGTCATCGTGGACGGCGAGCTGGTCCGCTTCGCACAGGACAACACGGACGGATACGGGAAGGCCGTCGAGGCCCACGTCATCACCACACTCACGACGACGGACTACGCCGAGGAGCAGCTGGCCGGGGGCCCCGTCGTGGCAGCAACAGGGTCGGGATGGACGGCATCGGGTATGCACCACGTCTCGGCGGTCGAGACGGTCGACGGTCGATGGCGCGTAGCGATCGACGGATACGCGACCCAGCGCGTGTTCGGTATCGGTCGGTAACGCGGCCGGTGGCGTGGCTGGTCGCGGGCACGAAGGGCGCGGATCGTGCGCCGGGACCCCTCGCCCTACCGACTCAGGCGGCGCGACGTGATGGACGAAGCACACCGGGCACGAGGCGTCGGAACAGGTCGCAAGGGGTTCGACGGTGAGGCCCGCCTCGGCGAAGAGTGTGACGAGGTCCTCGTCGGAGGGAAGCATCGATGATGCTTCGGGTGTCGGGATGAGATGCAGTGTTTCCATGTCGCTGAATGTACGTCGTGGGTGTGACAGATTCCGCGACACGGAGCGATGCCTGCCGGTGGATGCTGTCGCACCGGCGTCAAGTAGGCTCGGCGCGATGGAACTCAAGCGGTATGCGGATCAGGCTCCGTTCATGTACGGCGACATCCAGCTGCGGGAGATGACGCCCGAGGCATTCGACCTGGCGTCGTTCGCCGAGGTGGTCCTACCGATCGGTGTCGAGCGTCCAGCGCGCCAGAATGCCAAGGACCACCGCATCTACGTCTGCCAGTCCGGTGACATCGAGTTCACCGTCGACGGCTCGGTGTTCCACCTCGAACGCGGTGATGTGGTGCACATCGCCAAGGGTGAGACCTACGGCTTCCACAACGGCGGATACGAGGAGGGCAGGTTGCTCCTCCTGCGGGTGCCGGGACCGGAACAACCGGACTCCGCCCAGCCCTGAGCGGAGCTCAGGCGCCGAGTGGGATCACGTAGCGCGACACGAGTACGAAGTGGATCGATGTCGCGGTGACCACCATGATGTGGAACACCTCGTGGTACGAAAAGACCCGGGGCCACAGCTTCGGGCGGTTTGTGGCGAGCAGAACGACGCCGAGGCTGTAGATGGCTCCTCCCAGGAGGCCGAGCATGGCTGCGGTCCAACCGAGCTCCTGGACGAACTTCCATCCGATCAGGATCCCGAGCCAACCCATCGTGAGTCCCAGGGCCATCGAGAAGGCCTGACCGTCCCGAGGGAAGAACGTGTGCTGTGCCGCTCCGATGGCGACAGCCCCCCACGCAACGCCGAGGACGACCCACTGGAGCCAGCCGTCGAGGGCCACGATCGCGATCGGCGTGTAGGTCCCGGCGATGAGTACCAGGATCATCGTGTGGTCGAGGCGCTGCATCCGCTTCTTGGCGGCCTCGCCCCAGGGGACACCGTGGTACAGCGAGCTGGTCGTGTAGAGGGCGATCATCGCCAGGCCGAAAACGATGGCACCCAGGCGTGTTGCCAGGTTCGGGGCCTGCCATGCGAGGTACACGGTGCCGACCACCGCGGCGACGGCCGCGGCGCCATGCATGATGCCACGGACGGGGTTCTGCATCTTGCCCAGGGTCCAGCGGTGCACATCCATGGCGACGGAGGGTAGCGGTCCGATTCCTCTCGGTCACCTTGTTTCGTGTGAACCCGGTGTGAACTTCCCTACCGACGGGCACCTGGCCGTCTCCGTCACGCGTCGCGACCGCCGAGGGTGATGCGCTGAACCCATGGTCATCCTTCGTCCCAGTCCTATTGTGTGGAGGTCGCACGAGATCGGGGATGGGTGTGACGATCAGGCACACGCTGCTCAAGCCCGCATATCGACTGTACGAGGATCGGCTCGTGCGCCACCTCGATCGCGATGCCCTTCCTCACCACATCGGTGTGATCCACGATGGTCACCGCCGCTACGCGAGGCACCAGCGACTCCCCGACTACCAGGCGTCGTATCGCGTGGGCATGGACAAATTCGAGCAGTTCTTGCAGTGGACCGCCGAGCTCGATATCGATGCGGTGACCTGCTGGTTGCTGTCCACCGAGAACCTCGCCCGTTCCGATGACGAGTTACTGCCGTACTACGAGGTCCTCATGGAGCTGTTCGAGAGGATCCCGGAGTCGTCCGCCGGCAAGGACGTCCGGGTCCGGTTCATCGGGAGCCTCGACCTGTTGCCAGGCGACCTCGTGGAGTCGGCAAAGCGACTCGAGGAGCGATGCGCCTCGGGATCGCGTCGGGTGACGATCGCCCTGGCATACGGCGGTCGTCAGGAGATCGTCGATGCCGTGAAGGATCTCGTCGCCGACCTCGCCGACGAGGGTGTGTCGGCGCAGGGCATCGCCGATCACATCGACAAGCATGCGTTGTCGTCGCGGATGTACGCATCGGACCTGCCCGATCCCGACATGGTGTTGCGCACCTCAGGCGAGGCTCGCCTCTCGGGGTTCCTCCTGTGGCAGGCGGCGTACGCCGAGTACGCCTTCGTCGACGTGTACTGGCCGGCGTTCCGCAAGGTCGACTTCCTCCGTGCACTCCGTGACTACACCCGCAGGGAACGTCGCTACGGGAAGTAGCACTGGGTGACGGGATCGCCGACGGCGTTCAGCGGGATCGCAGCTCGAGGGGGATGTGGTCCTGGTCGTTGAACGACCGCAGGCTCGGCACATGCGCTCCGGCGAGGGGGATCAGCTTGATCCGTGCGATCGAGGCGTGGAACAACACGAGTCGCTCCCATTCCCATGGGGCGGGAGGCACACCGAGCAAGTGTGTCAGACACACGGAGTTGGTGCCTCCATGAGCGACGATCACCAGGCGACCGGGATCCCGGTCGACTCGCCACAACTGCGGATCGCGTGGGTCGCGCACCATGCCGCGTTCGGCGAGGAGATCGTCGAGTGCGGTCGTGACCCGGTTGTGGAAGGTGCGGAACGACTCGCCACCGGGTAGGCCGTCCCACCATTCCTGGGGCGAGCGGTCCTTCGTCGTCTTGAAGATCTCGATGACGCGTTCTTCGGTGACGCCGTCCCAATCGGGCATCTTGACCTCGACGAGGTCATCAACGGTCTGGATGGGGAGTCCCGTCGATGCAGCGATCGGTTCGGCGGTCTGCTGGGACCGCAGTGCCGGCGAGGCGATCAATTCGGCTGCCGTCCTCGGATCCGCTCCGATGCGTTCGGCGGCAAGGCGCGCCTGCTCGCGTCCGAGGTCGGTGAGGTAGGGGTCGGTCTGGGAGAGGCCGTCGACTGCCCATTGGGGTTGTCCGTGTCGGATGAAGACGATGTCCATACGATCAGGGTAGTGGGGGTCCGGTGCGCCCCTCGGTGCAGGGCTTCCGGCCCAGAACGTACCCTGGACGAACCAAAGGCCGCCTTGCGGCGGCCCCCGGTTCGGGCTTAGACGGGAGGTTAGGAAGGCATCCTGTCTGATTAGTGTTTCGACGGATCGCACGTGCGACTTGAGAGGTTTTCTTGAATTTTTCTTCCGGCCCGAAATCGGCCCTCGTCGCCCACCTGCGAGAGCACGCCGTGCGAACCGATGGGCCCTTCGTCCTGCGCTCCGGAGAGACGTCGGATTGGTACATCGATGCCCGTCAGACGACCTTCTCGGGCGAGGGAGCCCTCGTCGTGGGTGCCGCGGTGCTCGAAGAGGTCCCCGACGGTGTGGTGGGTGTCGGTGGCATGACGATGGGAGCTGATCCGATCGCCATCGCTACGGCCATGGAGGCTGCACGTTCGGGACGGACGCTCGCGGCCTTCTCGGTTCGGAAGGAGGCCAAGGACCATGGCACGGGTGGTCGCCTCGTCGGTCCGATCGGGGCTGGCGACACCGTCGTGGTCCTCGAGGACACCACCACGACGGGCGGTGCCCTCGTGGAGGCCATCGAGGCGCTCACGGCCGAGGGTGTGGAGGTGGTGAAGGCGGTGTCGCTCGTCGATCGCTCCGAGGGCGTCGTTGCGGACCGGCTCGCGGCCCTCGGCATCGCATACGTGCCGCTCGTCACCCCTGCCGATTTCGGGTTCGGTGGCCGCGCGTGAGGAGCTACCGATCACCGCTCCGGTTGTTCGTCATCGGAATGATCGGGATCGTGCTGTTGATCGCAGCGACCGATGTGATGTTCGGGCATTGGCTGTCGACCCCGCCGGACAACAACGATGGCGTCCTCACGACGCGCGGACAGGCCCAACAGCGCGGTGACATCGTGTGGGGAGCGGCCATGGTGGGTGTCGGCACGCTGCTCGTGGGCGGCGCCGTGGTCGAATTGGTGAGGCGCAGACCCCAGGTCGTGGTCGGATCGAATGAGGTGACGCTGGCCATCGGATCGGCCGAGCGTGATGTCACGATCGAGTGGGCCAACGTACGGGCCGTTGCGAGCGAGGTGGCGATCGATCCCTACGACGGCGCCCTGCGCGAGCAGCTCGTCATCGACGTGTACGACCGAAGCGGACTTCCCGACGACCCTCTGGGAGCGCAGTGGTCCGGAAACGAATTGCGTGTCGACGCCCATGACTGGACCCGCGACGTCGGTGACATCGCCCTTGCCTGCCAGGGAGCACTGGGACACCATCGGCGGGTCGAGGAGATCAAGGAGATGGGTCCGCCGTCGATGGTGTGGGAAACCGTGGTCGATGGAGAGGATGCATCGCCCGTCGCCGTGATTGGCGGTGTCGCCACCGACACCGAGCCCGAACCCGTGACGGATGTGAGCGAGGATCGTGCACCAGGGGACATTGCGACGGAGACCCCTGCGTCCGAGGATCCCGACGCCGAGGAGCAGGAGGGTGACGGCGAAGCGGTGCCGATGAGCGCCTCCGAGGACCTTCCTGAGGATCCGCAGCCGAAGGTCGAACCATCGGCGGACGATGACACATCACGATGGGGATCAAGAGGAGGCCACATGATCATCGGTGCCCACGTCAGTCCCCAGCGACCCCTCGAGGAGGCGGCGGCCCGCGGTGCCGATGCCGTCCAGGTCTTCCTGTCGAATCCCCAGCAGTGGAAGCCACCAAAGCCGCGTGACGATGCTGAGGAGCTGCGGACGTCGGATATCGACATCTACGTGCACGCCCCCTACCTCATGAACCTCGCATCACCGAACAACCGTGTGCGGATCCCGTCGCGCAAGACCCTCGCGGCAACGGTCGAGGCTGCAGCGGCCATCGGGGCGAAGGGCGTGGTGGTCCACGGCGGCAGCGTCGGTGATGACGAGGACGTTTCCGTGGGGTACGAGCGGTGGCGCAAGGCGCTCGAGTCCTTCGACATCGCCGTCCCGATCCTGGTGGAGAACACGGCAGGCAGTGGGAACTCCGTCATGCAGGACCTCACCCACTACGGACCGCTGTGGGATGAGATCGGCGGGTTCGACGTCGGCGTGTGCCTCGACACCTGCCACACCTGGGCTGCCGGAGCCGACATGACCACGGCGGTGGATCTCGTGACGGCGGCCGTGGGGGGAATAGCCCTCGTCCACTGCAACGATTCCAAGGACGAGGCCGGATCGAACCGGGACCGTCACGAGAACCTGGGTGCCGGGATGATCCCCGAGGATCAGCTCGTCGGGATCATCACTTCCGCAGGAGCACCGGTGATCTGCGAGACGCCGGGTGACGCCGAACAATCCGCAGCCGACATCGTTTGGCTACGAGAAAGGCTCGACCGATGACGATTCCTCGACCTGACTGGTCCTTTGCCGGCGACACCGGCCCCGACGCCTGGGCGTCGATCCGCCCCGAGTACGCGCGTTGTGCCTCCGGCCGTTTGCAGTCGCCAGTCGACCTCGGGGACGCTGTTGAAGGAGATCGGGGCGACCTCTCGCTTTCCTACCATCTCAACCGCCTGACGTTCGTCGACCTCCACTGGACGCTCCAGGTGCTCGCCGATCCCGGTGGTCACATGTCGTACCTCGGGCGCCGCCACGAGTTCGCCGAGATGCACTTCCACGCCCCGGCGGAACACACGATCGACGGCATCGCCGCCGACCTCGAGGCCCATTTCGTGCATCAGGCCGATGACGGACAACTCGCTGTCGTGGCCGTCCTCTTCGATGTGGCTCCGGGCACCCACGACATCGACGACCTGGTGGCCGGTGTTCCTGCGGAACCCGGAGGTGAGGAGCAGATGGCTGGATCAAGGGACATCCAAGGATTCATTCCGTTGCGGTCGCGCCGATACCGATACACGGGATCCCGTACCACACCTCCGTGCAGCGAGAACGTGTCGTGGATCGTGATGGAGGATCGAGGCACCGTCGGAGCCGACGCCCTGGCAGCATTCACCCGCCGCTACGAGCCGAATGCGCGCCCAACCCAGCCCCTCAACGGTCGCACGATCACCCTCGGGTGAACGGGGAAGGCACCGGATGCGTGGACGGACCCGTCGCGTTCATGACGGCCGGACCCCGGACCCGGCGTCGACCCGCCATACCGTGTCGGTGACCTGCTCGGCGAGTCGGTCGTCGTGGGTGATCAGGACGAGCGCTCCCGAGTAGGCGACGAGGGCCTCTTCGAGGCGCTCGATCGACGGAAGGTCGAGATGGTTCGTCGGTTCATCGAGCACCATCAGCCATGTCGATGTTCCGAGTCCGAGGGCGAGCGCCACCTTTCGTGCTTCCCCGGGGGAGGGATGATCGGACTGAGAAGCGGTTCGGGGTCCGTTCCGAGTCGGGACACGAGTGCCATGACGCGACCGCGTTCTGCCGAGGGAAGTCGGCGCACGGCATCGAGCCAGGCGGCCGTCGCCTCGGCGGTCGCCTCTTGCGGGAGGTGCAGGATCCGGTCGTCATCGATCGCTGCATGGTGGAGCAGCGTGTGCGCCAGAGCCGTCTTGCCCGCGCCGTTGGCCCCCGCGATACGGATCCGGTCCGACCTGCGCATGGCCACGTCGACATCGAACAGCGTTCGGGGTCCGGCGGTGACCGGACCGCGGTACCGGACAAGGAACTCCTTGTTCGCCTGTCTGCCCGGAGAACTCGATGGTTCCTCCGTGGTCCCTGGCGATGTCCATCGATGCGATTTCGCCGGTGACCGACTCGAGCTTGGAGCGTGTTACTTCGCGTTCCTTGGCTCCGGCTCGTTGGCCCGCGGCGTGGCGTCCGGTGGCCACTGCCCCGCGGGTGTCGAGGTCGTGGATACCGGCGTGTTCGCCGCTCGCGGATACGGGTTGCGTCCTTCTGTTCGGCGGTGCGGCGCTGGTCGGCCAGCCGTCGTCTGGCGCGAGCTGCCTCTCGGGTGAGGGCATCGTGGCGATCCTTGAGCGCGACGGCCTCGGCCTCCCATGCCGCCTTGGCCTCGTCGTAGGGCGCGGACCACAGCCGGACCTGCCCACCGGTGATGAGCAGGGTCCTCGTTGTGAGGGAGTTGAGCAGGGTGCGGTCGTGGGACACCACCACGCCGGATCCCTTGAACGGCTCGAGGGCGTCCTCGAGGAGCCGGCGGCCATCGCCATCGAGGTGGTTCGTCGGCTCGTCGAGCAAGAGGACGTCTGGCTCCTTCGCCAGCGCCGTGGCGATCTGCCAGCGCTTTCGCTCGCCAGGGGACATCGACGGCCATCGCTCGAGGTCGCCACGGTCGAGGGCCAGCGATGCCCGGAGACGTACGGCGTCGCGGTCCCACGCTTCGGCGAAGCGCAGGATGTCGTCGGTGATGTGGTCGACCCGTTGGGGACACATCACCGGTGGCATGCCGTTCGGGTCGATGGTGACCGTGCCCGCGTCTGGCGGATGTGCACCGGCGATGAGTGAGAGGAGGGTGGTCTTCCCTGCGCCGTTTGCCCCGACGAGACCGGTCCAGCCGGGGCCGAGGTCGAACGAGGCGTCGTCGATGATGGGGACGGCGGACGTGTGGGCGTACGAGACGTGGGTGAAATGGATGGCAGACATGGGGCATCGCTCCCTCGAGGTGGAACGGTCGGAGCCGTTCGTTCGGTGGGTTCCTCAGATGCCTCTTGTCATGCGCCTTCTCCTCGCGGTATCGACAGGGTACCGACCCGAGAATCGGCGGAGCCGGCAGCGGCTCAAGCGCGCGTCGTTCGTTTCCGATACACAGGTATGTCGTCACGCGCCGGCACCGTGAATCAGACCCGCCGTTCGCATCGGATCCTCCTCGTGGGACTCTCGGTGATACTCCTCGCTACCGCGATGGCGGCACTCCCGACACCTGCAACCGCTGCGATGACCGAAGAGGCATTCGAGGTCTGCCTTCTCGAGAAGATCAACGCATCGAGGGCTGAGGTAGGTGCTGTTCCGCTGGCCATGGCGTGGGATCGCAACGACGATGTCCGTGCCTGGTCCGTGTGGATGAGCAACAACACCTTCCGCCATATGAACAGCGCTGAGCGCAATCCGATTCTTCCTCCGAACACCTACACGTGGGGCGAGAACATCGCCATGACGTCGGCACCGCTGTCGGACTGCGACCATGTGCATCAGATGTTCATGAACTCGCCCGGTCATCGTGCGAACATCCTGAGCGCGAACAAGCGTTTCGCAGCCCTTGGCGCCCATTACGGCCCGGGTTGGTGGGTCACCGAGTTGTTCTTCTCCTCGTCGTCGTACGACCCTGGATGCGACGGAACGTTCTGTGATGACGACCAGTCGATGTTCGAAGCAGACATAGAGGCGCTCGCCGCTGCGGGTATCACCAAGGGGTGTAACCCGCCTGTCAACAACGAGTTCTGCCCGAAGGGATACGTGACGAGGGGCGAGATGGCTGCCTTCCTGACGCGGATGCTCGGGCTGCCCGATGGTGGCTCCATCCGATTCACGGACGACGACGACTCCGTATTCGAGCGAGACATCGAGCGTCTCGCCGCAGCTGGCATCACCAAGGGGTGCAATCCGCCGGCGAATGACGAGTTCTGCCCGAACGCCAAGGTGACCCGCCAGACGATGGCGGCCTTCCTCGTCCGTGCGCTCGACCTCTCGGAGGGTGGCAGCATCGATTTCACGGACGACGACGACTCCGTATTCGAGCGAGACATCGAGCGTCTCGCCGCAGCTGGCATCACCAAGGGATGCAATCCGCCGGCGAACGACGAGTTCTGTCCCAACGACTACGTGACGCGCGAGACCATGGCAGCGTTCATGGTCCGAGCGATGGCCCGGCTTCCCCGCTGAGGGCCCAACTCGGTATCTGGATGGCCGGCCGCCACCAACGCTGACACGCAGACGGGCGGCCCTCGTGAGGGACCGCTCGTCACGAACCAGAAGGACCGGCGTCAGCCGGCGAGGAAGGCCTCGAGGTCGGCTGACGTCGTGTCGTCACCGGCGATGAAGGCCTCGACATTGTCATGGGCGACGTTGTCGTGGTACTGGATCGACGGCGACTTCATGAAGTACGACGACGGTGCCACCAGCGGACCTGCCATCCCACGATCGAGGCCGATCTTCGCGCAGCGAACCGCGTCGATGATCACGCCTGCCGAGTTCGGCGAGTCCCACACCTCGAGCTTGAGCTCGATGTTGAGTGGGGTGTCACCGAAGGACGTGCCCTCGAGGCGGATGTATGCCCATTTGCGGTCGGTGAGCCACGGGACGTGATCCGACGGGCCGATGTGCACCGACTCGTTGGAGATGCCCTGGTCGATCATCGATGTCACGGACTGGGTCTTGGAGATCTTCTTCGACTGGAGGCGGCTGCGCTCCAGCATGTTCATGAAGTCCATGTTCCCGCCGAAGTTCAGTTGGTACGTGTTGTCGATCTTGACGCCACGATCCTCGAACAGGCGGGCGAGCTGGCGGTGCGTGATGGTCGCACCGACCTGGGACTTGATGTCGTCTCCGATGATGGGGAGGCCGGCATCGACGAACTTCTGCGCCCACACGGGGTCCGATGCGATGAACACGGGAATGGCGTTGACGAATGCCACCCCGGCGTCCAGGGCTGCCTGGGCGTAGAACTTCGTCGCTTCCTCTGATCCAACAGGGAGGTACGACACCAACACGTCGGCACCCGAGTCCTTGATCGCGGCGACGACGTCGACCGGCTCTGCGGGGGATTCCTCCACCTGGTCCACGTAGTACTGGCCGAGCCCGTCGAGGGTCGGTCCACGCATCACCTCGACGTCGAGATCGGGGACCTCGGCGAACTGGATGGTGTTGTTCTGTCCGGCCCACATCGCCTTGGCGATGTCCTGGCCGACCTTCGATGCGTCGACGTCGAACGCTGCGACGAACTCGACATCGCCGACGTGGTAGCCGCCGAGGTCGACGTGCATCAGGCCGGGGACCTTGAGGTCCGGATCGGCATCCTTGTAGTACTCAACGCCCTGGATGAGGGAGTTGGCGCAGTTTCCGAGCCCTGCGATGGCCACTCGTACCTTGGACATGGTTCCTCCTGCCTTCTGGTTCTAGTTCGAGGTCGCCATGCGGCGTTCGGTGGCGACGAGGCCATCGAGCCAGGCGATGTCGGCTTCGGTGGACCGCATGGCGTGCTCCATGAGTGCCAGCCGGTACCGATCGGTGTTCGTGCGTGCGGTGCGTGCGGCGATGAGGGTCTCTCGCGCACCCTTGAGTTGGGTGGACAGCTTCGACCTGCGCTCCTCGA
The DNA here is from genome assembly GCA_963759175.1 of uncultured Acidimicrobiia bacterium. Classification (GTDB taxonomy): domain Bacteria; phylum Actinomycetota; class Acidimicrobiia; order Spongiisociales; family UBA5794; genus SZUA-442. The sequence goes on from CAVWXP010000005.1 coordinate 222,099, forward strand.
GGACCCGGACACGACGCTCCTGGGGCAGGTGCCCGAGGAAGGCGAGCCGCACCTGGAAGGCACGGTCGGTCTCGGATGCATCGGGATCAGCCTGGAGCAGCGCATCGAACGCCGCTCGTCCCGCGTCGGTGATGGCGTAGGCCTTGCGGCGCCCCGTTCCCGCCGTTGCCTCGATGGCGCCGCGCTTTTCGAGCCTGCGCAGGGCGGGGTAGAGCGACCCGAACGACACCTTCCAGAACCCGAGCTCGCCGAGGGCGTGCTTGAGCTCGTACCCGTGTCGCGGGCCTTCCATGAGCAATCCGAGGATGGCGAAGTCGAGCATGATGTCGGCAGTGTATATCGATTCGATACATATGTCTATATCGAATCGATATATCGAGATGAGCTTTGGGCTTTGAGCTTTGGGCTTTGAGCTTTGGGCTTTGAGCTTTGGGCCTTGGGAGTGGTGCTTACGTGGCCCGATCTCGGACGTCGATGATCTCCCAGTCCTCGACGATGCGACCGTCCTCGTCGAACCGCGAGATCACCATGCCGTGCACCTCGTAGGCCACACCGGCGGTCCGGTGGCCTGGTGGTGTCTCTGACCAGGTCCCCGTCGCTCGAAACCGAGTCACCACGGCGTCGCCGTCGGTCACCTGATCGAGGACCTCGGCGTGTCGATCGTGCGAAGACGCAAGAAGCCTGCGGCCGACCTCGATGGCGCCATCGCGCCCCATGACATGGTCCCCGGGGCTCCGATGGACATAGTCGGCTGCATACGCCAGGTAGATGGCATCGACGTCACGGTTGTTGATGACCTCGTCGAACCAGACCCGAGCGGTCTGCAAGCGTCTGTCGGTGCTCATCCGTACTCCTCGTCCACCCGCGGCGGTGCTCGATCCACGCCAGCTCCCGGCGAGCAGTTGCTCACGCCTCGAGCTCGGCGAGGCGAGCGGCGACCAGGGCCTCCACGAGCGACTCGGGGAGGGGTTCGTCTATGGGGAACCGCAGCGTGCCCTTGGCCCACGAGTACTCGCCCAGGTCTGCCTCGATGGTCGAGAGCACCGAGCCCGAGTGGGGGAAGTAGCTGCAGTGTTTGGCGAACCATGCGTACCCCGCCACGGCCTTGCCACCGACGAGGAACGCAGGGACGCCGTACGACAGGCCCTCGGTTGCGTCAGGGAGGACCCTCCTGAGCGTTGCCCGCAGGCTGGCCATGGTGCTCCGCTGCGGCTCGGGAGCCCCAGCCAAGTACTCGTCGACGGTCATCGCACCTTCCCCACTGAGCTCAGGGCTCAAAGCTCAAAGCGCATAGCTCGCATCAACTCAGCCCGACAACGTGCCCGTCATCATCGATGTCGATGCTGTGGGCAGCGGGGTGGAGGCCGAGACCCGGCATGCGGTTGATCGAGCCGGTGAGGGGGAGGACGAATCCGGCGCCCGCCACGAGCTGGACCTCACGCACGGGCAGCGTCCAACCGGTCGGCGCACCGAGCTTGGTGGGGTCGTGGCTGAACGAGTACTGCGTCTTGGCCATACAGATCGGGAGTTCACCGTAGCCATGGGATTCATAGGACTCGAGCTGTCGCCGGGCTTTGATGTCGTATTCGACGCCGTCGGCCCCGTAGACCTTGGTGGCGATCCTCTCGATCTTCTCGTGGAGGGACATCTCGGAGGGATACAGGGGCGTGAAGGTCGAGCCGTCCTCAGTGGCGGCGGCCACGGCCTCGGCGAGGTCGACCATGCCTGCTGCTCCCCGAGCGAAGGGATCGGCGATCGCCCAGGTCGCACCCTCCTCCTCGGCGATGGCGCCGATGGCCGAGTGTTCGGAACCGTGATCGGTAGGGAAGGCGTTGATCGCCACGACGGGCGTCACACCGTGCTGGCGGACGTTGGCGATGTGTCGTCGCAGGTTCGCTGCCCCGGCCATGACATCTTCGGGGTTCTCGGCGACCATCTCGTCGGGCAGGGGCTTGCCTGCGCGCACCTGGTACTTGCCCGAGTTGAGCTTCAACGCCCGCACGGTCGCCACGATGACCGCGGCATCGGGAGCGAGGCCCGAGGCCCGGCACTTGAGGTTGAAGAACTTCTCGGCCCCGACGTCGGAGCCGAAGCCCGCCTCGGTGATGAGGTAGTCGCCGCCGCGGATTCCCACCTGGTCCGCAACGATCGACGAGTTCCCGTGGGCGATGTTTGCGAACGGACCCGTATGGATGAGTGCAGGCGTCCCTTCGAGGGTCTGGAGGAGGTTCGGGTTGAGGGCGTCCTTCAGCAGGACGGCCATCGCTCCGGCTCCGTGGATGTCCTCGGCGGTCACCGGCTCACCGTGGCGGTCGTAGCCGACGACGATCCGCCCGAGGCGCTCGCGGAGGTCGTGGAGGCTCGTCGCGAGGCCGAGCACAGCCATGAGCTCGGATGCGGCCGTGATGTCGAACCCGGACTCCCTGGGGATCCCGTCGAGTGTCGTACCGAGCCCGATGACGATGTTGCGCAATGACCGGTCGTTGACGTCGATCACCCGCCGCCACGTGACGCGCTTGACGTTGATGGACCGCTGGTTGCCCTGGTAGATGTGATTGTCGATGAGGGCGGCGAGCATGTTGTTCGCAGCGGTGACGGCGTGGAAGTCACCGGTCAGGTGCAGGTTCATCTCCTCCATGGGAACGACCTGCGAATAGCCACCGCCAGCGGCACCGCCCTTGATGCCGAACGTGGGACCGAGGGACGGCTGGCGCAGGGTCAGGACCGCCTGCTTGTCGAGGAGCTTGAAGCCCTGGGCGAGCCCGACCGAGACCGTGGTCTTGCCCTCACCGAACGGCGTCGGACTGACCGCGGTGACCAGCACGTACTTCGCCCGCGGTTCTCCCATGGCATCGAGCGCGGCAAGCTTGATCTTGGCGAGTCCGTCGCCGCGCAGCTCGACGAATTCGGGCGGTATGCCCATGTCGGCGGCGACATCCATGATCGGACGGAGGCTCAACGGCTGCCGATTCCTTCAGTCCCCCTTTGAAGGGGGACGGTCGAGGAGCGAAGCGACGAGGCAGGGGGATCGGCAGACGCACGGAGGCTTGGGCTGTTCACGTACGGCGATCCCCCTGGCTCACTGCGTTCGCCCGTCCCCCTTCAACAAAGGGGGACCGACGACACGATCCACCATCGAACACTCAACGGCTGCCGATTCCTTCAGTCCCCCTTCAACAAAGGGGTACCGACGACACGATCCACCATCGAACACTCAACGGCTGCCAATTCCTTCAGTCCCCCTTTGAAGGGGGACGGTCGAGGAGCGAAGCGATGAGGCAGGGGGATCGGCAGACGCACGGAGGCTTGGGCTGTTCACGTACGGCGATCCCCCTGGCTCACTGCGTTCGCCCGTCCCCCTTCAACAAAGGGGTACCGACGACACGACACACCATCGAACACCCACCCTTGGGGGGTGGTGTCTAGGTGGGGCGATCCCGGACGTCGATGATCTCCCAGTCCTCGACGATGCGACCGTTCTCGTCGAACCGCGAGATCACCATGCCGTGCACCTCGTAGGCCACACCGGCGGTCCGGTGGCCGGGTGGTGTCTCTGACCAGGTCCCCGTCGCTCGAAACCGAGTCACCACGGCGTCGCCGTCGGTCACCTGGTCGAGGACCTCGGCGTGTCGATCGTGCGAGGACGCGAGGAGCCGTCGGCCGACCTCGATGGCGCCATCGCGTCCCATGACATGGTCCCCGGGGCTCCGATGGACATAGTCGGCCGCATACGCCAGGTAGATGGCATCGACGTCACGGTTGTTGATGACCTCGTCGAACCAGACCCGAGCGATCTGCATCCGTTCGTCGTTGCTCATCCGTGCTCCTCACCCACTGCATCGGTGGTCGATCCCGCCGGCCCCCGGAGAGCAGTTGCTCACGCCTCGAGCTCGGCGAGGCGGGCGGCGACCAGGGCTGCCACCAGCGGCTCGGGCAGGGGTTCGTCGATGGGGAACCGCAGCGTTCCCTTTGCCCACGAGTACCCGTCGAGGTCGGCCTCCATCGTCGAGAGCACCGAGCCCGAGTGGGGGAAGTAGCTGCAGTGCTTGGCGAAGTATGCGTACCCGGCCACGGGCTTGCCACTGACGAGAAACGCAGGAACGCCGTACGACAGTCCCTCGGTTGCGTTAGGGAGGACCTGCCTGAGCGTTGCCCGCAGGCTGATCAGCGTGCTCCGCTGCGGCTCGGGAGCCCCATCCAGGTACTCGTCGACGGTCATCGCACCTTCCCCACTGAGCTCAGGGCTCAAAGCTCAAAGCGCATAGCTCGCATTCAGCTCAGCCCGACAACGTGCCCGTCATCATCGATGTCGATGCTGTGGGCGGCGGGATGCAGCCCGAGACCCGGCATGCGGTTGATCGAGCCGGTGAGGGGGAGGACGAATCCGGCGCCCGCCACGAGCTGGACCTCACGCACGGGCAGCGTCCAACCGGTCGGTGCGCCGAGCTTGGTGGGGTCGTGGCTGAACGAGTACTGCGTCTTGGCCATGCAGATCGGGAGTTCACCGTAGCCATGGGATTCGTAGGACTCGAGCTGTCGCCGGGCCTTGATGTCGTACTCGACGCCGTCGGCCCCGTAGACCTTGGTGGCGATCCTCTCGATCTTCTCGTGGAGGGACATCTCGGAGGGATACAGGGGCGTGAAGGTCGAACCGTCCTCGGTCGCAGCAGCCACCGCCTCGGCGAGGTCGACCATTCCGGCAGCTCCCCGTGCGAAGGGATCGGCGATCGCCCAGGTCGCACCCTCCTCCTCGGCAATGGCGCCGATGGCCGAGTGCTCCGAACCGTGATCGGTCGGGAAGGCATTGATCGCCACGACGGGGGTCACGCCGTGCTGGCGGACGTTGGCGATGTGTCGCCGCAGGTTGGCTGCGCCGGCCATGACATCCTCGGGGTTCTCGGCGACCATCTCGTCGGGCAGGGGCTTGCCTGCGCGCACCTGGTACTTGCCCGAGTTCAGCTTCAGGGCACGGACGGTCGCCACGATGACCGCGGCATCGGGAGCGAGGCCCGAGGCCCGGCACTTGAGGTTGAAGAACTTCTCGGCCCCGACGTCGGAGCCGAAGCCCGCCTCGGTGATGAGGTAGTCGCCGCCGCGGATCCCCACCTGGTCCGCGACGATCGATGAGTTGCCGTGGGCGATGTTTGCGAAGGGACCGGTATGGATGAGCGCAGGCGTCCCCTCGAGGGTCTGGAGGAGGTTCGGGTTGAGGGCGTCCTTCAAGAGCACGGCCATCGCTCCGGCTCCGTGGATGTCCTCGGCGGTCACCGGCTCACCGTGGCGGTCGTAGCCGACGACGATCCGCCCGAGGCGCTCGCGGAGGTCGTGGAGGCTCGTCGCCAGGCCGAGCACGGCCATGAGCTCGGATGCGGCCGTGATGTCGAACCCGGACTCCCTGGGGATCCCATCGAGTGTCGTGCCGAGCCCGATGACGATGTTGCGAAGGGCCGGTCGTTGACGTCGATCACCCGCCGCCACGTGACGCGCTTGACGTTGATCGATCGCTGGTTGCCCTGGTAGATGTGGTTGTCGATGAGGGCGGCCAGCATGTTGTTCGCAGCGGTGACGGCGTGGAAGTCACCGGTCAGGTGGAGGTTCATCTCCTCCATGGGAACGACCTGCGAATAGCCACCGCCAGCGGCACCGCCCTTGATGCCGAACGTGGGACCGAGGGACGGCTGGCGCAGGGTCAGGACCGCCTGCTTGTCGAGGAGCTTGAAGCCCTGGGCGAGCCCGACCGAGACCGTGGTCTTGCCCTCGCCGAACGGCGTCGGACTGACCGCGGTGACCAGCACGTACTTCGCCCGCGGCTCTCCCATGGCATCGAGAGCGGCGAGCTTGATCTTGGCGAGTCCGTCCCCGCGCATCTCGACGAACTCGGGCGGTATGCCCATGTCGGCGGCGACATCCATGATCGGACGGAGGTGTGCACTACGGGCGATTTCGAGATCGGTCTTCATGGGATAGACGCTAACCGATCAGCGGTTCCCATACCGGGGATGGGTGCCGTCGAGCGGGCGCGAGAATGGGGACATGGACGATGCTGTGCTCGGAGCCGTGCTCGCAGGGGGAACCAGTGACCGGATGGGTCGGTCGAAAGGGTCGCTCAGGATCGACGGCGTCACGTTCCTCGAACGGGCGGTCGTGACGCTGGAGCGGGTCTGTGGTGAGGTGGTCGTATGCGGCGGCCAGGATCCGGTACCCGGAATACCGATCCTTCCCGATGTGATCGTCGGGTCGGGACCGCTCGGCGGTATGGCGAGCGCTCTCGACCATGCAGACGGGCGTCCCGTGTTCATCCTTGCTGTCGATTTCCCCCTGGTCACGGTCGAGACCGTCAGGCGTGTGATCGGTAGGGGGCCGATGCAGGGTCAGGCCAGGATCGGCCGGGTCGATGGGCGGATCCAGCCAGTCTGCGGCGTGTATGCGGGTGACCTCGCCCCGGTGGTCCGACAGCGGCTCGAGTCGGGGGACCGCTCGATGATGGCGTTCCTCAGGCGGGTGCCCCATCTCACCCTCGTCGATGTCACCGACGGATCGCTGCGCAATGTCAACACGCCGGACGACTACACCGCGTTGGTCGCCGGGCACGATGCCGAGGGGGATGGCGGTCTCAGCTGATCCGCTCGGCACCCGAGTAGATGTTGAAGCCCGATCCCCGCAGGAACCCGATGACGGTCATCCCCAACTCGTCGCCGAGGTCCGCGGCGAGGGTCGATGCACCCGACACGCCTGCGATCACCGGGATGCCTGCCACTGCGGCCTTCTGGACCATCTCGAAGCTGATGCGTCCCGACACCATCAGCAGGGTCGGATCGAGCGGCCATCCGTGCGCCGAGAGGTCACCCACCGTCTTGTCGACCGCGTTGTGCCTGCCGACGTCCTCGTGGATGGCGAGGAGGCTTCCCTCGGGGTCGAAGGCGGCTGCCGCATGGATGCTGCCACTGTCGGTGAACCTCGCCTGACCTTCTCGCATGGCGTCGGGCAGCGAGGCGATGATTGCTGGGTCCAACGTCGGACCGTCGGGGAGGTGCCGGGCGGCGACGCGCACGGCGTCGATCGATGCCTTGCCGCACACGCCACACGATGACGTGGTGAACAGGTTGCGGCGGAACTGTTCGGGATCGACGGTCACGCCATCGGCGAGCACGAGGTCGTAGCGATCCCCGTGTTCCGAGCCCGTGTGGGCGACATCGGCGATCTCGTGGGGTCCGAGCACGATCCCTTCGGTGATGGCGAATCCGCGCCCGAGCTGTTCGTCCTCGCCAGGCGTGCGCATCAACACGGCGATCGGCACACCACCGAGGCGGAACTCGACAGGGGACTCCTCGACGAGCACGTCGTCGACGATCTCCCGACGGCCGTCGGTGTACCGGGTGATGGGGCGCCTCATCGTGGACCGGCGCTCATCCGTCGTCCGACTGGATGTGGGCGTATCCGAACCGACCCTTGATGCACAGATGACCCTCGGTCACCGAGTGGTCGGTGGGCGAGGTGACCTTCACGATCCGGTTGTCCTGGACATGGAGTTCGAGGTTGCATCCGACGCCACAGAAGCTGCACACGGTGGTGGTGACGGTCTGTTCGTCCTCGTCCCACGTGCCGTCCTGGCGCATGTCGTACTCGGACTTCACCATGAGGGCACCGGTCGGGCACACTGCAACGCAGTTTCCGCAGTACACGCAGGCGGATTCGGGGAGTGCGATGTCGAACTCGGTGGAGATGGTCGAGAAGAGGCCGCGCCCGGCGATATCGATGGCGAACGTGTTCTGGGCATCGGCCCCGCAGGCTGCGACGCATCGGTAGCACATGATGCACTTCGCGTAGTCCCGGATGTAGAGGTCGTCCTCGATACGGACGTCCTCGGTGCGTCGGTATCCGCCGGCGAAGCGCTCCGGGTCGACCTCGTAGCGAGCCATCTGCCGCTTGGTCTCGGGCTCGGCGAGGGACAGGTCGACGGCCGATGCCAGCAGCTCGTACACGGTGGTGCGAGCCCTGGCGACCCGCTCGGAGTCGGTCTGGATGTCCATGCCGGCATCGACTTCCCGCGAACACGAGGGCACCAGGGTGCGGACACCGGCGACCTCGACGACACAGGCGCGACATGAGTTGATGGGCTCGAGCGTGTCGAGGTAGCACAGCGTCGGTACGTCGGCACCGACCGCCGTGCACGCATCGAGGATCGTCGATCCCTCTGGCACCGACACGGACGCACCATCGACGGTGACGTCGACGAGCGTGACGGGGTCGGGGATGCGTTGTTCGATCATCGCGGCGCCCCGATCAGGCCGATCTCGATGGCGGATTGGACGGCGCTCGATGCGAACTGTCCCAGCCCGCAGATGGAGGCATCGCGGAGGGTCTCGTCGAGCTGGGCGAGCAGCTCGAGCTCGTGGTCGCGCCGGTGCTCCCTCGCCGAGCCTGATCAGCGATTCCTCCTGGCGGACGGTGCCGACCCGACAGGGCACACACAGGCCGCACGACTCCTCGCGGAAGAAGTGGGCGATGCGTCGGATGATGGCCGCCATGTCGACGTCGGTGTTGAAGGCCATGACGACCCCGCTCCCGAGGGCGATACCGGCTGCCCGCGTGTCCTCGAAGGTGAGGGGAACGTCGAGTTGGGCATCCGTCAGGAACGTGCCTGCTGCGCCGCCGACGAGGACGGCGGCCAGGTCGCCGACGGGTCCGCCTGCCAAGCCGATGACCTCACGGGTGGTCATCCCGAAGGGGGTCTCGTAGACACCGGGGTCGGCGACGTTGCCCGATACGCAGAAGAGCTTCGGACCCGTCGAATCCGTGGTCCCGATGGCGGCGAACGCTTCGCCGCCATCGAGCACGATGTCGGGGACGTTCATCAACGATTCGACGTTGTTGACCAGGGTGGGCCTGGCGAAGAGCCCAGCGACGGTTGGGAACGGCGGTTTCTGTCGGGGTTCGCCACGGAAGCCCTCGATCGAGTTGAACAGGGCGGTCTCCTCACCGCATATGTAGGCGCCCGCACCCTTGCGCAACTCGATGTCGAAGGAGAACTCGGATCCCGCGATGCCGCCGCCGAGGAACCCCGCTGAGCGCATCTCATCGAGTGCGGTGGCGAGGCGTCGGTGGGCGATGGGGTATTCGCCGCGGATGTAGAGGTATCCCCGCGTCGCTCCGACGGCGTATCCCGCGATGGTCATCGCCTCGATGAGGCGGTACGGGTTCGCTTCCATCAGCACGCGGTCCTTGAACGTCCCCGGCTCGGACTCGTCGGCGTTGCACACCACGTACTTCGGCCCCGGTTCGCTTGCGACGGCCTGCCACTTGATGCCTGCGGGGAACGCAGCGCCCCCACGTCCCCGGAGGCTGCTCGCCACCACCTGATCGACGATCGACGATGGATGCGAACCGAGTGCGCTCCGCAACGCCTCGAGGCCCCCGGCTTCCTCATGGGCTTGCAGCGTCACGGCTTCGGTGGCCAGGAGTCGGCTCCCGGGGCGGGGAGGGGTCGCGGCAACGGATCCGCGTGGCTCCTGTGCGGAGAGGGCGGTGATCACCTGGTGCGCCGTGGCGGGCGCGATCACGATGTCCTCTTCCCCTGCGATCTGTATGTAGGCGGCCGATCCCTTCTCGCATTGGCCGAGACACGGCGAGCGCACCCATGCCGCAGCGCTGCCGAACTCGCCGGCACGACCGAGGCGGTCCCGCAGCTCGTCGATCATCGGGTCGACACCGGCGGCCTTGCACCCGATGTCGTCACACACGTTGGCGACCCTTGGGGGACGGGGTTCGGTGGCGATCAGGTCGTAGAACTGCGCGACGCCGTATGCCTCTGCGGGGCTGACCGGGATCCGCTGTGCGAGGTAGTTGATCGCCCCGTGGCTGACCCATCCGATCTCGCCCTGGACCGCGTTGAGGACGGGGAGGAGGAGGTGCCGTCGTTGCGTGGCGGCAGCGAGCCCTCCGTAGGCCACGTGGTCGTCGGCCCCGGTGCGTTCGTCGGCCCCTGCGTGCACGGACACCGGCGGCCCGAGGACGGCATCGATCGCTCCACGTTCGGCTGCGGTCGGTGCGTGGTGGGTGAACTGGTAATCCATGGCCGCCTCAGGTCGTCTCGATGCGCACAGCGGTCGCCTTGAACTCGGCGGTCCCCGACTTCGGGTCCCACGCATCGATGGTGAGCGTGTTGACGTCGACGTCGTCTGGGGCATGGATCGCCATGAACACGAGGCCCTTGCGCAGGCCCTTGGCGATGCGCACCGGGACATCGATCGAGCCACGCCGTGAGGTCACGGTGACGACGTCACCTTCGTCGGCGCCGAGGTCGGCTGCTTGTTCGGGAGCCATGTCGATGACGGCCCCGTGGCGGATCGGGGATCGGAAGCCGCCTGATTGGACGCCCGTGTTGTAGCCGTCGAGGCGGCGGCCGGTGGTGAGCCGTATCGGAAAGTCGTCGTCGAGGGGATCGACTGGTGGGGCCCACTCCACCACCGAGAACGGAACGGGTGGACGTTCCATGGGGTCGTCCCACAGCCATCCGTGCAGGAACGGGGTTCCGGGATGCTCGTCGTCGGGACAGGGCCACTGGATGCCCCCGAGTTCCTCGAGGCGCTGGTAGGACATCCCCGTGTGCATCGGCGACAGCGAACGGACCTCGTCCCATATCGTCTCGGCGTCGGGCTCACCCCATGCGTGACCCATCACCGCGGCGAGCTCGAAGAAGATGGCGACGTCGTCCTTGGCCTCGCCGGGAGGGTCGAGCGCCTTGCGGACCCGTTGGACCCTTCGCTCCGACGACGTAGCGGTCCCGTCGGACTCCGCCCATCCGGTTGCTGCGGGGAACACGACGTCGGCGAGCTGTGCCGTCCTCGTGAGGAAGATGTCCTGGACGATGAGGTTTTCGAGGTCCTCGAGGATCTTCACCGCCCTTCCCGTGTCTGCTTCGGATTGGGCGGGATTCTCGCCGACGATGTACATGGTGGTGATGTCGCCGCGCTCCATGGCGTCGAACATCTCGGTGACGTGCCACCCCGGCTCTGCGGGGATCGATGCGCCCCATGTGGCCTCGAATTTGGCCCGCAGGGCGTCGTCGGTCACGTTCTGGAAGCCGGGCAACTTGTTGGGGAGGGCGCCCATGTCGCCGCCGCCCTGGACGTTGTTCTGTCCCCGGATCGGTACGAGTCCCGACCCCCACCGTCCCACGTGGCCGGTGAGGAGCGAGAGGTTGATGAGGGCCAGGACGTTGTCGGTGGCGTTGTGATGTTCGGTGATACCGAGCGTCCAGCACAGCTGCGCGGTCGGAGCGGCGGCATAGGCATGGGCGAGCGTCCGGATGGCCTCGGCCGGGACCCCGGTTATCGAGGCGGCGTGGTCGAGGGTGTACGGCTCCACCGACGCAGCGAAGGCGTCGAAGCCCGAGGTCGCCCTGGCGATGAAGGCGTCGTCGGTGAGGCCGGCGTGGATGATCTCGCGGGCGACGGCGTTGGCGAGCGCGATGTCTGACCCCACATCGATGCCGAGCCACAGGTCGGCCCACTCGGCGGAGTCGGTTCTGCGCGGGTCGACGGCGAACATGGTTGCGCCGTTGCGCACGCCCTTCATGAGGTGGTGGAAGAAGATGGGGTGGGCAGAGCGCGCGTTGGAACCCCACAGGACGATGCAGTCCGTGGTCTCGATCTCCGCGTACGACGAGGTGCCCCCGCCTGCTCCGAACACTGCCGCCAGACCGGCGACGGAAGGAGCGTGTCAGGTGCGGTTGCAGCTGTCGATGTTGTTGGTGCCGAGCACCGTGCGTGCGAACTTCTGGGCGACGTAGTTCATCTCGTTCGTCGCCTTCGAACACGAGAACATGCCCGTCGCGGTTCCCGGCGTCGCCGCGAATGCGGCCGCTGCCCGTTCGAGGGCCTCGTCCCAGGTGGCCTCGCGCAGCTCGCCGCCGTCACGGACCATCGGTGTCGTCAACCGTTCGTATCGTTTGCCCATCATCACCTCCTTCCCCGAGCGATGACGCTACCAGCACCCCCCACCCCGTTCTTGCGTAACTGATATCCGCACGGGCGGACAGGATCTACGCAAGAACGCGGTGGCGGGTCGTCACACCCGTGACGGAACGTCCCGGGCGCCCTCTGTTCGCGCGGTCTCGGACATCGTCATCAGGCCACGGGCGAGGACCGCGATGAACACGATCGGCAGGAATGCCGCCGTGGTGACCTGAGCCAGCGTGACCGCTCCCGTCACGAGGTAGGCGAGCGTTCCGACCCAGTCCACCGCTTGGACGCCGATCATGGCCACGATCCATGTCTGGTGTCGATGCGGGTGGCGCGCGGCGACCGCCATGCCGAAGGCGAATCCGAAGGCACGAGCGGCGAGCATGGCGAACATCCAGTTCACCCACTCCGGTGCAGGGTCGAGGCCCATCACCTGTTCGAACAGCCCAGGGATGAGGAACACGATCCCGAGGACGAGTTGCACGGCTGCGATCACCCACAGCACGATCTTCATTGGTGTCATTGACTTCTCTCTCTACTCGATTAACTACATATTGGGTTGCTGTTGTTATGGGTCAAGGGAAGGCGCCCGAGCTGGGCGCCTTGTCGGGAGCGGTTGTCAGTCGCCGATGGCGTCGATCGTCACCTCCGCGAGTTCGCGGCGCAGGGCCTCTTCGGCTCGATCGAGCGCAGATCGGAGCGCCGTCTGCCGCTTCTCCGGTGTGGCGCCGGTCACGCGCACGTCACTCGACGTGCGGAACACGGCCGTTTCGCCGTCGATCGCATCGACGATGTCGAGGAGGCTCACTTCGTCGGGCGTGACGGCGAGACGGACACCGCCCTTGACGCCTTCGCGCGTCTCGATGATGCCCGCGCCGCTGAGACTCCTCAGGAGCCGGGACAGGCTCGGGGCAGGGATGCCGAGGTCCTCGGCGATCCGGCTCGTGGGAACGAACTCGACCTCGCCTCGCTCGAGCTTGTCGGCCACGTAGACGACGGCGAGCATCGCCTGCCAGACGCCGAGGGAGTAGCTCATCTGTAGGTCCAATCCGTAAACATGACCTAAAGCATATCATGTTTATGGAGTTTGTCCACCGAATCCCGCGATCCTGTCTCGGGCCGGGCTGCCATCGCACCCACGGGCGCCGACAGTGCCACTGCGGTCCAATCAATGAACGCCATATGCGCACGGACGGCACGGCGGTGGCGTCGGGAGGTCTCACCGTCGTCTCATCGGCGACTCATGGAGGCGTGGTGGCATGGCGACATGAAGCTCCTGCAGAAGCATCTCGACCGTCTGCCCGGATGGGTGCGTTCGTCGCTCTTTGCGTTCCTCGCCACCACCATCGTCGTGATGGCCTCCGAACGGGTCTACTGGTACTGGGCAGGCTTCGGCGTCGAGAGCATCGTCCTCATCAGCCTCTACTACCTCGTGCCGATGGTCGGTGCGCTCTGGTTCATGGAGAGGACGCAGACCAGTCGCTGGCACCAGCTGATCCTCGCTGGGGCCTTCTTCGGATTCCTCGTCGAGGGTGTGCTCACCCCAGTCCTCTTCGAGGATGGGCCGCTCCCCCTCCTGGCCGCGATGTTCGTGGCGTGGCACGGGGTGGTTGCGTTCGTGGGCTTCCTCTTCGTGGTGCGCAGGCTGCTGCTGGACCGCCGTGTGATGGTGCTCGGTGGCCTTGCGGCTGCCATGGGCGTTTACTGGGGCATCTGGGCGATCGTCTCGGCGACGCCCGGTCAGATCGCCGAGAGCCTGGCCGCCGGTGACCCCGCCTCGGTTCTCGAACCCTCGGGTTTCGCCGTGTACGCATTCGGTGTCGGTGTCGTCCTGGTGATCGCGCACTGGCTCATCGGCTTCGTCTGGCCCGATCGATGGTCCCCGAGTCGTCGCGGCATCGATCGTGCTGGCACTGGTGACCTTCGCCTTCTTCGCCGTGGTCGTCCTTGTCGTGGTCCCGTGGGCCCCGCTGAAGCTCGGTCTGTTGCTCGGCGGCACGTACTGGCTCGCACGACGCCCGATGCCCGACGACACGGGGCCTCTCGTGCTCGAACGGATGCAAGGTGTGGTGCGCCTGCGGGACACGGCTGCGATCCTCGTGATGCCCATGACGGCAGCCGCCACCTACGCAGTTGCCTGGCGGATGGATCTGGCGGAGCTGGCTCCCGATCTCCTCGAGCTCTTCACCGTCACCCAGGTGTTTGCCGGAGTCGTCGCCTACGCGGTCGCAGCCAGAGTTGCGCTCCGGATGCGCCACCGATCAGCACCCGACCAACCGGCATCCCACACCGTTCTTGCGTAAATGGCGTTCACGCTGGATGAACGCCATTTACGCAAGAACGACAACACCCGGACGTCGAGCGGTGTACGTTCCCGCTCACATGGCTACCACCTACACCTTCTCCGCTGAGCTCTGGCTGGCCCAGGCGGAGGCTGCCTGGGTGTTCCTGACGGTGCCGCCCGAGATCTCAGACGACATCGAGGAGATGGCGCCAACCAAGGCAGGGTTCGGGTCGGTCCCCGTATCGGTCACGATCGGAGCGACAACGTGGAGGACATCGGTGTTCCCGGACTCCAAACGTGGCGCCTACGTCCTCCCGGTGAAGAAGGCCGTCCGCACGGCCGAGTCCATCGCCGTGGGCGACGAGGTCGCCCTCACACTCCGGTTGGTCGATCCGGCCGAGTCCTAGACGATGCGCCTGTCGCTCGCCCATCTCGCGAGCTCGTGGCGGTTCGACAGCTGGAGCTTGCGCAGCACCGACGACACATGGGTCTCGACCGTCTTGACCGAGATGCCGAGCCGGCGGGCGATCTGCTTGTAGGCGTAGCCGCGTGCGATCTGGCGCAGGACCTCCTGCTCCCTGGGCGTGAGCGCATCGAGCTCGGGATCCTCCACCACCGGAACCGATCGCGAGAACGCGTCGAGGACGAACCCTGCGAGGGAGGGCGAGAACACGGCATCACCCTTGGCCACCCTGACTATCGCATCGGTGAGTTCGTCAGGGGCGATCGATTTGGTCACATACCCACGGGCACCGGCTCGGATCATCGCGATCACATCCTCGGGGGCATCCGACACGGACAGGGCGAGGAAGCTGATGTCGGGGTGCGTCTGGTGGACGTTCGACACCACCGACACGCCGCCGCCACCGGGCATGTGGACATCGACGAGCACCACATCGGGCACGATCGAGCGGATGTCGTCGACCGCCTTGTCGACGTCGTAGGAGGACCCCACCACGTCGAAGGTGCCCTCGAGTTCGGCCTGGACGCCGGTGAGGAAGATGCGGTGGTCGTCGACGAGGTAGATGCTCGTCATGGTGTGCCTCCAGACATGGTCAGATGGACCTCGGTGCCGATGCCGATCTCCGAGTCGATGATGGCCGATCCGCCGTGGCGCTGCATCCGACCCCGAATCGATTCGGAAACGCCCTTGCGGTCGCCGTCGACGGCATCGAGGTCGAAACCGTTCCCTGATCGGTCACGAACACCTCGACGGTGCCGTTGTTCGCCTCGGCGAACACGGACACCCGATCGGCGCCGGAGTGCTTTGCGGCGTTCATCATGGCTTCGGTCGTTGCGCCGACGAGGGCGGTGTGGCGGTCCGACGGCAGCGTGCTCTCTCCAACGACGACGACGGACACCGGTACGTCGTGGGCCTCCTCCACCCGGTTGGCCGCCTCGGCGAGCGCGCCACGGAGGGTCTGGGCGTCTGCGGCGCCTTCGTCGAACAGCCAGGACCGCAGCTCGCGTTCCTGGGATCGGGCAAGGGTGACCATGCGTTTGGGATCGTCGGTGCGCTGGATGAGGGCGAGGGTCTGGAGGACCGAGTCGTGGAGGTGAGCAGCCATCTCCGCCTTCTCCTCGCTGCGGATGCGGGCCCGGCGTTCGGTGCGCAGATCCTCGAGCAGTGACCACAGCCAGGGTCCGGCAACGATGAGGAACCCACCGATGGCGGCCAGGAGGGCGAGGGCGAGGACACCCATGGCCTGGAGGTCCTCGAGCGACGACAGCACGACGACGAGGCCCGCCACCATCATCACGAGACCGACGATCACCAACCACCAGGAGCGACGACCACCCGACGTCCCGGTGATGCCTTCGAGTGACTTCTCGTAGTTCACGCCGGAGGTGTCGATGGCGATCGCCAGGCCGAAGACCACGAGGGTCGTCGGCCAGACGATCCCGCCGAACCACAGGCCGACGGTCTGGAGGAGCAGCATCAGTGCCAGGTACATCGAACCCATGCCGACCATCTGGGTGCGTGCAGCGCGGTGAGGTTCGGGTGTGTCGTCGGGCTTGCGTTCAGGGACGAGGAGGGCGCAGAGAAGATAGGCAACAGCCCCCACACCGCCGGCGAGAGACGTCGACACGAAGCCCGCTCGCACGTATATGGAGCGAATCCCGAGCTCCTCGGCGATGCCACCGGCGACCCCCGAGATCATCCGGTCTGAGTGCGATCGCAGGAACGGCCAACGGAATGCCCGGCGGGTGGTCGATCCAGCTTCGGTTGTGGTGTCGGTGTCGGTCACGGGGTCCTGGCCATGCAGCGTCATAGGTGTACCGCCGAATGGTGTCACAGCGGCGGGACCACGACAACCGGGGACGACCCTGAGATCCCCCTAGGGGTAGGGGATCGTCGAGGATGATTCCCGATGGGCAGAATGGATCCGATGGGTGACGATGGTGGCATGACAGATACAACCCACTCCCGTACCGATCGGTCGACCCGCCTCGAGCGGTCCCGCGAGGACCGCGTCCTGGCCGGCGTCTCAGGAGGCCTCGGGATCCATCTCGGTATCAACCCGTGGTGGTTCCGGTTCGCCTTCCTCATCCTGACCTTCTTCGGTGGTTTCGGCCTGCTCGTGTACATCGCAGCATGGCTCGTCATCCCCGACCAGGGTTACGAGGATCCGATCATCAGCCAATGGCTCGGCCGTCTCGACACGAAGGACGGTGGGACGATCTTCGGCCTCATCCTCGTGGGTGCAGCAGCCGTGATCGTCCTCACCCGGTTCGCAGACGTGTCCGGCACCCTCGTGGTCGCGGCGATCCTCTTCATCGTGGGATTGCTGCTGTACCGCGGGGACCTGACGCCCAAACGGCCGACCCCCGGTGATGGTGCTGAAGCACCGTCCACCGGCGACCACGAAGGAGGAGATCCCGTGGAGGACCATCCCGCTGACGATGTGGCCGATGCCGCCAGCGCCGTTGCTTCGAGCGCCGTGGCTACCCGGCCCTACGAACCGACGCCGTACGAGCCGGCCGCCCCGGCCGCACCGATACCTCCGCCTCCACCCAGGCGTCCTCGTGAACGATCGATGCTCGGTCGCTTCACGGTCGCCATCGGCCTCATCGCCCTCGCCGTCATGGCACTGGTCGACGTCGCCTTCGACAGGGTCGAGATCGCCCCGGTCTACTACGTGGCAACCGCCGTGGGGGTCGCCGGCCTCGGTCTCCTCGTCGGCGCCTTCATCGGCCGTGCCCGGTGGCTCATCATCGTCGCTGTCGTCCTGCTGCCTGCCCTGTGGTTCACCTCCTTGTGGCCGGCCAACTTCTCGTTCACCGCAGGTGAGGTCACGGAACGACCGATAGCGGTCAGCGAGGTGACCTCGCCGTACGAGCTCGGCTTCGGCCAGCTCACCATCGATCTGAGCGGCATGACGGCGAGCGAGCTCGCCGAGGTCGGGAGCATCGAGGTGAGCCTCGGCATGGGTGAGATGATCCTTCGCCTCCCGAGCGATGTCGGTGTGGTGATCGACGCCGAGGTCGGCATGGGCGCCGTCCAGGGCCCGTTCACCGAGGCCGCAGGCGTCGGGGTCGAGGCGACGAGGATCGTGGGTTCCGACCCAGTGGTGTTCGAGATCAAGGCAGAGGTCGGCGCCGGTGTGGTCACCGTGCGTCAGGCCGGATTCTTCGAGAGGAGCAACGGATGAAGCGACATGGATTCGACCCGCTGTCGTTCGTATTCGGCGTGGTGTTCGTGCTGATGGCGGTTTCTGCCGCCTTCCGTGAGCAGATCGATTGGAACCTCGGCGTGTGGCTGTTCCCCGCAGCGGTCCTCGTCCTGGGCATCGGCCTGCTGGCATCCGGCATCCGCGGCGCCACGGCGACCCCCTCGGACGACGACGCCTGATTCACCGTCCCGTTCTTGCGTAAATGGCGTTCATCCTGTGTGAACGCCATTTACGCAAGAACGCCGTGGTTCAGTATCCGCCGGCGAGTTTGGTGTGGTCCCACGAGGTGATGTGGTCGGGTTCGACGACCACGGCCGTGTTCTTCGCTGCGAAGCGACCGAATGCGGCTTCGAGGGCCTCCGGGTCGAGTTCGACCGGCGTGTCCCCCACGAACGGATATCGAGCCCCGAGGCGCCCATAGATCTCGAGGACGTACGCGGGATCGGTGATCAGGCGGGCATGGCCCTTGATCATCACGCCCTGGAGCGTCTCGTAGTTCCCGCCCGTCTCGACGAGCACGGTCAGGCGCGGATCGCGCTCGAGGTTCACGATCTTCTGCGACTTCGTGAACGACCGGAAGACGACCTTGTCATCGTCGAGGACGAACCACATCGGAGCTACGTGGGGTGCACCGTCCTTCCCGATGGTCGCCACCTGGAGGGTCTTGGCTCCCGACCTGAGGAACGAGAGCACCTCGGCGTCGGTCATGGTGATGTCTTTGCGTGCCATGCCGACAACCTAGCGAACGAACAGGTGCGCGCCGGAGGTGGCAGTGTCTACCATCAGGTCTCCGGCCCCGGGGCACAGGCGACCATGGCACCACTGCATCGGTGGAAGCGGGCGGCTGAGGTCCAGACGGTTGCCGGTGAAGACGAGCAACGGTCAGATGTCCCCCAACCCATCGTGGTGGGGAGAAGGGAACCGATCCGATGACCGACAAATCACGGCCCCGCTCATCCGGGCACGCAAGGGCGGCGCCAAGCTCAAGATGGTCACGGCGTACGACACGCCGACGGCCCGCATCGCCGACAGGGCAGGCGCCGACATCATCCTCGTCGGGGATTCCGTCGCCAACGTCGTACTCGGCCACGAGGACACCCTCGCCGTCTCGGTCGATGTGATGATCCACCACACCGCTGCCGTCGCCAGGGCCAAGCCATCCAGCCTCATCGTCGGTGACATGCCGTGGTTGTCGTATCACTCCACCCCCAAGGAGACCGTGGCCAACGCCGGCCGCTTCATCCGTGAAGGTGGTGCGAGTGCCGTCAAGCTCGAGGGCGGACGCAAGCGACTGCCGATGGTCAATGCGGTCCTCGACGCCGAGATCCCCGTCATGGGCCATCTCGGCCTCACGCCCCAATCGCTCCACGCCATGGGTGGCTACCGGGTTCAGGGCAAGGAGGCCCAGGCCGCATACGAGCTGATCTCGGACGCCAAGGCACTCGCAGACGCAGGGGTCTTCTCGATCGTCCTCGAGGGGGTCCCCGATGTCGTCGCAGAGATCGTCACGAACGAGATCGCCGTGCCGACCATCGGTATCGGTGCCGGCGTGCACTGTGATGGCCAGGTACTGGTATTCCACGATGTGACGGGCCTGGGGGCCGGCGAGTACGTCCCGAAATTCGTTCGGTCGTACGCCAACCTCGCTGACGACGCTGTTGCAGCGGTGGAGGCCTTCTTCGCCGACGTCGAATCAGGTGCGTTCCCTGCCGATGCCGAGACCTATCACATGTCGAAGGAATCGGCCGAGATCCTCCAGAACCTGTCGTCATCTGCGAGTGACATACTCGCCGACGAGGCCATGGGAAGACGATCCGACCGCTAGTTCGACGACGACAGGGGAACACGTGAAGGTCATCAGGTCGCTCGGTGATGAGATCGATGTCCAACCGGGCGCGACCGTGACCAAGGTCATCGAGAAGGGCGGCCCCTTACGTCTCGTCCTGTTCGCCTTCGATGAGGGCGAGGAACTGACCGAGCACACGGCTTCGGTTCCCGTCGTCCTTCAGATCGTGTCGGGATCAGCAACGGTCGGTGCATCGGGTGCCACACATCGACTCGTGCCGAACGACTGGCTGTACCTCGAGGCGAGCGAACCCCACACGGTGGTCGCCCACGAGCCGACGAAGATGCTGCTGACGATGATCCGCCCCGGTTCGTGACGACCCGCGTGGGTTGAGCAGAAAGAGGCTCGCTCCGCTCGCACTGTTCTCTCCTGCCTTTGGTCCCCCTTGTCCCCCTTTGAAGGGGGACGGCAGCGGCGTCACCTCCGGTGGCGGCGATGCAGGGGGATTGACAGACCTTCGAAGACACACGGCCATCACGTTCGACGATCCCCCTGGCTCACTTCGTTCGCCCGTCCCCCTTGAAAGGGGGACTGAGCCCACGACAGGCCACCGTCTCGAAGACTCGGGCTGATCACGTCCGACGATCCCCCTGGCTCTCTGCGTTCGCTCGTCCCCCTTGAAAGGGGGACCGACCCCACGCACGAGCAGCACGGCGGCGACCCAGGGCAGCCAGCTTCTCAAGTCCCCCTTTGAAGGGGGACGGCCGAGGAGCGAAGCGACGAGGCAGGGGGATCGACAGACACACGAGAACCCACCCTGATCACGTCACGACGATCCCCCGGTGCGGTACACCACCTTGACGACACCGTTGGAGAACGACGTTGACTCCACGAGGTCGAGTGGGACACCGAGGGCCCTCGTGAACAGCGGAACGCCGGATCCGAGCGCGACCGGCATGACGTACATCTCGAGCACGTCGATCGCACCGGACTCGAGGCCCGCCGTGATGACATCTCCCCCGCCCACGATCCAGACACGCTTGTCGGTGTGCGTCGCATACTCCCTGATCGCCTTCCCTGTCGGTGCGGAGGAGAACGTGACGGTGGCGCCCTCCGCCACGGCGAGGTCCCGTGTCGTGAGCACGAGCGCAGGGAGTTCCCCATATGGCCAGCCCCAACCGAGGATCTGCTCGTAGGTCGCGGCACCCATGACGAGTGATCCGATGCTGTCGAGGAACCCGTGGAAGTCGTAGTCGTCCGATCCGAACTGCTCGAGGAAGCGGACACCTCCCTCGGTGTCCGCGATGTACCCGTCGATACTCGCTGCGACGTAGGCGATCGTCTCGGCTGACATGTGATGAACCTACTCGGTCGCCATGTCGCCTACGCAGTCCATGTCAGAACGAGCGGCGATATCCCATCATCTCGAGGACGCGCGCCCTGGCCATCTCGGTGGCCGCGACCCGGGGCGCGACATTCCCTGCAACGGAGAGCTCGAGGACTTCTCGCGTGTTCGCACGGATCTTCTCCTCGATGGAGGCGAACGCTTCACGCTCGGTTCCGCCACCGTATTCGACGGCGCCACAGATGACCCCTCCCGCGTTTGCGATGAAGTCAGGAAGGACGGTGATGCCGCGTTCGTGGAAGATGGCCTCGGCCTCGACCGTGGCAGGGATGTTGGCCCCTTGCGCTATGACCTTGGCCCGCACCTCGTGTGCGTTCGCGGCCGTGAACACATCAGGTCGGGCCGCTGGTACCCAGATCTCACAATCGAGATCGATGAGGTCGCTTCCTTGCGCGACGGTGCCCCCCGGGAACTCGCCCACGTGATTCCCCGCGTGCTTGAACGCGATCAGCTCGTCGAGGTCGAAGCCATCGGGAGCGACGATCGCCCCCCTGCTGTCCGATACGCCCACGATCGAGGCACCACGACGTGCGAGGAACCTCGCGGCGTGGATGCCCACCGCCCCGAATCCCTGCACGACGACGCGGGACGCATCGATCCGAACCCGGCCCATCTCCTCGGCGACCTCGACGGCGATGGCCACACCGAAACCGGTGGCTCCAAGGGTGTCGAGCGGGATGCCTCCCATCGCTGGCGGCAGGCCGACCACCCGGCCGATCTCATCGTGGATCTGGGCCATGTTGGCCTCGGTCAACCCCATGTCGGGCCCGGGGATGTAGTCGGTGATGTCGGACATGGCATGGGCAAGTGCTCGAACGAGTCGCTCCTTGTCGCGGTCTGGCATGTCGGGGTCGGCGACGATGCCACTCTTGGCGCCGCCGTGACGCAGCCCTGCAGCGGCGTTCTTGAAGGTCATGGCCCGTGCGAGCCGGAACACCTCGCCCACGGACACGTCAGTCGCCATCCGGATACCGCCGATCGCCGGCCCGGCTGCCGTGTTGTCGATGACGAGGATGGCCTCGAGACCGACGCCGGGCTCGCGCAGGATGACCACCTTCTCCGGTCCGATGTCGTCGGCGGGGATGGACACCTGGATGTCCATGTCGTACCTCCTCGGGTCGCTTGCGCCTCTCGTGTCCCATCCCATTATCCGGCGATCGGACACCGGTGTGGAGGGCGAGTTGCCGTTCATCGTCGGCGTTCGGACAGAGGTATCGCGATCGGTACGCGTTGGTGCATCGGCAACGACGGGTATCGGGTCCCGACCGGTAGCGTCCGGTCGATGCGAACCACCCTCCTCGTCGTTCTGACCCTCGCCATCGCTGCGTGCTCCTCGAGCACGGCCGACGATGCGACCCCGGGGGCTGTCGCGACGACCTCGACCACGATCGCAACGTCCGATGGCACAGGTGGTGGGACGACCGAGGCCGTCGACATCCCCGAGCAGCTGGCGGATCACGACCTCGACATGGTGGTCGTCGGGGACCGACTCATGCTCCTCGCCATCGCCGACAGTCCGGCGCTGCGAGCGCAGGGCCTCAAACAGGTGTCGGACCTCGGGGACCTCGATGGCATGTTGTTCTACTGGCGCCATGAGGCGAGTGGCGCCTTCTGGATGAAGGACACGCTGATCCCGCTCGACATCGTGTGGTTCAACGAGGACGGCACCTATGCCGGTCGCGCATCGATGCAGCCGTGTACCGACGACCCGTGCCCCGAGTACTCACCGGACGGGGACCCCGACTACCGCTTCGCCATCGAGGCCCGGCCGGGCGATCTCGACTGGGTCGACGAGTCCACCCGCATCGTCTACTCCGACTGAACGCCGGGCCACCGACCGCCGATCGATCCCGCGTCATCGACTACCTTGTCGACATGCCTGAGATCCACTTCACCGATGGCCCGGAGTCGAACGAACTCCTCGCCAACAACCACTTCGCCCTCGTCGTGGGCATGACCTTGTACCAGCAGGTTCCGGTCGAGAAGGCCTTTGCGGGACCTGCTGTGATCCGGGAGCGCCTCGGCAAGCCGCTCGATGCGTCGACGATCGCTTCCACGGACCTCGACACGCTCGAAGCGGCGTTCCGTGAGAAGCCGGCGGTCCATCGCTTCCCTGCGAACATGGCCAAGCGCGTCCATGCCGTTGCTGTCTACCTCGTCGACACCTATGACGGCGATGTCACGGGCCTGTGGGAAGGCGTCGGTTCGGGCGCCGAGCTGTTGGAGCGCATCCAGCGGATGCCGGGGTTCGGTGAGTACAAGGCGAAGGTCTACGCCGCGGTCCTCGCCCGCCAGTTCGGGATCACTCCCGACGGCTGGGACGATGACCTTCCGGACTGGCCCAACATCTCCGAGGTCGACTCCGAGGATGGCCGCGCCGAGATGAAGGAACGCAAGAAGGTCTGGAAGGCAACCCAGGGCTGACGCCCGGGTGGTGGGAGTACCGAGCGCCTCGGCGGTCGAGCTGGACGGACGTGGCGACGAGACCTCGACCGGTGTCGGCGGCGACTCGCTACACTTCCCCTCAATCCGTCGACACCCATCGGTGTCGCCGTGCCCGAACCGACGTTCGGCACGCCATCCTGCTCCCGCCACACGTGGGGGCCTTCCGCTGAGGCGGATGTCCAGAGGAGGAACTTCAGATGCGCTCGTATGAGCTGATGGTGATCCATCGTTACGACATGGCGGAACCCGATGTCCGCAGCGCTGTTGCCGAGATCGAGCAGGCCATCACGGCCCGTGAGGGATCGATCGTGGGCACCGACTTCTGGGGGAAGCGCCGCTTCGCCTACGAGATCAACCACATGAACGAGGGCTACTACTCCGTCATCACCTTCACCGGTGAGGTCGAGTTGCAGCAGGCCCTCGATCGTTCGCTGTCCCTACTCGACTCCGTGGTGCGCCACAAGATCGTCCGGGTGCCTGCGAAGGTCTAGAACGTGTCACACGGACCCTCCACACTGGTGGGGAGGTCGAGAGAAGAGAGATGCAATGAGTAACAGCGTGACCCTCGTAGGAAACCTCGTCGAAGACCCCGAGCTTCGCTTCACCGCTTCGGGTGTTGCGATGGCACGAATCCGTATCGCCGTGAGCCGCCGCTACCAGGACCGTGATGGCAATTGGCAGGAGGAGTCGAGCTTCTTCGGCGGGACGGTGTGGCGCGACTACGCCGAGAACGTCGCCGAATCCCTCACCAAGGGGACTCGAGTGATGCTCTCCGGCCGCCTCAAGCAGCGCCAGTGGGAGACGAACGAGGGCGAGAAGCGTTCCGTCGTCGAGATCGACATCCAGGAGATCGGCCCGTCGCTGCGATGGGCCACCGCCTCGGTGAGTCGCACACCGCGTTCGGGAGACGGCGGCGATGGAAACTACGGCGGTGGTGCCTCGGCGCCTGCCCCGGTCGCTCGCACGGATTTCGGACCCGACGAGGCCCCGTTCTAGGGCACAGCGTCCAGGTCGAAGGAGAACAACCATGGCCCAGAATCAAACCGGACGTCGCAAGCGTCGTCGTCCCGAAGTCAACCCCCGCAAGCGCAAGCGGATCGTCCACAAGTTCGCCGAAGACGACTTCGTCGACTACAAGGACGTGGCACTGCTGCGCAAGTTCATGTCCGACCGCGGCAAGATCCGCTCGCGCCGAGTGACCGGGCTCAGCCCACGTCGCCAGCGTGAGGTCGCCACGGCGATCAAGAACGCACGCGAGATGGCGATGCTGCCCTACACCTCGACGAGGAGCTAGCGATGAAGGTCATCCTCACGAAGTCAGTCGCCGATCTCGGCGACAAGGGCGATGTGGTCGATGTGGCGGACGGGTACGCCCGCAACTACCTCGTGCCGAAGAAGCTCGCCGTCAAGGCGTCCGACGGCGCCCTCAAGCAGGCGGACTCGATGAGGGTTGCCCGCGAGGAATCGACCCGCCGGGCACTCGAGGAGGCGCAGCAACTCGGCGAGTCGCTCACCGGGACCCGCGTCGTCGTGGCAGCACGTGCTGGTGACTCCGGGAACCTGTTCGGTTCGATCGGCGCATCCGACGTCGCCGAGGCGATCGTCAAGTTCACGGGGATCGACATCGATCGCAGGATCGTCGACATCACCGAGCCCATCAAGGAGATCGGTCTCCACGAGGTGATGCTGAGGCCGCACCCGGAGGTGTCGGTGTCGGTCATCCTCGACGTCATTCCCGCCTAGCCGATCACTCCCACGTGATCATCCGAAGGGCACCCCGCAGGGTGCCCTTCGCTGTTGTGGGCGTCGCGGGTGCGATCGTCACCTGGCGGGGACTCGGGGACCAGCCGGCGTCGTAGTCCGCGACAAACAGGTCGGACCGCGAAAAACGATGAGTCCGAGGCAGCTTGGAGACCCTCCGGCCTGACGTATCCTCGCCCCGCTGGCGCCAAGGCTCCCGAATCTGTCACACCTGACGTGGATGATGACGGAGCCGCGTTTGACGACGGAACCGAGGAGGACCGGTGACAGCTGTCATCGAACCACAGATCGCCCGTTCACCACGGGTACCGCCGCACAGCATCGACGCAGAGGAGTCGGTGCTCGGCGCCGTACTCCTGTCGGCCGATGCCGCAAACGTCGCCCTCGAACGGCTGCACGCCGAGGACTTCTACAAGCCCGCCCACCAGCGGATCTTCGATGTCATCCAGCAGCTGTTCGATGCGAACGAGCCGATCGATGCCGTCACGGTCTCGGAGGGTCTCCGCCGTGACGGCTCGCTCGATCGCATGGGGGGCATCGAGTTCCTCACGAACCTCATCGATTCCGTTCCTTCGACCAGCAACGCCGAGTATTACGCCGGCATCGTCGAGGAGCACGCCTTGCGGCGCCGCCTCATCAAGGTGGGTGGCGACATCGGTGTCATCGCCGGTGCGACCACCGACCCGATCGCTGATGTCGTCGACAAGGCGGAGCAGGCAGTGTTCGCCGTTGCCGAACGCCAGGTGGGCGACGGCCTCCAGGTCATCGACGACCTGCTCGGACCGGCGATCGAGCAGGCTGAGGAACTCCAACGCAATGGTGCCGAGATCACCGGCGTGTCCACCGGCTTCCGGGACCTCGACCGCAAACTCGCCGGCCTGCACCCGACGAACCTGATCATCGTGGCCGCACGGCCAGGCATGGGAAAGAGCTCCCTCGCCCTCAATATGGCCCAGAACGTGGCTCTCGAGGGCAACACCGTCGCGATCTTCTCGATGGAGATGAGCCGAGAGGAAATCGTCACCCGCATGTTGTGCTCCAAGGGGCGCATCGATTCCCAGCGGCTGCGGACCGGCAAGCTGAACGAGGCCGACTTCACGAAGCTGTCGAACGCAGCCTCGGCCCTCTACAAGCAGAACATCTACGTCGATGACTCACCGGGCATGACGGTCACCGAGATCCGGGCGAAATGCCGCAGGCTGCGACGCCGACCGGGACTCGACCTCGTCGTGATCGACTACCTCCAGCTCATGAATGGGTCGGGCCAGGAGAACCGCCAGCAGGAGATCGCCATGATCTCCCGATCACTCAAGGCCCTCGCCCGTGAGCTCCATGTCCCCGTGATCGCTCTGTCCCAGCTCAACCGTGGCGTCGAGAGTCGTGAGGACAAGCGCCCTCGCCTCGGAGACCTCCGCGAGTCCGGTGCCGTCGAGCAGGACGCCGATGTGGTCATGTTCATCTACCGCGACGAGTACTACTTCCCCGAGAAGGTCGAGTCGAAGGGCGTCGCCGAGGTTGTCATCTCCAAGCACCGCCAGGGCGGCGTCGGCAAGGTCGACATGACCTTCCTCCCCGAGTTCACCCTCTTCGCCGACATGGGCCGAGCCGAAGCCCCCATGTAGCTCATCCTCGTCTCGGCCTTCGTCCCCCTGTGAGGGGGGCGAGGTCTTCGGTCCCCCTTTGAAGGGGGACGGCAGAGGAGCGCAGCGACGAGCAGGGGGATCGGCGGACCGTTCGGAGGATCCAAGCTCTTTGCGCGTGTGCGGTGATCCCCCTGGCTCTCTTCGTTCGCCCGTTCCCCTTGAAAGGGGGACCGAGCGGCGACGTTCCCCAGGGGAGGAGGTAGCGTCGCTCGGGTGGACCTTCCCGACGCCCTTGCAGCATCGCTCCGGACGAATTTCGGGGATGGCGGTCGGCGGTGGGTCGAGGACCTGCCAGAGCGGATCGTCGACGCACAGCGCCGGTGGGACATAACGGTCGGAGCCCCGTTTCAACCCGGCGGTGTGACGTCGTTCGTCGCTCCGGCCACGGATCGGCAGGGCAGGGGGTTGGTCTACAAGATCACGGTTCCCCATGACGAGGCGGCCGGTGAGACCGTGGCGCTCGGCGCTTACGGCGGTGATGGCGCCGTGGAGCTCCTGGCATCCAGGCCCGATTCGTACGAGGCCCTCCTCGAACGGGCGATCCCCGGAACCGACCTGTGGTCGGTGGATGACGATCGCGAGCGGATCGAGGCCACCTGCGGGCTGATGGCACGCTTGTGGCGACCGGTCCCCGAGTCATCGATCGGGGGGTTGGCACCCGTGGCGGCACGGTGGGCGGATATCACCGAGAGGCGTCTGATCACCCTCGAACTGCCGTGGATCTCCAGCCCGATCGAGCGGGGGATCGACCTACTCAGGACGTTGCCCCGTGATCAGGCGGCGGATGCCGTCCTCCTCCACGGCGACCTCCACCCCGGCAACATCCTCGCTGCGGAGCGCGAACCGTGGCTCGTCATCGACCCGAAGCCGCTCGTCGGTGACCCGGCCTTCGAGCCGGTACAGATCCTCACCCAACGTGCTGGCCGGATCGCAGAGCCTCCCGAGCCCGACGCCGTGGCGTCCCGCCTGACGCGGATCGCCGGACTCGTGGCACTCGATCCCGAGCGCATCGGGCTCTGGGCGCTCGCCAGGACGGCGGAGTGGTCGATGTGGTCCTTCGAGCGAGGCGACACCATCGATGCTGCGGTCGCCTACACGTGGACCCGGACCCTCGACACGTTGGTGGCGTGACCGACGACTCGCCGCCGAACGACAGAGCGGACCGCCACCGCACCTGTCGTAGGCTGCCGCGATGACGTCACGATCGACCTTCGGTGCGGCTGCTGCGCTTGCCGTGCTCGCTGTTGCGTGGGGAGCGATCCCGCTGTTCGTGCGAAACGATGTCCCCTCGACGGCCCTCGTCGGGGCCAGGGTCACCTTCGGGGCGATCGCGCTGATCGGTGTGGCCGCTGCGCTCAGGAGGCTCGTCTGGCCCTCGGGTCGACTCCTCAGGCTCGACCCTCTCCGGCATCCTCCTCGCCGCCCACTGGATCACCTTCTTCGAGTCGATCAAGTACGCGTCGGTCGCGGTCGCCCTTGCGGTCCTCTACCTCGGGCCCATTGCCGCGGCGATCCTCGCCGGGCCCATCCTGGGGGAACGGGTGGGTCGGCGATTGTGGATCGCGCTCGCCGTGGCTGCCGCTGGCACGTTGCTCGTCAGCCAGCCATGGATCGATCAGGCCGACGACGTCGTCACCACCCGAGGGGTCGTCATGGCCCTCATGTCCGCCGCACTGCTCGCTGCCCTGCTCCTCGTCGGCAAACCCGTCGCCAAGCATCTGGGCGGCCTCACGATGGCGATCGGTGAACTCACCATTGCATCGATCGTGCTGCTGCCAGCGACGTACGAGGCCGTCACGACGTACGGCGAGTACTGGCTCAACTTCATCATCCTCGGTGCGCTGTTCACCGGACTCGCAGGCTTCGTGTACTGGGAGGCGATGAGCAGGC
The DNA here is from genome assembly GCA_963759175.1 of uncultured Acidimicrobiia bacterium. Lineage (GTDB taxonomy): Bacteria > Actinomycetota > Acidimicrobiia > Spongiisociales > UBA5794 > SZUA-442. The sequence continues at coordinate 250,950 of CAVWXP010000005.1, forward strand.
TCCCCATGGCGGCCGTGAGCGTGATCATGTACCTCGAACCCGCTTCGGCCGTCGTGTGGGCGGCGGTGTTCCTCGACGAGATCCCGAATGCCACGGCATGGGCCGGTGTCGGTATGGTGATCGCCGGTGGCGCCATCGCCGCCCTCGAGGCATCCGACGAGGAGGAGGTCCTGGTTGCCCCCGCCGCTCTTTGAGGTCGATCAGCTCCGCATCGCCGTGTACGACACGGATCGGGCGATGGCTGGCGTCCCCGGGCCGGTGAGCGAGGTCGGCGAGCAGCTCTCCGACGGATGGGTGGAGGTGCTGCCGGGTGTGTCGTTCTCCATAGGGGAGGGTGAGGTCCTCGCCCTCATCGGCGAGTCCGCGAGTGGCAAATCCCTCGCCCTCATGGGCGGCTTCGGCCTCCTCTCCCCCGGTGCGAGGGTCATCGGTGGCGAGGTCAGGTACCGGGGCCACGCGTTCAAGCCGGGCGGACAGGTCAAGGAGCCCGGATCGAAGCGATCCCGTAAGGAACGCAAGCAGGCGAGGGTCGCCGGCACGGTCATCGCGGACTACGCGGACGACGAGTTCGCACGCCTCATGGGCACGGAGGTGGGATTCGTCTATCAGAACCCGGTGGGTGCATGGACCCCCACCACCGTCATCGGCGAGCAGTCGGGGGAGGCGTTGGCGTATCACACGTCGATGCCCCAGGAGGAGATCGACGAACGCGTATTCGATGCGCTCGGCGAGGTACGTCTCCCGAAGTCGTCCCGCATGTTCGGCGCCTACCGTCACGAGATGTCTCGGGGCATGGCTCAACGGGCCATGCTCGCTGCCGCCCTCACGAAGGCGCCGCGGCTCATGATCGCCGATGAACCCCTCAACGGCCTCGATCCCTCGGTTGCCGCCGCCATCATGGAACTGGTTCGTGACATGCAGAAGCGGCGAAACATGGCGATGATCGTCGTCACCCACGACCTCGCGGCGGTGGCTGCCCTCGCCGATCGGGTTGCCGTGCTCTACGGCGGCGAGATCGTCGAGGAGGCTCCAGCGACCGAGATCTATCACCGGCCCAAGCACCCGTACACGTCGGGACTGATCGGTTCGATTCCCGGAGTTGCCAGGGGGAGGCTGCGGTTCATCCCCGGTGAGGCACCCCGCCTCGTGGACACGGACCATCGTGTGTGCGTGTTCGCCGATCGGTGTGGGTTCGCCACCGCCGTGTGCCGCGCCGAGGCGCCCCGCCCGCGCCCAGTCGGCGAGAGCACGGTCGCATGCCACCACGCGGACACGTTGGACCTCCCGGGTGTCGGTGCCTGACCTCGGTTGCGAGTGTCGGATCCATGTCCCGGGTGGACGATCTCTCGTGGGCACAGGGCCGAATCCCGCGTCTAGGGTGGAGAGGGTTCCGGAGGCATGGGAACTCGAGAGATGAAGATCGCCACGTATTTGAGCCTCGTGGTGCGCCGACTGTGGGCGAAGAAGGGAATCCTCTTCGGCTCCCTTCTGGGTGCGACCCTCGTCATCGCGCTCCTCGTCGTCGTGCCCCTCTACGAGGCATCGGTCCAGGCCGTCGATCTCGAGTTCTCCATCGAGAACGCCCTCGAAGAGGAGACCGCGGTCACCGCGTTCTCCACCCAGGCCGCCTACACGACCGGGACGGCCGATTTCAACCGCGACATCGTCCTCGGAGCCCAACAGACCTGGCTCCAGCCCTGGTACCCGACCCACGAGGAACGAACACAGACCCGCGAGTTCGTGATCATCCCGTCGGGCCCCGACGAGTTCGTCGACTTCCTCTCCCTCGCCGACGATTGGCGGCTCCAGTTCTGCGCCGTCCTGGAAGCGGGTCGAGGTGTCATGGACACCCTCCCGACGTTCTGCAACGCCTTCGATGATCTCGATCAGGCAGACACGGGAGGTGTGAGCGACCCCGAGGAGATGCCACGACCCCCATACCCCCAGCCGCCCCAAGAGGCCATCCAAGTACGCATCTTCACCTCACCGATACTGTCGGACGTGCTCGACGTCATCGAGGGCGAGTACACCGACGACGGTGACGTGCCCCCCATCCCGTATGAGCCTGTCGAGATCATGATCGGCGAGACCATTGCACGGCTCTCGGGGGCCGGTGTGGGTGACACGTTCTTCATCAAGCCGTTCTCGGGCCTCCAGAGCGTGTTCGAATACGTCGAGGTCGCTGCGATCGTCACTGCAAAGGAACCGACTGCTGCGATCTGGGGACTCGACGATCCGAACCGGATGATCTATTGGGACCAGGCCGTCTTCGACCAGTGGATGGCCCCGATCCCCACCGTCGTCGATGCTGACCCGTGGCTGAGGTCCGAACGTGGGCTGCCGAGCGTCACCGCGACCCAGCGGTGGAGGATGCCGTTGGCACCCGAGACGGTCGAGCTCGAGACCCTCGAAGAGTTCGAGAGCCGACTGGGTCAGTTCCGGGCCGAGGTCGCACGCGAGAGCGGCGGGACGATCCCCACCACGACGCTGATCACGATCCTGCTCGACGAGTTCACGACACGGTCCGTGGTCGTCGGCGGGCCCATCCTCGCGATGCTCGCCCTCGTCGTCGGCGGGGCGGTCTACTTCCTCGTGTACACGTCGGCCCTCACCGTCGAGCGGGAGGGGCCCGAGATCGCCCTGTTGAAGTCACGCGGTGCGTCGTCGTGGCAGACGAGCGGGATCCACCTCGGCCAGTCGATGCTGATCGCGGTGATCGCGGCACTCGTGGCCCCCGTCGTCGCGCGATTCCTCGTGGGCTTCACGGGCCGTATTCCTCCGTTGTCGACCCTCACGGGCGGCGATCCGTTGGAGGTGGCCCAGGTCCGGTCGGTGGTGCCGTTCATGATCATCGGTGGGACGATCACGTTCATTGCGATGGGTGTCGCGATCCTGCCGTACGCACGGCGCGGAGTGCTCGCCCTCCGCTCGCTTGCGGCTCGGCCTGCCACCCAGTCCGTGTGGCAGAAGTACAACATCGACCTGTTCGCGATTGCTCTGTCGCTCGTGTTGCTCGTCCAGCTGCGGCTACGCGGCTTCATCAACCAGACCGGGGACGAGGCGACCCTCGATCCGTTGGCGATCGTCTTCCCGGCCCTGCTGCTCTTCACCGGGGCCCTGATCCTCCTCAGGCTGTTCCCGTACATCCTGAAGTTCGTCGGATGGCTGTTCACCAGGAGCCGCAACCTGTCCGTCGCCCTTGCCGGATGGCACCTCGGACGCAATCCCGTGCCGTACGGTCGCCTCGCGCTGTTGGTGTGGGTGACCACAGGCTTGGGTGCCTTCGCCCTCACGTACGCGGCGACCCTCGAGCAGTCCTACGCCGATCGTGCCGAGTACGCCGCCGGCGCCGATGCACGCGTGGTGGGTTCCGGTGCGGGTTATGCGATCGTCCCGAACGGCTCCATCGGGACACCGGTCCTTCGCACCGACGGTGCCCCGAGGGCCTCGGGCAGGCGGGCCGAGACGCTCGCCGTGCGTCCCGATGGCTTCGCCGAGATCGTCAACTGGCGGTCCGACTTCGGCGCCGATGATCCCCAGGAGCTGTTCTCACTGCTCCGCCCGAGCGGCGTCGCACCCGATGTCGGCGTGGAGATCCCTGCCGATGCCACGGCGATCGAGGTGGAGGGCGTCGTGGTGCCGCTGTCCCTCGCCGAGGAGGCGGCCCTCGATGTTCCTGAGCGGTTCGATCCGAGCCATCGCCTCCTGATCCGGGTCATCGATGCTGACACGAGGGTGTGGACCATGGTCGCCGACGTCGACTTCGTGGATACGGAGTGGCGTACGGCCACGATCGATCTCACCACGGCGAAGAACACCAACTACTTCCAGCCGCCCCGACCGCCGCTGTCGATCTCTGCCATGTGGGTCGAGCAGTCCCAGACCTCCAACTCGTTCGTGGCGAACGGCGACACCATCGCATTCACGAGGATGGATGCGATAGGGCCGGGCGGTGCGGTGCCACTCGAGGTCGATGAGATGACAGCAGTGAACCAGCTCACCGTGATTGCCGAAGCGGACGCCTCGGTGGCCGTGGAGGCCCGATACGCCGAGATGCCACCCGGCGAAACGAGACCGACAGAGACGCAGATCCGCAACGACCCGCTGTATCGGACGGGTCCCGCGATGACGTGGACCCTGCCGTTGGAGCGCACGCGCGCAAACCCGTCGGTGCCCCAACTGTGGCGTATCCCGGGTGAGCTGTTCGTCCTCCTCGATCGGGAGGCGGCCTCGATTGCGGGCCTCGACGTCGGATCGTCCGCCCGGTTCTCCGTGAGTTCCGAGTCAATCCCCGGCACCGTCGTCGGCTTCATCGAGCAGGTACCCACGGCCACGGATCCCAGGAGGGAGGGGGTCATGGTGATCGACCTCGACGCGTTCAACGCCTGGGCCAATGGGGATGCGTCATGGTCGTTGCAGGGCGCCGTGTCGCTCGTCGAGGGCCCCGAGGAGATGTGGATGACGACCGACGACCCCGACGGGGTGATTCGTGCCGTGACCGCCCAGATGGTCGACGAACCCGATGAGGTGTGGACGATCGGCGGTGCCGAGGCGGCCTTCTCGAGCCGACCGGTGCAGGTCGGTCTCGTGGCGATCCTGTTCGTCGGAGTGGCAACCGGGGTCGTGCTCGCCCTCGCCGGTGTCACTGGGTACGTGCTGTTGGCCGTGTCGCGTCGTGCACGGGAGATGGGTGTATTGCGGTCGCTCGGGTTCGAACGAACCAGTGTCGGCATCACGTTCGCCCTCGAGCAGTTCGCGGTCATCGGTCTTGGTGCCGCCATCGGTGTGCTCGGCGGCATCATGTTGGTGGTGACGATGCTGCCGTTCTTCCAGTTGGGCGAGACCGCCGAGGAGATCGTTCCGTCGATCCTGTTGTCCGTGCCCGGGTGGCAGCTGGCCATCTACATCCTCGTCGTCGTCATCCTGTTGATCCTGTCGGTGCTCTGGGCGACGCGTAGGGTGTCGACGCGCAGGATGAGCGAAGTGCTGCGGGAGGTGGATCGCTGATGCCCCCCATCATCGAGTGCCACAACCTCATCAAGATCCACAAGCAGGGGAACCTCGAAGTGGTCGCCCTCCAGGGACTCGACCTGGCGATGGAGCAGGGAGAGTTCATGTCCATCGTTGGGGCATCGGGTGCGGGCAAGTCGACCTTGTTGACGATCCTCGCTGGGTTCGAGAAGCCGTCGGCGGGCCGGGTCCAGGTGGCCGAACGCGACCTGACGGATATCGCCCCCAAGGACCTGACCCGGTACTACCGGCGGGACGTCGGGTTCGTGTGGCAGGACTTCACCCGCAACCTCGTTCCGTACCTCAAGGCGGCTCAGAACGTCGAGCTGCCCCTGCTCCTCGGTGGCATCGGGCGCAAGAAGCGCAAAAAGCGATCCATGGACCTCCTCGAGGCGGTCGGGTTGCGCGGCAAGGCCCACGCCACCGTGCACACGCTCTCGGGTGGTGAACAGCAGCGACTGGCGCTGTGTGTGGCGCTGGCGCCCGGCCCGAAGCTCTTGCTGGCCGACGAGCTCACCGGCGAGCTCGACACCGAGACCTCACTCGAGATCTTCGAGCTGCTGCGCCAGATGTCCCACGAGGGTGGCCTATCGGTGCTCGTCGTAACCCATGACGTGGCGATCGCCAAGCGGACCGATCGGGTGGTTCGCATTGCGGATGGCCGTATCTCGACCCAGAGCCGGCGGGGGGCAACCGAGCTGATCGCCGTGGACAACCGCGGCATGGTGCAGCTGCCCCGCGGCATGATGATCGAAGCCGGGATCGATGATCGGGTCCGTGTCAAGGTCGTCCCCGAGGGGCTGTTGCTCCAACCGGAGGGAGATGGCGATGAGTCTTGAGCTGCGCGGTGTCACGAAGACCTATCCGAACGGAGCCATCGGTGCCCGTGATGTCGACCTGACGGTCGAGTCGGGAACGTTCATCGCCCTGTTCGGTCCGTCGGGATCGGGCAAGACGTCCCAGCTGCACATGATGGGGTTGTTGCAGCGACCCGATGCCGGCGAGGTGTGGCTCGACGGCGAGCGCGTCGATGATCTGTCCGAGGGGGCAGCGGCGAGGATGCGGCGCACGAAACTCGGGTTTGTGTTCCAGTCGGCGAGCCTGTTGACGCTTGCGTCAGCGAGGGAGAACGTCGACGTGTCGCTGCGGCTCAACGGCGTACGCGGCGCAGATGCCCGATCCCGTGTGGAGGACACGCTGGGTTCCGTCGGTATGGGCGAGCGTCTGGACCACCGCCCCGACGAGATGTCCGGGGGCGAGCAGCAACGGGTCTCGATCGCCCGAGCGCTGGTCCATGAACCCGAGTACCTCCTTGCCGACGAACCGACCGGCGAGCTCGACACGGCAACGGGAGCGGGGATCCTCCAGATGCTCAAGGACATCGCTGCACGTGGCACCACCGTCGTGATGGCTACCCATGATCCCGCTGCGATCGACTATGTCGAGCGTGCCTACTTCGTCGCATCGGGCGCGCTCCATCTCCCCGATCGTGACGAGCTGAACCTGTGGCTCACCGAGGGGACCGAATTCTCGACGGACGGTCGCTGACCGCCCGCAGGCGTCCGAGGGTCCTGATTGCGTCGGCGAGGCGCGATCGTCCATGCGGGGGTGTCACGGCCTTAGGCTCCGGGATGATGGAGACGTTGAAGGCGGCACGACTCCGGCGCGATGTCGTGCTGGTGGACGGAGCCGATGCGCGGGAATACCTGCAGTCGCAGCTGACGCAGGACATCGTCGCGCTCGACGTCGGTGAATCGGCATGGTCGTTCCTCCTCGAACCGAAGGCCCAGATCGTGGCGTTGGTGCGTGCCACCCGCACGACCGACACCGCCATCGTCCTCGACACCGATCCGGGGTGGGGCGAGCGGATCCGTGAACGCATCGACGGTTTCCTCTTCCGCATGGACGTGACCTTCGCCACGGCGACCTGGGACGCCATCGCGTACCGGGGTCCGGGAGCCACGCACGTCGTCGCAACGGCCCCGGTGATCGCACCGGTGCACTGGGCGCAGGTCGAAGGCCTCGATGTGGTTGGTCCCGATCTCGCCGATCCCGTCGATGTGCCGATGGTGGAGCCGTCCTCGTACGAGTCGCTGCGCATCTGGGCAGGGTGGCCGGCGATGGGTGCCGACATCGACGATGCCACGACACCGGCCATGACGGGGTTGGTGTCCGAGACCGTGTCGTTCACGAAGGGGTGCTACACCGGTCAGGAGTTCGTTGCCCGTGTCCACTACCGCGACGCCGCGCCCCCGCGTCGCCTCGTCCAGGTGGCCTTCCATCCGTGCGCAAAGGTCGCTCCCGGGGATGACCTCGTCGTCGATGGGGTTGCAGTCGGACACCTGACGTCGGTCGCGGACTGCCAACCGTTCGCCCTCGCCTTCCTCGATCGGAAGGTCGAGGTACCCGCCGATGTCACGTGTGGTGGCTGTCCGGCGACGGCGGAGGCACTGCCCGCCCGTGAGGACGCCCGTTCGGCCCACCAGTAGCTGCGTGGGAGTCAGTGCAGCGGCGAGACGCAGAACTCGTTGCCCTCGGGGTCGGCGAGGACGGTCCAGTGGAAGTCGCCGATCTGGTGGTCGTCGAGGCGTGAACCCCCGAGGGATTCGACATGGGCGATGAACGCCTCGGGATCCTCGTGCCCCATGTCGAGATGGAGGCGGTTCTTCACGACCTTGTCCTCGGGCACCTTCTGGAACGCAAGCCGAATGTGGCTGCTAGCCAGCGCGGTGGAGAAGATGAATTCGGATACCTGCTCAGCCTTGTCGACGCCGGTGATGGCGGACCAGAACCCGAAGAGGGCTTCGGGATCGTGGCAGTCGATCACGATGGCTCCGATCCTCGCGTTGGCGACGGTCATGTGTCGCTCCCGAAGTCGCGGTGCATGGCGGAGGCCGTGGGTCCCCGCTGGCCCTGGTACTTCGAGCCGAGCTCCGGTGACCCATACGGGACGTCGGCGGGCGTCGTCATCTGGTAGAAGCTGATCTGGCCGATCTTCATGCCCGGGTAGATGGCGATCGGAAGGTTCGCGACGTTGGACAGTTCGAGCGTCACCTGACCCGTGAATCCCGGATCGATGAATCCGGCCGTCGAGTGGATCAGCAGTCCGAGTCGGCCGAGGCTGGATTTGCCCTCGAGCCTCGCGACGATGTCATCGGCGAGGCCGACGACCTCGAGGGTGGACCCGAGAACGAACTCCCCGGGGTGGAGGATGAACGGGTCGGCTTCGGTCGCCGTCACCCCGGTCGTGAGGTCCGCCTGCGGGGCCTTGGGGTCGATGACGGCGTATTTGTGGTTCTCGAAGACCCGGAAATTGGGGTCACATCGCAGGTCGATGCTCGACGGTTGGACCATGGCCGGGTCGTACGGATCGATGGTGATGCGCCCAGCGGCGAGCGCTTCCTTGATGGTCCGGTCCGAGAAAATCATCGCCAACCGATGCTAGGCGTTCTTGCGTAGATCCTGTCCGCCCGTGCGGATGCGAGTTACGCAAGAACGGGAAGGGTGGCCAGCGCGGTGGCGAGTTTGGTGCGGGCGTCTGCGGAGAGGCGGTCCAACTCGTCGGATTGGCCAGCGATGGCGAGCATCTTCGTCGGGTCCACGATCGCCACGACCGTCCCGCCGTCGGTGGCCGAGAGTGTCACGTTGCACGGCAGGAGCAGGCCGATGGCCTCGTCGTGGAGCAGGGCCTGGTTGGCGAGATGGGGGTTGCACGCACCCAGGATCTTGTACGGCGCACGATCCACGTCGATCTTCTGCTTGAGGACTGCAGCGACGTCGATCTCGGTCAGGACGCCGAATCCCTGGTCGGCGAGGGCGGTGCGGATCTGTGCCTCCGCCTCGTCCATGGCAAGGCTGGTGGTCACGGTCATGCCGTAGTCGGTCATCGGGTCCTCCTCGACTGCTCGATTCTGCGTTGTGCTGTGGCCCGTCACATAGTCCTCGAGGTCGCCACACGCCAGGTGATCGCCAGGCATCACTCTGCGACCACCGGGAACCCGCTCTCGTACCAGTTGACGATGCCACCGTCGATCTCCGTCACGGTCTCGAATCCGAGATCGGCGAACACCCCCATGGCTTCTCCGGATCGATTCCCGGAGCGGCAGTACACGACGTACTCGGTCCCCTTGTCGAGCTGGTCGAGCTGGGCGGCGAAATCGGAGGCGTAGAAGTCGATGTTGACGGCTCCCTCGATGAAGCCCGCGGCGAACTCCTCGGGTGTCCGGATGTCGAGTACGACGGCATCGGGGTTGTCGGCGATCACCTGCGCTGCCGCGTCTGGCTCCACGGTTTCGAGGGTCGCTCCCGATGACGAGCACGAGGCGAGGGCGACCGCCGCGAGGACGATCGAGGCCGCGATGAGGATTCTCGGCTTCATGTCATGTGCCTTTCTTCGTCGGCAGGCCGGCACGACTCCATGCCAGCATGCCACCTTTGACGTTCAACGTCTCGATGCCTTGTGCATTGAGGAAACGGGCTGCGGTGCCCGAACGGTTCCCACTCCGGCAGATCGCGAGGACCTTCTTGCCCTCGAGGGCCGTGGTTCGTTTGTCGAGCGATTCGAGACTCACGTGAACCGAACCGGGAGGGTGGCCCTCCTTGCGTTCGGGCTTGGTGCGAACGTCCACGATCGTGTAGCCGTCCTCTTCCGCCATCCGATGTGCGGTGCGTACGTCGACGCTCTTCTTGCCGAAACCGAACATCAACCCATCCCCAGCGCCACGACACCGCCACCCATCGAAGCGACCTTCGTGAATCCCATCGAGGCGAGCCACGCGGCAGCGGTGGTCGAGCGGGAACCGGTCGCACACACGAGGAGGATCGCCGTGTCGCGATCCATGTCCTTGGCGGCGGCCGGGAGAGCCGACAGGGAGATCGTCATGGAGCCGGGCAGTGTTCCCGTCGCCCACTCCATGGGTTCGCGGACGTCGATGACGACAGCGTCGTTGTCATTGCGCCATGCCTCCCACCCGCGGGCGGGGACGTGGCGAATAGCATTGGGAGCAGTGGTGAACATGAGTTGGTCCGATCGTCGAGTGATACCCCGGGGGGTATAGTAGTCTCGTGGGACAACAATCGATTTCGATTTCTCCGAAAGGCTTCCCGATGCGCATCGATCTGTCGACGGCCGGTACCGTCGCTTTCGCAGACCAGATCTCCACCGACAGTCTCGGCGATCACTCCTACATCGTCGTCGTCGGATCCGAGGCGGTGGCGATCGACATCCAGCGCGATCTGGAGCGATTTGATGCGGTTCTCGACGGTATCGACGCCCGTTTGGTGGCCGTGTTCGAGACCCACATCCACAATGACTATGTCAGTGGCGGGAAGCGTCTCGCCGATGACCACGGCGCGAGCTACGTCCTTCCCGCCAACACGGGCGCCCCATACGACCACACCCCGTTGCCCGATGGCGAGTCCGTGCCGGTCGGCGGCTGGTCCATGAAGGCCATGCACACGCCCGGACACACCTTCAACCACACGTCGTACGTCCTCGTTTCGCCCGAGGGTCCCGTTGCCATCTTCTCGGGTGGATCGCTCCTCGTCGGTGCGGTCGGACGATCGGACCTCCTCGGCCCGGATCACACCGATGCGCTGCTCGCACACCAATACCGGTCGGCACACCGCATAGCCGATGAGCTTCCCGATCCCTCCCTCGTTGCACCCACCCACGGCACCGGGTCGTTCTGCTCGGCGTCGGACGTCGCCGATACCACGAGCACGGTTGGGCGCGAACGGATCCAGAATCCCGCGCTCCTTGCCCCGACCGTCGAGGCCTTTGCGATGAGCCAGGTCATCGGGTACAAGCAGTTCCCCGCCTACTACCGGTACATGGCCCCAGCGAACCTCGCTCCGACCGGTGCACCACCCGGCGAACCCCTGCGGACGATCTCGTCACTCGACGAGGTCGAGGGAGCGATCCTCGTGGATGTCCGATCCCTCGAGGAGTATGCGGCAGGGCACCTCCCGGGGGCCATCTCGGTGGAGGCATCCAACGATGACGCGGTCTACATCGGCTGGACCCTGCCGTGGGGGGAGCGACTCGTCCTGATCGGATCCGACGAGGTCGTCGAAGGCGTACGCGTCCACCTCCAGCGCATCGGGTGGGATGCCGTCGTCGGTCGCATCGAACCATCGACGATGGCCGATCTGGTCGACGTGCCCCTCGCCACGACGACCCTCGTCACCTATGCCGACGTTGATCCCGCAACCGAGAGCCTCGTCGATGTGCGCGATCCCGTCGAGCATCGGGACGGCATCATCGAGGGAGCCACTCCCGTGCACCTCGCTGAGTTCGCCGCCGAACCTGAGCGGTACGTGAACGGTTCCGTCACGATCCACTGCCAGAGCGGCTACCGGGCGGGAATCGCCGCGGGGTTCGCCGAGGCAGCGGGATCGAAGGTGACGGTGGTGAAGGACGAGCTGTCCAACTATCGGGGAGATCTGGTCCCGGTCGCCTGACCGGCTCCGCTTTGCGGCAGCCTGGTCACGAGAGCCGCAGGAACATCTCTTCCATGCGTTCGGACGTGTAGCCCCGCGAGTCGGCATCGTCGGGATGGAGCCTGCACTGCTCCATGGTTGCGGCGAAGAATCGGAAGCCGGCCTTGGACAGGGCCCGGTGAGCGGCAGCGAACTGTGTCAGGGTGTCGTTGCAGTCCCTGCCTTCACCGATCATCGCCTGGAGACCGCGGAGTTGACCTTCCACGCGTCGGAGGCGTTTGATGATCTGGTCACGATCCTCGATGGGGAGATCCATGTCGGCATCATACCCCCGGGGGGTATGAAGTAGAAGCCATTTCCTCGCGGGAAGACCCCGGGATGCAGGCGGTCCTACCTCCTGATTCTCAGACCAGGGGCTGGGGTTCCTTCACGAACCGGATCGTCAACGGGTAGCGGTACTGCTGCCCGGTCGCTGCCTTCACGCCGGCGATGATCTGGAATACCAGCACGAAGATGCCCAAGACGAGTAGGAGCACGATGCCGATGAGCACGATGATCAGGATGGCCGACACGATCGCATAGATGATGATCGAGATCTGGAAGTTCAAGGCCTCGCGACCGTGTTCCTCGACGAAGGCATCCTCATCCCGCTTGATGAGCCAGATGATGAGCGGTGCGATGAACGACAGGCCGAGGAACGGCAGGAGATGCGCAGCGGCGGCCCACGCACGCGAGTCGGAAGGCACCTGACTCGGATCGGTGGGTATCTGCTGGTACTCGTAGTCGGACATGATCCCCCAGTTCGTTGTGTTCGATGGCCACGAAGACCTGACGCGATGATCGTGATCCTCCAGCACTTGTGCAAGTCGTGTGCAGGATGCGTCGCCGATGACGCTCAGCGCATGGCCGGACGCATCACCGAGTTGCGGTTCGTAGCTGCGGTCTGCACCATGGCACGAACACCCTCCATCGGGAGAAGGCATGAGGAGATCCGCCAAGGTTGCAGCCGTCGCGTTGGGAGCATCAGCAGCAGCGGCGGCTATTGCACGGTTCGTGAGTTCGACCAACGACGTCCCGTCCACCCCGTTGCCGGTACCCGACCCCGTGCTCGAGCCAGGCATCGATGGGCAGGTGTTCCTCGAACACCTCGCCCATACCGTGCAGATCGATACCACGGTCCACACGGACCGCACGTTGAACGACCCGGCCGCGATGCACGCGATGCACGCGTTCATCACCGACACCTATCCACGCGTTGCCGACAAGTGCATCCGCGAGGTCATCAATGGCCAGTCACTGCTCTACACGTGGGAGGGAGCGGATCCTGCAGCACCGCCCATCGTCCTGATGGCGCACATGGACGTCGTTCCTGTCGAACCAGGTACGCAGGATGATTGGACGGTTGCTCCGTTCTCGGGAGCCATCGTGGACGGCCATCTCTGGGGCCGCGGTTCACTCGACGACAAGGGTCCGCTCGTGGCCATTCTCGAGGCCGTCGAGCACCTCCTGGTCGATGGATACGTTCCGTTCCGCACGGTCCACCTCGCGTTCGGCCACGATGAGGAGATCGGCGGCGCCGAGGGAGGGCGGCTCATCGCCGATGCCCTCGACGCGCGTGGCGTGCGACCCTGGTTCGTCCTCGATGAGGGCGGCGGCGTCGTCGATGACCTCCCCATGATGAGCGAGCTCCCGGTGGCTCTCGTCAAGACCGCGGAGAAGGGATGGCTCAGCATCACGCTGACCGCTACGGGCGAAGGCGGCCATTCGTCCATTCCGCCGGCGTCGACGGCAGCGGGAACGTTGGCCAGGGCCCTCGTCGCACTCGAGTCGAATCCGATGCCGTCGAGGGTCCGGGTGTTGGAAGGTCTTGTCGCGGCCGTCGCCCCCCGGATGGATCCGAAGGTGCGAGCGCTGATGGCCAATCTCCGTGTCACGGGCCCAGCCGTCACCAAGCTCCTCGCCTCCAAGCCCACCACCGATGCGTTGATCCGCACCACGACGGCGATCACGATGCTGTCGGCTGGCGTCAAGGACAACGTCCTGCCACAGGAAGCGACGGCGGTCGTGAACTTTCGGATCCTGCCGGGCGACACCGTCGACGACGTACTCGATCACGTGCGGGTCGTGGTCGGTCCCGACATCGACATCGCGGTGCATGGCGGCTACTCGTGGGGTCCGCTCAGATCTTCATCGATCGAGTCCGAGGCTGGCAGGGTGGTGGCCGCGGCCGTTCTCGATACGTTCCCCGAGGCCGTCGTTGCGCCGTGGACCCTGACCGGGGCCACCGACTCCCGATACTTCGCTTCGACAGCGGGGGACATCTACGGCTTTGGCCCATTCACGTTGGACGCGGGGATGTCGGGTATCCATGGGACGGACGAACGAGTCCGGGTGGCAGACGCCGAGCGTGCCGTGTCGTTCTACTGCCGGTTGTTGCGGACGGCAACGCACGAGTGAAGGGGCGCCGACCGGGTGGTCGACGCCCCTTCGGGTGTGCTCAGATCATTTCGCCTACGAGACGGGAACGAGCACTCGGTCGATCACATGGATGACACCGGTCGACGTCTTGATGTCGAGCGGTCCGAGCGTTGCCCCGTTGATGCCGAGATCGACATCGCCGGGAGCATTGAGCGTGAGATCCTCAGCGACGCTGATCGTCTGACCATTCAACGTTGCGGGCGTCTCACCGGGTGCAAGTGCGATGACAGCCGGTGACAGGATGGCACCTTCGATCACGTGGTAGGTGAATACCTGGGTCAGGAGACCCGTCGGATCGGCGAGCACGTCGGCGAGGAGGACGTCGTCGACAGCTCGAACGCAGCATCCGTCGGTGCGAACACCGTGCGTGGCCCGTTCGGCGCCTTCACCGCATCGACGAGGCCGGCCTCGCCGAGGGCGAAGACGAGCGTGTCGAAGCCGGCTGCAGCGGCAACCTCAGCCGTGTCCTTGGGGACCATCACGGCCTTGATGACGTGGACGATGCCGTTGGACGCCTTGACGTCCGTCATCGCGACCTCGACCTTCTGGTCGGCGTTCAGGTAGACCTTGCCGTCCTCGACGGAGATCCACACGATCTCGCCACCGATGGTCTCGATGTACGAGCCGTCCAGGGCGATCACGTCAGCAGCGTCTGCGACGCCCTCGGCCACGTGGAACTTCAGGATGCGCTGGAGCACGTCCTTGTTCTCGGGCTTGAGGAGGTCATCGAGGTCCGACCCGAGCGCTGCGAAGGCATCGTTCGTGGGTGCGAACACCGTGAACGGACCGTTCGGCGCTGAGACGGCCTCGGCGAGGTCGCCGGCCTCGAGCGCTGCGAGCAGCGTCGTCAGACCGGCTTCTTCGGCGATGGTCGGGATGTCCTTGGGCACGAGCACGGTGTCGATCACGTGGATGATGCCGTTCGATGCCTTGATGTCGACGGTGACGACCTCGGCCTTGTCGGTGTCGGTGTTGAGGATGACCTTGCCGCCCTCAACCGTGACCCAGACCAGCTCTCCACCGATCGTCTCGGCATACGAGCCGTCGAGTCCGACCACGGCACCCGAGTCGACCTCACCTGCAGCAACGTGGTACTGGAGGATGCGGGTCAGGAGCGGGATGTCGTTGAGCAACGCCTCGACGGTGCCATCCGGCAGAGCGGCGAAGGCGTCATCGGTCGGTGCGAACACGGTCAGCGGACCGGGGCCCTTGAGGGCACCGTCGAGTCCTGCAGCGTCAACGGCTGCGAGGAGGGTGTTGAAGGAACCAGCGGCACGTGCCGTCTCGTAGATGTTCAGTCGACCCGTGTCGATCTGGCTCGAGAAGAAGCCTGCGACCGGGAAGAAGCCGACCGAACCGAACTGGATCGATCCGGCGACGCCCTCGCGGTACCAGGTCGAGCCGCGCTGGACGCCGAACTCGTCGGAGCCGTCACCGTCCCAGTCACCGGCGATGGGGTTGTCCCCGGGGTTGCCGTAGAACTTCGAACCGTCGGCCGGTCCGGTCGAGAGGGCGTTGCGCCAGAAGAACTCGCCGGTCGCCGAGCGGTACATGGCGATGCCGTCGACGCCGTCGCCGTCCCAGTCACCTGCGAGCGGGATGTCGCCGGGGTTGCCGAACGTGAAGCTGAAGTCAGCTGCGCCGAGACCGCCGCCATTGGCGCCGAGCTCGTTGATGACGAAGAACGTGTTCGACGCCGGACGGAACACCGAGATGGTGTCGACGCCGTCGCCGTCCCAGTCACCCGCGATCGGAACATCGCCGGGATTGCCGAAGAAGAAGAATCGGTCGGCGATTCCCTGGGTGTTCGAGTTGCGCAGGTAGATGCGTCCGTCGCTCTGGCGATAGACGCCTGGCGTCATCTCGCTGTCGCCGTCCCAATCACCGAACAGTGGGATGTCGCCGGGATTGCCAAAGTAGAACGAGCTCGA
The DNA here is from genome assembly GCA_963759175.1 of uncultured Acidimicrobiia bacterium. Classification (GTDB taxonomy): domain Bacteria; phylum Actinomycetota; class Acidimicrobiia; order Spongiisociales; family UBA5794; genus SZUA-442. The sequence continues at coordinate 266,810 of CAVWXP010000005.1, forward strand.
TGACCCGTCCATGTTCCTCAGGTACCACAGGCCCTGACTCTGGTCGACTGCGGCGATCTGGTCGCCGGGCGGCATGGCGTCTTCTGCGCTGGCTGCGGGCGATAGGACCGCAAGGAAGACGAACAGAGCCGCAAGCGTCAAGAGAATTCTTCTCATGGATGCGTTCCTTTCGATTACGTGGACGAAACCCTCGCCCACGCATGTCCTACGAAACGCGTGACGTATGTGGATGAAGGGAAGCGCTGTCCGACGCGAACCGGATCCCGCCGATGGGCGTATCCGACGACCGACCCGTGGCTGTTTCTTGCCCGTCCGCTATGCAGCGGAGCGCCCTCAGGGAGGCGCTAGTCGAGAGCGGGAGCGACGGAGGTCCCGAGCAGCTCGATCGACCGCATCACCTGCTCGTGGGGCATGGTGCCCACGCTCACGTGGAGCATGAAGCGCTCGATGCCGAGGATCTCGCGCCAGCGGGCGATCTTCGTTGCTACCTCCTCGGGATCACCGAGGACGAGGGAGCCATCCGGGCTGCGCATAGCGTCGAACTGCGGGCGTGTCATCGGGCCCCAACCCCGTTCGCGACCGATGCGGGTCATCGCTGCCGCATACGAGGGGTAGAACTCCTCGACGGCCTGCTCGGTGCTCTCGGCCACATGACCGTGCGCGTGGACGGCGAGCGGCACATCGGCGGGGTCGTAGCCGGCTTCGCGAAGGGAACGACGGTGCAGATCGGCGAGGACGGCGAATCGCTCAGGCGATCCGCCGATGATCGCGAGGGCGACGGGGAGTCCGCGATGGCCAGCCCGCACGACGGACTGGGGTGTTCCGCCGACCCCCACCCACACCGGCAACGGGTCCTGCATCGACCGGGGGTAGACACCTTGGTCGGCCAATGGCGGCCGGAACGAACCCGACCAGGTCACCCGCTCGTGGTCCCGGATGGCGAGGAGGAGGTCGAGCTTCTCGGCGAACAGCTCCTCGTAGTCCTCGAGCGAGTAGCCGAAGAGCGGGAAGGACTCGATGAACGAGCCGCGCCCCACCAGCAGCTCCGTTCGTCCTTCTGAGAGCAGATCGAGCGTTGCGAACTGCTGGTAGACGCGAACCGGGTCGTCGGAGGACAGCACCGTGACGGCCGGGGACAGGCGAATCCTCTCGGTCCGTGCGGCGATCGCTGCGAGGACGACGGCGGGCGCGGATGCTGCGAAGTCCGGACGGTGATGCTCGCCGATGGCATAGATGTCGAGGCCGACTCGTTCGGCGAGTACGGCTTCATCGACGACCTGGCGGAGGCGTTCGCCGTGGTGTTCGACGAGTCCGGCGCCGGCCGATGAGATCGTCTCGGCGAACGTGGTGAGACCGAGTTCCACACTGCTCCTGACAGATTGGTGGCCGCAGCCTATCGACGGCCATGGAACCCGGTAGCGGCCGTTGTTTGGCGCCGCCTAATCCTCGTCGATGTCGATGCGGAGTTCACCGGAGTCCCACGTGGCGGCGAACTTGCTCTCGCCTCCAGCGCCTTCGAACTCGACCTTCACCTCGTCCGGTCCTCGATCCTCGACCTCGATGGTGTATCCGGCGGCCGGCGAGGCCCCGATGAATCGGACGTCCGGGTCGCTCGCGGAGATCGTCACCGTGCCGCCAGGCAGGTTGTAGGTCTTCGTCACCGATGCCGAGGTGGTGGAGGTCTGGGCGGGGACCGTCGTCGTCGGAACCGGGTCGTCGTCCTCGCCTTCGTCACGCGTGGAACTGCCCTTGGTGGTGGTCGGCGAACCGAGGGTGGTCGACGGCGCCTCGTCGGCGGAGTCGTCGACGACCGTCGACGTCGTCGATGAACTGGGGTCGGCAACGGTGGTGGGGATCGTGGTGGTCGTTGCGCCCGCGGCAATGGTTGCGGCGACGAATGGTTCAGCGGCGGATGGTTGGTCGGTGACCTCGGTCCGCACCGTACCCACCGCTGCGGATGCGACGACCACGGCGAGGGCCGTGGCGCCGAGCCAAGCTGCGAAGAGGACGAAACGTCGTGCCATGACGTCAGTATGTCCCACCGGGCGTCCGACTGGGTTAAGGCACGGATAACCCCCGGCGAAACGTCGGTGCAGGTATCGATCGGGGCGCGGGCGGTCGGTATGGTGGCGCAATGCCCTCCGTGCTCATCATCGAGGATGATTCAGCGATCCGGCAATCGCTCGTCGCGCATCTCGCGGCCCGCGGTTTCGACGTCGATGCCTCGGCGCACGGACTCGGTGGCGTGGAGTCGTACACGGCCAGCTCGTGGGATGTCGTGCTCCTCGACCTTGGGCTTCCCGACATCGATGGCGTCGATGTCCTCAAGATGATCCGGGCGCTCGGTGACACCCCGATCATCGTTGCGACGGCGAGGGACGATGAACGCACGATCGTCGCGCTTCTCAATGCCGGTGCCGACGATTACGTCACCAAGCCCTACTCGGCTGTCCACATCGAGGCCAGGATCAACGCCGTCCTCAGGCGTGGTGGCGGTGCGTCCGCTACGGAGGTCCTCGAGGTCGGCGGTCTGCGCATCGATCTCGGGGCGAAGGAGGTGGCGCTCGACGGCGAAAGGTTGGATCTCACGCTCAAGGAGTTCGAGCTACTGGCGTTCCTGGCGTCGCGTCCCGGCATCCTCGTGTCGAAACGCGAGCTCATGGCCGAGGTGTGGCGCCAGCCCTACGGAGGCGCCGACAAGACGGTCGACGTGCACCTGTCGTGGCTGCGCCGCAAACTCGGGGAGACCGCGGCTGAGCCGCGATATCTCCACACCCGCCGTGGTGCCGGGGTCAGGCTCGTCGATCCCGACGCATGAGACGCAGCCTCATCGTCGTTGCCGTGGCCGTCACCTCGATGGTCGCCATCGCGTTCCTGGTTCCGCTGGCGATCCTGACAAGGGATCTCGCTGCCGATCGTGAGCTCGCCGCTGCCGAGCGTGACGCCGAGTCCGTTGCGCGTCTCATCGTCGTGGTCGCCGAGTCGAGTGGCTCGATCGACGTCGAGCAGGTCCTGCCCTCGGTCTCGGCGACCGATCGACCCCTCACGGTCGTCGCTCCCGATGGCACCGTGGTGGGTCCACCCCTCGACCCGGGCGAGGACATCACGCCGGCTGAGGAAGGTGCGTCGTTCAGGCAGCCGGTCGAGGGCGGGGAGGCCGTGTACGTCCCGGTCGTGACCTCCGATGGGACGTTCGTTGTGCGATCGGTGGCGACCGACGAGGCCATGACCGAAGGGGTCGTACGCACGTGGATCATCCTCGTCATCGTCGGTGTCGTGCTCGTGATGATCGCGGTGCTCGTGGCGGATCGGCTCGGTCGGTCGGTGGTTACACCGGTCGAGGAGTTGTCGGAGGCAGCGGAACGCCTCGGTGCGGGAGATCTCGATGCCCGCGTCGAACCGTCGGGGCCAGAGGAGATCGAGGCGGTCGGACGGGCATTCAACCGACTTGCAATCCAGGTCGAGGAGCTCCTGCGCAGCGAGCGTGAGGAGGTGGCTGACCTCGCCCATCGGCTCCGTACCCCGCTCACGGGGGCGCGGCTCACGGCCGAGTCGCTCCCCACCGACGAGCGTAGGGAGGTGATCCTCGGGCAGCTCGACGAGTTGCATCGAGTCGTCGACCACGTGATCGCCGAGGCTCGACGCGTCGACCGCGCATCGATGGTGACCCGTTCGGACCTCGCCCAGATCACCGGATATCGGATCACCTACTGGGAACCGCTCGCGTCGGACGAGGAACGCGAGGTCACCGTCGACATCGCCATTCGTCCTGCACCCGTGGGCGTGGCGCGAAACGACCTCACGGCGGCCGTCGACGCCATGATCGGGAACGTGTTCGCCCACACCGAGCGCGGTGTCGGGTTCACGGTGGCGGTGCGCGAGTCGTCCGGTGGCGGTGTCGACCTCGTCGTCGAGGATCGGGGAGAGGGGTTTCCCTCCGACATCGATGTGACGGCGCGTGGCGAGAGCGGGGCGCGGTCGTCGGGGCTCGGTCTCGACATCGCCCGTCGCACCGTCGAGAGCGCCGGCGGCTCGATGGTGGTGGGAACGTCGTCGTCCGGAGGTGCCTCTGTCGTCCTTCGCTTCCCGCCGCTCGCCGCATCGATCGTCTGATCGACGTTCAGCTGTCGGCAGATGTCAGGATGGACCCGAGTTCACGGTCGGCCTGTGCCCGCATCTCGTGGAGGTCCGGGAGGAGGGCGATGTGGTTCCTGACCGCCCACCACGTCGAGAGCGCCTCGAACAGGTCGATGACCTGGGCGGCGCCGATCACGAGGAAGACGAGCCCCACGAGTGCGAGTCCGATCGCCAGCCACCAGTAACTGGGGTCGGTGGTGATGGCCGCCACGACCCAGGTCAGGGGGAACGCGACGATACCGGTGATCACCCTGGCGGTTCCCTTCGAGACAGGCTCCTTCACGAATGCCCCCACGGCGATGACGAGCAGGATGGCGATCAGGTTGCCGACGAGCCCGAGCAGCGCGAACGGCGCGATCACCAGCACGATCAGGCCCTTGCGCACTGCGATGCGCGCCAGGTCCCGAGTCCTGGGGGCGGGCTGGATCTGGTGGTCCTCGAGCCCGCTGGCCGAGAGGGCGAGCTGGTATGAGCCGGTCTCAGCGAACCGTGCGTCATCGCCGGGAGTGGTGGCAATGGCGAGTTGCTGGGCGACGGTGCGCAGATCGCTCATGGCGGGTTCGTCGAAGGCCTTGGTCATTCGGGATCGCACGTGGATCGACGCCGCGAGCATCATGGTGCGCTCCCGAACCAATGAGCCATAGTCGGGGGCGACGGCTGCGAGATGCGACCGAATGGTCTCGGTGACCTGGTGTACGAGGTCACGGTTCGCCTCGGCGATGGGCTCACCCGCGGGCATCGATGCGATGTCGGCTTCGGTGATCGGGACGCCGATCTCCACGAGCACCCAGCGCGTGACGACACCTTGTCCTCGTAGGTGATGCCGAGTGGGACGATCTGGAGGTTCGTGGCTCCGACCTCGATCGCACGCAGGGCCATCCTCGCTGCGCCGGTTCGGACCTTCTGCAGCTCCTGGGTGTCGGTGACCGTTCCCTCGGGGAAGATCAACACGGACTCACCCTTGACGAGGGCCTTTGCGACCTCGTCGAAGGATGACGTGTTCTGGGACGTGTCTGACGTGTCTGCCTGTCGGTATACGGGCACGACCCCGAGGAGTTTCAGCAGGAGCCTCAGTGGCAGGGAGGAGAACAGCGTCGACTTGGCGACGATGTGGGGCAATCCTCCCAGGGCGCGGATCACGACGATCGCATCGACGAGACCCCCGAAGTGGTTGGCGACGACCAGTCGGGGACCGTCGTGGTTCGTCGACCCGACGACCTCGACGCCGCGGAACAAGATGAGCGTGACGACGCGGGCGACGACACCGGCGATCCACCAACGAACTCGATACACGGCGCCACCCTAGATGTGTCCATCCACGGACGACGCTCAACCTGGCGCCTGGTAGAGCTCGGGTCGTGGGAGGAGCGGTAGGGTCGGGACATGGGGTTGGATTTGGACACGACGTCGTGGCGACCATACGAACACCTGCCGGACAGCACCGTCGTGGGGACACTGCTGGTGAGTCGCCCCCTGGCCGCAGCGGGCCTCGGTCGCTCGGTGGAGCTAGTGGCGTGGATCCCCCCTGGGATCGAGGAGGACGCAGCGCTCCCGGTGCTGTACATGCACGACGGTGACAACCTCTTCGACGAGCCGGCGAGCCACACGGGGGAATGGTGCGTGGACGAGACGCTCCTGTCGATGGGGATCAGGGCCATCGTGATCGGTATCCCGAACGCAGGGGACCGCCGGATGCACGAGTACTGCCCATGGCCGAACCACTTCACGCACGATGTCGCCGGCGACAGCTATGCACGATTCGTCGTCGAGCAGGTCGTGCCCTTCGTCGATGGCACCCTGCCCACCCGCGCTGACCGTTCCCATCGTGGCGTGATGGGGAGTTCGCTCGGTGGGCTGATCTCGCTCTACTGCTTCCTCGCGTACCCGCAGACGTTCGGGTACGTGGGCTCGATGAGCACGGCGGCGTGGTGGACACCGCAGGTGTGGTCGTTCCTCGAGGACGTGGATCCTCCTCCGGGTCGGATCTACCTCGATGTCGGATCCGACGAGATGCCGATGGACCCGGTGATGAGTGGTTCCTACATTGACGCATTCCATCGCCTGAGAACGTGGTGCCTCGACGCTGGGTACGGAACGGATCTGCTCGCCAGGCTCGAACCCGGCGCCACACACATCGAGGTGGCGTGGGCGAGGAGGCTGCCCGATGCGTTGGCCTTCCTGCTCCCGGCCGACTGACCGCCGATCACCGGCTTGCCATGAGGGTCCGCGCCTCGGCTTCGGTTCGTTCCACCCGTGCACGGGCTGAGAGTTTGCGTCGGTGGATTCGTTCGAGGCGCTCCTCGAACTCGGCGATCGCCGCGGCGTCCGTGGCGTCGATGTCCATCGACTCGAGTTCTGCGTGGGCATTCTCGAGTTGCGTTTCGAGCTTGGCGAGTCGCTCCTTGGCCTCGTCGACGGCCTGCTCGGCTTCGGCGAGCTGGGCGGCGAATCCGCTGGCAGGATCCGTGTCGAGCACGATCGGCGATCCGGCGTGGAATGCGGCGGTCATGGGCATTCTCGCGGCCAGCTCGATCATGTCCCCGTCGAGGGGATCGACGATGGTGGACCGCCGCAGGTGCATTGGTGCAAGGACCAGTGACGCATCCCTGACCGCACGGATGATCGCATCGTGGGTGGGTACCGCCACCACCTTGATGTCGGCGTCGATGCGGGCCTCATCGAGGATGTCCTGCAGTTCGGCCTTGTTGACCACCGGGTCGCCGTTCGCGAGTGTGAGCAGCCGGATCTTCGCGTGGCGCCACTGCTCGTCACGCGTACACAGGTATGCCGCCAACAGCGACAGGCGACCTGAGTCGTTGTCCTCCCACCACACGTCGATGCGTCGTTCACGGGGATCGGATGCGAGGAATCGCTCCCACCGCTCATCGTCCGTGGAGATGCTCACGACGCTCACGCCGAGGCGAGCGACCTCCCGGACGGCGCCGACATAGGTGCCGATGCGATCGGGATCGGACGATTCAGGCCAACCGAAGAGCACCAGGTTGGAGCGGAGCTTCCCGATACCGAACGCCTGGACGATGACCGGAAGGGCCTGCAGGCCGTCGGGTGCGAGCACCGCCCGTGCGTGGACATCGAGTCCGAGGTCGTCGATCTCGGACCGGAGCGCGTCCTGCTCCTGGTCGGCCTCGATGCGCTTGCGGATTCCCTCGCCGACGACGATACGGAATGCACCGGTGAGGCCGCTGTTGCCCTCGATCCACTTTGCGAAGCGCAACAAGCGCTCGCGCCTGCTCGGATCGGCGGAGAAGACGAGGATCTGGGGACGCCAGTTGCGGGGGTGCTCGACCTCCTTGTCCATCGCTCGGATGCTCTCGATGGCACGCTGGAAGTGGTGCGAATGGCTCGCATCGGCCCACCGTTCGGGGACCGAGCGCCGCTCGAGGTACTTGTAGATCGCGAAGAGCACCACGATCGATGCGACACCTGCGATGGGGTTGATGGCGATCATCGCCGCCGCGCAGAGCACGGCTCCCGCGAGACTGGCCCACTTGCTGAAGAACCGGAACCGCGGTCGGAAGGCCGGGCTCTGGGCCCTGGCCTCGTAGAACGTGGCGTAGTTGATGAGCCCGTAGGAGATGAGGAAGAACATCGATACGACCGGGGCGATGACGTTCACGCTTCCCAGGATGATGGTGGTGAGGGCTATGGCCAGGCTCACGAGGACGGCGCGTCGGGGGTTGTTGGCGTCGCCATGGCCCTTGGAGAACCCGTCGATGAAGGGGAAGACGCGGTCCGAAGCCATCGACTGGAGGATCCTGGGCGCACCCAGGAACGATGCCATCGCCGATGACAGCGTCGCCGCGATCACCCCGATGCCGACGAGTGCGCCGATCAGCGCGAGGTCCCGCATTGCCGACCCGTCGTCGCTGACCAGCATGGTCAGTGGCACGCCTCCTGCGATGAGGATGGCGACGGCGACGTACACGATGGTCGATAGACCCACTGCCGAGAACGTGCCGACCGGAAGGCTGCGGCTGGGGTCCTTGAGGTCGCCCGACATGCTCACACCCTGCGTGAACCCCGTGACCGCGGGGAAGAAGATCGCAAAGGCCGCCCAGTAGCCGATGGCGCCCGGAGGTGCGGACCACGAGTCACCGAATGTCGCGGCATCAAAGGCACCGATCGCGCCGGCGAAGAACGACACGAGGGCGACGATCAGCAGCGCCATGATCACGAACTGGAGCCTCGTTGCTACGTCCGCACCCGCCCAGGCGAAGGCGAAGAGAGCGAGCACCGCGACGGCGGCGATGAGCTGGACGCCGAGGCGCGAGTCCCACCCGATCATCGCAGTGAGTGCCTCCCCGAAGCCGATCGCGTAGAACGCCACCGAGATCGATTGTGCGAGGAAGAGGACCACCCCGATAGCGCCTCCGAACTCGAGGCCGAGGGTGCGTGAGATGAGGTAGTAGTCGCCGCCGCCCTTGACCTGGATGTTCGTGGCGATGGCGGCCAGCGAGATGCTGGTGAGCACGGAGACCGACGTCGCGATGGCGATGATGAGGAGGGCGCCACCGAACCCGGCGTTGCCCACGACATAGCCGGTCCTCAAGAAGAGGATGATGCCGAGGATCGTCAGG
>CAVWXP010000006.1:0-3907 GCA_963759175.1 uncultured Acidimicrobiia bacterium
GATCAGCCAGCGCTCAGGACGTCGCGTAGGGCTGCGAGGTTGGCATCGGCCACGGCAGCGAAGGGTTGTTCGTCGGGGGCCATGGCCCAGTCCTCCATGACGGCGGCGAAGGTGCCAACCGCAACCACGGCGATCACCCTTGCCTCCAGGCGACCGACATCGCTTCGCTCGGTGATGACGGAAGCGAACTCTCGTTCGTAATCGGCGAGGGCATCGCGGAACGCCGATCGGAGTTGTGGGAGTTCGAAGATCAGCCGCACCCGTGCCCGCATCTCCTCGTCGGGAACGTGGAACCCGAGTTGCATCACCCGCTCGAAGGTCACGAGGAGCGCGTCGAGCGGTGGACGTTGCTCCAGCTCCTCGTGGAGGACATCCCAACTCGGTGGCTCGAGTTCATCCCACAGCAGCACGCCCTCTTTCGTCCCGAAGTACCGGTACACGGTCGAAGGGGACACCTCAGCAGCCTCGGCGATGGCTTCGATGGTGGTGGCATTGAATCCATCTCTTCGGACGAGTGCGAAGGCCTCGTCCTGGATGCGCTCCTTCGTTCGCTGCCGCTTGTGCTCCCGCAGGGTCACGGTTCCCCAATCTGACTGTGACTAGCATATGCTAGTGACTGTCACAACGGAGGCGATATGACCGATCCTGCCCCGGCGGTGAAGGCAACAGACCTCACGAAGACCTATGGGGAGGGAGGGACCGAGGTCCGTGCCTTGCGCTCCGTCAGCTTCGCCATCCCCCGAGGCGAACTCGCAGTGATCCTCGGTCCGAGCGGCTCCGGCAAGACAACGCTGCTGAACCAGATCGGGGCATTGGAGGAGCCGACATCGGGTTCGCTCGAAGCCGCAGGCGTGGACCTGGGCAACCTGGATGAGGACCAGCGCACCGAGTATCGACTCAGTTCCGTGGGCTTCGTGTTCCAGTTCTTCAACCTCGTGCCAACGTTGACGGCGAGGGAGAACGTCGCCCTCATCGCCGAGATGACAGGCGATGCAGGATTGGAACGAACCGATACGGTCCTCCAAGAGGTCGGTCTCGCGGAGCGGATGGATCACTTCCCGGCTCAGTTGTCCGGAGGGGAGCAGCAGCGGGTGTCGATTGCCAGGGGTCTCGTCAAGGACCCACCCTTGCTGCTGTGTGATGAACCGACGGGCACGCTCGACGTCGAGACGGGGATCCGCATCCTGAGCCTTCTCCGCAAGGTCACGAGCGGCGGCGATCGCAGCGTGCTGATCGTGACCCACAACTCCGTGATCGCCGAGATGGCCGATCGGGTGTTGCACCTGCGCGACGGGGAGATCGTGTCCGACGAGGTGGTCCCGAACCCTCGAGAGCCGGAGCAGTTGAGCTGGTGAGCTACCTGGGGATCAAGCGCCGACGGGACATGCGAAGGCAACGCTGGCAGTTCCTCGCCGTGCTCGTCACCATCGTGCTCGGGGTCATGTTGTTTGCTGCCTCGTACGACGCCTACCGGAACCTCGAGGCCTCCTACAACGACACCTACGATCGGTTGGCCTTTGCCGACATGACCGTCACCGGCGCCGCCGCCGACTTCGCCTCCACGGCGATGGCGATCGATGGGATCGCTGCGGTCGAAGCCAGGCGCCAGGCCGATACACCGATACGCATCGGTGATCACCTGCTGCAGGGACGGTTGATCGGTATGCCCCAGGACGGCCAGCCCGCGATCAACCAGATCGACGTCATCGACGGGACCTATCTCACGTCCGATCGGCCGAACGGCGTGGTGGCAGAGATCCATCTCGCCGAGGAGTTCGATCTCGCCCTCGGCGACACGATCGACATCCTTGCCGGTGCCGAATGGGCCGAGGCCGAGGTGGTGGGCATCGCCATCTCCCCTGAGTACATCTGGCCAGCCGAGAGCACACAGAACTTCTTCCCGCCACCCGGGACGTTCGGGGTGGCGTTCATCTCCGCCGATGCCCTCGCGCCGCTACCGACCACAGCTGTCGCCGACCAGACACTGGTCGTGTACGAGGACGGTGCGAATCGTGAAGCGACGGATGCCGCCGTCGAGAGCGCTGCCCTCGCTGCCGGTGCAGCGAGCACGATGACCCGGGCAGAGCAACCATCCAATGCCGGCCTCAAACTCGACCTGCAGGGCTTCGAGCAACTCGCCGTGATGTTCCCCGCCCTGTTCCTGTTGGCGGCGGGCATGGCGACATTCATCATCCTCACCCGGATCGTGTACGCCCAGCGGTCCCAGATCGGGACACTTCGCGCCAGCGGGGTATCGCGCGCCATCCTCACCCGCCACTACCTCTCCTACGGGTTCATCCTCGGCGTCGGAGGAGCGGTCATCGGGTTGCTCCTCGGTATGGCTATGGGTTGGGTCATCACAGGCTTCTACACCGATGCTCTCGGGATCCCCGACACCAAGCGTGCCTTGTACTGGAGCACGCCCGTCATGGGGCTGGCATTCGGCTTGGCCGTCGGGCTCCTGTCTGCTTGGGCGCCTACACGTGCCGCCGTCAATCTCAGCCCTGCCGAGGCGATGCGAGGTGACGTGCCGACCTCCAAGGGTCGGCCGAGCGCCCTGGAGCGGATCGTCCCGTCCGTGCGTCGTCTGCCAGCCCGATGGCTCATGGTCATCCGTGGCATCGGGAGGAATCCGCGTCGGAGCCTGTCGACGATCCTCGGCGTGGTCCTCGCCCTGACGCTGATCCTTGCATCGTGGGGCATGATCGACACGGTCGTGAACGTCATCGATCGACACTTCAACGAGGTCGCCATCGAGGATGCGTCCGTGTTGATGCGGGTGCCGGTGGGAGCTGATCAGGTGGATCTCGTCGCGGGAACGCAAGGCGTGCAGGTTGCCGAGGCGGTCGTCAGTGTCCCTGTCACCGCACGCGGACCGGGAGGTTCCTACGGGACCCAGCTCGAGGCGTACCGCCGCGACACACAGGTCCACGGGTTCGGTACACCGGACGGGATGCTGCCGACCGAAGGTTTCGTAGCCGGTCGAGCCTTCGAGCAGGAAACAGGCGCACAGCCGGGGGATGTCGTCGAGCTGTCGTTCCCCACGCTCGAGACGACCTTCTCGGCAATGCTCGTCGGATTCGTCGATGAACCGCTCGGCACCCTCGTCTACATGGAACGAGCCATCCTCGACGAATCCATCGCGACGGCGGATCCGCCGCGCCCACCTGACATCCTCGCCGAGCCATCGATCAGCCAGATCAAAGCCCTGTTCGACGTCGCCGTCGAACGGGAGGGGGTGATCGAACGGATCGAGGCGGAAACCGAGGTCGCCGCGGTGATCGACTCCCGGTCGTTGTACGTCACGATCCAGGACTTCCTCGGGTTCTTCTACGTCTTCGTCGGTGTGATGTTGCTCTTCGGCGGGATCATGGCCTTCGCGTTGATCTTCAACACCATCTCGGTCAATGTCGCCGAACGCGAGGGCGAGTACGCCACGATGCGGGCGAACGGGATGTCACGGCGGCGGATCGCTGAACTCATCACCGGGGAGAACCTACTCCTCACCGTCTTGGGCATCGTTCCCGGCCTCTTCATCGGCTACCTCGTGGCATCGTGGTTCATGCATTCCTACACGTCGGACATGTTCACCTTCGACCTCATCATGAATCCGATCACGCTGATCCTGAGTGCCGTCGCCATGGTGATCGTCGCCCTGCTGTCTGCATGGCCCGCCATTCGCACCGTCGACCATCTCGACCTCGCCACGGTGGTCAGGGAACGCTCCACCTGAGCACAATCGGTCCTGCGAGGCGTCCGGATCGGGGTCGCCAGAGCCCGCGGATGCGGCTGGGAGTCACGACGGGTGGATGCCCAGGGGTCAACCGATGCTCCGGTCCGGATCCAGCTGCTGGGGGTCGAACGCCACAGCGCCGCCGTTCAGATCAGGCGAGGGTTGCGACCAGCA
>CAVWXP010000007.1:0-423309 GCA_963759175.1 uncultured Acidimicrobiia bacterium
ACCAACACAGCCGCGAGTGTCACCACCAACGCAGCGAACGGAACGATGGAAGCGGAGCGGTCGATCCACCCGGCGAGCGCGGCGACGGCCACGAGAACCCCGCCGAACACGAGCCACGAGACGCCGGCGGGAGGCACGAGGGCGAGGAACAGCGAAATCGCGAACGTCGACACACCCAGAACGAGGCCCATTCCGATCACGCCGTCGATGTCCGCCTTCGCCAGGATTCGGTGTGCCCTGCGATCTCCCACCGCCGCCAGCACGGCAAACGCGATCCCGGGGATCAGGAGGAGGATCGACAACCACTGGAGCGAGAGCTCGATCCGCCACACGAGTGATGCGAAGGCGAGGATCAGGCCAGCGCCGATGGCAACTGTCGCTCGCTCACTCCCGCGCATCAGGACCGCTCTGCGGCATTCATGGCATCGGTCACGAGGAACTCGACATCTGGCGTCGACTCTGCAATCACGAAGATCTGGAACGAGAACAGCGTCTTCGACACTCGGATCGCGATCTCGTTGAGCGACAGGAGACCCTTGCCCACGGCACCTCCGGCCACGAGGGGGAATGGAGCTGGGACGCCCCTCACCACCTTGACCCGGAATCCGGCATCGCGCAAGAGATGCTTCAGGGTTCGGAACGTGAACAACCGCGTGTGCGTCCGATCGAGGATGCCGGTGCGCCCGTAGTTGAACTGCCCAAACAACAACGCCACCCGCTGGATGGCGAAGGCGACATTTGGCGTCGACAGAATGAGTGTCTTTGGTGCGTGGTCGAACTGGGCGCGGAGTCGGTCGAGGAAGTCCTCCGGATCGGCGAGATGCTCGATGACGTCGAGCATCAGGATCGTGTCCTTGCCCTTCGTGTCGAAGGTCAGCGAATCGTTCAGGTTCGCCACGATGACTTCGATGCCGCCAACGGGAACCTCAGGCTCCTCCATATCGACCACGGTGACCTCGCAGCCTTTCGCAACCAGTGCCGTTGCGACGTCGCCCGGCCCGGCGCCGAGGTCGATGACATGGGCGCCTTCTTCGACGGCTGCGATTGCGAGCGAGTGGGGGCTCACGAAGCCCAGCTTCGATCGGTACGGCGACGCGGTCCTTACCGAAGGATCCAACCGACGTTGCTGCCACAGACCGAAGCCATGGAATACGCTCGCGATCGTGTGGACCACGACGTCCCACGCGTACCGGAGGCCGTTCACCCGTGAGATCTCGTCGCCGTAGTAGGTGGGGATCGGGAGCTCCACGATCCGTGCGCCACTGTTCATCAGCTGGAGAATGATCTGCGTGTCGAAGTGGAAATCGTTCGTGTTCAGCCGATAGTGGACCCTCTCGAGCGCATCCACCCGGTATACCCGATAGCCGCTGTGGTACTCCGACAGGTCCCGACGCAGCACGGTGTTCTGGATCCGCGTGAGGACCCGGTTTCCGACGAACTTGTACAGCGGCATGCCGCCGGCCAGGGCGCTGGACGGATTGATCATCCTGCTCCCAAACACGGCGTCGGCCTCACCCGCGACCAGTGGTTCGAGGAGGCGACCCAGTTCCTCGGGTGCGTACTGGCCGTCCCCATGGATGAGGGCTACATAGTCGAAGCCGTGCTTGGCCGCGTACGCATAGCCGATCTTCTGATTGCCCCCATAGCCCTGGTTGTACTCGTTGCGCAGCACGGTCAGGGGCATCTCCGGATGGGCGGCCGCGTACTCCCTTCCGATCTCGTATGTGCGATCCTGTGACGAGTCGTCAACGATGAGGATCTCCACCTCGTGGTTATCGACGATGGCTGTCGGGACGCGGTCGAGTACTTCTTTGAGCGTCGCCTCGGCTTCGTAGGCGACGATGAAGATCAGGAGACGCCCACGGTCTCGGCGTTCCACAGACATCGAATGCAGCTCCTCGGTCGCTCACATGCACGCATGGGCCCACACGCCAGATGCATTGTGGTTCGCATCGACAGCGAGCGCCACGACTTGAGCGATGTACCCGCCGCTCGGTTCAGGCGCCTTCGTCGCCGATGTCCTGCTCGCGCAGGGCTCGGGCGGTCTCACGGGCCTGTTCGAGTCCACCCTCGGTGAGCTCCGCCCGGTCGGTGAGCAGCGTGACCTGGTTCTGGTAGATCTGGAGGAATCCACCGTGGATGCCTGCCGCCGTCACACCGCCTTCGTGATGGATCGTGACGGCACCCGTGGCGAGCGCCGCCATCGTGGGCTCGTGGTCGGCGAGGACACCGATATCGCCCTCCGTGGTACGCGCCGAGACCATGTCGGCCTGGCCGGACCATATGACGGCTTCGGGCGTGACGATGTCGACCTGGAACGTCTTGGCCATCAGACGGACGCCTCGAGCTCCTTGGCCTTGGCGATGACATCGTCGGCTCCACCGACCATGTAGAACGCCTGCTCGGGAAGGTGATCGAGATCACCATCGAGCACGGCCTTGAACGAAGCGATCGTCTCGTCGAGCGGTGTGAAGATGCCCGCCTGACCGGTGAACTGCTCCGCCACGAACATCGGTTGGGACAGGAATCGCTGGATCCGCCTGGCACGGTTGACGACGAGCTTGTCCTCTTCCGAGAGCTCATCCATGCCGAGGATCGCGATGATGTCCTGGAGGTCCTTGTATCGCTGCAACACGAGCTGGACCTGGGTCGCGACCGCGTAGTGCTCCTCGCCCACGATCTGGGGATCGAGGGCACGGCTGTTCGAGTCGAGCGGATCGACGGCCGGGTAGATGCCGAGTGCCGTGAGGGGACGTGACAACACGGTGGTGGCGTCGAGGTGGGCGAATGCCGTGTGGGGGGCGGGGTCGGTGATGTCGTCGGCTGGCACGTAGATGGCCTGGAGCGACGTGATCGAGCGACCCTTGAGCGACGTGATGCGCTCCTGGAGCTGGCCCATCTCCGACGACAGCGTCGGCTGGTAACCCACGGCAGACGGCATGCGGCCCAAGAGGGTCGATACCTCGGATCCCGCCTGGGTGAATCGGAAGATGTTGTCGATGAAGAGGAGTACATCCTGCTGCTGGACATCGCGGAAGTACTCCGCCATCGTGAGCGCGGACAGCGCCACACGGAGGCGCACACCGGGCGGCTCGTCCATCTGGCCGAAAACGAGTGCGGCCTTGTCGATGACGCCCGATTCGGTCATCTCGAGGAACAGGTCGTTGCCTTCACGGGTTCGCTCCCCCACGCCAGCGAACACCGAGACACCACCGTGCTGGGTTGCTACCCGGTTGATCATCTCCTGGATGAGCACCGTCTTGCCGACACCGGCACCGCCGAAGAGGCCGATCTTGCCACCCTCGAGGTAGGGCGAGATGAGGTCGATGACCTTGATACCGGTCTCGAACACCTTCTTCTG
This sequence comes from uncultured Acidimicrobiia bacterium, assembly GCA_963759175.1. Lineage (GTDB taxonomy): Bacteria > Actinomycetota > Acidimicrobiia > Spongiisociales > UBA5794 > SZUA-442. The sequence continues at coordinate 3,362 of CAVWXP010000007.1, forward strand.
GGCCTGCACGTCCTCGAACGCCGGCGGATCGCGGTGGATCGGCCACGACTCACCGGTGAACACATGGTCCGGATCATCGAGTGCCGTTCCCCACACGTTGAAGATGTGGCCGAGTGTCTGGTCACCGACGGGGACCGAGATCGGCGCACCGGTGTTGCGAACCTCGGCACCGCGCACGATGCCGTCCGTCGGTGCGAGCGCGACGGCACGGATCTTGTCGTTACCGAGCTGCTGGGCGACCTCACAGATGACCGTGTTGGCGATACCTGCGACCTCGAGATCGACCTCGAGGGCGAAGTTGATCTCCGGTAGCGCATCGGGCGGGAACTCGACGTCGACGACCGGACCGGCGACCTTGACGATCCGTCCGCTGGCGAGGGTTGTCACGCTCATGTGTGCTCTCCGTCTTCCTTGATCCATCAACCGCCCGACAGCGCCTCGGCGCCGCCGACGATCTCGCTGATTTCCGTGGTGATCTCCGCCTGCCGTGCCTGATTGGCCTCGCGGGTGAGGACCCGCGTCAGCTCCTCGGCGTTCTCGGTGGCGGCCTTCATGGCCCGCCGTCGGGCCGCGTGTTCGGACGCCGACGCCTCGAGCAACATACCGAACACGGTGCCCTCGAGGTACCGCGGGAGCAGCCGTCCGAGGATGCTCTCGGGCGAGGGCTCGAAGGTGTATCCGACCGGGAGTGTGACGACGTCGTGCTCCGAGGCGGGCGGCTCGATCGGCAGCACCGGCCACTCGATCGCATTCTGTGTGAGCGCCGACACATACTCGGTCGTGTAGGCCTCGACGGCGTCGACCCGCTCGGTCGCGTACTCATCGAGGAGGATGTTGGCTATCGATCGTGCATCTGCGTAGGTCGGCGTGTCGGTGACATTCAGCCATACGTGCTCGAGCGCGTATCGCCGGTACCGGAAGTACCCCTGTGCCTTCGCCCCCACCGTGTACACGCGCACCTTGCGACCGGCGGCCTGATGCTTGCGGATGGCGGACTCAGCCGACCGGATCACCGATGAGTTGTAGCCGCCTGCGAGCCCACGGTCAGACGACACGACGAGGACACCGACGGTGCGCACGTCGCGCGAGTCGAGCAGCGGATGCGACAACGACCCGGTGGCGGCGGCGATGTTGCGGATGACGTCGTTCATCTTCTCCGTGTAGGGCTTGGCCTGGCCGACTCGGACCTGCGCCTTGCCGATGCGAGCGGTTGCGATCAGCTCCATGGCGCGCGTGATCTTCATCGTCGACTCGACGCTCCTGATCCGTCTCCGGATCGCCCGTACTTCGGCGGATGCCACGGTGCGTCAGGCCTCCAGTTCGCCGGTCGGTTCGCCGTCGCCCAGCGTCGCCTTGTAGGCATTGATGGCTGCGACGATCTCGTCGCCAGGCAGATCTCCGGTGTCGGCGATCTGGTTGAGCATCGACCCGTACCGTTCCTTGGCGAATTCTCGGAGTCCGCGCTCGAACATCGGGATGTCGCTCGGATCGACGTCATCCATGTGACCCTCGGTGACGGCGTAGATGACGAGCACCTGCTCGGCCACCGGAACGGGGCGGTACTGGCCCTGCTTGAGCACCTCGACGACACGACGTCCGCGATCGAGCTGGGCGAGGGAGGTTGCGTCGAGCTCGGAACCGAACTCGGCGAAGGCCTCGAGTTCGCGGAACTGGGCGAGGTTGAGGCGCAATGGCCCGGCGACCTTGCGCATCGCCTTGACCTGTGCGGCGCCGCCGACTCGCGAGACCGAGATACCGGCGTTGATCGCCGGTCGGATGCCGGAGAAGAACAGGTCGGTCTCGAGGAAGATCTGACCATCCGTGATCGAGATCACGTTGGTCGGGATGTAGGCCGACACGTCGTTGGCCTTGGTCTCGATGATGGGTAGGCCCGTGAGGGACCCACCGCCGAGCTCGTCCGAGAGCTTCGCACAGCGCTCGAGGAGCCGGCTGTGGAGATAGAACACGTCGCCCGGATAGGCCTCGCGACCCGGAGGGCGGCGCAGCAGGAGGGAGATCTCGCGATAGGCGATGGCCTGCTTGGTCAGGTCGTCGAAGATCACGAGGGCGTGCTCGCCGTTGTACATCCAGTGCTGACCGATGGCCGATCCGGCATACGGCGCATACATCTGGAGGGCAGCCGAGTCACCGGCTGAGGCGTTGACAATGACCGTGTACTCCATCGCCCCTGCCGCCTCGAGCACGCTGACGACCTCGGCAACGGTCGAGTTCTTCTGACCGATCGCCACGTAGATGCACTTCACACCGAGCCCCGCCTGGGCGAGGATGGTGTCGACCACGACGGCGGTCTTGCCCGTCTGGCGGTCGCCGATGATCAGCTGGCGCTGGCCCCGGCCGATCGGCGTCATCGCATCGATGGCCTTGATACCGGTCTGGAGCGGCTCCGAGACCGGTTGGCGCTGGACCACGGAGGGTGCCTGTGTCTCGAGGAGGCGCCGCTCCGTCGTCGCGATGGGGCCTTTCCCGTCGATGGCGTTGCCGAGCGGATCCACGACGCGGCCGAGCAGGGCGTCACCGACGGGAATCGACAGGACTCGCCCGGTCGATCGGACCTCGTCCCCCTCCTCGATCCCGCTCGCATCACCCATGATGACCGTACCGATCGAGTCCTCATCGAGGTTCAACGCCACACCGAGGAGTCCACCGGGGAACTCGAGGAGCTCGGATGCCATCGCATTCGGGAGACCCGACACGCGGGCAACGCCGTCACCGACGGACAGGACGTACCCCATGGTCTCGGATTCCAACGCCGGGTTCCAGCCATCGAGGTTGGAGCGCAGCGCTGCTGCTATGTCATCGGTGTTGAGTGTGAGTTCAGCCATCGTGCGTCAGCCCCATTGCTCTCGAAGCTCTTCGAATCGACCCCGGATCGATCCGTCGAGCACAGTGTCTCCGACCTTGGTGACGAGTCCGCCGACGACCGATGGATCGACGATGACCTTCACCTGGACTCGCTTGTTGGTCGCCCGCGAGAGGGCTCCTTGCAGTCGCGTGATCTGGTCCGATGCCAACGGCATCGGCGATCGGACCTCGGCGACGACCTCCCCCTCCGCCTCAGCGGCCATGTCGGCAAGTCGGCGAGCGATGTCACCGAGGTTGCGGGCCTGGCCGGAGGCCACGAGGAACGACATCGACGCGACGGTGACACGCGACGCCCGAGCGCCGAGGAGATCGTTGACGATCCCCTGCTTGCGTTCCGTCGGCACGGCGGGATCGCGCAGCACCTCGATCAGCTCGGCGTTGCCAGCCAAGGCGTTCGCGGCGGTGTACATCTCATTCGCCAGATCGGCGTCGGAACCCTCTGCACGGGCGATCTCGAGCAACGCCGAGGCGTAGCCGTCGACCTTGCTGGCCTCAACGGTCGCGTGATCCATCTGCTACCGGACCCCGCCGAGGTCGTCGATGTACCGATCGACGAGCTGTCGCTGTTTCTCACCGTCGATCGAATCGCCAACGACGCGTTCTGCGACGTCGATCGAGAGGTCGGCGACCTGGCGGCGGAGTTCACCAGAGACGCGTGAGCGCTCTGCCTCGATCTCGTCCTGTGCCCGAACGCGGATCTGCTCCGCCTCGGCTTCGGCACGTGACACGATGTCCGCCTTCACCGACTCACCCGCGTCGCGCGCCTCGGCGACGATCTGGGCTGCTTCTGCATTGGCTCCCGCAACCTGGCTGCGATAGTCCCCGAGGAGGCTCTCAGCCTCGAGCTTCGCCTTCTCGGCGGTCTCGTACTGGGCGGCGATCTCTGCCTGACGGGCTTCGAGCGACTTGTTCAACGCGGGGATCGCCCACTTCCAGATGAAGAAGAAGACGATCGAGAACGCGATGATCCCCGCGAACAGCTCCTCGGCAGCTGGGAGCAGGAGGTCGATGCCCCCGGACTCGCTGGTGGAGCCCTCCTCAGCCGCCAGGATCAACTGGGCGAACATGTGCGTAACCATCGTTTGCTCCTCGGCCTATGCCAGGAAGAAGAGCACGAAGCCGATGAGGGCGAGTGCCTCCGTGAATGCGATACCCAAGAACATCGTGGTGCGGACCATGCCGGCAGCCTCCGGCTGGCGTGCCATGGCTTGCACCGCGTTGCCCGCGATGAGCCCGATGCCGACACCTGGGCCGATGGCAGCGAGGCCGTACCCGATGAGGGAGAACGCTCCCTTGAGTTCTTCCATTGTTTCCCTTTCCTTGTCCTGTAAGACGGGACCTTGATCAGTGTTCGACGTTGATCGACGTATCGATGTAGACCGCACTCAGCAGCGTGAAGATGTAGGCCTGCAACAGGATGACGATCATCTCGAACATGAAGATTGCCAATGCGAGCGCCCACCACGCGATCCCGAACACTCCCTTGACGGCCGAGATGTCACCGGCGACGAAGGCCGAGATCGACACGAAGGCCGTGGTGAGGAGCAGGGACAACATCACGTGACCGGCGACGAGGTTGGCGAAGAGTCGCACGGCGAGCGAGAAGGGACGCACGAAGAACGTCGAGAAGAACTCGATGAGTCCCACGAGCGGCTTGAGCGCAACGGGAACGCCAGGTGGCCAGATGATGCCGGTCAGGTAGCTGATGCCATTCCGTTTGAACCCGGCCACGATGAAGATCACCCACGTCAGGAGGGCAAGAAACAGCGGGATCGCCATCCGCGAGGTGATGGGGAAGTTGACGAACGGCGTGATCTCGAACATGTTGCCGATGAGGATGAAGATGAACAACGACATGAGGTAGGGGTAGTACTTGATACCCACGGGACCGATGATGCCAATGGCGATCTCGTCTCGGACGAACGTCATCAGGGACTCGATACTGAGCTGGTACTTGCCGGGACGCGTGGCCTTCTTACGGAGCCCGAAGTAGATGATGGCGACGGAGAGCAGACCCGCGAGGAGGATCAGGAAGACCAGCCGGGTGATGGGGAAGCCGAGGATCTCGATGATCGGCGTGCGGAACTCGAAGAGCTCATTGACGTTCTCCGGCGCGCACACGGCATTCTCGGAGAGATCGCATTCCTCGATCGCGAGTATCAGTTCGTCCACTCGAGTTCCCTTTCCGCACCTTTGACCACTGCCACCGCCTCGAGCGACAACAGCACGAGATAACTGACCACCGCCGACACGCCCATGGCCACGCGGTCGATGTCCGCAACGGAGACGACGAGCACCATCGTCAACGTGATGAGGCCGAGCCGGATGAAGAATCCGAACAGCGCGGCGGCATGATACATGCTGAGGGACACTCCCGCCGCCGTGGCGAGGATGTAGCCGCCGACGACGAAGTTGGCGACGACGATGGCGACCCCGATCGCTGCCGAGACCGCTCCGAGCCACCCGCCGGTGACCGCGAAGATCGCGATGAGGATCGGCGCCACGACCAGCGATCGTTTCGCGATGTTCTTCCCGATGATGGCCTCGATGGGGCGCGCATCCGGTGAGGGGCGATGCATCGCTGAGGCGTCCATGCGATCATCAGACACCGTGGCCACGCTTCTTCCCTTCCTCCTCGAGCTCGGCCGAGACCTGCCAGAGGCGGTAGAAACCGACACCGATGGCCGCCAGCGACCACGCAATGGTCATGACGGGCGACGTACCGAACACCCAATCCAGGAACAGCCCGATCAGGAGTCCCGAGACGATGTAGGACAACAGATCTGCGTTCTTGGAGAACCCGCCGGTGATCGCTTCACGGGTGGGGACCGTCGTTGACTTGGTGGTGGTCACGTCGTCTTTGGGGTCGTTGGGATCGGCCACGGAGTGTCCTTGAACCTCGTGCACCGCTGCATCGGTGGGCGCAAGGGTACAGGATTCTCGGTCATCATCGGCAATCGGCCCTTCCGGCGTCCGATCACGCGTAGCCGTTGAACTCGACGGGGTAGGCAGGAAAGGCCCTGGCGAGCTCATCGACCCTTCCGCGGAGCTGTTCGAGGACCGCCGAGTCGTTGCGCTTGCGCAGGATCTCGACGATGGCCTTGCCGAGGACCACCATCTGCTCCTGCTTCATGCCTGCCGTGGTGACGGACGGTGTGCCGATGCGGATTCCCGACGTGACGAACGGTGACCGTGGGTCGAAGGGGATGGCGTTCCGGTTGAGGGTGACGCCCATTTCATCGAGGAGGGACGCTGCCTCCTTGCCCGTGAGTTCGTCGTCGATGGACCGGAGGTCGGTCAGGAACATGTGGTTCGTGGTCCCGCCGGAGACCACCCTCGCACCAGCTCCGATCATCGTGTCCGCCAGAACGGATGCGTTGCGCACGATCTGGTTCGCATACATGGCGTATTCGGGCGAGGCGGCCTGTTTGAAGCACAGGGCCTTGCCCGCGATCTGGTGGTTGATGGCGCCGCCCTGCGCGTACGGGAAGACGCTCTTGTCGATCGCCTTGGCATGTTCCTCGGTGGAGAGGATGAGTCCACCGCGGGGTCCGCGCAGGGCCTTGTGGGTGGTCGCGGTGACGATGTGGGCGTGGGGCACAGGGGACGGGTGGGCGCCGCCGGCGATCAGGCCGATGATGTGGGCCGCATCGACGAGGAACACCGCCCCCACCTCGTCGGCGATCTCCCGGATGGCGGCCCAATCGATGATCTGGGAGTACGCCGAGTATCCCCCGACGATCATCTTCGGCCGGTGCTCGAGCGCCGTGGCGCGGAGGGCGCCGAGATCGATCGTCTCGGTCTCGGGATCGACGCCGTAGCCGACGATGTTGAAGAGGTTGCCCGAGAAGTTGACCGGTGATCCGTGGGTGAGGTGGCCACCCTGGTCGAGCGACATGCCGAGGATGGTGTCCCCCGGTTCGAGGACGGCGAGATACGCAGCGAGGTTGGCCTGGGAACCCGAGTGGGGCTGCACGTTGGCATGCTCAGCCCCGAAGAGCTCCTTCGCACGGGAGATCGCAAGCGACTCGATCTCATCGATGACCTCGCAACCCTCGTAGTACCGCCTGCCGGGATATCCCTCCGAGTACTTGTTGGCGAGCACGGAACCCGATGCCTGCATCATGGCGTAGCTGACGAAGTTCTCGGATGCGATCAGCTGGATCTTGCTGCGCTGACGCTGGGCATCCTTGGCGATGAGTGCCGCGAGGGTCGGGTCCGCTGCTGCGAGCGGGGTCATGTCGGTCATGGGGATCGCTCCGATGGATTGCGGGACACGTCGAATCTACCCGCGAATCGAGATCGAGTAGAAACAGCTGTCATCCCCGGATCCCGTGGCGCTGACACCTACCCTTGCGCCACAGCCACAATCATGGAGCAACGCCACCCATGTCGATGTACCCATTGCATCGGTCCAAGGGGCAAATCGCCTTGGTCGCAGCTGGTGCCTTCACGCTCTTCTCATTTCTCTCCGTCAATTGGTACCCGACGATCCTTCCCGACAGCCTCCACTACCTCGCTCACGCGTCCGACCTTCGCGGGACAGGTCTCATCCAGATGGGCTTCCGTCAAGTCGGCTACCCGCTCTGGCTGTACGTCACAGGGTCAGTAGCGGCTGCCGCGGGTTTTGCTCCCCTCCACGGTGTCGTCGTAGCCCAGTACTCACTTTTGGCGGCAGCCATCGCAGCGTGCGTATGGGCGATGCGGTGGTGGTCGATCGCTCCAATCGCACTACTGACGCTGCCGAGCGCAGTTGCGTATGCCAATCTCCTGCTGACCGAGGCCATAGCCACTCCGATCGCGGTCATCTGCGCCGCAGCTTTGGTCGGTGCCTACCGCCTGCAACGCATCGGCAAGCCGTTCCGAGTCCCATCGCTTGTTGCAGCGACGCTCGCAACCGTTCTTCCGATGATCCGGCTTCACTATGCGCTCATGACACTCGCTGTGCTCGTGGGGCTCGTGCTGCTCTCAGATCCGCAGAAGTTGCGGCGTCCGCGCACCTACATCGTCCCGAGTCTGGTCATCATCGCCTTGATCCTGTTCGCTGGCGCTCTGACGCTCGAGAACCAAGCGGACGAGGGCGTGGCAAGCCCGTCTCTGGGGTCGGAACGTGCGTTGTTCTGGGTGGTGTGGGAAACCGTCGTGCCAAACAATCGCGAAGCGATCAGGACGCAGCTTCCCGACGTCTACTCCAGCGGGAGTTCGGATGCTGTGATCGTAGCCATCGACAACTCAGGTCTTGATTATCACTCCCGCGTCGAGGCCTACGATGCGGCCACGACGTCGATCCTTCGGATCGCGGGCACCACACTCATGGAGCAACGCATTGCCTCGGCATTGGGCGCTGTGTTCGGTACTCGCCTCGACGACGTTGGCCCGGCCCTCCTGTATACGGCTCGCAAGGACTCGGGTCTTGCAGAGCGAGACATCCACCACTACACGACGGTTCGTCCAGCCGACCCCAGTTGGATCGCCGAGACCTACAACGAAGGCACAGCTGCGAGCCCCGTGCTCATGGCTGCGACGTCGCTACCGGCGTTGCCGCTCCCCTATCTCGGTCGCGTCCTGAGCTTCGTAGTACCGATCATCACCGTGTTGAGTGGCTACCTCCTGATCGATCCTCGATCGAGACGGCTGGCAATGAGCAGCACCGTCGTCACGGTCGGCTATCCCGCTGCGTCGTTCCTGTTCGTATTCGACAACCTGCGGTATCTCCTTCCGGCATACCTGTCGCCGCGGTAATGGTCAGGCGCAGCGAGCAGCGGGACCACTGCGCCCGTCGCCGTTCAATCCGGCACCGACTCGGAGGTCGCCGCCCGCACCCGTGCGTAGTAGGTGTCGGCGACGACGAGGGCGGGAAGTGGCATCAGGGGTGACACGAGGCCGTACACCGTCGGATCGACGTTGTACACCCACACAGCGATGATCGCGACGAGCACGGTGACGACGAATCGGACGACGACATTGACCTGATCGGTCGCAGGCTGGAGGGCGAGTCCACACCCGACTCCAACGGCGATGACCGGTGCCGCAACCGCGAATCCATCGACGTTCGTCACCATGTAGGCGACGACAGCCACCGCGGCGACACCGAACGCGATGAGCGCACTCCGGAAGCCGGTGGATGCCACGTCGGGCGCTCCACTGAATCCCGCCACCGCGTAGACGGCGAAGGCGAGCCCGACGCCCATGATGGTGACGGCGGTAGCACTGGCCGTCGAGAACGCCAGGAATCCGAACCACGACGACACCGCCCACACCAGGGTTCCGACAGCGATGGCGAAGCCTCGATGGTGGGTCACGGCACGACGGTCACAGTTGGATCGGGCCGCTGCGCAGGATCATCTCGGTCGGTTGGGTGAGATCGACCAGGGTGGAAGGCTCTCCCCCACCTGCACCGCCTGGGAGGTAGGTGAGCACCTCGTCGGCGAAGACGTCGCGCGCATCCTCGGCACTGTTGACCGGGCGATCGGCCGATCGGTTGGCCGAGGTCACGGCGAGTGGTCCGGCGATCCTCAGGAGGTCGAGGGCCACGGGATGGTCGGGGCACCGGAGTGCGATCGTTCGTCGGCGGACATCGCCGAGCCAGGTCGGTGCGGTATCGAGGCGCGGAACGACGAGCGTCACGGCGCCCGGCCAGTATCGGTCGGCGAGGTCGAGGGCCCGGTCCGACATGGCCCCGAGTGACAGGCCCTGATCGAGGTCGGCCACGAGGATCGCTATCGGCTTGCCGTCGTCGCGTCCCTTGATGTCGTACAACCGGTCGAGGGCTGCCTCGTCATAGGGATCCGCGGCCAGTCCGTACACCGTGTCGGTGGGGACGCCGATGATCTCGCCTCGCTTGATCGCCCGTGCCGCAGCCGATACGTCCACCTGTACCTCCCAATGATCGAAGGCTCAACGCTACTCGAACCAGCGCCGCCCAACCACGAACCGGTCCTTTCCGGACAGATCTCGCCGGATGACGCCATCGAGGGCCTCGAAGTGCCCCACGGAGCGCTCGGCGTCGAATTCGGAGATCTCGCACACGACGACGCCACCGGGAGCGAGCCAGTCGACCGCCGTGGCGCCGATGCGTGCGACGACCTCATCGCCGCGTGGACCGCCCACGAGGGCACCAGTGGGTTCCATGGCGACATCGTCCGGCACATCTGCCAGCTCGTGTTCGGCGAGGTACGGCGGGTTCGCCACGAGCAGGTCGACGTGCGCCCGCAGCTCGAGCGGCAGCGGATCGAAGAGGTCCCCGACCAGCAGTTCGACGTCCACCTCGTTCCTGGCGGCGTTGTCGCGGGCGACATCGATGGCATCGGGGCTGACGTCGGACGCCACCACGCGTGCGTCCGGATGGATCATCGCCAACGCAACGGCGAGGTTGCCGCTGCCGGTGCACAGATCGACGATCGTGTGCGGAGGTGGTACGAGGTCGGCGACGAGTTCGAGCATCTCCTCGGTCTCGGGTCTCGGGATCAACACCCTGGGATCGACGTTGATGGTCGCCGGACCGAACGGTGTGTCACCCTCGAGGTACTGCAGTGGTTCGCCCGCCCGCCGACGATCGACGAGCGCCCGGTACCGGTCGACCACGTCGGGGCCGAGGTCGTCGGCGAAGTGCAGGTCGATCCGTGATCGGTTCGTGGCGGCGATGAGGAGCCGTTCGGCCTCATGTCGGGGCAGGTCGGTACCGCCGATGAGCTCGGCGCTCGTCGTCATCACCCGTCGGTTGCGAGCCGCTGCGCCACGTCGTCGGCGATCAACGCCCGATGGATCTCATCGAGGTCTCCGTCGAGTACGGCAGGGAGCGAATGGACGGTGAGACCGATCCGATGGTCGGTGACCCGGTTCTCCTTGAAGTTGTAGGTGCGGATCTTCTCGGATCGCTCGCCTGTGCCCACCTGTGACCTTCGCACCGATGCGCGCTCGCCCATCTGCTCCTCGATCTGGATCTGGTAGAGCCTCGCGCGGAGAACACGGAGGGCCTTGAGCTTGTTCTGGAGCTGCGACTTCTCGTCCTGACACGACACGACGATGCCTGTCGGGGTGTGGGTGATCCGCACCGCGGAGTCTGTGGTGTTGACCGACTGGCCCCCGGGACCCTGTGACCGCATGGTCTCGATGACGAGATCTCCATCGTTGATCTGTACCTCGACGTCCTCGACCTCGGGGAGTACGGCGACGGTTCCCATCGACGTGTGGACGCGACCCTGTGACTCGGTCCTCGGGACCCGTTGGACGCGGTGGGGTCCCGCCTCGTATTTGAAGCGCGCATAGGCGCCGCGACCCTTGACCGCGAACGTCGCTTCCTTGATGCCGCCACCGTCGCTTGGCGACATGTCGATGGGATCGATGCTCCATCCCGAGCGTTCGGCGAATCGCTCGTACATCCGGTACAGATCCCCCGCCCAGAGGGCAGCTTCGTCTCCGCCCGCCGCCGACCGCACCTCGACGATGACGTCCTTGTCGTCGTCGGGATCCTTGGGGACGAGCAATGTGCGGAGCTCGGCCTCGAGTTCGGTCACTTCGAGCGACTTCGCCTCGATCGTGTCGGCGAGGTACGCCTTCATCTCGGGGTCGTCCTCGATTGCGGCGAGCTCGGTCGCCTCTGTGACCTCGATGTCGGCAGCGACGTATCGGCGATAGGCCTCGATGATCGGCTTGAGCTCGGCGTGCCGTGTCGTTATCTCGCGATACCGATTCTGGTCGGAGAGCACGTCGGGTTCGGAGAGCTGCTCGAGGGTCTCGTCATAGGCCACCTCGGCGGTACGCAGCCGGTCGACGAGTCGATCATCCATGGTCGCCATCGCCGAGGTCGAACTCGGCGGCGAGCGCACGGGGATCGATGGCTCCCCGCTCGCGCACGTCGTCGATGTCCTCGGGGTCGAGTGCGGCGAGCAACGAGGCGATCGCGACCTCGACCTGACTGTCGTCCGGTTCCTTCGTGGTGATGGATTGGATCCACATGCCCGGCGCAGATGCCCATGCGAGCCAACGCTTGCCAGCGGCCGCCCTCAGCACCTCGTAGGAGATGCCTGCGATGACCGGGATCAACGCGATTCGTGCGATGACCTGCCACACGAACGGCAACGGCGCGAGGGTCAGGAACACGACGAACGACACCATTGCGACGATGATGATGAACGACGTGCCGCATCTGGGGTGGCGGGGGCTGTACTTCTGGATCGATGCGATGTCGAGCGGATCGCCGTTCTCATACGCGTGGATCGTCTTGTGCTCGGCCCCGTGGTACTCGAACACACGCTTGATGTCGGGATTGCGTCCGATGAGCCAGATGTAGGCGACGATCAGGAAGATGCGGATCGCGCCATCGATGATGACGAACGCCAGGGCATTGCCACCCACGAGGTCTTTGATCCACTCGGCGGCGAACGCTGGCCCGAGGACGAAGATGGCGAGGGCAGCAACGATGGCGATGACCATCGTGATGATGATCTCGCGCCTGCCGATCTCCTCCTCCTCGTCACCCGCCTTCTCCGCGGACCACGAGAGGGCCCGGAATCCGAGCGAGAGTGATTCGGCGAGCACGAAGATGCCGCGCAGGAACGGGACCTTGGCGTAGCGGTTGCGGGAGGTGAGCGCCGGCAGCTCGTGGCGCTTCGCTTCGATGACGCCGTCGGGACGCCGCGCTGCAACAGCCCAGGCCTCGGGAGCGCGCATCATCACGCCCTCGATGACCGCCTGGCCGCCGACCGAGGCGCCAGGTGATCTGCTCAACTAGGCCTCCGCGTCGCCGTCGGCGGACTCGGGCGTCGCCGCCTTCGATGTCTGCCCGTAGCGCTTGCGGAACCGCTCGACACGACCGGTGGTGTCGACGAGGATCTGCTTGCCCGTGTAGAAGGGATGGCTCGCGGACGAGATCTCGACCTTGGCGAGGGGATAGGTGTTTCCGTCCTCCCACTCGACCGTATCCGAGGTCTCGATGGTCGATTGCGTGAGGAACTTGAGGTCCGACGAGGTGTCCTGGAACACGACGGGCCGGTAGTTCGGATGGATATCGGGCTTCACGGATTCTCCTGATCGATGCGTGAACTGTAGTGAGATTCCTACTGACCGCTGTTGGCGACGGACAGGAGGAACTCCTCGTTCGATTTGGTGGATCTGAGGCGATCGATGAGCAACTCGAGTGCCGCACCCGACTCGAGAGCGAGCAGAACCCTGCGGAGCTTCCACACTTCCTGGAGCTCGGCTCGTTCGAAGAGCAGCTCCTCGCGGCGGGTACCCGATGCCTCGATGTCGATGGCCGGGTAGATCCTCTTGTCCGCGAGCTTGCGGTCGAGGCGCAGTTCCATGTTCCCTGTGCCCTTGAACTCCTCGAAGATGACCTCGTCCATGCGCGATCCGGTTTCGACCAGAGCCGTCCCGATGATCGTGAGGCTGCCGCCCTCCTCGATGTTCCGCGCAGCTCCGAAGAAGCGCTTCGGCGGATACAAGGCGGTCGAGTCGACGCCACCCGAGAGGATCCTTCCGGATGCCGGTGTGGCGAGGTTGTGGGCCCGCGCCAGACGCGTGATCGAATCGAGCAGGATCACGACGTCGGTTCCGGTCTCCACGAGGCGCTTGGCGCGCTCGATGGCGAGCTCGGACACCTGCGTGTGCTCCTCGGCGGGACGGTCGAAGGTCGAGTAGATGACCTCGCCCTTCACCGACCGCTGCATGTCGGTGACTTCCTCGGGCCGCTCGTCGACGAGGACGACCATCAGGTAGCACTCGGGGTTGTTGGCGGCGATCGAGTTGGCGATGTCCTTGAGGACGGTCGTCTTGCCGGCTTTCGGTGGCGAGACGATGAGCCCACGCTGGCCCTTGCCGATCGGGGCGATGAGATCGATGATCCTCGCCATCATGAGGTCGGAGTGCCCCTCGACCTCGAGCCGGAGGCGCTGGTCGGGGAACAAGGGGGTCAGCTTGGCGAACTTGGGCCGATCGGCTGCGATCTCGGGGGGACCGCCGTTGACCTTGGCGGCACGGACGAGTGCGGGGAACTTCTCCTGCGCCCGGGCCGCTCGGATGGGACCTTCGATGATGTCGCCTTTGCGGAGGCGGTCCTTGCGCACGATGTTCGCGGCGACGTAGACGTCCTTGTCCCCGGGCAGGTAACCGGTGACGCGGAGAAATCCGTATCCCTCCGGGAGGATGTCGAGGATGCCCTGACGGACTTCGAGCTCGGATTCGTCGATGGGCTCGCGGTTGCGACTCCGGTTGCGGTTGCGGTTGCGGTTGCGGTTCCGACGACCGGACCCGTCCCCATCGCCACCACCCCTGGTGTCGCGTGACCCGTCATCGGGCCGTGTGTCCGCCTCGGAGGCCTCGGAAGCGACCTCGGCCACAGCGGCAGGCGGCGCATCGGGCAACATCGAGACGTCGAATTTGTCGGCGTCGACGATGGCCGCGATCAGCTTCGACTTCTGCAGACCGTCGGGATCGACGTCGACCGCCGTTGCCATGTCTCGGAGCTGCGGGAGCTTGAGCTCCTGCAATCTTGCCCGTTCGGTGGTCATCTCGTCTGGTCCCCTTTCGAGATGGTCGGGTTGGGTTGGCCGTGGCCATAGGTACAGCGCGACACGCGTGCGGGTGAGCGCTCGAGGTTTCCCAACGGTGCGGCGACAGCCGGTGTGATGGGATGACGACAGTATAGGGCGGACGATCCACAAAGCACCGCTATTCCGTGAGAAGAACGGTGATCAGTCGAAGTCGAAGGACTCCGCAGGTCCGATGGCGGGACGAGGCGCCCCGTCCTCGAGCTCCAGCTCCTCGATCTTGGTGCCCCGCGACGAGATCTTGTTCGCGCTGATGCGAATGTCCTTGATGTCGCGATCGGCCTGGTCGAAGTGGGATTCGAGCTTGCGGACACGGTCCAGGAGTCGATCGACGTCCTTGAGCATGACGGCGATCTCCACCTGGATCAGACTGGCCTGCTCGCGCATGCGGACGTCACGCAACACGGCACGAACGGTGGTGAGCGTCGCCATCATCGTCGTTGGCGACACGAGGTACACCTTCGAGCGGTGGGACAGCTCGATGACGTCGGGGTGATGGGCGTGGATCTCGGCATAGACCGCCTCGGACGGGATGAACATCAGGGCCGAGTCCGACGTCTCGCCCGGGATGATGTATCGCTCGGCGATGTCCTTGATGTGCTTCTTGGTGTCAGCGCCGAGTTGCTTGGCGAAGGCGGCACGCTCGACGTCGTTGTCGGTGTCGAGCATCGCCGAGTACGAGGTGAGCGGGAACTTGGCATCGATCACGATGGGTCCGGGGGGATTCGGCAGGTTGATGACGCAGTCGGCCCGCTTTGCGTTGCTCAGCACCTTCTGGAAGCTGTAGGCGCTCGGTGGGAGGGCGTCGACGACGATGTCATTGAGCTGGACCTCACCGAAGGCGCCGCGTGCGTGCTTGTCATCGAGGACGTGTTGGAGGCTCACCACCTGCTCGGAGAGGTTCGTGATGTTCTTCTGCGCCTTGTCGATGGTCTCGAGTCGCTGCGAGAGCTCACCGAGCGACTTCGCCGTCGCCTGGGCCGAGCCCGAGAGGTTCTCGCCCATGGTCGTCTGGACGAGCTCCAGACGCTCGGCGAGCTGCTTGGCGAGTTGCTGGTTCGACGACGTCAACGTGTCCGTGATGGCTTTGGAGCTCGTGACCTGGTTGTGCGACACCGCGTCGACCTTGCCGACGAGGGCCTGCTGGGCGGCCATCAGATCGGCCATGCGACGCTCGAGGTCGTCGGTCGCCGAGTCGTCGGGCGTGCGGGCGAACCGGATCACGACCACGCTGAGCACGACCACGGCCACCGCAAGGGTGCCAATCACGAGGTACACCACGTCAGAATTCCTCTGTGTCGCTGACATCCATCAGCGTAGGACGACCCTGTGACAGATTCGGGGACCGGCCGGATCAGGTGGTCAGGCCAACCTCGCAGCCGTTGCGACCGCAGCGATGGTGGCGGGGACCGCATCGGGCAGCGCCGCATCACGCGTGGCCGTTGCCGGGTCCTTGAGTCCGTGCCCGGTCACGGTGCACACGACCACACCCTGCGGGAGATCCTCGCGGTACTTGATGATCCCCGCGACGCCCGCTGCCGACGCCGGCTCGCAGAACACGCCGACCCGTGATGCCAGGAGATCGTAGGCCGCGAGGATCTCGTCGTCGGTCACGGCCTCGATACGGCCACCCGACGCGTCCCTCGCCTCGAGGGCGCCGTCCCACGAAGCGGGATTGCCGATACGGATGGCGGTGGCGATCGTCTCGGGATGGTCGAAGACCTCACCGAAGACGATCGGCGCGGCGCCCGCCGCCTGGAAGCCCCACATGACGGGCCGGTCGTCGGCTTCCGTGTATCCGCGCCAATATGCGGTGATGTTGCCTGCGTTCCCGACGGGCAGGGAATGCACCGCCGGCGCCTCGCCGAGGGCGTCGATGACCTCGAACGCTGCCGTCTTCTGTGCTTCGATCCGATACGGGTTGACGGAGTTCACGAGCGCGACGTCGAACTCCTCGGACAGGCGACGCACGATCATGAGGGCATCGTCGAAGTTCCCCTCGATCGGGACCACGGTTGCACCGTGCACGATCGCCTGTGCGAGCTTGCCCGTGGCGATCTTCCCCGCTGGGAGCACGACGATGCACGCGATGCCGGCACGCGCCGCGTACGCTGCCGCCGATGCCGACGTATTGCCGGTCGAGGCACAGGCGACCGCACCGGCGCCCTCTTCGACGGCCTTCGACACCGCGAGGGTCATCCCCCGGTCCTTGAACGATCCCGTGGGGTTCATGCCTTCGAACTTCAACAGCACATCTCGATCGACGATCTCCGACACGGCCGGAGCGGGGATCAGCGG
This sequence comes from uncultured Acidimicrobiia bacterium, assembly GCA_963759175.1. GTDB lineage: Bacteria > Actinomycetota > Acidimicrobiia > Spongiisociales > UBA5794 > SZUA-442. Next base: position 20,092 of record CAVWXP010000007.1, read on the forward strand.
AGTGCCTCCCTCCAGGAGGGTCACGACGGGCGTTGCAGCCGACACCGGCAGGGCGTCGCGGAACTCCTCGATGACGCCGCGCCAGGTCACTGGTCGTCGCCGAGGACGCGCACCACCGACGCAACGTCGATCACTTCATCGATGGCCCTGATCCGTGCGACCGCCGCCTCCTGGGCATGTTCGGGGGCGCGGTGGGTGACGATCACGAGGGCGGCCTCGTTGTCTGCACCCTCCTGCCACACCGAGCGGATCGACACTCCCTCTTCGCCGAAGGCCGCTGCGATCTTCGCGAGGACGCCTGGCTGGTCATCCACCAGCAAGCGGACGTACCGGGCAGTGGCGATCTCCGAGAACGGGATGAGGGCGCCGGCGGAGAAGCGAATCGTCGGCGCCACCTGTGCGCCGGCGAGAATCTCGCGTGAGGCGTCGATGACGTCGCCGAGCACGGCCATGGCGGTCGGCGCACCCCCGGCGCCCGGACCTGCGAACAACAGCGATTCGATCGAAGGTCCCTCGATGAACACGGCGTTCATCGCTCCACGGATCGATGCGAGGGGATGGTCGTTCGGGATCATCGTGGGGTGGACGCGGGCGCTGATCCCGTGGGGCAATCGTTCGCACACGGCCACGAGCTTCACCGTGTACCCGAAATCGGCAGCGAACGAGATGTCGATGGCGTCGATGCCGGTGATGCCTTCCGCATACACGTCGCTTGCGGCGGTCCAGATACCGAACGCGAGGGACGACAGGATCGCCGCTTTGGCCGCAGCGTCCGCGCCCGACACGTCCGCGGTCGGATCAGGCTCGGCGTATCCGAGCGCCTGGGCCTCTGCGAGCGCATCCCCGTACGATGACCCTGCCTCTGTCATCTGGGTGAGGATGTAGTTCGTCGTGCCATTGACGATGCCCACCACACGCTCGATCGTCTCACCGGCCAACGTCTCGGACAGCGGCCGGATGATCGGGATTCCCCCACCGACGGCAGCCTCGAACAGCAGCGGGACGCCGGCATCCTCGGCCGCGGCTATCAGCTCGGCGCCGCGCGCGGCAATGAGTTCCTTGTTGGCCGTCACGACCGGCTTGCCGAGGGCGATGGCCGCCAGCACCAGATCCCCTGCGGGATCCTGACCACCCATCACCTCGACGACGAGGTCGACCGCGGGATCACGCACGACCTCGAACGGGTCGGCCGTGAGCAGGCCGTCGCTGACCGGGAAGTCGCGCGGGCGATCGAGGTCCCTGACCCCGATCCTCCGAACGTCGAACGTGAGCCCTGTCTTGGCTGCGATGGCGTCGGATGCACCCACCAGGCGGCGCACCAGTGCACTCCCGACGGTCCCCGCACCCAACAATCCGATGCCGATGTTTCGTTCCATGTCCGGCGACGATAGCCCCGTGGACCCTCTGGATGCTCCGCGGTCGGACTAGTGCCCACGGCCAGATCGCTTCAGTCACACGCCCCCGATGCCGAATCAAGGACGCATGGGGAATCTGTCGACACGCGGGATCGCTCACTTCGCGATCGCCGTCGCGCTCACCACGGCGATGGCGATGGCACCGGCCATGGCCGACGAGAGGCTCCGACGACCCGCCGGCGAGTGCTGGGGCAACCACGACCACGACGAACCCTCCGGTCGATACGCCAGACGAGGCCGCACCTCGAGGAGGAAGCCACACCCAGCGACGAGGCCGATCCGAGGACCGAGGTCGTCCCCAGCCCGCAGCGCCTGCCGGCACCCTCGGGACCGAAGCCACTGTTCAGGCCCGTCAAGCGGTACGACGTCCTCAAGAAGCTCGTGTTCCCCGTCGTCGGGGTCGCCAAGTTCCATTCGGGATTCGGGGCGTGTCGTGACAACTGCACGCGCGAGCACCACGGCATCGACATCACCACGTACGGATGGAAGGGCCTACCGGTCGTCGCCGCCCACGACGGGACGGTCACGAAGGTCACCTACGACGAGGGGAACCCGGGATGCTCGGTCCGCATTCGGGGAAAGGACCGTTGGGAGACCCGCTACTACCACCTCAACAACGACATCCCCGGAACCGACGATATCGGCGCCCCCTGTCCTGCCGCAGGAATCGAAGTCGGCTCCGTGGTATCAGCTGGGCAGATCATCGGCTACATCGGCGACAGCGGGAACTCCGAACACACCGTCCCTCACCTCCACTTCGAGCTACGGAACCGGTCCGGATACCCCATCGACCCCTACCGATCGCTGAAGAAGGCGGATCGCGTCAGCTATGAGTGGCTCTCCAGGACCTCCAGGCGGCAACCATCGCGATCTCCGCAGCAGACCCATCCGTCGGCAAGCAACGTGACCGTGATCCCTTCGGAGCGAGATCCCCTTCATCGGGCATGAGCGAGGAGGACGCGACCCTCCTCGAGAGCCCGGTCATCGCCGTTGATCGATGCCGAACCCGGTCCCGCACTCGCCGAGATCGACCGGCTCGGTGCTGACCGGATCATCGTTCTGTACGACGGAGACCACCAGTGGCTCGAGGAACTCGTACGACCGTTCGCATCGATCGTCTTCCACGGCCCACTGCCGAAGCCCGCCCGTGGACAACGATCCAGCTTCCCGCCGATGCCCAACCGCCGCCCGAGATCGAGATGAACATGCCCGACCGGTTCTCGACCGCTGATCGCCGGACAGGGTGGATCGGATTCTCGAAGCGGCACATCGACGCGTATCGAAGGGATTCATCGCGCGAACACCGATCCTTCGTGCTGACGGCGGATCGGTGGGCGCCGCATCGCATCGGCGTGCGGTCCTGGAGCTCGCCGGGCAAATACGTCAGATCGCAGATCTCCTGTGGTGGGCCACCGGCGAAGGATGGGTTGGAACTGCGTCGATCGAGGAGCTCCCGAGCCCGGGAGTTGCCTACGTGCGTGAACGCGGAGCCGATACCCACACCCTCACGTATCCTCGGCCAGCTCGCGGAGATGGAGCCCGTATCCGCTGTGGCGGGAATGACGCCGACCAGACTGAGCGAATCGGATCCTGGATCAGGGGTGCCGCTCCGTATATGCTGGATGACATGGGTTCTGCACGCACGCGACCCGCTCGACAGGTGATGATCGCTGTCTCGTGCACTGACCCTCGTGGCACGTTTCGTCTTCTCGGCGCCGCGGCCCGTGCCGATGAACCACCATCCAATGACGAGGGACAGACGGCGACGGAGCAGCCGACGACTACCGCCGATGACGAGGGCGGCGTTGATCCCGGGACCGAATTGTCCGTCGACCCCGGTACAGGGGCACCGGGACGGGCGAAACCGGTCCATTCGATCCCACGGACCCCGAACAGATCCGCCGCGACATCGTGATTCCCGGTCGTCGGGGTCGGCGTCGTATTGGCAGGACTTCGGCGTGTGCCGAGACGGATGCACTCGGCCACACGAGGGCACCGACATCATGACCTACGGATGGAAGGGCGTACCGGTCGTCGCCGCCCACGACGGGACCATCGTGTGGGCCCGGATCGGCGGGCCGCTCGCCGGATGCGCGGTGGTCATCGAAGCGGCCGATGGGTGGTCGACCGTGTACTCGCATCTCAACACGGACCTTCCCGGGACCGACAGCGACCAGTCCCCGTGTTTCGCCCCCGGGATCGGGATCGGTGCATTCATTCGGGCAGGAACGCTGATCGGCTGGGTGGGCGACGCCGGGAACGCCGAGGAGACCCCACCCCACCTGCACTTCGAGATACACCATCCCGAAGGTATCCCAGTGGATCCGTGGGTGTCGTTGGTAGGCGCCAGGCGGATCGATCACCGTTGGGTCGATGCCGCAGACCTCACATCCATGGCGCCCTCGATGACGATCAGCCGACGCGCACAACGGTCTACGTGGTGGCGGCGATTGACACTCGTCGAAATCGCCGCACCTCCGACCTCGCGGTCGCCCTCGACGCCCCACTCGTCGCATACGACCCGACCGAGCCCGCCACCGCAACGGCGGCGATCCTCGACCTCGCGCCCGACCGGATCGTCGTGCTCGCCGACTCGCCCGATGTGCCATTCCTCGAGGATCTACGCCCGCTCGCGGCGATCGTCGGTGATCGGACGACTGACTCCGCCACCGGAATCCGTCCCGTCCCTCGACGACAGCGTGGCAATCGGTGGAGCCGGCGAACCAGCGGAGACCGATGCCGAGGCCGAGGAATCCGCCCGACCCGGTGTGCCCGATGGTTTCGTCGCCGTCGACGACCTGCACGTCACGGTCCTTGCCGGGGGAAAGGCCGACAGCCGCTGGACACTCGATGCGCTCGCCGAGGATCACCCGGTCATCATCCTCTCGGGCAACCGCCCCGACCCGACGATCGGAACCGACGGCCTCGACCATCCGGGACCCGATGCCAATCGCGACGGCTTGTGGTGGCGAACGGCCGACGGATGGAGGCTCACGACAGTCGACGAGCGACCTCCCGAGCGCGACTTCGCCTATCTGGTTCGCAGCGACGTCGACCGGTCGTCACTTGCCTTCCTGTCGAGCCTGGCCCAGGCGCCACCGATGCCCCTGTGGCACTATCAGCCGACGTCGCGCACGACCAGGTCGCTGTAGCGCTCACGCTCGACGACGAGCCGATCGGAGCCGTCCATGACGAACACCACCGGCGGTCGGGGAACCTTGTTGTAGTTCGATCCCATCGAATGTCCATAGGCGCCGGTGACCGGGGTACACACGATGTCGCCGACCGACACGTCGGACGGGAGGTGGGCATCCTTGACGATGAAGTCCCCGGACTCGCAATGCTTGCCGACGATCCGTACCGGTCGCGGTCGGTCCGCATCGGTTGACCTTGCGAGGAAGGCCTCGTAGCCGCTGCCGTAGAGCACGGGTCGGGGGTTGTCGGACATACCGCCGTCGACGGCGACATAGGTCCTGGTGTCCGGCACGTCCTTGATGGTCCCGACCGAGTAGGCCGTCACGGCAGCGCCGGCGACGATCGCTCGACCCGGCTCCGCCGTGACACGAGCCGTGATACCAGCAGCGACCGCCGTCGCGGTGACGATGGCCCCCCACTCACGAATCGACGTGGATGGCTCGCCGCTGACGTATGGCACACCCAGGCCGCCCCCGATCGACATCTCGTCCGCATCGACCCCCTGCACGAACGGCGCGAGCACGTCCACGGCGTGCGAGAAGGATGCCGTGTCGAACACCTGGCTACCAATGTGGGCATGGACCCCCGCGAACTCCATCACCGATGACCGCTTGACCCTGTCGACGGCGGCCAGCGCGTGGCCGGCGGCCATGGGGAACCCGAACTTCGAATCCACGACGCCCGTCGCCAGGTACTCGTGCGTGTGTGCCTCGATCCCGGGGTTCAGCCGCACGAGGACCCTGACCGGGCGACCGCCTGGGTTGAGCGATTCGATCCGGTCGAGCTCGTCGAACGAGTCGACCACCAGCCGCCCGATCCCGGCCTCGATCGCCATCTCGATCTCGTTGGCCGACTTGTTGTTGCCGTGCATGACCAGGCGGTGGGCAGGTACGCCAGCCTCCATCGCCACGAACAGCTCCCCGCCGGTGGCGACATCGATGTCCATCCCTGCGTCATGGGCGATACGCGCCATGGCCTTGCACAGGAAGGCCTTGGATGCATAGGCCACCCCATCGGGGAAGGCGGTGACCGCTTCGAGGCACCGATCGACGAGGTGTTGCTCGTCGTAGATGAACAACGGCGTGCCGTGTCGAGCGGCCAGATCCCTGACGCCCACGCCACCGATCGACAGGTCGCCGTCGTCGATGGAGGTCGAGTCGGGCAGCAGGTACCGCGGCACCGGGCCGACCGTCACATCCGCTCCGGGATGTCGATACCGAGGAGGTCGAGGAGCAGCGTCAGCGTTCGCAGGGTCGTTGCGACGAGCCCGAGCCAGGATGCCTGTCTCTGGGGATCCTCCTCGCTCAGGATGTGGCACGCTTCGTAGAAGCGGCTGAAGTCCGTCGCCACGTCGTACGCATACTCGGCGATGACGTTGGGACCCCGCAGCTCCGCAGACCGCAGGAGGATCTCGGGAAGGCGGATGAGGCGCACCATGAGCGCCCGCTCCTGGTCGACCTCTGGCACGATGACCGGACCGACGGCGAGCGACAGCTCCTCAGCCCTCCGCAGGATGGACTTGATGCGTACTGCCGAGTACTGGAGGTACGGGCCGGTCTTGCCCTCGAATGCCGAGAAGCGGTCGATGTCGAACACGTAGTTCGACGTCCGATGATTCGCCAGATCCCCGAACTTCAGCGCCGCGAGCCCCACCTGGCGGGCGATCTCGTCGCGCTCGGCCGGTGGGTAGTCCTCGGCGATGTGGGCCGCATCCAACCGTTCACGAGCTGCGTCGGCGACGAGCGCGATGAGGTCCCCCAACCGCAGCACCCCGCCCTCGCGGGTCTTGAAGGGTTTGCCGTCGGGGCCGTTCACGGTCCCGAATCCGATGTGCTCGAGTCCGACGTCGCCATCGGCGACGCCTCCCCGCCGGGCCGCTCGGAAGACCTGCTCGAAGTGCAGTCCCTGCCTGGCATCCACCACGTACAGACCGAGGTCCATGGCCATGTCGTCGACCCGCATGGCGATGGTGGCGAGATCGGTCGTCGAATACAGGTACGAGCCGTCGGACCGCGTCAGCAGGAGCGGAGGCAGCTCCTTCTTGTCTGAGGGTTGGGCGACGTCGACGATGATCGCCCCGTCGCTCTCCCTGGCAACACCCGCGTCGAGGAGGGACGCAACCATCGGTGCGAGGCGATCATGGACGGTCGACTCCCCGTACCAGACGTCGAACTCGACGCCCAGGTCGCGGAAGTCCTTCCGTTGTTCGGCGACGGAGACGTCGTGGAAGTGCCGCCACAGGGCCAGGTACCCCAGCCGGCCGTTCTGGAGGTCGAATGTGGCCTGCCTGGCACGTTCGGCGACATCCGGATCGTCGGCGCACCGTTGGGTGATGACCGGATACATCTCCGACAGGTCGTCGAGGGTGACTGGCGGTTCATCCGGGTACGGCCCTGCGTGGTCGGGATCGAAGTACACCAGGTCCGGTCGGCGGTCCTCGAGTTCGATGATGAGCTGTCCGATGGGCATCCCCCAGTCACCCATGTGGATGTCGCCGATGGTGGTGTGCCCGAGGAACCGGAACAACCGCTTGATGGATTCCCCGATCACGGCGGCGCGGAGGTGACCGACGTGGAGTGCCTTCGACATGTTCGGTCCGCCGTAGTCGACCACGACGGTGAGGGGATCCTCGACATGGGGTACGCCGAGCCGGTCGTCGGCGGCCATGGCGCCGACGACCTCGGCGAGCACCTCGGGCCGCAGGACGATGTTGATGAATCCTGGACCGGCGATCGAGACCTCGCTCGCGAGATCGTCGATCTCCACGTCCGCGACGACGGCCTCGGCCAGCGCCCGCGGGTTCCGACCCAGTGCCTTGGCGGCTGCCATCGCTCCGTTGCATTGGAAGTCTGCGAGTTCCGGGCGTTGGGAGATCACCACGTCGCCGGATCCGACATCCGCGCCGTGGGCCGCGAATGCGGCGGCGAAGCGCCGGGTGAGTCGGGATTGGACGGACATGGACTCGCTTCCCTCTCGAGTCGGGGATCACCGCCGGCTGGTGGCGAAAGCGCAAGGTTACAATCTGCGGGCGCCCCAGTAGCTCAGGGGATAGAGCGCCGGCCTCCGGAGCCGGGTGCGCAGGTTCGATTCCTGCCTGGGGCACGACGGTCGATGCACATCGGCCGTCGTGGTCGTCGTGGACACCGTGCGGACCTACGAATCCGCGAGGGCCTCGGTCACGAGCCGGTGGACGAGGGCACCATCGAGGTCCTGCCCGGATTGCATGACGGCGCCGATCACCCGGCCGACAGGCGTGTTCGCATCGGCTCCCAGGTCGGCGATCGTGGCGGCGACCAGGCTTCGGGTTGCATCCTCGTCGAGCTTCGTCGGCAGGTACCGCGACAGATAGTCGATCTCGAAGGCAAGCGTCGCCGCTTGTGTAGCCCCTGCGCCGCCCATCGCTTCGTACTCTGCCCGGGACTTCGTGATCCGCTTGACATAGGTGGTGATCGTCGCCACATAGAGATCGTCGTCGACCTCACCATGGAACCCGGGCGCGGACTTCGCAGTCGCAACCTCGGCCTGGACGGATCGGATGGCGTTCAGGGTCGCCTTGTCCCTGGCCCTCATCGCCGCCTTCTGGTCGGCTGCCATCTGCTCTTGGATCGCCACGGGTGGTTCCTTCCTCGAACGACCGGATGCGTGACCCGAAGCCTATCGACTGCATCGAACCGTCGGTGCACCCGGCCGAAACAGCCCCGTCCGGTATGGCATCGACCGCGTACACTTGGTTTCCTGCACCATTTCAGGAACCGTTTGACACCGGTGGGGCTTTGTGAAAAACTTCACGACGCCCCACACCCCACATGAACCCCAAGGAGTCCCTTCGTGCTCACTGTCACCGATTGGAGAGAGCTCTCAGCCTGCCGTGATTCGGACCCGGACATCTTCTTCCCGGTCGGCACGACAGGACCGGCAGTGGACATGATCGAACGAGCGACGGCGATCTGCCACGCATGCTCGGTTGCCGAGGAATGCCTGCTGTACGCACTCGAGACGAACCAGGAAGCTGGCGTCTGGGGCGGCCTGCCCGAGGACGATCGTCGCCGCTACCGCAAGCGATGGCTCGCCGAACGCCGCCGGGCCCGCCAGGCCAGCTGACTCCCCTGATCAGCTAGGCGCCGAATCCGATCCCACGCTCCTGTGGCTTGTCGAATTCGACGAAGGCGATCGATCCGACCGCAATGCCGAATCGATGCCCGCGCGCGTCCGTGATCCACAACACGGCCTCACCCTTCTTGACAGCCCGCTCGAACGCGTCGATGACGATCTGGGTCTCCTCGACCTCGATCTCGAGTTCGCGTGCGGATGCGACACCGACCCTGACCTTGAACACATCAGCCATGAACGCCCTCCTCGTGTGAACCGATGGTACCCATCACGAGATCACCAGCTCGGGATGCGCTCGCAGGCGAGGCCCCCTGGCGACCAACTCTTCGGCGAGGTCCGCGAAGGCCTGCGCCGCTTCCCCGTCGGGCTCGACGACGATGATCGGACGACCCTCGTCGGCGCCTTCGCGGAGCGCCGGAACGAGCGGGACCATGCCGAGGAGGGGCACGTCGAGCGTCTCGGCGAGTTCCTCTCCCCCACCTGCGCCGAAGATCTCGTAGCGCTTGCCGTCGTCCCCGGTGAACCATGACATGTTCTCGACGACGCCGATGATGTCCTGGTTCACCTTGCGGGCCATGAGCCCGGCACGCACCGCCACGCGCTGTGCCGTCGGCTGGGGCGTGGTCACCACCATGATCTCCGATCGCGGCAGGTACTGGCTGATGGAGATGGCCACGTCACCGGTTCCGGGCGGCATGTCGATCAGGAGGTAGTCGAGATCACCCCAATGGACATCGACGAGGAACTGTTCGAGGGCCTTGTGCAGCATGGGACCGCGCCACACGACCGCTTGGTCCGGCTGGACGAAGAAGTCCATGGAGATAACGGCGACACCGTGCGCCTCGGGGGGCAACAGCATGTCGTCGAGCACCGTGGGCGGCCGATCGATGCCCATCATCTTCGGGATCGAGAAGCCCCACACATCGGCGTCGATGATCCCGACCCTGAGGCCCTTCCTCGCGAGTGCGACGGCGAGATTGGCCGTGACGGAGGACTTGCCGACACCGCCCTTGCCCGATGCCACGCCCACCACGCGTGTCTTGCTCCCGGCCTTGCCGATCGTCACCTCGCGCGCCTGGGCGTTTCCCCCACGCAGTTCGGCGGACAGTGCTCCACGTTCCTCATCCGTCATCGAGGTGAACGAGACATCGACGTTCGTCACCCCCGCCACGCTCATCGCTGCGGCGGTCACGTCGCTGGTGAGCTGGTCCTTGAGCGGGCATCCGGGAATGGTCAACGCCACGAGCACCGACACGACACCGCTCGCGACATCGAGATCGCGCACCATGCCGAGCTCACCCAGGGATCGGTGGATCTCGGGGTCCTCGACCGCTTCGATCGCTGCCCTGACTGCATCAACATCAACCACTGGGAACTCCTATCGGCGTAGTGCTAATGAGGTTAATGACGGGGGCGGGGCGTCGGGGCGCTCGCTGATGCCGCGGGACTCGACCCCCTCGAGGTCGTAGACTCGGGACGGAGGAGATCCATGGCGACTGAATCGTTCGACACACAGATCGAGGTCATCACCTCGGCCCTGGGTGACACCACGAGGCGTGGCATCTACGTCATGATTCGCGAGTCCCACGAGCCGGTGACCGCGGCGCAGATAGCCAAGGCCTTCGACATCCACCCCAATGTGGCGCGGCATCACCTCGATCGACTGGCATCGAGTGACTTCATTCGGGTGTCCGATGCACGTCCCGAACACCCGACGTCGGGACGTCCGGCGAAACGCTACGAGGTCACGGAGAAGTCGGTCAACCTCCAGTATTCGGCTCGCAAGTACGACAAGCTCGCGGAACTCCTCACCGCCGTCATCGAGCGCCTCGACGACGGCCGGGCGCTCGACCTCGCCGAGGAGGTCGGGCACGAGTTCGGGCGGTCGCTCGGCGCCGAGATCGGGATCGCCGATCAGGAGGGGTACGAGGTGGCGGCGATGGCGGTGGCAACGGCCATGATGGGCAGCGGGCTCGGGGCTTCCACGGTTCCCGGCGAGAACCGCATCGTCGCCCAGTTCTGTCCGCTCCGCGACGAGTCGGCCGATGGGTCAGAGGTGATCCGTCGTATCGACCACGGCATCGTCCAGGGCCTGCTCGAATCTGCAGCCGAACGCCCCGTCGAACTGGGTGTTCCGCACCTCGGGTGACGCCTCACATCAGCGGCCGCCGGCGACGTGTCTACACGCTTGGCTCGGTCGCCATCTGACGCAGGACCATGTGGAGGATGCCGCCATGGCGCAGGTAATCGACCTCGATCGGCGTGTCGCATCTCGCCGTTGCATCGAAGGACACCTCGGTGCCGTCGGCGCGCAGCGCCGTCACATGGATCGCTTGGAACGGCACCAGATCGTCGTCCACATCGATCGAGAACGTCTCCGTGCCGTCGAGTCCGAGGATGTCGGCGTTCGTCCCCTCGGGGAACGTCAGGGGTAGCACGCCCATCATCACGAGATTGGATCGATGGATGCGCTCGAAGCTCTCGGCAATGACGGCCTTCACGCCGAGGAGGAACGTCCCCTTCGCAGCCCAGTCCCTCGACGAGCCCATGCCATAGTCGACGCCGGCGAGCACAACCAGTGGTGTGCCGGTCGCCTTGTACTGGAGGCTGGCCTCGTAGACGGTCTTGACGGTGCCATCGGTGAAATCGGTCGTCCACCCACCTTCGGTGCCGGGAGCGAGCTGGTTGAGGACCCTCACGTTGGCGAACGTCCCACGCGTCATGACCCGATCGTTGCCCCGTCGTGACCCATACGAGTTGAACATGCGCCGATCGACACCCGCATCGAGCAGGAACCTGCCGGCGGGCGTGTCCGGGCCGATCGCTCCGGCCGGTGAGATGTGGTCGGTGGTCACGGAGTCGCCGAGCTTGAGCAGTACCCGCGCACCGAGGATCGGCTCGATGGGCCTCGGATCGGGACCGAGATCGAGGAAGAACGGCGGTTCCTGTACGTAGGTCGAGGCCGGATTCCACGCATAGAGGGCCCCGCCGGACGTGTCGATGTCGCTCCACTGCTGGGAGCCGTCGAACACCGATGCATATTGCGTCGCGAACTGGTCGCGTGTCACCGATGCGGCAACGACGGCATCGATCTCGGCCTGGGTGGGCCAGATATCGGCGAGGTAGACGGGATCGCCATGCGTGTCGGTACCAATGGGATCCGTCACGAGATCGATGTCGACCGTCCCTGCCAAGGCATAGGCGACGACGAGCGGGGGGCTCGCAAGGTAATTGGCGCGAACATCGGGGCTGATGCGACCCTCGAAGTTCCGATTTCCCGACAGCACCGACGTCACGACGAGGTCGTGCGAACGGACGGCCCCGGCGATGGGATCCGGGAGGGGCCCGGAGTTCCCGATGCACGTGGTACATCCGTACCCGACGGTGTAGAAGCCGACGGCCTCGAGGTCCTCGAGGAGGCCCGAAGCCGTCAGGTAGTCCGTGACCACCTTGGAACCCGGGGCCAACGACGTCTTGACCCAGGGCTTGCGGTCGAGGCCGCGCTCGCGGGCCTTGCGTGCGACGAGTCCTGCACCGACCATCACGTCGGGGTTCGAAGTGTTCGTGCAGCTGGTGATCGCAGCGATCACGACGTCCCCATCGGTGAGATCGAAGGTCGCTCCGTCGAAGCTGACATCCGGAGCAGACCCCTGTCCCGCGTCGGGCCGCAGGTGGCCCTCGAGGTCGACATGCCACTGGGACTTCATGGCTGACAGCTCGATGCGGTCCTGGGGCCGCTTGGGGCCTGCCAACGAGGGAACGACGGTGCCCATGTCGAGCTCCAGTTCGGAGCTGTAGGTGATCGACCGTTCGTCGTCGCGCCACATGCCCTGGAGGCGGTAGTACTGCTCGACCGTTGCGATGAGCTCCTCGGAGCGTCCCGACAAGCGGAGGTAGTCGAGGGTCATCTCATCGACGGGGAAGAATCCGATCGTGGCGCCGTATTCGGGTGCCATGTTGGCGATCGTCGCTCGATTCGCCACGGGCATCGTCGCCAGACCGGGACCGTGGAACTCGACGAATTTGCCGACGACACCGTGGGCCCGGAGCATCTCGGTCACCCTGAGGACGAGATCGGTTGCGGTCGCACCTTCGGGCAACGAACCGGTGAGGCGGAACCCCACGACCTCGGGGAGCAACATGTAGATCGGCTGGCCGACCATCACGGCTTCCGCCTCGATCCCGCCGACACCCCATCCGACGACGCCGAGGCCGTTGATCATCGTGGTGTGGCTGTCGGTGCCCACGAGTGAATCCGGGTACAGAACCCCCCGCTCGTCCCACACGACCTTGGCGAGGTACTCCAGGTTCACCTGGTGGACGATGCCCGTCGCGGGTGGCACGACGGAGAAGTTGTCGAACGCCGACTGTCCCCACTTGAGGAACTCGTAACGTTCCTGGTTCCGTTCGAACTCATGATCCGAGTTGATGCCGAGGGCGTCTGGTGAGTTGAAGGCATCGACCTGGACGCTGTGGTCGACGACGAGGTCGGAGGTGACCCGTGGGTTCACCTTCTGGGCATCGGCTTCATTCCCCGTCATGCGAACGATCGCCGACCGCATGGCTGCCAGGTCGACGATGGCAGGTACTCCCGTGAAGTCCTGGAGCACCACGCGGGCAGGTTTGTAGGCGACCTCGGCGACTCCGACCTTCGATGCGTCGTACTGGGCCACGGCCCGGACGTCCTCGTCACGCACCACCGTTCCGTCGTGATTGCGGACCACGGACTCGAGCAACACCTTGATCGAATAGGGAAGGGCATCGATGTCGCCCATGTCCTTGAGGGCGTCGATTCGGTAGACCGTGCGCTCACCGAGCGGCGTGTCGATGACGTGGCGAGCGGAGAAGGGATCGTGCATCGCGGTGTCTCCTCGATTCGGCGGATTCGGACAACCTCAGGATGCAAGGTTAGATGGCGCCCGACACGCATTTTCGCCGGCAAGTCGGGCGCCGTTTGTGCAGTGCGGCAAGGTCGTGCGTTCTTCGACGACGAGACAGGCCGTCCCTGCCGCGACGGGCAAGAGCGATCGATCCTGCCCCTGTTCAGTCTCCCCAGTAGCGCTGCTCGGAGAAGGGATCGCCGTACATGTGGTAGCCGTTGCGCTCCCAGAAGCCGGGAGCGTCCTCAGCCATCACCGTGAAGCCACGGACCCACTTGACCGACTTCCAGAAATACAGGTGCGGGACGACGAGCCGCAGGGGGTAGCCGTGCTCGAGGTCGAGCGGTTCACCCTCATAGGTATGGGCGAACATGCTCGTGTCGGCGAGGAAGTCGGCGATCGGGAGATTGGCCGTGTACCCGTGATAGGCGTGGACCATGACATGGGTCGCATCGGGTGACGGCTCGGCGGCCTCCCACAGGGCACGGGTCGGGATCCCGGTCCACGTCGTGTCGAACTTCGTCCATTTGGTGACACAGTGGATGTCGGCGGTCTGGCTGGTGGTTGGCATGGCCATGATGTCATCCCAACCCCATCGACGCTCCCTGGCCACGAGGCCGTCGATCGAGAAGTCCCAGGTCGCGAGGTCGACATCGGGGATCGAGCCGGCCTGGAGCACCGGGAATCGTGTCGTGTGGTACTGGCCGGGGGGAAGGCGCCCCGGATCAATGCCGAGTTCATCGAGTTCGGCGCGATTGCGGGAGAAGAAGGACATGGCGGGCAGGCTAGACGATCACGACCATGCCGTCCGCCCCCGGGCGGCGCCATCGACAGGTATTCGTGTCCCGCATCTACCTTCCCGACCATGAATCGAACGGCACGCCTCATCCCCGTGGTCGTGGCGATCCTGGCCGTCGCCGTTGCGGGATGCACGTCTGACGACGGGACCGGGCCGTCGGCAGGGGAACCGAGCGAGATCGCCCCCATATTCGCCGTGGAGACCACGGACGGTGACTTCAACCTCTCCGATCACCTCGCGACCGACGGGCGCCCCGTCTTCTTGAACCTGTGGGCATCGTGGTGCTTCCCCTGCCGTGAGGAGATGCCGGCGATCGATCGATCCGCAGCTGCCAACCCCGGCGTCAAGTTCCTCGGCGTTTCGGTGCAGGACTCCAGGGATGACGCCGTCGCATTCGGCAACGAGATCGGGGTGACCTACGAGCTGGGATTCGACGACGACGATGCCGTCAACGACGCATACAACCCGCTCGGTCTGCCCGCTTCCTACATCATCTCGGCGGACGGGATCATCCTCGAGGAGATCTTCGGCAAGGTCACCGAGGAGGATCTCGCCGAGAAGTTCGCTGAGCACTTCGGCTGATCCCTTCCGACCGACGAATCGGCTGGAGCGTCGGTTCACACGGTCACTGGTACCTTGCCGATCACGCCGATCGATCGCGATGGACCTCGCCCATGGACGACACAATGGCTCGCGCCACATGGACCGACGGAGCACGCTCCGTGGTTCCCCTGCTCCTGGGGATCGTGCCGTTCGGATTGATCTTCGGGGTGACGGCGGTCAACGCCGACGTTCCGCCGATCGCGGCGTGGGCCTCATCGTTCATCGTGTTCGCCGGTGCGTCACAGATCGCCATCGTGGAGGTGCTCGATAACGGCGGCGCCGCTGTCGTCGCGTTCGCGACCGCCGTCGTGATCAACGCACGACTGATGATGTACTCCGCTGACATGGGTCGGTACACGTCGGCATTCCCCATTCCCGTGCGCATGCCGCTGAGCTACCTGCTCACCGACCAGGCCTACCTGGTCACGGTGCACCGATTCCCGTCGCCCTCACATCGCGACGGCCTCCTGCACTTCTACTTCGGCGCCGGACTCACGCTGTGGACCGTGTGGCAGATCTCCACGACGAGCGGCATGGTCCTGGGAACCGCGGTCCCCGAGTCGTGGTCGCTCGGGTTCGCGATCCCGCTGACCTTCATGGCCCTGCTCGTCCTCGCCGTGAAGGATCGGCCCCAGCTCGTCGCTGCGGTCGTCGGCGCCCTCGTTGCGGTGGCAGGGGTCGGACTCCCGTACAGCCTCGGCCTGCTCATCGGTGCGGCGGCCGGGGTCGCCGCCGGCATGGTGGCAGCGAGGTCGGCCAGATGACGATGTGGATCGTCGTCATCGCTGCGGGCATCGCGACCTTTGCGATGCGGTTCTCGTTCATCGCGCTCTTCGGGCGCATCAACGTTCCGCCGACGCTCGAGGAGGCCCTGCGGTATGTCGCACCCGCCGTCCTTGCCGCATTGACCGTTCCCGCGGTCATCGCCCCAGGGGGTGCGTTCGATCCGTGGAACGCCTTCGTGCCCGCTGCGGTCATCGGAGGCGTCGCCGCGTGGCGGACGCGGAGCATCGGCGCTTCCATCCTCATCGGCCTCCCCGCCCTGTGGCTCCTGCAGTGGTTGGTGGACACGATCCGGGTGTGACCGCGAGATCGCGACGTTCGGTCTCAACGGCCCTTCCACTCGGGTTGCCTCTTGTCCACGAAAGCAGCGACGCCCTCTGCACCGTCCTCGGTGAGCGCCGTCGCCGTCAGGCCGAGGTGGAGCACATCGAGGGCTGAGTCGATGTCGAGGTCGGCCATTGCAGCGAGCGAACGTTTGCCGAGCGCCAGGGCGGCAGGTGATCGAGCGAGGAGCGAGGCTGCCGTGGCTGCGACCTCGTCGTCGAGCCGGTCCCGGGACACGACCCGTGTCACGAGGCCGAGATCATGGGCGTCGGTCGCGGTGAGGATGCGGCCGGTCATCATCATGTCGACGAGCACCTTGCGAGGCATCGACCGGATCAGTACGGCCGAGATCATCATGGGCCAGAGCCCGAGGTCGATCTCGGGGGTCCCCATCCGGGCGTCGTCCACGGCGATCGTGATGTCGCAGGCAACGGCGAGACCGAAGCCTCCACCGAGGGCCACCCCATTGACCCTGCCGATGATCGGTTTCGGATTCATCTGCAAGGCTCGCAGCAGGTCCGCCAACGAACCCCGTGCACCGTGGCCCGTGAGCGGCGCATCGACGAACCCACCAGAGAGATCTCCGCCGGCGGAAAACGCACGATCGCCAGCTCCGGTCAGCACGACGACGCCGACGTCGGGGTCGACGGCCGACCGCTCCACCGCGGCACGCAGCTCGTCCATCGCGGCATTCGACAATGCGTTGCGTCGTTCCGGGTCGTCGATGACGATCGTTGCCACCCGTCCGGCGACGTCATAGGTGATCACGGGCCCCTCCGAACCTCGGATCGCGAAACTCTACCCAGAAAGCCCACAGGACCCCGCTGAGCAACCGACTCCGAGGGCTATCGTCAGCACATGCAGTGGATTCTGCTCGTCCTCGTCATCTCCATCATCATCGGGGCCCTGCGCGGGGGCAAGCTCCGCAACCTCACGGAGATCCGGGTCAACGCTTGGTGGCTCCTCCCGATCGCATTCCTCCTCCTCACGGCGTCGAGCTTCGTCCCCGATGGTTACGACGATGTCGCCGTCGGCCTGGTCCTCGCGAGCTATGCGCCCCTGTTGCTGTTCGTATGGCTCAATCGGGACCTATCGGGGATCTGGATCGCGGGACTCGGCATCCTCATGAATTTCAGCGTCATCCTGATCAACGGTGGAATGCCCGTGCTCGAACAGGCGGCCGTCCTGGCCGGGGAGACCGGGGAGCTCATACTCGATGCAAAGCACGTTCTGCTGACCACCGAGACTCGCCTCCCATTCCTCGCCGACATCATCCCGCTGCCCGGTGCGGTCCTATCGCTCGGCGACCTGTTCCTGGCGATCGGCGTCGGGGTCTTCCTCGAGGATCAGATGCGCCAACCACTGACGCTGTTCGCCCATCGCGTCACGGGTGTGCCGGGGTCAGCAGCCGACACCTGATCGAAGTGGCCTCGGTCAGCGCGGTGGATCGATGTCGTGACCGGTCGGCAGGTTCGGCAGGCTCAGTACGGGATCTCCCCGCGGAACACGAGAACCCGTCGCAACGATGCGGCCACCTGCGGATCGAACTCGTATGCCGAGCCCTGATGGATCCGCTCGAGGGCTTCCACCGGTGACAGGCCCATCTCGACCTGGCCCTGGTCGTATGCCGAAGCCACTTTGATGATCTTCGACGGCATCGGCACATCCGGATCGATCTCGATGCCAGGCGACCGGTACGGCCGGTGCTGACCCTCGACGAGGGTGCTGACCTGCTCGAGATACGGCGCCTCCGCGATGATCTGGGCGCCCCACCGTGCGATGTCCTCATCGGTGTACCCGGCCTTGAGGATCGCTGGTTCGTTCAGGGTGATGCGCCCCACGTCGTGCATGAGGGCCGCATACTCGAGTTCGACGACGTCATTGGGATGCAGGCCGAGCTCCTGGGCGACGGCCACGGCCAGGTCGGCCGTCCTCGTCGAGTGCCCGCGTGGAGCCAGGCCAGCGACCTCGGGGATCTGGGCGAGGGCGCGAATGGTCTGCCCATAGGTGACGCGGGTCGAGTGATAGCGCTCGAAGGCGAGATGTCCGAATGCATACGGGAGGACGGCGACGGCAAAGGACCACACGCCCATGACCGGCCAGGTCAGGCCGAACAGCGTGCCTGCGGCGAGCACGGAGATGACGACGGCCCAATCCTCGAGGGCCAGGAGCCACAGGTATCGGCCTGCAAGATCGGTCCGCTCGACGCCGACGAACGCTGCGACGAGCGCTCGCACGATGAACCACGCCAGGCCACCGAGGGCGACGGCGGCCACGGTGACCCAGTTCGGATCGTCGAGGCGTGAACCCGCGAGCGCCTCGAAGGCGTAGTGGAAGGTGAAGCCGTAGGTGGCTGCGGCCAATGCGTCGGTGAGGAAGTCGCCGTCCGATCGATGGTTCCAGGCGTCGAACTGGCGTTGGATGACCCAGCTGACGGCCAAGGCGAGAGCGGTGGCGGCGCCGAAGGCCGTCACGTCGTCGATGAGGACGGATCCGGCGACGATCGCACCGATCCCGAGGCTGATGCGTGAACCCGATGGGGCCGGCACCGAGATCAGTGCGACACCGGTGATGGCAACCGTCCATGCGACAGCGTCGACGAGCCACGAAGCGGTGTCGACTCCCTCGGTGGAGAGACCGACGGCGGCGAACACTGCGGCGCCGATGGCGAGTACCAGCCAAGCGACGACGCTGATGGTCCGGAGGCGTCCCTCAGCCATGGGCAGCCGCCGATCCGCGACCGCGGTTGGTGTCCATGTGGGGCGACTCGGTTGCAGCATGGCTGTGGCCGATCCCCTGCTCGGCTCGGCGGCGCGCCTCTTCCTCGGAGAGCTCGATCGGTGAGCCGTATCGCTCGCCCGATGCCTCGAGGGCGGTGACGAAGATCTCGACGACCTCGGGATCGAACTGGGTACCGCCGTGCCTCCGGAGCTCGGCGAAGGCGTACTCCTGGGTGAGGGCGACGCGGTACGACCGGGTCGACGTCATGGCGTCGAAGGAATCGGCCACGGCGAGGATCCTCGCCTCGAGCGACGGCGTGGTCCCGGATTCGGCGGTGGAGCCGTGGTACCCGTTGCCGTCGAAGTGGGCATGGTGGTTCGAGGCGATCTCGACCATGGGGCGAAGGAACTCGACCTCGTTGAGCAGGTCCTCGACGTGATGGACGTGGGCCTGCATCTCGTGATACTCGTCGTCGGTGAGGCGAGCCTTCTTGCGAATGACCTCGCGGGGCACGGCCAGCTTCCCGACGTCGTGGATGAGCGCAGCCCATCGCAGTTTCTCCAGCTGGTTGCCGTTGAACCCGAGGGACTGCCCGATCATGTTCGAGAAGTAGGCGACCCGCTCGGTGTGGCCACGCGTGTAGAGGTCCTTGGCCTCGAGGGCCTTGATGAACCCGGCGAGCGTCGACAGCTGTGCCTCACGCAGCCGTGCATACGACTCGAACGCCATGTAGCCGGTGAAGAACACGATCCCGATGAGGGGAATCGATGCGGGACCGACGAGCAGATATGTGGCACCGAGCAGACCGCCAAGGAAACCCATGCCGACGTAGGGGACGACGAGTTGGGCCAGGTGCGACCACTTGTCGACCTCGCGATGCCCGTAGACCTGCCGCACGATGAACAAGACCAGCTGGAAGTTGACGAAGCCATAGGTGATCGCCGCACAGTGCCGAAGCGAGTGCCACACGCCAGAGGTTCGACGTGGTGACCGGCTCGACCCCATGACAAGACGAGCACCGCCACCGATGACGGAAGCACCGTGACCAGATCTGGCCGAAGTTCACCGCCGGCTGGAACCATCGACGTTCGCGAATGTCGGCTGGCGTGAGGAGAGCCAGCGCAGCCATGCAGCGCAGCACCAAGCACCGCTGATTCGAAGCCGAAAGACCACCGCTCCGGTCATGATCACCATCACGCTTGGGCTGGCGAACAGCTTGTCGTTGACCTCGACCGTGTTCCACTCGAAGAACACGAACGCAGCAGCGAAGAGCCCCCAGAGCCAAATCGGGCTTGGGAAGCTCCTGCAGGGCGAGCAGCAGGCCAAGGACGGCGGCGCCAGCGATGGCGAAGCCGATCGCTAGGCGCATCTTGGCCTTCTGTTGCCGAACCAGTTCGTTCGGGTACATGGCTGTTCCTCGGGTCAGGAACGATTTTGGAGAGGGGGATTCCCGGGACTCTTAGCCGACTCTGAACGTTGCGGCGCCGGCCAGAAGGGCCGAAGCCAGTGCTCCGAGGGTCAGTGCGAGTTTCAGTACTCTGCTCTTCACGATTGCTCCAGGTTCGTTTCCTCGTCTCCGACATCGCTTCGTCGGTTCAGGGAACGTGCATTCCGCTTCGCTGGAGTTACATACGTTTGTGAGCTACCCGGGTCTCCACCACCTCCAATACCCGGGTGATATCTCGCCCGAGCAAATCGTTCGATCTTCGGTTCTTCAGCCTGTCCCAACCGAAGACGAAGCCGTGCCACCGCACGACACCCGTCCGGACCCCGCCCAGGGCCCTGGCTGTCACCAGCGACAGCCTCGCCCAAGATATCGCGGAAACCCACAAGTCGCAAGGAAATCCCTACCAGCACCTCCCGCACGTTCTCCCGCCAGAAGCACCCGTGGGTGGCGTCGGTCGACTACGCTCGGTGACCATGACGGTCAGTTTCAAGGAGCTCGAAGAAGGGCTCACGCGGCTCGAGTCGATCGATGCCGCCCGCATCGTCCACCAGGGCGATCGCATCACCGAGGTGCATGTCATCGCCGCGGCCGAGAAACCTGCGAAGCAGGTCGTGCGAGATGTCCAGAGCCTCGCGATGGCACGTTTCGGCCTCAACATCGACCATCGCGTGATCTCGGTCGTCCAGATCAGCCCGCACGACCTCGTGCTGGCCACAACGCCTCGTGCAGCACTCACGCGCATCTCCGAGACCCCGAACGGCACCCGCACGACCATCGAGGTCACCCTGCGTCACGATGACGAGGAGCACATCGGCATGGCGACGGGTCCGGCGGTGTCATCGGCACGGCTTCGCCTCGTCGGCGAGGCGACGATCGACGCCGTGGAGCGGACCTTCGCCACCATGCCTCCCATCGCGCTCGATGCCATCACCGCCAC
Source organism: uncultured Acidimicrobiia bacterium (assembly GCA_963759175.1). Taxonomy (GTDB): domain Bacteria; phylum Actinomycetota; class Acidimicrobiia; order Spongiisociales; family UBA5794; genus SZUA-442. The sequence continues at coordinate 41,306 of CAVWXP010000007.1, forward strand.
CACCGTGGGCACGAGGAGCGTGGTCGTGGCGATTCTCGTGAACGCCGCCAACCACGGCGGCGAGGACCTCAATGTCGGGTCGGCGATGTCGAACGGGAACAACGACGATGCCGCCGTCAAGGCCGTCCTCAACGCACTGAATCGACGCGTCTCCAACCTGACCGAATGATCCGGTCCGAGTACGCCACCCTCGGCACCGGTCCGACATCGGCTGATCGCGGCATCGTCGTGTCACCGCACCACCTGGCGTCGCAGGCCGGTATCGAGATCCTCCGCAAGGGCGGCACAGCCATCGATGCAGCGATCGCCGTCGACGCCGTACTCGGAGTCGTGGCGCCCGACACGTGCGGTCCGGGCGGTGACCTGTTCGCTCTCGTCCACACACCGGGCACCTCGGCGCCGGTCGCACTCAACGCCTCGGGTCGAGCGGGCTCGGGACTCTCGGCGGACGATCTGCGCGACCGGGGCCTCGGGGAGATCCCGTTCCGGTCCCCGTGGTCGATCACCGTGCCCGGTTGTGTCGACGGATGGGAAGCCCTCACAGCGCGGTTCGGGAAGCTCCCCCTCGCAACGTCGCTTGCGCCCGCGATCGCGATTGCCAGCGAGGGCTTTCCCGTATCCACGGAGCTCTGCGGGTCGCTGGTGCGCCTGCAGCCGATGATCGCATCACAGGCTTCCGCCGGACCGCTGTACCCCGACGATGAACCCCCGCCCGAAGGAACGACGATCACCAGGCCCGGCCTCGCTGCCACGCTCGAGGCCATTGCGTCCTCGGGTCGCGATGCCTTCTACTCGGGCAGGGCCGGCTCGGGAATCATCGACGCATCCGAAGGCACGATCGTCACTTCGGACCTCGAACGGACACAGGCAGATTGGATCACCCCGGCCCGCCTCGACGTCCTCGGCCGCACCGGCTGGACCATCCCTCCCAACAGCCAGGGCTACCTGACCCTCGCCATGTTGTGGATCTTCGAGCATCTCGACCCGCCTGACGATCCCAACGACGCGCTCTACCAACACCTCCTGATCGAGGCGTACAGGGCCGTCGCCTGGGAACGCGCCGACACCGTCGGGGATCCCGAGACCGCGGTCGTGACCATCGACGAGTTGCTCGACCCGGCACGACTGGCCGGACGCTCCGACCGGATCCGACGCGACTCCGTCGTGAGGTGGCCCATGCCGCAACCCGCTCCGGGAGGTACCGCCTACATGACCGTGCTCGACGGCACCGGCGTCGGTGTGTCGTTCATCCAGTCGAACTTCGCCGGCATCGGAGCAGGGAGGTCGGCCGGATCCTCCGGCGTGTGGTTGCACAATCGGGGGGCGGGGTTCAACCTGATCCCCGGTCATCCGAACGAGTACGGGCCGGGGAAGCGCCCGCTCCACACGTTGTCACCCACGCTGTGGACCGACGGCGACGGCGCGCTGTCGCTGCTCCTGGGCACCCGAGGCGGCGATCAGCAGCCGCAGTACCTGGGCCAGTTCGCAGCACACCACCTCCACGGTGGCCTGTGCACCGATGACGCCCAAGCCGTACCGCGATGGTTCATGGACCAGCCGGTACCGGGAACCGACAGCACGGTCGCCGTGGAATCGCGCATGGCGCCGACCACCGTCGACGGCCTGCGAGCACGCGGACACGTCGTCGATCTCGCAGCCGCGCACGAGCCCGGCTGGGGTCCCATCTCCGCGATCGACGTGGCAGGCGAACGCAAGGGGTCGGCCGATCCGCGCATCTCGACCAGTGCAGCCCTCGCGACCTGACCGATTCACACACCACCTGTCTCGACCGCGAATCCACTACTGGGAGGATCTTCCAGCTTCCGGGTTGCCGTACGTGAACGGTGCCTATAGCCTGAGCACGCGATCACAGGCCATTCCGCGCTGGATGTCGACCTGACTCCCCCGACCACGCTGATCGGCGGACGCATGCTGAAGGGAAGCGAGCTCCACGGAGCCACGTGAAATCTCGGATACCACTCGCATATGCCGGACTGCTCATCGTCGCCCTCGTGGCGGTGGTGGGCTTCGCTGCGTTCTCCCCCTCTTCATCCAACACCACAGCGACCACCGAAGCCGTCGAGACGACGCCGACCGACGGCGCCACGGCCTCGGCACGCGTGGCCTCGGCCGTCCTGGCCCTCCGGGTCTCCGATGCGGAGAGCCGCACGGCGACGACCGTCGGCGGTACCACCACCACGACCGAGGATCCAGCCCCTGCGTCGGACGATGCCGAGTTGATCGAGACCGCCGTTGTCGAGGTGGAAACCTCGACCACCACCGAATCCCCGACGACAACCGAGCCCCCCACGACGACCAACGCGCCCAGTACCACGGAAGCACCGAGCACTGCCGACACGACGCCACCCGCTCTGAAGGTGTCATCACCGGCGGACGGCTCGACCGTCGATGACCGGGTCGTCACCTTCTCTGGTACGACCGAGCCCGGGGCGACGGTGAGCTCGGGACCGTACGACGCAACGGTCGACGACGACGGTGACTGGTCGCTCCAGCTCGTCCTCTCCCCCGGCGCCAACGGAGCCGTCTTCACTGCTCGCGACGACGCCGGCAACACCACCGACGTACGCGTCGTCGTCACCTACGACGAGCCACAAGCAGCGACCACCACCACCACGACGAAGGCGCCGTCGACCACCACGACGACCTCCGGTTCGTCCGACCCCGCCCCCAAGTGGTCGCCCCTGTGGCCTGCGGACGCAGGGGGCAAACGCAACGTCGAGGCGTGGCGATCGCTCGTCGCGAAGCACTGGCCCGCCGAGCTCGTGGAATGTGCGCTCAACATCATCGACCTCGAGTCCCAGGGTGACCCGAGGGCATACAACAGCGGCTCTGATGCCGAAGGGCTCTTCCAACATCTCAGCAAGTACTGGAAGGGACGTGCCGCCGCAGCAGGGTTCAAGGACAGCGACGGCCTCTACGCGAGCCCCTACAACGCCGAGGCGAACATCGCCGCCGCATGGGTGATCGCCAGGGCCGCCAGTCCATGGCATCGTCCGTGGACCGTCAACCCCTTCTACGGCGCCTGCCAGCCGTAACGATCCCGCTCGACGCCCATTCCTCGTATCATCGGTGACGATGAACAACACGATGAAGAACGCCATCCGCCTCGCCGGCGTGGTCGTCGGACTCGGAGCCGCCGTGTGGGCCTTGAGGGACCGATTGCTCCCGGCTCCCGAGCTCACCGATGAGCCCGCACCACGATTCCGCGAGGCCGAACCCGCTGCTCCTGTCCCCGCTGACGACGCCGACCTCACCCGCATCAAGGGCATCGGACCCGTCACCGCGGGCAAACTCGCCACGGCTGGCGTCGAGGGTGTGAGGACGTTGGCGGCCATGTCGGCTGTGGATATCGCCGAGGCAGCGAGCACGTCAGAAGCCACCGCGGCTCGCTGGATCGAGTCGGCCAAGTCGCTCGGTTGACGATGCTGTACCTCACCGAGCCGGAACGTCTCGGTGACCTGCTCCCCGATGAACCGCGCTACCGCACGGACCAGCTCCACGGATGGCTCTATGCCAACCCCGTCCTCGACATCGATGCGATGACGAACCTCCCGACCCCACTGCGCGACGCATTGCGTGACCAGCTGTGGCCCTTCACGGTCGACATCGAGCAACGAGCCGACGACGGATCGACCATCAAGTGGTTGTTCCGATGTCCGGACGGCGCCCCGATCGAAACGGTCCTGATGGGCTATCGCAATCGCACGACACTGTGCATCTCGTCACAGGTCGGATGCGCCATGGGTTGCACCTTCTGCGCAACGGGGCAGTTCGGTTTCGAGCGCCACCTCGACGCAGGCGAGATCGTCGCCCAGGTCGCCTATGCGAACGCCTTCCTGCGCGAGACACCACTCCCCCACAGTCCCGAGCGCGTCACGAACGTCGTCTTCATGGGCATGGGGGAACCACTCGCCAACTACCGAAACACCATCGAGTCGATACGACGGATGGTCGACGTGATGGGCATGTCAGGGCGATCCATCACCGTGTCGACCGTCGGGTTCGTACCCGGCATGCGCAAGCTCGCCGAGGAACCGTTCCCCGTGAACCTCGCGGTGAGCCTCCACTCCACGATCCCTTCGGAGCGCACGAAGCTGGTACCGATCAACGACCGATGGCCCATCGACGAGGTGATCGATGCGGCGGGCGAGTACTACGAACGCAAGGGCCGCCGCGTCTCGTTGGAATGGACCCTCATCGAGGGGGAGAACGACTCGGACGGCGAAGCCGTCGGGCTCGCGCATCTCGCTCGGCGCATCCACGCCCACGTCAACGTGATCGCGCTCAATCCGACACCACTCAGCATCGACCGTCCCCCCAACGCCGACGGGGTTCGTCGGTTCATGGGCACGCTCAGGCGCGAGGGCGCCAACGTCACGCTGCGCGACACGCGCGGTCAGGACATCGACGCTGCGTGTGGGCAGCTCCGCGTGCGATCGGCCACTCGTCGGGACAGGTAGCCTGCTTGGCATGACCACACGCGACAGCATCCACCTCGAAGCCGGCGATCCTGCACCTGCCTTCTCGGCTCTCGACGACACCAACACGGTTCGTTCGTCTGACGACTTCGCCGGCAAGAAACTCATCATCTACTTCTACCCCAAGGCCTTCACGCCCGGGTGCACGACCGAGTCCTGCGACTTCCGCGACCGGTACGACATCCTGGCCGAACGCGGATACGAGATCCTCGGCGTCTCGCCCGACGGCGTGGAGAAGCTCGGCGACTTCCGTGCCCAATATGAGCTGCCCTTCCCGCTCCTGTCCGATCCCGATCACGTCGTCGCTTCGGCCTTCGGTGCCTACGGCACCAAGAAGAACTACGGGCGCGAGTACCAAGGGATCATCCGGTCGACATTCCTCATCGGTGCCGACGGCACGATCGAGGATGCCTACTACAACGTCAGGGCGAAGGGGCACGCAGACCGTGTCGCCGGCGCGGTCACCTCCTGATGTCGCCTGTACGCACCGCCGTATTCCCCGTTGCGGGCTTCGGGACCCGCTTCCTGCCGGCGACCAAGGCGATGCCGAAGGTGTTGCTGCCGGTGGTGGATCGGCCGCTGATCCAGTTCGCCGTCGATGAAGCGATCAATGCCGGGATCGAGTCGCTCATCTTCGTCACGGGCAGGGGTCATGCGGCGATCCAGGACTACTTCGACGTGAGCTATGAACTCGAACGCGAGTTGGTCGATCGCGGGAAGACCGACCTCGCGGAACAGCTCGAGGCGCTCCGCCCCGAACCCGGCCAATTCGCCTTCATCCGTCAGATGGAGCCGCTCGGCCTCGGGCATGCGGTGTGGTGCGCACGCAATCTGATCGGCAACGAGCCCTTCGCCGTCCTGTTGGCAGATGAGCTCATCGTCGGCGACGATCCGCCGCTCGAGACCATGATCGACGTCCATGGCCGGCTCGGTGGCAATGTGGTACTCGTCGATGAGGTCGATCCTGCGCAGACCGACCGATACGGGATCGTCGAGCCATCGGGCAGCCCGGACAACGGTGTCTTCGATGTCGTGGACGTCGTCGAGAAACCGAATCCCGGCGAGGCCCCGTCCAATCTGGCGATCATCGGGCGATACGTGCTCGACCCCTCGGTGATGGACGCACTGTCGGACACGGAACCCGGCGCAGGCGGCGAGATCCAGCTCACCGACGCCATACGCCAGTCCATGGCGTCGACGCGACTGAGGGCCGTGACCAACACCGGTACGCGATTCGACTGCGGATCCCCCAGCGGGTTCCTCCGAGCGACCGCCCACGTGGCCCTCGGTGACCCGGAACTTCGATCAACGATGCGTTCGATCCTGTCGGATGTCCAAACCATGGAGGATGCATGACCAAGCTCGACGAGCTGGCCAACCGTGGTCAATCGATCTGGTACGACTTCATCCGCAGGGACATGGTCACCGACGGAGGACTCGCGGATCTGATCTCCCGTGGTGTGCGTGGCGTCACCTCCAACCCCTCCATCTTCGAGAAGGCCATCGCTGACTCCACTCTCTACGACGACCAGATCGCCGAACTCGGCGAGACATCGGCCCAGGACGCGTTCGAGGCACTGGCGGTGCGGGACATCGTCGGAGCCGCTGACCTCCTTCGGGCCGTGTACGACGCCACCGACGGCGTCGACGGGTACATCAGCCTCGAGGTCTCGCCCAGGCTCGCCCACGACACGGCGGGCACGATCGCCGACGCCATGCGCCTATGGGCGGTGGTCGATCGGCCGAACCTCATGGTCAAGGTCCCTGCGACCAGGGCTGGCATACCGGCCATCGAGGAACTGACCGCTGCGGGCATCAACATCAACGCAACGCTCATGTTCTCACTCGACGACTATGAAGCCGTCGCGAATGCCTACCTCGCGGGTGCTCGACGCGCCAGCGACCCCTCGACGCTCGCCTCCGTCGCCTCGTTCTTCGTGAGCAGGGTGGACACCTATTCGGACGAAGCACTCGAAGGGGTCGGCACCGACGACGCCCTCGCCATGCGCGGCACGATCGCCATCGCCAACGCCAAGGTCGCCTATCGGAGATACCAGGAGCTCTTCGAGGGACCCGGATTCGCCGACCTCGCTGCACGCGGCACCCGTCCCCAACGGGTGCTGTGGGCATCGACATCGGCGAAGAACCCTGCGTACCGCGACGTGGTGTACGTCGAGGAGCTGATCGGACCGAACACCGTCAACACCGCCCCTCCTTCGACGATCGACGCCTTCGAGGACCACGGAGTCGTCACCGGCGACACCCTGCTCGAGGGCATGGACGCCGCCGCCGCAACGATCGCTGCCCTCGATCGGGTCGGCGTGGACTTCGGAGCCATCACCGACCGGCTCCAGGTCGACGGCGTTGCGTCGTTCGCAGAGGCCTACGAGGGCCTGTTGACCTCTATATCCGACAAGCAGGCCGAGGTGCTCGGGTGACGGCTTCCGTCAGCCTGTCGTACCGCCCCGAAGCCGTCGACGCCACGCGTGCGCGATGGGAGCGAGACGACCTGATGGCCCGTCTGTGGCGCAAGGATCCGACGGTGTGGTTCGACCCGCCCCGGCCCGAGATCGACGACCGCCTGGGCTGGCTCGACCTCCCCGCATCGTCGCGGGCGCTCGCTCCGACCCTCGCGCACCTGTCATCACAAGCCCTCGCCGAGGGAGTGACGGACCTCGTGTTGTGCGGCATGGGCGGATCATCACTCGCTCCCGAGGTCTTCGCACGAACACTGCCCGTGCCCGACGGGCACCCGAGACTCACCGTGATCGACACCACCCATCCCGATGCCGTTGCCTCGGTCACCGAACGCACGGATCCGACCACGACCTGGTACCTCGTGTCCTCGAAGTCCGGCGGCACGCTCGAAACCATGTCCCTGTTCCGTCACTTCTGGGCCCGGACACGGGCGAGCGTCACGGATCCGGGCTCCCACTTCCTTGCGATCACCGATCCCGGATCGAGTCTGGAGCAGCTCGCCCACGAACGTGGATTCCGTGAGGTCGTCCTCGCCGATCCCGACGTCGGCGGCCGCTACTCGGCGTTGAGTGCCTTCGGCCTCGTGCCCGCCGCCCTGATCGGTGCCGATATCGGTCTCCTCCTCGACGCAGCCGAGCGAGCCGCTGCGGCGTGCTCGGCCGCGGTCCCGCTCGACGCCAATCCGGGATTCCTCGTCGGCGCCTATCTCGGCTCGGCGGCATTGAAAGGACGACCAATCGCCCATTTCGGTGCGACGGAGCCGGCCACTGCGCTGCCGATCTGGATCGAGCAACTCATCGCCGAGTCAACCGGCAAGGACGGTCGAGGCATCGTCCCGGTCGACGGCGGCGCCGTACCGGGAGACGCCACGGATGTCGTCACGGTTGCCCTCGGGGCATCACCAGATGCCTCTGCCGAGGTGTCCATCGCCTTCGATGACCCGTACGACGTCGCGGGCGCCATGGTGATCCTCGAGGTCGCCACGGCCGTCGCCGGTGAGGTCCTCGGTATCCATCCCTTCGACCAGCCCGACGTACAGGTCGCCAAGACCCTCGCCCACCGGGCGATGAGCGGCGAACTCGACGACGTGGGACCGGATCCCGTCCTGATCACCGCGGCCGGCACGGAAGGCATGATCGCCGCAGCCTTCGCGACGGAACCGCTGTACGTGTCGATACAGGCCTACCTGCCGACGACCCCGGGATCCGACGAGGCACTGCGCCGCATGCGAACCCGCATCACGGAGGCCACAGGCCGTCTCGTGACCGTGGGCTACGGACCGCGGTTCCTGCATTCGACCGGTCAACTCCACAAGGGCGGACCACCGGGAGGCCTGTTCATCCAGGTGACGGACGATCCCCACACGACCATGCCGGTTCCGGAGACGGAGTTCACCTTCAACGAGCTCATCGCCGGTCAGGCCGCGGGAGATCGCGCCGCACTCGCCGAACGAGACCGGACCGTGGTTGCGATCTCCCTCGCCGACGACCGGGACACAGGGCTGGAACGGCTCGCGGGCCTCATCGACCGTGCTTTCGACTGAGATCAGTCGACGAACCCGACGTCCACTCCGATCCGACCGATACCCACCGGATTCGGTGCCGGCATCGCGACCTCTCCTGCCTCGGCGCGGGCGGCTTCGGCCCGAGCCCGTTCGGCGCGGGTGTTGCGGGACAGCTCGAGCCGGAATCGGGATCGACCGTCGAAGTGGTACGTCAGCGAGCCCCCCATGAGATCAGCGAGCGTTCGGGAGACCGTGAGCCCAAGACCGACGGACCCTGGCTGACCCTCGGCGTTGTGAGCCCGCTCATAGGGGGCGAACACACGCTCGCGGTCGGCTTCCGGAATACCTTCGCCATCGTCGATCACCTCGAGGACGTGCGTGCCCGGCGACGATGACATGACGATGTCGATGTTCGGCCCGCCATAGCGAACGGCGTTCGTGACGAGGTTGCGCAGGATCTGGCGGATACGAACCGGATCGGCGTCGACGATGCCCGCGTGGACCTTCGCACGTACCGTCTTGCCCGGAGTGGCGGAGAAGCCCGCTATCACGCTGTGCACGTGACGTTCGAGCTCCACCGGTTCGTTGACGACCGTCACGCTCCCGACGTTGGCCCGGGCAGCTATCAGGAGGTCCTCGATGAGGTCAGACATGTCCTGGCTCTGCTCGACCAGCATGCCCGTGAACTCGGCCATGTCTGCCTCCGAAAGCTCCATCCACCGCTCGGCGAGCTCGAGGGCCATGCCGTTGACGACGGTGAGGGGTGTCCGCAGTTCGTGCGACACGGAGGCCACGAAGGCGTCCTTGGATTGCAGGAGCGTTTCGAGGCGAGATCGAGCACTTGCCCGATCGGCGGCTGCGGCGAGGACGTTGGCCACGGAGTGGAGGAAGTTGAGGTCCTCCGATGTGAACACCCGCTCACCCACTGAGAGGGCGATGAGCGTGCCGAAGGCGATGTCCGAGCCGGGAATCATCACCGCAATGACCGACGCGAACCCAGCACGCGCCAGATCCGGGGCGGCGAAGAGGACCTCGGACTGGTTTCGCAGAACCACGGGTGCCGACGTCATGTGGGCGCGATCGGCGATCGCACTGACGCCTGATGGATCCACGTCGACGCCTGCGCTCTGCCCTGCGAGGGTGAAGCCGCCCGCCGTCCGTTCGAGGATGACGGCAGCATCGGTCCGCAGCACCCTGGCCACGGTCTCGGCGACGGAGCGCATGACAAGGCTGATGTCCTCCGCTTCGAGGGCCGTCTGTCCGATGGAGGCGGCAGCCTCCTGCTGGACCGCCCGTTCCCACAGCTCGTCCTCGATGTCGCGCCGTCCCGTCACGTCGATGAGTGCACCCTCGTAGATCTCACCGATGTCGGACTCGATGAGCCGGGTCGTGTCCCTGATCCATATCAGCGAGCCGTCGAGTGTCCGCATCGGAGCCTCGTAGCCGACCACGACACGCTGCACCGCCAGCATCGCGCCGAGCTGATCGCGGTCGGTCCCCTCGATGTAGAAGTCCTGTGCGTTGCGCCCGATCAGGTCCGATTCGGATCGTGCACCGAGGAGTTCGACGAGCGCCCGGTTCGCCTGGATGATCTCACCGCTCGGGCGCGACCGGTACAGGGCGACAGGGATACGCTCGAAGAACGATCGGTAGTTGAGCTTGGTGCGCGCCAGCTCGTCCTCTGCCCGCCGTTGCGCCGAGACGTCCTGGAGGGCGATCTGGATGGCGAGCTCATGGGCGAAGTCGATCGGCGTACCTGCGGCGTCCACGTCGATCTCGACACCCGCCGTCGATCGGACGGGAACACCGCTCATCGTGAACGGCTCGAGGCGTTGCTCGGCCCGATCCACCTGCTCGCAGAACGCGGATCGATCCCGCTCACCGAGCAGCTGCTCGTATCGCATACCCTCGATCGGGGTGCCGTCCTCGGACAGGAGCGTGACGGCCGCAGCGTTCGCGTAGCGAACCTCGCCATCGGTGAGGACCAGGAACGCCGTCGGGGCGGAATCCATGAGTCGCCGGTAGCGGTCGGCGCTCGTCTCGGCGGCCGCGGTGAGCCGATGCAGATAGTGATCGAGGCCGCGCATGATGACGAACGCTGCCGCGATGACGACAGCCCTCCCGACGATGAGCAGGACGAGCGGACCGTCGCCCAGGTTGAGTCGGTCAGGAGCCAGCACCACCAACGCGACCTTCGAGAGCTCCAGGGCTATGACGAACACGGCGTAGCGGTTCGCCGTCGAGCGCTTGGAGAAGAACTCGACTGCGCCAACCGTCCAGATCGTGAGGACGAGGGTGATCGCCGCGGCCTCTGGGACGGCGATCCACACGAAGTACGACAGCATGGCATCGATGCCTGCCGACATGCGGACACCCGAGTAGCGCCCGGTCGCACGGATGGCGAACGGCACGATCGCAGCACCAGCGAGCACGACGACGGTGATGGCCCGAACGCCCCCGTCATCACCAAGGGCAACGAACGCGGACACGCCGACGATGGCGTAGGCGACCGCACGGATCCTGAGGATCAACCCCATGAGCCGATATCGCTCGTTGCGCGCAAGGAGGACGGAAGACATCACAGTCGTATCGGAAGAACCTCGGCGTGTCTTGACCGAACCGCTCAGGAACCAGGTTCAGGTCAGGGCTGCGCCGATCGCGAGGCCGATCGCCGCTGTTGCGAGGCCGACGACGAGCGGCACGACGGCGACGAGTACCGCTCGCGGGCCCGATTCGGCCGTCTCGATGTCGACCATCCAGGTCGAGAACGTAGTGAAGCCGGCGAGGATTCCGACCGTGAGGGGGCCGACATCGAACGACGAGGACGCGGCGAGCTCGGCTCCCACGATGACACCCAGAGCGAGTGATCCCACGACATTCACGATCGTGATGGCCGTCGGGAAACCGTCCGTCGAGGGAATCAGTTCGGTGGCGAGCCATCGGACTCCTGCGCCGAGTCCCCCGCCGACGGCCACCAGCATCACCGTGATCATCGTGCGATCACCCGACCCATGGCGGCGACGAGGACGCCGAGCCCGACCGATGCGAGGGCGAGGGCGAGCCCGAGTGCCGGCGACCGGCCATCGGTGGTGACCACCGATTCCACAGCGAATCCGCTGAAGGTGGTGAACGAGCCCAACACGCCGACGGCGACGAACGCGATCGCGTTGGGGTGAGCCGCCGCGGTCCTGGCACGGCCGATGTACCACCCGAGGACGAATGCACCGACGAGGTTCACGAACAGGAGGTGCGACCAGTTCGACAGGCCCAGGCGATCGGCGGCCTCGACCGTGGCCCACCGAGCGGTGGTCCCGACGATGCCGCCCGCGACGACGACGAGGAAGGTGGCACCGGTGGTTCGCATGATGCGCGAAGCTACCAGCGACGACGAATCACACGTCGCACTCGGACGACACCTCGACCTCCGAGTCCGGGGTGCTCTGGCCCGCGAGTACGCGCGACACCTTGCTGCGGATGCGGTCGATGTCCGGGATCGGGTGTCCCTTCGCGTCGCGTTCGTCCTGCCAGTAGCTGTGGGTGAGGCCGACCGTTTCGATGTCGTCGAAGTCGAGTCCGGCGGCGGCTTCGATCAGGTCGGGGACGAAGGTCAGCGGGATGTCCGTCACGACGGCGCCGTCGATCGCCTTGACGATCGCCGGGAACGAGCGGAGGACCGTGATCGGATCCGCCTTGGCGGCCACCGCCTTCACCATGCATCGTTGCCTGGCCATCCTCGCGTAGTCCGATGAGCCCTTCCTCGCACGTGCATAGGCGAGCGCCTGGGGCCCATCGAGGTGGTTCCACCCGGGTTCCACCTTGACATAGGCCCACGGTTCCCCCTCACGGGGAGGCGAGACCTCGGACTCCATCGGTTCGAGGACGAACACATCGACGCCACCGATGGCGTCGACGAGATCGACGAAAGCAGCCATGTCGATGAGGGCGTAGTAGTCGATCGAGGTTCCCATGAGATGTGCGAGCACGTCGCGCAGGGCGGCCATGCCGGGATCGGGCTCGTTCGGATAGGTCCGGTCCCAACGGCGTGTGAACGGGTAGATCGCGTTGAGCTGTTCAGGGAAGCACTCGCATGGCACGAACTCCGGCGGCGCGATCTCGTCGTCGCTCGTGGGTGGCTCCCCCGTACCTTCTCCGTCTCCACCTTCTTCACCCTCACCGGGAGCCGCTCCCGTCGTGGTGGTGGTCTCGGTCGGGGCAGCCGGTGGCTCGAGGCGGCGCTGCAGATCGACGAAGGCGTCGGAGAACCGACTCGGGAGCGGGATCTGGGCCATGTTGCGGGGGAAACTGAACAGGGCTGCCTTCCCGGTCGTGGTGTCGATCGTGCCAACCATCATCGAATCGGTTCGCAGCCCCCCGCGCCCCGGTCCTGCATCCCCACCTGCGAACAGGATGGTGATGCGGTCTGTCCCGACCCGTTCCCCGAAGCCCTCGAACGGCGCCGATCCCGGTCCGTCTGCTGCCGCGGTGATGATCTCGCTCATCGACTCGACGGCCTCGGGATCGCCGAATCCGACACGGAAGATGAGGTTGCGTGTCGATCGCGGATCGACGGGACCGGCCTCGTAGGTCCTTACGACGGGGTCGGGGACGATGTCGGCATCCGTACCGATCGGGATTCGCGGTGGGGCATCGTCGCTCGGTTCACCGACGACGAAGACGGACTCCACCAAGGTGACGGTGTCGTACGTGTAGCGGCCGATGAGGACGTGGGGCACGGCAACAGCGAGGAACAGCATCGCCGCACCCACGGTGATCCCGATGGCGTCGACCGTGGTGCCGGGATTCGTCCGGCAGACGAGGTACGCATCGACCGCCGCTGCGATTCGCCACACGCCAGCGAGGACGTTCACGCCGAAGATCGCCCATAGCACCGTCGGATCGAGTGCCGCCCCGACGAGGTCCGAGGTTCGCACCGATGCGAGAGGAACGAGAGCAAGTCCGGATGCGATCGCAGGGGCGAACCAGAGCAGGGCGCGCAGCCACCGACCCGCATAGGCCTGACCTGCGCCGGGAATCACTGCGCTGAGAACCGCACCGAGCCACGGTCGCTTGTGAGCGGCATCACCAGCAACGCCGGTTGCCATCTGTGCCCCCTCCGGCTGACGAGCCAACGCTAGCCCCTCGTGCCGGTAGTGATCCCGCCGCCGGTCAGATCCTGCACTCGGAGGCATCCCCCGCCTCGAACTCCGTCGCGGAGTCAGCGCTCAGTGCCCACCGAACCATCGCCTGGATGCGGGCAGTGTCGGGTGTCGGCTTGCCGCGGTGGTCGAGGATCGGGGTGTAGTAGGGCGGCACGAACCCGACCGTCGCCACGTCGTCGAAGTCGAGCGCCGATGCGTGGCTGAGCAATGTCGGCAGGTAGTCGAGTTCGATGTCGGTCTTGACGGCGGATCCCACCGCACGTGAGATCCCGGTGAACCGGGTGAGGATCGTCGCGGGATCCGCCTGCGAAGCGACTGCCTTGAGCAGGCACCGCTGCCGCTTCATCCTCGTGTAGTCGGAGGACGATTTGCGTTCCCGCACATAGGCGAGCGCCTCGTGGCCGTTGAGCCGACGCCACCCCGGGGACAGGCTGATCGTGATCCAGTCCTCGCCTTCACGCGCCGGCGACACCTCGGTCTCGACGGAGCTCGTCACGTAGACCCGAATGCCTCCCAGGGCATCGACGACCCTGACGAATCCGCTCATGTTGACCATGGCGTAGTAATCGATCTCGATGCCCAGCACGATCTCGAGGGTGTCGCGCAGGGCGGCGAGTCCGGGGTCCACCTCATCGGGATAGGTGTCCACCCACGAGCGGGTGAACGGGTAGATGGCGTTGATCTGGTCGGGGAAGCAGTGGCATGGCTCGAATTGGTCGGGTTCACCATCACCGTTCTCATCCGTCCACGTGCGCCGCTCCTCATACGGAACGAGTTGCTTCTCGAGGTCGACGAAGGCGGTGGACCAGGCCTCCGGTAGCGGGACGTGGGTCATGTTGCGGGGGACGCCGAAGACGGCGGCCTTGCCGGTGGTGGTGTCGAAGGTCGCGACCATGATCACGTCGGTGCGCGACCCTCCACGGCCCGGGCCCCCGTCACCGCCGGCGAGGAGGATCGTGATGCGATCCACGCCCTCGGCGTCGCTGCCCACCAGGGTGCCGAGGGACAGGTCGCGGCGTTGTCGATACTCGGTCGCATGGGCGACGGCGTCGGGGTCGCCGACGCCGGCACGGAACACGAGGTTGCGCATCGACCGCTCGGTTGGCTCGGGGATGACCGGAGCTGGGGTCGTGGCCGGGTCTGCAACCTCCACGAAGGCGGTGTCCCCGGGGGCGAATGGCGCCGACCGAGTCGGTGGCTCATCAGCGATCGCAACGAACGGTGGTTGGTCATCGGTGACGAACACGTCGTCGAGCAGCTGGGCGGCGTCGAGGGTGTAGCGGGCGACGAGGACGTGCGGGAGCGCGACCAGGATGGCGAGCGCGACCACCAGGACGAGCCGTCCGAGTCCATGTCCACCCGACGAGAGGCGGTACGGGTCCGCCACCGCAACGACGCGCCACACGAGCAGGCCGATGTTGAAGGCGAGGATCGCCATGAGGACGCTGGGACGGACCACGAGGGACAGGATGTCGATCGTCGACATCTGGAGCACGACGACGGCCGCTATCGCCAGGACCAGGATCGGGACGAACATGATGAGCGCTCGACGGCGGTGGCCGATGTATCCGTGGCCGAGTCCCGGCACCACGGCGCCGAGGAACGCGGCGATGAGGCCGCTGCGACCATCTGTCGTCGATGTGCTGTCACCCATCGTGCTCCCCTCGGACAGAGGCTACGCGGCCGCTGGAGATACGCCTCGGCCTCGCGGGGAAATCGAGGCGATGGTGGGTGGCAGCGAGCCGCATGGATCGCCGCGGCGATCAGAGCATGCCGAGGGATGACTTCGTGTTCGGACCCACGAGGCCGTCGACCCAGAGTTTTGCGTGCCGCTGGAAGGCGATGACGGCGCCGAGTGTCCGAGGGCCGAAGATCCCATCAGCGGACCCGGCCGTGAATCCTCGATCGTTGAGCACGCTCTGGAGGCTTCGAACCTCGTTGCCACGCGATCCCAGCGACAGGATCCCCGATGACGCATCGGTGTGTTGGGACCCTGCGATGGCGGCCTTCGTTCCCCGCCCGACCAGGCCGTCGGCGATGAGACCGGTCGTTGCCTGGAAGCTGCGCACGGCGCGGTCGGTGGCAGGACCGAACCGTCCATCGATCGCCCCGACCTCATGGCCGAGATCCGAGAGGGACTGCTGGAGAGCGCGCACGTCCGCACCGTGGGTACCGATCATGAGCACGCGGGCGCCGCCGATCAACGGGTCCCTCGGCGATCCCTTCACATCGTTCCCGCCAGCGGTCACGAGGGACGAATACGGGTTGACCAGCGTTCCCGAGGGATCACGTAGCTCGAAATGCAGGTGCGGGGCCGTGCCCTCGGCATTGCCGCTGTCGCCGACCCAGGCGATGTGCTGTCCCGCGACGACACGGACGCCCGGCGTGATCGCCCGCTTGATGCCCCAACCCTTGCCATCGTCGGTTCCGGTCGTGTCGTTGTCGAGGTGGATGTACCAGCTCTCCCAGCCGTCGTCGTGGCGGATCACGAGTGAACAGCATCGGTCCCGGTTCATGTGCGATTGCGCCGTCCAATTGACGAGGCGAACGACACCGGCCGCAGCGGCGACGACCGGTGTCATCTTGTCGGCCATGATGTCCTGGCCGGTGTGGAACCCGTGGGATCGGCCGGCCCAGAAGGTGTCTGAGAAGTGGTGGTCGCCATCGACGGGGAAGGTGAGGTCGTAGCTCACGTCCTCACCGAGCTCAGCCGCCGAGGCGACAGCCGGCACGGCAACGACCATGACGAGGGCAACGACGAACAGGAGTGGGTGTCGCAATCGCATACGTCGCGTATCGGCACGGAGCCGTCACACCTGAACGATCGTCGGCTGGCGAGGAACCGGGAACCACGTACCCATCGATGAACGTCCCAATCACAACAGAGGAGGCTCCCCATGAGGAGAGGAATGCTCGTAGCCAGCATCGCTGGCCTGGCACTCGTGGCGGCTGCATGCACGCCGTCGGTCACCGTCGAGAACCAACCACTGCCCACCGACGGTCAACCCTCGGGCATCGTCGTATCGGGCGTTGGGAAGGTCACGGGAACACCAGACACGTTGACGATGTCGTTCGGTGTCCGGGTCGTGGAGGACTCGGTTTCGGCCGCCGTCGATCGCGCCGCGGTGAGCGCGGATGCCGTCATCGCGGCCCTCGAGGGCAGCGGTGTGGCAACCGAGGACATCCAGACGACGAACTACGCGATCTACCCGCAGTACGACTGGCGAAACGACCGTCAGGTCCTTCTCGGGTACGAGGTGACGAACACGGTGACGGCGAAGATCCGCGACATCGCCTCGGCCGGGACGACGATCGACGCCGTCGCTGCGGCAGCCGGCGACGATGTGACGGTCTCGGGGGTTTCGTTCTCGATCGAGGACAATGAGGAACTCCTCGCTGCCGCACGCCAGGCGGCATGGGATGACGCAAAGGTGAAGGCGGACCAGCTCGCCGAACTCGGCGGTGTCACGCTGGGCACGCCGGTGACGATCAGCGAGTCGTTCAGCTCGAGTCGGCCACCGATCGCCTACGACGACCTCGCCGTGTCCGAAGCGGCAGGACTCGACGTCATCACCCCGATCACACCCGGCCAGCAGGAAGTGGCGGTCAACCTCGAGGTCCACTTCTCCATCGACGACTGATGCAGCGAACCCAGGGTTCCAGTGACCGGATTCGAACACTGGAACCCTGGGTTCGGCGTTCGAGCGTCAGATGACGCGGATCTTGGCTGCCTCGATGCGCTCGTGGAGGGACGCGGCGTCGATGGTCGGGTCGTGGCGGATGACGAAGCTGCGGGTCCGGCGATCGACGCGCACGTGCACGACGCCGTCCATCGAGGCGATCGCTGCGGCAGCATCGCTCGCACATGAGCCGCATTCACATCCGGCACAGCTGAACGAGTCGACGGGTATGTGTGAAACGGTTGGGGTCATCGCACACGCATCTCGGGTGTGCCAGATGATACCGGACCCACCGCGTGGCACAGGCGACGGGTCGATTGGTAGGGTGTGCACAAGGTTGGCGTCTGGGACGACGGGGTGACCAATGGGTAGGAGTCAGGGAATCAGAGCGACGGCGATCGCCATGGCGATCGGGGCGATCGTGTTCGCAGGTTGCGGCGGGAATGCCGAAGAGACCACCACGTCGTCGACAGCGACGACGACGACGACCACCGCTGCCACGACTTCGACCACATCGACCACGATCGCGACGACAACGACGACCACGGTGCCCGGCCCCGGAGCCACCGACACCACCTACGTGGTCCAGGCCGATCTCACCGCACTCGGCTATTTCGAGGGCGTGATCGACGGCATCGCCGGCGAGGAGACCCGAGCCGCGATCGCCTCGTTCCAGGACGATGCCGGCATCGAGGCCGACGGCGAGTTCGGACCCGTGACCGATGCCGCCATGGTTCCCCGCCTCCAACAGGACGCTCCCTACGTGGAGAACCTCCAGGAGGAGCTCGCCGAGCTCGAGTTCTACACCGGACCGATCGACGGGGACTTCGGCCAGGGCACCAGGGCAGCAGTGGAACGGCTCCAGGCCTCGTGCGACCTCGAGGAAACCGGTGAGATCGACATCGACACCCGGCTCTGCATCTTCGCTCCGTGATCGGGGCGCTCGACACGACCTACCGTTGACGCGGATGAGGAGGTCGGTGTGCTCGAAGACGAACTGATCAACAAGGTCACCTGGAAGATCCCGAACGCCCTCGTGCTCGTGGGCTCACGTTCGGGCGACGAGTGGAACGGGATGACGACATCGTGGGTGACCCAGGTCGCCCAGGACCCGGTACTGATCGGCATCGGCGTCGACACCGTGGCCGTGACCCACCGACTCATCGCCGATGGTGGGTCGTTCTCGGTGAACCTGTGGGACTCGACCAACACCCGCCCCTTCGTCAAGTTCTCGAAGCCGGCGGTGAAGGAGGGGATGGCCCTCAACGGCTATCCGATTTCGGAGGGTTCCACCGGCGTGCCGATCTTCGACGACGCCGTTGCATGGATGGAATGCCGGGTCCGCCAGTCCGTCGATTGCGGCACGCACACGTTCTTCATCGGTGAGCTCGTCGCGGCCGGTGTCAACGACGACGAGGCGCGGCCCGCAGCGATGTCTGACACCCGGATGAAGTACGGCGGTACACGGCGAGGCCACTGACGCATCGTCCGTGGCAACCGATCAGGCGTCGCCGAGGCTCCGCAGCACGGTGAAGGGGTAGATACCTGTGCCGTGTCCGTCCGGGGCGAAGACCATGTTGACGGCGTAGGCACCGACGAGTCCGATGGACAGTATCCGACAGGTGGTTGGATCGGCCGGGCCGGGCGGCATCGGGACGCTACGGCATCCAGCACATGCGCATGCGTCACGCAACGTCGTCGCCGCGAGGGTGTCCACCCGCCCGTCGTCCCATGTGATCTCGAGCGCCTCGCCGGCGAGCAACTCGATTCTCGAAGGTTCGAACATCGGGCGAGTGTACGGTCGGCGCCTCCGCAGGAACACGGACCCCGGATTGGTACGCTCCGTATCCGCGCGCACTGGAAAGGCACACAGTGACGGATCGGCCCATCTACATCGACGGCTTCACCCATCAGCTCAGTGATCAGGATCCCACCGAGACGCAGGAGTGGTTGGACGCCCTGAGCGACATCATCGAGACCGATGGCGAGACTCGCGCCCGGTACCTGATGGCGAAGCTCGTCGAGCATGCCAGGGAGCGCAGCATCGGGGTGCCGGCGTCGGTGTCGACGCCGTACATCAACACGATTCCGCCCGAGGCCGAGTCGCCGTATCCGGGTGATGCGTACCTCGAGAAGCGCATCCGTCGGTTCATCCGCTGGAACGCAGCGGCCATGGTCATCCGGGCGAACAAGGCGGCGGACGGTATCGGTGGCCACCTCTCGACGTTCGCTTCATCAGCAACCCTGTACGAGATCGGGTTCAACCACTTCTTCCGGGGCAAGGCCGACGGCACCCCCGGCGACCACGTCTACTTCCAGGGCCACGCGACGCCCGGCGTATACGCCCGCGCGTTCCTCGAAGGGCGGCTCGACGATGATGCCCTCGACCGCTTCCGCCGGGAGATCGGTGAGCCCGGCCTGTCGAGCTACCCGCATCCGAGGCTCATGCCGGAATTCTGGGAGTTCCCGACGGTGTCGATGGGCCTGGGTCCGATCAACTCGATCTACCACGCACAGTTCCTCAAGTACCTCCACAACCGTGGCATCGAGGACACCAGCGAATCGCGGATCTGGTCGTTCCTCGGTGACGGCGAGACCGACGAGCCAGAGACACTCGGCTCGATCTCGCTTGCTGGACGGGAGAAACTCGACAACCTGACGTGGGTCGTCAACTGCAACCTGCAACGCCTCGACGGCCCCGTGCGTGGCAACGGCAAGATCATCCAGGAACTCGAGGCGATGTTCCGCGGCGCTGGTTGGAACGTCATCAAGGTCATCTGGGGTAGCGACTGGGATCCCATCCTCGCCCGCGATGTCGACGGCACCCTCGTCAACAAGATGAACGCCGTCGTCGATGGCGAGTACCAGCGATACCGCGCCGAGTCCGGGGCGTTTATCCGGGAGCACTTCTTCGGACCGGACCCGCGCCTGCGGGGCCTCGTCGAGGACATGACCGACGACGACATCTGGGCGCTGCGTCGCGGAGGTCTCGACCACCGCAAGATCTATGCGGCCTACAAGTCCGCGACGGAGCTGAAGGGGGCGCCGACGGTCATCCTCGCCAAGACCATCAAGGGCTGGACGCTCGGTCCAGACGTCGCCGGCAAGAACGCCACCCACCAGATCAAGAAGCTCACCGCTGAACAGCTCAAGCAGCTGCGTGATCGCCTCGACCTCGAGGATGAGATCCCCGAAGAGGCGCTCGCGTCCGGTGAGCCCCCCTACCTCCGCTTCGAGGAGGACTCCCCCGAGTTCGCCTACCTGATGGATCGCCGCAATGCACTCAACGGGTTGATCCCCACGAGGGTGCTGGCCGAACGCGAACCACTCACACTGCCCGACCACGCGCCGTTTGCGGAGTTCGATGCCGGTTCGGGCACGAACGAGGTGTCGACGACCGGAGCGTTCACACGGTTGTTGCGAGGGTTGCTCCGTGACCCATCGATGGGGAACCGTGTCGTGCCGATCATTCCCGACGAGGGACGCACGTTCGGCATGGATGCGCTGTTCAAGGAGATCGGGATCTATGCATCCCAGGGCCAGCTGTACGAACCCGTCGACCACAACCTCATCCTGTCGTATCGGGAGTCGACGGACGGCCAGATCCTCGAGCAGGGCATCACGGAGGCCGGGTCGACGGCGAGCTGGATCGCAGCGGCCACGTCGTATGCGACCCGTGGTGTGCCGATGGTGCCGTTCTACACCTTCTATTCGATGTTCGGGTTCCAACGGGTCGGGGACCAGTTGTGGGGGGCGTCCGATGCTCGGGCACGCGGCTTCCTGCTCGGAGCGACTGCAGGTAGGACCACGTTGTCCGGCGAGGGTCTCCAGCACCAGGATGGCCACAGCCACCTGTTGGCGTCGGTCGTGCCGTCATGTGAGGCCTATGACCCCGCGTTCGCCTACGAGATGAGCACGATCATCGAGGACGGCCTCCATCGCATGTATGGCGCCAACGAAGACGTGTTCTACTACCTCACCCTCTACAACGAACCCTATGTCCAGCCCCCGAAGCCAGCTGGAGCGGACGCGGGCATCGTGGAGGGGCTATACCGCTTCGCTGCGGCCCCCGATAGGCCCGACGTGTCGGCGACGATCCTGTTCTCGGGTCCCGCCCACAAGGCAGCACGAGAGGCACAGGTCGAACTGGCCGAACACTTCGGCGTCGGGGCAGAGCTGTGGTCGGTCACGTCCTACAAACGGCTCCGGGAGGAAGCGCTCGCCACACAGCGCTGGAACCGGCTGCACCCGACGTCGGAACAGCGAACGCCGTTGGTCGCCGAGCGGCTCTCGGACTCCGCCGGACCCATTGTCGCGGTGACGGACTACATGCGCAGCGTCTCGGACCAGATCGCACCCTTCGTCCCGCGGACCTTCGTCTCGCTCGGGACCGATGGCTACGGTCGCAGCGACACACGCGAGGCCCTGCGCTCCTTCTTCGAGGTCGATACTCCCCACGTCGTCATCGCCGTGCTCAGTGCCCTCGCCGATGATGGTGTCGTTGACGCCTCCGTCGTCGGTGAGGCGATCGACCGATACGGCGTGGACACCGAGACCGCACCGCCCTGGCAACGTTGAGCCCGGCGCCGACCGGTCAGGGCATGTGGAGTGCGGCGATCACCTCGTCGTCGGATGTCTGACCGAAGTCCTCGTACCAGTACCCCACGGCGAGGAATGGTTCGGGGGTCGCACACGTGACGAAGGCGTCGATCCTGTCGCCGAACAGCTCATCGGCGCCCGCTGGTGCGACCGGCACGGCAATGGTGACGCTGCTCGGCCCGTGTGATCGGATGGCGTCGACGGCCACCTGCATCGAGGCCCCGGTAGCGATCCCGTCGTCGACGATCACCACGTCGGATCCGGCGATAGACGGGTACGGCCGGTCACCGCGATAGCGCTGCTCGCGCCGAGCGAGCTCGCGACGTTCACGGTCCTCCACGTCTGCGATCGCTTCCGGAGCGATGCCGAGGGCCTCGATGGTGGCACCGTCGAGGTATCGAATGCCGCCCGATGCAATGGCGCCCATCGCGAGCTCGGCATGCCCCGGAACGCCGAGCTTGCGAACGACGAAGACATCGAAGGGAGCATCGAGAGCTCTGGCGACACCGACGGCTACCGGTACGCCGCCGCGTGGAAGGGCGAGCACCAGCGGATCGGGTCCGTTCCAGCCGGTATCGAGGAGGACCCGGCCGAGGGCGTCTCCGGCTCGGTGTCGATCCCGGAATGGTCGTACGCGGTCCATCACGCTCCTTGCACTCCCCCACCGACACTACCCGGCGGCGATCATGCCAGGAGCTGAGCCACCATCGGCGTCGGGAAACGGCAGCGGTGGCGGATCTCGCCGTACATCGCCGCGGTTCGAGCGGCCTCTGCTTCGATCAGGTTCCTCTCGTGGCCACCGACCTCGGTGAGCACCTCGAAGGCGATCTCACCATCGGGGCGTTGGGCCCATCCTCCCACGACGCGACCGTCGAACCAGATCGTGGGTCCCGCGTTGCCGTTGCGGTCGAAGAGCATCGGGACGTGATCGGGAGCGAGGTACCAGGACCGTTGCTTCCACCCCATCGTCGTCGGATCGAGCGATGGGAGGAACGCTACCGATCCCGGTGGACCCTCCTCCGGCCCCACGTCGCCGCCGAGGATGTAGCCGGTAGATCCGTCGTCGTGTCGCACCTCTCGAACGCCGGCAGCCTCCATGGCTGCGCCTGTCTGGGTCTTGGTCCAACCCGTCCACCACACGATGTCGTCTTGGGTGACCGGACCGAAGGAGCGCACGTATAGCGACAAGAGATTCGATGCGGCGATCTCGACGGGTTGGTCGGTGAACGCGCCGGGCAACCAGGTGTCCATCGAAGCCCACGCGTACTGGCTGCTGATCCAGGAGCCGACGGGTCGCGTCCTCACGATCGTCCCGTCGAAGCCCATCGCCAGAAGCACTCGCGTGTGCGCTGGGATGGTCGCGGGGCCCGCGGACAACGGAACCACCCATGCAGGGGCTGTAGCACCGAGGTCCCGGGCGAGGATCGGGCCGCGCTCATCGATCGCGGCGGCGAGATCTCGCTTCGCTGCATCGATCCATGCCAGGCCATCGGTCGCAACACCGTTCTCCTCGATCAGCTTCGCCAATCCTCTCTCCACGGAGTGCCCCAGCTTGCGGGTCGTCGAGTTGTGGGCGATGTCGGCGGTGGCTCGAGTGAACACCCAGAGGGTCCTGCGCATGGCGTGGTGGCGCAGGAGCAACCGATCGTCGTACAGGGCGGCATCGATGGGTTCCGGTGATGGGTTGGGCATGCGCCCCATGATCGACAGGTACACCGTGGCCGGGTCCGATGAATGCAGTCCGACGAGATCCTCGACGATGGCGACGACGTCATCGGTCCGGCGATCGGTGCGCAATCGGTGGTTCCACACGAGCGCCTGACGACGCTCCCGATCGGTGATGTGGATGGGACCCGACATTGCGACCGAGTATGGCAGTCGTGCGATCGCCGCCGGCCAACGGCGTGCTTTCCCACCGCCTGATCGTCCATCTCGGCAATCTCGGTTCGATTCCGATAGCGTCGGCCCATGATCAGGGTGCTGATACCGGCGTACAACGAGGCTGAGAGCCTCGACGACGTCCTCCCTCGGATCCCCGATTCCGTCGCCGGTCACGCGATCCGCACCCTCGTGGTGAGCGATGGATCGACCGACGACACCGTCGCTGTGGCCAGGCGCCACCTGTGCGATGTGGTGGAGCTCCCCAACAATCGCGGGAAGGGCGCAGCGTTGCGCCGAGGATTCGCCGAGGTCCGCGACGAGTCGCATGCCGCCCTCGTCCTGATGGACGCGGATGGACAACACGATCCGGACCGCATCGCCGACCTGTCGGCGCCCGTCCTCGACGGATCGGCCGACATGATCGTGGGGTCCCGCTATCTCGGTGCCGCCGGGCGCGGCTGTACGCCGTGGAATCGCTACGCCGTTCGATGCCTCACGTGTGGCGTTCTCCGGCGTGCCCTTGGCATCACTGTCACCGATCCCTTCTCCGGGTACCGCGTCCTCGCCCCCAGCGCCGAGGCGGTCGCAACCTTCGAGGGCGATCGCTACGAGAGCGAACTGGAGCTGTTGTTCGCAGCCACCACCGCCGGGCTCGCCGTTGTCGAGGCGCCGATCAGGCGCATCTACACGGGCGCCACCTCCAAGATGGGGGTCCGGCACGGACGGCTGGGCGGAAGAATCGAGGTGGTGAGCGGATATGCGCGGACGATCATCCACCATGCCTCGCGCTCGCACGTCGACGGAGTGGCGCCGTGACGAACAACGCACGCGATGAAACACAGCAGGTCAGCCAGAGGATCGACCGTCTCGTGGAGGACTTCGCCGAGATCCTCGACACCGGGGGCCTACCGGGTCGTGCCGAAGCGTTCCTGACTGCTGCCGACCTCCTCGGGGGATCCGTCATGGACAGCGGTGTCGTGCCGATGCCGAAGGACCCGTTCAAGGGCAGGGCCCCGGAGCCCGAGGTCGATCCAGAGCTCCATCTCACCATGTTCTGGCGGATGTTCGACCGACACCCCGTGTCGATGGTGCAGTCGCTGGCGATACCCATCCGACGCCTGCTCGCACAGAAGATCTTCCGTCATTGCGGAGAGGGAGTGATCTTCCACCACAACGTGCTGTTCTCGAAGGGCTCGAACATCTCCATCGGCGATCACTCTCTCGTCAATCGCTACGCGATGCTCGACGACCGCGAGGCCATCGACATCGGATCGTTCGTGATGGTGGCTGCCGGGGTGACGATCGAGACCCATTCACATCCCTGGGACGATTTCTCGCTACCTATCGCCTATGCGGGCCGGTCCGGGCATCCCGTGTCGATCGACGACAACTCGGTGATCGGGTACAACTCCGTGCTCGTCGCGGGTGTGAGCGTGGGGTATCGCTGCATCGTTGGCGCAAACAGCGTGGTGACGAAGGACATACCGGACTACACGGTCGCCGGGGGTGTGCCGGCGCGGCCGATCCGGACGATCGAACCGCCGGTCGACGGACCTATCTGGACGCCAGCGGACGGTCGGCCAACCGACGTGTGATGTCGCCCAGTGCGCGGCGTCGGACGCTCCACCGTTCTCAGGTGTCGGTGGACTGCGGCCGCCAGAAGACAGCGAGCAGGGCGAGACCCCCGGCGAGGCCCATGAGGACGAGGCCGAAGCCGGCCCAACCGTCGAGGAGTTCGGCGATGGTGGACTCGCCGATCGTCACCGCTGCGTCCACCGAGAAGTCACCGGGACCAGCAACGGCGAGGGCGATGGCCGCAACGGACAACATCGCGACGTACTCGTAGCCCTCGACGTCGATCCCGTCACGCATGAAGGCAGTGATGAAGAAGCCTGCGACGCGGTGCACCGTCCAGAAGGCGACGAACATGATGCCGATGACGCCAGCAGCGGCAAGCCCTGTTCCCATGCCGACGATCAGGAGCAGCCCGGCACCGATCTCGGTGGCGGTCGATGCGAACCATTGGAATCCCGGCGCCCGGAATCCGAGTGTCCGGAACCATGCCGTCGTCTTCTCCCGTCCGAGGAGGTGCTTGACGCCGTGGGCGAGGAATACGATGCCGAGGCCGATGCGTAGAACGAGCAGGCCGGTGCTGATGGGATCGGTCATGGTGGCTCCTTCGTCGCTGCCATTGTGGCAACATCGACTGCCGTGCGCCTGATTCCGCGTGGTATCGGATGCATCCTCACCCCCGAACGGAGCGGAGCGCCCTCACGACCTTGGTACCTGGATGCCGCCCATGGCGATGTGTATGGGAACAGGACAGGCACCGGCCCGACGACCGCACGTTCCGACAGCCGCGACATCCGACCAGAATGGGGAAGTCAGCGCGAGCCGAGCACGGCACGCGGACGGATCGAGAGGAGCACCATGAGCACGGTCAAGGTCGGCGTCGCAGGCTATGGAGTCATCGGCAACCGCCTCGCCGCCGGGATCGCCCGGCAGGAGGACATGGAGCTCGTCGGCGTGGCCGATGTCGCCCCCACGCTCCCGGTCCAGGCCCTGAAGGCACGGGGCATGCCGTTCCCTCTCTTCGCCGCGATCCCCGGAGCGAAGGAGACCCTGGAGGAGGCAGGCATCCCCGTGACGGGATCGTTCGACGACCTCCTCGGCGAGGTCGACATCATGCTCGACTCCGCTCCGGGGGGCATCGGGGCCAAGAACAAGGAGCAATACCTGGCGGCCGGCGTCAAGGCCGTGTTCCAGGGAGGCGAGTCCGCCGAGGTCGCCGACGTCTTCTTCCACGGGACGGTCAACTACGAGGCCGGCTTGGGCGTCGACTACCTGAAACTGACCTCGTGCAACACGACCGGCCTCATCCGTGCCGTGGACGCCATCCACAAGGTGTCGCCGATCTCGAAGACCTTCATCACCATCGTGCGTCGGGTCGCCGATCCCGGCGACACGCACCGCGGTCTCACCAACGTGCTCCAGGTCGACGCGGTCCCGAATCATCAGGCGGTGGACCTCATGAGCATCATGCCCGAGATCGAGGCGACGGGCATGCTCATCCACACCCCGGTCACGCACGGCCACATCATCACGTTGTCGGTGACGCCGGAGCGTGACGTGTCGGTCGAGGAGGCGATCGAGGCCTTCCGAGCGTATCCGCGCATCAAGGTGGTGCGTATCGCTGACGGGTTCGACTCGAATGCCTCCCTGTTCCAGTGGGCTCGCTACATGGAGTATCCACGTGCCGACATGTTCGAGATCGGCTTGTGGGAGGAGATGGTCGGGAAATCCGGTAACGATGTCATCTTCGCCATCAACATCCCCCAGGAGTCGGTGACGATCCCCGAAACGATCGACGCGGTCCGTGCGGCGATGGAGATGCAGGCGACCGGCGCCGAGGCCGTCGCTGCGACTGACCGCTACCTGGGCATCTAGCCCGTGGAGGGACCGCTGCGCATCCCGTCGAGCGCGGACGTCGAGGTCGCAGGCAAGCGGGTTCTGCTGCGCGTCGACATCAACGCCCCGATCGACCCCGAGACACGCAGGATCGTCAACGACGCCCGGATCACGAAGAGCCTGCCCACGATCCGCGACCTCGCGGATCGTGGGGCGCGGCTCGTGATCATGGCGCACCAGGGCGATGCCCTCGACTACCACAACCTGGTGTCGACCGAGGAGCACGCAACACTGCTCTCCAACAAGCTCGGACGACAGGTGCAGTGGATCGACGATGTTGCAGGACCCGAGGCGCGACGTCGCATTGCCTCCCTCGAGGACGGCGAGATCCTGCTGCTCGACAACATCCGCATCTACGGGGAGGAGCTCACAACGTTCGAACGCGACGTGAAGCTCGATCCGGAGGCCATGGCCGAGACGTATCTGGTGCGGCACCTCGCACCCTTGTTCGATCTGTACGTCAACGACGCCTTCGCCACGGCGCACCGGGCGGCGCCCTCGATGATCGCCTTCCCGCGGCTGCTCCCATCGGCAGCCGGCCTTCTCCTCGCAGCGGAGGTGGAGGGCCTCAACGCCCTCCTCGATGCGCCCGCACGGCCGGCAGTGTTCGTCCTGGGAGGGCTCAAGGTGTCCGACGGCTTCTCGATGATGGGTCGTGTCCTGGGCGACGGTCTCGCCGACCGGGTGCTCACGGCAGGCGTCCTCGGGGAGCTCTTCCTGATGGCCGACGGCGTCGACATGGGGGAACCGACGGAGGCCTTCATCGCCGAACGTGACCTCACCCGATACGTCGACGAGGCAAGCGCCCTGCTGGCGGAGCATCGCCACCGGATCTCGGTGCCCGTCGATGTCGCCGTGGTCGTCGAGGGGTCGCGGCGCGAGTTGCCAGTCGCCGATCTACCCGTGGACCAGCTCATCGTCGACCTCGGTGCGTCGACGATCGCCTCGTACGAGGCCGAGATCGCATCCGCCGGAACGATCTTCGTCAACGGTCCGGCTGGCGCCTACGAGCATCCAGGCGCCGACGTCGGCACACGGCGGCTGTGGGCTGCGGTCGCCGCCTCGGATGCGATGACAGCGATCGGAGGCGGCGATACCGTCGCGAGCGCGAGCGCCTTCGTGGACCTCGACGACATCACCTTCGTGAGCACCGGCGGGGGCGCCTTGATCCGCTACGTGAGCGGCCAGTCCCTTCCGCTGTTCGAAGCGCTCCGGGGCTGAACGGATCAGCCCGCTGCTGGGGGCCGGCCCGCGTACTCACGATCGAGCATGAGGATGGCTGCCGGATTGCCGTCGGCGAAACCGAGCTGGTCGACGATCTCCCCCACCGAGGCCTCCTCTTCGATCTGCTCCGTGAGGAACCACTGGAGGATGGAGTACGACGCCGCATCCGACTCTTCCTGGGCGAGGCTCATCAGGCCCTCGATGCTCGCCGTGACGCGTTGTTCGTGGCCGAGGGCGATCTCGAAGGCCTCGAGGGGGCTCGCCGGGAGGGTTTCTGGTGCCCCGATCGCGCCGAGTCTCACGTCGTTGCCCCGGTCGAGGACGAAGTCGAAGAACTTCATGGCGTGCATGCGTTCCTCATCTGCCTGGGCACGCATCCAGGATTCGAATCCGCTCAGGCTCTGCTCTGAGAAGTAGGCAGCCAGCTGGAGGTAGGCGTGTGAAGAGGCGAATTCCAGCGTGATCTGGTCGTTGAAGGCCTCGGTCAGTGCGTCACTCATCGACAACGGTGCGTCTCCTTCGTCGCGTCCCACCACTGTAGGGAAGGACTGACCGGTCGCATCCGCGCCGGGGAGGGAGTCAACGACCGCGTCGAGCCGATCAGCTGGAGGCCTGCCACACGGCCACGGGCGTCGCTTCGGATACGGCCACTCCGCCAGCGACCTCGACGGTCAGCGCCAGGACGGCGGGCTCCCCTTCGATGCGCAATGCGACCTCGTCGGGGTTGGCGCCGAGGAGACCGACGGAGACGATCTCGTCGCCTATGACCGACCACAGCTGGTAGGTCTCAGCGTCGGACAGCTGGGCGAGGCCGACCGAAGCCACGACGGCATTGCCGTCGGCATCGGTTGACACCGTTGCGGTGACGGCACCCGTTGTGGGATCCGCGAGTTCATAGACCGCAACATCCATCGATCCCGAGTTGGAGGTGGCGTTCACGATCGCGACGGATCCGATCACAGCCAGGAAGACGGCTGCAATGGCGAAAAGGGCAGGCCACGCGCGCGATCGAGGTTCCATCGTGACGACTGCGGCTTGGGGCGCGGGCGAGAAGTCATCAGAAGCTCCGGGGTGAGCCGACGCATCGTGGGTGGAAGAGGATGCTTCGTATGAGGCTATCGAGGCAGCGATCCTGTCCCAAACGACGGGTTCGGGGGGTTCTGGCGGGAAGCTCTCGACGAGGAGGCGGGCGACGTCCTCGGATCCTCCGGGGACGGTGTCGTCGTCGCGAACGGCGCCGGGCACGTAGTCACGGCGTTCCGCATCTCGTGTCGACCCTGCGCCTTCGGAATCCGAGGGCGGCGTGTCGTTGTTCATGGTCAGGTGTCCTTGTCAGAGGCTTTCAGCTCCGAGCGCCATCTGCAGACGACGCATGCCGGTGCGAATGCGACTCTTGATCGTACCTTCCGGTACACCGAGAATCTCGGCAACGTCCCGGTAGGAATAGCCATCGAAGAAGGCCATGGCTATCGGAGTGCGTTGTTCGTCTGGCAGGGTCATGAGAGCTGATCGCACGGTGCTGGCGGTTACAGATTCCATCGCCAATTCTTCGGTACCGGCGATGGGCGTGGATGCCTGCTTGTGGTGGTCCGCCAGTTCCCTGGCGGCCGATGCACGCCGGGAGCGCAACAGGTCGATGCTGCGACCGTGGGCATCCATCTGGAGGAACGCCTTGAGCGAGCCGCGGTCGGCGTCGTAGCGCTCGAAGCGTTCCCAGAGTCGGACGAACACCTCTTGGGTGATGTCCGCTGCGAGGTCCCGATCCTTCAGGATCCCGATGGCGACGCCATTGACAAACGCCCCGTATGCGTCGTAGGCCTCCTTGAGGGCCGACTGATCACGGGTCGCAATCGCATCGACGATGCGCCGATCTCCATCGCGGGGGTCCGACATCGAGGGTGAATCTACTGTGGGGGGTGCCGTTGCGGTAGTCATCGCTGAACTTCCTGTCCTTTGTGTTGTCCCGTTTGACTTAGTGCTAAATTAGCATGATCCGACCGCAACCGTCAAGCCGAATCCATGTTTTGTTGTTGCACAGCACCTTCTTGGTGCGCAGCACCGACTAGCTTTATCGCTAAATGATGACCCGAAGTGAAACGACACCCATGACGCTCCAAGAGGTCGCCGACGAACTCGGCGTGCATTACATGACCGCGTATCGCTACGTCCGTCTCGGCATGCTGGTTGCATCGAAGCGCGGGCGGTCGTGGGAAGTGACCAGGGACGACCTGGACGCGTTCATCGCGGGTCAGTCCGTCCCCGCCCCCGATCGGGGCGCAACACCATGGGACGAGCGCTTCCTCAACAGGATCCTCGCTCCCGACGACGCCGGGGCATGGTCAGTCATCGAGGCGGCCCTCGCAGCCGGCATGACTCCACCGGATGTGTACATGAAGGTCATCACGCCCGCGTTGCGCCGCATCGGCGACCTCTGGGCCGGCGAGGAGTTATCGATCGCACAGGAACACGCTGCATCCCAGGTCACGACGCGCGTCGTGGCAAGGCTCGCACCCCGCATGGTCGGCCGTGGGGTCCGTCGGGGCACGGTCGTGATCGGATCGACGGCCACCGAGATGCACAACCTTCCCATCTCGATCGTCGCGGACCTCTTCCGATCGCGACGATTCACCGTCCTGGACCTCGGGGGGAACCTGCCTCCGGAGGAGTTCGCCGCAGCCGTCGCGGCAACCGACGACGTGGTGGTCGCCGCGATCGGCGTCACCGCACCGAACCAGCATGAGGAGATCGCACGCACCATCGCCGCTCTACGCGAGGCATCGAACGTGCCCATCATGGTCGGTGGGTCCGGCATCTCCCGCAACGATGCCCTCGCACTTGGAGCCGACGTCGCAGCCGCGACCGGTGAAGAGGCGCTGGAGGCGCTCGAGGCCATCGCCGGGTCCCACTGAACGTCAACCGACCGGCACATCCGACCGGGGCAACGTGCCCGCCCTCCCCATATTCGTTGACGGCGGAACCGCAGGGGTGGACGATGGTCCCAGCCCTACGAACCGACGGGAGGGATCATGGCCACGGTGCCCATCGCTGAAGCAGCGCGCACCTTTCTCGACAGCACCCGCATCGCCGTAGCCGGCGTGTCACGGGAGTCCGGCGGCTCCCACGGGGGGAACGTCGTCTACGCCAGGCTCAAGGAGCGGGGATACGACGTGTTCCCCGTCAACCCCCATGCCACCGAAGTGGAAGGCGATCCGTGCTTCCCCGACATCGAGTCGATTCCGGGTGGAGTAGACGCCGTGGTCATCGCCACGACGCCGGAGGTGGCTCCGTCGGTGATGCAGCAATGCATCGACGCAGGGGTGACCAAGGTGTGGATGCACCGAGCCATCGGGCCGGGGAGCGTGTCGCATGAGGCCGCGGACCTCGGTCGTGGATCGGGCGTCCTCGTGATCGACGGCGGATGCCCCCTCATGTTCAAGCCGACCGATGACATGGCCCATCGCATCATGAAGTCGATGCTGACGATCACCAAGGCGGTCCCCCGCAAGGTCTGACGGTCGAGGGGTCGCCGGTGGACCGACCTTCGATGTGCGGAAGGTCAATCAGGCGCTGACCACCCCGGGATCGGTGGCCAGGGCATGGGGTGCGTCCCCGACGGCTTCCTGGAGTCGGGCAAGCTCCGCGGCGAGGTCGGCCCGCACGTCTGCGTACCCGGGGTCGTCGATCACGTTCGTCACCTCGAGGGGATCGGCGACGAGGTCATACAGCTCCCATTCGACGGGGTCGGCCGGGCCATGGGCACCCATCTGGTCGAGCGGATCGTTGTAATAGCAGATCAGCTTGTGGGTGCGGGTGCGAACTCCGTAGTGCGCAGGGCAGTTGTGAGCGCCATCGCGATGCATCCAGTACCGGTAGTACATCGACGTCGGCCAGTCGTCTGGCTCCACTCCCTCGAGGATCGGCACGAACGATCGTCCTTGGACGTGATCGGGCACGGAGGCACCCATCAGCTCGAGCAGCGTCGGGGCGAAGTCGACGTTCGTCACCATGGCGTCACTGGTGGAACCGGCGGCGATCACGCGCGGGTACTGGATGAGCAGCGGCATGCGCAGTGATTCCTCATACATGAGGCGCTTGTCGAACCAGCCGTGGTCGCCGAGGAAGAACCCCTGATCCGACGTGTACACGACGATGGTGTCGTCGAGGAGGTCGCGCTCGGCCAGGTGGTCGAGGAGCCGCCCGACGCTCTCGTCCACGGCAGCGACGACACCGAGGTAGCGCCGCATGTACCGCTGGTAGCGCCAGGCGACCTCCTCGTCTTCGGTGAGGCCGTCCGGGACGACCGCATTGAGGTCGGTGACGGGGTCGAGGTCCATCATGTGCATGCGCATGGCACGGATGACCTCGGGTCGACCGTCGAGGTCGTCGAGGAACGTGTCCGGTTCGGGGATCTCCACGTCGTCGTACATCGTGAAGTGGCGGGCAGCCGGCTCCCACGTGCGATGTGGCGCCTTGTGGTGGCAGAACAGAGCGAACGGTTCGTCGACGTGGCGGTCGATGAAATCGACGCAGTCGTCCGTGATGAGGTCGGTGACGTAGCCCCCTCGTTCGATGATCCGACCCTCGGCTTCGAGCATGACGGGGTTGTGGTAGTGCCCCTGACCGGGAAGCACCCTCCATTCATCGAAGCCCGCCGGCTCGTGGGCGGGCCCGTGGCCGAGGTGCCACTTGCCGATGATGCCCGTCACGTAACCCGCCGCCTGGAGCGATTGGGGGAACGTCCACAACGAGTTGTCGAGCGGTGTGTCGAGGGTCGTCACCCCGTTCACGTGGTTGTAGGTGCCGGTCAGGATCGCCGCACGGCTCGGCGTACAGATCGCGTTCGTGCAGAAGGCGGCGTCCATGCGCATGCCGCCATCGGCGATTCGGTCGAGGTTGGGGGTGAGGTTGACACGGCTGCCATACGCCGAGATCGCATGGGCGGCGTGATCATCCGTCATGATGAAGAGGAGGTTGGGACGTCGTCGGTCGATCATGGCGAGGAGCTCCGCTGCAGCGTGGACCCACGATAGGGATGCATCGAACCCTCGGCGGAGCAGCGGTCCTGCGACGACGGCTGACGTTCGGTAGCTTCACACCCAGCCTCCACCGACCATCGACACCCACGAACAGGAGAGATCATGTGGATCCAGTTCTACGTTCCCTGCCCGACACCTGACGGCCGAACGGCACGCGACCTGTACCAGGCCCGCGTGGACGGCATCACTCCTGCGATGCAGGCCAGTGCCGCAGAACACGGCTGCCGCTTCCACCGAGCGTGGTACGCAAGCGACGGTTCCGGGTTCTATGCACTTGCGTCGTGGGAGACTCGCGAGGGCGCTAGCGCCTTCTTCAACGAGTGGAACATCGAGGATGAACCAGGCGAGGTCGCCGTGATCCTCGAGGGTGACGTCGGCCTCGTCCCGGTTCCCTGATCATCGCCATGGCCGTCACGGGTCTCGTGACGGCTGTGGCGCTCGTCAGTGCCCGAACGCCTTGTCGACCGATTGGGCACCCGTACGCCCGCCTTCGGCCTTCTTGGCCTTCTTTGCGAGACGTTTCTCCTTGAGGTTCTTGGTGGCTGCCGTCTTCGAGCTCTTGCCGCCCTTGTCCTTGTTCGCCATGCGATTGCCTCCCGGCCGGCCGCCGGTTTGGAGGCCAAACCGTCATTGTCTCACATACGGCTCTCGCCAGGGGATCGGTGACAACAGGCGACGTGGGCAACAGGCATCGGGAGTGTCACCGCTCGCCGCGACCGGTGTGGGCCTCGGGAATCGTCCCCGGCGGATACTTTGCGTAGGTGGCGCGTTCGAGGTCGGTGACATGGACCGTGATCTGGAGATCGCGATGCATCGAGGCATCATCGAAGGCTGCGACGAGCACCTCGAGGCATGTGGAGGACGACCTCGGCCTTGACCTCGGTGGACCGCCCCTCCATCAGTCGGATCTCGAGATGGACGAATGCTCGACGTGCATCGCCGTCGCCGACATACGCCTCGACCGGAATGCCCCGGCTCTTCGCATTGGCGATCCGAGCGCCAGCGACATCGTCGAGGATCGCGTGCACCTCGGCGAAGAGCTGCCTGAAGTCCGGGAGTGGATCGAGGTCGGACGAGTATTCGAGGATGGTGTGTGGCATCGCCGATCATCCTATCGATCGGCGTCGCGCCGGTGTTCGGGTCCTCATGCGTCGAGGAATCGGCCACATCGTCGATCACGGTCTCGTGCCGACGATGCTTTCGAAGAGAACGGGTCCGCCGCGCCACGGGCGATGTACGACGTGCTCGTCGATCGCGAATCCGGCGTCGCCGAGGCAGACGTCGAGATCCATCACGGGCACGAACGGCGTGATGCCCTGGATCCACGTCGTTGCATAGGCGATGCCGTGGTAGAGGTACCAGCTTGCACGGCCCATCAGCGAGCCCCTGGGGCGACCGGTGTCCGCCACGAGCACCTTGCCACCCCGATCGAGGAACCCGTGCAGGCGTTCAGCGACGCCAGGACGCGTCGTATCGTCGAAACAATCGAGGAGGAAGTTCGCGACAACGATGTCGAAGGGCCGGTCTGGTTCGTACACGAACAGGTCGCACACCATGAGTTCGGCTTCCTCTCCCGAAGCGTCGAACCTCTGTGATGCGATGTCGATCATGCGCGGTGACAGGTCGATGCCCGTGACGTCGGCTCCCCTGCGTGCGGCATCGAGCGCATCGCTGCCCGGCCCGACGCCGACGTAGAGCGACACGCATTCCGGGTTCGACGAACGAGAGTTGCCGACGCTTGGTGCGTGGCACGCATCCGAAGGAGTACGCGTCGGTGAGCCACTCATAGATCGGCGCCATCCGATCGTAGGTTCGGCCTCCCATGACCGCCGTCCTCCTCGCTTGCGGGGCACGGATGCCATTGTGTCCCATCATTCGCTTGCAGTGGTGGGTTTCGGAGTCACACCACGCGGAAGCTCGACATCACCATGCGCAGCCGGAGCAGGGTGGGCTCGGTGGACTCCTGCCGGTGGCGTCATCGCAGTGATCATGGCACCGTGTGAGACAATCGCCGTAGAGGATCGGCCATCGTTGCCAGCTCGAGGACCCGCATGGGTACCGAGGACGACCACGATACGGGCACGCAAAGGTCGGCGATGAACGAGCGAACAGGTCCGCCACCGATAGCGGGGCGCGCCACCGGGAGATCGGATCTTCGGACGCACAGCACAACGACGCATCAGCGAGAGCCAAGCCAACCGGGCGCGGAGCAGCTTCGAGTGGCGATCCTGGCCCCGATCTCATGGCGGGTTCCCCCACGACACTACGGGCCGTGGGAGCAGTTCGCCTCGCTCCTCACGGAGGGGTTGGTCGCTCGCGGTGTCGACGTGACACTGTTCGCAACAGCCGATTCGATCACGGCGGCTCGCCTGATCGGTGTCGCACCGAGGGGGTACTCGGAAGACCCTTCGCTCGACGCCAAGACGTGGGAGGCGCTACATATCGCCGCACTCTTCGAACGTGCGGATGAGTTCGATCTGATCCACAACAGTTTCGACTTCCTCCCGCTCACCTTCACCCGGCTCGTCCCTACGCCGGTGATAACCACCATCCACGGGTTCGCTTCTGATGCCACCCTGCCCGTGTATCTCGAGTACGCCGATCGGGTCAGCTACGTGGCGATCAGCGACGCCGACCGACATCCCGCACTTCCGTATGCCGCCACGATCCACCACGGCATCGACATCAGGTCCTTCGACGTCGGACCCGGTGGCGACGGCGTGGTCTTCTTCGGTCGGATCCACCCCGACAAGGGGACGTCCGCTGCGATCGAGGTGGCCAAACGGGCAGGTGTCCGGTTGACGATCGCCGGGATCGTTCAGGATGAGGAGTACTTTCGGCGGGAGGTCGAGCCGCATATCGACGGGGACCGTGTGACCTACCTCGGACCCGTCGGACCGGATCGCCGTCAAGCGGTCCTGGGCAATGCCAGAGCACTGCTGCACCTGATCGACTTCGACGAGCCGTTCGGGTTCAGCGTGGTCGAGGCGATGGCATGTGGGACACCTGTGATCGCCCACAGGCGAGGTTCCATGTCCGAGATCATCCAGCCAGGCATCAACGGGTATCTCGTGGACACGGCCGACGCAGCGGTTGACGCTGTCTCGGATGCAGGCAGCCTCGAGCGCCTTGAGGTTCACCAGTCGATCGAGGATCGGTTCGATGTGACGAGGATGGTCGAGGACTACCTGGCGTTGTACCACCGGATCCTCGCTCGAGCCTGAGCGAGGTCAGACCTGAACGCGTGTCGCCTGGGTCTCAGGTCAACTCCGCAAGCAGCGCATCAACAGGGACAGCGGCGAAGTTCGAAGAAGTATCTGACGCCCCGTAGGCGATCACCAGACGGTTGTCATGGATGATGGACCCACACGAGTAGACGACGTTGGGCACGTAACCATCGCGCTCTTGTGCCTCCGGAACCAGAAGCGGGTCGCGGAGATGGCCGAGTACCCGACTCGGCTCATCGATGTCCAACAGGATGGCGCCGAGTGCGTATTGCCGCATGGGGCCGACCCCGTGGGTGACCACCAGCCATCCCGCCTCGGTCTCGAGGGGCGATCCCGCATTGCCGATCTGCATCAGCTCCCACGGTCGGGTCGGGATCTGGATCTGCTCGGCATCGTGCCAGAAACGAACATGATCCGAGCGCATCACGAAGTTGTTCTCTCCGTCACATCTCGACAGAGCGACATACTGCCCGGCGATGCGGCGTGGGAAGATCGCGATCCCCTTGTTGGACGCTGCTGATCCGTTGAGCGTGGCGATACGGAAGGTCTCGAAATCCGCCGTCTCGATCAACTGCGGGAGGATGTTGAAACCGTCATATGCGGTGTAGGTCGCGTAGTAGATGACGGATCCATCGGTCTCGACGAATCGGACCATCCGGGCGTCCTCCATCCCTCGACTCTCCGTCGGCGCATGTGGAAACAGCACACGCTGTGACAGCTCTGATTCGTGGGCGAATCCCAGTTCGTAGTTGGACGAGGCGAGCCAGTGCATCACCTGGGTGACCTGATGGAGGGCGTTCGATGAGATTTCGTGGTCGGCGAGGTCAGCGAGCGCCCGATCGAGATCGTCCATGGTGAATCGGCTGCCGAGTTCCGCCAGGATCTGGACCACGAGGTTGCTGGTCGCACCCATCTCGGTCAGCTTCGCAGCGAACATCGCCTTGTCGAACATCGGGGATCGGCGATGCCCGGTCATCGGCGCCCCGGGGGTCTCGAACTCGATGCTTCCATCCGGGCCGATGACACCGGTGCGGAACTCGATCGAGGAGAGATGACCCTCACCGATCGACCGAAGGCTGACAACGACCCGAAGCGAACCGCCCTGGACCCCTGATTGCTCGGGATGAGCGACGATCGATGGATTCGTCAGAGCCGCAGCTTCGAGCGAGTACTCGTGCATGAAGTAGGCACCGACGAGCCGCCGCATTTCGTCGGGTAGGCCAGCAGGGTCGGGTACGGCGTGCGCTACTGCCAGGAAGCCGCGTTCGAAGACGGCGTCGAGGTCGTCGTGGCGCCCCCCGAACCTCACCTCGAGATCCTCGAGCGTCGCGGTGACTTCGTCGGGGGACAATCCGAGGATGCGACGAATCAGCCGAGCGATGCGCGTTCTTGCCTCGGCCGGCGCGTCGTCGACCGCGAGGTATGTTTTCGTGATGCTCCGATGTGCGTCGGCTGCGAGTCGTACCGGCAGACGAGCAACTGGGATCGACGACATCAGTAGGCAGCCGTCCCGAGATCTGGCGTGGCGCACTGTGCGGCGATCTGGAGTGCGGCGATCCCGGCGAGGGTCGACTCGGCTCCCCGATTCTCGTTCACCGAGTGCCGCATCAAGCCGTCACAGGTTCCGCCCGTCTCCGAGTCGTAGAGCACCATGCCCGTGTCATTCCGTCCCACGAGCCACCGTGCGGCGTCGAGAGCCCGTGCCCTCCACACCGGGTGGCCGGTGATGGTCCAGGCCCGGTGGCAGGCCTCGGCCATCGCCGCGGCCTCGATGGGTTGTTGGTCGAACGCAGGAGTCGGATCACCAGGCGTCCGTCCGTCCGCGGGAGTGAAGCTGAAGTGGTCCCGGTTCGTCTCGGCTCGAACCAGCCATTCCAGGAGGCGGGTACCGACAGAGATCAGGTGTCGATCACCACGGGTGGCCCCCGCCGCGAGGAGCGCCTCGGGTAGTCGTGCGTTGTCGTAGGTGAGTCTGGCTTCCGGCCATGGGATTCGGTCACTGGCAGCGGTGGCAAGCATTCCCGACGTTCGATCGAGGAGGTCTGAGGCGGCGGCATTTCCGGGATCCACTCCGAGTATCTCAACGGCGCCGAGCGCTGCGTATGCGTTGGGCCGCAGGTGATGGGATGTGAACGAGCCACATGCGGCGAAGGCGTCGAAGGCGGCGGTTTGCATCCATGTCATGGGAGCGAATCTGGCAGCGACACCGAGGCCCCACCAGGCCCGACCTTGGCAATCGTCGCTGCCGACGTCGTCCATCCAGGAGCCATCGGCTCCACGACGATTGTGGAATCGGCCGGGGGCGGTGCGTGCATCGAGGACGAAGCTGAGGTAGGTGGAGGCGAGATCTGCGAGCTCGGCCGATGGCGACGTCGATCGAGATACAACGATCAGGGCACGTGCGTTGTCGTCGGTGCAGAAGCCGTGCTCGACTCGGGGAGTCATGATCCGAGCGTGTTCCCAGACTCCCACGTCGGTCGTGAGCCCGCGCAGATGTTCGTACAGCGGGTCGGGCAGCTCTGGCGCTTCCCCGGCATACGTGGTGCGTGGGGGATGGCCGGTGGCGGCGGCTCGTTCATCCGGCGACACGGGCCACCTCCAGGGTTCGGTCTGCGGAGGGAACCCTGTCGGTTCCTGCGAGCCCGGACGCCATCGTGGAGAATCGTCGGCCGATCGTCGGCCAGTACCAACCGTCTGCAATCTGGCGAGCATCCTTGGCCATCTTCGCTGCCAAGCGTCCGTCGGTCAGGAGGCGCCGCAGCGCGCGACTCAAGGCGCGAACGTCGCCATGGGGAACCGTGATGCCTGCTCCTCCCGACAGGAGTTCCAACGTGTGGGGGAACTCGGTGGCGATCACCGGTTTGGCTGCCGCGATGGCTTCCACAAGGACGCCCGACGTCACTTGTTCGAGCGACGCGTACGGGAGCACGACCATATCTGCGCTGCGGACCAGCCGGGCCAGTGCCTCGCGGTCGAGATAGCGATCATCGAACTCGATCAGATCCCCTACTCCCAACCGATCGACGAGCGAGACCAGACCCTCTCGATACGACTCACCCGATTCAGCCAGGACGTTGGGATGCGTGGCGCCTGCGATCAGGTAGCGCGGACGGGGATCGAGGTCCATCAGCCCTGCGAACGCCTCGATGGCGGACTCCAGACCCTTGCCGGGGCCGATCAATCCCCACGTGAGGGCAAGGGGACGCTCACCGCGAACCAGGGAGGGCCCAGCGAAGCGCCTGTCTGCACCATGAGGGATCACATCGATTCGTTCCGCATCGACGCCGTAGCGCAGAACCAGCCGTGACGCGGCCGTCTGGCTCATGACGATCAGGCGATCGGCCGACTCCGAGAGACCGTCGATGATCCTCCGCTGATGGCGAGACGGATCGTCCAGCACGGTGTGGAACGTGATTGCCGTCGGCACTTCGAGGCCGGATACGAGGTCGACGACCTCATCCCCGTCGCGCCCACCGAAGATCCCGAATTCATGCTGGATCGACACCGTGTCGTACGTGTTCAGCACCCGTGTCGCCTTGCGGAGTGAAGTGGCATCACCAGCCCGATGAGCGAACGCGACATCCGGCCCGGACGCTCGCATGGGTCCCTTGACGAGGTCAACGACGCCAAGACCAGCGCGGGACCCGCGCTCGGCGGCTATGGCGTTGACGAGCGAAGCCGTGTAGCTGGCCAGACCACATACGGTGGGCGGATAGGTGCTGACGAAACCGATGGTCGCGTGGTTGGGTCCGACTTCCATGACATCCTCCAGGGATGGGTTCGCCGAGACGGCGAGCAGGTGACGATCACTCGTCTGGTAAGGAAACCGGGTGCCAATTCGGCGACTCCGAGAACAGAAGTGAGGGGCGGTTGAACCGCTCCGACGAACCCTACGCCAAATGCGCGTCTACCAGAGCCGCTCACCTGGACGGGAATCGGCATCTGGCTATCGAGTGGCGGATCTGCGTCGCCATGCCCTGACTCCAGCCGCTATCGCCACCGCTGCCACCAGCGCAACGATCACGAGGAGGATTCCGACGAACGATCGAGCACCTTCCACAGCCGTGTCAGCGCCCGAATCGACTTCTCGGATCACGACCTCCTCTGCCGATCGATCGGCGCTTGCCCAGACGCTGGATAGTCGGTCGGGCGCTCGTTCGCCGCCCTCCTGGACGAGCACGGAGACGAATACGAACGGCAAGGCGACCTCGTCTGGATCGACGCCGAGGACGCCAGCATCGGTGTGCGCGTAGGCCTGATCACCGGGCCTCGCGACGATCAAGGCTGCTGCCGTCGCTGTCTGATCGCCGCATCGCGAATCGCCGCCGGCATCGGCTCCGGCCACGAGCGCGACGACCAGTCGGTCGGCAAGTTCTCCGTCCGCCCGCTCGAAGGCGTCGATCGCTGCGATTACTACGGCCTCTGATACGAGGATGTTGCCCTGAGCTGATACCGAGCCGTCCTGTCCCTGCACATCGAGCGCCACATCGAAGGTGTCCGATCCGGTCCAACCGGCTCCGCCTCCACCGAGGACGACGACTCCGAATTGTCGATCCTCGGGAGCATCGTCGGCAGCCACGACCTCTTCCATCACCCCTTCAGCGGTGGCTCCACCGGAAAGCGACTCGACCAAACGTGCGCCAGACGGTCGGGAGATGTCCGCTTGGGAGGCAGCGGCGCCGATTCCGGGTGTCAGCACCGGCACAACGGTGACCTCGAAGCCCACGCAGCTCGCCACGGCGACCCCGACTTCACCCGTCTCTTCATCGACGGCCACGATCGACCAGGTGGCTTGCGCAGCTGGAGTGCCAAGGACCCAGAGACTGCAGGTCAACACGACGACAGCGCCGAGACGTCTGGAGAACAAGGGCAACACCTCTACTCGCACCGAGCGCCGCCGATGGTAGGCCCCATTGATAGGAGGTCACATCGGCCGAACTCCCTATCGCAACGAACTCGAGCAGCTCATTGCCCAGACAACAGCGCGCGAATCGCGCGCGATCGACGAAAGGGGGCTGTAGAGGGGAAGTACCAGAAACGCTGGATCCCTTGCGGCACAGGGGATAACGACTGGTGGAGGTGACGGGATTCGAACCTAGAGTCTCGCCGCAGCAACACGCCGAGCTTCCAAGCGCACGGGCTGGACACCTACATC
The DNA here is from genome assembly GCA_963759175.1 of uncultured Acidimicrobiia bacterium. Taxonomy (GTDB): domain Bacteria; phylum Actinomycetota; class Acidimicrobiia; order Spongiisociales; family UBA5794; genus SZUA-442. Next base: position 83,216 of record CAVWXP010000007.1, read on the forward strand.
AAAAACCCGCACGCCGAACGCGTCCTCCACGGCAGACAGGTGATCATCGAGTGCGGGCCGTGGCCGAGTGGAGGTGACGGGATTCGAACCTGAAGTGTCCGCGCAGGATCGCGTGGGTGGCCCATGACGCATGGCCTGGTCCCAGCTCGCGGGCAGGGGACGTCGCGAGCGGCAGCGAGCGTTCTGGTACGTGGAGTCTCGCCGCAGCAACACGCCGAGCTTCCAAGCGCACGGGCTGGACACCTACATCAAACACCCGCACGCCGAACGCGTCCTCCACGGCAGACAGGTGATCATCGAGTGCGGGCCGTGGCCGCGTGGAGGTGACGGGATTCGAACCTGAAGCGTCCGCGCAGGATCGCGTGGGTGGCCCATGACGCATGGCCTGGTCCCAGCTCGCGGGCAGGGGACGTCGCGAGCGGCAGCGAGCGTTCTGGTACGTGGAGTCTCGCCGCAGCAACACGCCGAGCTTCCAAGCGCACGGGCTGGACACCTACATCAAACACCCGCACGCCGAACGCGTCCTCCACGGCAGACAGGTGATCATCGAGTGCGGGCCGTGGCCGGTGGAGGTGACGGGATTCGAACCCGTGGCCCCTACGTTGCGAACGTAGTGCTCTGCCGGACTGAGCTACACCCCCGGAGTGCGGTGATGATACCGGGACGATCCGTTGAGGGATCAGTCCCCAGACAGCTCGGCACGAAGGCGCTCCTGGACGATCGTTGAGGTGAGATCGGCGCGGGACCGCTCGATGAGCGATCGGGCGACGTCGGTGGTCCTCCGCAACCCGGCCGTCATGCCATCGGGGTAGTCGAGTGCCGTGAGCAGGTCGTGGATCTGCTCCATGTCCCCGAAGGTCGCGCTCGGCGTCGTCGAGGTCTCCGGCACGCAGTTGGTCGAGGAGTCTCCGGCGCTGCTCCCCCACCGCCTCACCCAATCCCTTGAGATACGGCACCGCATGGACTCCGATCTCCGAGGGAAGGGGCAACGGCCGCCCGAGCAACAGTGCAGCCGTCAACTCCGCCTCGGCGTACTCCTTCACGGCGTCGTAGGCGAGGGGGCTCCTGGCGAGGTCCTCGTGACCCTCGAGTCCGCTGTCCAGCTCGGACACCAGCCTGCGTGCCTCATCCATGAACTCGCGCGCCACGTCGGCTTCGCCCCGATGAAGGGCACGAATGGCCTTGGACGAGGCCTGGATGATGGGTCGACCGAGCTCGATGGCAATCTCCCGCGCCACGAACTTCGCGTCGAGCTCACCACGCACCTCGGATTCGATGGCTGCGAGATCGAGATCGGATGGCATGGCCTCAGCCTGCGATCACGCGGACTGTCTTGCTCTCCTCGAACGGCGGCTGCTCGGGGACAGCGGCGAGCGCCGGAGCGGGCTTGGCAGGTGCGGCGATCGGCACCACCGAGGCCCGAGGCACGGTCCGTTGGTGCTTGATCGACAGGAGCACCGTCACGTAGCCGGCGATTGCGGCGTCCACTGCGATGGTCGCCCACAGCCACGGCACCGATCCCGTCCACGTGGCGACGAACAACGTCACCACCGCGGTCACGCCGAGGCCGATGAGAACCCGTGTGCGGCGCTTCTGGGCGTGCCGACGCACATAGTCGTCGCTGTCGGGGTTCGATGCGGAGACCGCAGCGAGGATCTGCTTGGTGCGAGCGAAATCCTTCGTCGTCGACTTGGGAGCGTTGCTCCGCTGATCGAAGAACGAAGGGAGGAGGAACGCTGCCCACAGTCCTGCGATGAGGATGAACAGAACGATCGCCATTACGTATTGTCTCGCTTACTCCGCCGCCAGCGAGGCGACGATACCCGTCCATGCCAACGGTTCAAAGGATTCCAAGGGGTGCGCGACACCAGTCTGGTCGCTCGTCGAGGGCATCGGCAACTCGACGAACCGAAGGCTATCGAGGTTTCACCCGTGTCGCCCGTGAGTTCCCCGTGCGACGTCCACGGCGTGGGCCAACGCCGGGCCGATGACCTCGAGTCCTTCGGTGACGGCCTTCGGCGATCCGGGCAGGTTCACGACGAGGCACGCACCCCGCAACCCGCTGACGCCACGGGACAACATGCCGTGGGGGAATCGTCCGAAGGTCGCGGAACGCATCGCCTCGGACAGCCCTGGAACCTCACGATCGATGACAGTGCGCGTCGCCTCGGGGGTGAGATCGCGCGGCGCGAGACCCGTGCCCCCGGTCGTGATGATGAGATCGACCCGGTCGGCGAGGTCGATGATCACGCCAGCCACGGAGTCGATGCCGTCCTCGACGACGAGGGTCTCGACGACATCGAACCCGAGCCCGGCGAGGGCAGCTTCGGCGACCGGACCCGATGCATCGTCGCCAACGCCTCCAGCGAGGCTGTCGGACACCGTCACCACCGCGGCCGTGTGGACGGCGTCAGCCACGGTTCCACTCCCCCGACTTCCCGCCCGACTTGTGGATCAGCATCACACCGCTCACCGCGGCGGAACGGTCGACGCCCTTGATCATGTCGTAGAGCGCGAGTGCACCGACCGCCGCTCCCGTCATGGCCTCCATCTCGACGCCGGTGCGGGCATGGATGCGCGCCGTCACGCGGATCTGGACTCCGTCGTCGGTCGGATCGACGGACACATCGACGCCGTCGAGGGCGAGAGGATGACACAGCGGGATCAGGTCCGACGTTCGCTTCGCGCCTTGGATCGCGGCGATGCGAACCGTTGCGAGGGCATCGCCCTTGGGCAGGGAGCCACCGAGGAGGGCATCGCGAGTGGTGTCGGCCATCGCAACCCGTGCCACGGCGATGGCCGTACGCTGGCTGGGCTCCTTCGACCCGACGTCCACCATGTGCACGGCCCCGTCCTCGTCGAGGTGTGAGAAATCAGCCATCGATACCCCTTCGTTCCGGCCAGTCGTACATCTCGAGCATCACGTCATCCCCGGCGGACACCGAACCCACACCAACCGGGATAACGGCGAGCGCGTCGGCAGCTGCGAGGGCGGACAGGACGTTCGACCCCTGTCCTCCGGACCGCAATGCGACGAAGCGACCATCGTCGTCGGCGAGGAGCACTCTCACGAACACCTCCTTCTCGGCACTCGTCGCGATGTCCTCGCCCATCGTGCCACGGATCCTCGGCCGCAGGATGTGGGTAGCCCCCATCATGTGCAGGAGCGCCGGTCGCACGAACTGCTCGAAGGCGACGAATGTGGAGACCGGGTTGCCGGGCAGCCCGAACAGGGGCACACCGTCGACATCGCCGAAGGCGAACGGCTTCGCGGGTTGCATCGCCACCTTCCAGAACTCGACGTGACCCCGTCTCGCCGAGCACCTGCTTGACGTAGTCGTAGTCCCCCATCGACACACCACCGGTGGACACCACGATATCCGCCGCGGAAGCAGCCTCCCGGTATGCGCTGCGCAACGTGTCAGGGTCGTCGCCGATGATGCCCAGGTCGATGATGGGGATCGAGAGTTCGGCGAGGAGGCCGCGAAGCAGCGGACGATTGGTGTCACGGATCATCCCCGGAGCGAGGTCACGGGTCGCGGCGGCCACCACCTCATCTCCCGTCGACATGATGGCGACCGTGGGTTGACGTGCCACCACCACGGTGCCGGTCGCCGAGGCGATGCTCGCCAGGTGGCGCGGCGTCAGTCGGATTCCGGCGTCGACGATCGGGGCACCTGCGGCGAGATCCGAGCCGGCCTCCCTGACCGCCGTGCCCTGGGCGACCGACTCGAGGATCTCGACGGAGTGCGTGTCCACCGTGTGGGTGATCTCGACCATCGCCACGGCGTCGGCACCGGCCGGCATCGGCGCGCCGGTCATGATGCGGGTGGCCGTGCCCGGTGTCACATCGAGCTTCGGCACCGAACCGGCCGGAACATCCTCGTTGACCGTCAGGACGACGGGGGCATCCGCCACGTCGGCGGAGATCACGGCGTACCCATCCATCGCCGAGTTCGGGAAAGGCGGGATCGGATGCGGGGCGGCGACGGGTTCCGCCGTGATTCGGTTCAACGCTGACTCGACGGCGACGGTCTCGAATGCCATGCGCTCCATGGCAGCGATGACAGCGGCCCGAGCATCCGCGAGCGGCCTCATGTGACCGTGTCCTCGGATCGTTGCAGCAGCCGCTCGATGTTGCCCGAATGGCGAACGATGACGAACAAGGCGATCGCCCCGGCCCACAGGAGCTCGGTCGTGGTGCGCCCGGCGATGGCCAGGAGGGGCAGGAGGAGGACCATCACGGTGAGAGAGGCAACCGACGCCGTCTTCCATGCGAGCACCATCGCGATCCACACGGCAGCGAGAACGACACCGACCCACGGTGCGAGGTAGATGATGCCGCCGATCGCCGTTGCGACACTCTTGCCTCCCCTGAAGCCGTGCCAGATGGGGAACGAGTGGGCAACCACGGCCGCGAGCAGCGTGACGTATCCGAACGAGTCACCGACCATTGCCGTTCCGATGGCCGCCGCCACGACGCCCTTGAGCGCATCTCCCATGAGTACGACGATGGCAAGGCGCTTGCCGAGGACCCGGAGGACGTTGGAGGTCCCGGGGTTACCCGATCCCTCGGTGCGGATGTCGATGCCACGGGCCGATGCGACGATGATCCCGAAGCTGACGGATCCAATGAGGTACGACAGCGTCACTGCCACGAGCTCTTGCACGGGAGGGAGTGTAGAAGCCACGTGCGTGGTCGGACCTCGCGAAACTCCGACTCCCACGGTGGACTCGGCGATGGTTGACTCGTGACCACGACCGTCGCTCCCGGGGTGCCCTGCACGTATCCCCCTTTTCCCTTCTCGTGGAGGGCATCCACGGGGCGTCGGCGACGGAGCCCTTCCATCCGCGGGTACTGCGCGATACGTTGGTCCGTGTTGCTCCTGACCCGTCCCCCGGTCGTCCGCTGGATCGCGGCAGTCGCCGTGGTCGTTGCGGCCATCGCCTGGGAGGCTTCCGACCGCCGAATGGTGCCGTATCCCTTCGCTGCGGCTCGGATCGCCTCGGGCACGCTGGTGACCGACGACCTCATCGAGTGGCGGGAGGTACCGGCCGGAAGCTTGAACGAACCCGTCCTCGACGCCGCCCACACGACGACGAATGTCGCTGCGGGCGATCCCCTCACGCCGAGCGTCACAACACGCGGAACGCCGATACCGCCGTCGTGGTGGGCGATTCCGACGGCGCTGCCCCCCGGGGTCACGGCTGGATCGTCGGTTCGTCTCCTGCTGCCCGATGGGACCTCCCGTCAGGGCATCGTCGCCACTCCCTCGGGAACCGACACGTGGGGAACCCCGACATGGGGAACGGTCGCGGTTGATCCACAGGACGCAGATGCGGTCGCACGAGCCGCCCTCACCGAGTCCGTCATGGTGCTCGTAGCCCCCCGATGAGGGCTAGAGGACGACCACCGACAGGAGACCGAAGGCGACGCAGTAGATGCCGAACGGGGCGAGGCCGACCCTGGTCAGCAAGCGAAGGAGGACGGCGATCGCTGCGTATCCGGACAGGCCGGCGGCCACCATGCCGACCCAGACCTCCGATGGGATCGACTCCCCGGCCGACAACGCCTCCGCCATCTGGAGCAGCCCCGCACCGGCGATGACCGGGATGCCGAGGAGGAAGGCGAAACGCGCCGCCTCGGTCCGTTCCATACCCCGGGACAGACCCGCCGTGATCGTCATGCCGGACCGAGAGATGCCGGGAATCAGGGCGAAGGACTGTGCGATACCGACGATGATGCTGTCCACGGGCCGGATCTCATTGACCCGACGGTCACCGAGGCGCAAGAGCGTGGAAGCGAGCAGGATGAGGCCAGTGACGACCACGAACCATGCAACCACGGTCGGTTCCGATACGAGCTCCTCGATGCGACTCTCGAATGTCAATCCGAGCACCGCAGCGGGAATCGACCCGATGACGATCAACGTGATGAGGCGACGAGCGGGTCGATCGAAGCGCGCCATCGCAGCGATGTCCGATCGGTAGTACACCAACACGGCCGCAAGCGTCCCGAGGTGGAGCATGGCACTGGTTGCCAGATCCGGCGCGGGTCGATCCAACAGCGCAGGGATGAGGACGAGATGACCACTCGAGGAGATCGGGAGGAACTCCGTGAGACCTTGGATGATCCCCCAGAAGATGGCATCGAGCATCAGGCGAGCTTAGAACCCGACCGGTGGCCATCAGGTTCCGAACCGAGCTTGGCCTGCTCGAGGTCGGGGACGGCCACTCTGGCGATGCGACGGGAGAAGTAGAAGACCCTCTTGAGCTGGGTGACGACGTCGACCTCGAAGCGGTAGGTCGCCACACGGTTGGGGTCGTCGGAGATGAGCCGCTCGCCCAACCGCTCGAGGATCGACGCCTCGCGTTCGTTGATCGGCTTCTTCATCGCCGCCACGCGGCGCGCGGCGTCCGGGTCCTTCTGGGTCACGGCTACGAGCGCCAGCTGGAAGGCTTCGACGATGCCTCGGTGGTATCGCTCGAGCATCTGACGGGTCTCGGGATGGACCTCGACGCCCTGATCGATGCGTGATTGCCCAAGGCCGATCAGGTTCGTCTCGACGAGGTCGCCGACGGCCTCGAGGGCGTTGGTGGCCTCGATGAGATCGACGAGCTCGTCGCTCGATGCGTCACTGAGCGACTGCTGTGACACGAGGCCGAGGAACTCGATGACGATGCCGTGGATGTCGTCGACCTCGTCGTCGACGGCCTCGATCCTGTCGAACTCGTCGACATCGCCATCGAGGATCGCCGGCAGGACGGCGGCGAGCATTCCCTGGACCCTCGATGCCATACGAAGCATCTCCATGCGGGCCTTGGCGAGTGCCAGCGACGGTGTATCGAGGAGGGAGTCGTCGATGTAGCGCGGGGCGACCACGCCGGTCGCAGGTCTATCGGGCACCAACTTCGTGATGAGTGCGGCGAAGGGCGTGATGAACGGCAGGAACAGCAGGGCATTGACGATGTTGAAGATCGAGTGCGCGTTGGCGATCTCACGCGTGATCCCTCCGCCGATCGACGACACGAGGTCGACGAGGAGGCCGACGAACGGAAGCCACAGCACTACGCCGATCACGTTGAAGGCCACGTGGGCACCCGCTACCCGCTGTGCGTCGCGGGGCTTGCCGATGGAGGCGAGGACCGCGGTGACGGCCGTGCCGATGTTCGCCCCGAGCACGAGTGCCACACCGGCCTCCAGCGAGATCAGGCCCTGTCCGGCGAGCACGATCACGACGCCGGTCGTGGCCGACGACGATTGCACGAGCGCGGTGAACAGCGCTCCGACGATGATGGCGATGATCAGGCTGTCGAGGGTCTCCATCGCCTCGATGAACGGTTCATAGGTGCGCAACGGCTCCATGGCATCGGCCATCACCGTCATGCCGAGGAAGATCAGGCCGAGTCCGATCAGGGCGGTGCCCTGGGCGCGCCCCACCCGTCGCTTGGTGACGAGGGTTCCGATGTACCCGATGGCGACGAATCCGAGCGCCCAGGCAGCCACGTTGAACGCGATGATCTGGGCGGTGACCGTGGTGCCGATGTTCGAGCCGAGGATGACAGGGATCGTCTGCTGGAACGTCATCAGCCCCGCCGTCACGAAACCGACGAGGAGCACGGTCGTGACCGACGACGACTGCACCACGGCCGTGACGGCGGCGCCGGTGAAGAGGCCCGTGATCCGATTCGCCGTCAACCGCTCGAGGATCCCGCGGGCCTTGTCGCCCACCACCACTCGCAGGGAGTCGGTGAGGCGGTCCATGCCGAAGAGGAACAGAGCGAGACCGCCGGCGAAGCCGATGACGAGGAGCAGCCAATCGATCGACTCGGTCGTCGTCTCGATGACCTCGGCCGTGGCCAGCATCATGCCAGACTCCGATTCTGGGCTTCGATGACCCGGATTCGTGGGCGATGTGGACGCGAACGTACGAACGGGATCATCCCGACGAGCCTAGACCGAGCCATCGTCACCACGCAGGAACGACGGGTCCACCGACGTCAGAACCCGTAGGCCGACGACATCCGCAGTTGCTCGGCGATGTGCACGTTCACCAGCGCAGGCAGACCCGAGTCCTCGGCCCGCCTGAGGGCGGGCAGGATCTCCTCCGGAGTGTTCACGAACTCCCCGTAGCCGCCCAGTCCCTCGACCATGCGCTCATAGGGTCGGATTCCGAGATCGGCGCCGACCATGCGGTCGGGGTACAGCATGCGATGAATCGCCTTGATGTTGTTCCACGCCCCGTCGTTCCCGACGACGCCGACGACCGGTAAGCGGTGGCGGATGAGCGTGTCGTATTCCATCCCGTTGAAACCGAAGGACCCGTCGCCGAAGACGATCCCGACCCGCGTGTCGGGTTCGACGGCCTTGGCTGCGAGGGCGAAGGGCGCCCCGACACCGAGGCACCCGAATGGACCGGGATCGAGGAGACCTCCGGGACGCGACGTCCGCAGCCACTTGGCCGTTGTCGAGACGATGTCCCCGCCGTCGGCCGCAACGATCGCGTCGTCCCCGAAGAACTCGGCGACCTCCTTGGCGAAACGCTCCGGATGCACCGGTGAGGCATCGGATTCCGCTGCAGCCTCGGCAACTGCCTGCTTGGCTGCCTCGATGTCACGGATGTCGGTGGTCCACGTCGGGTCCTCCTTCCGACCATACCGGCCTGCCTCCGCGGCGAGCTGGGCCACCACCGCTCCGGGATCCGCTGATACCCCGATCTGGGCGTTCCGATTCCATCCCACCTTCGTGGGATCGGCATCGATGTGGATGACCGTCGCATCCGGGTTCATCTTCTTCCCGTATCCCGTGCGGAAGTCCCAGTCGACCCCGAGCGACAGGACGACGTCGGCCCCTCGAAGCGCGTCGCCACGTGATCGGTTGCCGAGGTACGGATGGTTGTACGGCAATGAGCCCCGAGCGAGCGAGTTCAGGAACACGGGCGCCCGCAATGCCGTGGCGAACGCATCCAAGGCTGCGGTCGCGTCTGGTTGCTGTGTCCATCGCAGGCCGGTTCCGCCGAACACCACGGGGTTCTGCGCGCCGGCGAGGAGCTCGGTGATCTCGCTCAGCGTGTCATCGGGCACGCCTGCAGGACGATTCGCTCGGTAGTGCTCCGGCCACGCGATCGCCGTCTCTTCGACCATGTCGGCGCTGATGTCCCACGGAACGTCGAGGAACACGGGTCCACCCCGACCCGAGAAGGCGTGGCGGGCCGCCATGGCGATGTACTCGGGGAATCGACCTGCGTCGTACGCCGTGTCGGACCACACGGTGATCGACGAAAACAGCTTCGGGTGGTCCATCTCCTGTAACCCGCCCTTGAGGTTCTCCTTGGTGAGATGTCGCCCGCCGATGAGCAGCATCGGTGTGTTGGCGAAGAAGGCGTTCGCAACCCCGGTCAGCGCATCGGTGACTCCGGGTCCCGCCGTGACGATCGCCACGCCGAGCTTGCCGGTCAGTCGAGCGTAGGCGTCCGCAGCGTGGGCGGCGGCCTGCTCGTGGCGGACATCGATGACCTCGATGCCCTCGGCCACGCATCCGTCGATGATCGGGAGTACGTGGCCCCCGGTGAGCATGAACACGGTATCGACACCCTCGGCCCGAAGCGCTCGGGCGATGACCTGTCCGCCATGGATCTTCGCCATGGACCTCCTCGCGACGACCCGGCGAGAGTAGACACGCTCCAGCCGGGTACGCTCATCATCATGTGGGAGAACGCGCCAACGGCGTACGAACGGGTACGTACGGAGCCGATCGGATGGCTCACCACCGTCAGTGGTTCCGGGGTCCCGTCGACCGCTCCCGTCTGGTTCCTGCTCGAGGACGACACCTCCGTCCTCGTCTACAGCAAGGACCCCTCGGTGCGGGTCCGGAACCTCGCCGACAACCGGAACATCACGCTGCACCTCGAGGGGGACGGCCGGGGCGGGGCCATCGTCGTCATGAACGGCGTTGCGTCCCTCGATCCCGACGCTCCGCCGTTCTCGGATCACCCTGCCTTCATCGCCAAGTACCAGGCGTTCCTCGATGCCTACGGGTGGAGTCCCGAGTGGTTCTCTGAGAACTACCCGACGCCGATCCGTCTGACCGTGACATCGGTTCGGGGATCCTGACGGGCATAGACGACGTCCCAGTGATGTTGCACACGACACGCGAGCCAGGACCAACATGTTCAAGAAACGCCCCAAAGCCCACAAGATCTCCGGCCTGTCCGAGATCGACGACCTCACCCGATCGGGAAAGCCGGTTCTCGTCGACTTCTACCAGGTGGGCTGCGCGCCCTGCCAGGTCATGGACGGCATCATGAACGAGCTGCATCGCGAGTACGGCTCGACGGCCCACGTGGTCAAGGCGGACATCGCTCACATGCCCGATGCCGTCGCCCGATACAAGATCCGCTCGACACCGACGATGATCCTTCTGGCGCCACCCAGGGCCAAGACGTCCAAGAAGGCCAGGGAACGCACGAAGGGCACGCACAAGAACCGAACGGCGGTGACCCAGCGGTGGCGTGCGTCGGGACTCGTCCAGAAGGACCAGCTCGAGCACCTGCTCGAATCCAATGGTGCCCGCCGCGTCCCGGCGAGCTGATTCCTGCGGCCTCCGGCTCAGGTGTAGTCGTAGAAGCCCCGTCCGGTCTTGCGACCGAGCAATCCCGCCTCCACCATCCGACGCAGTAGCGGCGGCGCCGCGTAGCGCGGATCGCGGTATTCATCCATGAACGCTTCGGATACTGCGAGCATCGTGTCGTTGCCGATCAGATCTGACAGCGTGAGTGGCCCCATCGGGTAGCCGGCGCCATTGACCATCGCGGCGTCGATGTCCTCGCGGGTCGCGAACCCCTCCTCGTACATCCTGATGGCCTCGAAGATGTATGGGCACAGCAGTTTGTTGACGATGAAGCCCGCTCGGTCCTTGGCGTGCACGACGGTCTTGCCGAGGACGTCACCGGCAAACGCCGCCGCTCGGTCCACCTGGCCGGGGTCCGCGACCACGGTCGAGATGACCTCGACCAACGGCATGACCTGCGCCGGATTGAAGAAGTGCATGCCCACGACCGACCCCGGGCGCTGCGTCGCTCCTGCGATCTGGGTGATCGGGATCGACGAGGTGTTGGATGCAAGGATCGCCGTCGAAGACGCGACGACCTCGTCGAGACGTGCGAACAGGTCCTGCTTGACGTCGAGCCTCTCGACGACGGCCTCGACGACGAGTTCGCACTCCGCCAACTCCCCGACGTCGGTTGCAAACGAGAGCAACCCGAGGGCAGCTGAGCGGCCCGCCTCGTCGAGCTTGGCACGCTCGACGGCCTTGTCGAGTGAGCGCTCGATGCCGGAGCGGGACTTCGCAGCCAACTCGTCGGAGACCTCGACCACGACCGTCGCGATGCCCGCCTTGGCGCACACCTCGGCGATGCCTCCACCCATCTGACCGCCACCGACCACACCGACCTTGTCGATCGACATCGTTCACCCTCCTTGGATCCGTGATCCAATGGTAGGTTCGGGTCCATGCCTCGACATATCGACGATCCCGCCCACGCGGCCTGGTTCGCTGACAACAAGGCGAACTGGAACGCCCGCGTCCCCATCCACGCCGGCCCGGACGGGTACGGCATCGAAGCGTTCGTCGCCGACCAGGATCTCCTCACGGACGTCGTGGACTTCGACCGTGGGTATCTCGGTGATGTGGAAGGTCGATCGCTGCTCCACCTGCAGTGCCACCTCGGCACCGACACCCTGTCCTGGGCGAAGCTCGGTGCCACGGTCACCGGGCTCGACTTCTCCGATGCAGCACTGGCCGTGGCCAGATCGATGGCCGCCGACCTCGGCATCGACGCCCGGTTCGTGGAGTCCGACGTGTACGGAGCACCCGAGGCGCTCGGCGAGACGTTCGACATCGTCTACACGGGTGTCGGGGCGATCAACTGGCTGCCAGACATCGCCCGGTGGGCGCAGGTCGTACATGCCTGCACGAAGCCGGGGGGCACGTTCTACATCCGTGAGGGGCACCCGGTCATCTGGGCGATGGGATGGGAGCGCGCCGACGACCTGCTCGTGATCGACCTGCCGTACTTCGAGACCGACGAGCCCGGTACGTGGGTCGAGACCGAGACCTACCTCGGTTCGGGGGCGGTGAGCCACCCAACGCACCACGATTGGAACCACGGTCTCGGTGAGATCATCACCGCGCTCATCGATGTCGGCTTCACGATCGACCTGTTCGAGGAACACCGGTTCCTCGAGTGGAAGGCGACCTCAGGAATGGTGGAGCGAGACGGACGGTGGTACATGCCCGAGCATCAGCGCGACATGGTGCCGCTGATGTACTCGATCCGAGCCACGAGGCCCGACGGATCCGTGTAGGCGGATCAGTGACCGGGAGGGTTCTTGATGGCGCCGAAGGCCTGGCGCCGTGACTCGACGATCTCGTGGCCTATCTGCTCGACGGTATCCATCAGCCACAGGTAGGCCGGCTTGCCTGGGCGGAAGTCCGCCTCGGCCATGCCCTGGATCCGGCCCTGTTCCTGGAGTTGCTTGACCTTCTTGTGGTTGTTGTCGGGTTCCAGCAGATACACCCCGAGGGTTCGGCCACCGGCGGTGTTGAGGATCGAGAACGCCGGTACGTCGGATGGGCCATCGGCGATGTACACCATGTTCTTCATCGGCACACGCCGTTGGTCACCAGACATGCGCGAGTTGACGTCGACATCGGGGTTCTTGTTGACGCCCTTGTTGATCTCGAACAGGGCACGCGTCTTGGAGGTGTTGTCGATCGAGTAGCCGACCTGGGTGATCGGTCCGGAGGGGTGGGCGACAGGGAGCCGCTCGAGGTAGCCGGGTTCGGCGACGTGCTCGATGAAGGTGTTCGCCCAGATGCCATTGATGACCGGAGCGAAGACGCTCCCTTCGATCATCGCACGCAGACCGGTCGAGACGATGTAGTGCTCCACCGTGATCCCCTCCGCGGCGAACTCGGGAACCTCGTCGACATGGTGGCGCACCTGATCCATGAAATCGGGCATGCCCGGTACCGGCTCGAGCAGGGCGCCGAGTTCGCGGAGGCGGTCATTCGACAACCCGCCGAACTGCCCGTCCCTCACGTACGTGAGCAGGTGGCCGAGATATGCCGTGTCCCGCTGGACGATCACACCCTCTCGGGCATAGTGGTCGACCAAACCGTCGACCTCGCTCCAGAACACGTCGGGATCGACTCCGTACTCCTCGAAGATCGGGTCCTGCATGTTCGACCCGATGAGGGTGCGGTCGAAGTCCCACACGAATGCGATGACCGTCTGGGTATGGAGAGGTGCTGGCATCGTCAGCCCCGGCGCACGCCGATGGCGCTGGTGTCGCTACGGGGTCTCGTACCCGGTGAAGTGCACATCGTCATCCTCGAACCACCACCCCTGGAGCGTACAGGGTGCGCCTCGGAGCTCGCCATGGGCCGCACCCAACCGGTCGAGTCCGACGAGCACGTTGAGCTGGAGGCCCTGGGCCTCGAGATGCCAGGCGACGGCACCCATTGCATGGACGGGCGATTCAGTGTCGAGGACCACCTCGACATCACGCGACCTGGATGCCGACACCGCCCGGAGGGCGCCGACGCTTCGCGGCACGTCGATGATCTCGGCGAGGGTGATCTCGACAGCCGGCTCGACACGCGCCCGATAGTTGGTCATGACGGCGCCGGTCACGTAGTCGACGCTCGTGCCCGGCTCTGCAACTGCTACGGCCATCTCCGCCCTCCGAAGTGAATGACAAGAGTGTAATTCGCTTTGGAGGGCTTTGGCGAGCGCTCAGCAGGTCAGGCCGTGGAACGCACCGAGTAGGCGCCCGATTCCTCGTCGTAGTCCAACTCGACCGCACCGTTGGCGCGAGCCGCCTTGACGAACTGGAGGAACCCGCTGTAGCCGTACTGCTTCTCCGAGAAGCCGGGCTGTGCCTTGCGCATCTCGTCCTTGAGGCCGGACAACGGCACGGCCGCTCCCCCGTCGAGTGACGCCGCCGTCGCTGCGAGGAGCTTGAACGCAGCGACCTCGCCGCGGTCTCCCTCGGGAAACCCGACGATGGGATCGCCCTGGCGTGCCGAGTCGCTCAACGCCACCATCGATCTGGCATCGAGGTTCCGCAGTAGCTCACCGAAGGACCGGAACCCGTAGTCGGCCTCAGAGAACGTCGAGTCCTTCCGCAGGATCGCCCGCTTGAGCTCCGATGAACGCACCTGGAGGTCTCCCGTGCGTTGGAGTCCCGACAGGGTGCGCACGACGAGGTCGTCGAGACCCTGTTGATCACGATCAGCGACGGGGGCGACCTCGTCCGAACCCCGACGGAGGACCTTCGGCTGGGACACCTCGACACCGTCGAGGTTCTCGTAGAACAGGAACTCGTCACATGCCGGCGGCAACAGCGCAGAGGTCGACGCCTTGAGGCCGACTCCGATCACCTGCTTGTTCAATTCGCGCAACTTGTGGACCAGTGGGCTGAAGTCCGAGTCGCCGGTGCAGATCACGAAGGTCGTGACATAGTCGCGTTCGAACGCGAGCTCGACCGCGTCGACCGCCATCTTGATGTCGGCGGCGTTCTTGCGAACCATGCCTTTGCGTTGCGGTATCTCGATCAGCTCGACGTGGTTCTCCGTGAGCATCCGTCGGTCGGGTTCGAAGCGCGACCAGTCACCGTATGCCCTGCGGACGACGACGCGTCCCCGGTCGGCGAGCGCGTTGGAGATGGGCCTGAAATCGAATTGGATACCGAGATCCTCCCGCGCTCCAATCGCGAGGTTCTCATAGTCGATGAACAATCCGATGCGTACGTCTTCCATGATCTCAGCGTATCAGCCGGACGGCTCGGAACCTCGATGCCACTCGTCGAGGGTCGCCTGGGTGAAGGCTCGGCACCGAGCTGCGATGGCCTCGGCATCCTCGTCCGGCGTCCGTGCGATGGGTTCTCCGAACCGGACGCGCACGTCGGTCCCGAAGGGAATCGGGAACATGTTGTCCCGAAAGACGATCCATGAGCCGTCGATGGCGGTCGGCACGATCGGGAGGTCGGGTGCCGAAGCCATCAGGGCCTCGAGCCCGGTGGTGCGATAGTCGCCGAGGGAGCCGTCGCGAGATCTCGTGCCCTCGGGAAAGATCACTGCTGCTGCGTCGCGGGCCTGGCACAGCTTTCCCATGTCGGCGATCGAGGCGAGCGCCTGGTCCCGGTCGTTGCGGTCGATCATGGCGTTCCCGCCCCGCTTGAGGTAGAGGGACACCGTCGGAATGCCTTTGGCGAGCGACCGCTTGGCCACGTACCGCGGATTGTGATCGGCGAGGACGCCTCCGAAGATCGGGATGTCGTACATGCTCTGGTGGTTCGACACGACCAGATACCCGCCTCGTGGAGCGAGGTGGTCGCGATCCCGGATGTCGATCGTCACCCCCGAGATGCGGAACGTCGCGATGAGGGCCTTCTGGATCCACCCGATGGACCGTTCGTAGGTGTCCATGCCGAGACGCCACGTCACCCGCTGCAACAGATCCCCCAACACCATGACGAGACCAAACGCGGCCACGCTCAATAACGACATCACCCAGTCGCGTATCCACCTCATGCCGTGAGCCATTCGACGAGGGCGGTATTCACCGCGCCTGGTTGCTCCTGTTGGGTCCAATGCCCGCTGTCGGCGATCACGCGGAACTCGAGATCAGGCGCCCAACGATCGAGGTCCTCCATCAGCGAGAGGGGAAGCACGGGGTCCCCGTCAGCGGCGAGGACGAGGGTGGGTTGGGTGAGGGGTGCGTTCTGGAGGTGCCCGAACGCCGCCGCATTGGCGTCGATGTTGCGGTACCAGTTGACGGGTCCACGGATACCGCCCCGAGTGAATGCCTCGACATACACCGCCGATTCCTCCGGCGTGTGCACCGTCGCGCCGCCGGCACCACCGATGTAGAAGGCGTCCAACCAGCGTCGGGGATCGGCCGCGAATCCGGCTTCTGCTGCGCCCTCCTCCTGGAACATGAGGATGTATCCGAAGCGGTCGGCGAGGTTCTCGCGGATGAAGTCGATCGGCGGGAAACCCCAGCAGGCGCCGCGGTACGGGACGTTGAGGGACACGACCCGCGAACACCGATCGGGGTGGGTGATCGCCGCCGTGTACGCGACGATGGATCCCCAGTCGTGACCAACCAGTATGGCCTCGTCGATCGACAAGGCATCCATCAGCCCGATCACATCGCCAACCAACGCCTCGAGGCGGTAGTCGGCGACGTTCTCAGGCTTCGACGACGCCCCGTAGCCGCGCTGGTCGAACGCAATCGAGCGGAACCCGGCATCGACGAGGGCGGGAGTGACGTGCCGCCACGAGTACGCCAACTCGGGGAACCCGTGGAGCAGGATCACGGGTGATCCCGATCCCCGATCGTCGACGCCGAGCACGACGCCATTCGCTTCGACCATCTCCATCACACCCTCCTCGACGGAAACAGCCTACGACGTGTCGCCCTTCGCTACCCGTGGAACTTCACCACGGGCCGCGAAGGCGTCGAGACATCCATTCGAGGGTGGAGTGATGGTCCTTCTCCAGTCGTGCACCGCGTCGTCAGGGTGATGCGGTGGCGACGATCGTGAGTTCGTCTCCGTCGGGCGTTCCCGTCAGGACGACCCGGTCGGGTGACCACTGGACATCGCCCTCTTCGATGAGCACGAGGTCGCCGAGGGCGTCACGATCGACCAGGACCAGGCTCGCACCGCCACACTGGGGAGGAAACGACTCGGCAAGCGATTCGCACAGACGGGCACCATCCGATGTGACAACCACGAATCCGCCGACAGCGACCGGTTCGAAACCCCGGTAGGCGATCGCGTCGGACACCGTGACACCTCCGTCGACGACCATGCCACCCGACGTCGGCCCGTCGTTCGAGTCGGTCGAGGGTGCAGGGGGATCCTCCCCGCCGGTCGGCAGGTCACCAGACACCAAGGTGTCGGAACACTCCGGCTGGTCCTCGGCGCACGCCGCCGCTGCATCGGGAACATCGTCGGTGCCCGTTCCCCGCGTG
Organism: uncultured Acidimicrobiia bacterium; assembly: GCA_963759175.1. Lineage (GTDB taxonomy): Bacteria > Actinomycetota > Acidimicrobiia > Spongiisociales > UBA5794 > SZUA-442. The sequence goes on from CAVWXP010000007.1 coordinate 100,261, forward strand.
TCGTCGCCCGTCGAGCACGATGCTGCCACCAACGCGACAGCGAGAACGACGAGCAGCTTCATACCGATCCGATCCATGGGTCTCTCCTCCCGTGCGGAATACATGATCTCCGGTATGGGACGTTCAGCGCCCCGATCGGGGTTCCCGCCGACGGATGCGTCGTGGCGTACACCCGACCGATGGGATGTCGATTGGTGAAATGCATTGCCCCGCATCGAGGGGGATTCGATGCGGGGCAATGCGGACGACCGACGACGGGTGGGACCGCTATGTCGATCATCTCCCCGTCGCGCAAGCCAGCTGGGAGGAAGGAGTGGAGAGAGACGCCAACCCGAGCGACGGAAACCAGTATGTGAATTCTTTCACGAGTTGGACGCCGGGCCGCCCTTCCGGGTTCCCGAAGGACGTGAGAAGACGACGGATCGAGCGATCCAACGCCCGCAACGCTAGGGGCGACCCTCACATAGCGGCATCGATCTCAGCGTCGTGAGAAGACGGCGATGCGACGGATCACCAGCACGAACGCCACGCCGGCACCGGCCATCACCAGGAGCCCGACGGAGTTGATCGTGAGCCCATCGGCGAGGGCGGATGCGGGGGCATCCTCGCTGCTGGCGAGGATCGCCGCCACCTGGGAGGCCAACACGCCGGTGACCCACAGTGCCCACCACAGATCGGCGAGTTGCGTCCTCGTTTCGGAGCGCCACGTGTCGGCGATGCCTTCACCGAGATACGGCACCTGGGCCGCCCTCTCGATCTCGTTGAACACGAGTTTGGGGAGTACGAAGTTGGCGATCGGTATGAGCCAGGATCCGATCGCCCATCCTCCCGTCCACCTGCGTTCGGTGGCTCCACGTGCATCGAGCGCCTTCGACGTCGTGTAGGTCCAAGCGATCACGAGCACACCGGCGATGACGAAGGTGAGGAGGCCGAACGACAGCCAGGCGCCGAACGCCACCTCATTGGCGGTCGCCGGTTCACCGACCGCCGACAGGACTTCGCCAGACTCACGGATGTCGGTCGCTACACGGAACCCGAAGAACGCAGCCACGATGAACAGCGACGACGCCAACGCCACGGCGATGGAGGTCGCATTCGTCAGCGCAACGGAGATCACTCGTGAGGCATCATCGGTGCCCATGGGCGACGTCCCGCTGCCATCGGCGTCGCTGCGGAGTTCCGGTGGGTACCACTTGCCGTCCGACGCCAGCCACCAGTCGTCGTTGCGGGGTCGATCAGCCATCGTGGGACGATACCGGCCGGTGTCGCGCATTCCTCATGCCACCACCACGTCGATGGACTCGGGATGGTCGGCGCTGGGCGATCCCGTGAGGATCACGGCGATGTCGGGCGCTTCGAGCCACGACTCCGAGACCTGAGGGTCGGAAACCGACACGACGATGAGGCAGAGGTCTGGCACACGATCGGTCGTGAGTACCTCCTGTCGGCCGATGACGAGGTCGTAGCGGTCCCACGCCAGCTGGTCGGTGGCTGAGCCCGCACGGGCCACCCAGATCTGATCACGCGGACTCGGTGGATCGGTGGCGGTCACCGTCGCAGGGTCGATGCCGAAGGCGATCGAAGGCGACGGGATGCCGGCGTCGTCGAGGACGCACACCGTCAACAGCGGTGCCAGCAGGGCCGCGACATTGGGCGCCACGAGCGCAGCGGACGAACCATCGCCCGCGACCGCGATACGCACGGCTCCCTCGTGACCCGACCATCGGAGTTCCTGGGTCATTCGAAACACGAAGCGTGCAACGTTCTTGAGGCACCGGGTGACCTCCGATACCGGATCGGCCTCGACGACGAGGGGATCGCCATCATCCGGATGCTCGATGATGGCGCCAGCGACGGGAATCGAACGATGCATCGGGCCATGCTACGAGCCCTTCTTGGTGCTCTCGACCGGACTTCACAGGAGAACCGAAAAGGCTTAGACTGGAGCTAAGGAATTCACCAACGGATGGGTGTCGGCTCCGGCCACCACGGCGACGCCTGATCGACCGTGCTCGAGCCCGACCCCGGGATGGAGTTCAGATGCCCACACGGGTCGTCGGTACCGCAGGTTTCGACACGCTCGTTCCCCTTCTCACCGACCTCGGATACACGGTGATCGCACCAACGGTGCGCGAGCAGACGATCACGTACGATCGGATCGAAAGCGCTGACGAGTTCCCGATCGGATGGACCGACCACCAGGGCCCCGGCTCGTATGAGCTCGCCCGCAGGGATGACGAGGCCTACTTCGGCTACACGGTGGGACCGCGCACCATCAAGCACTACCTCTTCCCCCCTCGCCAGACGCTGCTGACCATCACCAGTGCCGCAACGGGCCTCGCATTCGCCGCGTCGCCGCAGCCCGCACCGCGCTACGCCTTCGTGGGCGTGCGACCGTGCGAGCTCGCCGGCATCGACATCCAGGACACGGTGTTCGCCGACACGCCGTTCGCCGATCCCGACTACGTCTCGCGGCGGGAGCGCTCGTTCACCGTTGCCGTCAACTGTGCCGTGGCCGGTGCGACCTGCTTCTGCACGTCGATGGACACCGGTCCCCAGGCGACCTCGGGATACGACCTGGCCGTGACGGAGGTCCTCGATGGAGACCGCCATGTCTTCGTCGTCACGTCCGGCTCGGATGAAGGCGACGATGTCCTGACCTCCCTCGATGGCCGGGATGCGACCCCGGCCGACCTCGCACGCGTCGAGGAGGTCGTTGCCGACACCCGAGCACAGATCACGAGGTCGATGCCAGCCGACGAGGCACGTGACCTGCTGGCGGACCGCTTCGACGACCCCATCTGGGACGACATCGCCGAACGATGCCTGAGCTGCACGAACTGCACGCTTGTGTGCCCCACCTGCTTCTGCAACACGATGGAGGACGCCACCGATCTCGCAGGCACGGCGACCCGCTCGCGTCGTTGGGACTCATGTTTCAACCGTGAGTTCACCTACCTGCACGGCCACGCCGTTCGATCCTCGACGAAGTCCCGCTACCGGCAGTGGATGACCCACAAGCTCTCGTATTGGTATGACCAGTTCGGAAGCTCGGGCTGTGTCGGGTGCGGCAGGTGCATCACGTGGTGCCCGGTCGGTATCGACATCACCACCGAGGTCGGACGCATGCGAACGGAAGCGGAGGTGATGGCATGAACCTCGATCGATGGCGTACCCGCAGCCCGCTACTCGCCGACTTGACCGACGACCATGTTGCGTTCCTCGCCTCGGTGGCCGTCGAGGAGGTTCTGCCTCCCGACACGACCGTCTTCAAGGTGAACAGCCCGGCCGACCGGTTCTATCTCATCGACAGCGGCGGCATTGCGCTGCGGATCGCCGGCCCGTCCAAGCCGCCGATCACCATCCAGACCGTCGGCGAAGGTGCCCTCCTCGGATTGAGTTGGCGACTGCCGCCATACCGCTGGCAGTGGACGGCCCAGACACTCACCGACACCACCTTGATCCGGTTCGACGCCAATACGGTCCTGAGCGCCTGTGAGGCTGACCCGACACTCGACAACGCCCTGTTGCGGGTGGTCGCCAGGGAATCGTCACAACGCCTCCAGAACGTTCGGCTCCAGCTCCTCGACATGTACGGGAGGCAACGACCATGACGCTGACGGCGCCGACCCTCCACACGGGTCTCGATCATCCGATGATGCTGCGGCCGTTCGTGGTGACCGAACGCGCACGTGAAACGGATGACACGATCACCCTGGTCCTCGCCGCAAACGACGAGGGCGACTCCCTGACCTTTGCGCCCGGGCAGTTCACGATGATGTACGTGTACGGCGTTGGGGAGGTGCCCCTCTCCATCTCAGGTGACCCCGCTCGACCCGAGGCACTGGTCCACACGGTCCGGGCCGTGGGTGCGGTCACCGATGCGATCTGTGACCTGCTCCCCGGCGACACCGTGGGGATTCGCGGGCCGTACGGAACGCACTGGCCCATCGCCGAGTCGACGGACAGGGACATCGTGGTGGTGGCCGGCGGCATCGGGCTGGCGCCCGTGCGACCGGCGATCCACCACGCGCTCGCTCATCGGGACGAGTACGCCAGCATCTCGATCGTCTACGGGTCGCGCTCCCCCGACGACCTCCTGTACACCGACGACGTTCGCGACTGGAAGGCGAGGTTCGACACGAACGTCCAGATCACCGTCGACCGTGGGGATGCCGGATGGCTGGGTGATGTCGGTGTCGTGACTCCGCTCCTCAATCGCTTGGCCTTCGTTCCGGAGAACACGACAGCGATCGTGTGCGGTCCCGAGATCATGATGCGTGTCGTTGCAAAGGATCTGGTCCAACGCGGCGTTGCCGCCGACGACGTCCACGTCAGCCTCGAACGCAATCTCAAGTGCGGCATCGGCTACTGCGGGCACTGCCAGATCGGAGCTGCCTTCGTGTGCAAGGACGGCCCGGTCGTGCCCTACGCACGGGTGGCCCATCGATTGGGGATGGAGGAACTATGACCACCGTCTCGACACGCAAACCGACGGTTGCCGTGTGGAAGTTCGCGTCGTGTGACGGCTGCCAGCTGACACTTCTCGACTGCGAGGACGAGTTCCTGTCGATCGTGGGCGCCATCGACATCGCCTACTTCCCCGAGGCGACACACGCCGAGCATCCGGGGCCCTACGACCTATCGATCGTCGAGGGCTCGATCACGACCCAGCACGACGCCGACCGCATCCACGACATCCGGGCGCGGTCCACGAGCCTCATCACCATCGGCGCGTGTGCCACGGCGGGTGGCATCCAGGCACTCAAGAACTGGGCCGATGTCGATGAGTACATCTCGATCGTGTACGCCAACCCCGGCTACATCGAGACACTCGACACGTCGACGCCCATCTCGGACCACGTGCAGGTGGACTTCGAGCTCCGCGGATGCCCCATCTCGAAGGCACAGCTCGTCGAGGTCATCGACGCATTCGTCCAGGGCCGCAAGCCGAACACGCCGTCACACACCGTCTGCGTGGACTGCAAGCTGCGCGGAACGACATGTGTGATGGTGTCCCACGGGACCCCGTGCATGGGGCCGATCACCCATACCGGGTGCGGGGCGCTGTGTCCGGCGTTCAACCGCGGGTGCTACGGGTGCTTCGGACCGTCGGACTCCCCGAACATCGAGGCGCTGCGAGACGCCTGGCACGCCATCGGCGTCGACGACCCAGCCCTCGTGGCCGCCCTGCGCACGTTCAACGCATACGCACCCGAGTTCCGAGAAGCGAGTGAGACCTATGCCCGGTAGTACCCGAGAGATCAACGTCGACTACCTCGCCCGTGTCGAGGGCGAAGGTGCGATGTATCTGCGGCTCGACGGCGATCACGTCAAGGATGTCCGGTTCAACATCTTCGAGCCGCCCCGCTTCTACGAGGGGTTCCTGCGGGGCAGGTCCCACCGCGAGGCACCGGACATCACCGCACGCATCTGTGGCATCTGCCCCGTTGCCTATCAGACGAGCTCGGTGAATGCGATGGAGTACGCAGCCGGCGTGACGGTCGATGAACGCATCCGACAGCTGCGACGACTCCTGTACTTCGGTGAGTGGATCGAGAGCCACACGCTCCACATCTACATGCTCCATGCTCCCGACTTCCTCGGCTATCCGAGCGCCATCGAGATGGCGGGCGACCTGCCAGAGGTCGTGACGAATGCCCTACGGCTCAAGAAGCTCGGCAACGACATCATGACCGTGGTCGGCGGGCGCGAGATCCATCCGATCAACGTGAAGGTGGGTGGCTTCTATCGGGCTCCGACGAAGGACGAGCTGCATGCCCTCGTCGACGAACTGACATGGGCACTCGCAACGGCCGAAGAGACGGTGAGCCTCGTCGCAGGCTTCGACTTCCCCGACTTCACCATGGATTACGAGTTCGTGGCTCTTCGCAACCCGAACGAGTACGCCATCGTCGACGGGCGGGTGGTGTCGAGCGCAGGTCTCGACATCGACGTCAGCGAGTGGCGCGACCACTTCGAGGAGATCCATGTCGAATGGTCCAACGCCCTCCACGCTCGTATCAAGGAGCGCGGGAGGTATCACGTGGGGCCGATGGCACGTTTCGCTCTCAACGCCGACCTCCTCACCCCTCGTGCCAGGGCAGCTGCCGAGGCTGTTGGTCTCGAGCCCGGTGAATCCAATCCGTTCAAGAGCATCATCGTGCGGGCGGTGGAGACCGTGCTCGCCTGCGAGGAATCGCTTGCGATCATCGACTCGTACGAACGCCCGGACCCGTCGTTCGTCGAGGTCGAACCCCGATCAGCGGTGGGCCACGGTGCGAGCGAGGCCCCGCGCGGCCTGCTCTACCACCGGTACGAGATCGACGACGAGGGTCGCATCGCCGACGCGCAGATAGTGCCCCCGACCTCGCAGAACCAGTCCCAGATCGAGGAGGACCTCCGGCAGTTCGTGCCCGGACGTACCCACCTCGACGACGACACCTTGCAGTGGCAGCTCGAGCAGGCGATTCGCAACTACGACCCATGCATCTCGTGTGCGACCCACTTCCTCGATCTCACTGTCGACCGGGAAGGAGACACACCACGAGACGACTGATCGGCATCGGAAATCCCGACCGCGGCGACGACGCTGCGGGCTGGGAGGTAGCCGGTCGCGTCACCAACTGGTCGATCGAGCGGCGCACCGCAGGCTCGTTCGACCTGGTGAACACATGGAAGGACGACGATGACGTCGTCATCGTCGATGCCATGCGATCCGGTGAACCGCCGGGCACCATCACATGGTTCGATGCGCTCCAGGAACGTGTTCCTTCATGCGTGTTCTCCTCGACCCACTCGTTCGGCCCCATGGCGATAGCGGAGTTGGCACGGTCGCTCGACCGCATGCCGCACACCTTGTTCGTCGTAGGGATCGAGATCGAGCACACAGACCACGGGGCACCGATGTCACCACCGGTGGTATTGGCTGTCTCACGACTCGCAACGGAGCTCCAAACATGCACGAGGCAAGATTGGTACGGGATCTCGTCTCTCGGATAGGCCAGGTGGCTGACGAGGAACACAGCGATTCGATCGACCGGGTACGGATCGAGATCGGAGCGCTGAGCCATGTGACGCCGGAGTCGTTCCAGGGGCAGTTCGAACTGATCTCCCACGGAACGCCGGCGGAACATGCCGCCCTCGACATCACGCGTTCGGTCGACGAATACGCACCCGACGCACGGGACATCAGGCTCGTATCGGTCACGGTGCACGCCGACTGAGCGTGACCCGACGACGATTTCGCCCCGCTGGCGTCGATATCAGTGGCAAGGTGGCGTGCCTGGTGAGATGATCGCAGTGTGTCGTTGGCCGGAGAGGAGTCTCCATGACCACCGCTCACCATCCGGCCCCCACCAAGGTCGGGTCCCGCCACGACCATGATTGGTTGTGGATCGGGTTGACCGCGATCCTCATCGCGTTGATGGCAGGGGCCATCTCGTGGGCCGTCTTCCGGCCCGACACCGCTCCGACGACCGCACCGGGCACTGCCGGGTTCGCGTACGACCACGAGGTGACGCCGGCACACACGATCAGCCCGGGTGTCACGGTCGCCTACTTTGGCTACAGCGGAGCCCTCGACGCCGTCGTGGCTCCCGTGCGCGGATTCGAAGTGGATCACGAATCGACGACGGTCCATCTGGCGTCGCCAGGCATCACCACGACGTACTTCGGCAACAGCGGCGAGCTGTATCCGATGAGCGCCAGGGTGGGTGGATTCGACACGGCGGATGACACGACGACGATGCACATGGCAACCGACGGCGTGACCACGTTGTACTTCGGCAACAGCGGGGAGATCGACCCCGACAACTAGGAGCAACACCACCGCCGAGGTGAAGATCAGGCGTGCGGCCCGGCGAGCGAGGTGAGCGAACCGTGGCGGTAACCTCACGGGCCGCACGCCCCATCGACCCGACTCGCGACCGGGGCATGAGCGCCGCCTCCCGTTCGGATCCGGTGCACGAACCCGTTCACCTCTAGGCTGTACCCGTTGCCCGAGCACGCGGAGGTTGCGGTGACCGAGTCGGAAGGAACCAGCACGAGCAAGACCGTGGGAGTGGTGCTGATCACACTCTCGCTCCTCATCGGTTTCGTCCTGTTCGCCTACTTCCCGATGCCCCAGCGCTACACCGTCACGACCGATGGGGCCACCGCGGTGTTCACAACGGAGTGCACCATCAGCGGCGACGTCGTGTGGTCGCCTTCACCGTCATCGGTCGCCGGACAGATCCAGGAGGCCGAGGACTACTGCGGACGGTGGTCGGCCACGGTTGTCGCCCTCTCGCTGGCGATCCCACTCATCGGCGTGGTGGCCGGCTCCCTCCTCATGGCTCGGCGCAACGACGACACGCCGTCTGACGAGCCGGACGAGTCAGACGAGTCGGACCAGCCCGAAACCGCTCCCGTCACCCAGGACGCCTAGGGCGACGTCGGACCATTCGGATCGGTCGCTGCGACAATGGCGTCATGAAGCTCTACTTGGCCGGACCGATGTTCACACCCGCCGAGCGCACGCACCTGGATGCCCTCGCCGATCGTCTCGACGAAGCAGGACATGACTGCTTCGTCCCCCATCGCCAGGACATCGAGCCTCTCGATGCGTCCACCGTGTTCGCCGTGGACTCCACCGGATTGCGCGATGCGGACGCCATGGTGGCGTGGCTCGACGGCCCCATGGTCGACGACGGCACCGCCTGCGAGATCGGGATCTTCTCTGAACTGGTTCGCACGGACCCGCAGCGCTATCGGGGCATCGTCGGCCTCGCGACCGACTGGCGAGCGTGGCGCCGACGCGATCGCGGCATGAGCGATGGAGGCATCAACTTCTTCGTCGGGGGCGCCATCCTCGAATACGGACGGTTCGCCTGGAGTGTCGAGGACGTCGAAGATACCTTGCGTCAATGGTCCTGACCGAGGCGGTAGCCCGTCGGACACGTGGCTGGATTGCGGTCGATCTCAAATGTCGCCGAGGCGCTCGTTCTTGGCTGCGGTCGCCGCTCGGAGACCGGATTCGTATTCGCCGAGTGCTGCACGCAGTTGGTCATCGGAGCCCGCAAGGATCCTGGCCGCCATGAGGCCCGCATTCGTGGCGCCACCGATGGCCATGGTGGCCACCGGGATGCCGGCGGGCATCTGGACGATCGACATGAGGGAGTCGAGTCCATCGAGCGTGGCGAGCGGTACCGGCACGCCGACCACGGGCAACGTCGTCACGGACGCCAGCATCCCTGGGAGGTGGGCAGCTCCCCCGGCTCCGGCGATGATCACCCGCAATCCCCTGTCGTGGGCCGTCTTCCCGTACTCGATCATCCCTTCGGGATCACGATGGGCCGAGACGACCCGGACCTCCCGCGGAATCCCGAAGCGATCGAGCACATCCACGGCAGCCTGCATGACGGACAGATCAGAATCACTACCCATGACCACACCGACGACTGCGCTGCCACCGGTCATGTCGCACCTCGCAGGATCGCGACGGCGCGACGTGCGGTGCCGAGGGCTTCATCGACGGTATCGCCGAGGGCGGTCACATGGCCGATCTTCCGTCCCACTCGCTCCTCCTTCGCATACAGATGGATGGCTGCCCCGTCAACGGCGAGTGCCTCCGGCAGGTTACGCATCGCGGCCGATTCCCCGCCGGACCCGAGCAGATTCACCATCGCAACAGCGGGAGCGACCAGATTCGTGGCACCGAGCGGCCAGTCGAGCACGGCCCTGAGATGGTTGTGGAACTGCGAGGTCACGGCGCCTTCGATCGTGGCGTGACCCGAATTGTGGGGACGCATCGCAAACTCGTTGATCAGCAGCCGACCATCACGCGTCACGAACAGCTCGACCGCCACGTTCCCCGAGGCATCGATCTCCTCGACGACCGATCGGGCGAGTTCCACCGCTCGCTCGGCGATGCCCGTCCGGCGCACGAGCGGGCATGACCAGTTCGATGCAGATGCCGTCCTCCTGCACCGTCTCGACGACCGGATAGACCCGGGTCTGGCCGGACGGTCTGCGCACCACCAACACGGCCAACTCCATGGCGAGCTCGAGATACTCCTCGGCGACCCAGGTGCCCTCTCGCGCGACCACCGCCGCAGCCTCACCCATGTCTGCGACGATCTCGACACCCCGGCCGTCGTATCCCATCGTCGCCTTCTTCAACACCACCGGCCACCCGAAGTCGTCGGCGAACCCGACCACATCCTCAACCGATGCGACGGCTCGGAAGCCCGGTACCGGATGGCCCCGGCGGGCAAGCTCGGTACGGGCGAACAGCTTGTCCTGGGCGAATCGCAGTGCTTCGGGATTGGGAACCACCGGCGTCCCGGCCGCCGCTGCCGATCGAAGGCCGGCGACGGACACGAGTTCGTGGTCGAGCGTCACCACGTCGACGCCTGAGGCGAAAGCTGCAACCGCATCGGGATCGAGCGGGTCCCCGATCGTTGCAGGTGCCCCGGCGTGCGCCGCGGGATCGTGCTCGGATGCTGCGAGCACCTCGAGCCGCACGGCGAGGTCGATGGCCGCTCGTTGGCACATGCGGGCCAACTGCCCGGCCCCGATCATCCCGACGGTTGCGCTGTAGTTCGCCGCTGCCACGATGGGGACGCTAGCGGAGCCTCACACCGACGAGATCCGCGACCCACAGCGATCCAGTGCGTCCATGACTACCCAGAAGGCGCCGGGGTCAAGCTCCCAACACGCCCTCGTAGCTCAGGGGATAGAGCACCGGTTTCTTGACCCTCCGGCTGCTAGCGCTGTGCCAGCTCCCCAGCGCCCGAGGTTTCTGCGGTCAGCCCACAGCGAGGACTGCGAGTTATGTGCTGAGATCCTCCGCAGATCTTGGCGCATCTTGGGTGCGCATAATGCCGGATATGGGCGGTCGTGCTGGGTCGATTCCGCCCTTCTTCGTGAAGGCTTTGATAGAAAGCAGCGGATGGGTGTTTGACGGCGGGACCGGAAGATTCGCATCTGCCAGCGGGGTTGCTTTCGAAACGTTGTTCCGGGATGACGTCGCTCCCTTCCCCATCGTTGGCATTGATGCGGTCGGTTGGATCGCGTTTGATGCATCGGATCGTTCCCGCTAGTCACCACGAATCAACTGAGACCCACTCGCCGATGATGATGGGTGCCCTCGACCCACATGAGGCGCCCATATCGGCACATATGGGCGCACGCATTCTGCCGGGCTGTGGACAGGATCTCTGACGTGACTCTCGATTGTTGGTCGGATTGATGCACGAAACGCTTGACACATAGATCTGCATAGCATAGGTTCTCTAGGTATGAGAGGACAGGCGCTGAAAGGGCATCTCGACTTGCTGCTTCTGGCCATCCTGGCGGATGGTGCACGGCACGGGTATGCGATCATCGATGAACTGCGGGAACGCAGTGATGACGCATTCGACCTTCCCGAGGGAACGGTCTACCCGGCGTTGCACCGCCTGCAGAAGGGCGGCTATTTGACTAGCGAGTGGACCGAGGTGCAAGGAAGACGGAGGCGTACCTATCGGCTGACAGACAGTGGCCGGGGTGCGCTTGGTGAGCAGCGTGCAGCGTGGAACGAGTTCACGGATGCCGTTTCGATGGTGCTGAAGGGGGTCCCATGGCCCACTACGCCTTGATCGACGGATACCTCGACACGATGCGCAGCGAGATCCGCTGGCGCAACGACCTCGACGACGTCGTATCTGAGATGGAAGACCATCTGTATTCGACAGTCGAGCACCTCGTCAGGCGAGGGTTCGAACCGGATGCTGCTCAACGAACGACACTCGACCGGTTCGGTGAACCCACCGTTCTGGCTGCTGTGTACGCCTCCACCCCAACAGGAGGACTTGCAGTGCCAACACAATTCACCAAACGCGCAGGACTATTCGCTCTCGTTGCCGGAGGTCTTTGGCTTCTCGGCTCCGTCACATACCTACTTCTGATGATCTCCGACGACGACGGAGCACTGAATTGGCAGACCTACTACGCCGCATTCAGCGCCGTACTCCTCTCAGCGGGAGTCCTGACAGTTCTGTCGATGATCGGTGTCTCCAAGAGGTCAGGTGGTCTCGGCGTCGTGGCGAACGTAGGTCTCGCCATCATGGCCCTGGGTGTGGCTGCGAGCATCATCGCCTGGGCGATGCCGTTGTGGATGGGCATCCAAGCCGTCGGCTTGGTCATCTTTGGAACCGCTGTCGTCAGGAACGGGACAGCACCCAAGACCGCAACGATCCTCACGGCCACCGGGTTCGTTCTCGGCATCGCATCCTTCATCGCTCTCAACGCCGCCGAGGTCGGACCAACAGACTCATACGGCGACCAACCAGTCGCCTGGGGTGTCGGCGGAGCAATCGGAATGATCATCGTTGCCACCGGACTGATCGGATGGGGACGATGGCTCCGAGTCGAAGAGCCAGCCGACATCGACCAAACAGCCGTTCCCGCATAGATCAACGCCGCCACTCAGCGCCAACACCGGGTGCCCATGCACCCGGCAGCGGCGCGCAAACACCGACAACAACACCCATACGTACCGAAGGACCCCGGCGTCCCAACAGCTGCGCATAACGGCACATGTGCGCTCCCGCCGGGCGAGCATTTTGCGGGCTATGGGCGACCGGTCCGAGTCCGTGCCTAAGACCCGGTGACCTCCAGTGCACCGCACACCCAGATCCCGGAAGGGCTGCCTGTACCCACAGTTATGGCGTGACTCGCTGTCTCGAGGTCCAGAGCCAGCGCCCTTTGGTTCTCCTGTAGCTCGCCATCGAATGTGATGAACGCGAGCGGCGAGAGTTCCGCCCAGTCAGACAGCCTGATGTACTCGCCGGGCGCACTCTGCAATGCCAGAACATCCTCGTAGGTGTATCCCTCTTCGAGAACCCAGGTCCGTACGTCGGTTCCCTCCATCCCGCTGACATCGGTAATGACAAACGGATATGCGCCTGCCACCACTTCGGTTGGACCGTTGACCTCACACTCCACACCGTCGAACATGACCTCGAAGACCTCACCGTCCACTGCCTGTTCGGTCGTCGTGGTGTCTGCCGTGCCACCGTCCGAGCTGCATGCCGCAAAGATGAGCACAGATGCGACGATGGCCACGGTTGAAGACCGCACCACTTTGGCTCCCTTCGATCCGTACCGAAATCATCTCATGAAGGGCGGCTGGGCGGAAGCGAACCACGCAGCGCGAGTCTTGCGGCTACCGACCCACCAGCCCATATCGGCGCACATGCGCTCCCGCCGGGCGAACATATTGCCGGGTATGGGCGGTCCGTAAATCATGGTTTGCTGCACCACCTACAGCCTGATTGACCTTCCACGTCAGGTCTTGGGCACCGGTCGCAGGAACATACGGGCAGCTCTCGGGACACGCGTTCCACCGACCGCACGGTGTCAATCGTTGATTTGCGGAATCGGCCCTGTGGTGTGTTAGCCCTGGACGTTCGCGACCCAGGCTTGGAGAGCGCTCTTGCTGATGCCGAATCGTAGGTGGCCCTGGCCGAGCCCACCTGCGGCGACGATCTGGGATTCGTCACAACCACCTGTGGTGAAGATGGTATATCCGGACGGCGAACCGTTCTTGTCAACGAAGCTGCCGGATGCGTCAACAGCGAACCTGTTCTTCTTCAACCGGTCAGGTCTCGCAGTACCAAGGGGTGCCGTGTTTGGACACAGATCGTCGGCGTCGAGGACACCATCACCATCGGCATCCTGCGACTCCTCGGCAACAACGACCCAATCAGACGCCATAGAGGTGCGGACATCAATCGTGAGATCGCCGCCAGTCGTTCCCTGTCGCTGGCCAACACATGGGTCAGGTGCGGCCGGTCCCGTGGCTCCCGCTGTGTCGCAGTTGGGAACCGGCACACCGTTGCGCAGCAACGTGACACCATCGGGTGTGTAGCCGTCCCACACCGACCAGTCGAGCGTGAACTGGATCAGCAGCGGACTAGCAACGGTGGCATCGGGTGCTTCGATGGTCGAATACTCGGTGCCGAGCAGCTCGTACCCGTCAGGTGCAGCAGGTGGTGGAGTTTGCTCCACGATCGACACAAGACCACCGGTGGGCGTCTGGACGGACGTTGCCAACGGATTCGACGGCGATACCGACTGGTCGGTGGCCACCGTCCCGCCTGGAACAACAGTCCCTGATGCGGCTGTGTTCGAGTCGACAGCAATGCGCTCGACGGTTGTCGCAGCGGCTCCGACAGTGCCAGAGAAGAAGGGGGCAAGCCCGGTCCCCGAGCTGAAGTCACCTGTCGCGGATGCGTAGGTGATGACGGTGTAAGTCTCGCCGACGGGTGGGTCGTAGTCATCGGGGCGGTCGATTGCGAGCGCCCCATCGAGTGTGGCGGTTCCTCCCACCTCGATAGTCGAGTGCAACTGAGAAGCCGCCGATCCGTCGACGCTCAGTCGGAGTTCGCCGCCCGCCGAGTGAGTCAGGCTGTCTTCAACGAACAGAGACGCACCAGTGAACCCGTTCGCGACATACTGCTGTCCAAGGCTGATCTTCCCTGTGTTGGTTAGGTCGCCAGGAAACGAGTCGTAGCTTTCGATGCGGATTGCCGATAGTTCTCCGCCGGTCAGGGAGCCGGAGTTGGAGATGTCCAAACCACACGTTGAGAAGTAGTCGCCGTCGGTGATGTTGATCACACCGATGTTGGTGAACGTAGATGGCCCCTCAAACCCGACGAAGCGCATCGTGCCGGTGACGTCGATCTGGCCATGATTCACGAAGGTGAGCGGACTGGTTGTGCCAAACGACACCTGAGATTCCCAGGTGATCGTGCCGTTGTTCGTGAACGCACCGCCGATTCCGGCGAAGTCCTGGCTCGGGCTCCCCCCGGTCACGGTGATGTGTCCATCATTCGTCACGATGCCATCCGCCACGCCATCGGGGTACCACGTTGTATCCCCGGTCAGCGTGATGCCGTGGATACCTCCGTCGATCAGCGCCTGGCTGCAGCGTCGGGCACAGCTACTGAGCGCAAAGGCGCCGTCTGGTGACGCAATCGTCGTCGGCGCCGAGGCAACCAACTCGCCGCCGACAACCTGTACAACACCGGCACCCGAGACAACGATCGTGCCACCGGCCAGCTCAGTCTGATCAAAGCCGCCGCTACCCAAAGTCAACGTTGCCCCGGCAGAAGCGTCAAGCACGGCCCCGTCGCTGATCTCGGAGAAGTATGCCAGTGTGGTATCTGACACAACCGACACCGCGCCAGCCAGTGCAACATCCGCCAAGTCAGAAGCACCGTTGATCGTCAAGCCACTCCCCGACGGCACGACAAGGAGGCCATTGGACACCAGCGCATCAACCGACGAAGCAACATCCACCGTGACCGTCACGGCAACGTCGATACACGCGTCGACCCCGGCTGTCGGTGCAACACCCGCAGACCAGCTCGCCCCATTCGACCAGTCGCCATCACCACCGAGCCACGTCACTGCACCAACGGGACACGTCGCAGCCGCAGCGCGAGGGGCAGTCTGCATCACGGACCCAACGAACACCGTCAACGCCGCCACAGCAATGACAACAAGATGTGAGAACCGAATACGCACAAGCAGCCTTCCAATTGCGAGCCCGTCGACATTCGGAACCTACAAGGTGCGTAACCAGCCCTGCAACTAGCCGCGCCTCCAATCCCCACCAGAAGTGCTGAAAGCGACGACCTCTCGACGGGCCTCCAAGCCCTCGCAAGAACCTAATCCGAACTCCTACAAGCCGCACATATCGGCACATATGCATGCCGCCCTGTTGCCGGTGCTGCGCTGCGGTTCAGGTCGAGCGACCATACTGATGTCATGGGTCGACCAAACAGCCGGTGGCGGACCGCTGCAGCGTGTGTGCTGCTCTCCATGGTCGGTGCTGCGTGTTCGACGGGTATCGCGCCTGAAGAGCTGGTAGAGGACTGGTTCGTCTCGTATGAGTCGGGTGATGCGGCTGGTTACCAGTCGGTCATGAGTCCCGACATGACCTTCCTGTGCGTCAGCTGTACCTATGACCGAGGAGTCACGACGTACTTCGAACCCGTTGGTGGTGCAGAGCAGGACGTTCGGGACTCGAGGCTCCTGGCGTTGGGCGACGGCAAGCTCAACCCCGTCTGCGACTCAGACGGTGCTGTCGTCACGTGTGCGACGGAGCGGATCAGTGCCTTCGGGTTCTTCACCGATGAGGGTGAGCCGACGCAAACGGATCGAGCAACCTACGAGTTCACCATTTCAGGTGAGACCATTTCCCACCTGACCGTCACCCGCGCCTCGACAGGCAACCTCTTCGACTACAGCAAGGTTCAGGACTACCGCATTTGGGTTGAAGACCGCCACCCCGACATGTACGACGACTTGTTCTTCTTGAACACGATCCTGATCGGCTCGGACGAGCAGTGGCGCACGCATCAGGTTCTGGCCATGGAGTTCTTCGCGAGCAGCTGACGGACGAGGCTTCATTTCAGGGTGCTGACTGCACACATCGGCGCATATGGGCGGCTGCGAGTTCTGTTCTCAACTAGCGCTGTGCGATGCGCACGACCGTGCACGAGTGACCATGACTGCCGGGATACCCGTGGGGTTATGCTCCCGTCAGGCCCTCGTAGCTCAGGGGATAGAGCACCGGTTTCCTAAACCGGGTGTCGGAAGTTCGAATCTTCCCGAGGGCGCTCAAACCGGTGCCCCATCCCAAGGGACCATGCCCATCATGTCCTCCGGACACAGGCACCGGATTCCCCAACCGGGTGTCGGAAGTTCGAATCCTCCCGAGGGCGCTCAAACCGGTGCCCCATCCCAAGGGACCATGCCCATCATGTCCTCCGGACACAGGCACCGGTTTCCTAAACCGGGTGTCGGAAGTTCGAATCTTCCCGAGGGCGCTCAAACCGGTGCCCCATCCCAAGGGACCATGCCCATCATGTCCTCCGGACACAGGCACCGGATTCCTAAACCGGGTGTCGGAAGTTCGAATCTTCCCGAGGGCGCATGCCTCACCGATCGCCGAGTGCTCGAACCCTGCCGGCTGCGAGCGCCACCTATCCTGCGTTCGTGACGCGGGATCGGCTGACGGCACTCATCTACGGCATGGCCATCGCCTCTGGGTTCGCCGTGGCGGTACTCGGACCTGCCATGCCCACCCTGCGCAGTGACCTTGACATCAGTCGCACCATCGGCGGCCTCCACTTCTCGGCGCTCGCCGGAGGCGCCGTGGTGGCCGGGTTCATCGTCGAGTCGTTGACTCGGATCGCCGGGCGCAGCCGTGTCTTCTGGCTGGGAGGCGCTGGGATCGCCCTCGGTTCCCTGGTCATCGCGGTCGGCCGCAACCCCGCTACAACCATCACCGGAGCGCTCATCGTCGGAATCTCAGGGGCGATGATGCTCAGCGTCGCCCAGGCCACGCTGTCGGACAGCCACCCTCGTTCCCGATCGGTCGCCCTGACCGAGCTCCATGCCTCCTCGAGCTTCGGGACCGTTCTGCCGGCGCTCGTCGTCGGAGCCGTTGTCGCAATGGGTGTGGGGTGGCGGTGGGGCGTCGTAGCCCCCGTAGCGATCATCGCCATCCTCGCGATCGTCGGGAGGGGCGTCGCCTTCCCACCGATGCCCGGGGGACGCGAACCGAGCCGCATCCCCACCCCTCCCCCGGGCCTATTGGTTCTTCTGGGCTGCGTTCATCCCGTCCGTCGGCGCCGAATGGTCGATCGGTGCCTGGGGAGCCGGATATCTGGTCGACATCATCGGGACCAGCGCCGGTGCGGCCGCACTGCTCATGGTCTCCTTCTTCGGCGCGATCGCCCTCGGGCGGTTCATCGGGTCCAGGCTTGCCGGCAGGGTGAGCCCGTTCCGGCTGCTCGTCGGCGCGACCACCATCGCGCTCGGCTGGGTTCGTCGGGATCGTCGGATCGGTGCAGGTGGCATCCGTGGTCGCAGGGCTGTTCGTGGCGGGACTCGGCATCTCCGTCGGTTTTCCACTCCTCCTGACCATGGCGATGGACACGGTTCCCCAGCGGCCGGATGAGGCATCGGCACGCACCTTGATCTCGGCAGGCGCCTCGGTGGCGATCGCTCCGCTCGTCCTCGGAACCCTCGCAGACCGCATCGGGCTCCGCCCGGCCTTCTGGATCGTTCCGCTGCTCCTCCTCGCCCTCATCCTCTTCGCGGGTGGCGGCCAACGGGCTGCCAGGAACCAGAGACCGCGAGGCACCGGCGCAGCGCTGAATGGGAGCCGATACCAAGGACCGAACGGATCCGGCCTCTGACTCAGGAGGCTTCCGCTGAGACGCCGGCCATCATGAGTCCGACCGCCTCTCGGGTGGTCTCATCCGGGTCGACGATGCCCATGATGCGGCCCTCGTACATCACGGCGATGCGATCGGACAGGCCGAACACCTCGTCGAGGTCTTCGGAGATCATGAGGATCGCCGTGCAAGCCTCTCGGTGCTCGAGCAGCTTCTGCTGGATGAATTCGGCATCGGTGAGGACGTTGCGCTTGTCGATGATGCGTCGATGGATGTACTCGGCAGCACCGATGTCCACGCCACGCGTCGGCTGGGACGCCACGATCACCGTCGGCGAAGCGGAGAGCTCCCTCGCAAGGATGAGCTTCTGGATGTTGCCGCCAGACAGCGAGCGACACGCCGTCTCGATCGTCGGTGTGCGGACGTCGAAGTCCTCCACCAACTTCTCTGCGTGATCACGGATGGACGGAAAATCGAAGAGGCCACGCTTGAGGTAGTCCGTGCTGCGATGGTCGATCAGCAGGAGGTTCTCCCACACCGTGAACTCGCCGATGGTGCCCTCACGCATTCGCTCCTCCGGGATGTAGGCAAGACCCGACTGCCTCACCGCCTTTGGCTGGGCGTTGGTGACGTCCTCACCCTGGATCCTGATCGTCCCGCTCTCGACGCGCCGGATGCCAGCAATGGACTCGGCGAGTTCGCGTTGGCCGTTGCCGGAAACGCCTGCGATACCGAGGATCTCTCCCTTGCGAACATCGAGATCGACACCGTCGAGGGCGAGCAGGCCGCGGTCACCCATCACGGTGAGACCACGAATCTCGAGGGCGACGTCGCCGGGTTCAGCGGGGAGTTTCTCGGGGCGAAGCGTCACGGCGCGCCCGACCATCATGTTCGCGAGGCTTTCGCGAGTCGCCGTCTTGGGATCGGACTGGCCGACCACCGCACCGTGTCTCAGCACCGTGATGCGATCACTCAGTGCCAAAACCTCATGGAGCTTGTGCGAGATGAAGATGAGGCCGCGTCCGCCCGCGGTCAACTGGCGGAGGGTTCCGAACAGCTGGTCGACCTCTTGGGGGGTCAGCACGGCTGTCGGTTCGTCCAGGATCAACAGCCTGGCCTCCCGGTACAGCGCCTTGATGATCTCGACCCGCTGCCGTTCGCCAACCGACAATTGCCAGATGAGAGCCGATGGGTCGATGCCCAGGCCGTACTCGCTGGCGAGATCGTCGATCCGCTTCGACACGGCTCCGAGGTCGGTCAGGACTCCGCGGCTCGACTTCAACCCCAGTGCGACGTTCTCGGCGACCGTGAGTGTCGGAACGAGCATGAAATGCTGATGGATCATCCCGACGCCGTGATCGATGGCCGCTGCAGGGCTGTCGATGTGGACCTGCTCGCCATTGAGGAAGATCTCCCCCTCGTCAGCGTGGTACAGGCCGTAGAGCACCTTCATCAACGTGCTCTTGCCGGCTCCGTTCTCCCCGAGGAGGGTGTGGACCTCTCCGGCCTCGACGTCGAAGTCGACGTCGACGTTCGCGACCACGCCGGGGAACCGCTTCGTGATCCCGGTCATCTGCAGCATGGGTGGTGTGGTCACACGATGCTCCTGGGTTGGTGTCGGGGAGCCCGGAGGCTCCCCGACATCAACATGTCGCTATCCCTGATCCTTGAACCCGTCGACGGCATCATCGCCGAGCTGTTTCACGTCGTCCGGGAGGTCGAAGGCATCGTTGTACTCGATGACCAGACCATCGTTGGCGAACGTGATCTCGTACGTCGTGCCACCGAGGGTGCCATCGACCACGTTGTTGACGATCTCTTCCAGGATGTGCTCCCAGTGGTACACCTGGGAGGCAACGACGATGTCCGGGGCGAGGCTCGTCTGGTTCGACTGGGTTCCAAACCACAACACGCCATCCGTCTTCGCGACGCCCACAGCGCCGACGGTCATCTGGGCCGTGCCGGACATCACGTCGGCACCGTTGCCGATGAGCGACTGTGCTGCCTCGGCGGCCAAAGCAACATCGCTGAACGAGTCGATGTAGTTGACATTGACCGTTGCGCTCGGGTTCTGCTTGAGCACGCCAGCCTTGAATCCATCGACGTACAGCTTGGCGTCACCGACCTCGATCGGACCGACGATGCCAACATTGTTGCTCGCGGAAAGCGCCGCAGCCATGATGCCCATGACCTCGCCGCCCTGATCCGATGCAGCTTCGTATGCGTAGACATTCGGCAAGCCGAAGGTGTCCGCTGCCGTGCCCCACGCGAATGACGTCTCGGGGAAGTCGGGAGCGATCTCCTGTAACGAACCGCCATATTGCGAACCATGGGCGATGACGAGGTCATACCCGTCATTGGCATAGCCGCGGATGGCTACAGCCGCGTCCTCGACGACGAAGGTGCCGTCGGTCACGGCGACCTCACCGATCACGCCATCCTCGATGAGCCTGTTGGCCGCATCGACGATCGATTGCGTGAACGCAAGGTCGTTCGATGCGGACGGTGCGACGATCGCGACCCTGAAGTCATCGCCGCCTCCACTGTCGCTGCTGCATGCAGCTCCAACGAGGGCCAGGACAGCCACCAGGGTGACCACGACAACCGTTCTCTTTCTCAGTCTCACGCTCTTCCTCCGTTTCCGAGGCTTGCGCCCCTTTCAGTCTGCACGTATGAATGGCTTGGTCAACGCCGACGGTGCCCTGAAGCGGCGTGCGACGAAGACGAGGGCCAGGATGGTGATGATGGCGGGGAGCATCGCAGCGAGGTTCGACAGCTCCCGGGGAATGACTTCGAGCGTCTTGAGCTCGAGCACGACGGCATTCACGAACCCGAAGAGCAGCGCTCCGAGCATGACGCCCATCGGACGCCATGCACCGAAGTAGACGAGGGCGATGGCGATGAATCCAGCTGCGTTCGTGAGGTTCTGTTGGAAGATGCCGAGCGAGATGGCGAGGACGCCTCCAGCGAGTCCTGCGAGCGTGCCGCCGATCATCTGGGTCACATACCGCACACCGCTCACGCTCACACCCAGTGTGTCGGCCGCCTCGGGATGCTCCCCGACGGCTCGCACGTTCATCCCGAAGGTCGTCCGGTTGATGACGAACGTCGCAAGCGGCACAGCGAGGAACGCCAGGTAGACCGGGATGCTGTGCTCGAAGAACATCTCGCCGATCCACGGGATGCCGGAGAGCACCGGGATCTCGACGACGGGGAAGGTCTCGATCGGGATCGGTGTGCCGACGAGCTTCTGGAACAGCAGGTCACTCATGCCGAGGCCGAAGAGGTAGATGCCGATGCCGCTGATCCCCTGCTCGGCCTGCAACGTCACGGCGATCACGGCCGAGATCACACCGAACACGAGCCCAACGACGCCGGCTGCGAGCAGCCCGATCCACGGATTGCCGGTCTTGAGTACGGCGTAGTACCCGGCGAACGCTCCGAGCAGCATGATGCCGTCGACGCCGAGGTTGAGGACGCCGCTACGTTGGCCGAAGGTCTCCCCCAACGCTGCGAGGAGCAGGGGCACGGCCAGACGGATGGCCGATGCGATGACCCCGATGAACACGGCGAGGGTGAAGAAATCACTCACGACGAGTCCTCCTGGTCGAACGAGTGCGTCAGCCCCGGAGGGGCATCACGAGCGGACCCCATGAGGGCCTCCTCGTCCGGGTCGCCTGCACGATCCTCTTCCGAGCGGTCGTACGAGAGCAACCTCGACCGATACCGGTCCGCCGCCACTACGAACACGACGACGAGGCCGTTGAGGGCGATGATCAGCGCCGATGGGACCTGGACGGCTCGCTGGAGCGCCTGACCACCGACGATCAACCCGCCGAACAGGAACGACGCAGGGATCGTCCACAACGGATGGAGACCACCGAAGAGGGCTGCAACGATGCCGTTGAAACCCGCACTGCCGGTGAATCCGATCGTCGAGCCGTCGGTCACCATGCGATGGCTCTCGGATCCGAAGACCAATACGGCGCCCGCGAGGCCGGCCAGGGCACCCGATAGCGTGAGTGCGAGGGTGATCGTGCGCTTGACCTTGATCCCCGCGTAGTTCGCCGAATGCTCGGACAGGCCAACGGCTCGGAGTTCGTAGCCGAGCGGCGTGCGCCAGAGCAGGTAGTAGCAGGCGACCGCAGCGAGGACCGCGATGATCGGTCCGATGTGGAGGCGATCGCCATAGATGATCGGGAGGTCGGCTGCCTCCGGAAGCCTGGCGGTTTGGGGGATGCGCGTGCCGAGCTCGACCTCGCGGGGATCGATGAGTGGGCCGCGCAACAAGTAGTTCATCAGCTGCACCGCGACGATGTTGAGCATGATGGTCGAGAGGATCTCGTTCACCCGGTACTGGGCCTTGAGGATGCCGGGAATGAATCCCCAGACCGCTCCGCCGAGGAGGCCGGCACACATCACGAGCGGGATCATGACGATCGCCGGCATCGAAGGGAGATAGAGGGCTGCGATCGTGGAGAACAGACCGCCGAGCACCATCTGTCCCTCGGCACCGATATTGATGACGTTCGCCCGGAAGGCGATGACGATGCCGACGCCGACGAGTAGCAGCGGTGTCGCCTTGAGGATCGTCGCCACCAGTGCGTCGCCGGAACCGAACGCACCGACGAACATCTCGACATATCCCTCGATCGGGTCGGCACCGAGGAGCAGGAGCATGACCGCCCCGAACAGGAGTGCGGCGACGACCGCAATGACAGGAATGGAATACGCGAGGAGACGACGTTGTCGATGCGTGAGGTCGATCGTCATCGCAGACCCATCTCAGATTCACACCAGACTCTGGAACCCGATTTCATTAGAAGCCTGCTATGTAATTGACGAAATGTCAAACCGCTAGGTCCGGATCGCGTTCAGGTAGTTGTAGATCGTGATGCGGCTCACCTGCATCAGATCGGCCACCTCCTCGATCGACTTCCTCAGCTGGAAGGCTCCCCGCTCATCGAGCATCCGGATCGCGGACTGCTTGCCCGACCGGTCGAGGTCCGGGAGTGGAGCCCCGAGCTCCTCCTCGATCCGCGAGATCAACGTGTCGAGCGCCTCGGAGAGGGATCCGATGCGCACATAGGCGATGGTCTCTCCATCCCACACGATCGCAACATCCATTCGATCGGCGTCCTCGACCGCGACGAGCGAGCTTCCCGTCGCCTCCACCACGGGGCGAATCGCCTCGAGGACGTCGCTCGTGGCTGCCATGGCCATCACGAGATCGATCCGCTCGACCACCTGGAACGACACGCGGGTTGCGCCGGCTCCGAGGGCGGCGGTCACGAGGGCAGACACGGCCCGTGCGATGGCGGGAGCATCACCGCCGATCGTCGTGCCGAAGGCGCCGACATCGGGGTCCATCCCCAACGAACGGACCGCCTCGATGCCCGCTCGCACCGGCGGACCGGGCGAGCCCTCCGTGAACGGTTCGATGAAGAACTCGGCCAGGTACTCCGCCACGGCGTCTCCTTGCTCGATGGTGCCATCGTAGCCGCGAGTTCCTTAGCCAAGCAGTTGACAAAATGTCAATGAGGAGGACAAGATGAGGACGACCGCTGAGGAGGTCCGGCGATGGAAAACATCTCGTTCACCGTCAACGGACAGCCCGGCGTCGTCCGAGCCGACCATCCCCACCTGTTGTCCGCGCTTCGCGAGGAGCTCGGGATCACGAGCCCGAAGGACGGGTGCTCACCATCCGGCCAGTGTGGCGCGTGCACCGTGTTGCTCGATGGCAAGGCGATCCAGAGCTGCCTCGTCTCGATGGAGAAGGCAAGCGGTAAGGACGTCACCACACTCGAGGGGTTCGATGAGGCCGAACGGGAAAGGCTCGCACACGCGTTTGCCAGCGCTGGAGCACTCCAGTGCGGCTTCTGCACACCGGGGATCCTGGTGCGAACGAAGGCCCTGCTCGACGCAAAGGGCTCGGACCTCGACCTGCCGACGATCAAGAGTCGCCTGGGTGCGCACCTGTGCCGATGCACGGGATACACGAAGATCCTCGAAGCCATCGACCTCCTGGTCGAGGACACGGTCCCGCTGCCCCGGACGCCCTCGACGGTTGGTGATGGGGGCGCCAAATACGAGGGGGTCGAGCTCGCACTCGGCGATCGGGGCTACGTCGACGACCTACGCCCGGACGGACTCCTCCACGCGGTCCTGAAGCTCACGGACCATGCACGTGCCGACATCGACACGATCAACACCTCGGCAGCCGAATCCGCGCCCGGTGTCGTGGCCGTGTTCACAGGGGCAGACGTCCCCGGCCAGCTCAAGGTCGGCATCATCCACGAGGATTGGCCCGTGTTCATCCCCGAGGGCGGGCGAACTTCGTTCTACGGGGATGCCCTCGCCATCGTCGTGGCGGGCACCAAGGCCGAAGCGACAGCTGCGGCCGACCTCATCGACGTCGCCTACACCGTTCATCCACCGTTCGCCGATCCGGTGAGCGCGCTCGAGTCCGATGAGGATGCGGTCTGGGGGCTCGACGGCAACCTCCTCTCCCGGTCCGCGTACTCGAGGGGCGACGTCGACGCCGCACTGGAGACTGCGGCGCACACCATCCACGAGGTCTTCCTCACCCAACGGGTCGAGCACGCGTTCCTCGAGCCAGAGTCGACACTCGCCGTGCCGACCGACGACGGCCTCCACGTCTATTCGGGAGGTCAGGGCGTCTGGGACGACCGGAACCAGATCGCCAAGATCCTCGACGTCGAGCCACGGACCGTGACCGTGGAGTTGGTGTCCAACGGCGGCGCGTTCGGCGGCAAGGAGGACATGTCCAACCAGGGCCAGACGGCCCTCGCTGCCCACCTCCTCCGGCGACCCGTCGCCTGCACGCTGACCAGGGAGCAGTCCTTCCGCATCCATGCGAAACGCCACCCCATCCGCATCGAGGTGTGGGCCGGGTGCGACGCCGAAGGCACGTTGACGGCCCTCCGTTCACGGATGATCGGGGACTCCGGTCCGTACGCATCCGTCGGCATGAAGGTGCTCGAGCGGGCAGCGGGCCATATGAGCGGGCCCTACGCCGTCGCGAACATCGACGTCGAGGCGCTGGCCGTACGGACGAACAATCCCGTTGGTGGGGCGTTCCGAGGTTTCGGCGCCAACCAGGCACAGTTCGCCATGGAGGGCATCATGGATCGCCTGGCCGATGCCGCCGGGCTGAGTGGCTGGGAGATGCGATCGCGCAACATCGTCACACCTGGCGCCGAATGGGGTCCCGGCCAGATCATGGACGACGGTTCGCGTGGCATCCGCGAGTGCCTCGACGCGATCCGGGTGCCGTACGACGAGGCACGTTCGGCAGGCAAGGCCGTCGGTCTGGGCCTTGCGATCAAGAACTCCGGCCTCGGGAACGGATTCGTCGAGATCTCCAAGGCCGTCGTCCGGTTCCGCGACGACGGCCGGGTCGAGGTTCGCCACTGCTGGACCGAGATGGGCCAGGGCGTCCACAACGTGGCGCTCCAGGTCGCCGCGCAGGAGCTCTCCATCGATCCTGACCGCATCGAGGTCATCGTCGACACGACCCTCGAGCTGGGCGCAGGACAAACCACGGGATCGCGCGGCACGATCATGGCTGCGGGGGGTGTCGCCGAGGCGTGTGCGAGCGCGTTGGCTGGAGGATGTGCGGTCGGCATCGACTACGAGGGTGAGTACCGCGTCGATTGGACGAACTCGCTCGAGGAAGGTCTCGAGCACCCCATCATCCACTCGGCATTCGGCTATGCGGCGCAACTCGTCATCGCCGATCCGGAGACCGGCGTCATCGAGAAGGTGATTGCCGCGCACGACGTCGGCAAGGCCGTGAATCCCACGCTCGTCGAAGGCCAGATCGAAGGTGCCGTCCACATGGGTCTCGGGTATGCACTGACCGAGGAGTTCCCCACCGACGACGAAGCTCGACCGACCAAGCAGAACCTCCGCTCACTCGGAATCATCCGGCCCAAGGACATGCCGGAGATCGAGACGATCATCGTCGAGGTGCCACAGCCCGGCGCCCCCTACGGCGTCAAGGGCGTGGGCGAGATCGGATTGGTCCCGACGGCCGGCGCGGTGGCCGCAGCACTCCATGAGGTCGATGGCGTGTGGAGGACCCGGACGCCCATGGGTGTCCATCAACCCGTCGAGCATTGATCGAGACCGAACCGGCGATACGCACCATGCCACCAACGACGGTGCGCACGGCGGCACGTTGGCTCACTGCTGGTCCGATACACCCTATCAGATCGGGTCGCGGGCTGAGGTCGAACTGCGGTAGGCCCGACCGTGACATTGCCACCGACGCTTCGAGGCCTGCGCTCGTGCTCGTGCCGTGGTACACCCCTCGCAGGGGGGTGATGTCCTCGTAGTCGCGGCCATGGCCGATCTTGACATGCCGCTCCCCCACGTCGAGCTGGTTCGTCGGATCGAGTGGCCACCATCGCCCGTCGGAGAGCGGGACCTCGACCCAGGCATGGGTGCTGACCGTGATCTCGTCGTCGATGGGCTCATCGCCTTGGGCCGAATCCGATGCGTACAGGTATCCGCTGACGTATCTCGCAGGGATTCCGATGCTGCGAAACATCGCGATCGTCACGTGGGCGTAGTCCTGGCACACGCCCGAACGCTGCTCGAGGATGTCGACGACAGATGTTCCGACCTCCGTCGCGCCCGGCGTGTACTCGATCAAGGATCCGGCGGCAGCAACCACTGCGCGGACACTCGTGACATAGGGCTCCTCGCCGTCGATCGCCACGCGCGCCAGGCGCTCGACCTCGTCGTTCCACTCGATGTGGGGCGACGGCACGAGGTACTCGTGGAACACCATCGGATTGTTCGGTCCCGTTGCGTCGGGGTCGGGTTCGATGGGTGGACTGGTCTCGACCACGGCCTCGGCGGCGACGGTCAATCGGCTGTGCGGCTGGACGACGGCGAAGGTGTCGACCCACGTCCCCCAATAGTCGAAGGTGCTGTGCACCGGAACGCGGGGATCGATCTCGACGTGGTACGACAGGACGCGTTGTCGGTCATTGTCGGTCGGCCTTGCACGAAGCATGTTGTGGGACTGCGCCACCTGACCGTCATACCTGAACGAGGAGACATACCGCAGGTCGATGCGCATCAGAGCACCTCGTAGGCGTGGAGATCTGCATTCGTCGCCGAGAAGAGATCGCTGAGCACGCAACCGGAGACGTCCCTGATACCCGCCTCCGCCGCAGCGATGAACTCGCCGAGGATCGGATCGTCGACGGACGGGACATCACCGAACTCGATGGTTGCCCGCAGGCGACCGAGGGCTCGAAGGGCGGTCACCTGGCGCATACCCGAGAACGCCACCGTCAGCTCCTCCTCGCAGCGGTTCAACGCGAACTGGACGCAACAGGGAGCCTCCGAGCCCGCAACGAGGAACGTGACGACGTCGTCGGCGCCCGCAAGTGCGTTGTGACTGTGGATGAAGGCGTGGAGACCCGACACCGAGCGGAGTACACGGAGCCACGACTCGATGCTCTCATCCCCCGCTCGACGATG
The DNA here is from genome assembly GCA_963759175.1 of uncultured Acidimicrobiia bacterium. Classification (GTDB taxonomy): domain Bacteria; phylum Actinomycetota; class Acidimicrobiia; order Spongiisociales; family UBA5794; genus SZUA-442. The sequence continues at coordinate 127,998 of CAVWXP010000007.1, forward strand.
CACATCGATCGTTCGCAGCGTCATCTCGGCTCGCTCGAGGTACTGGCCGACGGCGACGAATCGATATCCGTCGGCGCGGACCATCGAGTCGTGGATGACACCCGAGATGCGTTGCGCTTGTTCGTTGAGTTGGTCGAAGAAGAAGGCAGGCGAAGCCGCCAGCTGTGACGCGGTCGTGGCGCCGAGCGTCTGGTGGAAGACATTCACCGCCTCGAGCAGATCGAGCGGTACGAGGTCGCGAACGTTGCGCAGACCGTCGCGTGCTGCCGACACCGAAGATGCGATTGAGCCGTCGTTGGATCGGTCCAGCACGAGAAAGCCGAGGACGGCATCGGCGGTGAAGGCGTCGTGGTGATCGAGGAATGCGCTGTCGAGGTAGAGCACTTCGAGTAGCTGGCGCCACCGATCCTCGGACTGGTGGCCCTCCACTTGGGACATGGACGTCATGGCGACGAGCTGACCCGTCTGGGCAGCACGTTGGAGGTACCTCCCCACCCAGAACAGGATCTCAGCGTGTCGCGACAGCATCAGGAATCCGCCAGTACCCACGTGTCCTTGGACCCGCCGCCCTGTGACGAGTTCACGATCAGGGAACCCTCGGGCAACGCAACACGGGTCAGCCCGCCGGGAACGACCTCAACGGTTTCACCGGCCACGACGAACGGTCGCAGGTCGAGATGTCGCGGATGGAGGTCTCCTTCGACCAGGGTCGGATGTGTCGAGAGGTTGACGACCTCCTGTGCGATGAAGTTGCGCGGATCCGCCTCGATCTCGGCACGGACGCCGTCGAGCTCGGCGCCCGTCGCCTGGGGACCGATGACGATGCCCTTGCCGCCAGCCTCGGCGACCGGCTTCACGACCACCTCATCGAGACGATCGAGGATGGCCCTGCGCTGATCGTCCTCCCACAGCAGGTAGGTGTCGACGTTCTGGAGGATCGGATCCTCGCCCAGATAGTGCCGGATGAATGCAGGCACGAACGGATAGACGCCCTTGTCGTCGGCGGCACCGTTCCCGACGGCGTTTGCGAGGGTGACGCTGCCGGCAGACACGGCTGCCATCAGTCCGGGGACGCCGAGCATCGACGTCCGGTCGAACGCGACCGGATCGAGGAAGTCGTCGTCGATCCGGCGATAGATCACGTGGACCTGCTGGAGGCCACGAGTCGTGTGCATGTAGACCTTGTGGTCATCCACGACGAGGTCGCGGCCCTCGACGAGCTCGACACCCATGCTCCTCGCCAGGAATGTGTGCTCGAAGTAGGCGGAGTTGTAGATCCCCGGTGTGAGGACGACCACGGTCGGGTCCCCGACACCGTGCGGTCCGAGACTCCGGAGGGCTCGAAGCAGCATCGTGCCGTAATCATCGACCGGACGCACCGCGTATTGGGAGAACACCAGTGGGAAGGCCCGCCGCATCGCGGCGCGATTCTCGAGCACGTATGAAACGCCGCTCGGCACGCGAAGGTTGTCCTCGAGGACACGAAACGTGCCCTCGGCATCGCGGACGAGGTCGATCCCCGAAACGACGCATCGCACGCCTCTCGCCACCCGCACACCGTGGGCACCCCGCGTGAATCCCGACGCCGATGTCACGAGCCAGGAGGGGATGACGCCATCGCGGAACACCGATTGGTCCCCTACGTACACGTCCTCGAGGAACGCGTTCAGTGCCCGGACGCGTTGAATCAGACCTGCTTCGATCGTCCTCCACTCGCTCGCAGCGATGATGCGGGGGATGACATCCATCGGCCACGTCCGCTCGATTCCTTCATCACCTCCGTAGACGGCGAAAGTGATGCCGAGGCTCCGGAACGTGTCGTCGACCATCGCGGCCCGCTCAGCGAGGTCCGCCCCGTCCATCGAGCGAAGTCGCGCGACCAGGGCCTCGTAGTGGTCCCGTGCGACACCATCGTCGAAGACCTCGCAGAACTCGTCCGCTGTCGTGTAGCCATCCAGGAGCGCCATCGGGTCGAGCATAGGTGCAGCCCTCCCTGCTCGAAGAACGCGCCGGTCGGAGGGGCTCGACCTGCCTGGTTCAGGACGGTCGACGCCGACTCCACGCGACGAGGCCGACGCCGGCTGCCGCCGTGACGAGACCGATCACCACCCACGCACCGCTCCCCGTCATGAAGCTCTGCGGCGCGAACTCGGAATTGATGCCCTGGAGGGTCCAGAGGACGCCCATGGCCGTCATGAGGATGCCGAACCCGATTCCCGCGGTGCGCATGGACCAAGCGTAGGAAGGGACCTGCGCTGGTCGAACGCATCCTCGTTGCCGACGAGGGTCGCCGGGAGGCCGCGGTCACGGCGCCGTCGCCTGGTGCAGCCACGATCGAACGAGGAGACGTTGGTGTGCCCGCGATTCGAGCGTATGCCCACACCTGCCAGCCATCGACGCCATACATCGTGTCGATGGAGCGCGAGCCATCTACTGTTGGGGAGAGCGATCGAGGTGGAGTGCACGACATGGCGGACACAGCGGCGAACAACGGTGAAGTCATCGAGGATGTGAAGGCCGATCACGTCACGATCTCCCAGGGTGGAGCCAACTCGGTGGAAGCGACCACGGTGGAGGTGAGCCAGGGCGGCATCCAGGCAGTGCAGGCCGAGTCCGTGACCATCACCCAGGGCGGCGCCTTCATCATCGAGACGACCAGCGCCGACCTCACCATGAGCGGCGCCGGCCTGATCGCGGGCGACACCATCACCCTCCGGTCCGGCGGTGCAGGACTCGTGGTTGCCGACACGCTCAAGGCGGAACCGGGATCGATCGTGGGGTTCCTGTTCGCCGGGACCATCGAGGGCAACCCCGACGTCAAGGTCGATGTCCGTACTGCCGCGGCCATGGGTGCAGGCTTCGCGGTCGCCCTGTTCGCCCTCCGAAGGCTCTTCAGAAGCCGCTGATTCGCCCCGCTTCAGCCTGCTGGGCCATCTGCGGCATGCGGTAGGCTCGGATGCAGGAGCAGGGGGTCACCGTCCAACGCATCATCGTCGTCGCCAATCGCCTCCCCGTATCACGGGTCGACGATGGCTGGTCCATCAGCCCGGGAGGTCTCGTTCGGGCGCTACGTCCGGTCCTCCAGAACGCCCACGGCGCCTGGGTGGGTTGGCCGGGTATCCCCGACTACGAAACCGAACCCTTCAACCACGATGGGATCGACCAACGCCCGGTGATGCTCACCGAGACGGAGGTGGACGAGTTCTACTACGGCTTCTGCAACGGGACCCTGTGGCCGCTGTATCACGACGCCATCGTCCCACCCGAGTACCACCGTCACTGGTGGCGGCCCTACGTGGCGGTGAACCGTCGCTACGCCGAGGAGACGGCAGCCGTCACGAACCCCGGTGACATCGCGTGGGTGCAGGACTACCAGCTCCAGCTGGTGCCCTCCATGTTGCGCGAGATGACCCCCGAGGCCACCATCGGGTTCTACCTCCACATCCCGTTCCCTCCGATCGAGATCTTCTCACGCCTGCCGTGGCGCCGTCAGATCATCGAGGGCCTCCTCGGATCCGACGTCATCGCCTTCCAGACCCGCCAGAGCGCTGAGAACTTCGCGCGAGCTGCGCGGCGGATCGCCGGCGCAGAGTCCCTCGGTCGTCGGGACCTACGGTGGCAGGGCAGGGCCGTCCACCTCCAACCCGCACCGATCGCCATCGACACGGCTGAGTTCGAGCGCATGGCGGCGTCCCCGGCGATCCAACAGCGTGCGGCGGAGATCCGTCACGAACTCGGCGATCCGCGCCACGTCATCCTCGGCATGGATCGTCTGGACTACACGAAGGGCATCGACCTGCGTCTCAGGGCCTTCGCCTCGCTGCTGGACCGTTCGACCACTCGGGACCGCGCCTATGCGTTCGTCCAGGTGGCCGTGCCCAGCCGCGAACAGGTGCCGGCCTATCAGACGCTGCGCAGCGACATCGAGCAGCTCGTGGGGCGTGTCAACGGCGATCATGGCGGACCCGGTTGGGTTCCCGTGACGTATCTGTACCGGACACTCCCGTTCGAGGAGGTCATCGCGTACTACGTCGCAGCGGACGTCATGCTCGTCACACCGCTGCGGGACGGCATGAACCTCGTTGCCAAGGAATATGCCGCCAGCCGCATCGACGACGACGGAGCCCTCATCCTGAGCGAGTTCGCCGGCGCCGCCGAGCAGCTGCGCGCCGCGGTGATCGTCAACCCCTACGACATCGACAGCGTCGCCGACAGCATCGAACGAGCCACGACGATGAGTCCCCGTGAGCAACGGAACCGCATGCGCAGGTTGCGCAGGTCGGTCCGCCAATCCGATGTCTTCGAGTGGGCTCGGGCATGCCTGGCGACCCTCGAGGACCTATGACGTCGTCCGACCTCGCAGCGGCCCTTCGGGTGGCGGCCCGAGCGTCGCAGCTGCTGGTCGCCTCCGACTACGACGGCTGCCTGTCCCCCATCATCGCCGACCCTGCCCGGGCCGTCCCCCACTCCGGCGCCCTCGAGGCATTCCGATCCGTCGCTGCCCACGACTCCGTCCATGCCGCCATCGTGTCTGGCCGATCGCCCGAGGTTCTCGAGCGGTTCGTCGGGATCCATCCACAGATCGAGCTCGTGGGGAACCACGGATCCGAGCTCGACACCGACGACGACCCGCACGACGCCGTCACCGCCATCACGACCGATCTCAGCGCGGCTGCCCTCATGCACCCGGGAGCGGTGGTCGAACCGAAGTCGCTCGGCGCAGCGTTCCACTACCGCCACGTGGCCGACGAACGAGCGGCGATCGAAGCGGCACGATCCGTCGGGGCTGCTCACGGGGCGAGAACCATCACCGGAAAGAAGGTGCTCGAATTCGTGTTCGGCGACGGCGACAAGGGAACGGCGATCGCTGCCCTTGCGCGGCGTTGGAACACCGATGGCACCGTCTACTTCGGCGACGACCTCACCGACGAAGCCGTGTTCGCCATCCTCGGACCCCAAGACGTCGGGATCAAGGTGGGTGACGGCGACACCATGGCCACCCACCGGGTGCCGGACCCGAACGGTGTGGAGGAGGCGCTCCGCCACCTCGAGGCGGCGCTGGGGTCCTAGCGCTCGACGAGCGCCGGCGTGACCCCGAGCATCCGCCGTAGGCCTGCGAGGGGAACCGGTGCCCACTCAGGACGAATCATCAGCTCCCAATGGAGTTCCCGCAGGGCGCGTGTCATGGCGAATGCCCCGAGGAGTTCCTCGATCGATGCCGGGTCGTCGGGCAGCGTCGGCGAGTCCTCCATCGCATCGAGATATGCCGTCGCGAATGCTGAACCCACCTCGGCTGACCACGCCGTTGCCCGCCGGACCAGGTCGTCGGTACCGTCGAGAGCCAGGGTCATGGCCACGTAGTCGATCGAACGGAGCATCTGGGCGACATCGCGCAGCGGCGACCCACGGAGGCGTCGCTCGCTCAACGGTCGTGAATGGTCACCGGAGAAGTCCTCGATGACGAACTCGCCGTCGGACAGGAACACCTCGTCGAGGCGATAATCACCGTGCAATCGGATGCGCATGCCGTCGATTCGCTTCCTCCGGATCGGGTCCAACGCAGCGAGGTACGACCGTTCGTCACCCACGAGCTCGCGAACGGCGCCTTCAACGGACGACCCTGCTGACGATGCGAACCGGCCGATGGCGCGAATCTCCTGGCGTACGCCAGCGCGCAACGACTGGTACAACGACTGCTGATAGTGCTGGGAGAAGGCGATGGGCTGGATGTCCGGGTCCTCGCTCGGCGACCCGAGGGCATGGTGGAGCTCGGCCGTGGTACGCCCCAGTTGCCGAGCGAGGCCCATCGCCTGGCGGAGCTCATCGTCGCCGCCGTCCGGCTCTCCGAGCCACGAGGCGCACACCTCTTCGAACGCAACTCTCGCTGTCGAGGCGCCAGCCGGCGACTGCTGCAGGACCGCAATGGTGTGGGCGTCGCCCGATCGGTATTCCATGGCACCGTAGGCCTTGGTGACGTGGGTGAAGGCCGAGCGTTCGGTGAGATACCGGCGAAGCTCGAGGTCGGGATTCACCCCGGGCTCGACCTGACGGAACAACTTGATGCCGACATCGGCACCGTAGGAGATGAAGGTCTCACCGAGGCTGCTGGTGGTCATCGTCGACCCCGGGGTGTGGATCGCCTCCTCGGACAGCACGGTCTCGCCCACCGTCGATGTGAGCGATCCGGCGCGACCGAGCATGGTGACGCCGGCGAGCATGCCGTCCATCAACGCCATGCGGAACCTCACGTCGGCAAGTGCGTCGTACAGAATGCCCTTCCTCCCATCACGGGAGACCCTCGCGATGAGATCGCCGGGGCCGATTTCGGGGGGCTCATCCTCGAAGCTGATCGCGACGGGGAGCAGATACACGTCGTCGGGTGATGTCACGTGGTCGATGTTCAGGAGGCACATCCACATGGTCACGTCCTGCTCGCCCTCGGTCATCGGTATGAGGTCACGCACGGATACCTGGGACGGCCGCGGCGGGCGACCCTGGAACCAGTGCTGGCTGGCGAGGTGACGCCCCAACAGACCCGGGACGGGTCCGTCGCTGGCGAAGGCTCCCTCGAGCGTTCCCGCGATGCGCACGGTGTCGTCACCGGGGTCGAGTGCGGGGGCATGCCCATCGATGGTGAACCAGTAGTAGCCGTAGGGCCCCATGGACAGGAGGTATGGCTGGTCGCCGATCAGGGGGAAGTCCGTTCGGCCGAGCATCTCCGTCGGGCGCTGACCTGCGTAGCGTGACAGGTCCAGCTCGACGAACTGGGCCTGACGGCTGAGGTTGGCCACCACCAGGATGGTCTCGCGGTCGCTCTGGCGAAGGTATGCGAGGACATGGTCGTTCGCCGGGGACAGGAACTCGATGCCGCCGCGACCGAACACGGGGTGGCGCTTGCGACGACGCACCATGTCGCGCACCCACCACAGCAACGAGTTCGGGTTTGCCTGCTGTGCGTCGACGTTCACCGTCTCGTAGTGGTATTGGGGATCCACCACCACGGGGAGGTAGAGCGATTGGGGGTTTGCACGCGAGAACCCGGCGTTGCGATCGTTGCTCCACTGCATCGGGGTGCGGACACCGTCGCGGTCCTCGAGGAAGATGTTGTCTCCCATGCCGATCTCGTCGCCGTAATACATGACCGGCGTACCGGGCAGGGACAACAGCAGGCTGAAGAGCAGCTCGATGCGCCGTCGGTCGTTGTCGAGAAGGGTCGCGAGCCGCCTGCGGATGCCGAGGTTGAGCCGAGCCCTGCGGTCGGGCGAGTACGTCCTCCACATGAGGTCGCGCTCCTCCTCGGACACCATCTCGAGGGTCAGCTCGTCGTGATTCCGCAAGAAGATGGCCCATTGGGCGTCTTCTGGTATCTCAGGGGTCTGCTCGAGGATGTCGATGATCGGGAGGCGGTTCTCGCGCTGGAGCGCCAGATACAAGCGGGGCATCAGCGGGAAGTGGAATGCCATGTGGCATTCGTCGCCGTCGCCAAAATACTCGACGGAGTCCTCCGGCCACTGGTTGGCCTCGGCGATGAGCATCCGGTTCTCGTAGTGATCGTCGACGAACGATCGAAGCCGCTTCAGCTCCTCGTGGGTCTCTGGCAGGTTCTCGCCGTTGGTGCCTTCACGTTCGAACAGGTACGGCACGGCATCGAGCCGGAGACCGTCGACGCCCATGTCGAACCAGAACGCGAGGACATCGGTGACCGCCTCCTTCACGAGGGGGTTGTCGTAGTTGAGGTCGGGTTGGTGGGAGAAGAAGCGGTGCCAGTAGTAGGCCCCCGCCACCGAGTCCCATGCCCAGTTGGACGTCTCGGTGTCCTGGAAGATGATCCTCACGTCGGAGAACCGGTCGGGGGTGTCGCTCCACACGTAGAACTCTCGCTCGGGGGACCCCGGTTCGGCACGCCGGGCGCGCTGGAACCACGGATGCTGATCCGACGTGTGGTTGATGACGAGCTCGGTGATCACCCGCATGTTGCGGGCGTGGGCGGCGTCGAGGAACGTCCGGAAGTCGTCGAGGGTCCCGTAGCTCGAATGCACGTCGTAGTAGTCGGCGATGTCGTATCCGTCGTCGCGCAGCGGCGAGGGATAGAACGGGAGCAGCCAGATGGTGTCCACACCCAAACGGGAGAGATAGTCGAGGCGCGAGGTGAGCCCGGGGAAGTCTCCGATTCCGTCCGCGTTCGAGTCGGAGAAGGCGCGGACGTGCACCTCGTAGATGACGGCGTCCTTGTACCAGAGGGGTGGACGCAGGACGTTCATATCACCTGCCATTGGTCGCAAGCCTAGGGTCGCTCCCCTCCCCATCCCGAGGACCCGTTCCCGTACACCTGGTCAAGAATCCCCTTGACCCTCACGTAACGTCAGGGTCTAGGTTGGCACCATGAACATGTACACGATCGGTGAGGTGGCCGGTATGGCCGGTGTCTCGGTGCGCACCCTGCACCACTACGACGCGATTGGGCTGCTGTCTCCCGGACGGCGGTCGGACAGCGGTTATCGCCTCTACGGAGAAGCCGATATCGACCGTCTGCGAGCCATCCTCACCTACCGCGAACTCGGACTCGGACTCGAGGAGATCGCCGACGCGATCACATCGGTCGATGGATCGCTCGCGACACTGCACCGCGCTCGGATCCGCATGGCCGAGCGGATCGGCCGCCTCGAGGAGATCGTCGCGAGCATCGACCACGCCATCACGGCTCACGAGGAGGGAATCACCATGAGTGCGAACGAGAAACTGTCCGTCTTCGGGGACTTCGATCCAGCGGAACACGCCGCCGAGGCGGAAGAGCGGTGGGGCTCATCGAGCGCGTATCGCCAGTCGGCGCAACGAACGGCCTCCTACACGAGCGATGACTGGGCCGCCATCATGGCAGAGGCCGACGAGATCTATGCACGAGCGGCAACCCTCGCGAGCGAGGGGGCAGCCGCGACCGATCCCGAGGCGGCCGAACTCGTGGAGGCACACCGGGATCACATCTCGAATCGCTTCTACGACTGCACCCCGGAGATCCATCGGGGCCTCGGTGAGATGTATGTCACCGACGTGCGGTTCGCCGAGAACATCGACAAGGCGGGGCCCGGGGCCGCAGCGTTCCTGGCCGAGGCGATCGCCGCCTACTACCGCTGAGCCCTCACGAAGGCAACGGCAGGTAGGCACCGGGGTCGGCGACGAATCTGTCGTGGTCGACGATCACATCGGCACCGAGGGCACGGAGACCCGGTTCGGTGAGATCGTCGACCTCGCCGACCGCTATCACGCGCCTGAACCGACCGGATTCCGCCGCCAGCACCGACCGAGCGTCACGTGCTTCGAGACCGACGACGAGCACCGACGCGGGGCCGTTGGACATGAGGCGGTATCCACACGTCTCCACGGCATCGGCGAGTACCGCGCGAGTCGGCTCCGAACCGACGACGACGGCGCTCGGGCGATTGACCGACGGTGCCACGATCCTGGCTTTCGTGACCGCCCACGCGAGGTGGGCTTCGTGAGCCTCGGTACCGAGGACGAGGGACGATCCCGGCGAGAGCCCGAAACGGTCCCACGGCGCCACACGCGGAGCCCCGGCTCCCGACGGTGGCTCGATACCCGTGACGGAAAGGGCGTGGTCGATGGGCCGCAAGGCCTCCCGGAACAACTCGAGTGGGCTGTGGCGCTGGGCAAAGGCATCCGCCTCGTCGAGCGTTGCCAGCAGCCCGTCGAGCACACCGGTGCCTTCGACGATGGCGTCGGCCATGACCTCATCGAGCGGAATCCCTCGCTCGTGCAGAACACGAGCGACGTACGTCGGGTATGCCTCGACAAAGGCCGTTCGGAGGTGGGAAGGGTCTGAGATCATCGCCTCGATGTGGTTGCGTACACCGGCACCCGGAAGATACTGCCTAGCATCGGGGCCACGAACCGGAGGACCCAATGCGTAGATACCTGATCCTCATGGCCGTGCTTGCCTTCGCACTCACGGCCTGCCGCGTGGAGTCGAACATCATTCTCGACATCGAGGAGGATGGTTCTGCGCTCGTGGGAGCCGAGCTCGGCTTCGACGAGGAGTTCCGACAGCTGCTCGGCGACAACAACGTCGATCCCGACGACCTCTTCGGCGGTCTCCCTGACCTCGGAGCCGACGATGTCGTCCAGACCGAGCGGACCGAGGGGGACATGACGTTCGTCGGGATCGCCTCGGACGTTGAGGATCTCTCGACCTTCGACACGGGTTCCGCCCAGGCCGAGGCCTTCAGCAGCTTCAGCTACGTTTTCGACGATTCCTCGGCGCGATTGGAAGCTTCGGTCGATGCCCAGGACATCGGCGACCTCGGGGGCGAGGGCCTGCCGATCGACCCCTCACAGCTCACGGACGAGTTCTTCTCGGCGAATGTGATCGTCACGATGCCCGGCACGGTGACCGAACACAACGCCGATGAGGTGCGCTCCGATGGCACCCTCGTGTGGAAGATCCCGTTCACGGGAAGCACGGAGATCGTGGCGGCCTCGGAGTTCGGGTCGAGTTCCTCGAGCTGGATACTCCTGATCGTGCTCGCCGTGGTGGTTGTCGGCGTCATCGCAGCTGCCGTTGCCACCGTCGTGAGCCGCCGGGAATCGAAGAGCGCCGTGGCCGCAGCGGCGGCGTCCCACCAGTCCGGCGACGATGCCGCGACCTCCGAGCCTGTCGACGTCGGCGAAGCAGCGTCGGCGGACGACACGTCCGATTCGGATTCCGCGCAGGATCCGCCCACGGCCGAGGTCGAGATCGAAACCGACGGCACCGACGACGACGTCAACCCGTGAGCACCTGCACCGCAATGAGACCGTAGGGGCCCTCGACCACACCGATCGCCGCACGTGAGAAGGCACTCGACGAGATCATCTGGCGATAGGCAGAGGCGCCGTCGATCGCCTCGACGAGCCCATCGGTGGAAGCTGCCATGACCACGAGGTCGGCGTGGATGGTCCCGGGGATGCCTGCGGCCGCCAGCGCGGCATCGAGGTCGTCGTCGAGCACGAGGACCCCGGATCGGTAGACCTCGTTCGCCCGGGCGACGGCCACGGCACCGAGGGCGGGCGACCAGGCAAGCGGGTCCACACCGTCGTCGATGCGCACCCGGTTGAGCTCGTCGAACACCGCCTGGGCCGAGGACTGTGACGGGAGGAGCGCAGCAGCGCCGATGTCCGGGAACGGAATCGGCAGGGTTCCGGCCATCAACCGGTCTCCAACCGCCTCTCGCACGGCGATCACCGCACCGAAGATCCTCTCGCCGCTCGCGATCGAGACCAATGGCTGGACGTGTCCCGTCGGATCGACGATCACCCGCCCGACAGGACTCGCCGCAACGGCACCATCGACGGTTTCTTTGGCACCATCCGGGAGGGGCGACGCCGATGCGAGGGTCGTGCCCAACACGATCACGAGACCGGCGAAGGCGACGCCCATCGCAGCCCCACCGGCCTTGTTGATGAACGCACCGCCGGGGATGACATGCATGGCCGTGGCGATGAGCCGACCGGCGACGATGCTGCCGATGACGAGCGCGACGAACACGACCGTACCTGCCACCACCCGAGCCACCTCGTACGGCATGTTCGCCATCCCGGCGAGGATCGTGCCCACGACAGGGGACATCCTGAACACGATCAGCGAGCCGACGAGCAGCAGGGAGAGCTCGATGAGTTCTCGCGCCGCTCCCCTGACCCAGCCGCGGATCGCGAAGCCCAGCGCGACGACGACCACCACCACGTCGTAGACGGTCACGGAGATCTAGTCCGGGTCCTGCTCGTCGTGATCCGTCTCCACGACGGGGATCTCGCCCGTTCGCCGCAGGCGCGCAGGTTCCGGCCGCTCCTGGAACATCTCCGCCGATGCCTGTTCCCAGGTCTGATCGAGCACCCTCGTCCGCCACCAGTGGCCCAGAACGATCCGCACCGCCGCAGCGAGTGGCACGGCAACGATGACCCCCCATACACCTGCCAGCGCGCCTGCCAACACCAGAACGAGAAGCGTGACCGCTGGATGGAGCCGGACGGTGGCACGCAGCACGGTCGGCGACACGAAGTTGTTGTCGATCTGCTGAACGATCACCGCGACGACGATCGCCCACAACGCCGTCTGGAAGTCCGCTGTGGTGATGGCGATGATGACGCCGAGCGCTCCCCCGACCCATGGCCCGAGGAACGGCACGATGTTGAGGAGGCCACCGATCAGTCCGATCAGCAGCCAGAAGTTGAGTCCGATGATGTAGTACCCGACCGACAGCAGGACGCCCACGATGAACGCCACGAGGAGTTGGCCACGCAGGAACCCGCCGAGTGCTGCATTGAGCTGGCGACCGACGTGGGCGGCTTCTGCCTTGCGTCGGTCGGGAAAGATGCCGAGGAGGCGTTGCTGGACGTTGGGGAGGTCGATGAGGAAGTAGAAGGCGAGGACGGGTCCGATGAGGAAGACGAGGATGAACTCGAAGATCCCTGCCGTGACACCGCCGAGCCGATCGAGGACCACCGAGACGATCGCGTCGCGGTTGTCGGGGTCGTTGAGGTAGTCGAGGATCTGGTCGTAGTTCCACACGGCGACGTTGTCGAACCCGAGCGACTCGAGGAGGCTCTGGGCGTCCTGGGCCGACGAGTCATAGAGGGCGGGGAACTCATCGACGAGTCCCTGTGCCTGTTCTGCCACATTCGGCACGATGGCAAGCGCCAGCAGCGTCGCCCCGGCGAAGAAGGCAACGAACCCGATGATCGTGCCAACCAACCGTGGCACCCCCCGATCCTGGAGCCATCCGACGAGCGGATTGAGGATGACGATGACCACGAGCGCCAGGAACAACGGCGCCAGGATGATGCGCCCTTCGACGAGCACGATGAAACAGACGACGATGAGAAGCAGAACCCCGATCACCGACCAGGAGATGATCCCAACTCGCCTGACGATCGTACCTAGGTCATCGTCGGCCATACGTCGAGTGTATGTCCACAGCCGCCGTTCACCGCGGTTTGGCGTCGGTTCGCAGGCGGAGAAGGGCCCGAGCGCAGCGAAGGACACGAGTTCTCATGAGGTTGATCGATGGAGCTGGCGATGGGACTCGATCCTGAAGTCTCGATGTCTCCCACGTGAGCTGACCGTCTACGAACGGCCTGGACCCAGCGCAGAGGTAGAAGACGACCGAAGCGCAGCGAAGGTACTTCATCCTGAAGTCTCGATGTCTCCCACGTGAGCTGACCGTCTACGAACGGCCTGGACCCAGCGCAGAGGCAGAAGACGACCGAAGCGCAGCGAAGGTACTTCATCCTGAAGTCTCGAAGTCTCCCACGTGAGCTGACCGTCTACGAACGGCCTGGACCCAGCGCAGAGGCAGAAGACGCCCAGAGCGAAGCGGCGGTACGACATCGACCTGAAGTCTCGAAGTCTCTCAGGTGATCTGACCGTCTACGGATGGCCTGGCGCCAGCTCGCAGGTGGTGAAGAGTCCGAGCGAAGCGAAGGACACGAGATCCTACGACCTCGGAACAACGGAGCTGGCGGCGGGACTCGAACCTGAAGTCTCGATGTCTCCCACGTGAGCTGATCGTCTACGAACGGCCTGGACCCAGCGCAGAGGCAGAAGACGCCCAGAGCGAAGCGGCGGTACGACATCGGCCAGAGGTCTTGGAGTCTTCCACGTGAGCTGACCGTCTACGAATGGCCCGGACCCAGCCCGTCGGTGGCGAGAGGTCCGAGCGCAGCGAAGGACACGAGTTCCGATGCGTTCGGAGGGAATGGGGAGCTGGCGGCGGGACTCGAACCCATGGCCAGAGGTCTCGAAGTCTTCCACGTGAGCTGACCGTCTACGAATGGCCCGGACCCAGCCCGTCGGTGGCGAGAGGTCCGAGCGCAGCGAAGGACACGAGTTCTCATGAGGTTGATCGACGGAGCTGGCGATGGGACTCGAACCCATGACCTGCCGCTTACAAGGCGGCTGCTCTGGCCAACTGAGCTACGCCAGCGAGGGCGTCAGGATACCCAGCCGCGCATCCGAGCGACCTCGAAGCTCGCGAGTGCAGCTGCCACCGACGCATTGAGACTCTCGGCACCTCCCGGCATCGGGATGCGGGCGAGCACGTCGCATCGCTCAGCCACGAGATGGGAGAGGCCTGCTCCCTCGGCACCGACGCACACCGCGACGGGAAGGGCAAGGAGGTCGAGGCCGAAGAGGGACCGCTCGGCGGCGCCATCGAGGCCGACCGTCCACACATCGGATTTGGCGAGCGTGCGGATCGCATCGGCAACCGAGCCGACGGCGACGACCGGCAGGTGCTCGAGTGCCCCGGCCGCTGCCTTGAAGGCCGTCGCGCCCAGCGGTGCGCTCCGTCGGTCCGACACCACGAGGCCGGTCATTCCGGCCGCCCACGCCGAGCGGGCAGCGGCTCCGACGTTGCGAGGGTCCTCGACACGGTCGAGGACCAGCAGGGCCGGCATCGTGCTCATGGCAATGGCCCGAGCCAGGGTGATCGGCTGTATCGGCCTGCAACGAGCGACGACGCCCTGGGGCGCGTCGGTAGCGGCGAGGGGACGCACATCATCGACCGTGCGGACCGCCACACCGGTCGATCGAGCCGTCTCGACGAGGGCGGAGCCGTCGTCCGAGGTTGCGCGACGACGCTCGATGACGAGCTCAGTGACCCTGCCCATCGCAAGGGCCGCATCGACGGCATGGATGCCCTCGACCTCAGCTCCTATGCCAGCGTGTGCCATCAACCCCGTCCTCGATGGTGATGCCGTCGGCGGCGAGCCGATCCCTGATCTGATCCGCCACAGCCCAATCCCTCGCCTCTCGAGCCCGGTCGCGGTGGGCGACGATCTCGTCGATCGAGGTGGCGGACAATCCGAGATCAGCTGCGATGCCGGCTGCATCGATGGGGTCGCCGGTGTCGGTGGCGATATCGATGCCGAGCACATCGACCATCTCGTCGAATGCTCCGATCAAGGCCTCGGGGCGGGTCCCGTCGTCGATGCTTGCATTGCCTCGGCGGACCACGTCGAAGATGACGGCGAGGGCGCCCGCGACGTCGAGGTCCATGTCCATGCTCGAGCGGAACGCTGCGAGGGCATCAGCGTCGGGTTCGGCCTCGATCGGTCCTTCGATCCGCCTTCTGAACGATCGGAGTCGTTCGAGACTCGCTGCTGCGTCGTCGAGTGCCGCTTTCGAGAACTCGAGGGGTTTGCGGTAGTGCGTGCGCAGGTAGAACAACCGCACCGCTGCCGGGTCCCACGTGTCGAGGGACTCGAGCAGGGTCACGACGTGCCCGGTCGACTTGGCCATCTTCTCCCCACCGAGGTTGAGCATGCCGTTGTGCAGCCAGTAGCGAACGAAGGGGACATCGGTCGATGCCTCCGATTGCGCGAGCTCGTTCTCGTGGTGCGGGAAGATGAGGTCCGTCCCACCGGCGTGGATGTCGATCGGCTGGTCGAGGTACTTCACCGCCATGGCCGAGCACTCGATGTGCCATCCCGGCCTCCCGTGGCCCCATGGCGAGTCCCAGCTGGGCTCACCCGGTTTGGATGCCTTCCACAGGGCGAAGTCGAGGGGGTCGCGTTTCTTGTCCCCCGGCTCGATCCGGTCACCGGCCCTCAGATCATCGAGTTCATGGCGTGACAGGGCGCCGTAGCGATCGAACGACCGGACGGCGAAATAGACATCCCCGCCGCTCGGGTAGGCGTGGCCGGTCTCGATGAGCTCCTCGATGAGTGCGACCATCTCGGGGATGTGCTCCGTCGCCCGGGGTTCATGGGTCGGGGTGAGATTGCCGAGGAGTGCGTATGCCGTCGAGAAGGCGTCAAACGCATCGGCAGCCACCGCCTCGGTCGTCGTTCCCAGATCGTTGGCGCGGGCGATGATCTTGTCGTCCACGTCCGTGACGTTGCGCACGAAGACGACCTCGTGACCGAGCCATGCGAGATAGCGCCGCAACACGTCGAATGCCACCGCGGAGCGACCATGGCCGAGATGGGGCTCGGACTGCACGGTCGGACCACACACGTAGATCGAGACGGGACGGTCGTCGATCTCGAGGGGGACCAGCTTGCGCTCGAGGGTGTTGTACACCTGCACGCTGGCGATGCTAGTGAGGCGACGAGCCGCTCCAGCAGCGAAGTAGTGTCGTGCCAATGGAACGCACTCCCCTCACGCCTGCTCCCCTCGTGTACGCACATCGCGGTGACCGGTCCCGCGCCGCCGACAACACCCTCGTGGCGTTCGACCTCGCCGTCGAGGCGAGGGCCGACGGCATCGAGCTCGACGTGCGACGCACGTCCGACGGTGTCCTCGTGATCACCCATGACCCGCAGGTCGGTTCACTACCGCCCGTGGCCGACATGTCCTTCTCCGACCTCCGCGATCAGGCCCCGGGGGTGCCGACCCTGAGAGAAGCCATGGCGCACATCCCCCGGCCCGTGTTCGTGAATGTCGAGATCAAGAACGCCGCCCACCAACCGGGGTTCGACCCAGATCGCTCCATCGTCGATGAGACCATCGCCATCATCGAGGCCATCGACGACCTCGATCGTGTGCTCATGTCGTCGTTCGATCCCGTTGCCGTCGAACGCACACGCTCGGTCGCGCCCGGCGTCCTCACGGGTCTTCTCATCAGCGGCGCCGTGTCGATCGCTGACGGGGTCGACCTCGCCAGAGATGTCGACGCCGACGCTCTCCATCCCCCCATGACGACGCTCAACGGCACTGAGGACGAGTCCATCCGTGTCGCCCACGCCAGCGGAATCGCGGTGGTGGTGTGGAACGCCAACCACGCCGACGAGGTCCGCCGAGCCGTGGCCGCCGGCATCGATGTCATCATCACGGACGATCCGACGATGGCGAGACGTGAGCTGGGAGACAGCGCCTAGCGCTGCATCGACACGACGGCCATCGCCGCGAGTCCCTCGCCGGCACCGATCCAACCGAGACGGTCCGTGGTCGTGGCCTTGATCGACACCTGGCCGAGGGACACGCGAAGGGCCTCAGCGAGGCGTACACGCATGGCTTCTCGGTGGGGGTCGATCCGCACGTCCTGGGCGATCACCGTGACATCCGCGTTCGCAAGCTCGAATCCACGGTCGTACGCCATGGCAACACACCGCGCCACGAGGTCCAGTGACGCCACATCGTGCCATTGGGGATCACTACTCGGGAAGTGCATGCCGATGTCGCCGATGGCTGCGGCACCCAGGATCGCGTCACACACGGCATGGGCCACGAGGTCGCCGTCCGAGGTCGCCTCGATTCCGCGGTCATGGTCGATGCTGACCCCGGCGAGCACCACCGGTCCGGCACCGCCGAATCGATGGGCGTCGTACCCGAATCCGATGCGTTGATTCATGTCGTTGTGCTCCCTGCGACGATACGCGCCGCACGCTCCAGATCATTCGGGAACGTGACCTTGAAGTTGTCCACGTCACCGTCGACGGTGGCCACTCGCCCCCCATTCGCCTCCACCAGCCCTGCGTCGTCGGTCGCATCCATGCCGCGGAACATCCGATGGGCAGCCCGCAGCGCCTCGAGGCGGAATCCCTGCGGGGTCTGGACGGTGACGAGGTCACGACGGTCCACCGTGTCCGTCACCACGCCGTCGCGTACCCGCTTCACGGTGTCCGGGATGGACACGGCAGGAACGACACCGTCGACGTCGCCACGTGTGAGCCGCTCGATGACACGATGCACGAGGTTGACGGTCACCAGCGGCCGGGCAGCATCATGGATCAGCACCCATGGCACTCCATCGATCTCGGCAAGGCCGTTGGCCACGGAGTCCCGGCGTCGCTCACCGCCCGATACCCCTCCCGGCACATCACCGACGACCACGATCGGAGCGACACCGGCGCTGGTCAGGATGTCGACGGATCGTTGCCACAGTTCGACGCCGCCCAGCTGGAGGCGATGCTTGGGTGCCCCGTAGCGCGTACCCCTGCCGGCAGCCACCACGACCGCGGCAGTGCGTGCGTCGGCGGTGGGCGTGGTCACGTGGTCACTCGTCGGGGAGTTCGACCTTCGGCAGAGCGCGATCGAGCTTCTTGATCGTGTCCTCCTCGCTGAGGTCGAGCGAGAACTGCAATTCGGAGACGATGATGAGGCGCGCCTTTGCGAGCATCCGCTTGAGGGCGGGCGAGATCCCCTTGACCTGTTGTGCGTAGGTGAGGTCCCGGACGACTTCTGCCACCTGGAAGATGTCCCCTGAGTTGATCTTCTCCGTCAACAGCTTGTACCAACGGCTCCAGTTCGCTCCCGCTTCCTGGGGTTCGTCCTTGAACACGGCGAACACCTGGCGGGCCTTGTTCTTCGAGATGACCGGACGGACACCACGCTCGAGCGCCGATGCGGCGGGTACCCGGAGTGTCAGCTGGTCGGTGACGATCTCGAGCACGAAGTAGTCCTGCCGTTCCCCATCGAAATCGATCCGTTCCTTCTTGACGATGGTCGCGGCGCCGTGGTGGGGATACACGACCTTGTCCCCGACGTCGAACGGGTAGGTCACCTTGGCGGCCTTCTTGGCAGCAGGCTTCTTCTTGGCTGGAGCCTTCTTGGCCGCCGTCTTGGTGGCAGCAGGCTTCTTCGCAGGAGCTTTCTTCGCTGGAGCCTTCTTGGCCGCCGTCTTGCTGGCAGCAGGCTTCTTCGCAGCAGGCTTCTTGGCTGGAGCCTTCTTGGCCGCCGTCTTGCTGGCAGCAGGTTTCTTTGCAGGGGTCTTCTTGGTGGCCACAGATCCTCGGAGGTTGCTCGAATGGGTGATTGTACGCAGTCGCGTGCGCAGCCGGTATCAGCCGTGCTGGTCGAGGGGGGCCAGGGCGGTTCCCCGGCGGGCGAGATAGTTGCGAACGGTCGACGCCCGTGCCCTACCGACACCGTCGACCTCTGCCAGGCGTTCGGCAGAGGCGTTGACGAGTTGATCGTAGCTCGAGAAGCGACCGAGGATCGCATCGCGGACGGAGTCGGGCAGTCGCGGCACGTCGGCAAGGGCCCTGATGCCGCGAGGCGTGGCAGGTTCGTCGAGGCCGTCGAAGCCCAAGGCATCGGCGATGACAGCGGAGCTGTAGACGTCGTCGTCGTCGAGCCTGTCGAGCTTCGTGAAGACGGTCGACCCACGACGCGGCTTGCGTGCCTGGTAGTCGGCATTCACGAGATCGGCGGTTTCGATCACTCCGTATTCGAAGTCCTCTGCCTGGAGGGCCAGCAGCGACGCCTCATCCCCGATCTCCGCCGAGATCGTGTCGAGATCCTGTCCGATCCGACGAATGACGACGGCGCGTTGGATCACGCCGATGACATCGCGCACGGTCACGACACCCTCGGACTCGAAACGGTCGAGGCGAACGACGGCCTCGTCGAACTGGTGCCGGATCCGCTCGA
Organism: uncultured Acidimicrobiia bacterium; assembly: GCA_963759175.1. Lineage (GTDB taxonomy): Bacteria > Actinomycetota > Acidimicrobiia > Spongiisociales > UBA5794 > SZUA-442. The sequence goes on from CAVWXP010000007.1 coordinate 147,361, forward strand.
GGGACTGGAGGCGCTGGTTGGCCTCGGCGAGGAGCTCGGTCACCGACTGCAACGTGAATTGGACCTTCCCCGAGAACACCACGGCCCGCAGGTGGGTTTCCTCGGACACGGCGAGCACGGCAGCGCCCGTCTGACGGGCCAATCGCTCGGCCGTGCGGAACCGCGTCCCTGTTTCGACCGTCGCTAGGGCGGGGTCGGGCATGAAATGGACGTTGGCGGCGAGGATCCGGTTCGCGGCCTCATCGACGACGATGCCTCCGTCCATCTTGGCCAATTCGGCCAACCGCTGCGCCGTGAACTCGGCCTCATCGAGTCGGAATCCTCCGCTCATGACGCGATCGATCTTGGCTCCGCTCCCGATGAGGATCAGGGCACCGGTGCCCTGGGCCATGATGAGCTCTGCGGCGGTCCGCAGCGTGGCGCCAGGGGCGAAACGGCGGAGCAGTTCGAGGGAGGCTGCGGTCTGAGGCGTCATCGCTCTGCAGGGTAGTCGGTATCGCTCCCTGAATCGGGAGCTATCGACGGCCGGGCGTCACACCGATCCGCCGAAGCCACACGCCAACATGATCTCGAACAACCGCTTCCGCCCGTCGGTCGGTTCGATGATCGGGTCGGCGCCGATGCGTTCGGCCTCGGCTCGGCGCACAGGCGACCGACTCGCTGCCCGTACATCGCCGGTCAGTCCGAGTTCCCCCCATGCGGCCGTCCGACCGAGGGGCAGGTCGCTGTAGGAGGAGGCCACGGCCAGGGCCACCGCCAGGTCGGCGGCGGGCTCCGTGAGGCGTACTCCGCCCATGACACTCACGTAGACGTCGCGCCTGGCGATCGGCAGCGAGGCATGGCGCTCGAGGACTCCGAGGATCTGGTGCACCCTCGAGGCCGGGACACCATTGACGGCACGGCGAGGCTGCTCGGATCCGCTCGGCACGACGAGCGCTTGGATCTCGACCATCATGGGTCGACGACCCTCGATGGTCGGGAACAGGATGGTGCCCGATGCCGAGCCGTCGCGATCGGCGACCAGCACTCCACTCGGATCGAGGACCTGGGACAGTCCCTCGGCGGTCATCTCGAAGACCCCCACCTCGTTCACGGAGCCGTATCGGTTCTTGATGCCTCGCAGGAAACGCAACCCCTGCTGGTTCTCCCCCTCGAGGTACAGCACCACATCGACCATGTGCTCGAGCGTTCGGGGCCCCGCGATCGCTCCATCCTTGGTGACATGACCCACCAGGATCACCGGTATGCCAGACGTCTTCGCCCTCGTGATCAGGCGTGCCGCGGACTCACGGACCTGTGTGATGCCACCGGCGCTACCGGTCACGTCCACGGTCGAGACGGTCTGGATCGAGTCGACGATGAGGGCATTCGGCCGATGATCGTCAGCCAGGCGGATGATGTCGTCGACGTCGTACACCGACGCCACCATCACGCCCTCGGACCCGAGTCCGACCCGCCGGGCCCGCATCTGGACCTGGTGCGCGGACTCCTCGGCCGTGGCGACGACCACGGTGCCACCGTCGGATGCCAGCGCATCGGCGACCTGGAGGAGGAGTGTGGACTTGCCGACACCGGGCTCACCACCGAGGAGGAGCGCGGCCCCGGGCACGATGCCTCCCCCGAGCACCCGATCGAACTCTGCGATTCCGGTCGGTTCCCGGTCGCGGACCGAGGTCGACGACGCAACGGCTTGCACCACGTCGACCGATCGTCCGGCTGCCCGCGCCGCCGGCACGGTCTCGACGAGGGGCTCGCTGGCCCGGCACTGCGGACAGAAACCCATCCACTTCGCCGCGTGGTGACCACACGTCTGGCACAGGTAGGTGGGTTTTGCGGTTCTGCTACTACCTTTCATGCCAACGACAGTAGACCGTCGGTATGACACGTCATGCTCGGTGGATGAGCCACACGGTGAGCCCGATGAGGGCGATCACTATGGCGATGAGCACCACCACGGACATGGGTGTCCAGGGTTCGGCGACCCGTATCGACAACAAGGAAGGCATTCGTGGCACAATACCGCGACGGTGCCGACATGACCTCCTGACGAGGGACGAGGACCACGGCTGATGGGCGACGACCGGAACGACCAATTCGACGACTTGTTCGAACCCTTCGATCTCCCCGCGTCCGACGCCGGGGAGGAGACATCCGAGATCCCGGCTCCGCCTCCAGCCACACCCGCTTCTCGCGGCGATGTCCCCCACGCCCACGTGACGACCGAGCAGCAGGCCGTCGACTCCGTCAACTGCCCATCGTGCGGCGCCGCCAATCCGTCGTTCAACCATCACTGCGAGCGGTGCGGCTCACGATTGAGCACCGACCCGATGCCGATCGCCCCCGCACCTGCCGGACGAACCTCTCCGGGTTTCCGGGCCCTCGGTGTGCTGGCCGCCGTCGTACTGGTCGTGGCACTCGTCGCCCTGATGATCAACATCTTCCGCAGCGGCGAACCCGATATCGCCGGCCCCGACACCTCCTCGACGTCGTCGACCACGACCCAGCCCGTCATCGTGGCCGAGATCATCCCCACATCTGCCAAGGCGAGCTCCTCGCTCTCGGACGCATTCGGCCCGGAGAACCTCATCGACGGCGATCCCGAGACCCGCTGGAACGATGCGAGCCTGCGCGGAGTCGATGCGTGGCTCGAGTTCACGTTCGCGACCCCGGTGCAGATCACCGAGATGGAGTTCCAGAACGTCAGTGATCTGACCAAGTTCCAGCAGAACTACAAGATCCAGGGCTACACCATCGAGGTCAACGACCTCAACGTCCCCATCAGCGGTCGGTTGGTGAACTCGAACGAACCCCAGCGTGTCCGGATAGCGAGCCTCGAGACCTTCACGTTGAGGGTCGCCGTGTCGACGACCTATCCAGCCGAACCCGTGGGTGATGATCCACCGTTCAACGAACTCGCCCTCGAGGACGTGCGGTTCTTCGGCGTCGAGAGGTAGACGCTGAATACCTGTCGGGCGCGGCGCGACCTAGCCCTTGATGTAGGGTTGCCCGTCTGCGGCAGGCGGCCTCGCCCGACCCACGACTCCGGCCACGACGATGATCGTGACGATGTAGGGCGTCATCGAGAGGAACTCGGACGGGATCGGCGTACCGAGGATGCCGAGCTTCTGCTGGAGCGCCAAGGCGAAGCCGAAGACGAGCCCCGCACCGAAAACACCGAGCGGCATCCAGCGTCCGAAGATCATGGCGGCCAGCCCGATGAACCCGATGCCCGCGGTCAGGTTCTCCTCGAACCGTGACACCTGGGCGAGCGTGAAGAACGCCCCGCCGAAACCTGCGATCAATCCTCCGAGGATCACGTTGCGATAGCGCGTGCGGTACACATCGATCCCGACCGTATCCGCTGCCTTCGGGTGCTCACCCACTGAGCGCGACCGCAGGCCCCACCGCGTGTAGAACAGGCCGAGGTGCAGAACGATCACCAGCAGGAACGTGGCATAGACGAACATGTTGTGGTCGAAGAACATCGGCCCGATCACCGGGATGTCACCGAGGATCGGGATCTTGAATGCCGTGAACCGACCGGGCGAATTGAGGTCCGGCGCCTCCGAGAGCACACGGCGCGCGAGGAACGACGTGAGGCCCAGGGCGAAGATGTTGATCACCACGCCGGCGATGATCTGGTCGATGCGGAACTTGATCGCAAGGACGGCCAGGACCGCACCGAGGATCGCGCCAGTCAGCATCGCACCGATCAACCCCGCCCAGATCCCCCACGCGGAGCCGACGATCGTGCCGACGAAGGCCGCCGTGAGCAGCTGGCCCTCGATGGCGATGTTGATGACGGCCACGCGCTCACACATGAGGCCGGTGAGGGCACCGAGTGTGACGGGAACCGACAACAGCACCGTCGACTTGAGCATGCCGATGAGGCTGAAGGACTTCCCACTCGCGGCCCAGGTGAGGAACGCGAGGGCGAAGAGCCCCAATCCGATGGCCAGGGCGATGTTGGTCCATCCCAGGTGCGACTTGCGCAGCACGAGCCCGCCGAGGAAGGCGAGGACGGCCGCCACGAGGAACGCGAGCCATCGGGACGTGACCACCCACGTGATGTCCTCGAATCGTGCACCGGGGAGGGAGAGGTTGAACGTCGCCTGGGCACCGGCCTCGCTGCCCAGACCGAACGCCCAGAACACGAAGACCCCGAGGAGGATGAGGACGGTGCCGATGGCCGTGGCACGCCGCTCCTCGGGCGTGGCCCTCACGGCGATGGTGGCGTCCTCGGGTGTGGCCGTCGTGGTCATGAGCCCCACCCTGTCGAGATCGTGGTCTTGACATCGTCATCGGGCGTCTTGATGCGGTAGATCGCACGCACGAGCTCCGGTGCGGCGATCATCACGATGATGAGCGCCTGGAGGACGAGGACGAGGTCGACCGGGATGCCGGCTGCACCCTGCATCTCACGTCCCCCGGCCCGCAATGCGCCGAAGAGCAGGCCGGCGAAGAGGACGCCGACGGGGTTCGAACGGCCAAGCAGGGCCAGAGCGATGGCGTCGAACCCGATGTTGCCGGCGAAGTTCGAGATCCCCCGATAGGGCTCGAGACCGAGGATCTGGTTCGCTCCGCCGATCCCTGCGAGTGCGCCGGAGACGGTCATGACCGCTACATAGATGAACGCGACGTTCATCCCTGCGTACTTGGCGCCGGAGGGATTGAATCCCACCGCCCGGAACTCGAATCCGAGGGTCGAGCGATACATGAGCCACCACACGAACCACACGGCGCCGAGCGCGATGAGGAATCCGATGTTGAGGCGGTAGTCGCCGAGCGTCGGGAACTGCGCAGACTCGTTGACCTGTTGGGAGATCGGATCGTTGCGGCCCGGCTCCTGGAACAGCGAGGTCTTGAGCAGGTAGTTGACCATGAACAGCGCGATGAAGTTCAACATGATCGTCGTGATGACCTCGTGGGCACCGGTCTTCGCTTTCAGGAAGCCTGCGATTCCACCCCACAGGCCACCCACGACGATGGCAGCGAGCACGGCGAGCGGGATGTGGATGAACATCGGGAGGGTGAGGCTGAAGCCGATCCACAACGCTGCCATGCCGCCCATGTGCATCTGGCCGTTCGCGCCGATGTTGAACAAGCCGGCCTGGAAGCCCACCGCAACGGCGAGGCCGGCGAAGATCAAGGGGGTGGCGGCGAACAGCGACTCGGTGATCGCCCGGGGCGAGCCGACCGAGCCGACAAAGAGCGCCTTGTACGCATCGACGATGCCCGCGATCGTCAGCCGGAAGGCCTCGGCCGGGTCGCTGCCCCAGACGCTCAGCGTGTCGACATCCGTGATGGCGATGATGATCCCGCCGATGATCAGGGCGGTGAGCACGGCGAGGGCCGGGACGAGGATGGCATCCTTGACCGAGCTGCCGACACCCGTGACACGCCGATACCAATCCGGGTAACCCTTGTCGCCCCAGCCGTCCCCGGGAGATGGGGCATCGCTCATGACGCCTCCTCTTCACTGCCGAGCATCGCCAGGCCGATCTCGGTGGTGGAAGCCGAACCATCGAACTCGCCGGCGATGCGACCCTCGTACATGACGAGTATTCGATCGGAGAGCGCGGTGATCTCGTCCAGCTCTGAGGACACGATCAGCACGGCCGATCCCTGGTCCCGTTCCTCGACGATGCGCGAATGGATGTACTCGATCGACCCGACATCGATGCCTCGGGTCGGCTGCGAGGCGATCACCAGGGCCACGTCCCGATCGAACTCACGGGCGACGATCACCTTCTGCTGATTGCCACCCGAGAGGGTCGAGACGAGGACCTCCGTACTCGGCGTTCGCACGTCGTACTGCTCGACGAGCCGTTCGGCGCGCTCGCGGGCCGCGCCCCAGTCGAGGCGGACGCCCCGTGAGATCGGTTCGTGGTGATACGAGTCGAGGATGATGTTCTCGGTGACGGTGAACGGGAGGACCAACCCGGACGCCTGGCGGTCCTCGGGCACGTGGGCGACCGCTCGCTTGTGGATCGCCCTCGGGGACTCCGTGGTGATGTCCTCACCGGCGAGCCTCACGATGCCACCGATGGACGGTCTGAGGCCGGTGAGCGACTCGACGAGTTCCGTCTGCCCGTTGCCCTGGACCCCGGCGATGCCGACGATCTCGCCACTTCGTACCTGGAACGAAACCCCGTCGACCGAACGGTGGTTCCGATCGTCGAGGACCGTCAATCCCTCCACGGACAGGACCACCTCTCCGGGGTCAGCGACCTCACGTTGGACAACGAGGTCCACGGGCCGTCCGACCATGAGTTCCGCGAGCTGCGTCTCGTCGACATCCGATGGCAGGACCTCGGCGACGGTCTTGCCCCTGCGCATGATGACGATCCGGTCGGCGATCTCGAGCGCCTCGCCGAGTTTGTGGCTGATGAAGATGATGCCCTTGCCGTCGGCCTTCAGCCCCTCGACGATCTTGAAGAACCCCTCGACCTCGGTGGGCGTGAGGACCGACGTGGGCTCGTCGAAGACGACATACTGCGCTTCGCGCTCGAGGACCTTGATGATCTCCACGCGCTGCTGGATGCCGACGGGGAGGTCCTCGATGATGGCATCGGGGTCCACATCGAGGTTGTACCGGCTAGAGATCTCCTTGACCTTCGACCGGGCACGACGCTTGTCGAGCCAACCGATGCGCTTGGTCGGTTCGTCGCCGAGGATCACGTTCTCGGCCACGCTGAACACCGGGACGAGCATGAAGTGCTGGTGCACCATCCCGATGCCTGCGTCGATCGCATCGCTCGGTGACTGGAGGTCGAGCGGTTCGCCGTCGACCAATACCTCGCCGGCCGTAGGGCGATAGAGGCCGTAGAGGATGTTCATCAGCGTTGTCTTGCCGGCGCCGTTCTCGCCGAGGAGGGCGACCGTCTCGCCCTCGGACACGCTCAGGTTGACATCATCGTTGGCGAGGACACCGGGAAACTGCTTCGTGATGCCGCGCAATTCCAGTGCCACGTCTGCCTCCGTGCGGATGTCCTAAGGGCACATTAGATGGCTGGCGGGCGCCACGCCCACCGTACGCCGAAGGGCCCCCTCCGAGGAGGGGGCCCTTCGCGCTTTGAACGTCGCCTGATCGGAATCAGGCAGATCGATCAGTATCCGACAGGTGTGTAGTCGGCCTTGATGACGCCCGCCTTGATGTCGGCCAGCAGCTGCTGGACCTCGGCATCGAGCTCGGGGGAAACGCGGTCGGCCCAGTCGTGGTACGGGGCGAGCCCCACACCGTCGTTCTGGAGGTTGCCGACGTATGCGCCAGGTGTCCACATGCCCTCGGCCTGCTCCTTGACGCTCAGGGTCACGAGACCGGTGAGGTCCTTGAGCACGGTCGTCAGCCACAGCGACGAGTACTGGTCCGGCATGGCTTCGAACGCATCCGCGTCGACGCCGACGAGTGCGGCATTGAGGCCGGTGTCGTTGATGACGTCGCCAGCGGGCAGGTTGATCGCACCACCCACGGGGATGATGACATCGCAGTTCTCCTGGAACAGGCTCTCCGCCGTGCTCCGGGCCAGGTTCATGTCGGTGAAGCTACCCGTGAAGAGGCCGTCGGCCGCTTCGGGGTCCCAACCGAGGACCGAGACGCTTTCGCCCTTGACCTCGTTGTAGTGGAACGCGCCCCTCGTGAAGCCATCCATGAAGATCGCCACGGTCGGGAAGTTCGCACCACCGTACGTGCACAGCACACCGGTCTCGGAAACGCCTGCGGCGAGATAGCCAGCGGCGAATGCGGCCTGGTCGGTCTGGTAGACGAGCTCACGCACGTTCGGCAGTGCCAAAGGAGCGAAGTTCTCATCGGTGAGGACGTTGTCGACCATGGTCCATGTGATGTCGGGATACGCCTGGGCGTTGATCGCCGTGACCTCGCCGAGGGCGAAGCCGACCGTCACGATGTGCTCACAGCCCTGGCTGACCATCTGGTCGATGTTGGGCTGCCAGTCGGAGGCATCCGTCGACTCCAGGAAGAAGGAGTCCTCCGTTGCGTAGCCGAGCTCGACCGCCGCCTGGACGCCTGCCCATGAGCCAGCGTTGAAGCTGCGGTCGTCGACGCCTGCGAGGTCGGTCACGAGACAGGTCTTGACGGCTTCGCCGGTGAAGGCTGGTGCGGTCGTGGTCGTCTCTGCTTCGGTCGTCGTCGTCGTCTCGCCGGCTGCCGTTGTGGTCGTTTCACCGGCTTCCGTCGTCGTTGTCTCTTCTGTTCCTCCATCGCCGTCGTCGCTGCTACAAGCGGCAACGACGAGTGCGAATGCGAGCAACAGTACGAGGATGGCTCCCCGCCTCTTCAGCCCTGAGCGCATGATTGCACCCTTTCGTTCGTCGTAAATCGTGAACTCCCCACCCAGATCTCCGGGGGAGCAACAGAAGTGTATACGAGAACACCGTCGAATCGCCGCTGGCCGAGGGATGCGATCGGGTGCCTCAGGTGCCCGAAACGAGGTGCTCTGGAGACAGTGATGCCCCGCCGTGGGCGGGGCATCATCGGTCAGTTCTCTGCCAGTTCCACCGGTGGTTGGTCCGGTGTCTCGACGGCTTCGAAGGCGAGGGATTCCGGATCCTCGGTGTCGACGGTGACGAGGATGGTGCTCCCGGCCGGGAACTCCTTGAAGAGCACCTTCTCGGACAGGGGATCCTCGAGGAGGCGCTGGATCGCACGTCGCAGCGGCCTCGCCCCGAGCTGGGGATCGTACCCCTTGCGCCCGAGGAGCTCCTTGGCGTCGTCGGTCATGACGAGATCGAGCGCTTGTGATTCCAACTGGTCGCGGACCCTGGTGAGGAGCAGATCGACGATCTGTTTCACCTCGTCCATCGTCAGTTCGTGGAACACGATGACCTCGTCGATGCGGTTGAGGAACTCGGGACGGAAGTGCGTCTTGAGCGCCTCCATCACCTTGTTGCGCATCTTGTCGTAGTTGAGCTCGTCGCTCGTGTCCGAGAAGCCGATGTTCGCCTTGCGGAGGTCGGCCGTCCCGAGGTTCGAGGTCATGATGATCACGGTGTTCTTGAAGTCCACCGTCCGACCCTGCGAGTCGGTCAGGCGACCGTCCTCGAGGATCTGGAGGAGGATGTTGAAGACGTCGGGATGGGCCTTCTCGATCTCGTCGAACAGCACCACCGAGAACGGCTTGCGTCGCACGGCCTCGGTGAGTTGGCCACCCTCGTCGTATCCGACGTAGCCGGGAGGAGACCCCACGAGGCGGCTGACCGCATGCTTCTCCATGTACTCGGACATGTCGATCTGGATGAGCGCCGACTCGTCACCGAACAGGAACGAGGTGAGCGTCTTGGCGGTCTCGGTCTTGCCCACACCGGACGGCCCGAGGAAGATGAACGAACCCGACGGTCGCTTCGGGTCCTTGAGACCCGCACGCGTCCTGCGGATGGCCTTCGACACGGCGGTGATGCCGTCCTGCTGGCCGATGATCCGCTTGTGGAGCTCGTCCTCCATGTTGAGGAGCTTCTCGGTCTCCTCCTCGGTGAGGCGATGCACGGGGATCCCCGTCCACTGGGCGAGCACCTCGGCGATCTCTTCCTCGTCGATCGTGGCCTTGAAGGTCTGGTTCTCCGCCGTCGAATGGGCTTCGGCATCGGAGCGCTGCTCCATCAGTTCCCGCTCGCGATCGCGCAGTTGGGCTGCACGCTCGTACTGCTGCGCATTGACGGCTTCCCGCTTGTCCGTGCGGAGCTTGCCGATCTGCTCATCGATCTGCTTCACCTCGTCGGGCAGGTTGGATCGCCGCAGGCGCATCCGGCTCCCTGCCTCGTCGAGCAGGTCGATCGCCTTGTCCGGGAGGAACCGATCAGCGATGTAGCGGTCAGCGAGGTTCGCCGCATTGACGAGTGCCTGCTCCGTGAACTCCACCTTGTGGTGCTCCTCGTAGGACTCGCGGAGGCCCTCGAGGATCCTGATCGTATCCGCCACGGACGGCTCGTCGACCTGGATCGGCTGGAAACGTCGCTCGAGCGCCGAGTCCTTCTCGAGGTACTTGCGATACTCCTCGAGCGTGGTGGCGCCGATCGTCTGGAGCTCACCCCTGGCGAGCATCGGCTTCAGGATGCTCGCGGCGTCGATGGCTCCCTCTGCGGCGCCTGCTCCCACGAGCGTGTGGATCTCATCGATGAACAGGACGATGTCCCCACGGGTCCGGATCTCCTTGAGGACCTTCTTGAGGCGCTCCTCGAAATCACCGCGGTACCGCGAACCGGCGACGAGGGCGCCGAGGTCGAGGGTGTAGATGTGCTTGTCGGTGAGCGTGTCTGGCACCGTGCCGTCGACGATCTGCTGGGCGAGGCCCTCGACGATCGCCGTCTTCCCGACCCCTGGCTCCCCGATCAACACGGGGTTGTTCTTCGACCGACGCGACAGCACCTGCATGACGCGTTCGATCTCCTTGGCACGGCCGATGACCGGGTCCAACGTCTGTTCGCGTGCGAGCTGGGTGAGGTTGCGCCCGAACTGGTCGAGGACGGCCGATCCCGACGAGCTGGCCTCGCCGCGCGAGCTCGACGATCCGGAACCCTGGGACGATGACGAGCCGGAGTCGTCTCCCTGGACGCCGCTGAGGAGCTGGATGACGGTCTGGCGTACCTTGGTCAGCTCTGCTCCGAGCTTGACGAGGACCTGGGCTGCGACGCCTTCACCCTCGCGGATGAGCCCAAGGAGGATGTGCTCGGTGCCGATGTAGTTGTGACCGAGCTGGAGCGCTTCGCGCAAGGAGAGCTCGAGGACCTTCTTGGCACGCGGGGTGAACGGGATGTGGCCGCTGGGGGCCTGCGATCCCTGACCGATGATCTCGACGACCTGGCTGCGCACCGACTCGAGGCTGATATCCATGCCCTCGAGGGCACGTGCGGCCACACCCTCACCCTCGTGGATGAGGCCGAGGAGGATGTGCTCCGTACCGATGTAGTTGTGGTTGAGGAGGCGCGCTTCTTCCTGGGCAAGGACAACCACTCTGCGGGCTCTGTCTGTAAAACGTTCGAACAACGTTCGTCACCCCTTATACATGTTTGGCGCTCCGTCTCCGGGCGCCTCGCGGAGTATAGGTACCGGGACCCGGTACCCCGGGGAACGTCCCCGGCCGATCCAGCACGGCTCACTACTCAGAACCTGCGCTGTACCATCATCATTCCTTCGTTGGAGAGCACCGCTGTGGATCGCCCGATCTTCCAAGACCTCGTCCCCATACCCCGTGTGTGGGACCGCATGGAGGGTGTCGAACGACGACTCCGCGAGGTGACGATCGCCGACACGGCCTTCCTCACGGACATCGCACAACACCTCCTGTCGGCCGGAGGCAAGCGGTACCGACCACTCCTCGCCCAGGTTGCGGCGGAACTCGGAGCCAACGCCGGTCCCGAACCCATCGAGGCGGGCGTCTCCGTCGAGCTCGTCCACCTCGGATCGTTGTATCACGACGACGTCATCGACGAGGCAGACTCGAGACGGGGCCAGACGTCGGTGAACATGAACTGGGACAACACCGTTGCGATCCTCGCTGGCGACTTCCTCCTCGCACGCGCCTCGGAGGTCGCTGCCCCGCTCGGCGAGGAAGCCGTGGCACTCATCGCCCGCACCTATGCCACCCTGTGTGAGGGTCAGGTCAAGGAACTCGTGTGGGCGGACGACCTCGATCACGGCCCCGACGGCTACCACGAGGTGATCGGCGGCAAGACGGCATCGTTGATCCGGACCTCGGCCCGCCTCGGGGCCATGACCGGAGGCGCCGACGACGACACCGTCGATGCGATCTCGGAGTGGGCATGGGAGATGGGGATGGTGTTCCAGATCACGGACGACGTGCTCGACCTCATCGCAAGCGAGCAGTTCCTCGGAAAGCCAGCCGGATCCGACATCGGCGAGGGCACCTTCACGCTGCCGGTTCTCATGGCCGCCGACGGACCCGACGGCGACGAGATCCAGTCGTTGCTCGGTGGCGGCAGGCCATACGACCAGGCATCCATCCAACGGGTGATCGACATCACGGTGGCCGGCGGATACATCGACGCATCGCTCGACGAGGCGACGGAGCGGATCCGGATCGCAGAGAAGGCCGCACAGCGAATCCCGGACAACCCGCTCACGACCGTGCTCGAGAACCTCGACCAGTACCTCCTCGACCGCGTCGAATCCGCACGCACCTGAGCACCATGACCACGGCCATGTGGGCCCACCGTACGCGGATCATCCTCGTGACCGGGTGTGTGGTCGCCCTCATCGCCGCCAGCGGTTGCACGCAAGCGACATCCGACACCTCGACAACATCGTCGACCACGACGACCACGGATGCGCCGCCGACCACGATGCCGGTGACCGGCACCGAGTTGGCGCCTCCGGTACTCCCGGATCCCGACTCGGTCGCCGATGAAGCCGTGGTCACGCTTCCCGGATATCCCGATGCCGACACGCCGGGGCTGTTCGAGTCGGACGCCCTCACCGCGATTCGCCTGTGGCTCCCCACCCAGATCGTGGCTGGCACATCGGCACGCACCGTCGAGGACGCAGAAGGGAACCAGGTCGTTGCGCTGTGGGTGAACCCGATCATGGCGTGGCGGGGCGATCCCGGCCTCGTCGGCGCATTGGCGGAGATCGAGGGGACGACTGACTCGGCAATGGTCGGCTCCGGCGTGTACCGAACCACCATCGAGGGAGGGCTGACCGTTCACCTGTGGTCGACAGGGGACGGATTCGTCGTCGCTGCCGCACTTCAAGCTCCGGCGGCCGTGGACTACCTCGAGGCGCTCGAGTCGCAAAGGACTCCGCCTGCGGTGTGGGGCGCCGACAGCTGCCTGTACCTCGAACCCTCCGCCGGATTGCCGTGGGCCCCGGTGGCGCTCGATGCCGAGGTCCCGTGCACCGGACCGCACAACGCCGAGGTCATCCTGTCCACCCGGAGCGCCGAAGGCCTCGATACCTTCGATGAGGACGACATCGACTACCGGCGGAACCACGACTGCGATGCCGCCTACGAGCGGGCCATCGGACCCCAGCGCGACCACACCCCGAGCCTCATCACCTACATGCCAGACGCCGACGAGTTCGCCAGGGGCGACCGCTATCTGGCGTGCGTCGTCCAGCTCACCACGCCCGATGGCCCCAGCCTCGTCTCGGGAAGGATCACCGAGCGCGACGACACCCTCTGGATGCCGACGGTCGGGTCATGCTTCGCAGCGAACCTGGCTCCCGAAGCCGTCCCGTGTGAGGAGGCCCACGTCTACGAGTTCATCGGTGAAGCCACGGCGGTCGGGGATACGTGGCCACAGGACGATCGAGCCACGTTTGCTGCGGCCTGTGCCCCGTTCCTCGACGGTCTCGTGCGAGGCGGCCCAGCCCTCGATGCCTTCCCGATGGGGCTGTATCCCCATGCGTTCGAGCAGGGGAACGGCCGATCCGATGCATGGCCTACGCCGTTGACGACGAGGGCGCGCACACGGTCATCGGCTCGTTCACAGGACATGGCGCATCCTCGGAACGGACGGCATAGCGGCGTGATCGAGTCGCCGAGGCCCCAACGGCGGCCGATGTCCCCGCTCTGGGTGCCAACTCGAGGCAGCTCACACGGCTTCCATACCGAGATGGACCGCTAGTTCGTCCCTGCCGGAGATGTCGAGCTTGCGGTATACGGAACGAAGGTGGTTGTCCACGGTACGGACGGAGATGAACCGCTTCTCCGCGATCTGCGGGCTCGTCAGACCCGACGAGGCATCGAGGGCAACCTCGATCTCCCTGTCGCTCACCACGTCCGGCCTCGCCGCCAGTGCTGGTGTCCTCGGGCCCTCACACCGTGCTTCGGCGGCCTTCGATCGTGCACACGACTTCGCGGCGGCGACCTCGTTCCCAGCGTCGAGGTGCAGGCGCGTCGATTAGGCCCACGCCTCGGCTTCCAGGATCCGTGCCTCCATGTTGGCGAACCGAACCGCGACGGCATCCAGGGCCACGGCGTCGGCGCGGAAGAGAACCGACGCGTGGTCCTGCAGGGCCACGATGTAGTGGGCCCCGCGCGAACCTTCGATCGCCGTGAGATCCGCGCTCACGATGACGGGCCGACGAACGCACGGCATCGAGCAGGCACATCGCAGCCGAAGCGAAGTGTTCGCCGGCCACGCCATGGCGCCCGCTCTCGTGGACGAGGCGAGCAGCATCGTCCCGATTCCCTTGGGCCGCAGCGGCCCACGCCCTCCCGCGATCGACACACAGGGCAACCCTCGGACCGAACCCGGCGGTTTCGCCGAGGCCGATCACGTGTTCGTCGGCGTTCTCGTCGCCGAGCTGGCCGAGCGCCATCGCCATCAGACCCCGGGACTGGGGCTCGAGCCCGAAGGGGTCCATCTCCGCGTACAGGGCCAAGACGTAGTCACCGACGTCGAGCGCGGCTCGGAACAGGCCTCGCTCTGTGAGGGCCAGCAATTGTGCGGCGAGGAGCGTCGAAATCATCGCAGGTGAGGTCCGCGCACCTTCCATGGCAGATCTACACGCTTCGAGCGCTCCCTCGAAACGCCCGGAGTTGATCATCGACAACACGTCCATGATCTCGATCTGGTCCCGGGCGAAAGGAAGGACCTGTCTGGCGGTCTCGGTCACTTCCTTCGCCTCATCGATGAGCGAGTCCATACCGTCGCAATCGCCGGTCATCGCGAGGGCGACCGTCAAGGTGACGAAGGCGGCAGCCTTCGGGACCTCCGAGACTCCAGGGTAGTCGAGCACCGAGCGGCTGACAGTCGTCGCGTCACCGAAGTCGCCTCGCACAGCCGAAACCATCGGCGCGTTCGTTTGCGAGTCTCGCTCTCAGATCCGAGTTCTGGACCTTGCGAGCTTCGGAAGCGAAGACCTCCCGTGCGTCGTCGACACGTCGCAACCCGAATGCGAGGTTCTGGCCCCGAATCGAGGACTATCTCGAGGATCAAGACGGGATCGCTCGTGACCAGTTGGCGAGGACGCTTCGGCCTCCTCGAAGCGCTGGCGGTAGTTCAAGGATCGCCCGAGGAGGACACCGACCCTGTCATCGGTCGGGTCCAGTCGCTCCAGGAGCTCACCGGCCAACACCGGATCATGGCGTTGGAGCGCCTCACCGGCACCGGCGAGGGCGATCTCGTCCGACACCCAATGGTCTGCGTCATGATGCCACACGGACACACGCCCAGGAACCGTCGAACTCTCCGACCGAAGGGCCACCTCTGCGAGAGCGTAGTACGCGTTGCACGATCTGGCCTCACTCAGATGCTCCTCGAGGATCTCGCCGTAGAGCGGATGCGCTGGCACGACGTTCCGCTCCCCCGATCTGAGCGCGATGCGAGCGAAGCCCCGCTCCTCGAGCCGGCCGAGATCGTCGCCGATCGCCTCTTGGGCGAGCGCGAGCGGCAGGGGTGCGCCGAGCGCGACGATCTCCATGGCGCTCCGCAGAGGGTCCGGCAGGGCCCGCATCCGGGACATGACCAGGTCAGACAACCGCGGCGATCGGGCAATCGAACCGGCTTCCGCCCACACACCCTCATCGTTGCGTCGGATGGTCGACCCGACGGCACCCTCGAGGAGCTCGTGGAGGACCAGCGGGTTGCCTCGCGAGAGCCGCCACAGCTCATCCCTGAGCTCGTGAGACACGGGCCCGAGTGTGGCGTTCACGAGGTGCGTCGTGTCGTCCTCGTCCAGGACCGAGACGTCGATGCGCCTGATGATCCCGTTGGTCCACAGGTCGACGAGGTCCAGCTCCATCGGCTCGGGGGTACGGGCCGTGATGGCGATCGTTGCATGACCGACGAGGCGATCGAGATCAGGAACGACAACGACGTCACATCGAGGTGGTGGGCGTCGTACACGGCGACGAGGAGACCACCTGATCGCGCCCGGTTCGCCAACTCCTGGCGAGCGGCCGCGAGCATCGCAAGATCGTCGGGATTCGGGCCATCGGGCAACAACTCGAAGAAAGGAGAGAAGGGGATAGGGTGAGTGGATGCAGATGCGACAGCAGAAACCACCGCAATGCCGTTGTCGGACGCACGGTCGACGAGTTCGTGGAGCAACCGGCTCTTCCCGACGCCTGCGACACCGAGGATCGACACGCCCGTGCAGTCGCCGACCATCCCGAGCATCCGATCCACAACGGCACTGCGTAAGATGAGCGGCCACTTCACACCATTGAATCTAGACGAACGGTGCAGGCCGCCGAGAGCCGCAATGAGTAGGTGCAGACCACACAATGAGTAGAAGCGACTACGTGGCGTGTGCGTAGCTTTGCAGAGAGGGACCGGAACGTGTCCTGATCTCGAGAGCGCTGGAGGAAGAGAATGAGACTGAGACTGATCGGCCTTCTGGGCCTGCTTGCCCTCGTGGTGGCGAGCTGCGGAGCCACACCACCCCAAGCATCAGGACAGAACGAGGGCATCCAGGTCCACGGTGACTGGACGATCGACATCTACAACGTCGATGGCTCCCACGATGAACACATCGCATTCAGCAACGACCTCTATCCGTCGGGAGCGACCGCACTGCGCGACATACTCGCACGATCACTGGTACCGGTGAACTGGGCAGTTTGGGCCAGAGGGGAACAGACATCCGGGAACACTAGTCTTGAAGGTACGAACCAGACAGTTTGCGTGATGGAAGAAGCGACGGGCGATCTCCAGGTCAGTACCGACGGGGCAAGCCTGGTCCTGGACGGTGCGTTCACGGCCGAACGAGATGGCAACGTCGGGTTCGTCAGCACCCACCTGGGCACATGCCCGCCGGACTCGTGTGAGTTCCCGAACCCCCTGTACTTCACCGGAACGCCGGTTGCCAACGAAGACGGTGTGTCGGTCAATGTCGACGAGGGTCAGACCGTACAGGTCCACGTCGAGATTAGTTCACTAGAGGCTAAGGAGACGGACCAAGGAACACACCGATGAAACGACTCGACGCCGTGTGCCTAGCTGTGCTCCTCGTAGACTGCTCGGGCGTAGACGGTGATCGTAAGTCGACCTCCACGACGACGACCACCGTCGAGGTGCCAACCACGACCGTCCTGAGCCCGGTATCGACGCCGGTATCGACGACACTCGCAGCCAGCACGAAGACTCTGGTAGACGACACCGCCGATGAATCAGGTGAATCGATCGGTATCACCGACAGGGTGACGATCGTCGTCACGGATCCGGGGAACGGATGAGGGCGCCCACCCGACTCATCCTGCTGCTCGCCCTGACGCTCGTGTTCTCGACGCTGCCGTCGCATCGGGCGCTCGCCGACGTGGACTTCGTCTTCATCTCGTCGACGTACACTGGCGGCGGGGACGGAACGTCGTGGGAGGATGCAGCCAACTGGACGAGCGGCGTCCCGGACTCGTACCGCGACACCTCGACGGCTCCCGACACCGTGTACATGTACTCAGCGACCATTCCAGCCGGCTTAGACGTCGTCGCTGCCGACGCTGACGCGCTACATCCTCGACGCCTTCATCATCGCGTAAGGGGCAACGCTCACCGCGGACAACGGCACCCGGTTCGCAGCGATGGGTTCGCTGGAGCTGGCTTCGCTCATCGACGGCGCAACGGAAGGCAGCCTGACCATTGCCGGAGATGTCGTGTTGGTGGACCGCAATGATCTCGAGAGCCAGAACGTCACAATCGACGGCACCCTGACGATGCAGCGTCAGGCCGAACTCGATGTGAGCGGCGAAGGTGTCAGGACCCTCGCGGGGACCGGGGAGGTCATCTTCGACCACGAGAGACCCAATAGGAGTCCTCGGGTGATCTTCGGCAACCTGTACACCGGTGCAGGCGTCGTCGCAGCAGGAATCACGATCCGCGGCGGCACCGGTGCTCTCACCATGCCGAGCGGATCGTCGAGCTCGGTCAACACCGGGGTCCTCTACGGACCGATGGTCGCCGATCGACCCGGCGAAACCATCACGATCGGCCTGTCGTCTGGCGTCCAGACATTCGAGATCAACAACACCATCACTGCAGACGGAGGCGCAGTGGTGATACAGGCAGACAACGTCACGAACAACTAGACACTCAGTGCGGTCAACGGAGGAACGATCGAGTTCGACGACGACGTATCACAGAATCCCGAACCCGGCCGTAGTCAACACCGGGACGATCACCGCGGAGCAGGCAACCATCATCCTAGATGGCAAGTGGGTGAAAAAAGGAACAGTCAGCGCAAACAACAGCAACATCGGGCTCGAGGGCGAGTTCACGACGGCTGCGTTCGAATCGCTGAACCGCTCCAACAGCCCCGTATGCATCGACGGCATCATGGAGAAGACAGGCGATGTGCATCTCGAGGACCAGAAGGACGGCCGGGTGCTCCTGCGAGACGGCACGATCGTGAGCGGTGTCATCGATGCGACGAACGGAACGCTTCTGGCCGCACGCCAGAGCGGCGCCATGGTCCCGGTTGTCGCCGCCCGTGAGATGTCGTCGGCACTCACGGGATCGTCAGCGTTCTGTTCCGGCTCGATCAGCTCGACTTCACCTCCGCCGTGATGGAAGCCGATATCGTCGGGCCCCGCCAACGGTGATGTCCCCGTAGCCATCCTGTGCCCGCCGGTGGCACAGGCTCGTGCGGGGCGTCACCCGACAACTCACCCGGAGGCGCGGGCAGCGGCTTGTCGACGGCCTCGAGTATTGCCTCCGCCGCTTGGTCCAACGCGGTGCCCGGACACCGGAGGCGAACGAGGCACGATCAACGGCAAGCATTCGGCGGAGCTCGAGCACTCGGCCACCGCATCCGGAGCGCAGAGACCGTGTTCACCAACGAGAGGCTACTCACCATCGGCGCTGGTACCGAGATCGAGCATTACGACGCGAACACGAACAGCCGGCTGGTGCGATTCGTCAACGTGGTGGACCTTGTCGTCGACGGAACCATGGCGACACTCGGGAACCGTCGCACGGTCGAGAACCGCGGCACCCTGTCGGGTTCCGGGGTGATCGAGACGTCGGTCGAGAACTCGGCCAGGATCGAACAGGGAACGAGCTCGGGATCCCTCACGATAGAGGATGACCTGGTGTTGCTACAAGGCTCGAACCTGACATTCGAGATCGACGGGCTCACACGGAAACGCTCAAAGACGAGATCATCGTCGGTGGCACAACACAGCTAGACAGCGACATCACCATCGACGTCGCATCGACCTTCGACTCCAGCGACGGCGACATTGTGACGGTGATCCGGACGGGCAGTGTCACCGGCACGTTCGACGCCGTGGACTCGACGATCACCTCCAAGGGCAAGGTGTTAGAGGTGGTCTACCGCTCGGACGGCGTCGACCTCGTGGCGAGCGACGCGCCCGTGCCAGTGGTGTCGATCGCGGTAGCGGAGACGATCGCAGTCGCGGACGTTGACGGTGTCGAACAGCCGCTGGTCATCTCGGTGTACGAGGTCGTTGGTGTGAGGGACGCTGTAGCAGCCATACCGCCAATCGTGATCTCGAGCACGGAATCGATCTGAGTGTCGGACGCAGCTGCCTGGAGCCTCCCGTATCCATCACGGTCGTGGAAGTCGTGTCGGTTTCGGATGATCCGACGATCACACCTCCCGTAGTGATCGTGATCACCGAGACGATCGCCACCGCCGACACCGTCACCGCCGATCCCGAACCCATGGCTTCGGTGTCGGAGTGAAGTGGCTGGAAGTAGACGATGACGAACAGATGGATGAAGGAGAGACACCCCTAGAGGGAGACACGGTGTACATCGACCTCGACGACGACGGAATCTCTGACCACGGCGAACTATAGACCCACACCGTCGCCGACGGTTCATAAGCCTTCACTAACCTCCCAACCGGCTTCCTGGTGATCCGTGAGATCGTACCCACCGGGTACACGCACACCTTCCCCACAGATGCTGGCGACCACCGAGTGGACGTTGAATCCGGAGCAGCGGTCAGTGACCTCGACTTCGGCAAACAGCCGGTTCCGAACCTCCCACCGGTGATCCAACCGATCGAGGACCTGGTTCTCGATGTCGGCGAGTCCGTAGAGATCCCCGTGATCGTCTGCGACCTTGAAGGCGACCTGTTCACCAAGAGCCTCGACGGACTAACACAGAGTGCCGTCATCAACGGTGTCATCCACTTCACGCCGCTGCCACAGGAGGCGGGAATGGTGTACACTGTGACTGTCACCGCCGTCAGGACGTCAACCCGAGCAACGTCGCAGTGGAGACGTTCACAATCACCGTCAACGAGCTCGACCTGCCGCCGGCCATCGCACCGATCGACGACGTGTTCGGTGGTGGGTCAGGAGATCGACGTCACGCCAACGATCGTCGACCGGATGGGGATTCCTACTCGCTCACATGGGACGGCGGACCACCGAACGCTGTCATCAACGGCATCTACATCCTCACCCCGACGGCGGACCACGGTGACTCGCTCTTCACCATCACGCTGACGGCTACCCAGGACGACGATCCGACTCTGGCCACGTCCGTGGAGTTCCGGATCTACGTCGCAGCGCTGCCTGCCGTTCAGAAGGACGAGCCGCAGGTCAACCCGACCGTGGCACCATCGGGCGGTCAGATCCTGGTCTCTGGTGGAGGGTTCTTGCCCGGCTCACACGTCGGCATCTACCTCTTCAGTGAACCGGCCCTCGTCGGAACCTCGGAGGCCGGCGACGACGGCACGTTCAGCCAGTCCGTCGGCTTGCCCGAAGGCACATCGGTGGGGCCGCACAGCATCGTGGTTCTCGGCGTCGCACCGAATGGCGAGCTACGCACGATGGTCGGCGAAATCAAGATCGTCGATTCCGACGTTCCCGACGGTGACGGCGACGGACTGAGCGACGGCGAAGAAACGCTCACAGGGACGAATCCATCGAACCCGGACAGCGACGGTGATGGACTCATCGAGGGGATCGACGCCGGGTGGCTCCAGGATGCCTTGGCAACGACCCCGCTCGACGCGTTCCGCCCTGGCATCACGAAGTTCATCACGCGTCTCCGGCTGGGGATCTCCGAGATCGCGGTTCGACTCGGCCAACGCTCCGCTGCCCGTGACACGGTGGACTTGCTCACCACTCGGGTCGATGGAGGTGGATAGGCTCGGGATCGCAACGACTGGATCCGCGATTGTGCATGCGCAAATCCACATCCATGAGCTCCTGGAGATCTACCGACGGATCCTAGAGGTCATGGACTTCCAGTGCGCCGTCGGCCGACGGTGGCAGGGACTGCGGCCTCTACTCCGGGCGCATCGTCGGGAAGAGGATCACTTCCCTGATGTGGTGCTTGTCCGTCAGAAGCATGACCAGTCGGTCGACGCCGATGCCGAGGCCGCCGGTGGGTGGCAGGCCGTACTCGAGGGCGAGGATGTAGTCGTCGTCGATCGGGTGGGCTTCGTCGTCGCCTGCGGCCTTCAGTTCCGCCTGGGACTCGAATCGTTCCCGCTGCTCGAAGGGGTCATTGAGCTCGGAGAAGGCATTGGCGTACTCATGTCCAGCGATGAACAGCTCGAAACGCTCGGTCACGTGTGGCTTGCTCCGGTGTGCACGCGACAGCGGTGAGATCTCGATGGGATGCTCGGTGACGAACGTCGGCTCCCACAGGGTCGCCTCGACGAGCTCATCGAAGAGCGCCTCCACCAGCTTGCCGGTCCCCCACCGGGACTCCGGTTCGATGCCGTGACGAACCGCGAGGTCGACCACGTCCTCCCGAGGCCAGTCGTAGTCGACATCGGCACCCGTCGCTTCGCGCACGAGATCGAGCATCGTGACCCTGCGATACGGGCCACCGAGTGACAGTGGACGCCCCTGGTACGCGATGTCGGTGCTGCCGACCGCGGCCACGGCACAAGCGCCGAACACCTCCTCGACCATCACCATGATGTCGTCGAAGTCCGCAAACGCCTCGTAGCTCTCGAGCATCGTGAACTCCGGGTTGTGCAGCGAATCGACGCCCTCGTTGCGAAAGATCCTGCCGATCTCGTAGACGCGTTCGAGGCCGCCCACGACGAGACGCTTCAGGAAGAGCTCGGTGGCGATGCGCAGGTACATGTCGACATCGAGCGCGTTGTGGTGGGTCCCGAACGGCCGCGCCGTGGCCCCGGTCGCCTCGGACAGGAGGACGGGTGTCTCGACCTCCAGGTAGCCCCGGGCGTCGAACTGGTGACGCAGCTCGGACACGATCCGTGACCGTGCGATCGCCGTCGATCGCGAGTCCTCGTTCGCCATGAGATCGATGTACCGGTGCCTGCTCCGTGCCTCGACGTCCTTGAGACCGTGCCACTTGTCCGGCATGGGCCGCAGGCTCTTCTGGAGCAGCGCGAACGAGTCGATGCGCACGGACAACTCGCCACGCTTGGAGGTGATCACCTCGCCTGAGGCACCGATCCAGTCCCCGGAATCGAGGTCGAGGAAGGCTTCGAACCCCTCGTCGCCGAGGACGCGCTTGTCGACGAACAGCTGGATCGTCCCCGAGACGTCGGCGAGGACACCGAAGGCGAGCTTGCCCATCTCGCGGGTGTTCATCAGACGACCGGCCACGGTCGCGTGCTCTCCGCTTTCGGCGCCCGGTTCCAGGTCCCCGAATCGCTCGTGGAGTTCTGAAGCCGTGGCGTCGCGTTCGAAGGAGTACGGAAACCCCCCGTCCTCCATGACCTGGCGATACTTGGCGAGTCGCGCGGCCGTGAGCGGATGGGACTCGAGCGCCGAGGTGTCATCCAGTTCGGGCGTGGCGTCCGGCGCGTCGGTCATTCCGTGTCCTGGTTGAGGTCGTGGATGATGCGCAGCCCTTCGAGTGTGAGATAGGGGTCGATCGTATCGACGCTGCGACAGTGCGGCACGATGGTAGGCGCAAGGCCACCGGTCGCCACGCGGGTCACGGGTCCCTCGAAGGTCTCAGCGATGCGCTCCATGACGCCGTCGACGAGTCCGGCATGCCCATAGAGGGCACCGGACTGGATGGCCTCGACCGTTCCCTTGCCGATCACCGAGCGCGGCGTGGAGAACTCGACCCTTCGCAGTGCAGCGGTACCCGAGACGAGGGCGTTCGTGGAGATCTCGAGGCCGGGGGCGATGGCGCCTCCCAGATAGGCACCCGACGGACCGACGACGTCGAAGTTCGTCGACGTACCGAAGTCGACGACGACGACGGGACTCGGATAGCGATCCCTTGCTGCCACCGAATTGACGATGCGATCCGCCCCGACCTCACGGGGGTTGTCGATCTCGATCGACAGGCCGGTCCGAACGCCGGGTTCGACGACCACCACATGCCCGCTCACGACATGGGGCGCAACGCGTCGGATGGTCGCGGTCAAGGCGGGAACGACGCTCGAGACGCACAGGCCCTTGATGTCGCTCTGGGTGAACCCGTCGGCGCCGAGGATCCCGTTGAGCTGCCAGCGGATCTCGTCGAAAGTGGCGTCAGGTTCGGTCGACACGCGCCAATGGCCGATGAGCTCGACACCGTCGAACATGCCGAGGGCGATCTGCGTGTTTCCGACGTCGATCGTGAGCAGCATCAGGTTCCTCCGTACAGGATGCTCGGTCGGGTCAGTCTGGTACCCCGGTCGACGCTGTGGGTGTCGCCGTCGATCGTCAGGTTGTCGATGAGCCGCACGCCGCCGAACGATGCAGCGACCGCGAGGACCTGGGTCCCGGCCACGGCCTCCATCGGGTCGGCCGTCGCGGCATCGGCCATCGTGACGTACTCGGGTGTGACCCCAGCCCCTTCGATGTGGGACCGCACGGCGTCGGTCAGCTCGGGAACCGAACGACATCCGGCCTCGTAGACGTCGGCGGCCTCCATGAGGCCCCGGGATATGGAGAGGGCGTCGGGACGGGCATCGCCGAGGCGGACGTTGCGTGATGACAACGCCAGCCCATCGCGCTCGCGCACCAGTGGCATCCCGATGACGTCGATGGGGAACGACAGATCCCTCGCCATGGTTCTGATGACGGCGAGTTGCTGGGCGTCCTTGCGACCGAAGTACGCCGAGTCCGGCTGGGTGGCCGCGAACAGCTTGGCGACCACGGTGGCTACGCCGTCGAAGTGACCGGGCCGGTGCTCCCCTTCCATGGCGTCGGCCACGCCGGCAACGCTCACCGTGGTCGATGTGCCCGGCGGATACATGTATGCCACGCTCGGGACGACGACGATGTCGGCGCCGGCTGACGCCGCGAGTTCGCTGTCGCGTTCGATGTTGCGGGGGTATCGATCGAGATCGGCGGCGTCGGAGAACTGGAGGGGGTTCACGAAGACCGTGACGATCGTCGTGTCGCAGTCGCGCGCCGATGCCTCGATGAGGCTCAGGTGCCCCTCGTGGAGGAACCCCATGGTCGGGACGAGTCCGACGACACCCGACGCGGCCGCTCGTGCGTCCTCGAGCCGCTCCACGGCGATCATCGCAGGACCTCGTCCATCGCTTCCCCCGCTCTGGCATACAGGGCCGTTGCCCGTGCCATGGCGAGGAACATCTCGAGTACCTCGTCTGACACGTCGGCGATCGCTTCGATCTGGCGTGCGACCGTACCCGTGTCACCGCGAGCGATGGGTCCCGTGAGGGCGGCGCCGGGACCCAGCTCGAACGCGTTCGCCACGATTCCGGCAACGAGAGGTGCTGCTGCTTCGAAGGGCACCCCTGCCTCGGTGAGGAGCCGCTCGGCGATGCCGAGGGCGGCGACGGTGAAGTTTCCTGCCGCCACCGCCGCGGCGTGGTACACCGCCTTGTCGGCATCGGCGAGGCGGAACGGGCGACCTCCGATCGACTCCGCGAACTCGTCGAGGGTCGAGGCGAAGGGCTCGGCAGCGGTGACGGCGATCCACGACCCCGCCAATCGATCGGCGCCGGTCCTCGCATCGGGGAGTGCCTGGAGCGGATGGAAGGACCCGACGGCTTCTCCTTCGAGCGGCTCGAGCGCGGAGACGGGCACCGCCCCTGAGACGTGCACGGTGGGGATGAACGGTTCATCGGACAGGGCACGTGCCACGGTGGCGACCGCATCGTCGGACACCGCGATGATCCGCAGATCCGCCATACCCGGAGTGACCACCACGAGGGCCTCCAGCGCGGCGACGGAGCTGGTCGTGCGACCGTGCACGGCGGTGATCGTATGGCCCGCCCTCGCCGAAGCGACGGCGAGTGCGCCGGCTGCTCGTCCGGTGCCGTGGATCTCGATCTGCATGAGGCTCCGATCCTCGCTGGTATCGGTCCGAGCGGAAGGGTAGGTGCCGGGCACCCTCATGGGTGTCACCGCACCAGATTCAGCGAATGGCCGACAGCGAGGTAGGTGCCACTCGCACCCCACGCCCGAACCGTTCCCGCAACCGTGCGATCCGTGAGGTGATCGACCGACGCCTCGCCGAGGAGCCACGGATCATCGACGTACGATGCGAACCGAGCGGTCAGCTCGATCGTCGGCGTCGACAGCATCGGCCCATCCGGGAGCCTGCCCATGGCCAGCATCGTCGCCGGCCAGATGAGCGCGTCGATCGGCATGACGACGGTCGCGGCCGCAAGAAATGGATCATTGCCACCCAGGGCGACGTTCGGAGTCCACGCCCGCAGGACGGGTTCGTCGCCCGATGCGAGGTCGGGGACATCCCATCGCTCGAGGGGCGTCCACGACCGGATGGACGACCCGATCGATCGGCTCGTGCGACCGATGAGCTCGGTGACCGGTACTGCCTCGGACATCGACATGACCTCTGGCATGGCTGGCGGATCAACCGGCTGCAGCGGCCGATCGATCACGCTCACCGCGCACCTCCCGGCCACGACACCATCGACACCGAGCGACACCGTCAGGTCCGCCGATGCGGATCCCTCCCGATGCACCTCGTACGACACGGCGATCTCGGCCCCCGACGCCACGGGATGCAGGTATCGGTAGGTCAGGTGGGATGGCCTGGCCCCTGGTCGCACGGAACGCACCGCTTCGAGGGCCACCGCTGCAAGGAATCCACCGAACGCGTCACCGTTGGTGTTCGCCCAATCCGGATGCGCCAACACCTTCTGATGGTCGCCGTCAGGACTGAGGGCGACGGCATCGGCCAACCCGACCATCCACCGATCGGCGTCGGGGACGAGTGGGCCGCTGGCGCGGATGAGACCGTCCGACCCGACAGCCGCGAACGCGTCCGAATAGGGACCGTCGGCGTCCCCGAGCGTCGGAGCGATGTCGAGCAGGGGCGCCAACACGAATGGTCGATCTCGCAGGTGTGGATGCGGAATCGTCAGGCCCGGTGCGTCGACGGCGACACCGTCGTACCACAGGATGTCGAGGTCGAGCGTCCGGGGTCCCCAGCGGATGTCCCTCGTACGCCCACGCTCGAGCTCGACGGCGAGGCAGTGGTCGAGCAGGTCGGAGGGTGATCGATCCGTGTCCAGGGCGACCACGGCGTTGAGGTAGGTCTCCTGCCCCGACGGCCCTCCGACGGCGACCGTGTCGTAGAGGGGAGATCCGGCGATCACCGACCCGACATCGCGGAGCCGGATCAGTCCGTGGGCGAGGTGGTCCCTGCGGTCACCGACATTCGAGCCGAGTGCGATGTATGCGATCGGCATCGATCACTGCGGGATGAGGCGGCGGCCCTCGGGTCCGATGGCACGGCCGAGGATGCGCTGGATCACGTCGGTGGCGACGATCGGATCCTTCAACATGCCCGAGTGGATCAGGTAACCGGCGAGGAGTCCACCGAGCGTGTCATCGATCGTGTCACGGTGAACCAGCGCAACGGCATCAGGAGGTGCGAGGGCCTCGTCGAGGACCTCGAACACGGCAATCGCCTCACCGGGTTCGAGCTCGTCCTCGACCTCGACCGAAAAAAAGCGCAGGCCGGCAACCTCGTAGGCCATGGAGTTCTGGTTGGAGCCGAGCAGGCTGACGGCGGTGTTCACGCCGTGGTCCATCAGCCAGACGATCTCCTCCTCGCGCCGCACCTTGCGATGCTGGAAGCCGTAGCCACCGATCCGCTCGGACACGGCGAGGCGATCCTTGATCACCCACCGGAATCCGCGGGGTTCGAGTCCTGTCGGCTTCTTCGTCATGGCTTGCGCACCATAGCCTTGGCGGTCACTGCTACATCAACCCCGAGACGGACATCGTGGACGCGGATGATCGAGGCACCGGCCATCACCGCGGCCGCAATCGTCGCCGCCGTCGCCCCGTCGCGAGCGGCGGGTTCGGTGGCACCGCGAACGGGCTCGAGGATGGCTCCGAGGAAACCCTTTCGGCTCGTCCCGACGAGCACCGGGTAGCCGAGGTGGGTGAACACCTCGAGGTTCCGCATGAGGTCGAGGTTGTGTTCGTGCGTCTTGCCGAATCCGATGCCGGGATCGAGTGCGATGGCCTCGATGCGAATGCCCGACTCGATGGCCGCTCGGCTCTGCACGACCAGGAATCGGCCGACATCGTCGACGACATCGTCGTAGCGGGGGTCGTCCTGCATGGTTGCCGGCGTGCCCTGCATGTGCATGATGACGACGCCCACCCCACCAGCGGCGCACACGGAACGCATCTCGGGCGACGTGAGCCCGGTGACATCGTTGACGATCGCCGCGCCCGCATCGATCGCCGCCGCTGCGACCTCGGGTTTCGAGGTGTCGATCGAGACGACGACACCCTCTCCGGCGAGGCCTTCGATGACACCGAGGACGCGTTCGGCTTCCTCCATGGCGTCGACGGTTCTGGCGTAGGGCCGAGTGGACTCCCCGCCCACATCGATGATCGATGCACCGTCGTCGACCATCCGCAAGCCCGCGGCCACGGCGGCCGCCGTGTCGGCGAAGGAACCCCCGTCGCTGAACGAGTCGGGCGTGACGTTGAGGATGCCCATGATGAGCGGGGATCGCAGGGAGAGGGAGTGGCCCCTGACGCTCCACGAGGCAGTGTCGAGCACCTCGGCTACTTCACTCCGTCGTTCGTGCGCGTCGTGGTGTGGACGGCGGCGTAGGTGCTTTGGATCTGTACCGAGTCTGGCGCTTTCAACCTGATCGTGCCGTCCTCGGCGTGCTCCCACTTCGGGACGTCGTGGAGGATCTCACCGACATCCTTGGCTCCGAGCGTCTCACGGTCCATGAGGGCTTCGGCGATCCGGTGAAGCGCCTCCTCGTGCGTTGCGAGGATGGTGCGGGCCTCGTCGTGTGCCTGGGTGATGAGGAACCGCACCTCCTCATCGACGGCGGCAGCGACCTCGTTCGAGAAGTCGTGCGACTTCGAGTAGTCGCGACCGAGGAACACCTCACCGTCGGGGGTTCCGTAGCGCAACGGACCGAGTTTGTCGGACATGCCGTACTCCATCACCATCTTGCGGGCGATGCTCGTCGCCTTCTCGATGTCGTTGGAGGCGCCGGTGGTGGGGTCGACGAAGATGAGCTCTTCTGCGGTGCGCCCACCGAGCAGCATCGCCAGTTGGTCGATCATCTCGGAGCGTCGTACGTAGTACTTGTCCTCGAGCGGGAGAGCCATGGTGTAGCCGCCCGCCCGTCCCCTGGGGATGATCGTGACCTTGTGGATGGGGTCCGCGTTCGGCAGGGCGTAGCCGACGAGGGCGTGACCACCCTCGTGGTAGGCGGTGATCTTGCGCTCCATCTCCGACATGACCCTGCTCTTGCGCTCCGGCCCTGCGATGACGCGTTCTATCGCTTCCTCGAGGTTGTTCATGCCGATACTCGACTCGTCGCGACGTGCGGCGAGGAGGGCGGCCTCGTTGATGAGGTTGGCCAGGTCGGCGCCGGTGAAGCCCGGGGTCTGGCGGGCGAGGACACCGAGATCGATCTCGTCGTCGAGCGGCTTGCCCTTGGAATGGACTTTGAGGATCGCTTCCCTGCCGACGAGGTCGGGGCGGTCGACGACGATCTGGCGATCGAATCGACCCGGTCGCAGGAGTGCAGGATCGAGGATGTCGGGACGGTTGGTCGAAGCGATCACGATCACGCCGGACTTCACGTCGAACCCGTCGAGCTCCACGAGCAGCTGGTTGAGGGTCTGTTCACGCTCGTCGTGGCCGCCGCCGAGGCCTGCGCCGCGGTGACGTCCGACCGCATCGATCTCGTCGATGAACACGATCGACGGGGCATTCTGCTTCGCCTGATCGAACAGATCGCGGACACGGGATGCACCGACGCCGACGAACATCTCGACGAAGTCCGAGCCGGAGATGGCGAAGAACGGAACACCGGCTTCGCCGGCCACCGCACGAGCGAGGAGGGTCTTGCCGGTGCCGGGGGGCCCGTAGAGGAGCACACCCTTGGGGATCTTGGCGCCCATCGCCCGGAACTTCTGGGGGTGTGCGAGAAACTCCTTGATCTCCTCGAGTTCCTCGACGGCCTCGTCCGCTCCTGCGACATCGGTGAAGAGCACCTTCGGCGTGTCCTTGGAGACCTGTTTCGCCTTGGACTTCCCGAACTGCATGACGCGGTTTCCACCGCCTTGCATCTGCATGATGATGAAGATGAAGAGACCGAAGATCAACAGGTACGGGAGGATCGAGGTGAGGAACCACTCGAAGAGCGTCGGATTCTCGGCATCCACGGTGAATTCGACTCCGGCGACCTGGAGCTCTTTCGTCAGCGTCTCGGCATAATCGGCCGGGTACCGCATGATGAAGTCGTTCGTCTCACCGCCGGATCGGAACGTGCCGGTCAGCTCGTTGGATCGATCGCGCATGACGATTTCGTCATTGATCTCGCCAGCCGCAAGCCGGTTCTCGAACTCCGACAGGGACAACTCGGTGGGCTGGGTTGCCTGGTTGAAGACGAGCTGGAAACCCATGACCACGATGAAGATGACGGCCAGGTAGACGAGGATGGTTCTCGCTGTCCTGTTCACGGTGCTCCTCGGGTCACGGTCCCGTCACCACCGAGTGGTCTGACGGGGTGCGTTCAATGCTACGCCGAACCAACGTCAAACTTGCCCATGGGGTTCCTCAGTCGGCGCCCTCGACCTCGGCGACGTACGGCAGGTTCCGGTACTTGCCGTCGAAGTCGAGTCCGTAACCGACCACGAACTTCGGCGGGATGTGGAATCCCTCGTACTTGACATCGAGCGGTGGTCGATCGATGCCGTCCTTGATGAGCAGGGCAGCCAACGCGAGGCTCGCGGGCTTGCGGACCTGGAGGTTCTTGAGCAGGTAGTGCAGCGTCAGGCCGGTGTCGACGATGTCCTCCACGATGAGTACGTCGCGGCCTTCGATCTCCTGGTCGAGGTCCTTGAGGATGCGCACCACACCGGAGCTCTTCGTTGCAGACCCGTACGACGACACTGCCATGAAGTCGAACTCGACGGGGAGGTTGATGTGGCGTGCAAGATCGGCCATCACGACGAAAGCACCCTTGAGGATCCCAACGAGCAACAGGTCCTTGCCCTCGTAGTCGCGGGTGATCGCAGCGCCCATCTCTGCCAGTTTTGCGTCGATCTGCTCGGCCGATACGACCGTGTTCCCGATTATCACGAATGCACTTCCCGTTCGATGACCAGTCTCTGCCCTTCCGCTCCGGGTCGGGCCCAGTCGGCGACGCGCACGCCGACCACGGCTGCAATCTTGGCATCAACCGTGACGACGGGCGAAACGGGGCGCATCGTCGGGTGGATGCCGTGCACCCGCATGAGCTCGGCGACCGGCGTCGTTCCCGTCCCGATGGAGAGCCGGTCTCCGGCGACCGGGGCACGCATCGTGAGGTCACGTCCCACGAGGGCTCCACCGAGCACCGTGAACCGCCCGCCGGCCAGCCGCGCCGTATGCCGTCCTTCGGTACGAAGGCAGTACCGCTCGCCGCTCCACGCCACCGGGGAGCCGAGGACCAGGCTGATCGGTGGATCGGGCTGCGGGAGGTGCCCGATCGTGACGTGCGGTCCATCGACCACAGCGAGGTGGTCACCGGAGAGTTGCCGAGTGCCCCCGGTGGCCGCTGCCTCGAGGATCGCCTCGATGTCGCGCATCCCTCCCGGCGATCCGCCGGTCACGATCCTCATGGCCCGCCGACACACCCTGGCCGCAACCGCAGGATGGGCGGTGACGAGCGCACCGGTGGGGATCGACACGCGACC
This sequence comes from uncultured Acidimicrobiia bacterium, assembly GCA_963759175.1. GTDB lineage: Bacteria > Actinomycetota > Acidimicrobiia > Spongiisociales > UBA5794 > SZUA-442. Next base: position 178,350 of record CAVWXP010000007.1, read on the forward strand.
GGAGCGGGTGATGATCGGGATGGTGTCTGCGAGTTCGGCGATGGCGGCGTCGTCGGCCGCGAGGTGTGCGGCGCTCCGCGCCAGGCCCTCACCGACCGAGGGACCCAGTTCCGTTTCGAGCACCGGTACCACGGTGTGCCGAACCCTGGTCCTCGTGAACCTCGGATCCGCATTCGCCGGGTCGTCGACGTACGGGAGACCGAGACCGTCGGCGATGGCGCGTAGTTCGGCCTTGGTGGCACCGAGGAGGGGTCGCCGCCACACGGATCGGGCCCGCGGGATTCCGGCGAGACCGGTCGATCCCGCACCCTGGACGAGCCGCATCAGCACCGTTTCGGCCTGGTCATCGAGGGTGTGGCCTGTGAGGACGATCTCGCCGGATTCCAGATCGGCCTCGATGGCGCCATACCGAGCATCACGAGCTCGCGCCTCGAGGTCCGAACCGTCCTCGACGCGACCAGCGAGCGTGGTGAGCGGTACGTCGAGATGTGCTGCGAGGTCGATCGCGGCGGCACCGAGCGTGGAACTGGCGTCGAGGCCGTGGTCGACGAAGACGGCTCGTACGCCGGCCGGTGCCACGACGGCGGCCGTGGCGAGGAGGACGGCCGAGTCCGCTCCTCCGCCGAGGGCCACGACACACGGTGCGCCGTCGATGGCGTCCCGTACGGCGCCGTCGAGGCGATCGGTCACCCCGCCATGCGGTCGAGCCATGCGCCCGGATCCTCGATCTCGGAGAGCGTCGGGAGCGCCTCGGGTGACTCCCACGCCATCGCCAGGGCATCCCACGATGCCCGGTTCTCGACGCCTCGGATGAAGGTCGCACCGAGCTCGTACTGCTTGAGTTTCATCTCCATGCCGATGAGGCGCATGAGGCGTTGCGTCTTCGCATCGGCCCGTCGCGCCGTGAGGACGTCCGACATGCGACCCACATCGACCAGTTCCCGCTCCCCGATGCGATCCATGACGACGTGGCCGTGTCCCTCCAGGAGGGACATCAGCGCCTGGACGCGATCGAGGACGGCACGTTGGTCGCCGCTGGCCAGCATGCCGAGGATGCCTGCGTCGCCGATCGGGTCCTCGCCGCGTGCACGGGCAGCGGCGACGTCGTTGGCGATGCGCGCCATGCGACCGTGCTCGCGGGCGCCTTCGCCGACGAGCTCGTCGACGAGCGACAGGAAGTAATCCCGCATCCACGGCACACCCTTGAACTGGGCACGGTGGGCCGACTCGTGCAGCGCAACCCAGAACCGGAAGTGCGATGGCCGGAACTGATGGAGTCGCTCCATCGACAGGACGTTCGCCCCGACGAAGAACACCGAGTCGCCGACCTCACCGTCGGAGGTGGGGAGGACGAGTTCGTACTGGCCGAGGACCCGCTTGGACAGGAACCCGAGCACGGCGCCGAGCTCGGCAGCCATGAATCGAGAACCGATGCCGGCACTCGACCCGTCAGCATCGTCCGCCATTGACGGCGCGGCGTCCTCGATCGCATCCCGCAGGGGTGCGAGGAGGGCGGTGAAGGATTGGATGTTCGTTTCCACCCACTGCGTGCGACTGATCACACCGACGTCGGGTGCGCCGGCGAGCTCGAGGCCCGTTTCGGCGGTGACGAGTTCAGAGGCACGTGCGACGTACGTCGGCGCCTGCCACGCGAACTTGCGCTCGTGGTACGAGCCAGCGAGTGCGTAGTCGCCGGAGAATCGGCGAGCCACGCTGGTGGTCGTCGCAGTGTCGATCTTCGTCATGGCGTCAGCCTACGGTGCCTGCCGGTGTGGGCATGACGCCGTCGTTGGCAACGACTCAGGAACCGTCGACGACGGTGTAGCGATTCCGGATCGAGTGGTTGTACCCGATGATCAAGCCGATGACGAGGAGGATCGTGACGGCGACGAGCGTCGGATAGATGAAGCGTGACGTCCACGGCTGGGCATCCTCGGCTTCCTCTGGGGGTGGTATCACGACCGCAGGCTCACCGTTCTCGAAGATCGGTTCCGGGGCGACGGTGGTCTCGGTCGTCTCGGTGCCCTCGTCCTCCGTCGCACCCTCGGTGGCGAACACCGGAAGGGCCATTGCCACGATGAAACTGGCGATGAGGCCGAGGAGGAGGATCGGTCGCAGGCGTTGCATGGGTGGGAGATTAGGCGACGTCGCGCCATCTGCCCATTCACCCCGGACGCGGATGAGCGCCGGGATCATCCGGCGCTCATCGATGGGGTCCGGGAGGGCGGACTCAGACGTCGGACTTGACGATCCTGCCGCGCAGGCGGGGGTACTTGGTGGGTGCGTGGGCGTAGCACCATTCCCGCCGGTTGTACTGCGAGAGCTTGGTGGCGCAACCCTTCTCGGCGCATTGGCGCTGACCCGCATAGGTCTTGGGTGCACGGGAGGCGCCAGTGAACTTGCGCCCCTTGAGTGATGAATCCTGCATGTGCTGGCCTCCATTGGGTTCCGTGGACCCGCGGTCAGCAGCCAGGGTCCCCGTCGTTGCGTTCTTGGTGTATCAACGCTCGGATGTGGTCGAAAAGTTCCGCGGGTGGCTCGGTTTTTCCGCCGGCGGCGATTCGCGCCTTGAGGGCACGCTCGAAGTCGAACGCGTTGTGGCACTTCCCACACCGCTTGAGGTGCACCGTGATGCGGGCGCGACGGGTGACCGTGATCTCCTCATCGATGTACTGGTAGACGTACTCGACGGCGTGTTCACATCCGTTCATGCGTCTGGCTCCACGAGTCCATGTTCAACTGCCAAGTTCCACAACTTCCGCTGGAGCGCTTTTCTTCCCCGATGGAGCCGCGACATCACCGTGCCGATCGGGATGTCGAGGATCTCGGCGATCTCCTTGTAGGAGAATCCCTCGACATCGGCGTACAGGACAGGGAGCCGGAAGTTCTCAGGCAGCGACTCGATGGCGTCGACGATGTCCTCGTCGACGAACATGTCGAGGGCGGTCGATTCGGCGCTCTCCGTCGCTCCCGACGACTCCCCCAGCCGTTTGTACAGGTACAGGTCCTGGAGTTCGCCCAGCTCGACCTCGTTGGGGCGCCGTTGGGCTTTGCGGTATTTGTTGATGTAGGTGTTGGTGAGGATGCGGTAGAGCCAGGCCTTGAGGTTCGTGCCCTCGGTGAACGAGTCATAGGCCCGGTATGCCTTGAGGAAGGTCTCCTGGACGACGTCCTCGGCATCGGCGGGGTTGCGCGTCATCCGCAACGCAGCGGAATACAGCTGCGGGGCGAACTCCATCGCGTCGCGCTCGAAGTCGGCCTGATCTGCCATGGCCGCGAGGGTAACGATCGTGGGTTCCCACGGCCGACCCATGTCGCCGGCGGCTCAGCGGGATCTGTCACACCCCGTCGATACGGTGACGCCATGACCACCCACGAAGTCCTCACCTCGCTGTTCTGGCTGGTGCTGCTCGGCTACGGCGCCTACCTCGGCTGGTTCGCATACCGCTCGGTCCACCGATCACGATCGGATGCGATGACCGAAGCACGTGCCCGACATCCGAGCGCTTCGAAGCCATCGGTCCACGAGATCTTCGAGGTCGATCACCGACCTCCGTCTCGGTCCTTCGTGGTCGACACATCGAGCGGAGAACCCCAACCGGCCACCCGAACCGAAGATGCCACCCGCTAGGTCCCGCGGAGCAGGAACTCGGTGGCATCCTCGATGGTCATCGCAGCACCGTCTTCGACGAGTTGCCGATATCGCTCCTCGCCGAGTGCGCTGATCGACGCATCGATCCCTGGTTGGAGCTGGCGGTCGTAGAACGGAGCCCTCACCATGACGAAGTGGGCATCGCCGGCACCGTGGAGGATCGCCGCCCGCTCGGGGTCGCCGGAGAGGCCCTCGAAGAGGCCGGCCTGCAGGAATGCCATGCCCGAAGCCACGGTCGACCCCGTCTCGATTGCTGCCCGCGCCGACAGCCGGTTCGCTCCGATGGCGCGCTCTCGTTCGCCCGCCTCCCAGACGCTGAAGGCGAGGTTGTGCAGCGCCGTGGGCCGTATGAGCGGATCGGCGCCGGGCCTGTTGGAGAGCTCGATGCTCTCCTCCGCGTAGCGCAGCTTGGCGTCGATGCCGGGATCACCGACGTTCGGGATGAACATGTTGGCGTGTACCTGCCCGAAGGTGTCCCCGACGGTGATGAACCTGCGTCTCCCCTCCTCGAGCATGTGGCGCACCTCCTCACTCTCGTCGCCACCCCATAACCGCGCCTGACCGAGCAGCGTGAGTGGCCACGCCGTCCCCTCGCCGTACCCGATGCGCTCACACGTCTCGAGGCTCTCGGAGAGCAGGGCCAGCGCGGTCGGGACATCGCCGACGGAGAACGCGAGGTGACCGCGCCGCGCCAGCGCGTAGGCCAGGCCCTGCTCGTCTCCCATCGTGCGGTAGATCTCCATCGCTTCGTCGGCCCAAGCGATGGCCTGGTCGTATCGGGTGACGAACATGAGCAGGAAGGAGCCAGCAGCAAGCGCATCCGCTCGCGCCGGCGAGGCACTTCCGGTGGTGGCGACGACGAGGCGCTCGAATCCACCGATGCCAGCACCGAGGTTTCCCGAGAACAGCCAGACATGGCCGAGGGCCCATGCCATCTCCAGGGCGGCATCTCGATCATGGACGAGGAAACGATCGAATGCGCCTTCGTAGTCGGCCATCTCGGCCTCGATGCCGCGACATGCCTCGGGCCGACCACTGCCGAAGAAGGCGCCGCGCAACTCCCCGCACCGGATCCGATAGTGCTCGTCGTGGCGATCGATGGCACCCTGCCATCGGTCCGATTCGTCCAGGTGCACCCTTGCGTACATACGAGTCGACTCGAGCATGCGGTATCGCGAGACATCACCGGCAACCATCTGAACCAACGAGGCGGTGACGAGGCGCCGCAGAACCTCGAAGGTGTCGATCTCCGCAGGGCTCTGGAGCACCGCCGATGCGGAAGCTGCGCTGAATGGGCCCTCGAACACCCCGAGCACATCGAACGCCAGCTGGTCATCGGGTGCAAGAAGGTCTCGGCTCCAGTCGATGGAGGCTTCGAGCGACCGATGAAAGGCTCTATCCGCGTGGTCGCCGGCGAGAAGTCGGAAACGGTCATCCAGGTGCTGGGCGATCTCACTGGGCGACAGGGTGTCGACCCGGGCCGCTGCGAGTTCGATCGCAAGCGGCAGGCCGTCGAGGTGCCGGCAGATGCTCGAGACATCCGTGCGGTTCGATTCCCCGAGCGCGAATCCCGGCTGCACCGCCCCGGCACGGATTGCGAAGAGTGCTTCCGCGTCTCCCGGCCCCACGTCCTCGGAGGACGTGGCGAGACCCGATGATCGGTAGCCTGGACCTCCCCGGTGACGTCAAGGGTCGTCGGCTCGTCGCCACGATCCACACATCCGCCGCCGCCTCGAGGAGGCGTGTCGCCAGTTCGCCGACCGCATCGACAACCTGCTCACAGTTGTCGATGAGGACGAGCGCGGTCCTGCGTTCGCAGGTGCGCAGCGATCGGTTGCGGACGGATCGACATCTGGGCGATCCAGCAACCCCCAGCGTCGATGCGACGGCCCGACCAACGCCGTCTCCGGCGCCGACAGGTGCGAGGTCGACAAACCAGATCCCATCCGGGTATCGACTGGCGACTCGTCGAGCGGCCTCGATCGCCAGCCGCGTCTTGCCTGCTCCACCTGGGCCGATCACGGTGACGAGCCGGTTCCCACTCATCAGGCGTTCGAGTCGATCGAGTTCAGCGGCCCGGCCGACGAAGCTGCTCACCGGTGCAGGGAGGTTGGTCGGCGGCGTGGACCCGGCTTCGAGGGAGGGATCCTGGAGGAGGATGCGTTCCTCGAGCCGGGAGACCGATGGAGAGGCCTGGATGCCGAGGTCCTCTGCGAGCATCCGACGCAATCGGTTCAGGGAGCGAAGCGCCTCCGTTTGGCGACCGGCTCGGTACAGGACGCGTGCGAGCAGCTCCCACAGGCGTTCTCGGTAGGGGTGCTCGACGGTCAGCATCTCGACACCACCGATCTCGGGCGTGCCGCCAAGGTCGAGCTCGGCCCCGATCCGGTCCTCGATTGCGCGGAGCCGGAGTTCCTCCAGCCTGGCGACCTCGGGCGAGATGGAGGGAAGGTCCTCGAGGCCATCGTATGGCCGGCCTCGCCACCATGCCAACGACTGGTCGATGAGGGTGAGGGCTGCCTCCGGGTCCGATCCGGCCATCCGATGTGCCTCGGCGAGGAGCGTGTCGAATTCGTCGGCGATGACCACATCATCATTCGACCGCCCCAAGCGATATCCGCCATCGGACCGCACGATGCGATCGCGCCCGAGGATCCCTCGGAGGTTCGAGACGTAGGTGTAGAGCGAGTCCCGTGCGCCGTCTCGGTGGACCGATCCCCCCAGATCTCGGTGACCATCCGATCAGCATCGACCTCCCGGCCCGGGTCGAGGAGGAGCAGGGCGAGCACCGATCGCTGCCGCGGGCCACCGAGCGGGAGCGACGAAGGACCGTCCCTGACCTCCAACGGACCCAAGCACCGAGAATTGCATCGCAACGTCGAGTCTACGGGCACGGATACACGTGCGAAGGCCCGCCGTCCCAGCGATCGGCGAACCTTCGCTCCATGCATGTTCCCTCGCTGTGCCTGTCGTCGATCTGGCGCCTCCCTCGGCTAGCCGGAAACGGATGTCCAGCCGGTCTCGGCGATCTTGAGCTCGCCAGAGCGCGTCACGATCTCGAACGTGAGTGCCGATGCGGCCGACGACACCCCCTCCCCGAGTGTGTTGCGCACGCCGAGCGTCACGACATATCGGCCTTCGGGCTCGGCAACCACCAGGTACGGTCCGGCGATCCGCTCAGAGGTCCAACTGCCATTGCTGAAGTGTGCGGTGAGAGCATCGCCCAGGATCTTCTGATCGCCGTAGAGGTGATATCCGCTCGGCAGGTAGAGGTCGCTGACCGAGCCATCTCCACGTTCGTTGGCGGCCCACCACTCCTCGATCACAACCGCCACGTCGGCAGGCAACTCGGCTCCCGTGTCGATCAGCCTCTGCTCGACGGCGGCGAGTTCGGCCTCGAGATCCTGGTATTCGTCGGATTCGGTCACGTCCCCGGCGCATGCACCTGCGATCAGAGCCAGCACCAGGGTCATCATGATCATGGTCTTGCGCATGATGACCTCCTTTCCCTGACAGCGTCCGACACCGACCTCAAGGGATTCCAAAGTGGGCCGGACGTGAAGGAGGGAGCCCCGAGCGGGACTCCCCCACATCAGCGATCCGAGTTCAGCGCTTCGCCCTCCGATGCGACGCGTCGTAGATGATCGATCCATGCCCGTCGATCTCCATGTATCCCGTAGCCAGGTCCAGCGACCCGACTTCATCGATCGTCCCGGTCGCTCCCGAGAAACGGCCGGTACCACCCGTGATGATCAAGGTCTCGGCGAACGACGTCTCACCGGTCATGAACCCGTCATAGGTCCCGAACAGCTGGTCGCCGTTCGCTGCCGTGATGACGAGATCGGCATCACCGAACGTGCCTGTGTCGAGCTGGAAGCAGTGCTCGGTCGTCCACGTGACCCGGCCGAGGTGGCTGATCTTGCCGGTTCCGACGCTCGTGCTGATCCACTGCGACGGCTCACTGCATCGATCACCGAACGTGTCCCCGTCGGGGAATGTCGGCGAGTACACCATCGAAACGGTGTATCCGGACAGGTCCTCGCGGATCGGTCGCTCGATCGCCTGTCCCGCAAACGCCGGTATGGCGAGGGCGAGCAGGGCGACCACGACGAGCACCACGGTGACCGTACGTGTGTGGGTGCGTGCCATGCGCACCTCCTTTCCTCCTCGAAGGATGCGACGGACACCTCAAGGGGAACCAAAGGGATCGGCTGAGGTTGCCCGGGCCTCAGTACGCGGTGGTACGGATCACGGGCTGAAAGAGCGCGGTGCGCTGGGCACAAGCCTCCGCGGCGACGCACTCGCCGCACCGGGGATCCTCCACTTCCACGCAGACCTTCCTGGCGTTGCTGAAGAAGAACCCGTCGACGGCGGCCTGAGTGAGTCCCGACTCCTCGACGAGTGACTGGATCGCGTCGTAGCAGGCAGCCCGGATCTCCTCCTCCTCGGCCTCGTCGACCCACCCCCGCCGTTCGACCCGCCGTCGTAGATCGTCATCGAGGATCTCGACGCACCCGGTTCGCAGGCAGCTCCTCATCAGGTGGTAGTCGACGATGGGCGTGATGGATTCGGGATCACGCACGTCGAGGAATCGTTCAGGACGGTTTGCGAGGATGATCGCCAGCAGGTTGGCTTTCTTGGCGAGTGGGTCCTCCCCGTAGCCAGGGAGGTTGGCGAGCCGTTGGAGGAGCGCAGCCGCGGGCCGGTCCGCACGATTGGCCTCAGCGAGGATCGCCCCGAAGCCCCCAGATGTGGCGATGGCCTCTGCGTACCGCAGCTGGAGGACTCGATGCGTCTCGATCGACGGAACAGGGCACGAACCCGAATCGTCTGCGCAGATGGCATCGAAGAGCAGGGACTCGGATGCCGCGCGGGCAGGGTCGAGTATCGAGGGATCCTTCGTGGCTGCGCGAGTGAAGGCCTGCCAGATGTAGTCCGATCCCTTGAAGCTGCGGCCACCGGCGGTGCCATACATCGGTTCTGACCATCCCTCGACGGACGAGTTCCAGAACCCGTACTGGTGGAGGGTTGCCATGGCGAACATCTCCACGGCCCACGGCACCCCGCCCTGCGGGAACGGGAACCCGCAGAAGTCGAGGGATGCCTCCGTCGCCTCATCGGCGAGCATGGCCGCGACGCCTGCGATCCGTTCGGGGTCGCGCCGCACCCTCGGACCGACCGAGGCAGCCACTCGTGCGACGAGCTCCGTCGAGCCGTAGCCGGAGAGGGCTGTTCGTGCGGCCTCGCCGGCCGACACGATCGGATCGGTCCCGCGCAACCATCCGGCGAGGTAGCCGCCGCAGAAAGCGTCGCCCGCCCCGGTCGGATCGACCACCGCCACCGTAGGCGCGAGATGGTGGCTGGCGTTCCCGCCATCATGGACGGTCGCTCCACGGCTGCCGTCGGTGACGACGAACACCGGCCGGGGCGGCGGCCCGTTGGGCAAGAGGTCGCTGAACTCCGCCGCATTGAGGAAGAGGATCTCGACCTCGCTCACGAGCGAGCGAGCAGCATCTCGATCCTCGTCGAGATCGGCGTGGAAGCTGCCGATTGACAGCGAGCCGGAGAAGCCACGCCTCCGGATGGCCTCAGCGAACTCGAGTTGGCGATGGGACGATGCACCGAGGGGACCGATGTGGACGTGACGAGCCTCGAGCCATGGGTAGGGCACGTCGTCAGCTTGCAGGGTGAGCTCGATCGACACGTCGGCATCGAGGTACACGGCGATCTGGAGGTCGTCGTAGGCGATGTGAAAGGACGCGATCGGGCCATCCCTGACGACGAGGCCCGCCCGTCGGATGCCGCCCGGTCCGAATGCGGCCCCGATCTCCCGAGGGAGGTGGGTGGGAATCGCTGCCACCAGACCCACATCGATCCCGCCGGCACGAGCAGCCAACGCCGTGTTGAACCCGGCCCCACCCGGAGCGCGAACATCGCCTTCCGGGCCGACGAGCCGATCCATCGACGGGCATCCGACGACGACGAGTTCGGGTGTGGAGAAGGTGCGACCCACGGCGAGCACGTTACTCGTACGCCGGTCCCGGTCCGTTCGAATAGGATCGCACCACACGGACGAGGGGGGACAGTGGGTCGTCGGTCACGAAGGGCGCTCGGTGCATCGCTGCTCCTGCTCATCGTCGCTCTGCTCGTGTCGGCTTGCACCGGAGGCGGAACAGAGACCACTTCGACGGCGATCGCCTCGACGTCGACCACCACAGTGGCCCCGGACACGACGACGACCACGACGACCACCGCCCCCGAAGCGACACCAGCGGAGATCGACCTATCGCCCGGACTCATGGTCTTCGGAGCCGTCCCGCCGCAGCCGTCGTGGGAAGTCGGCAACATCTACTTCCCTGATGGGTCGACCGACTACTGGAACCTCTTCACCGAAAGCGCTGCGTGGGAGGAGGCACGGTCCAACATCGGGGCGTTCAAGATCCACAGCTGGATGGCCAGGGTCTTCTTCTCCGACGAGCAGATCATCACGCTCACCGACTACCTCGACAGCCACGGCATCCCACTCATGGTCGAGGCCGAGCCACTCACCCCGCCGACCACCTGTCGGCACACCGAGTCCTTCGAGGGTCCGTACGAACTCGAGGGCGCTCGGCGCATCAAAGCACTCGGGGGCACCATCGGCGCCGTGGTCATCGAGCAGCCGTATACCTACGGGTACAAGAACGACGGGCCTGGCTCGTGCCAATACCCGCTCGAGCGAGTCATCGACGAGGTCGTCGCCTGGGTGGAGGACATGCGCGAGATCTTCCCCGGTGTCCCGGTGGGGAGCATCGAGGGAGTGTGGCAGTCGCCGGCCACGACGCCCGAGGACATGGCGACCTGGCTCGACGCCTACGAGGCGGCGATGGGTGAACCGTTCGCCTTCCTCCACATGGACGTCGACTGGCGACGGAGCGACTGGACGGACATCGTGCGTGGCATCGAGGAGGTCGCCGAAGCCAGGGGGGTGCCCTTCGGGCTCCTCTACAACGGCACCTTCGCCGACACCGACAGCGACGGCTGGATCCAGCAAGCCATCGAGCGGGTCGCAGAGTACGAGCAGGCCGCCGGTGGGACACCCGACCACGTCGTCTTCCAGTCGTGGGAGGACTGGCCAGACACGGTGCTGCCGGAGACCTCGACCTCGGCATTCACCCACCTCGTCAACCGGTATCACGGCACGCGGACAGCGCTGACCGATCCAGCCATCGCCGAATCAGACGGGCAGCGGGTCATCGAGGGCATCGTCACGGACGCGTCGACGGGCATCGGCTTGGCGGGTCTGCCAGTGACGGTGTCGGCCACACCGATGACCGGCATGATCCAGGATGTGACGATCACCGGCGAGGTTCCGGCTGGTGTGAAGGAAGCGCTCATCCTGCTGCGCGTCAACGCCGAGGACGCCGGGCCTGGCACCCTCGATGCCGAGATCTCCACGATCAGCTTCACCGAGGCGGACGACAGCACCAATCTCGTGCCCAACGGCGACATCTCGGGTGGTTCGAACTGGGAGGTCTACAACACCCGAGGCGATGTCCGTTTCGGCACGGGGACTGACGGTGAATCCGCCATGATCCTCGACGCCGAGGAGGGACAGACGATCCTGATCGACGGCGGCCGCTTCCCGACCACCCCCGGTGCGACCTACGAATTCACGGTCCGGATGCGCTCGACGTGGAACCCGGGAGCACCTGCTGCGGGCTACGTCGGCATCGCCTTCTTCAAAGGCGGCACCGAGGTGGAGCGTCGAATCGTCCGCATCGAACCGATCCCTTTCGTCACCGGGACAGCCACCACCGACGGAGGGGGTCACTACGCGGTCACCCTCGACGGCGCCGCGCCCGATTCGGTGTATCTGGTGACGGCACATACCCCCGGCGACCTCAGCACGTGGCCGTCGAAGGTGACGACGATCGTCGGCGGCTGACCCTCTGACACCCACGATGCTTCGAGCGTTCGGGTATCCGGACGACGTTGGGCACTGTCGGCTCGACATCACCACCCGACGCCAGGCCCGATCAGAGGGGGTGTGACTCGGCCAGCGGTGGACCGACGACGTCCATCCAGTTCCTCTCGGCGATCTCCCGATAGCGGTCGGGATCGACCGGTCCCGACGGGAGGAGGGCGTGCTCTTCGAAGAAACGCTCCATGCCCGAGGGGGTGAACATGACCAGAATCCTCGAGGGCCGGTCTTCGAGGTTCTGGAAACAGTGTGCCGTGCCTCGGGGCACGAACACGAAGGCACCCTCGGGAGCCTCGACGATGCGGTCGTCGGCAATGAAGCGGAAACTCCCGTCGAGGACGTACCACATCTCATCCTCACGTCGATGGATGTGCCTCGGCGGACCCTGCTTCGCACCGATGACGTTCTCGAGGAACGTGAATGTCCCACCCGTGTTACCGGTGTGGGCAGTGATCGTCGTGGGGCCACCAGCCGGACCCTGGATCAACCTGCCCTCACCCCGTGGGACGACGAATGCTTCGACGGTACGGGACATGGCGACCTCCTGGGTCCGGCGTTCTCCGGGATGGTCGACGCCGAGATCAGCGTACTTACATCCCTCTCACCGTGACGGACTCAGGTTGTGGTTCGGGTATCCAGACTGACACGTTGGACGCACAGTCGGCTCGAGATCGCCGAGAACGTAGGCGCCGCACGGCAAACCCTGTAGCAACCGCGACAGAAACGACGACTGAGACCACGATCGGACTGACCGAGGCGGGACCCCTTCAACCACCAAACGCAGTTGAGGGTAGACGCAGAGTGGTTTCTTGCCTAACCTGCCCCCGGGCACGGTCAGGAAGGCTCCATCCAAACACGAGATGGAGGATGCATGGTGCGCACAACGATGAGGGTCTCCATCGTGGTCGCCGCAGTGACAGCTGCCTTGACCATCGGAACAGGAACTGCTGTCGCCGGCCTCGGCTCATTCAACGACGACGACGGCAATCCCCACGAGTCAGCCATCGAGTCAATCGCCGAGGCTGGGATCACCAAGGGCTGCAACCCCCCCGCCAACGATCGCTTCTGCCCCGACGGTGTCGTGACGCGGGGCCAGATCGCAGCATTCCTCGTCCGTGCGATCGACCTCAGGTCATAGGATCCAAGGACTTCACCGATGACAACGGATCTGTCTTCGAAGCCGACATCGAGAAGCTCGCCGCCGCAGGCATCACCAAAGGATGCAACCCACCGACCAACACCCGCTTCTGCCCCGAATCCAAGGTGACGCGGGGCCAGATCGCAGCATTCCTCGTCCGTGCACTCGACCTCAAGTCATCAGGATCCAAGGACTTCACCGATCACACGGATCCGTCTTCGAAGCCGACATCGAGAAGCTCGCCGCCGCAGGCATCACCAAAGGATGCAATCCCCCTGCCAACACCCGCTTCTGCCCCAACGACCCTGTCACTCGAGCGCAGATGGCGACGTTCCTCATGCCGCGGTCTCGGCCTCGATCCCGTGGCCGTTGGACCGCCGCCCGGCCCACCTGCGGAAGACGATGCCGCCCTGGGGCACGGTTCCACGTCCAGCGCACGGACACATCACCGACAGACCCCTACTTCACGACATGGGCTATTGGCCCCGATCGTTCGGCTCCGGCCTCGACATCAACCCGGTTCCCGGCAACGACAACTGGCAGGTGGATCGTGTCGACGATGCGGGAGCGTATGAGGGGTGGGATGCCCTGTCGCCTGCGAACTCGTGGGGCTTCAACTCGTACGGTCCCGACAACGATTGGATGAACTTCACGCTGAACCGCCCGGCCCGCGTCGCTGTCGTGTGGCGCGACGACGCATCACGGCCGTCGTGGCTTCGCAACGGTTGGGTCCAAGGGTCAACCGTGCAGATCGACGGTCGATACGCACCGGTCTACGAGAGATCCTTTCCCGCCGGGCCGGTGAAACTCGGAACGGTGGAAGCGACGGGCAAGGGACGCACCATGTACCTGATCCTCGTCGCCGAGGGCAACGGCGAACCGACACCGACGCCCCCGGTGCCTGCGGGCAAGGCGTACCCCGTTCCCGGTACGGCGTGTCCCGACTGGGTCCACGGCCGCCACACGACCGCGGGACCGGACGGTGCCACATACCAGACCTGGCACCCCCAATGGGACCCGGTGTACTGGTGCTCGTTCGGCCACGACCATGGCTCGAGTCCTTCGCTGATTCCTGGCAATCCGATGGTCCCGTATGGCTACGTCGCGGACAAGGTCCCCCAGGATGAACCCAACATGGGATTCAAGGAGTTCATCTTCCAGGATCTGAGCAAGAAGCACTGGGTACGGTTCGTCATCCACGCGGGGACGTCGAGCGGCCGCCGTGTCTGTGCACAACTCCACACCCTCTATGTACAGGTCTACGACAACGCCGGCAAGGAACTCATGAATGTGGGATTCAAGGCCGACTATGGCGCCGCCATTTCGACGGACGGGCCCGTTCTCACGCCATCGAACTGTGGCTACTCGATGCCAGCCCTCCGCAACGCCATCGGCGACGACCGTGAGCGTTCCATCAACGTCGGTTCCGACTCGCGCAACTACGAACGTTGGGACTCGATGGACGACACGACCCAGACACTCAACCTCGGCTTCGGATCATTCGAGCCCTCGTTCGACATCCGCAATCCGATGTCCCACTGCACGAACCTCACGTGCAACTCCGTCGTCAAACGCGATCCGGAGTTCGACAACGCGACCCGTCGCACCATCGGCATGTCGGCATGGCGGACACCGCTGACGTTCTCCATCGCACGTGCTCTGGCAAGCGGCGAGTTCTTCACGGATCCCTACGGCAACGGCCTCGTGTCCAAGAGCGCATCGAATGCGACGCGCCAGTACATCGATCCTGCTGTTGCTGCGGTCGACTTCCTGATCGACCCGGGGATCAACTTCATCGAATGCGTCGCTGCAGACCCGTGGACGTTCGACTACCAGTGCTTCCAGCTCGGCGACGGCGACCACCTGCCGCCGGTACCCGACATGAACATCCAGTACGCGATCAAGAACAACTGAATCGCAGGAGGGGTCGAACGGCGTCGGGTGACGCGACAGGTGTGGAGCCGGAGGGGGGATTTGAACCCCCGACCTACGCATTACGAGTGCGTTGCTCTACCCCTGAGCTACCCCGGCGTGGGAGTGGCGAGGATACCAAGCATCGCCTCCAAGCATCGTCCCCGAGGGAGTTCCGACCCTCATGGTGGGGCTCGGAGTCCGAGGTCGGCGCGGCCGCCCTCGTGGACCGCGGTGTGATGCCGCCGGCACAGCAGGACCATGTTGTCGAGGGATGTCGGACCGCCATCTGCCCAATGGATCACATGGTGGGCATCGGTCCATCCGACACCGCGACCACATCCGCGCCACACACACCCGCCATCGCGTAGGTCGAGGGCGCGGCGGATCGCCGGCGTCACCGTGCGGACGGATCGCCCGACATCGAGGGGCTGGCTGTCGGCATCCATCACGATCCGCACCACATCGGCATCGCAGGCCAACCGCCGGATGGTCTCCGGTGTGACGGATGCGTCATCGATCTCTGGCAGCCTGCCATCCGCCGCACCCGTCAGGTGATCCAGATCGACGGTGACGGCGAGGTGCGGCTTCATGCCACCTGACGTACCGACACTCGGGTCGTGGTCGAGACCGAAGTGACAGATGTCGACGAGGGCGTCGGCCGTTCGTTGGCCATGGGTGCGGGTGTCGGTGGGATCGAGGAGCCCCGGATCAGCATGGGCTGCGAGTGCCGTGGAGACCGTGGATCCGGAGATGGGATCGAGGAGGCCCTCGAGGTGCCACATGCCGTCGAACGTCTGATGGATGCCGACCCGCCGTTGCGCCCGCTGACGCTCGATGTCGCCGGTGACGCAATCTCCATCGACCTGCTGGCGCCAGTACCCCACTGCCCTGCGGAGATCGCGTGCATCGAGGGTGGCAGCCGCATCGGCGAAGGTCTGCTCATGAAGGGGGAACGCCTCCCGATTCCCCCTCCACGTCGAAGCGAGCAGATCGAGGCTCGCCACCGGGATGTCTCCGGCGAGCGCCCGCTCCGCCACGGCGGGCAGGGATCGCAGTGCCCGGGCCGTCGTGACCGTCCTCGAGGCCTCGGCAGGGGTCTTCCTGCAGAAGCGGCTCAGCCATTGCTTGGTGCCCAGGGCGTATCGACGCTCGGGTATCTGGCGCTCGTCGATGGCACCAACCACGTGGGCGAGCGCCGCGCCGACGGCTCGCATGTGACGCTGGAGATCGACGGCGAGCTGTTCGAGTTCCGCGTCGCCCATCGCGCCGAGGTGATCGGGAGCAGACTCCGTGCCGAGGATGCACCCCGATGGCCGGTGATCGAGCGTTTCGGCGAGCCCGCCACCGGTCGGGTTCAGTACGTCCCACGGTTCGAGGAGTGCGGTGATGTGACCTTCCATGTATGGACGATATCTCGCGGGTATGACACGAAACACATGGTTGACACCAAGAACCATGAATTGCCGAGAACTCGAACCCGGCCGCCGGCGGTCAGGCGAACACGTCCGCCAGTGCCGCTTCGATGGTCGGCGCCGAGAACGAGAATCCGTCCGCCTCGAGAACGGTGGGCAGGACCCTCAGCGATCCGTAGGCCATCGTCGATGCCAGCTCCTTGCCGAGGCGGATGTCGACGGCGAACTTCGGCGCGGGGAAGAACGATGGGCGACCGAGTTGGGCGCCGAGCGCCTTGGCGAACTCGCGATTCGTGACGGGATTCGGCGCCACCAGGTTCACCGGGCCCGCCAGCTCGGCATCGATGCAGCGCTCGAAGGCGGCGACCGTGTCGGCGAGCGTGATCCACGACCACCATTGACTCCCGCCGCCGATCGGACCGCCGACACCCATCTTGAACAGGGGTACCAGCGGCCTGAGCGCTTCGGATCTGCGATCGAGCACGATGCCCGTGCGTGGATGGACGACGCGGATACCGGCATCCCTGGCCGGATCAGCCGCAGCCTCCCATTCGGCACAGACGCTCGCCAGGAAGCCGTCACCCTGTGGTGCCGATTCATCGACCGGCGTATCACCCGTGTTGCCGTAGTACCCCATTGCAGAACCGGACACGAACAGCGGAGGTGGGTTGTCCATGGAAGCCATCGTGGACGAGAGCAACGCCGTCGGACCGGTGCGTGATTCGAGGATCACCTGCTTGCGGGCGTCGGTCCACCGCTTGTCGCCGATCCCCGCACCGTTGAGGTTCACGACGACGTCGGCTCCCTCGAGCAGGGAGGCATCGAGCACCCCGGCAGCGGGATCCCAGGTTGCGTCGGCGCCTACGCCGGTGCCACGACCGATGACGACCACGTCGTCACCTCGCTCTCTCAGGGAGCGAACCACGGCGGATCCGAGGAAGCCGGTTCCACCGGTGACGACGATCTTCTTCTCAGTCACTAGGCCTCCAGGGAGCGAGTCTCATATTCACCCGTTCGTACCAATCAGCCATCATGGATGCCAGCGGGTCGACATGGTCACGATAGTCCGACCACCACATGGGGGACTCCACCCACATGCGGACAGCCGTGCGATGGAAACTCTGCGACCGGGGTGCCAGGGAGTCCTGCGTGCCATGGATCGCCACCGGCAACAACGGCGCACCGGACATCCACGCAAGCCAAGCTGCGCCCTTGCGCGGCGGGTCGACGCCCCACTCCTCGACGCGGCGGCCCTCGGGGAACATGCCGATCATGTGGCCCTCGTCGAGATGCTCGAGAGCCGTGCGCAAGGCGTGCACCGGGTAGCCGTCGCGGTCGAGGGGGATGGCACCGAAGAACCCGAGCGTCGCATCGAACGCCATCGATCGGCCGTACAGCTCATCGACCGCAAGAAAGCGGACGTAGCGGTCGAGGCTGGTGCCGATGATCGGCACATCGAGGTGGGAGAAGTGGTTCGCCGCAACGACGACCGGGCCATGCCTCGGGATGTTCTCCTTGCCGGACACCTGGAGGTCGAAGACCGCAGACGTGAGCACGTGACTCGGCAGTCGTACGGCCCGCTCGAAAGCGGTGGCGAGGCGGAGCATGCGACTAGGCATCGATGCCGAGGTCGACGAAGAGCGCCGCGAGGGCGAGCTGGGGGCGCTGGTTGGCCTGAAGCGCGGCGATGGCGTCGAGGACGCGATCGGCATTGCGCACCGCCGTGGCGGGCAGGATCTGGGTGAGGGAGGTCACACCCACGTCGGTGTTCTGCACCTCGGCTCCGAACTGGGCTGCGGCGACATCTCGATAGAACGACGCCAACAGCTCGAGCCCCGTCACATACAGCGCGTCTGAGCTTCGGGCGAGTTCGCGCTGGTGCTTGTCCGTGACCATCTTGGGGACCACGTTGTCCCCGTATGACATCGCAATCTCCTCTTCCTGGCGGCGCTTCACCGCCGCCAGGAGCGGCTCGGTGGCGGTCATCACCCGACGCACAGCCAGGTAGGCGTCGCCGGGATGCCCCGTCAGCTCGTCAGGCACGCCGAGCCATGCATCGCGGAATGCAGCGACCTCCGGTTCGGTCGCGAGGGCGATGGCGAGACCGGGACGGCCGCCCGAGATTCGAGCGGCACGCGCTGCCTGGTCGGGATCGACGCCGTTGCGCACCAACCCCTCGACGATGTCGGACTCGGGGACGCGACCGAAGACCACCGTGCGGCACCGGCTCGCGACGGTCGGCGGGAGGTCGTCCTCGGACTCGGCGACGAGCACGAATCGCGTCGATCGAATCGGTTCCTCGATGGTCTTGAGCAGGGCGTTGGCGGCCTCGTCGTTGAGTAGTGAGGCCTCTTCGATGAGGAACACCTTCGTGTCGGCTTCGAGAGGCGAACGCGCCGCCGCGGAGACCACCATGCGTGCCTGATCGACAGTGATCGAGGTGCGTCCCTCAGGTGCCACGACGA
The DNA here is from genome assembly GCA_963759175.1 of uncultured Acidimicrobiia bacterium. Classification (GTDB taxonomy): domain Bacteria; phylum Actinomycetota; class Acidimicrobiia; order Spongiisociales; family UBA5794; genus SZUA-442. Next base: position 196,894 of record CAVWXP010000007.1, read on the forward strand.
TGAGGTCGGGATGCACCCCCTCGAGGGCCCGACGGGCGAGGTCATCATCGGAACCGCCGACCATCCCGGCGGCGAAGATCCTCGCGATGGAGGCCTTGCCCACATTGGATGGCCCCACGAACAGATACGCCTGGGATGGTGAGGCCAACTCGCCGACGAGCAGGTCCACGACCTGCCGGTGCCCGATGATGGCGTCGAACACGCTCACGGTGTACCCACCAGATCGCCCATCACGGCATCGACGACATCGTCGAGATCCATCATGGCGTCGACGACGAGGAACCGATCCGGCTCGGCTGCGGCCAACGCGTCGAACGCGTCCACGACGGCGTCGTGGAAGTCGTCGGACTCGTCGCCGATGCGGTCGCCGCGGTCCTGCCTCCTGAGACCGACGGACCGATCCACACGCAACAGGACCACGCGGTGCGGCCACACACCACCGAGCGCGAGGTCGTTGAGTATTCGAACCTCGTCCAACGGGAGTCCGCGACCGCCTGCCTGATAGGCGAGCGATGAATAGGCGGACCGATCGGAGAGGACCCACGCACCGTCCTCGAGTGCCGGCACGACCACCTCCGACACGAGCTGGGCCCGAGCAGCTGCGAACAGGGCGGCCTCGCTCCGAGGATCCGGGTGGACATGGCCATCGAGCAGGATCGCCCGGATCGCCTCCCCCACCGGGGTCCCGCCGGGTTCACGCACGGCGACCACACGATCACCGAGGGCAGCAAGGCGCTCACGCACCATGGCGACCACGCTGCTCTTGCCGGCACCCTCGGCGCCTTCGAAGGCGATGTAGCGGGGTGGTGCGAGATGGTGCCGGTCCATGGTCACAGTGTTGCACGGGGACCGCCGTACCTCCGACGGCCGGGGCCGTGACGACGATGCGCCCGTCAGGACGACTTCGACCGCTTCTCCGCGAGGCGGTCGGCGGCGTGCTCCAGGGTCACGTTGTCGATCGTCTCCGTCTTGCGGAACGACACGTTCGTCTCACCGTCGGTCATGTACAAGCCGAAGCGCCCGTCCTTGACGACGATCTCCTTGCCCGTTGCGGGGTCGGTGCCGAGTTCCTTGAGCGGCGGCTTCGCCCCGCGGCGCTGGCGCGGCTGGGCGAGGAGCGCCAAGGCCTCATCCATTCCGACCGTGAAGAGCTCCTCCTCGGTGGCGAGGCTCCGGCTCTCCTTCCCCCACTTGATGTAGGGGCCATACCTGCCATTGAGCGCCTCGATGGGCGCACCGTCGTCGGGATGGGTACCGATCGTCCGGGGAATGGTGAGTAGCTCGAGCGCCTGCTCGAGCGTGAGATCGGCGAGGGACATCGTCTTGAACAGGGAGGCCGTCCTCGGCTTCTCCTTGCTGTCGGGATCACGTTCGCCGAGTTGCACATAGGGGCCGAACCGTCCTGCCCGTGCGAGGACGTCGAGGCCCGTCTCGGGATCCGTACCCAGGGTTCGGTCGTCGTTCGGCGCATCGAGGAGCTCGAGCGCACGTTCGAGCGTCAGCTCGTCAGGGGCGAGATCCGGTGGGACGGATGCCCGCCGTTCACCGTGTTGGAGGTAGGGACCATACTGGCCCGCCCTGGCCACGATCGGTTCACCGTCGTCACCCATGCCGATCGGGAACGAGTTGACCGCCTTGGGATCGATCTTCTCGAGGGCCTCATCGGACACGAGGGCGACGAGGCCCGGACGTCCGTTGCCGTTGTAGAACTTCTCGAGGTACGGGACCATCTCCTGGTCTCCGCTCGCGATCGCGTCGAGGTCCGACTCCATGCGGGCCGTGAACTCGTAGTCCACGTAGTCCGTGAAGTGTTGTTCGAGGAGTCCGACGACGCTGAAGGCACGCCACGTCGGAATGAGGGCGCTCCCCTGCTTGCGGGCGTACTCACGATCGAGGATCGTCGCGATGATCGACGCATACGTCGACGGACGCCCGATACCGAGTTCCTCCAAGCGCTTGATGAGCGACGCCTCGGTGTAGCGCGCCGGCGGCTTCGTCTCGTGGTCCGTCGGGTCGAGTTCCACCACAACGACCGCATCGGCCTCCGCCATCGGCGGAAGGTGGGTCTCCTGGTCGTCGAGCGCGGCGTCGGGGTCGTCCCGACCCTCCACATACGCACGGAGGAAGCCCGGGAACGTGATCGATCGCCCCGACGCCTGGAACAGCGCCGTCCGGCCGTCGTGGGTCTCGCCGGTGAGCTGGACCACCAGGCTCTCACCCTTGGCGTCCTTCATCTGGGAGGCGACGGTCCGCATCCAAATGAGCTCATAGACGCGCGCTTCGTCCGATGTCGGACCGAATGCGCCGGCCGCGACGTCCATGTCCTTGAATCGCTCACCCGCAGGGCGGATGGCTTCATGGGCCTCCTGGGCGCCCTTGGCCTGCTTCCCATAGGTCCTGGGTGCCTCGGGGAGGAACGACGATCCGTAGCGGTCAGCCACGAGCGAACGGGCGGCATCGATGGCGGTCGCCGACAGGTTCGTCGAATCCGTACGCATGTACGTGATGTACCCCGCCTCGTACAAGCGCTGGGCTGCGCTCATCGTCCGGCGTGCACCGAACCTGAGCTTCCTGCCTGCCTCCTGTTGGAGTGTCGAGGTGCGGAACGGGGGATACGGCTTGCGGGTGTAGGGCTTGCGCTCGACGCTCGTCACCGCGAACTCGGATCCGCTCAGACCCTGGGCGAGGGCGACGGCGTCATCGGGCGAGAGCAACAGACGGTCCTTCGTGAGTCGACCGGAGGCATCGAAGTCGGAACCGTCGGCGACCCGCTTGCCGTCCACCCTGCGCAGGCCGGCTGGGAACTCGGTGTCGTCCTTTGCGAACACGGCCTTGAGGCTGCTGTAACGCGCAGCGACGTGCGCCATCCGCTCGCGCTCGCGCTCGACGAGGATCCGCGTCGCCGGGGACTGGACGCGACCCGCAGACAGACCCTTCTGGACCCGTCGCCACAACACCGGTGACACCTCATAGCCGAAAAGTCGATCGAGGATGCGGCGGGTCTCTTGTGCCTGCACGAGCGGCATGTCGATGTCGCGGGGGTTGCTCGCGGCCTCCTGGATCGCCTTTTCGGTGATCTCATGGAACACCATGCGACGCACGGGCACCTTCGGTTTGAGTTCCTCCATCAGGTGCCACGCGATGGCTTCGCCCTCGCGGTCCTCATCCGTGGCGAGGTACAGCTCGTCTACCTGCTTGAGCTTCTGTTTCAACAGGCGCACCTGTTTGCGGGACGACTCGGTCACGACGTAGATCGGCGTGAATCCCTCGTCGACGTCGACACCGAACCGGGTCGTCTTCCAGAGGCCGCGCTTGGACTCGGGTAGGTCGGCCGCACGCGACGGTATGTCGCGGATGTGACCCACGGAGGACTCGACGATGTAGTCGTCCCCGAGGTACTGATTGATCGTGCGCGCCTTTGCCGGCGACTCCACGATCACGAGTTTCTTGGCCATGTTCGATGCTCTCGATGTGAGCTGACGACGTACAGGACTACGACAGGCCAGACGATCCGTCAAGGCCCTCGGCGGTCGGGACGCTACCCCAGATGCGGGGCGAAACCGTCGTACAGGCGCTCGATGACCCGCTCCCACGTGTATTCGGCCTCGACGAAACGGCGCCCGGCGGCACCCATCGAACGGGCTCGTACGGGGTCCGACAGCAGCACGTCGAGGCCCTCGACGATGTCATCGATATCAGACACCACGAAGCCGGTCACGCCGGGTTCGACGGTCTCGGGCGAGCCTCCGGAGTCGCCGGCGAGCACCGGGATGCCGCACGCCGAGGCCTCGAGGTAGACCAGACCGAGGCCTTCGACCTCGAGGCCTCCCCACCGCGAGCTGGTCGGCATGCAGAACACGTCCATCGATCGGTAGAGGCCGGGGAGCTCGGCCCACGGCACATCGACGGCGAACCGTGTCGGGACCCCGAGCTCGCGTGCCCGTTCACGCAGCATCTGTTCGGTCCGGCCCTTCCCGACCAGCAGGACCGACACGTCGTGGTCCGACCTCGCGACGGCCTCGAGTAGCCGGTGTTGTCCCTTGCGGGGCACGAACCGACTCACGCAACCGACGACGGGGGGATCGCCGAAGGGACGCTCCGGTCCGGGCGTGAACGTGTCGACCTCGACACCGGCGCCGACATGCACCACGGGTCGACGGGTGAGTCGCCCCACGCGAGCCGCCGTGAAGCGACTGACGGCGAACCGGACGTCCGCAGCGCGCAGCATGCGCCCCAGCAGCTGGCGGCTCCCCGGGATGGCAGCCGGGATGGTCACCTCGGCACCGTGGGACAACACCCCGAAGGGCACACCGAGCGCCTCACGCAGCGCGGGTCCGAGGTGGGGCAACGGGTGTGGGGCTCCGAACAACACGGCGTCGGGCCGGAACGCGGTCGCGACGTCGGTGACCGAGGACACCAGATCCGCACCGGGGACCATGTAGGGCTTCGCGCCCCGTACGACACCGTCCTCGTCGGGATCGGCGTCGTCATCGTGTGGCGCATACACGAGGACCTCGTCCGGATAGGCATCGACGAGGTTCTTGAGGTACATCTGGATCCCGCCGGGCTTGGGCGGGTAATCGTTGGTGACGAGGAGCAGCCGCATACTCAGTCCAGGTGGGGAGCGACGTTGTAGGAGGCCAGCACCGGGGTCCCTTCGGCGTACACGACCTTCGACATCGACGAGTTGCGCGGAACCGGGAGCCGATTGCGTTCCGGGAATCCGAGCCCGACGACGAGGGTCGCATAGGCGCGGATCGCCGCCCCGTGCGAAACCAATCCCACCTCGGCATGTCGGTCGCTCGCAACGATCTCGGCGATGGCGGCGACCAGCCGCTCCCCCGCCTCGGTGAACGACTCGCCGTCACCGCCGCGCCGCAGGTCCTCACCTCGCCCGTACACGGCCTCGAAGAGGTCGGGATGGGCGGCCGCCGCCTCGGCGGACGTCAGGTTCTCCCAGGTCCCGAAGGACATCTCCACGAGGCCGTCGTGGGCGACGGATGGCACACCGACGGCACCGCCGATGATCTGGGCCGTGTGGGCGGTTCGTCCCAACGGCGAGGTGTAGAGGGCATCGAACGTGGGTGCGATGCGCGATGCAGCCTCGACCTGGCGGATCCCGTGGTCGGTGAGGGGACTGTCGGACCTCCCCTGCCAACGACCCTCGACGTTCCCAGACGTCTGGCCGTGCCGGATCAGGGTGATGAGGGTCCCCTCGGGCCCGAACTGCGTCGGGACGCTCTCGAGGTGGGTGGCGTCGTTGAAGACCGTCAACTGCATGGCCCCGTCGTCGTCGATCCGGACCCTCGAGACCGCCGTGTTGTGGGAGGGGATGAGGGGGGCCGACCCAGTGGCCGGAGCGAGCACGCGATTGGCGACCGCCCAGATCACGCCACCATGGGTCACCACGGTGGCCTGACCGCCATCGTCGAGTGAGTCCGCGAGGGCGTCGAACGCGGCGTCGATGCGCGCCCGGAAGTCCGACATCATCTCCCCGCCGCCGATGGCGAAGTCCTCACCGGTGAAGAGCTTGTCCATCTCGCCCGGGAATCGCTGGCGCACCTCGTCGCTCGTCAGGCCCTCCCATGCGCCGACGTGGAACTCGCGCCACGCGGGGTCGAGTGCGGCATCACCCAGAGCCGCTGATGTCGACGCCGTCCTCGGGAGGTCGGATGCCACGAGACGCCCGACGTCTCCGCCCGCGAAACGACGGCCGAGCCTGGCGATCTGGTCGCTACCGGTCGCGGTGAACGGGGCATTCGTGGAACCCTGCCAACGCCGCTCGGCATTGGCCGCCGTTTCGGCGTGGCGTATGAACGTGATCGTGCGGGACACCCGGTAACTCCGACGCGAAACCCGTAGGCTAGGAGCGTGTCGTTCACTCCCATGATCGCCCAGGTCGCCGATCTCCCGGAGGCCGGCTCCGGCGGGATCTTCTTCTGGCTCATCGGAGCCGTCGTCATCGTTGGGCTGTTCCTGGTGATCTCGCGCACCCGGAAGCGGTCGTACGACGCGTACTGGGAGCGCAAGCGCAGGGAAGAGCAACAACGACTCGACGATCCTGACATGGCGCGCCCACCCGACGACGAGACCGCCTGATCCGGGTCCCTACCGGCGCCACACCTCACGGTTGAACAGGATGAGGATCGGGAGGATCTCGAGGCGTCCGACGATCATCAGGGCCGAGAGCAGGAACTTGCCCGGCCAGGGCACACCGAGGTAATTGCTCGCCGGCCCGACCTCACCGAGCCCAGGACCCACGTTGCCGATCGCCGAGGCGACGGCCGACACCGTCGTCACCATGTCGAGGTTCGGTTCGGCGATCGATCCGATGATTGCCATGAGGAACGTGCCGGTCATGAAGGCGGCCATGTACAGCAGGAAGAACGTCTGGACCGTCTCGACCACCACGTCGGGCACGGTCTCGCGTCCGACCCTGGTGACGAACACGCCACGTGGATGGATGATGCGTCTGACGTCCGTTCGCGATGCCTCATAGAGGATGTGGAGGCGGTCGGACTTGATCGCTCCCGATGTCGATCCCGCCATGCCACCGATGAACATGAGGCCCACGATCATGATCTCGAGGGCGGGTATCCACTGCGCGAAGTCGGAAGTACCGAATCCGGTCGTGGTGACGATCGTCAACGATGTGAAGAGTGCGTCCCTGATCGTGTCGGCCACCCCGAGGGTGCCCCATGTGCCGATCGCGATGAGCAGTGCAGCTCCCGCGATGATGGCGAGGTAGACGCGCAGTCCCACGGACTTGAAGTAGGCCTTGCGATCGCGCCGCAGGACCTTGTAGTGGAGGGCGAACGACACACCTGCGAGGAGCATGAACACGATGACGACCCATTGCGAGTAGGCCGAGTAGGCACCGAGCGACCCGGAGTTGGTGGAGAAGCCGCCGGTCGACAGGGTGGTGAATGAGTGGTTGACCGCCTCGAAGAACGTCATGTCACCGACCCAGAGGAACACCACCTGGACGGCGGTCACACCCATGTAGAGGAACCACAGGCGCTTGGCGGTCTCGGAGAAACGCGGCGTCAGCCTGTCTGGCGTGGGACCGGGTGACTCCGCCCTGGCGAGCTGGACAGCGCCCATGCCGAGCAGTGGCAGGATCGCGATCGACAGCACGATGATCCCCATACCACCCACCCATTGGGTGAAGGAACGCCAGAAGACGACACCGTGCGACAGCTGCCCAGGATCGGGGATGATGGATGCACCGGTCGTCGTGAAGCCGGCGGCTGACTCGAAGAAGGCGTCGGTGAAGTTGCCGATCGATCCCGTCAGGAGGTAGGGCAGCGTGCCGACGATCGCCACGCCGATCCATGCGAGGCCCACGGCAGCGAAACCCTCGCGGGCCGAGAGTTCACCCGGCCGATCGAACCCGCGCCACAGACCGAATCCGATGAGACCCGTGATGGAAGCCGCCGCCAACAGGCCGGGGATGTCCGACCACTCCGTGTAGATGATGGCCACGACGATCGGCGCCACCATCGCTGCGCCGACCGCCATGAGCACAGCGCCAATGACATGGAGGAGGTGCCGCCAGGACATCGATCAGCCGGAGAGCTTCTCGGCCGTCGCGATCGCTTCCGGGAGCGCTATCGCGATCAGGTGGTCGCCGACCTCGACGACCGTGTCCCCGCGGGGTACGAATGCCTCGGCGCCGCGTTGGACACCGCCGATGATCATGGAGTGGGGCAACTTGAGGTCTGCGAGCGACTTCCCGATGGCAGGACTGGACGGTCCCACCTCGAGCTCGATGGCCTCCGCGTCGGAATCGGAGAACGTCACGACCGAGTAGATCACCCCGCGGCGGACGAACCGGAGGATCTCGTTCGCCGCCGAAAGGCGTGAGCTCACCGTCGCGTCGATCCCGACTCCAGCGAGAAGCCCGACGAGATCGGTGTTCGAGAATCGGGCGATCACTTCCCTGGCTCCCAACGACTTCGCGACCATCGCAGCCAGGACGTTCTCGCTGTCCCATCCGGTGAGCGCCATGACGGTGTCGGTGGTCTCGATGCCCTCCGAGCGCAGCAGCTTCACGTCGGTCGGTTGGCCACACACGGTGACGACACCCGGGAGTTCCTCCGCAATGACTCGGCAGCGGTCCATGTCGGGTTCGATCAGGGTCGTGTGGATGTGGTGATCAGCAAGCATGCGGGCGGTGAGCTTGGCGAGGCGGGTGCTGCCGAGGATCATCACCTTCTCGGCTGGCGCGCTCGACAGGCCGAGCCAGGTGTAGGCGTCGTCGGTGCTCTCGGCCCTAGCCATCATCAGCACGTGGTCGTGGGGCTCGAGAGTCGTGGAGCCGCGTGCGATGATGGTCTCGCCGTGCCTGATGACGGCGACGACGAGCCAGTCCCACCCCTCGATCGTTTCCCTGAGGTCAGCGAGCGTCTTACCCACGAAGTCGGCACGGCTGTCCACGTACGCCCCGAGCAGGACGAGCGCACCATCGGCGAACTCGATCCGCTCCGCGATGTCGCCGCTCGATGCCAACAGGAACAGCTCACGGGCTGCGGCCTCACCGGGGTCGATGACGAGGTCCACACCAAGTGCCTCGACCTCGGCCTTGAGCTGGGGGTCCTCGACGCGGGCGACCTTGCGTTCGATGCCGAGCTGGGTACCCGCGGCGCATGCGAGCACGTTCACCGCGTCCGATGAGCTGACGGCGATCAGCAGATCGGCGTCGGCGAGGCCCGCCTTCTTCAGCGTCTTGGCCGAGGCGCCGTTCCCGTTGATGACGAGGCAATCGATCTCCGATTGGGCGATCGCCGCCCGCTCGGGGTCGGATTCGATGACGACGACATCCTGACCTTCGACGGCGAGCTTCTCGGCGAGATAGGAGCCAACGGCACCCGCGCCCACGATCACTATGCGCATAGGCACCCGAGGTTAGGGCATCGCTCCACGCGTGCCTGCTCTCCCTCAGCGTCCTAGAGCAATCCGCCGGCGCTGACGAACGCCGTAGCGAAGATCAGCGACACGATGGTCATCACCTTGATGACGATGTTCATCGACGGGCCGGCCGTGTCCTTGAACGGATCACCGATCGTGTCACCCACGACGGCTGCCTTGTGGGCATCGGAGCCCTTGCCACCGAACGCGCCCGCCTCGATGAACTTCTTGGCGTTGTCCCATGCACCGCCGGCGTTGGCCATGTAGATGGCGAGCAGGAATCCGGAGATGAGGGCACCTGCGAGCAATCCGCCGAGCATCTCGACGGAGATGAACCCGACGACCAGTGGCAGGGCCACGGCCGCCGCACCGGGGATGATCATCTCGCGGAGGGATGCCTTCGTCGAGATGTCGACGCACTTGGCGTACTCGGGACGCACACCGGGCTCGCCCTCACGCAGGCCGGGGATCTCGCGGAACTGGCGCCGGACCTCCTCGATCATCTGGAAGGCCGCCCGTCCGACGGCCTGGATCGTCATCGCAGCGAACAGGTAGGGAAACATGCCCCCGAGGAACAGACCGACGGCGACCTTGATGTCGAGCAGGTCGAGGGCGCTGATCTCGGCAGCCTCGGCGAACGAGAAGAACAGGGCGAGTGCCGTCACGGCGGCGGATGCGATCGCAAACCCCTTGGCGACGGCTGCGGTGGTGTTCCCGAGCGAGTCGAGCTGGTCGGTCGCCTCCCTGACCTCGGGCGGCAGGTCCGCCATCTCGGCGATTCCGCCTGCGTTGTCGGCGATCGGGCCGTAGGCGTCGACCGATACGGTGATACCGAGGGTTGCGAGCACGCCGATGGCGGCGATCGCCACGCCGTAGATGCCGCCACCCTCGATGGACTGTTCGGCGGCCCAGAAGGCAGCACCCATGCCGAGGGCGACCACGATCACCGAGTAGGCAGCCGAACGCTTGCCCTCGGCGATACCTGCGAGGACGACGGTGGCGGGACCGGTCTCGGACTGGCGGGCGATCTCCTTGACGGTCTTGAAGTGGTCCGAGGTGTACCACTCGGAGATCTTGCCGATGAGGAGGCCGATCCCGAGTCCGATGATGACGGATCCGAACAGTCCCCAACCGCCGTTCTCGATGCCTTCGACGTCTGAGAACATGATGGGCGTGAGCACGGCGACACCGATGACGGTGAGCGCTGCGGCGGACCACGTTCCGATGTGGAGCGCCCTGGCGAGGTGGTCACCCTGGGGACGCACGAGGAACGATGCAATGATCGAAGCACCCATGCCGATCGAGGCGATCATCAACGGATAGAAGATCGTCTCGGCCACGAACGGCTGGGACGCGAACACGATGGCGGCGAAGGCGATGGGGGCGATCATCGACCCGACGTACGACTCGAAGAGATCGGCACCCATGCCGGCGACGTCGCCGACGTTGTCACCGACGTTGTCGGCGATCGTGGCCGGGTTGCGCGGATCGTCCTCAGGGATGCCGGCCTCCACCTTGCCGACGAGGTCGGCGCCGACGTCGGCAGCCTTCGTGTAGATGCCCCCGCCGACACGGGCGAAGAGGGCGATCGACGATGCTCCGAGGCCGATCGCCGTGACGATCTGGACCCACTCATCGAGCTCCATGCCCATGACCTCGCTGAAGAACCAGACCCCGAGGCTGAACCCGAGCAGACCGAGACCCGCGACGGTGAAGCCCATGACCGCACCGCCACGGAAGGCGACGGGAAGGGCCTTGGCCGTCCCGCCGAGGCGTGCCGCCTCGGTCGTGCGGGCGTTGGCAGCCGTGGCGATCCGCATCCCGATGAACCCGGCGAGACCCGAGAGGATCGCACCGAACACGTAGGCGACGGCGCCCCACGGACGTCCCCAATCGAGGAAGATCATGATGAGCGAAGCCATCACCGCCACGAAGGCGGCGATCGCCAGGTACTCGCGGCGCATGAATGCCATCGAGCCTTCCCGGATCGCGCCCATGAGTTCGACCATCCGGTCGTTCCCAGGCGATTCGGCGACGACCAACCGGCCGTACACGAGGGCGAGGATGAGCGCACCAAGGCCCATCACCATGGCCGCATAGAGCCACACATCGGGGTTCACAGAAATCACTCCTGCAGGTTCGGGAAGGGGTCGGAAACCGGCGCCAGTATACGTCCGTCGGGGTCCCGATGCCCATCCGGGTCGCTGCAGACGTCGCCGTCGACGACACCGCTCACCATGCCGCCCGCGCCCAACAATGGCACCCCGCCGACGGGCCGCCGGGTAGCCTCGCCCACGATGGTTGGCCAGCCCTCCCACATCGTCCGTCGGTGCGCCGGCGCGCTCGGCGTCCTCGCGCTCGTCGCCACGTCGTGCACCAACGCCGCATCGAGCGAGACGACCACCACGTCGAGCCTGCCGACGACGACCGTGGCCTCGACAACCACGAACGCATCGACGACGACGTCGCCCCCATCGACGACCGAGGCTCCCATCATCCCGATCACCGTCGCCGGTGACCTCCCCGATGGCCTGGCGGGAACCCTCGGCGCAGCGCTCACCACGCTGCGTGACGCCCGAGCGGCCGGCCCGGTGCTCGACACCGTCGTAGAGCACCACGGCGGATCGGTACCGCTCGACGACACCTACCTGGCCGACGTCACCACCGCCGAGCTCGCCGACGGTTCACGCGTCGGCGCAGCTGTCCTCGACTCGGGTGACACCGTGCTCCTCGCCGACGAGGGCGAAGGATGGACCGTCGTCGGCACGCACCTCGTGTCGGTGGGCTCCGCGCCCTCGTTCGGGACTTCGCCGCGACGCGTCCTGGTGCTCGGTTCGGACGCTCGCCCCGGCCAGAACCCCCTCGTGTTCCGCATGGACTCCATCCACATCCTCACGGCCGCTCCCTCCGAGGCTTCCGGTTCGATCCTCGGATACCCACGCGACGCATGGATCGAGTCTCCCTATGGCCCGATGCGGATCAATGCCCTCACGTCATCGGGGCGAGGACCCGATGCGATCTTCGAGCACTTCACCGAGACGTGGGAGCTCCCGCTCGAGGGATACATCGTCACGGGTTTCGCTGGATTCGAGGACCTCGTCGCCGCAACGCTCGGGCGGATCACCCTCACGATCCCGATCCCCATCCCGACCCAGGAGTGGTTCGCCGGATTCAGCTCGGGTGAACAAACCCTCACACCGACGAGGACCCTGGACTTCGCCCGCACCCGAAAGCTGATACCCGGAGGCGACTTCACGCGGTCGTTCCATCAGGGGATCGTGATGCTCGCCGCCCTGACGATGATCCAGAGGGGAACGGTGCTCGACCTGCCGATGCTCCTCGCGGAGCTCTCGGAACACACGGCGACGAACCTGACCGCCACCGACCTCATCCAGCTTGGTGCAGCGGCCATGGAGCTCGACATCGGATCGATCGCCAACGAGGTACTCCCCGGATCGCTCGGGCGAACCTCCGGTGGCGCATCGGTCGTGTTCCTCACCGACGGCTACGAGGTGATCGTCGAGGACGTGCTCGACGACGGCTTGCGTAATGAGAGTGCTCAGCCCTGACCGGTCGCCCCCAGTGCCTCGGCATGGACCAGTGTCACCGGTCGGGTGATCCCCGGTGGGTCGAACCCGAACACCTGCCCGTAGAACGACAACTCCGCGTCGAGGACCGCCACGATCGTCTCGGCGCGCCGGAAGCCGTGCTGTTCGCCCTCGAAGGACACATAGGCGTGCGGGAATGCCACGGCGATCGAGGGCGGCGACGATCTCCTCGGACTGCGAGGGGGGCACCACGGCGTCCTCGAGCCCCTGGAACGTGATGAGCGGGCACGAGAAGCCGTCCACGTGGTGGATCGGTGATCGCTCAGCCATGAGCGCGGCCGATGCCGGCATCGGGCCGATGAGGAAGTCGTCATACCGACTCTCGAACTTGTGGGTATCTGCCATCAACGCGGCGATGTCCGAGACCCCGTAGTGGTTGGCGCCCGCGGCGAAGGTGTCGGTGAATGCGAGCGCAGCGAGGGTGGTGTATCCCCCGGCGCTGCCGCCCCGGATGGCCATCCGGTTGCGGTCGACGAGGCCCTGGGCCGCGAGGTGGTCGGCCGCCGCGCAGCAGTCCTCGACGTCGACGATCCCCCACCGGCCCTCGAGGAGGTACCGGTAGTCACGTCCGAAGCCGGTCGAACCCCCGTAGTCCACATCGGCGACGGCGAACCCACGGGACGTCCAGTACTGGACGGCGAGGTTGAATCCCGGCCGTGCCGCGGACGTCGGCCCACCGTGGCTCATGACGATGAGGGGCGGGAGTTCCCCTTCTGGTGCGTTGGCTACCGGGTTCGTCGGGACGTAGAAGTATGCGTGCGCCTCAGCGTCCGTCCCGCGAGGGGAACGTGATCGAACGTGGCCGGCTGATGATCGCCGAGTCGAGGCCGAGGTCCCGCGCACGACGCAGGACCGCCGCGGTCCCCTGGGCCAGATCGACCGATACCACTTCGGGCTCGGTGTGACCCGAGGTCGCCACGGCGACGACGGTGCCGTCCCCGACGCGGACCGACGCCAGCCCGGATCGGTCGAGCGTCCACGTCCGTACCGAACCATCAGGGTCGATGCATGTGATGGCTGCAGACCCATCGACGGTGGAGCAGATCACGAGCTCACCGCGCGGTGTGACGCCGTAGTCTGCGAGGTCGAAGACCCACGCTGGACCACCGACCTCACGATCCATCGGGGCGACGGGAACCAGGTCGTCGACGCCGTCGACGCGATACACATTCCACCAGTTGGATCGATCCGAGATCACGAAGAGCTCGTCGCCGCGCCACACCGGCTGCATCAGCGATTCAGCGCTACCGGCCAGCCTCGCGCCACCCGCAACGGATGGCTCCGGACCGTCGGTATCGAGGTCGGCCACCCACAGCTCCGTGTCGTTCCACGGCAGGTTCGGGTGATCCCATGCGATCCAGGCCAGGCGAGCGCCGTCGGGGCTCGGACGAGGTGACGCCACGAAGTCCCTTCCGTCGACGATCACGGTCGGGGACACCGAGCCTTCGGCGTGCACGGCGACGATCTCGTTGGCGGCCTCGCCTCCGCCGGTGTGGTCCTCGCGCACGCAGACGATCCAATCCGATCCCGGGACGCGACGGCCATCGGCGTAGCGCCAGCCGTTGGCGATCGGGGGTTCGGGGGTGATCGGACGAGGCCCCTCTCCGGGATCGACGCGATAGAGGCGTTGATCGGACCAGTTGGCGAAGAACAGCACACCGTCGTCCACCCACCAGGCCCCGCCGCCGTACTCGTGGACACGTGTGCGGGCGTTGAATCCATCGGGCAGGATGTCGACGGGTCCGTCCGGGTCGTTGCGGACGATCTGGATCCGACCGCCCTCTGACGGTCGCGCCTCGGACCACCACACGACCCCACCGTCGAGCCAGGTCGCGGTCGGCGTCGCCGCATCGGCGACGATGGACTCCGGGGTGATGGGTGAGGGCCAGGTACCGAACGGGAGTGTCTTGGTCATGGCCCCAATCTAGGAACCACGACCGGCGAACACCGTGACGGGGAGCCGGCCATTCGTCCCTATCGTGGACCCATGGCGGACGATCGACCAGCGCACAGCGTCTCGGATCGTGCACGGCGCATCGTGGGCGACTCGAAGGTCGCTCCGTACGTCATCGAGCACATCGCACGGATGGCGCACCCAACTCCCGAAGCTCGGTACCTGTCGTTGGCCGTCGCCGAGAACCATCTCATGTGGGATCTCATCGATGAGCATGCGAACGCCCGCCGCGGCGTCGGGCCCGGCGCCTTCTCGTACGCCGATATGCGCGGAGCGCCCCCCTTCCGCGAGGCCATTGCCACCATGCTGGGGGACCATCTCTTCGGTGTCCCTGTGGATCCCGCAGCGCTCGTGATGATGTCAGGCGCCGGCACGGTGATCGAGTCGCTCGTGTGGTCCCTCGTCGATCCCGGAGGCGCCGTCGTGGTGCCGACACCGTCATACATGGGCTACTGGAACGACATCGAGGCGCGGGCGGGCGTACGGGCGATCCCCGCCCACACACGGCCAGAGGACGACTTCCGGATCACGCCTGCACTCCTTTCGGACGCCGAAGCGGCAACCGACGGTGGTATCGATGCGCTCCTCCTGACCAACCCGTCGAATCCGCTCGGACGAACGCTGACGCGAGCCGAGCTCGTCGGTGCGATCGAGTGGGCCCGTGAGCGCTCGATCCCCGTCATCATGAACGAGATCTATGGGCTCTCCATACACGAGGGCCACACGTTCACGTCGGCGGCGACCGTCCTCGGCGGGTTCCCGGACGATGTTCACTTCGTGTGGGCGCTCTCGAAGGATTTCGCGGCGAGCGGATTGCGATGCGGCATCGCCGTCACGACGAACGAACCCGTCCACGCCGCCATGATGGAACTCCTGTACTTCGGGGCCGTATCCGGCGACACCCAACACCTCGTCACCACGATGGTCTCCGATACCCCGTGGCTCGAGCGGTACCTGGCGACGCTGCGGCTACGCCTCACGGCGTCGGATCACGCGGCGCGTGCGGTGCTCCACGATCATGCGATCGCGACGATCCCCGGGGATGCCGGCATCTTCCTCCTGGCCGACTTCCGTCCGTTCCTCACCGATCCGACATGGGAAGCCGAGTCCGACCTGTGGCGCACGATCCTCGACCGGGCCGACGTCAACCTGACGCCCGGGTCGGCCTGTCGGGTGAGCGAGCCGGGCTTCATGCGGATCTGCCACGCATCGGCGCCGACGGATGTCGTCGAAGAGGGGCTTGCGCGGGCCGTCGCGGCGATCAGCGCCTGAGGGCCTTCCGCCGTGATGAGGCGGATCGGTTCGAACGTCGCCCGCGCCGTTGCCTGCACTGCCACGTTCCCGATCCCGAGCACGGACACCGACCGTGTCACGGTGACCTCGACCGTTCGGGGGTTCCACGACGCGTCGATCGGGCACACACACCGCACGAGGCGGGCACCGTTGAGCGAGGCGAACCTCGCCGCCTCCTGGGCTGGTGTGCCCGTCGCCCCGAAGGGTCGGAACGTCACGGGTGCGGCAGCGAGCGCGGCAGCATCGGCGGCGTTCGACGCTGCCGTGTACCCGGCGATCGCCGTGCCGACCGCGGCGACCGCGACCACGAGGACGACGACGAGTCCGACCACCCCCATGCCGACCACCAGCGAACCGCGCTCACCGTTCGGTCCGCATGACGGCGCGGGCTGACAGTTCGACCGGGAAGCCTCCGAGGAGAGGGGCGGCGACACGATGGCGCAGCGAGACCTGCACCGTCGTCGGTTCGCCGATCGCCGCCGGCCGCGAGACCGAGACCCGCGCCCTCGACCCGGCTTCACCGAGGGCGCTCCGCACCGCCGCAACGGCCCGGCTCGTTTCTGGCGACGCCGCGGACTGCCGCGCCCCCTCCCGTGCGGCCATCACGAGCTGGATCTCGGCCCGTGCCACCACCGCGACCTCGGCGATCCCGACGACGAGCAGCAGGAGCAGGGGCACGACGAGGGCGAACTCCACGACGGCGCTGCCCCTGTCCGACATCAGCCGACGCCATCGGCAACGGAGATCACCTCTAGAAGCGGATTCTCGTAGAAGACCTTCAGCTCGCTGCGTCGTCCGCCACCCGCTCATAATGCGGGATATGGGCGGCACGATTAATCCAAGGCATATACCGAGCCTGTTTGGGACATGGATGGGTACGCTTGTGGTGGCGGCGCTGGACGAGAGATCTTGGTACGTCTGGTCGGGTCGCTCCCTGTACGTTGGAAAAGTACCAGTCCTCTATGAGTGCTGCGGTAACCTGCATGCGGCGTTTACAACCGTTGGTCGTACCAGGCCCAGACCTCACCGACCGCCAGATCGGAGTAGCCATCTGCCATGTAGCCGGGTACCCGCTCGTCGCAGTGGGTCAACGCATACGGCCGGAGCGATGCTCCGGGCGGAGTAACAGTCTCGACTGCAATATCTCCGAGAGGAGCGGAGGAGAGGCCGAGGCGCAACCGCCGAGAAGCGTGAGCGTCATGAGAGACGAAACGATCGCCCTGGCGCGTCCCCTGTCCATAAGCCGGAGCCTATCTTGACGGCGCATATCGGCACGTATGCGTGGTTAGGCGGGTGGTGCCTCGGCTCGCCCATCGCCCTCGTCCGGGGGCTGACTCCGAGGCTCACGGACCCCCGTGGGTGGGTTCTCTGGCCTGCCACGGAACACGGTGATGCCGGTGCGCTCAAACAGGTGCATGCCGATCGTTGACACCTGGGCGGCAACAGGAAGTGTGTTGACCAACCCAATCGGCAGTCCAATAGGTTGCTCCGAATGACACTCCGGGCACGACGACCACACACCAATGAACGCGTCAGCGAGCGGACTCGATTCCTCCCGCAGCATGAGGTACGCCGGTCCGTCGGAGTTGTGGCAAACGCTGCATTCCCATTCCAGCGAATCGGTCATCTCACAACAGTACCGATGCACGCATATCGGCACATATGGGCGCCGCACTCGGGTGACCGAGCCGCCGCTCATCTGTCGCATGCTTGGGTCAGGTCCTTCGGCCGGGATCCCGACGCAAGCTCCGCACACCGAGAGGCGGTCCGCGCTGTCGAGGCGATCGGCAAACCCATCATCAGCCCCGACAACCCGCGGGCAACCCTCGGGACGATGATTCGAGATATCGAACAAGCGCCCCAGAAGGCGCTGGGGGCCTTTCGATGGTCGCATCTTCAACAACCGGCCGCCGCGATCACCGCACGACCGGCAGGCGAGCGTTTGGCGTCCCTCACCCGGTCGTCAGCCGGGGACCCCGCCGAGGCAGCAGACCCCCAAACCGAGAACTTCCGGGTGACCGTATCGCCGATGATGAGGCCCCCTCCGTCAAGACTGGTTCCGTCGGCTCTCCAGAACAGGCAGAGACCCTCAGCGCCGGGAGCATCGATTCTCGCTGCGTACACCGTGAAGTCTCCGCCTGCGCTGTAGGCGCTGCTCGCGGAGAGAAGGACGTAGTCCCCGGACCCCGTCCAGTTCTCGCCGAGGAGCACCCGCTGGACCTCCCCTGATCGCGCTCGATGTGGAGACGTTCGAGGACGACGAACCCGAAGAGGACGAGCCTGACGAATCATCGCCGAGCCACGAGGCGACGAAGGATGCAACGAGAAACAGGCCAAGGACACCAAGGAAGACCTTCATCCCGGTTCCGAGGCGCGCCGCTTGGCGCGGACTTGGTGCCGGAGAGGGGAGAGGGTTGTCGGGCTGGCTTGCTGGAACCTCGGTCGGCGTCTGGTCGACGGCGAAGGAGTCGAGAAGGGCGCGGCGCTTCTCGTCGTACTCAGCCTCGGTGATGAGTCCGTCGTCGTATAGACCTTTGAGCTTGCGCAAGCGATCTTCGATGTCCGACATTGCCCTCCCCACAACGTACCCGCGACTGTAGCTAGGTAGGGTGATCGCGTCCGCGACAGCGAGGTGGTCGGGTGAGTTGGCTTAGGGATCGCAAGCAGCGCAAGGAATACGAGAAGGCGAAGGCGGACTACGACTGGAGCCTCGTGTCGTGGGAGGCGCTCGTCGACGAAGTCGACACGATGCTCTACGCCGCCGAGAACCTCGACGCCCTCTTCGAGACGACTGCCGAGTCGGGAGCGTCAATCCGACTCAACAGCGGGGAGAACCTCGTCGTCCACGTCGCCAACTGCGTCCTCATCGAGCCGCGCAGCGGGGGTGGGTCCTATCAAGGTGGCTCGACAGGCGTCTCCTTCCGAGTCGCCAAGGGCGTCCGCTTCCGAGTCGGCCAGCACAAGGGCACCTTCGTCGCGAACCCCGAGGTCAACAAGGTGATCGACGACGGAGGCGACATCTACGTCACGGATCAGAGAGTGATCTACTCGTCGACCTCGCGAAACCGTGAGTGGAAGTACGGGAGCCTTCTCAACGTCATGCACGACCCCAGCGGGATCACCTACATGCAGGTGTCAAACCGGCAGAAGGTCTCAGGCTTCGGATACGGCCAAGGGATCGCCGATCAAGTCCGCAACCGAATCACCCTTGCGCTTGCGATCTACGACGACGAAGTCGACCATCTCGTCGAGGACCTTCGGGAACAGCGCGACGAACTCTCCTCGGCTAAGCCCGAGCCTCCTGCGCCTCCGGCGCTCCCGTAGTCGACAATGAAGCCCCCGGGGTGGAGCGACTTTCCCCGAGGGCTTCGGCGCGTCCGGGCCTCCGATTTCTCACCGCCAACACGACAAAGCCCCCGCTCCCCCAGAGCGAGGGCTTCGTCGTTGCGGCAAGGCGAGGCCACCGACGGAGGAGAAACCGGATGGCCCCGGCCGAGGCCTCAGCCGATGACTTGCTGGTAGCGCCTGAGAAGCTCGGGGTCCTTCTGGACGGCTCGGTAGCCTCTCATGTAGGCCGCCTGACACGACCAGACCGTCCGACCTTCGATGCGCGCCAGTGGCTCCCACGCATAGGTCACTCGCTCGCACCGAGGCTCGCAGACCTCGCAGGGATGGTCTTTGGTGAACTCACGACGCCGACGCATCCGGTAGCTGGCCGGGTCCGACTTCGTGCGCTTGCGCTCATCGCGCTCGACGGTCAGCGATGCGCCGACGCTCACGAGCGATCTGGTCTTTGAGGGAGTTCTTCGGCGGGGTCGTGAAGTTGCGAGTGGTCATTGGGATACCTCCTTTCGTGTTGCGCGATGCGCTTCTAGTTGTGCCCGGATCGTCCGGTTGATGAACTCGACTATGGGGTCCCCGACCTCGATGGCGACCCGGGTCCGCTTCGCTCGGGCGTGATAGCGCTTGAGCGCTTATTCCTCCGTGAGTTCATGGTCTCGCTTGCCTCGGCTCACTCCCTTCCTCCTCGATGTAGGTGATGATCGTGTGGGCGTCCGTGTGGTCGATGCCGACGATGTTGAGGGCGTCCACCCCCAGCCGGGTTGCTGCGCCGAAGGCCCCGAGACGGCGGTCGAGCGGCAAGCTCACACGCTTCCGCCTACCGCCTCCTCGGACATCATTGGGGTCGCCCGCCATGCACGCGGTACACGCTTACCGACCGAGGTCGATGGCGTAGACGTGCGTCCCGTGACCGGGTGCGAGTGACACCACCGAGGCTTCACTGAGTCGCCTCAGGACGGTTCGTGATCTGGGCGTAGATGATCGCCTTGATGCGATTGACTACGGCCACGAGGGCCGCCACACGCTCGTAGCTCTCCTGCCCGGTCGTGTCGGTCTCACAATAGCGATACGGCTCGGCGTTCGGGTCTCACTCGCGCTTGGCGACCTCGGGGGCGAACTCAGGTTGCCGCTGAGCGCCGTCCGCTTCGTCCTTGATTTCTTGAGGGTCGTACCACGTCGTCAAATGCTTCGTACCTCCGGAGGCCTCAGCCCCATCCCGTACTTGCGTCGATTGCGCCTGCGGTAGACAGCGACCTCGCACTCCTGCCGCTCCGTGTAGAGCCACTTACATTGGCGCTCAAGCTCGTCGTACCGCTTCTCGTCTGCCCGACATCGAAAGCGAGGAGCCTCCGCCTCGGGCCTCCGAGGTAGAGCGCCTCGGCCGCTGCCTCGACTGCGGCCAAGAGCCGATCGAGTTCTTCGAGCCTCCGCTGGCTGTAGCGCCACCGCCCGTAGCTGGGGAGCTTCGTGTAGATCCTCGTCGTCGTCATGTTGATGGGGAGAGTGGTCGGGGAGGGACGAGGAGCAGCGCTTGACTCTCGTCCCTCCATGGGACTACTTGGCCGCCGACTTCTGCGTCGTGGCCTTCGCTGCGTTGCCTTGGTCGAGGCCTGCCTGTCCGGTCGAAGCCTTGAGGGCCTCGGTGTTGATGTGCTTGCGCGCAGCGGCGCGGCCGTCATCCCCGAGGTTCTCATCTCGGTAGTTGATCGAGTTCGGGTTCGTCTTGCTCATTCTTCGCCTCCATGGCGTTCGTTGCCGCCGAGCGCCTTCATGGCTGCGGCGATTCGTTTCTCGTACTCAGCGGCCATCTCGTCCTTGACGACGGCCTCGGCCTGCTTGCGGAGCGCTTGCTCCTCAATGACCGACATCGACGGAGACCCCGACCCGGTGAGCCTGTCACCGAGCCGCTGCCGCCACTCCTCTCGCTCCGCGACCAAGTCGGCGAATGTCACCTTCGGGCGTCCTTCCGGCATCCGTCAGACCTCCACCATCTCTGGCCTCGGGTTGCGGTACTTGGCCGCCTCCTGCGCCTCGGCAGCGAACCCCTCGCGCTCGGCTTCGATCTGGGCCTCGACCGCAGCGGCCGCCTTCGCGACCTCCTCTTGCCGGGCACGGTCCGCCGCCTCGATAGCGGCGAGGGTGGGGAACATCCCAGCGCCAAGCTCATCCTTGATGGCCGCCGACGTCGCCCTCCGCAACCGGGTCCGGTCGCCCTCGGCCCCACCGACGAAGCTCGCTTGCTCCTCGACGATGATCTTGAGCGCCGACGCCGCCTTCTGCGTCATGACCCGCCACTCGACGAACTGGACCGCCAAGAGGTCCCCGGGGGGCGTCATCGAGTTCCAAGCCGCCTGTACCCGGCCCTCGAACTTCGACTCGTCGCCGTACACCGCATCGAGGAACTCACGCTCAGCAATCTCGTAGGCCTGCTTCAACACCGCCGCCTTGTGGCCGACCTCGTCAAGGTCCACGGGGACGGGAAGGTCGGCCTCGGTGAACGTGCCAGCCGCCAACGTCGCCGCAGCGTCATGAGCAATCCGGTCCCGGGGCCAGTACGTCATACGGTCCTCGGCGAGGTTCCGCATCCGGCGAGCCTCAGCCCACTCCTGAGCGAGCGTCAGCACGGCCTTCGCCTTCCGCTTCTCGGAGGACGTCGGCTCCCAGCCATACGCCTCCAGCGCCGGGATCAGCGTCTCGATGAGCTTGTGGGGACGGACGCGAACCTGCCCGATGTCGCCAGCGTCGAAACGCTCGCGGTCCTCGGGGAGTCGCATGTTGAGTTCTTGCATTGGGGGGTACCTCCTTCGGTTCGTCGCCTTCTCTAGATGGCCTAGGCGAGAAGGTACGCTCCGCGTAATGCGAGGGTTTCTCGGAGGGTCGGGCGATGGGTCTGGACATTGCAGTAGGGCGTCGGCCAGCGCTGGAGGAACTCGGTGCGAACATGGCCTCGGGGGGCTGTAATAGGCGCACCCACGCGCAATGCGCCCATCCCGCGTCGCCCGCAGGAGACCTCGAAACGGCTTTGCGCTCGGCTGGGCCGGTTGGCGTATGCCTACGGCTGGGGTGTCGAGCGAGAAGGGGTCTCTCGTGCATCCTAAGGGGCCTAGAAGCGAGGCACCCCAAGGGATACAGTGTCCCAGCCCACTTCTTCGGATTGGGTCGGCAAATCGCAAACGAGAGCCTCAGAGATCTGTGTGATGCGCTCGACATGGCGAGCCGGATGTCGGGCGCTGGGACGTACAAAGCTCTGCGGTAGGTACTCGTCTTAGGGAAGGATAAGGAGAATATAGAGGGCGACACGAGGCTCCTCGCTGCGGCGAAGGAGAACTGGACCCAGCGGGCAGAGACGCTTCGAGTCAAGCTAGTGCCCGACACGGTCATCTACGTCGACGACGAGGTCATAGAGACGGT
Organism: uncultured Acidimicrobiia bacterium; assembly: GCA_963759175.1. Lineage (GTDB taxonomy): Bacteria > Actinomycetota > Acidimicrobiia > Spongiisociales > UBA5794 > SZUA-442. Next base: position 219,412 of record CAVWXP010000007.1, read on the forward strand.
ATGGCTGGAGTGGGAGGAAGTCGCTGTGGGCATCACCTACGAGGACATCTTCGAGGCTGAGTCGGCTGGGTCTGGCGAGGCCAATCAGAAGTGGTCGAAGACGGCGGCGGCAGAGTTCTTCATCCGGGGCTTCTACGCAGGGTCGCCGACCCACGGTGGGATGGCGTCCGACATCATTCGAGAGGCTTCGGCGCAAGTCGGCTGCGTGCCCAGGACGGTCTCTCGGGCGGCTGACGAGCTGACCGAGGGCGGTCACATGGAGCGCCACGAGGAGACGAGGCTTTAGTCGGCACTGCGCGGCATCACCATCGAGCAGCTCCTTGGAGGCGACCGTCGCGGAGACCGGCGACCCCTCCCCCGAGGACGCCGCGCTCATCCCCGAAGCAAGACCGTGAGGAGCCTCCTCCGTGAGTGCGCCGCAACCCTCGGCGAGCCGGACTCGCTACGGTAGCACACCACCCCTTCCGAGCACGCTCAAGAGTCCTCGACAGCCTCGTAGGCCGTCTAGGCATCGAAGTAACGGTCACGGCCAACCCCGAAGATTGCCGCAGTCCGAAGACTCTCTCGTTTCGAGGAGGCATGTAGTTAGGTCGGCAACGGAGATGACTTTCTGCATCACGGTGTTGAAGAACGACGGCAGCAGATCCGTGGAGGACGCCCAGGTGATCAGGGCGAGCGCCACCACCGCGGCAGCGACCAGGACGAGGGCGTACTCGGCTGTGGCCTGTCCCTCCTCGGCGGCCGGGCTCGTATCGGTGGCCCGGATTCCTTCGGTTGACGGGCCCCCTTGGGCAGTGTGGATGGTCACGACGTGTTCCTTTCGTTCGACGAGTGGTCATCCCTGGGTGAGTCGGAGCAGGCTCGCAAGCACGACCGGGCCGACGGTCATGAGCACGAACCCTGGAAGGGTCAGGAGGGTGAGGGGGAACAGGAGCTTCACGGGCAACCGGGCGAGACGCTCCCTGGCGGCGACGTCGCGTTCTGAGCGTGCGGCAGCGGCGATGGCCGCGAGCTCGGGCGCCAGCGACGTCCCCATCACCTCGGATCGGCGGACAGCGGCCACCATCGAGCGCAGCCCCCCGCTGCGTGGCTCGCTGCCGATCCCCGCCGCGCGGTGGCGTGCGATGCGGGCGAGATCCCCACCGACATCGGGTCCGACGACCGATCGTGCGATCTCCACGGCGTGGGACACGGATGCGCCGCCTGCGACGCCGATGGCGATGAGGTCGAGCGCGACGAGTTCGTCCTGTTCGGCAGCGGAGGCGAGCCGCCGACGGGCGGACCCCCTTCGAGCCGCGACGACCATCACGATGGCCCCGGCGACCCCGACGGCGGCCGCCACACCGGCGATGGCGAACGCCGCAGCTACGGCTGCGGCAGCGATGGCCCTCGGATCGCCAACGATCACGAGCAGCGCCACGATGACGGCCGCCGCGATCATGGGACCACCGTGCGCCGGGACATCACGAAGACCGAAGCGGCACCCGCGAGCATGAGGACCGCTCCGCACGCCATGGTGCCGATGACGATCGCACCGCCGGGCTCGGGGACGCCTCGCACGACGAGCAATGCGAGTGCCAGGGCGAGCGGCACCACGCCGACCACGAACGCCGAGATCCTCGCCTGGGCGACGGCGACGCGCTGGTCGCGTGCGAGGGACGACCTCGCTTCGACCTGATCGAGCATCGTCGAGAGCGCCATCACCGGGGAGCCGCCCGTGATCTCCGTCGCGGTGACCAACCCGACGAACGCGGCTCCGGCCCCTTCGAGTCGAGGTGCCAGCGCCGATGCAACCTCATCCATCGGTGCCCCTGCACGACAGAGCCTCCGCACGCGGTCGTCGACGATCGGCGATGTCGAGCCTCCAATGGCCTGCCGGAGGGTGCGGCCGGTGGACACATCCGCCGTGACCGAGCGCAGGAAGGGAGCGACACCGGGTGATCGGGGGTTTGACCTACGACGGCGCCACCAACCGAACGCGGCCACGGGGACAGCGAGCACCAGACCCCAAACGGGAACGACCATCGCGACTCCCACGAGGGCGATGACGCCCAAAGGAGCCCCGACGATGAGGAGGGCGGCAACCATCAAGCCCGCCAGCAGGATCATGCCGGACCCACGGGCTCGCCACGCATGATGTCGATGGAGGTGATACGACGTTGGCCACCGACGCGGTCGACCACGACGACGGCATCGATTGCACTGCGGACCAGGACTGCCAGGGGTTCGTGGGGCACCCGCTCGGGTGCCATCGCCGCAAGTGTCGCCAATCGGGACAATGCCTCGGTGCTGCCGTTGGCGTGGATCGTCGACATCGACCCCCGATGGCCGGTGGTGAGGGCCTGCACCATGTCGAGGGCCTCGGCGCCTCGTACCTCACCGACGATGATGCGGTCCGGTCGGAGCCGCAGGGCGTGACGTACGAGGTCGCGAAGCGTCGTGCCTCCGGCACCGTCGACGTTCGCCGAACGAGCTTCGAGCCGGACGGAGTGACCGAGCGGGGTGAGCTCGGCGGCGTCCTCGACGGTCACGATGCGTTCGCCCGGGGCGGTGCTGCGACACAGGATGTTGAGGATGGTGGTCTTGCCCGCACCGGTGGGGCCGGCGATCAGGATGTTCGCCCGGGATGCAACGAGGGAGGCGAGGTGTGCGGCTCCGTCGGCATCCGTCCCCCCGGCAGCCACGAGACCTTCGAGGGAGGTGATCCCGGCATGGAACCTCCGGATGGCGACGACGGGTCCGTCGACGGCCGCAGGCGGGATGATCGCGTGGAGGCGGGAACCATCGGGGAGGCGGGCATCGACGGCCGGTTGGGCCATGTCGATGCGCAGTCCGAGCGGGGCGATCAGCCTTCGCACCATGGCCACGACGGCCGCATCGTCGACGAACGACACATCGGTGCGCACCAGGTCGCCCGCCCGCTCGACCCACACCTCGTCATGCCGGTTCACGAGGACGTCGGTGACGTCCGCCTCGGCGACGAGGTCCTCGAGTGGACCGAGACCGACGATCGCGTCGACCGCTGCGGCGATCGCTCCATCGTCGGCGAGCGGGGCCACGTCGCGTGCGAGGTCCCGTGCCGTACCGAGGAGGGCGGAACGTTCCAGCGGCGCGTCCGACTCGACGAGGCCACGCACGATCCGGTCGATCTCAGCCATGGAGCTTCCACACCTCGCTGAGCGACCTGATCCACCGGTCCGATCGCAGCGGCGCACGGCCGGTCATCAGTCGTTCGACGGTTCGTCGCGAGGGAACGGGGAGCACGCTGCCGTTGGGAGGTGCGCCGGGCGACAGTCGGCACCGCTGGTACACCGCTGGCTCCGAGAGCCGGATGGTGTGGGGCTCGGGGAGGAGTGGGGCGAATCCGATGGCACCCTCGGGTCGGGGTCCGCGCGCCTCGCATCGCAGCACCACGGCCGGCCAGCGGGCGGCCAGGGCTCGGATGAGGTCGGCTGCCTCCTCCACGGCCACACCGCCGTTGGAGAGGAACGCCGCCCCCGCCTGCGTCGGCTCCATCTGGGAACGAGTGGGGCCCTCGGCGTGGAGCTCGGCCAGGCTCGGGCCGGCCCCGATGGCCGGTCCCGACGGGTCGCCGTCGATGACGAGGGCAGTCCCGGCGGCGACGGCGAGCCCCAAGGGAGCGAGGATATCGAGGGCGGCATCGACGGGTGACCAGGTGGCGATGACGGGCACGGGACCTCCGGTGATCGGAGGGGAAGCCTCGACAACGTATCGACCCGGCACGGTGGATACAAGGGGGCCGTGCGCCGATGTGCGTGACGTCGACGACGACGGATCCGGCGCCACGGAAGGAGTGCTCAGGGATGGCATCGGCTCGGTCGATACAATCCCAGCATGCACGAAGCAGCCTTCTTCGACCTCGACAAGACGATCATCGCCGGGTCATCGACCCTGGCTTTCGGTCGCCCGCTCTACCGCGCCGGGTTCGTGCACCGACGGACGTTGCTGCGCCTCGGCATCGCCCAGATCTCCTACATGCTGTTCGGAGCCGACGAGGACAGCCTCGAACGCGCCAGGGACGAGATGCTCGACCTCGTGTCGGGATGGCACCAGGCCGAGATCGATGCGATGGTCCAAGAGACGCTCGACGAGGTGATCGAACCCCTCGTGTTCGCCGAGGCCCTCTTCCTCATCGACGAGCACAAGCGGGCAGGCCGGAGGGTCTACGTGGTGTCGGCGAGCCCAGAGGAGTTCGTGACGCCCATCGCCCGCATGGTGGGCATCGACCTCGTGATCGCCACCCGCATCCGAACCGATGCACTCGGACGTTACGTCCCCGAGCTCGAGCGGTATGTGATGGGCCCCGGGAAGGTCCAGGCGATGCTCGACGTCGCCGAGGCCGACGACATCGACCTCTCCAAGTCGTTTGCGTACACCGACTCATTCACCGACATGCCGATGCTCGAGGCGGTGGGGAACCCGATCGCCGTCAATCCGGACAAGGAGCTGCGTGACGAGGCCGAGGAACGTGAATGGGCGATCCTCGAGTTCCAACGTCCGGTGAGTGTCGGACCGCGTGTACCGGCTCCCCCACCGAAGGTGTGGATCGGTGTCGCTGTCGGCATGGCGGTGGCCGCCGGCATCGTCGCGGTATCGAAGCGCCGATCGGTGGGTTGACGCCGACCCGGTGCCCGATGCTGGAACACCGGACACCGGGGTGGAGGCGATCTCACGACACGAGGTCGTCCGAGGCACCGTCGCCACGATCGGGATCCGACTCGGCTGCCTTTGCCGCAATGCCCTCGGCGCGAGCAGACTCGATCTTCGCTGTCGTCAGCTTGGGCGCGGCGTAGGCGAAGAGCGCGACGTAGGCGATCGCAGCGAACCACCACGGACTCCGCAGGGCGATCTCACGGGTGGCACCCGCAGCTTCCATGCCGGCGACGAGCAGACCACCGATCGCGAGCCCTATCGGCATCATGCCCCAGGCGAAGAAGCGGTACACACTGTTGACGCGCCCGAGGAGTTCGTCGGGGATGATGGTCTGGCGGAGCGACACCGTGATGACGTTCCACAGCACGGCGGTGAAGCTGAACACGGCGAACATCGCGAAGACGAGTGACCAATGCGACGCGAACCCGATCACCGCCGTCGTCACGATGCTCGCGATGAGGGTGACGGCCAACGACGGCCCCGATCCGAGCGCCTTCGATATGCGGGGCGACGTCACACTGCCGATGACCCCACCGACGGCGCCTGCCATCCCGAGGATGGCGAACACGAAGGCGTCGATGCCGAGGACCTCCTGGGCGAAGAGGACAAGCGTCGCAAAGGTGACCTGCGACAGTCCATTGAGCAGGCCGAGCACGATCGCCATCGGACGCAGGAGGGGGTGCTTCCACAACCACGTGACGCCTTCCTTGATCTCCCCCCACCAGTCCACCTTGCCCGTGCTCTGGGCAGCCGACCGGTCCTTGGCGACGAAGGTGCCGGACAACAGGAAGATCAGGATCGCTGCGACCCCGAAGGTGACGGCATCGAAGGCGAAGGGCAGGGCGAAGGCGACGCCGATCAGGACACTGCCCAACGGCGGGCCGAGGAACGAGTTCATCACCATCTCGGCGCCCCACAGGTTGCCGTTGGCTCGCTCGAGGCCCTCCGGTTCGACGATCGCCGGCAGGATCGTCTGGGCGGAGTTGTCGTAGAGGACCTCGGCCATGCCGTAGAGCAACGAGACGATGACGATCATCGCGTACAGCACCATGTTGGCAGACACGGCTCCGGCCTCGACCTCGGCGGAGTCGGGCAGCGACGACTGGTAGTAGAGCACGGTCGCCGCCCCGGCGAGCATGAGCAGTCCCCTCGAGGCCTGCGACGCGAACATGATCTTGCGCCGATCGACACGGTCCGTGATGACCCCGGCAGGGAGGCTGAACACGAGCCACGGGATCCGTCCGGCGACACCGACCAGGGCGATGAGGATGGCGTTGCGGGTGACGGCCGACGACAACCACGGGAGGGCGATCATCGTGACGCCGTCGCCGAGGTTCGAGATGACACTCGAGCTCCACAGCTTCCAGTAGTTGGCGCCCAGCTTCGTCTTCGGAGTCCGCTCGGTCGCCTCGGATGCGATGTCAGTCATCGGTCGGCTCCTCATCGGTGAACGCGGGATGGTCGGTCGGGTACACACCCGCGAGGAACCCATAGACCGTGTCGCCACCGCGCGGCATGGCGATGAACTCCCGGGCGAGCGCAACCACTCGCTCTGAGAACTCGACGGCCCGTTCCGCGGGGATCCTGGCGACGCGGGAGGTGAACATCGGCAGGGCATCCCCCTCGCCCGACCGCACGCCCCGCAGGGCATCGTGGACGAACCACATCGGGTCATCGGGCGTCGGTGATGTGCGGAACTGGATCGTCCGACCGACGCGTCCGTAGTACTTCTCGGTCATCGCCCGGACCTGCTCGGTGCGCACGACCCTGATCAGCCCGGCGTCGGCGAGCACGGTGGCGTGGTAGCCGACGGTGCCCTTGGGCTTCCCGAGAGCGTCCGCCAGTTGGCTCACGGTTGCCGCACGCTCGAGCAACAGGTTCAAGATGTCCATCCTCGTGTCGTCGGCGACCGCCTTCATCGCTGCGGTGTCATCGACGTACACGACATCGTCGATGGCGTAGTCGAGCCGATGGGCGTCGGCGTCGTCGGGTTGTGGCGTGTGGTGAACCGGCTCTGCCACGAGCTTCCTATGGTCGGGTTCTTCCGACTGTACGGTTTTTCCCGACCATACGCAAGCCGTTTCACCGACCTCTGTCGGGGCCACGGATATCAGGGCTCGTCGTCGCTCGAGGCTTCCCCGGGGTTCGGGGACTCGACACCCGCCTCGCCGATGTCCGTCGGCGCATCACCATCGCTGAACGTCCACCATGCGAGGGCTCCGAGGGCGGCTGCTGCGAGCACCACGCCGGCGACCAACCACCACGTCGTCGTCGGCACCGGACCCTCGTCCACGGGCGCGATCGGTGCCCGGTCGACGACGACGGGATCGATGCCCAGATCGATGAGGGTGACGCCGTCGGAGCGATCCGATGCGCCGTCGGGTTCGATGGCGTCGAACACGAGCGACCAGTTCTCTGCACTCGGCAGGCGAACGGTGCCGCCCCAGGTCCCATCGTCCCTGGCGATGAGCGCCGTCGGTGGTAGCTCCTCGAAGCTCGAGAAGGGACGCACGAGGACGACCTCATAGGTCCCGGTCACCTCGACCGATACCGTGATCACCAGGCCGTCGGTGTCGTCGATGGCGGTTCCCTCTGCCGTTCCGAACGGCGAGGTGAGCGCGATCGCTGCGATGATGGCTACAAGCATCGTCATCGGCACGATCGTAGGGCGTGGCGGGCCCGAGACCGGATTTCGCGCACCTTGGGGGACTCGCTACGCTCCCCGAACCCGAACGAGGCCGTTTCATGGATACACCCCGCACACTCTTCGACAAGGTCTGGGACCGCCACGTCGTGCGCAGCGAACCCGGCGAGCCGGATCTGCTCTACATCGATCTCCATCTCATCCACGAGGTCACCTCGCCGCAGGCCTTCGAATCCCTCGCCCTCAGCGGCCGAGCCGTCCGCAGGCCCGAGCTCACCCTGGCGACCATCGACCATGCCGTGCCGACGACACCTCGCGAGCAGGGCATCGCCGACCCCATGTCGGCAACCCAGATCGCCACGCTCGAACGCAACACGGAACGCTCCGGCATCCCCCTGTATGGACTCGACGACCGGCGCCAGGGCATCGTGCATGTCATCGGACCCGAGCAGGGCGCCACCCAGCCTGGCATGACGATCGTCTGTGGCGACTCCCACACGGCGACACACGGTGCCTTTGGTGCCCTCGCCTTCGGCATCGGCACGTCCGAGGTGGAGCATGTGCTCGCCACCCAGACACTCCCCCAGGCCAAGCCCAGGTCGATGGCCGTCACCGTCGACGGCGTGTTGCCGACCGGCGTGACCGCCAAGGACATCATCCTCGCCATCATCGCCCGGATCGGAACAGCGGGTGCGACCGGCTATGTGGTCGAGTACCGCGGCTCGGCGATCAGCCGCCCTGTCCATGGAGGGACGGATGACGATATGCAACATGTCGATCGAGGCAGGTGCCCGCGCCGGGATGATCGCGCCCGACGACACGACCTTCGCCTACATGGAGGGCCGACCTCTCGCTCCGAAGGGTGCGGCATGGGACGAGGCGGTCACGGCATGGAGCGAGCTTCGCACCGACCGAGGTGCGGCCTTCGACCACGAGATCGTCCTCGATGCCGCCGAGCTCGTCCCCTACGTGTCATGGGGCACGAACCCGGGGCAGACCCTGCCCGTGACCGGCTCCATCCCCTCCCCCGACGACTTCTCGGATCCCGTCGATCGAGATTCGACCGAGCGCGCACTGGCTTACATGGATCTCGAGCCAGGGATGCGACTCACCGACATCGAGATCGACCGCGTGTTCATCGGGTCATGCACCAACGGCAGGATCGAGGACCTGCGCGAGGCGGCCCGCATCCTCGCCGGCAAGCACATCGCCGACACGGTCCAGGGGCTCGTCGTCCCTGGCTCCGGCCTCGTGAAGGACCAGGCCGAAGCCGAGGGCCTCCATGAGGTCTTCGTGGCGGCAGGGCTCGAATGGCGGGAACCGGGTTGCTCGATGTGCCTCGGCATGAACCCCGACCAGCTCGACCCGGGTGAGCGTTGTGCCTCGACCTCGAACCGCAACTTCGAGGGGCGCCAGGGCAGGGGTGGACGCACCCACCTGATGTCTCCGGCCATGGCTGCGGCCGCTGCGATCGCCGGACACCTCGTCGACGTACGGGAGGTCTCGTGATGGAACCGGTCTCCACGATCGTCGGAACCGCTGCTCCGCTGCCGCGCGCCAATGTCGACACCGACCAGATCATCCCGAAGCAGTTCCTCAAGCGGGTCGAACGCTCGGGTTTCGGAGAGTTCCTGTTCTATGACTGGGCACGGGACGCCGAGGGCGAACTCGATCCCTCCTTCGTCCTCAATCGGCCCGAGTACGCCGACGCCGTCGTGCTGGTGACCGGCCAGAACTTCGGTTCGGGGAGCTCACGTGAGCATGCCCCGTGGTCCCTCGAGGACTGGGGCTTCCGAGCCGTCATCGCCCCGTCGTTCGCCGACATCTTCGCGACCAACTGCACGAAGATCGGCCTGTTGCCGATCGTGCTCGCCGACGACGAGGTCTCCCGACTCACCGCGATCGCCGCCACGACACCCAACTCGGTGTCCATCGACCTCGGGGCCCAGACGGTCACTGCGGACGGATTCTCGGCACACTTCGACATCGATCCGTTCATCAAGCACTGCCTGCTCAACGGCCTCGACGACATCGCCCTGACACTCGAGCACGCGGATGCGATCGATGGATTCGAGCAGGGCAGGCCCGTCTACGCACCCGTGACCCGGTAGGACACCCCAGGCACGTCGTACCATGCCGTCGCGGCATCGAGGTCCCATGTACACCAGAGCAGAGCAGGCCAGGGCGATCCTCGAACGACGGGGACGGATCATCGCCTCACAGCTCCTCGGCAGGCAGGCGACCACCGGCGCCGACTTCCGTCAGGCACTCACCCTCGAACGCATCGACCTGATCGCCGAGATACCCGACCACGACACCCTGATGGGACTCGGCCGCAACGTGGCAGGGCCGCGCAATGACCTCTACATCATCGCCAAGCCCGGCGGATACACCGTCTACCACCAACACAACGGTGAGCCATACCAGATGTTCGCCGACTGCTCGTTCGACGAGGCCCGCAATCACGCGATCGACAGCCTCGTGATGCTGAACGGCATCCCGTTCGCCATCGACTGACGAGGACCTGGGTAGGTGTGCCCGTCGTCACCCGGCCGCCATGGGCCTCAACCCTGGACGCCGAGGAACACCCTGTCACCCGGGCGGACCTCCACCGGGTCCGGCTGGTGGTCGGCCGCGACGATGAAGCCCCGGCGCCCGTCGTGGAGGTCGGCCAGGGGCGCCTCGATCTCTGCGAGTGGGGCGACGTGGTCGAGACCCAACATGAAGCTCGTGAATTCGACACACGGGGCAGCGACCCGTGGACGCTCGAGCAGGAGCTCGGATCCGTCCGAGGTCAGCACCACCACACCCTCACCGAGGTCGGCCAACGACATCGCAGGGCCGTCGATGATGACGTTCTCGCCGGCGATGCCGATGGGAGCCGACCCGAATCGTTCCTCCATCAGGGCGTAGTGGCCCGTGAAGCCGATCGAGAGCTGGCGGCGTCCGCCACCGCGACGTGACGGATGGGCCTTGTTGTGGGCATCGACGACCCACCGGTCGTCGTCCCATCCCATCATGCCCCAGGCATCGACGGCGGCGCGGTCGACGACCAGCAGGTCCTCGGGGACGTATCCCTCACCACGGCGCTTGATGGCGACCTTCTGGACCTGGAGGCGGACGATCGGGCCGATCTCGGCGCCTCGTTCAAGCATGCAGTTCCTCCACGACGACGTTCAACAGGTCCGGCCGGTCGGTCACGATCCCATCCACACCCAGTTCGAGGAACCGGGCCATGTCGTCGGGGTCGTTCACGGTCCAGAGGTGGATCTGGGCATCCGCGGCGTGCACGGCCTCGATGAGCTTCGTGTCCACGCTGGCCCCCCGCATCCGGAACGGCAGCTGGTAGGCCTTCGGCGGGCGGTGGACGGTCCGCCCGACGCGCGACGCGGCGTACATCGCCAGGGCCGCCTGGGGTCCCGCTGACGTCGCCACCGAATCCCTCGTGATCCGACGGAATCGGCTCAGTCTCCGGTCGGAGAAGGATCCGACCATCACCGAGTCCTGGCGCTTCTCCTTCGCAATGACCTCCGCCACCGGCCACTCGCACCCTCGCGCCTTCAGGTCGATGTTGAAGCGCACGTCGCGATAGCGATCGAACGTCGCATCGAGGCGACTGATGTGGACACCCCGACCTCGGAGCGGGTGCGACTCACCATCGGGGCTGAAGTGATATCCGGCGTCGAGGTGCGACAGGTCGTCCCACGCCCAATCGGCGACGGCACCCACGCCGTTGGTGGTGCGCTCGAGCGTGTCATCGTGGAAGACGACGACGACGCCGTCCTTCGTCACCTGGACGTCGGTTTCGATGTAGCGATACCCGAGATCGGAGACGCACGCATCGAATCCGTGCCATGTGTTCTCTGGCCACAGTTCGCGACTTCCCCGATGCGCCATGCGCACCGGATGCTCGGCATCGAGATAGGGAACGACATCCACACCACCGAGGGTAGATCGCACCGGGTCGGTCCGACCCCCTCCATGGGAACCGGGCACGTCAGGCGACGGACGTGCCCTGATCGATCAGGCGGCCGCGCTTGACGACGCGAGCCACCAAATCGCTATCGGGCCGGTAGGCGAGGTGCGCCACGGTGGGTGCGTCCACCAGGACGAGGTCGCCCAGTGCACCCGGCGTGACGATGCCGATATCGGTACGTCCCAGCGAGCGCGCTCCCCCGCGTGTCGCCGCCCACACGGCTTCGTCGGGCGTCAGGCCCCCATCGACGACGGCGAGCGATATCACGAACGGCATGGTTTCGATCCACGACGTCCCGGGGTTGCAGTCCGTGGCGATGGCGACGGTCACGCCGGAGTCCCAGATACGCCTCGCATCGGTCGGCTGCAACCGCATCGAATACGCCACTCCGGGGAGGATCACGCCGGTTGTCCCCGCCTCAGCGAGCATCTCGAGATCGGCATCGGATGCGTGGTCGAGGTGATCGGCCGACGCGGCACCCACCTCGGCTGCGAGTGCCGTCGCCCCGATCCTCGCCGTCTGGTCGGCGTGGATCCGCACGCCGAGCCCCCGAGCCGCACCGGCAGAGACCACCGCACGTGCCTCGTCGACGTCGAACGCGACGGGATCGCAGAAGACATCGATGAACGCGACATCCCCGGCGACGGCGTCGAGCATGGCACCCGTTACCAGCTGGAGGTACGCGGACCGATCGTGGAGGTACTCGGAGGGGACGACATGGGCGCCGAGGTACGTCGCCACCAGGTCGATAGGGAGCGCCATGTCCAGGGCTCGGATCGCCGCTGCCATGCCGGCCTCGGTCTCCACGTCGAGCCCGTAGCCGGTCTTCACTTCCACCGTGGTGGTCCCCGAACGCGCCATGTGGCTCAGCCGCGACAGGGACTGCCCGATCAGATCGACGAACGATGCCGTGCGTGTGGCGCCGACGGTGGCGTGGATGCCACCCCCATCGGCGAGGATCGACTCGTACGACCATCCGGCGAGACGGTGGGCGAACTCCGCGGACCGCTCGCCGGCGAACACGGCGTGGGTGTGTGCATCGACGAAGCCGGGCGCAACGACGCGTCCCTCACAATCGAGGGCGCGGAGGTCCCGGTACTCGGAGGGGAGATCGTCGCCGCTCCCCACCCATTCGACAACGCCGTCCATGATCGCGAGGGCACCACCATGGATCAGGCCCAGCAGGCCACCGCGCTGGGGATCGTTCGTGACCAGCTCCCCGATGTTGGTGAGGACGATCGACCCGTCGGGGTTCATGCGTCGTCACGCATCGGGATGGTGACACCCCGATCGGCAGCGACCTCGAGTGCCCGCTCGTACCCGGCATCGGCGTGGCGGATGACCCCCATGCCGGGGTCGTTCGTCAGCACACGTTCGAGGCGCCTCGCCCCTTCGCGTGTCCCGTCTGCCACCACCTGGGCACCGGCGTGGATCGACTTGCCGATCCCAACGCCGCCTCCGTGATGGACCGCCACCCATGCCGCCCCCGAGGCCGTGTTGAGGAGGGCGTTGAGGATCGGCCAATCCGCAACGGCGTCGGATCCGTCCATCATCGCCTCGGTCTCCCGATACGGCGAGGCGACGGACCCCGAGTCGAGGTGGTCCCGACCGATGACGATCGGTGCAGAAACGGCGCCGGTACGAACGAGCTCGTTGAAGGCGAGCCCCGCCCGGTGGCGCTCGCCATACCCGAGCCAACAGATCCTGGCCGGGAGACCCTGGAACTCGACGCGGGACTCCGCCATGTCGAGCCACCGCATCAGGGCCTCGTTCTCGGGGAAGAGCTCGCGGAGGGCATCGTCAGTGGCGGCGATGTCGGCAGGGTCACCGGACAAGGCGATCCATCGGAACGGCCCCATCCCCTCACAGAACAGGTCCCGGATGTAGGCGGGCACGAAACCGGGGTACGAGAACGCGTCGGAGAAGCCACCCGCCAACGCTTCGCCGCGCAGGTTGTTGCCGTAGTCGAAGACCTCGGCACCGGCCTGTTGCCATCCCACCATCGCCTCGCAATGACGGGCCATCGAGGCCCGGGACCGCTCGATGTAGGTGTCGGGATCCTCCGAACGCAAGGCTGCCGCCTCGGTCAGGGTCATCCCTGCGGGGACGTACCCGTGGAGGGGGTCATGGGCGGACGTCTGGTCGGTGACGATGTCGATGGCGATCCCGCGGGTGAGGAGGTCGGGGAAGACCTCGGCTGCGTTCCCGACGACGGCGATCGACACGGCCTCACCGGCAGCCCGCGCCGCAAGCGCCCGTTCGACGGCGGCGTCGAGGTCGGGGGCCAACTCGTCGACGTAACGGGTGTCGAGTCGCTTTGCGATCCTGTCGGGGTCCACGTCGACGGCAAGGCATACGCCGCCGTTCATGGTGACCGCGAGGGGCTGGGCGCCACCCATGCCGCCGAGTCCAGCGGTGAGGGTGAGCGTTCCAGCCAGGGTGCCAGAGAACCGCTTCTCGGCGATCGCGGCGAAGGTCTGGTACGTGCCCTGGAGGATGCCCTGGGTCCCGATGTAGATCCATGAGCCGGCGGTCATCTGTCCGTACATCATCAGCCCGGCATCCTCGAGATCCCAGAAGTGCTGCCACGTCGCCCACTCGGGTACGAGGTTGGAGTTGGCGATCAGGACCCGTGGCGCCATCTCGTGGGTGCGGAACCGACCAACCGGCTTGCCGGATTGGACCAGCAGGGTCTCGTCGGACTCGAGATCCCGCAATGCGGCGACGATCGCGTCGAAGGCCTCCCATGTGCGGGCCGCCTTGCCCCGCCCGCCGTACACGACCAGGTCCATCGGGATCTCGGCCACCTCGGGGTCGAGGTTGTTGAGCAGGCACCTGAGCGCGGCCTCCTGGAGCCATCCCTTGGTGTGGAGGGTGGTGCCCCTCGGCGCGGTGACGGTGCGAGGACCGGTGCCGTAGGCGAACGCCGCGAGATCGGATTCCGCGTCACCTCCGGGGTCCTCCCCCCGATAGGCCTTCGCGGCCTCGTCGACGCCGCGATCGATGGCGGCTCCAGCGCTCGTGGCCGTCGACTTGGCCTTGTCGACGACATCGGCTCGCTGGTCGGCCGTCCGCTCCCATGCATCGGTGACGGCATCGGTCGCTCGCTGGACGGACTCGGCCAGCTTGTCCATCCACTCGTTGTCGTTGGCGCTCATCGCTGCTCCTTCGATGGTGACGAGAACCCGCCGGCGGCGACGAGGTCGGCGATCGCCTCGATGTCGGGACCGGGGGGTCGATCGGCGACGAGGGGCGGGCAGACGGACCTGACCGTCGCGAGGATCGATGCGGTACCCGGTGCCGGTGCCGGTGAACGCTGCTCGACCCCCTGGGCGGCGCACATCAATTCGACGGCGAGGACGAGATCGGTGTTGTCGATGACCGTCGTCAGCTTGCGTGCGGCGCCCCATCCCATCGACACGTGGTCCTCCTGGAGACCCGACGTCGGGATCGATTCGACGCTCGCCGGGTGCGACAGCACGCGGTTCTCGGCGACGATCGCAGCAGCCGTGTACTGGGTCAGCATGTATCCGCTCTCGACGCCCGGTTCATTGGCGAGGAACGGCGTGAGACCCGACGACCGTTCGGGATCGAGGAGCCGATCGGTGCGCCGCTCGGAGATCGACCCGAGTTCCGTGATCGCGATGGCGAGGAAGTCGAGCACGAAGGCGAGGGGTTGGCCGTGGAAGTTGCCTCCGGAGACGACGTCGCCATCGCCGGCGAACACGATCGGGTTGTCAACCACGGACCCCAGCTCGATCGACAGCACGTTGCGCGCGTGCGCGATCGTGTCGCGCACGGCGCCGTGCACCTGGGGTGCGCATCGAAGGCTGTAGGCATCCTGGACCTTGTGGGTGAAGTCGTCGTGGTGGGAGGCGTCGATCTGTGATCCTTCGAGCAGGGCCGCGATGCGGGCCGCCGATATCCGTTGCCCGTCGTGGGGGCGCAGTGCGTGGATGCGGGGATCGAACGGACGTGACGAACCCATCAGCGCCTCGACGGAGAGGGCACAGGCCGCGTCCGCCGTATCGGCGAGCGTCTCGGCTCGGTGCACGGCGAGGCATCCCTGGGCGAGCATGCCCTCGGTCCCATTGAGGAGGCTGAGACCTTCCTTGGGTTCGAGGACGAGCGGTTCGATACCGGCACGTTCGAGTGCGACCGACGCCTCGATCACGCTGCCGTCGTCGGACAGGACCCAACCCTCGCCGATGACGGGCAACGCCAGGTGGGCGAACGGGGCCAGGTCGCCTGACGCACCGACGGATCCCTGGGCGGGGACGGCTGGGACGATGCCGTGCTCGAGCATGGAAAGGAGGAACTCGACGACGACTGGCCGCACACCGGAGTGACCCTGGGCGAGGGTCCGGGCGCGACACACGAGCATTGCACGCACCGATGGTTCGTCCATGAGCGCACCGACGCCCGCTGCGTGGGACCGCAGGAGGTCCACCTGGAGCTCACGGGCTCGTTCCGGCGGGATCCGGGTGTTGGCCAACGCGCCGAAACCGGTTGTGATGCCGTACACGGTTTCGCCCCTGGCGATCACATCGGCGACGAGTTCCCTTGCGGGACCCATACGAGCGGCAAGGTCACCCCCGGCCACGGCGACGGCCCGACCGTGTGCGACGGCGACCACCTCGTCGATCGTCAGCGGCGAACCATCGATGACGACCCTCACGGTGCCTCCTTGCGGGTTGCCACACCGGCCATGAACGACAAGAACGTGTGCACCATGGCCTGGATGGTTGCACCGTCGCGGTCCCGTGCGGGATCGACCTCGACGAAGTCGGCCGCGACGACGCGCTGGTCCCGGCCGAGGGCGAACGCAGCGTTCCCGAGTTGGCGGGGCGTCATGCCCCCCGGACGCGATCCGGGGCACCCGGGGGCGTAGGCACGGTCGAGGACGTCGATGTCGAAGTCGACGTAGATGACGTCGACATGGTTGAGGCGGTACAAGGCAGCGTCGACGACGCCCCCGATGCCCCGACGGTCGACGTCGTCCATCGTGAAGACCGCAATGCCGAGTTCCTCACACACGGCGCGATACGCGGCCGAGTTCGCAAACGAGTGGATGCCGATCTGCGCGACGTTGGGCCCAGGCAGCCCATCGTCCACCAATCCCCGTATGGGCGTCCCGTTCGTGGGACCTTCATCGAGGCTCCGTACGTCGTGGTGGGCGTCGAGCGTGATGACACCGACGCTCGCGAGGTCCCGGTCCATGGCTCGCACGAGCGGCCTGGTGATGGCATTGTCGCCGCCGATGTAGGCGCGGACGCCGGTCGTCTCGATCGATCGTGCGGCCTCCGCGATGTCACGCTGGCTGGCGACCATCGAGGTGTCGTCGAGCACGACGTCACCGTGGTCGGCCACGACGAGGCCCCCGAGGTCCAGGTTGCGGTCCGAGTCGAACGTCGAGAACCCCGCCAGGGCGAGCCGGAAGGCCGAAGGGGCCGAACGGGCATCACTGACCGAGATCGACGCCACGGAACTCGGCACACCGATCACGTCCACGTCGGCTTGTTCGACCGAGGATGCGTCGGCGAGCCACGCCGACGCCCGAGGCCAGAGCGGATCTCCCATGGCTCTCAGGCTAGGGATTCCATCCGCGACCTGCCGTGGCGATGGCATCCCCGAGTCGTGCGTTCTCGCGTTCCCGCAAGCCAACACGCACACGGATCATCTCGAGTCGCTGGCTGATCGCCTTCTCCGCCCCGTCGATCGTGTGGTCGTCGAACCAGGCCTCGATGGACGACGCCACCTCGGGCTCGGATCGGTACTTGATGAAATCGAGCATCCGGTACCGGTGCGCCGGTGCCATCACCTCCATGACGGCGTCCCAATGGTCCATGACCAGGTTCCACGTCGCGGGGCCGTTCTCGCGGTGACCGAGCATGACCGCGAGGAGCCAGAACGAGTCCTGGCTGCGGACGCGGCCATCGAGGATCCGTTCGAACATGGCCGCCGGCACCTCGGGATGGGGCACCGACGCCGCCGCTCGCAGGTACTTGACCTTCCGCTGGGGCGTCTCGGCAGCCTCGGACAGGGCGAGGAACCGGTGATGGTCGTCGAGGTCGCCATGGGCGGCGACGATCCACAGCGACGCATCGGCCACCTCGGCATCGACCTCACCCTCGGCGCCGTCGACCTCACGTGCGAGGCGTATGGTCCCCGGGTCGTCGCCGAGGGTGCCGAGGGTGCGCAGGACGAGGTTGCGCAATGCACCTGTCGCATCGTCCTCTCCGTCCGCTGGCACCCACCCGAGGTCGTCGGCCCTGGGTGCGACGAGCGTCCGAACGAAAGCACGGAGCGCATCACGATCGTCGGAGGACACCACACGATCGAGCTCGGTGACGCCCGCCAATGCGACCTTCCACACGTCGATCTCCGGTTCGTCTGCGAGGGTCGCCACCAGCGCCAGGTAGTCCGCGGCGTCGACGTCGCCCGCAAGCATGCCCGCGAGGGCATCCGAGACGACGGCATAGCGCTCGACGGGGTCGAGGTCGGGCATGGCCGAGGTCACATCGGCGAACAGGTCCGGCGCATACCGCACGCGGAAGAAGCCCTCACCGCCGGCGTTGGCCACCACGGTGTCGTCGGCGGGGAGGACGACGGTTTCGTCGCCGAGCACCAGCCGGTGCACCGATGCACCGGTGCGGTATCGCACGGGGATCTGCCATGACCCCTCACCCTCGCCGAGGAAGCGGAACGGCCGTTGGCGGAGGCTCACTCCCCCCTCGACATCAACGGCGTCGATGATCGGGTAGCCGCCCTGGAAGATCCACGTGTCCATGATCTCACCGACCGGCTCCCCCGATACGTCCTCGAGGGCACGCCAGAGGTCGGGGGTGTCGGTGTTCGCAAAGGAGTGGCGCTGGAGGTACAGCGAGATGCCGCGCCGGAAGACGTCCTCGGAGAGGTACACCTCCAGCATGCGCAGCACCGCCGCCCCCTTCTCGTAGGTGAGGACGTCGAACATCGCATCGGCGTCGGCAGGCGAGGCCACGGGGAACTCGATGGGTCGTGTTGCTGCGAGGGCATCGGTCTCCTGGCTCGCCGCCCGGTCGTTGGCGAAGTCGAGCCAGTAGTTCCACTCGGGCCGGAACGCGTCGGTGCACTTCACTTCGGCGAAGGTCGCAAACGCCTCGTTGAGCCACACGCCGTTCCACCACTTCATGGTCACGAGGTCGCCGAACCACATGTGGGCGATCTCGTGGGCGATCACCGATGCCACCCTCGCCAACTCGACCCGCGTGGCCGATGTCGGGTCCAACAGCAGCGCGGTCTCGCGGTAGATGATGCACCCGAGGTTCTCCATCGCCCCGAAACCGAAGTCGGGGACCGCGACCATGTCGAGCTTGTCACCGGGATACGGCACGTCGTAGTACTCGGCGAAGTATGCGAGGGCGAAGGCGCCGGCCTCGAGCGCGAAGTCCGCAAGGTGGAGCTGACCGGGAGGGGTGACGATCCTGAGGGGGACACCCTTGACGTCGACGGGGTCGGTGGCGACGAGTTCCCCGACGACGAACGCCACGAGGTAGGTCGACATCACCGCCGTCCGTGCGAACTCGATGCGCTTGGTGCCGTCGCCGAGGGAGCGACGTGTCACTTCGCGGGCGTTCGACACGGCTTCGATGGCCTCATCGATCGTCAGGGCGACATCGAAGGTCGCCTTGAGGTCGGGTTCGTCCCAACACGGGAAGGCACGCCGTGCGTCCGTGGACTCGAACTGGGTGGTGGCGAGGACGTGGTCGACGCCGTCGTCGTCGGTGTAGGTGGAGCGGTAGAACCCGCGGAGCTGATCGCCCAGGACCCCGGTGAACCGGATCCGTACCAGCGCCGACCCTGCCGGGAGCGGCTCGGTGACCGAGAGGACCAGACGTTCGTGCTCGGCATCCATGAGGGCGGTGGCCGGATGGACGACTTCGCCCACGACGACGACCGCCTCGTCGATATCGAGATCCACGGCATTGAGCACCACGGTCTCGGTCGGTTCGGCGACGGTGACGTCGATGGCGACCGTCCCCACGAATCGCGAGGTTGCGAGATCAGGCGCGATCTCGAGGTCGTAGTGGCTCGGTACCACCGTGCGGGGTAGGCGGTAGTCGGCTTCCGTTGCCATGGCGCTCCAATCGATCCGTGTCCCGGTTGGTAATACGACCGCGACGCTTTTCGCCGGTCGGACTCGGGTCGTGTAGCGTCCACGCCCATGTGCAGATCCATCCACCGACTCCGCGCAGGAACCGTCATCGACGACCGTCCGGCCATGGAGGAGGCAGCTCGCCAGTACGTGCGCAAGGTGTCGGGTTTCACGTCACCCGCACCGCACAATCAGGAAGCCTTCGATCGAGCCGTACAGTCGATCGCCGATGCCACGGATCGCCTCATGCACGACCTGCAGATCGGCAAGCCGACTACGCCATAGGCGGCACCCGCCCGCGGGGGCTACCGGTTCTCGACGTCGCCGGTCGTGATGTCGCCTATGGCTTCACCGAGGATGATCTGGTCCAGGGTTCGGGTGACGAGGGCGTACGACACGGGCCCCGAGACCTTGCCGACCACCACTCCGTCGCGATCCACGAAGAACGTCTCGGGGAGCCCGAGCACCCCCCAGTCGAACGCCGTCGACGAGCCCTCGTCGATCGCATACACCATCGCATCGCTGCTACCCAGCTCCTCGATGAAGGCGTCGGCTCGGAGCGGATCATCCTGGTAGTTGACGGCGATGAACGTCGTGCCGAAATCGGCGTAGTCATCAGCCGCCTGGATCAGTGCCGGGTACTCGGTGCGGCATGGGATGCACCACGAGGCCCAGAAGTTCACGACGACGATGTCACCGAGGTGATCGGCCACGGACACCGTTCCCGATCCGTCCTGGAGGGCGATCGGATCCGATGGCGCTGGTTCGCCGATGAGCGGGGACGACGACAAGCCGGGGTCGGAGCCGAACCGTCCGGCGAAGACCACGGCGACCACCATGAAGGCGAGGACGCCGGCGATCACGCCCCACACGAGGCGCGATCCGCGTTGGTTGCGGGGCTCTGACCCGACCCGTTCGTCGGTATCGGTCACGGGGATCCCTCGATCTGTTCGAGGAGCGTGGTTGCCGACTCCCGGATCTCGGCAGGCACATCGGCGGTGCCGATGATCCCGACGAGGAAGGGAACCGCTTCGGCCTCGCGCCCCAACGTGACGTAGACGTTGGAGATGAACCACTGGGCGGGCAGGTAGTCGGGCTGGCGAACGAGCGCAGCTTCGAGATATCCGACGGCGACGTCGGGGCGTTGCGACAGGTACGTCATCCAACCGACGTTCGCCAATGCCTCGGGATGCTGCTCGCGATCGAGGATCTCGAAGTAGTGGTCGAGCGCCCTGTCGAACGTGCCCTCCTCGAAATACCGCCGAGCAAGGGCCAAGCGCATGCCGATCACATCGGGATTCTGGGCGACGACCTCTTCCATCTGCTCGTTCGTGATCTCGGACAGGTCGACACCTCCCTGACCGGCGACGACGTCACCGACGACCCCCTCGGCCCCTGCCGAGGCGCCGTCGTCGAGGGAGGTCACGGCGAACACGGCGATAGCCGTGATGGCGATGCCGACAATGGCGGCGCCGACGATTGCACGACCAGACACGCGCGACCGGGCGCTCGGATCGGGCATCGGGGATTCGGGGGCTCCGGAATCCTGTGTCTTGCCCGCGGCTCCGTCGTGTGCGGCGGCCTTCGACGATCGTTGGCGCTCGAGCCCGGCCAATCGTGTCGTGGACCGTTCGCGCAGCGAGGTTGCCGTTGCCGCATCGATGTCCCCGGCCGCGACTTGGCGCTCGATGTCTGCGATCTCGTCGCGGACGAGCTCGATCTCCTCATCGATGCGGCGGAGGTCGGTCACGACACCATCTCCTCGTCCCTGGCGGCGCGGCGCATGGCCACGATCACGCCGACGCCCGCCACCAACACCACGATGGGTGCGATCCACAGGAGGATCGACCACCGCGTCGTCGATGTGTCGAGGATGAACGAGTCGCCGAAGTTGTCAGCGAACTCCTGGCGGATCTCCGCGTCGCTGTACCCGGCGGCAACCCGTTCGGCGATGAGGCTTCGATAGTCGGCGGCTACGCCCGAACCCGAGTCGGCCAGCGACTCACCGTTGCAGAACGGACACTTGATGGATGACGACAGGGCCGCGATGCGGTCCTCGGCGCTTGGCTCGACGGATGGTCCGGAGCCGAGACCGACGACGATCACGACGAGCGCCGCGAGCGAGATGGCGATGGCGATGAACGTCTTGATGCGGTCAGACACGAGGCGGTCCTGTCTCGGTCGGGGTCTGGTCCTGGGACGTTCGAACCGGGTGCGATGGTTTCCGACGTGTCGCGAGGAATCCCCCGGCGACCACGACGATGCCCCCGAACCACAACAGCCACTGGAACGGGAAGATGAACACGTTGAGGTCGACGGACGTGGCCGAACCACCCGCAATGCCGATGTAGACGTCGTCGCGGAACCCGGTCCACACCGAGGGTGTGCCGATCGGCTGGGACGTGCCGGCATAGGAGTTGATCCTCGGAGCGAGCTCCTTGAGGACATTCGTGCACGATGCATCCAGGACCTCGACGGTGACACCGGAAACCTCACGGTTGGGCTCGGTGAACGAGAAGGGTTCCACGTAGCGGATGCAGTACCCGGCAACGACCGCGGTGCCGCCCTGTTCGATCGTCACCGTCTCGCGAACGGCGAGTCCGTTCGTGGTGGCGAGGCTGATGGCCATCAGCGCGATACCGATGTGGGCGACCTGACCTCCCCAGTACCCCGGATCGTTGCCGACCACCTTGCGGCTGGCGGCGAGTGGCCCCTCCGGACGGGCACCGACCACCTCGATGAACCGGATCGCGATGGCTGCCATGACGAAGAACGCGAGTCCGATCGTGAGGACCACGGGCCCCGAGTCGACCCCGACGAGGACGGCACCGGCAGCCGCCGCGAGGCCGGCAACCATCGCCCAGCGGAGCCGCCTCCACAGGACGCTGGCGGTCGCCACCCGCCACGGCGCGACGGCGCCGAAGCCGATGAACAGGAGCAGCAGGAGGGACAGCGGAACAGCGGCACGATCGAAGAACGGCCTGCCCACGGCGACCTCAGAGCCCGACATGGCTTCGACGATCATCGGGTACATCGTGCCGAAGAGCACGGCGAAGGCGAACACCGTCAGCAGGAGGTTGTTTGCGAGGATGAAGCCCTCGCGTGATGACAACGAATCGAGTCGAGGGGCCTGCGCGACGTCGCGGGCCCGTACGGCGAAGAGCCAGAGCGAGCCGATGACGACGACGCCGAGGAACGTGAGGAGCACGGGTCCGACGGTCGATTGGGTGAACGCATGCACCGATGCGATGACCCCCGATCGGGTGAGGAACGTACCGAAGATCGTGAAGGCGAACGTGGCGATCACGAGGATGAAGTTCCACGCCTGGAGCATGCCGCGGCGGCGCTGCACGACCGCGGAATGGATGAACGCGGTCGCGGTGAGCCACGGCAGGAATGCGGCGTTCTCGACGGGATCCCATGCCCAGTAGCCGCCCCAGCCGAGCACCTCGTAGCTCCACCAACCACCGAGGATGATGCCGAAGGTCAGGAAGATCCACGCGACCAGGGTCCAGCGGTGCGTCCGGTCGAGCCACGCCCGTCCGACGTCGCGGCGGACGAGGGCGGATATGGCGAAGGCGAACGGGACGGTCAACCCGACGTAGCCGACGTAGAGCATCGGAGGGTGGATCGCCATGAGGATGTGGTTCTGGAGGAGCGGATTGGGGCCGCGGCCGTCGATCGGAGCGACGCTCTCGGCGAGCGGCCACCACGACGTGTCGGCACAGAACCCGTCGACGACCTGTGTGCACACGGCGAACGGGTTGCCGACCGTGGCCATCAAGCCGAACCAGAACACGGACACAGCCCCCATGACAGCGAGGGCGAGCACGCCGAGGCCGTCATCGTCGCCGAGCCTGCGCCACACGAGGAACGTGAACAGGGCGAGCATCAGCCCCCACAGCACGATCGATCCCTCGAGGGCCGCCCATCCGGCGGCGAACAGGAACACCACCGGAGTCGTCGTGGCCGTGTTGTTCGCGACATACGCGATGGAGAAGTCGTGGGTGATGATCGCGACCTCGAGCAGCACGAACGCCGTGAGTGCCGCTACGGCGAACACACCGACAGGCACCGTCAGCGCAGCGGCATCACCGGTCGTCGAGTGTCGGATGCCCTGGACGACGATCGCGACGGCTGCACCGAGCGCCACCAGGACAGCGACGTTGCCTGCGAGCGCGATCACGCTGTGGAACAGGCGTGCTTGTCCTCGTCGTAGTCCTCATAATCGGATCGATACTGCTCATCGTGCTTGACGAGCATGGTGTCCGATGTGAAGGCCACGCCTGTCCATGCACCCTCGAGGACGACGCCGATGCCCTCCTGGAAGAGCTGCGGGGGAACACCGGTGTGCACGACCGCCACCGAGAAGTCACAGTCCTCCACGTCGAAGGCGACCGTTCCGTCGCCGACGACGACCGAACCCGGAACGACCCTGCCACCGAGACGCAGGCGCTCGTCGCTCGCTTCCCGCTGGGAGACCTCGGACGGTGTGTTGAAGTACACGAGCGCCGAGCTCAGGTTGACCATGAGCACGACGAGGATGGCTGCCAGGGCGAGGGCGGGAATCACGAACTTGGCGTAGCGGATCACGAGGACTCCTCCAGCCTGCGCCGCGCCCGGGTGATGCGCACGGCGATGGATGAAGCGAACGCGACGAGTGCGAAGTATGCGATGCCATATGCCATCAGGACCCAGTTCCACTGCTCGGCGCTGGTCATCGAGGTGAGCTGGGCGATCATGCCACACCTCCGTCGAGTGACGGCGCCGTGACGGCTTCCCCGGCGACGACCGAGTCGTCGACCTGTTCGCTCACGAGGATCTCGTCCTCGAGCCTGGCCAACTCGACCCGTTTGACCATCATCGCGACGTACATCACGGTGAACATCGCAACAGCGAGCAGCAGCGTGGCGAGCATCGGCGTGTCGATGTCAGGCGAGGCGGGCTCGAACACCGAGGGCGGCTGGTGCAGCGTGCGCCACCAGATCACGGAGAAGTGGACGAGGGGGATCTGGACGACGGCGAGGACCCCGAGGATCGCCGAACGACGGGCCCTCGCATGGAGGTCATCGGTGGTCCGCCGGAGGGCCAGGTACCCGAGGTAGACGAAGAACATGATGGCCGTCAGCGTCAGGCGCGCATCCCACGTCCACCACACGCCCCAGGTCGGTTTGGCCCACGTCATCCCGAGTCCGATGGCCATGGCGGTGAACACCACGCCGATCTCGGCCGAGGCGTGCGCACGGCGGTCCCACGCGAGGTCCCGCTTCCACAGGTACATCGCCGATGCCGCCATCGTCACGGCGAACGCCAAGTAGGCGAGCCACGCCGATGGCACATGGACGTACATGATCCGTGACAGCTGCCCCTGGATGGCGTCGGGACTCACGGTCATGGAGGCGACGAACGTGATCAGCCCGGCCACGGCCATGGCGATCCAGGGCCAAACGGTTGTCGTCGACTGTGGCCGGTCGGTCATCCGGTCTCCTGGAGCGGTCGGGCAGAAAGCACTCCTGCGATCGCCAGCACGAGCACGGTGACGATCATCATCAATACCCAGGTAAGGCTACTGCGACCGAGTCGTAAGGCTTCCAGGGCCTGTGTC
Source organism: uncultured Acidimicrobiia bacterium (assembly GCA_963759175.1). Classification (GTDB taxonomy): domain Bacteria; phylum Actinomycetota; class Acidimicrobiia; order Spongiisociales; family UBA5794; genus SZUA-442. The sequence continues at coordinate 244,448 of CAVWXP010000007.1, forward strand.
GCCCCGATGAGCAGCGGAATCGACAACGGAGCCACCAGAAGCGGCACCAGAGCCGTGGCGTTCGTACCCGTCGAGACGATGCCTGCAGCGAGGGTTCCGAGGAGTGCGAGCCCTGCGCCGACGACCAGGAAGGTGACGGGGAGGAGCACGAGGCCCTCGACGGGAACGTCGTACAGGACGAGGGTCACGACCCCGAGGACGGCCTGGAACACGACCAACAGCACGAAGCTGGCTGCCGCCCTGCCCACGTAGATCGCCGCGGGATCGAGCCCGGTGAGCGCCACCTGGTCCCGTTGTGCGGTGGTCTCGGCGTTCGTCTGACGGACCGAGATGAGCACCCCGAACAGCATGACCACGACCCAGAAGAGCCCTGGACCGATGCGTTGGAGCATGGGTGCATCGGTACCGATCGCCAGCGGCACCAGCAAGAGCGCGATGGCACCGAACGGGAGGGTCACCCACACGACCTCGCCGGTACGCCGCTCACGACGCAGATCCCTTCGTGCGATCGCCGCCACCTGTGCCCGGAAGCCGATCATGTGATCGTCCCCTGGGCGATCTCGACGGTCCGCGTTGCCATGGAGGCGACGCGGCGTCGGTCGTGCGACACCAGGATCGCGGCTCCGCCGTTGGACGACGTCCGGGCGACGAGGGCCTCGACGAGGTCGACCGCATCGCCATCGAGCGCCGAATGGGGTTCGTCGAGGAGCAAGAGGTCGGGTTGGGTCATCAGCACCCTGGCGAACTCGGCCCGTCGCTGCATGCCATGACTGCATCGGTCCGCGAGGCGGTCCGCGGCCCCGCCGAGGCCGACACGCTCGAGGGCGTCGCGGCTGGCCTCCCGGTCGATGCCCCTGGCGTCTGCCGTGAATGCCAGGTTCTCGGCGAGGGTCATCTCGGGATACAGGCCTGGCACGTGGCCGACGTAACCGATCCGCGGCCGAACGTCGTAACGCTCCTCGCGATCGAGGCGGGCACCGAGGATCGTCGCCGTACCCGCCGATGGGGGTACGAGGGTGGCGAGCAGGCGCAACAACGTGGTCTTGCCTGCGCCGTTGGCCCCGAACACGCCGACCGCCTCACCGGCGTTGACCTCCAATGCGACATCGCGCAGGATGTGGACCGATCCGGCGCGCACGGATACCGCATCGAGGTCGATGAGCGTCTGGGGTGTGTCCACGGCGAGCAGTGTACGGACCGGCGTCCGGCTGCCTTCGTCGCGGAATACCCGGATACCGACGTGCGTTCGTACCATCGGAAATCAGCGCACAACGGAGTCAGATTCATCATGCCAACCATCGACATCACCAAGGAAACGATCCACGAGACGATCGAGAACAACGACATCGTGTTGATCGACTTCTGGGCCGACTGGTGCGGCCCCTGCAAGATGTTCGCTCCGACCTACGAGAAGGTGTCGGAGAAGTACGCAGACAGCGACCTCTCGATCGCCTTCGCCAAGGTCGACACGGAACTCGAACAGGAACTCGCCGCTGGGTTCGGGATCCGCTCGATCCCCACGCTGGTGGCCTTCCGTGACCAAATCGGTGTCTTCAGCCAGCCGGGCGCCCTCCCCGAGGATGCCCTCGACGACCTGATCTCCCAGATCACAGCCCTCGACATGGATGCCATCCGTGAAGAGATCGGCGAGGCCGAGACCGCCAACGATTCCCCTGCGGACGGCGAAGCCTCCTGACGGGACCGACCGCCCGAGAGCGGTCACCAAGCATGCGATGATGCCCCGCCGGGACGCGGGGCATCATCGTGTCGAGGTCGTCGGCACTGACGGGTGGCGAACAAGGCGCCATGTCCCATCTGGTGGGGGCTACGGTACGGCCGACCACCGACAGAAGGATCGACATGTACATACTACGGCGCCATCATCGCCCTCGTCCTGTGGTTCGTCGTGCTCTACGGCGTCTTCGAGAAGGCTGGCAACCCCGGCTGGATGGGCATCATCCCGATCCTCAACCTCTATGTCCTCGTCAAGATGGCCGGTAAGCCCGGTTGGTGGGTCGTGCTGTACCTGATCCCGATCGTCGGGTTCGTGGTCCACGTGATCGTGGCGATCGAGGTCTCGAAGGGCTTCGGGAAGTCGCCGTGGTACGCGGTCGGCCTCATCTTCCTGCCGTTCATCTTCTACGCGATCGTGGGCTTCGGCAGCGCACGCTGGGACGGGGCGCCCCCGGCCTTCACCTGATCACGACGACCGGTCAGCGACGGCGCCGCACCAGTGGCGCAAGGACCACCTGCGCCGCTTCGAGGTCGGAGCGGTCCACCATCACCTGGACGCTGTAGGCGCCGAGCATGCCGGGGTCCGTCACGATCGTCGCCGGGATGTCGGCGTCGGCGAGGAGGCCCCATGCCTCATCGGCGACGTCCCGGTCGGTGAAGATGGCTGCAGCGATGTCGTTGCCGAGGATCCCCATCATCCACCAGCCCCACCGGTGAAGTTCCACGATGCGAGGTGCATCGACGGGGCATGGACCATCGCCGGACCGAATTCGGAATCGGCGAAACGTGCATCGTCGCCCGTGGCAACGACCGCCCCCGGGGCGAGCGCGGCGGCGAACGACTGGGTGAACCGCAGGTTCGTCACCGGTTCGGTGATCGATCCGTTCTCGATGAGGAAGGTCCCGTTCCTCGTCAGTCCCGTCACCACGAGGGACTTGGGATCGAGGACCCGGCAGTAGTTGAACGCCGTCACGTAGATACCGCGATCGACACCGGCGATCATGGCATCGACGGACGCTGCGCCACCACCGACGAAGGTGTTCCATCCGACCGGTCCCCACATCTCGGCACCGACCATCGCATGCCCTGTCGATACGGTCCCTGCGGCACCTGCCGTGCGCCGGTTGTGGAACAGCCCACTGCTGACACCGCTGCGGACGAGGTCCAACCGTGGCTTCGGCGAACCCTCTGCGTCGAAGCCCACGAAGAGCCCCCCGGGGTCCGTCGCGTCGTCCCAGATGTCGATCAGGGAATCGAATTGGGTCGCCCCGACATCGACGAACGACATCCCTTCGGCATGCATCTTCGCGTTGAAGCCGTACACCGACAGGAACACCGCGATCGTTGCGACGCACTCGGGCGACAACACCACCTGGTAGTCGCCGGGCTTCGTGTCGAAGGCTCCCCGACCGGCCTCGGCGGTCGCCGCAGCCCGAGCCCCGAGCGCACCGGCATCGATGGAAGCGAGCGACTGCCCTGCCCCGTGGGCGGATCCTGCAGACTCGCCCGTCTGCTGGATACCGTCGACGATCGCGGTGGTGTAGCGCCCCGATGCCGAACGCCCTTCGGTGTTGGCATAGGCGGTGTGGCGAGCCTCCGTTTGGCAGTAGCCGGCGGCGCTGAGGCCCGCGCCGGCATCGACGAAGGCTCGCACGGCACCTGCCCTGGCCATAGGGTCGGCATCGGCCGTGGCCGGGTCCCAGTGGTCGACCGGGGTGCCATCGACCGGACCTCCCAGGCCTCGCCATTCGCCGTCGACCGGTTGGAGCCCGGCTGCGGCGATCGTCGCATCCACGAAGCGTCGGAGGTCATCGATGTCTGAGGCCGTCGAGGTGCTCGAAGCCACCCTTCCCTCGGCGGTGGCGACACGCAGGTTCACGTTCGTCGCCTCCTCCGAGACGTTCTGGTGGATGAAGGAGTTGGCGAATCGGGTGAGCGCCGTCGTGCCGACATCGGTGGAGACCTCCGCATCGGCCCGGCCGTCCACGAGATCGAGGGTCGCCTCGGCGAGTTCGATGTGCTTCCTCATCCCCGCACCCCCACGCGTACGTCGCTGAACCGGCCCGGCGAGGCACTGTGGCCCGTATGCGCCACCTGCATCGGTTGGCCCTTGCCACAATTCGGTGTTCCCCAGTGGACCCATGCGTCCTCGCCAGCCAGGCGATCCAACGATCCCCAGAACAGCGGTGTGATCCCGGTGTAGGTGGGGTTCTTGAGCATCCGTCCGAGCCGGCCGTTCTTGACCTCCCAGGCGATCTCGCACCCGAACTGGAAGTTCAGGCGGCGATCATCGATGGACCACGATCGGTTCGTCGCCATGTACACACCGTCGTCGGTGTCGGCGATGATGTCGTCGAGGGTTCCCTCGCCCGGAAGCAGTCCGACGTTGGTCATGCGGACCATCGGCAGTCGATTGAACCCGTCGGCGCGCACCATGCCGCCCGGTGGGAGCCCTGCGAGCGCCGCCGAGTCACGACCGGACAACACACCGACCCATCGTCCGTCCTTGACGATGTCGACACGTTGCGCTGGGGTCCCCTCGTCGTCGTATCCGAACGATCCGAGCGCACCGGGCAGGGTTGCGTCGGCGGTGATGTTCATCAACGCGGACCCGTACCGGTGCCGATGCAGTTCCGGCAGCTCGAGGTGGCTCGTACCTGCGAACGCCGCCTCCCAACCGAGGATCCGGTCCAGCTCGATCGCGTGGCCGACCGATTCGTGGATCTGGAGCGCCAACTGGGATCCCTCGAGGATGAGGTTCGTCTCCCGCTCGTCCATCTCGTCGGCCGTCAACAGGGCGACTGCTTCCTCGGCGATGCGTTGGGCGTTGTCGGCGAACCGCCACGCCCGAACGACCTCGAAGCCTCCGGTCTCGAACTGCCCGAAGCTCTGCGGATACGAACGCCGTTGCGTCTCGGTCTCGCCGATGGCCGTGGCGTCGAAACCCCCGCCCGATTCGACGATGCGCTGATGGATACGGTGTCCCTGTGATGACACGAACCACTTCTCGGTCTCCCAGAAGGTGAGGTTCCCTGTGGCCACGGCGACGCCCTCGACCGCCTGCATGGTGCCGGTGACGCCGACGAGCAGATCCACCTTGTCGCTCGTCGGCACGGTGAACGGATCCTCGACGACCGGTGTCGACCACGAGGCCTGATGGACCGGTACGTCGGCGAAGTCCATGGGAGGACCGGGGACGAGTGCCGAGGCCTTGGCTATGGCTGCGGCCTGCTCGCCCGCTCTGCGGACCGCTGCCGACCCCATGTCCGCGGTGGCGGCGAACCCCCATGACGATCCGATGAGTGCCCGGACGCCGACGCCGGCGCTCTCGGAGAGGTCGTACTGCTCGAGGTTCTGGTTCCGCACGTTGATGGTCTCTGCGCGCTGCGCCACGACCCGTGCGTCGCTGTACGTTGCCCCTGCGTCGACGGCTCCTTGGACGGCGAGATCGGCGACATCGAACACGGGCATCCTTCCCTGGGTATCGGGATGCAGCCTACGCGCTCAGGCGGCGCTGTGATCCGGGGGTCAGGAGGCGATGGCGACGGCGCGAGCGACGGAACTGGTGAGGTGAACCGGTCCGGACGGACCCTCGACGAGCACGGAACCGTCGGACCCCGTCCCGAGCACCTGGACCACGATGCCCTCGGCCACGCCCTGGGCCTCGAGGAACGTCGCATACGCAGGGCTGATCCGCTCGATCGTCGCCGAGGCTCCCGCACCCACATCACCGAGGTGTCGCTCGGGAGCAGGGACTGCACCGCGGGACCGGGGAATCGATCGACCCTCCGGACCGGTGGTCGGATCGCCGAGGAAGGCACTCAACCGATCGGCGACCTCGGCTGGCGTCACGTGCTCCATCTCACATGCGACCTCGTCGGCCTGTCGAGGTGACAGCCCGAGGTGCTCGGCAAGGAACACGCCCCACAACCGCCGACTGCGCAACACGGTGTTCGCCAGCTCTGCCCCCGTATCGGTGAGGTCGACGCCCTTGTAGGGGGTGTAGGTGACGAGGCCCAGCCCTTCGAGCTTGCGCACCATCTGGTTCGCCGACACCGAGGACACCTCGAGGGTCCGGGCCACCGTCGACATCGACACGGGCGGGCCCTCGCCATCCTCGATGGCCCGGGCGACCGTGATGATGTACATCTCCTCGGCTTCGCTCGTGGTGTGGTCATGGAGTTGCATGGCGATGCCAGCCTACCGAGGCGATCAGCCCGCCGGGGGAAGGGGGATCTCGGTACCCCGTGCGATATCTGCGGGGACCGTGACCCGGAACTCGACCGTGATCGCCGTCGGTGCGTTGCTCGTACTGAGGGGCTCGGCGAATCGGGCGAGACGGTCCGATCCCGTGAATCCGTAGAGCGGTGCGAGTGGCGGCACACCCGTCCCCGGACGCAGGGGCACGAGGTGCGGTGACAGGAGCTGGGTGGGGTCGACGACGTCCTCGGTTCCCGGGTCGTCGGTGCCCACGAACGTGACGATGGCATCGACCTTTGCGACGGCCGAACGCTCCGTCGACCAATCCAGCCAACCCCATCCGTCACCCATCGTCAATCCGTCGATGACCACGACATCGCCGGTGGAGAGTTCGAGTCGCTGCCCCTCGACGGTCTGGGGCACGGCGGCATCGAGCTCGAACGTGAACGCCTCGGTGATCGGCTCCCCGACGGCCACGTACGGCACCAGTGCCCGATCCTCGGCGACCGGTCCCTGGGGGAACTCCACCGTGATGTTGCCGATGGCCTCCTTCTCCGAGTACTGGCCGCGCATCGGTTGCTCACCCTCGGGTTGGGCCAGCGCCCAGTATGCGACGTCGAGCGGTGGAACGGCCGCGGGATCGACCCCGGCGTCGACGGCCGTGACCACTGTGGCCACCGATCCGCGCTCGGTATCGGAGACGCCGGTGACCGTCGCCGCCACGTCCTCGGTGACCGCGACGAACGATGGCGGTGGATCCGTGCCCTGCTCCGGTGCGGTCGACGCTGCGAGCGTGGTCGATGTCGTGACCTCCTCGGGAGCGTCGGGACCCGTCGCCACGGCGAACACGACGAACACGCCGACCACGAGGGCGCCGAGGGTCGCGGACACCACGGCCGGTACCCACGGCAGGTCGGATTCGCCCTCCGGGCGATCGTCGTCCCCGGGATCGGGGTCGTAGGGCGACCGGAGCAGGTTCCGGTAGTCCTTGGCTTCCTGACCCGGATCGCGATCGCTCATCGGATGCCATCCAACGACACGACATGGTCGCCGTCGAGGCGCCTCAGCACCGTGCCCTCGGCCAAGAGGGGGATGTCCGCCGGAAGGTCGCCGCCTACCCAGGTGAGGTTGACCCGTGGCCTGCCCTCGGCTTCGAAGAACGCGGATCGCCAGCCGGGACCATCGCCTCGAACGAAGAAGAACTCGGTCTCGGGGTCCTCGGTGGTGATGGCAACCTGGACGATGAACGACGAGCCCTGGTCCGAGACGTTGAGCAGTTCGACGGTGACGCCCGGAGTGATGGTTGCACGCGGTTCGGCCTCCGAGAGGGTGAACGGTACGCGGAGGGGGAAGGGGGCCCGCACATCCGTGATCCTGGCGCCGAGGACGTCCTCAGCGGTGATCTCCTCGTCGACCGCGAATCTCGCGACCCGCACGCTGGGATTTGCCGGCCCGCCGGGGAAGGTTCCCTTCGTGGTCTCGAGCACCCACGCCCGCGGGTACACGTGGTCGATGTCGGCAAACTCGATGACGGTCGTCTGGCCGAAGCCCGAGAAGAACTCGATGGGCTCGAGCCCGCCGTAGGGAGCCAACGTGGTGAGGTCGTAACCGATCGCCACCTCGGTCGGCGTGATCTCGAGCGCCGTGGGCACGAGCGCCGTGGAAGCGATCAGGGTCTCATTGGCATCGACCTGGTAGGTGGTCGGTGAAGGAGGCTGCACGGTGATCGACGTCGTCGGCAGCGAGGTCGCCTCCTCGTCGGTTCGGACCTCGCGGATGACCCGCACGCCGATGCTGCCTGCCGCGACGGCACCCAGCACGAATGCTGCGACGATGAGGAACAGGGCCCGTGCGTTCACTTCGCCTCCGACGACGCGCCATGGAACGGTGCGATGGTAGGTGAGCCTCCGGGCTGACGACCGACGGACGATCTAGGCTCGGTGTCCCATCGGGGCGAGGGAAGGAACGTATGAGCGCGCACGATCTCGTTGGCACCTGGAAGCTCGTCGATTGGACCGTTCGATTGAACGGCGGTCGAGAGACCCGCCCATTCGGCGGCAGGGCTACCGGCGTCATCACCTACACGGACGAGGGCAGGATGGTTGCGACCCTCATGAAGGCCGATCGACCGACGATCGGCACCCGCAGCTTCAACGAGGCGACAGCCATGGAGCGTGCGTCCGCCGCTGCCGGCTACCTGTCCTACGCCGGGGACTTCGAGGTCGTCGGGGACCAGGTCCATCACCACGTCGACCTCAGCCTCTTCCCCGACTGGGTCGGGGGCACCCAGATCAGGCACATCGAGTGGATCACGAACGACGACGGGAGTGTCGATCTCGAGCTGTCCGATCTCGGGGTCGGGAACGCCAGGTCGGCGACGATCCACCTCCGATGGCACCGCATCACCGAGACGAGGACATGACATGACGACGCTCGAACACTGGCAGCACCAGGCATCGACCATCGCTCCCCGCAACGACCTCCTGATCGACGGAGAGTGGTCGGAGGCGACATCCGGGGAACGATTCGACACCATCAACCCGGCTACCGGTGATGTCATCACCGAGATCGCCCGAGCCGACGCCGACGACGTGGACCGGGCCGTCGCCGCAGCACGGAGCGCGTTCGCAGACGGACGGTGGGCCCGTCGAAGCCCTCGCGAACGCGGCGAAGCCCTGGTACGCCTTGCCGACCTCATCGACGCGAACGCCGAGCGGCTCCAACTGCTCGAGACCCTCGACGTCGGGAAGCCGGTGCGGTATTCGCGTCGGGTCGACGTTGCACAGGCGTCGACCACGTTCCGGTGGTACGGCGAGGCCGCGGACAAGGTCTACGCCGATCTGGCCCCGACAGGTCCGGATGCGCTCGGCTTGATCACACGGGAACCCGTGGGGGTCGTCGGAGCGGTCACACCGTGGAACTTCCCGCTCATGATCAGCGCATGGAAGCTCGCCCCGGCCCTCGTTGCAGGCAACTCAGTCGTCCACAAGCCCGCCGAACAGTCCCCCCTCAGCGCACTCGCCATCGGTGAGCTCGCCCTCGAGGCCGGGATCCCCCCCGGCGTACTCAACGTGGTCCCCGGATTCGGGGAGACGGCCGGCCAGGCGCTCGGTCGCCACGGCGACGTGGATGCCGTGGCGTTCACCGGGTCGACGGAGATAGGGAAGCGCTTCCTCGTCTACGCAGGCGAATCCAACATGAAACGCGTGTCGGCCGAGACCGGTGGGAAGACACCCAACATCATCTTCGCCGACGCACCGGACCTCGACTTTGCGATCGGTGCCATCGGGTTCTCGATCTTCTGGAACACCGGGGAGATGTGCATCGCGGGATCCCGGCTGATGGTCGAACGGTCGATCTACGACGAGGTGGTGGCCCGGGTGGCCGACTTGTCGGCGTCGTGGATGCCGGGCGATCCGCTCGACCCTGCGACGAAGGCAGGTCCCCTCGTCGATGCCGAGGCCCTCGCACGCGTGACGCGCTACATCGAGCTCGGATCGTCCGAAGGAGCGACCCTCGTCGCCGGGGGGAACCGGGCACTCACCGACACTGGCGGATACTTCGTGGAGCCCACGGTGTTCGCCGATGTGCGCAACGACATGGCGATCGCACGCGACGAGATCTTCGGACCCGTGTTGGGCATCATCCCGTTCGATGGCGACGACGAGGCCCTGGCGATCGCCAACGACACCTCGTACGGATTGTCGGCGGCCGTGTGGACATCGAATCTCGCACGCGCCCACACCATGGCGGCCCGTCTCGAAGCTGGCACGGTCTGGATCAACAACTTCGACACCTCGGGCATCGTGGCGCCATTCGGCGGATACAAGGAGTCGGGATTCGGGGGGAAGGACAAGTCCCTCCAGGCGATCGACAAGTACACGAACACGAAGACGACCTGGATCAACCTCGGCAAGGGCGGCGCCTGAGAGGGCACCCTGAGCGGGCACTGGTACGCCTGGGGACCGGTGCCGTAGCATGACCGCGATGGATCTCGAGGCGATCAGGCACGCAGTCTCCGAGCTCCACCGTGGGCGCAGGTGGATCATCGCCGCGGATGCAGCGGCTGCTGCTCACGACATGGTCGAACGCCTCCGTGAGGACGAGCCCACGGCAGTCATGATCGTTGCGGGCATCGAGGGCGTCGGGGAGCTCCCGGACGCCGACCGCTTCCACTACACACGGGCGTCCGGTGACACCCTGATGGGCGGAATCCGCGAGTTCCTCGCATCCATCGAACAACCATCAGCGGACCTCTTGGCAGCCGTCGACGCCTTCGACCCCGACGGGAGCGCCAGGGTCCTCGGACAGGGGTTCTCACGCGAACAGCGGCTCGCCGGGCGCGCCGTGTACGGACGTCGTCGGCTCGCGTGGCGCCAACTCGAGGACAAGATCACCGTCGACGCGCTCTGGGACGATGCCGGCGTGAGGCGTGCCCCCTCCGCGGTGGTCCCGGTCTCGGACGCCCGGCACGCGGCCGCCACCCTCGGGTCCTCGGCCGGCACGGTGTGGGTGGCCGACAACCGAACGGGGTGGCACGGAGGAGGCGAGTACACCCGTTGGGTCCCGCCCGACATCGACCCGGAGGAGGTGGAGGCGTGGTTCGCAACCCGTGCCGATCAGGTCAGGGTCATGCCGTTCCTCGACGGCATACCGTGTTCGATCCACGGCTTCGTGACCCGCGACGGCGTCGCGGTGTTCCTTCCCTTGGAGCTGTTCATCCTGCGGCGGCCCCAACCGCCGGGGTTCGTCTACGCACAGGGTGCGAACTTCTGGACCCCCCCTGACACCATGGCGGATGACATGCGTGCCGCTGCGCGCTCGGTCGGTGCGATGCTCGCCGATCAGCTCGGCTACATCGGCGGCTTCGGCATCGATGGCGTCGCGACCGTCGACGGATTCCGCCCCACCGAGCTGAATCCCCGGCTGACGCTTGGCCACATGATCCAGGGTCGTACGGCCGACGTTCCCCTGGGCCCGATGGAACGCATGATGCTCGAGGACGACCTCACCGTCGCAGCACGCGACCTCGAGAACCATGTCGTCGACGCCGTCGCCCACCGACGTGGCGGGGGCATGATGTTCACCACGACACGGGCAGCCGAACCCGCCGAGGCCTGGTTCCGATTCACCGATGACGGCGTCGCCGTTACGACCGACCCCGATGGGGCCAACGGGCGCATGGCGCTCGGTCCGACGACCTTCGGATCCCTGGTCCAGGTGACCCTCGACCCGGATGGGATCCCCGTGGGCCCCTCGCTCGCACCCCGCGCCGTCCAACTCATGGCGATGGCGAACGACCTGTGGGACCTGGACCTACCAGACGTGGCACCCGCCCCGGACCTCACAGCTCGAGACTCATAGCCCAAAGCCCAAAGCTCAAGGCTCCTTCGACTATCTCCACGAAGCGCCGATCGTGATACACGAGGGGCTCGACGGGGTCCTCGTCACGTTCGGCCGAGACCACTTCGCCGAAGATCACCCAATGATCGCCCATCTCGAGCCGCTCGACGGTCCGGCACACGAAGTGGCCGTACGCATCCTCGAGGACCGGTCCACCGACGTCCACGGAGTGCCATTTCGTCGTGCCGAATCGATCCGAGTCCCTGGTTGCGAACAACATGGCGATGTCCTCGGCGCCGCGAGGAAGGAAGTTGACGGTGAAGCCCTCGGATGTGTGGAGGACGCCGAGGGTGGCGGCACGGCTGTCGATGCATGCCAGGACGATCGGCGGATCCGCCGACACCGACGTGAACGCCGAGACGGTGAGCCCGGATGGGCCATCGGCTCCGTCGACCGTGACGATCGTCACCGATGCGGCGAGCGAGGCCATCATGTCGGTGAACGTACGCGGCGTGATCATCGAACTCCCCTCGTGGCTGGTCGGGTCGGATCGTACCGGCGTTCGCGGCCACGCACGACCCTCGGCCGTCGCCGGTCGCGGTATCGTCACTCCACGTGAACGCCTCCCCAACCCGCGACGCGATCGAGATCGTCGAGGTCGGCCCACGCGACGGCCTCCAGAACGAGGACACGATTCTCACGACTCGCCAGAAGATCGACCTGATCGATCACCTCGTGCGTGCCGGCGTGCGGCGCATCGAGGCCGTGTCGTTCGCCCACCCGACCTATGTGCCCCAGATGGCGGACGCCGAAGCGGTGATGGCGGGTATCGATGCGGTTGAAGGGGTGTCGTACATCGGCCTCGTCATGAATGCCAGGGGATTCGAACGGGCGTTGGCGACCCGCGTCGACGAGATCAACATGCCGATCATGGCGACCGACACCTTCAATCGGGAGAACCAGGGCGTCGCGACCGCCGAGTCCATCGCGGTGCTCCGTGATGCCGTCGCCGCCGCACACGCACGCGGCACGTCGGTGTCGGCGACCATCGGGGTGGCGTGGGGCTGCCCCTTCGAGGGCGAGGTTCCGCTCACCGGGCTCCTCGGTGTCGTCGAAGCCGTCATCGCCACCGGCGTCGACGAGCTCGCCGTGGCCGACACCATCGGCGTGGCCGATCCATGGGCCGTGACCGAACGCATCGACGCCATCGCGACCATGACCGGCGACATGCCGCTGCGTGTCCACTTCCACGACACGCGTAACACCGGCATCGCGAACACGTACGCCGCGATCCAGTCCGGGGTTCGGGTGGTCGATGCCTCGGTCGGCGGCATCGGCGGGTGTCCGTTCGCCCCCGCTGCCACGGGCAACATCCCCACCGATGACCTCGTCTACATGCTCGATCGCGCGGGGTTCTCACACGGGTTGTCGCTCGATGGCCTCATCGGCGTCTCGGGTGAAGTCGCTGGCGCCCTCGGCAAGGACGTCCCTGCCATGTTGCCCCGTGCGGGCGGATTCCCGTGATCCGCCACGTCGCCCTCTTCCACTTCGTCCCCGGAACGTCGGCCGCCGCCGTCGATGCCATCGACCGTGCGCTCGCGGAGCTGCCGGACACCATCGACGAGATCGTCGAGTATCACTTCGGTCGTGACCTCGAGTGGCTCACCGGGAACGCTGACTACGCCGTGGTCGCGGATTTCGCCTCTCGCGATGATTGGGCCTCGTACCTGTCGCATCCGCGGCATGTCGCCGTCGTCGACGGCGTCATTGCTCCCGTGCTCGAAACCGTGACACGGGTGCAGTTCAGCTGGTGATCCCCGGCGTCGATGGGGTCGCCGGATGCACGAACACCCGATAGATGGCGGCGATCACGAGGGCGGCGAACGCGGGGCTGATCGACCAGAAGCCGTCGACTCCGGAGATGACGGCTGCCCACATGCAGAACGAGCCGGTGGCGACCCGCGCCATCTGCAACCGGCGGGCGTCGATCACCGCACCGCCGGCATCGACGACCGTCGACACGGCGATCGGGCGTGACGCCACCATCATCGCAAGCCCCGCGAGCGCAGCGAGCCCGTAGGCCGCGGTCGTGATGTCGAGGTCATAGCCCTCCCCGCGAACGACCGTCCACGCGACGACGGCGCCACCCGCCAGGGCACCGACCGCGTACGCGAGGATCGCCATCGTGCGACGATCCCCCACCTCGGGGGCCGCCCACAGCCACAGGCCGACCGTCAGGAGCACGATCCACAGCACCGGTGTCGAGGCCGAGAGGAATCCGATGCCGGCGAGCACCACGACGTCGCCGACCTTGACCGAGGCACCCACCGTGCCGGCTACGAGGCGGGCGGCGATGAGGACGACCCCGGTGACCAGCGCCGACGGCACGACGAACACGGCGATACCGAGGGTCAGCGCCATGGCCCAGGTCGCAGCCGACGGTAGGTCGGGGTCGAGCTCGCGTGCCATCGCCCATCCGAGGAACACCCCGACTGCCCCGAATACGGCAGCGAGACCGGCGCTGGCGAAGGAATCGCCGTCAACGCCGACCGACACGACGAGGAGTACCGCAAAGGCCACGACACCGCCACCCAGGGCGATCCGGTTCGAGTGGAGCCGGTGATCGAAGGATCGGCCGAGTCCGGTGATGTCGGTGTACGAGGCCATGAGCCCGAACGCTAGAGCGATTTGAGGAAGACGAGGACCCGCTGACGATCCTCCGCCGAGAGCGCGACGAACGACTCGCGTGCACCGAGGGCCTCGCCGTCGTGCCACAGCACGGCTTCCTCGATGGAGCGAGCCCGTCCGTCGTGGAGGAATCCCGCCTCCGGGTTGACCGTTCGCGTCAGGCCGAGACCCCACAGGGGCGCCGTGCGCCACTCCGTCGGACCAGCAACTCCGTCAGAGCGACCATCGCCGAGGTCCGGCCCCATGTCATGGAGCAGCAGGTCGGTGTACGGGATGATGGCCTGACCACTGAGCGCCTCGATGGCGTGGTCACCGGTCGTCCACCGAGCGACGTGGCACGAGCTGCATCCGATGTCGCCGAACAGGACGCCGCCTTCCTGGACGGCGGTGTCGCCGGCCGAAGGGCGTCCCGGCACTGCGAGCGTTTGGGCGTAGGCAACGACGGCTGCGAATCGCTCCTCGGAGATCTCCGGTGCACCGCCAGACGGAAGACCCGCACAACCGGTTTGGACGGTGGGACAGTTCTCGGTCGGGAGCAGTGGCGACGTGATCCCGAGATCGAGGAGGTAGGCGATGGCGGTCTGGTCCGCAACCGACGCGACATTGGCCTTCCAGCCGAAGCGCCCGAGCGAATCCGGGCCCAGCGAGGGGGAGTCGACGAAGGAGGCGACGCCGGAGATCCCGTCCCCGTCCTGATCGTCCGGGTCGGCGAGGGCGATGATGGCCTCGGCGGGGATCGCTTCGAGCAGCCCGAGGCCGATGAGCGGCGGGCCGAGCCTCACACCGGTCGCCACCCTTGCCTCGAGGGGGCCGAACGCGGCGTCGGACACCACCACCTCGGGACGACGCAGGATGAACGGGGTGCCGTCGCCGTATGCACCGTCCACGTCGCTCCACGTGACAGCGATCGAGGCCTCGGGCATCGCCCCCGGCACGGCTTCCGTCTGGATCTGGGTGTGATAGGCGTCGAGCGTCGTCCCCATGGAGGCGTCGTCGAGGAACCGCAGGATGGCGCCACGCACGGACCCACCCGATGGAGCCGGCGACCGACCGTCCGCCGGATGGCACGCCGCACACGACACCGCGAGGTACGTCGGCCCGAGTCCGTCCCGCTCGTTGGCCCCGGGCCCCGCCGGTTCCCATGGCTCGGTGAAGAAGCTGTCGCCGATCCGGAAGAGCGCGACGTCGTCGTCGGCCAGGTTCGCTGCGGGTTGGCTGAACGCCCCCGGCCCGTAGTTGTCGACGGTTCCCGCACCCCCCGGCGCCTCGCCGGAATCCCCGTATCCGCCGTACCCGGCGGGGGAACACGCCGCGACGACGAGGGCGGCGGCGAGGGAGGCGAACAGGAGGCGGGCAGGCACGGCGCCAGCGTATCGCCGCATCGATTCAAGGCCGTGCTCCCACCTGCCGATGTATGGCTACCGGACTGCTCGCCGTCTACTGTGAGCAATGAGAGCCGTGGCCACGGGGGTATTCGATGGGCAAACGCACCAGCCAGGTCGGTCCGCATGGCGACCCGCTTCCTCGCAGGAAGCGACGCACGCTCCTCGGCTCCGTCATGCGGGTCGCACTCGTGGTTGTCGGCGTCGTCGCGGTCCTGTTCCTCATCGGCGGTTGGCACTTCTCGAACCAGATCGAGTCCGGGGCCCTCGCCCCACCCAAGAGCGGTCCTCCCGACTTCGAGTGGAACGTCACCGATGTCGGCTCCACGATCAGCCTCCAGGCCGGACCCACGACGGACCAGGCGGGCGAGGCCGGCCTGAGCGGGCT
The DNA here is from genome assembly GCA_963759175.1 of uncultured Acidimicrobiia bacterium. Taxonomy (GTDB): domain Bacteria; phylum Actinomycetota; class Acidimicrobiia; order Spongiisociales; family UBA5794; genus SZUA-442. The sequence goes on from CAVWXP010000007.1 coordinate 260,183, forward strand.
GTGGTGGGACGACGGCTATGGCCAATCAGGAGACCTCATCTCGTCGACCGACGGTGACGGTGGATACACCGACGTCCGTTCCCTCCAACCGGGAACCCCCACCCCGGACGTCGGAACCGACCTCAAGGTCGACTTCTATTACTGGCGCGGCACACCAGAAGACATCGGCGTCGAATACACCACGGTCCGGTACTCCTCAGATATCGGTTCGTTCCCGGCGTGGTTCATCGAGGGGGACTCCGACACGTGGGCCATCGTCCTCCACGGCAAGGGCGGAACGCCAGAGGAGGCACTTCGGATCATTCCCATCCTCCAGGCCGAGGGCTATCCGATCCTCGTGATCAACTACCGCAACGACGTCGGTCAGGAACGCGATCCCTCGGGTCGGTACACCTACGGCGTTTCGGACTGGGTGGACGTCGCGGCTGCCGTGACCTACGCACGTGACAACGGAGCGCGCGACCATGTCCTCGTCGGCTATTCATACGCGGGGTCGATGATCGCCGGATTCCTCACGCAATCGCCACTGCGGAACTCGACGAAGGCGGCCATCCTCGACTCGCCGGTCCTGAGCTTCTCGGACGCCGTGGACTTCCGTGCATCCAATACGGACCTGCCGCTGCTGCCCATCAAGGTGCCCCAGGTGTTGACGGACTTCTCGAAGTGGATCGCTTCATGGCGATTCGACGTCGATTGGGCCGCATCCGACTACCTCGAGCAGACGGGCAGCTACTTCGCCCCCACGTTGATCTTCCACGGCACGAGTGATATCTCGGTGCCACACGCGACCAGCGCTGAGATGGCGGCGGAGCGCCCGGACATCGTGACGCTGGTGAGCAACGACTCCGGACACACGAGGTCTTGGAACATCGGTCCCGATGCCTACGAGGCAGCCATCGCTGAGTTCCTGGCCTCACTGGACTGAGTCCCGTCAGCCACAGATCCACAGGTCGGCGACGTTCGTGCCGGTGGGTCCGGTAACCACCGTCGCGCCGACGGCCCGGAGCGCTTGATGCGCAGCGAAGTCGGTGATCGCGGCCTCGGCGTCGATTCCGGCCCGACGGATCCGTCCCCACGTCGACCCGTCGACGATCGCACCCGCAGCGTCGGTGGTGCCATCGCGCCCATCGGAAGCCAGAGCCCCGAAGACCCGGCCCGAACCCGCCAGAAGGCGCGCAGCGAGGAGCGCTGCGTGCTGGTTGCGGCCACCGGGCTGCGGCGACGTGACGCGCACCGTCGTCTCACCGAAGCCGATCACGGTGCAATCGGGGGAACGGGCGACGAACGCCTCCACGGCAGGACTGACATCACCGGTGACTGCCTCGGGGACGACGATCACCCGCCCATCATCGATGGCCGCAGCGAGCGCCCTGGCAGCCATCTCCGGACCTGCTGCGGTGACCGTGATCATCGACGATGGTGCGGTTGCACGCGTCCATCGGTTCGCCGCAGCGACGATTGCCGCGGGTAACTGGGCGGAGAGGCCCGAGTCCGCGATGATGGCCCGCGCACGTGCGCCGAGGTCGCTCGCGAGGGTCGGACCGGACGCCACCACAGGGGGACCACCGCCCACGACATCCTCGATGACGATCGTCCACGCCGCCCGAACCGCCAGGTCGTCGACGAGGTGGCCCGCCTTGAGCGCACTGGCACAGGCACGAATGGCGTTCATCTCAACGATCGGCAGCCCGCTGCGGATGAGCACCTCGTTCATCGCCGTGATGTCCGCTTCGGTGACGCCGGGCCGCGGCTGTTCGGCAAGGGCCGAGCCGCCTCCGGACACGCACGCGACGAGCACATCGGAGGGACGGATCGAAGCGACCTCGCGCATCACGGCTGCCCCGGCCAGGTAGCTGCGTGCATCGGGCACCGGGTGGCCGCCGACGAAGATCGGGAGAGGGCACGGTTCCTCATGGTCCGACACGACGATCCCGCGGTACGCCCCGGTCTCGGCGCACACGGCGCGCACCATGCCCGGTGCGGCCTTCCCGATGCCGACGACCACGATGTCAGATGCCGCGGCGGCGACCGCCGTGCCACCGATGACGAGGGAGGTGCCGTCGTAGCTGCAGAGGGCCCGCGTCGACCGCTCGGCGTCGGCTGCCCGGATGGCCGCCTCGAACGCACCGATGGCGAGCGACCTGTTCACTGCGGACACCTCCATCCGCTTGGGGAGACGCCCAACGATACGACGGCCTGTCAGCAGGGTCGTTGCTCGCCGTCTCGGGGTGGCTCGGACGCGACGACGCCCGGCCGTTGGGCCGGGCGTCGCGATCGGGTCGGTGGGGCGTCAGGCGTTTGCGTCCTCGGCGGGTGCTCCACCACCGAACCCCCGCCCACGGTGGGCGCCACGGTGCTGCTCTCGCAAGTCGCGGAGTTCATCCCTGGTGATCTCCCCGTCGGAGGCCGCATCGGCGAATGGGCCGTCGGGGTCGTTGAACGGGTGGTCGTCGCCGAGTTGGGAGAGCTCGGATGCGTCGATCACGTCGTCATCGAGGAACTCGACGATCTGCTCACGGTTCGCCTGCCGTTCCTCCCTGCGAGCTTCGCGTTCTTCACGGATCTCGTCGCGCTTGGCGAGCATGGCATCGGCAACGGCATCGGCCTGGGTCCGGGTCAGCGTGCCGTCGCCGACGAGGTCGGTGAGCACCTCTTCGAGCGGACCGACACGGTCGTCATCGACGACCACGACGTTGGTGTCGCCGGGGTCGATGGTCTGGGCACTGGCTGGGTCCATGGTCACCGTTGAGGCGACGAAGGCTCCTGCTACGAGGACGCTGGCTGCGGCCAGCGATGCGAGGATGGGTTTCATGATGGGCTCCTTTCGTCCATCGCAACCACAGGATCGGGCACAGATGTCTGGGGGATGTGAGGTGGAACTGAGAGCTCCATGAGAGATGCCTGCGCCCCGGTCACGACGTCGGCAGCGTGAACCCGACGGCGGCTCCGGAGCGATCCGTGCGGTTCCGTGCGAACACGGTGCCACCGTGGTCGCCGACGATCTGCTCGACGATCGACAACCCGAGGCCGGAGCCGGCTCTGGTGCGAGCCTGATCCGATCGGTAGAACCGCTCGAACACGTGGGGAAGGTCTCCATCATCGAGGCCCGGGCCCTCATCAGTGACCGTGAGCGTGCCCGCATCCATCTCGATTCGCACCACCCCGTCGTCGGGACTCCATGCATCGGCGTTCGCGACGATGTTGGTGACGGCGCGTTCGAGCGCTTCGCGTCGTCCCCTGACGACCGTCTCATCGCAGGCCACCTCCACCCGACGACCGTTTCGACGGCGGAGGCGTTCGACGACCTGGTCGATCACCTCGGCCACGGTGACCTCCGTGATCGGTTCCTCCTCGTATCGATCGGTCGCGAGGTCCACGATCTCGGCAACGAGGATGCTGAGCTCCTCGACCTCGGCATGGGCGGCATCGATCATCGACGCCCGCTCCTCGTCACTCACCGCATGGCGCTGGAGGAGCTCGAGGTTCATCCGCAGGGCCGTGAGGGGAGTCCGCAGTTCATGGCCGGCGTCGCGCACGAGGCGGATCTGCTGTGCCTTCGATTCCTCGAGTCTGGCGAGCAACTCGTTGAATCCCCTGGCGAGTTGGGCGACCTCATCATCGCCCACGACCTCGAGTCGTTGGTCGAGCGATCCCGAGGAGGCGACGTCGCTGATCGCGAGATGCAGGTCATCGATGGGCCGCACGGCGTTGCGGCTGACCAGCGCTCCGAGACCGACGGCCACCCCGATGCCGAGCAAGCCGCCGATTGCGAGCATCCCCGCGAAGCTGCGCAGGGTGTCATCGGCTTCGGTGAGGGGTCGCGCGATCTGCACCACGATGCCCGTCTCTGCCTGCGACACGGCGACGATCCGGAGATGCACGCCGTCGACGAACTCCGAACGCAGGACGGCGGTGTCGGCTGGTACGGAATCGTCATCGGGAGGTGGCAGGATCAGCTCGTCCTCCCCGATGTTGAACGTCGATCCATCGGGGAACACGGCCTGGTAGTACACGGAGTCGAAGTCGCCCGGGCGCGCCGGGAACAGGACGTTGCCACCTCGGCCCGGACGTCCGAGGTCCGCGGGAAGGTCGCGGCTCAGGACCCTCGCCCTCGCCAGCAGGCTCCGGTCGATCGGCTCGAGTACCTGGCGTCTCGCCGCGAGGAATGCCCCAACCGAAACGATCACGACGGTGACAGCGACCGCGACCGCGGCTGCGACGGTGATCCGCCGGCGGATGGTCATCAGCCGGCTCGGAGCACGTAGCCGACACCACGTACGGTGTGGAGCAGCCGTGGCTCACCGTCGGCTTCCATCTTGCGACGCAGGTAGCCCACGTAGACATCGAGCGAGTTCGACGACGTCAGGAAGTCGATGCCCCAGATCTCCTCATAGATCGTGTCACGATCGAGGACGATGCCGGGTGCCCTCGCGAGCAGGAGGAGGAGGTCGAACTCGGTCTTCGTGAGTCCGAGGTCCCTGCCATCGCGTACGGCTGAACGCGCCCCCGGGTCGATCACCAGGTCCTCGTACCTGATCACCGCTGACACGTCGCCCGCTGATCTTCGCAAGAGGGCACGGATGCGGGCGAGGAGCTCGTCGAGGGCGAAAGGCTTGGTGACATAGTCGTCGGCTCCGGCGTCGAGACCCTCGACACGGTCGCCCACCGTCACCCTGGCCGTGAGCATGAGGATCGGAACGGTGTCCCCTGAGGCCCGGATGCGTCGACACGTCTCGATGCCGTCGACGTGAGGCATCATGACGTCGAGGATGACCAGATCGGGCGTGGATGAGCGCAGATGCGACAGCGCAACGGCCCCGTCGGTGGCGGTATCGATCTCGTAGCCCTCGAACGACAACGCCCGCTCGAGCGCTTCGCGAACGGCTTGGTCGTCCTCTACGACGAGGATCCTTGCGGGAGGTGTGTGCACGCACCCATCGTACGTTCACCGCGTGAAGGATCGCTGAATGCACGATGAGAACCTCCTAAGGGATTCGCACGACCAGTGGTGGGTACGCTCATGCCTCGTGGAGTGGTCGATCGCCGGTAGGAACGTCGTGGTGACCGGGGCGAACTCGGGCATCGGGTTTGCCGTGGCCATCGCCCTCGTGCGGGCAGGGGCGTCACACCACCATCGCCGTGCGCGACATGGACGCCGGCAGGGCTGCGGCCGATCGCATCCACGCAGCGACCGGGGAGGACGTCGCAACCGAGCATCTCGACCTCACGGATCGGGATTCCATCGGCGCCTTCGTGGAGCGATACACCGCCGAACACGACGACCTGGGCGTCCTCGTGAACAACGCAGGCGGCATCTTCGGATCGCGGAAAGTGACGGCAGCGGGCTTCGAGATGACGCTCGCAACGAACCATCTCGGACCCTTCCTGCTCACGCACGACCTCACCCCACTTCTGTGCGCGTCGGCTCCGGCCCGGGTGATCAACGTCGCGTCGTCGGGTCACGGTTTCGCCGCAGACGGCATCCGATTCGACGACATCGAGTTCTCGTCGAAGTACTCGATGCGCGGAGCGTACGGTCAATCGAAGCTGGCGAACATCTTGCATGCACGGGAGTTCGACGCCCGGTACGGGAAGCTCGGCGTCCACGCCTTCTCCATGCATCCCGGCCTCGTGGCGACCGATATCGGACGCGGCGGGGACTCACGGATCGCGTCGGTGGTGTGGCGGATCACCCGATGGAGGCAACGTACACCCACCGAGGGCGCCGACACCGCCGTGTGGCTGGCGACGTCGCCGAACCTCCCGCATCCCCCCGGCGGCTACTTCGAGGACCGCGAGGAAGGGCGCTCGACCCGATGGGCGCGCGACGACGAACAGGCTCGGCGGCTGTGGGAGTACAGCGAGGAGTTGCTGGGCGTGACGGGTGAGGCATCGACGCCATGACCGAACCACGAGACCCCACGGCACCCGGCGACCCGATCGCTGGCGACGCCCCGGCCGGGATACCGACGAGACACCGTCAGCCGTGGTGGCGGCAGGCGATCTCGATCGGCATCACCGTGCTCGTGCTCGTGCTCGTGTTCGGATTCGTGATCCCCCAGTTCTCCGACTACCGGGCGATCGTGGACTACCTCGCCGACATCGATCCGTTTGCATGGATCATCCTCGCCGGCGTGTCGCTCGCCTTCCTGGTCGCCTACCCGGTCGTCCTCACGACGGTCATCCGGACGCTGCGCCTCAGGGAGGCGTTCGTGAACCACATGACCGGAACCGCCATCACCAACACGCTGCCATCGGGCGGTGCCATCGCCCTCGGTTTGAACTACGCCATGTACCTGTCGTGGGGATTCACGCCGCCGTCGGTGACTGCGGGCCTGCTCGCCGCAGGCGTATGGGACTGGTATGTGCGCATCGCCCTGCCGGTCCTCGCCGTCGTGGCGATCGCCGTGTTCGCCGAGGCGCTGCCGTGGATGTGGTTCGTGACCATCGGGGGCACGGCGTGGGTCGCCTTCTCGGTGTGGATCGTCGCCATGCTCCTACGGAGCCAGCCAGCCGCCGAGTCCATCGCGCGGTGGCTCGATCGCGTGGTCGCCCGTGTCGCCGGATGGTTCCACCGCGAACCGCCAGACACCTTCGGCGGTGTCATGCAGTTCCGCAGCGACCTCCGGTCCGTCATTGCGAATCGAGCGTGGCCGCTGACGGCTGCGACAGTCGGGAACCACGTCGCGATGGCCTCCCTCTACACCGCATCGGTCTACGCCGTCGGTATCTCCCCATCTGAGATTCCCGTTCCGTGGGTGGTGTTGTCCTTCGCCCTCGGTCGCTTCCTGGTGATGATCCCCATCAGTCCGGGCGGCCTCGGTCTCGTGGATCTGGGGTGGATCGGACTGCTCACGCTCGGATGGCAGACGACGAATCCCGGCGTGCCGGTCGATACCGACGCCATCGCGGCGGGCGTGTTGCTGTTCCGGGCGTTGAGCCTCTTCCCGCCGATTCCGATCGGCATGGCATCGTGGCTGTACTGGCGATTCGACAAGTCCTGGCGCCAACCCTGGCAGGAGGTTCGTCGGGGAGCGACATCCGAGACGTCAGAAGGGCCAGCCGCCGGCGAGCTCGAACCCGACGATCGCATGGACGGCCACGGAGAGCAGGAGCCACAGACCCCAACCGGAAGCCATGGTGGCGACGGCGCGCCCGGTGGAGAAGTCCATACCCTCCCGAACGGCGATCACAGCGGCGACGAGCGACCATAGGGCCCCGACGAATCCGAGCCACGGGATCACACCGATCGCAAGCGGGGCGTAGGCGAATCCGATCACTCGCAGCATCTCGCCGTAGTCCGATGTCCCCGAGAACACGCGTGTGCCAACCAGCAGGGCGACGCCGGACCACACGAGCCAGCCCATCAGTCCGGTCACGACACCCGTGACGAACCCGACGAAGACGTTGACGTCCGTCGCCGCGACCGAGCCGAATCCTGTCAACGCAGTACCGATCACCACAACCGCTGCTGCCTGTCGATTGAGGGTGGGGTCCGCCTCGACCTCGTTGTACAGGTCGACGTCGAGCAGGGCGGCCTGGACATATCTCCGGATGAACGGTGGCGCCTGCATCACCCCGAGTATGGCGTCAGTGCACGCCAACGCCCCGCGAGGTCATCCCAGATCGTCGCGCCACGTGCGGATGGCGGTACCGATCTCGTCCGGCGAATCCTCCTGGATGAAGTGCGAACCGGCGACGGTCACCTCGCGCTGTCGGGGGAACGTCCGTGCGAACTCGCGCTGGCGGCCGACGAGGATGCTCCCCGGTTCCGCGTTGACGAACAGCTTGGGTATGTCGGTCTCGGTCAGCCATGCGGCATACGCCGACACGATGTCGTGCACCTGCCTCGGCTCGCCCTCGATCGGGATCTGGCGGGGCCACGTGAGGGTGGGGCGCCTGGATTCGCCAGGCTCGAGATACGGCGCCCGGTAGGCGTCCATCTCCTCGTCCGACAGATCCCTCATGATCGAAGCCGGCAGGATCCGCTCCACGAAGATGTTCTTGTCGAGGACGATGGACTCGCCGGCGTCGCTGCGCATCGCCTCGAAGACGCCACGAGCCGCATCCGGCCAGTCCGACCACTCGACGGGCATGACGATGGCCTCCATGTAGGCGATGCCCCGGACCCGGTCCTGATGACGTCGTGCCCAGTCGAACCCGAGGGCGCTGCCCCAGTCGTGGATGACCAGGGTGACGTCATCACCCAGGTCGAGACGGTCGAGTAACGCATCGAGGTGGGCTCGATGCTCGACGAAGGTGTACGACCCCGGCCCCGACTCGACGAGCTTGTCGGAGTCGCCCATCCCGATGAGGTCCGGGGCGATGCATCGGTAGGCACCAGACAGATGCGGGATGATGTTGCGCCACAGGTACGACGACGTCGGGTTGCCGTGGAGGAACACCAACGGTGGCCCCTCCCCCGCATCCACATAGGCCATCGTCGAGCCGTCCACGACCATCGTCTGCTTGTCCATCGTGACCTCCCGGCGCGCATCGTAGCGACGAGCGCTTCTCGCTGTGCGAGACTGCCGTGGTGACGGTGATCGAACGCGGACAGGGCATCGCTGCGGCGGCGGAGGCGACCGGTGCGACGATCGTCATCGACACCTTCCGGGCCTTCACCACCGCTGCCGTCCTCCTCGATCGCGGTGTCGACCCCCTCTACCTCACCGCAGACGTGGACATCGCCCGAGACATCGCACGGCACGAACGGGCGATCCTCGTCGGTGAGGACCTCGGCGTCCGCCCTGAGGGATTCGACCTCGGCAACTCGCCCGCCGAGGCGCTCGCCGCCGATGGCCTGGCCGGGCGGTGCGCGGTGCAACGATCGACGGCCGGGACCCGATCCCTGATCGCTGCGGTCAGAGCCGGTGCGGCACCGGTGTACGCCTCGAGCCTCGTCGTCGCCTCGGCCACAGCGCACGCCGTGGCCAGTCGGTCCCGGGTGACGATCATCTCCGCTGGGCTCCATGGAACCGAGCGGGCGGTCGAGGACGACCTGACCGCTGACCTCATCACCGACCTCCTGGCCGGAACCGCCGATCCGTCGGGAATCGCCGCCGCCGTCGCCGCCACCGAGCGTGCCGAGCTCCTGCGCCGGGCTCCCTGGTCACATCCGGACGACGTTGCGATCGCTGCCCACGTCGATCGCTACGACTTCGCCATGGAGGCACGGCTCGACGATCGCGGCCACGTCCGACTCATTGCCACCGTCGAGGTCGGCGACGCAATGGACTAGTCAGGCTGCGGTCCCGACAAACCCTTCTTGGCATCTCGGCCGAGAGCGATAGCGTATGGGCAGGCTTTGGGAACCAGTGGAAGGCGCGGACGTCCGGAGGTATTGCGAATGTCCACGCACAACACAGCACAGTCGATGGCGTTCGATGCGCCAGACGACCTCGCCGAGATCATCGAGCTTCCCGTGAGCGACGCACCGTCGTTCTACCAGCGCAACAGCGGCGCACTGCCCAGGGCAGAAGCCGGCCTCACCGATGCGCACCGTCGAACCCAGCTCCCCACACCGGAGAACACGGAGACGACGTCCATCGCGGACCGCCTCCGGTCGATCCTCCGTCGCTGACGCGACACGATCGACCAAGCGCATGACGATGAAGAACCCCTCAAGATTCGGCTCCCGCGCGCCGATACAGCGGCCATGAAGCTGTTCAAGCGCAACACCTCAGACGAACGGCGTGAGGATCGTGACTACGACCAGGCGGTCAATGACCGGATGAAGTCCGTTCTCGGGCGTTCAACCGATCACGACGAGGCCGAGATCGTCGAGCAGCGCATCCGCAACATGTCGTACGGCACGAACAAGCGCTGACCCCCGACGCACGGACGGGCCGCACCGGCCGGTCCGATCGATCGGCGAGCCCGGGTGACCCGGCTGGCCGATCCGTCGCGTTATGACACGCTGTGAATTCATCTGCCCACGTTGCGTGACCGCACGTCATCCATCACGTATGATGTCCGTGGGGCAACAGGAGGAATCATGGAGCTGTCGGGACGCATGATCGAGGACCGTCGATTCGGAACGTCGATGCGCGGCTACACGAAGGCCGAGGTCGACGAGTTCCTCGCCGCCGTGGGTGCACACGTGTCGTCCGTCGAGGAGCGGCTGGCCATCGCCGAGGCGAAGGCGACACGCTCGCGTGACCAGCTCGAGTCCCTCCAGGACGACCTCGAGGCCAGGATCGCCGATGCCCGCCAGGCTCGGGCGACCATCCTCGACGAGGCACGGGCCGAGGCCGCAGCAATCACCGCACGCGCCGGTGCCCCCGGCTCCCCCGATGGGTCGAGGGCCGCCTCCGTACTCGCCGAGGCGGAGGCCAAAGCCGCGCTCCGTCTCCGCGAGGTCGACGGGATCGTCGAACAGGCAAGGACTCGGGCACAGCGCATCGAGGCCGAGGCCGCCGCCAACGCGGAGCAATCGGCAGCTGAGGCGGAACGTCTGGTATCGGACGCCAGGCGCGAGGCGAAGCGAATCCGGCAGGAGACCGAGCGGTACCGAACCGAGATGCAGTCGCACCTCTCAGAGGTGCGGGGCATGCTCGATGCGGCTTCAGCCGCGGGATCCGACGACGGGGAGATCGTCGTCGACCTGCGGGACGATGTCACGTCCCCGGCTCCAGCGCCCGACTCGACTCGCTGAGCTGGTTCAACCCGGGCCGAGCTCGCCCACCAGCCCGCGCAGGACGAAGGCGTTCACATCAGCGGCGAGGCCGGTCCGCGTGATCCGCCCCCGCTCGTCGAACCATCGATCGATCGTGTTGAGCACGGACAGCACGTAGATCGCTGAGAGGCGCGGTTCGGTCGTGGGAGCGAAGGCGCCGGTGACGACACCGGCGGCGATCGTGTCGACGAAGACACCCTCGTAGCGGTCGCGGGTGGCAGCGATCGAGGCACGAATCCCCGGCTCGAGCACGTGGGTCTCCGACAGATAGGTGCGCGCCTCGGATCGGTGGTCGAGTACCACGTCGATGTGTCCGGCCACCAGCAGCCGAAGCACCGACTCCGGCCCCTCCCCCCGCTCCCGAGCCGAGTTCGCCGAGGCCTCGAAGAATGCTGCACCGCGCTCGATGACCGCCACGAGGAGCTCCTGCTTGCCCCCGACATGGGCGTAGATCGACGAGCCGAGGATCCCGAGGTCGTCACCGAGATCCCGCATCGACGTCCCGTGGTATCCGTGCGTGGCGAATCGCCTGCCCGCGCCCACGATGATGTCCTCGCGCGTGAGGCGACTCATACGTCGTAGGTGAGTTCGACGTCGGCCGACACCGGGTGCGATTGGCACGTGAGGATCTGGCCGGCGGCCACCTCGTCACCGTTGAGGCTCCAGTTGCGATCCATCCGGACCTCGCCTGCGGTGACCACGGCCCGACACGAGGCGCACGCCCCGCTGCGGCACGAGAACGGTCCCTCCGGTCGGACGGACAGGACATGATCGAGGATCGGCGCCCCATCGGGATCGACGATCACGGTGGACGTCCGGCCGTCGAGCGTGAAACGGACAACGGAGCCGACGGCGTCATCGGCGGCGACGACCGCGGGACCGTCGCCGGCAAAGAACAGCTCGTCGTGGACGCGGGCGTCGGGAACGCCGCGCTCATCGAGGACGCCTCGCGCCGCATCGACGACGCCACGCGGACCGCACAGGAACCACTCCTCGATCGTGTCTGCCGCAACGACGCTCGCGAACAGGGCGCGGAGCTTGTCCTCGTCGATGCGTCCCTCGAACAGCGGGACTGCGTGGGTCTCCCGGCTGAGGACGTGAACCACCATGAACCGATCGGGGTACCTGCCCTTCAGGTCATCGATCTCGTCGAGGAACATCACCGACCGGCCCTCGCGATTGCCGTACACGAGCGTGAACTCGCTCGCCGGCTCGTCGCGCAGCGTCGAAGCGATGATCGAGAGGATCGGGGTGATGCCGCTGCCGGCGGCGATCGCACCGTACGAGCGGCGTTCCCTGGCGTCGGGATCGTGGCAGAACTCGCCAGCCGGCGGCGTGACCTCGATCACGTCCCCCGGTCGGAGATCCCGATTGGCCCACGTCGAGAACGTGCCACCGGCGAGATGCTTGATCCCCACCTCGAGCACGTCGGTTCCCGAGGCCGAGCAGATCGAATAGCTTCGGCGAACATCACGGCCGTCGATGGTCGATCGCACGATGAGGTGTTGACCCGGAACGTGGGTGAACAGGTCGGCCTTGTCCGGCGGAACCACGAATCGCACACGTACGGCGTCGTCCGTGAGCCGATCGACGGCATCGACAGTGAGGGGATGGAACTCGACGGCAGCCATCAGATCTCCTTGAACTGGTCGAAGGGCTCGCCACACGACGTGCACACGAGCATGCGTTTGCACGCCGTGGATGAGAATTCGGCGATGACCCTGGTGGCAGAGGAGGCACAGTTCGGACACAGCACCTCGGCCACGACGTCGATGGCCGAACCGGGAGGCGCGATACCGAATCCGGCCAGTTTGCGCTTCGCCTCGTCGCTCATCCATGCGGTCGTCCACGGCGGGTTGAAGACGGTGGCGACCGTTGCGTCGTAGCCGGCTTCGGCGAGGACGGTCCGCACATCCGACTCGATCACTTCCATCGCCGGACACCCCGAATAGGTGGGGGTGATGGTCACGGCGACACGACCATCGGCGTCCACCGCCACATCGCGGAGGATGCCGATGTCGGCGATGGTGAGCACGGGGATCTCGGGGTCGGTCACCTGCTCGAGGATCGCCCTGACCGATGCCGCCGTCGGCATCGTGCGGCTCACCATGTCAGCCCCGGATGGGACCGCTGCATCCACTGCATGTCCGCGAGGAGGTGGCCCAGATACTCGGTGTGCACACCGAATCGCCCGGTGCCGGCCTGGTAGGTGTCCGCCGGTCTGGCGAGGGTCGCTTCCTCCAGGACCGCATCGACCGTTCGCTCCCAATCGCCGCGCAGGTCGGAGGAGAGCGGGGTGATGCCCTCGTCGGCAAGCTCCCGCTCGACGTCGTCGCTGGTGCACAACTCGGCCGTGAACCGCCACAGGCGGTCGATCGATCCCTGGACCCTGGCGTGGCTCTCGGGGGTTCCGTCGCCGAGGCGCACGATCCACGAGGAGGAACGGCGCAGGTGGTAGGTGGCCTCCTTCAGGCCCTTCCCCGCGATGCCGGCGAGGCCATCGTTGGGGGAGGCCGCCAGACGCCGCCACAGCGGCACCTGGTAGGCATCGAAGAAGAACTGGCGAACGGTCAGGTACCCGAAGTCCGTGTTGGGTTGCTCCACCAGCAGGGCGTTGGTGAAGGCCCGTTCCGATCGCGTCATCGCGAAGTCGTCCTCGGTGCGTCCATCCCCCTCCACCGAACCCGCGAGCGTGTACAGGTGGCGGGCGATGCCGATGTGGTCGAGGCCCGTGTTCGCTATGGCGAGGTCCTCCTCGAGCTCGGGCGCATGCGAGATGTACTCGCCGAGGCGCTGTCCGAGAACGACGTTGTCATCGGCGAGGCGGACAAGGTACGTCCCGAGCGGCGTTGCGGTGGTGAGCGTGTTCACAGCTGACCGACCTCATCGGGGATCTCGTAGAAGGTGGGATGCCGGTATGGCTTGTCCTCGAACGGAGCGAACATCGAATCGGCGTCGTCGGATGCGTGGATCTCGGTCGACGGCACGACCCAGACACTGACTCCTTCGGCACGGCGCGTGTACCCGTCGCGTGCGTTCTGGATGGCCGTGGCGGCATCGGGGGCGTGGATCGAGCCCACGTGGGTGTGGTTGAGACCGCGCTTGGCCCGCACGAAGACCTCCCACAGCGGCCAGCCGTGGTCGGTCGTCGATCCCTCGGGAACGTCCACGGGTTGCTCACCGGGTGCGATCGGAACGTCGTAGCTCATCAGTCCTCCCGTCAGGCCGTCTTGTCGAGCCGGGCCCGCTGTTTGTCGGCGTATGCGGTGGCCGCCTCACGGACCCAGGCACCGTCGTCCCATGCCTTGACCTTGTGTGCGATCCGTTCGCGGTTGAGCGGTCCGTCGCCGCGGATCGTGGCCCAGAACTCGTCCCAGTCGATCTCGCCGATCCGCCAGTGCCCGGTCTCCTCATCGAAGGCGAGATCCGGATCGGGAATCGTGCATCCCAGGTAGTGCGCCTGGGGAACCGTCTGGTCGATGAACATCTGGCGCAGGTCGTCGTTCGTGATCCTCTTGATCTTCCATGCCATCGACTGCTCCGTGTTCGGCGAGTCGGCGTCATGGGGGCCGAACATCATGAGGGCGGGCCACCACCACCGGTCGATGGCATCCTGGGCCATCGCCTTCTGCTCGTCGGTGCCGTTGGCGAGCGCCATCATGATCGAGTAGCCCTGCCGGGCGTGGAACGACTCCTCCTTGCAGATCTTGACCATGGCTCGCGAGTAGGGGCCGTAGGAGGTGCGCTGGAGGACGATCTGGTTGACGATCGCGGCTCCGTCGACCAGCCACCCGATCGCACCCATGTCGGCCCACGAGAGGGTCGGGTAGTTGAAGATCGACGAGTACTTGTGCCTGCCGGAGTGCAGCATCTCCTGCAGTTCGTCCCGCGACACTCCCAGTGTCTCGGTGGCCGAGTACAGGTAGAGGCCGTGCCCCGCCTCGTCCTGGACCTTGGCCATCAGGATCGCCTTGCGCAACAGGGTTGGCGCACGCGTGATCCAGTTGGCTTCCGGCTGCATGCCGACGACCTCGCTGTGGGCATGTTGCGCCATCTGGCGGATGAGCGTCGCTCGGTATCCGTCTGGCATCCAATCGCGCGGTTCGACCTTCTCGTCGGCCGCGATGATGGCGTCGAACCCTGCTTGTCCCGTCGCTGTTTCGTTGGGTCGATCCACGTGGCTCCTTTCGACCGGCCCGGATGATACCAAACGAACGTTCGTTGCGATGACGGATTGCCCCGACCGTCCTCTCGCACATCCGCGTGCTTTGGGTATCGTTGTTGCGGGACGTTGGATTCCCGCCCGCCGACATGCATACGTGATCAGGAGGTGCTGCATGCTTCGCAAGGGGACACGGGTCGAGCGAATCACCAAGAAGGTCGGCCAGATGCCTGCGACCGGAACCGTCGTCGGCCCCAAGGACGGACACGCCCTCGAGGTCGAGTGGGATGACGGTCACACGAGCATCACATCGGCGGACTCGGTGACACGCATCACGGAAGCCAACAAGCCACACAAGGACGACTGAACCGTGGCGCACCTCCCCTCGCGCTGCTGCGTGGGGCGGGCGGCTTCAACCTACGAGGATCTGACGAAGCCGCCTGGTGGCGATCAGACCGGCCGACACATCGAGGATGCCGTCGCGAGCGAGCCATCGATGCCAGCGGTCGATGCGTGGCATGACACGGTCGTGGTCCTCCACGAACGTGTCGATGGAACCATCGGCGTCCTCCAGGATGGCTGCGACGACATCGCGTCTGAGCTGTTGGAGGTCGTCGCGTAGCGATTCCATCGCCAGCCGATCGAAGGCGGTCGTCCCCGGTAGCAACCGGATCTGACGCTCGAGCCAGCCGATCCGGAACTCCTGGCTCGCCCTCGTGTAGATCGTCGCCACGTCGCGGACATCACGCTCGTGCACGTGGGCGAGGTCGACGATGTCGGGACCGCGGCGAAGCACCCGCTGGTAGGCATGACGGGTCGCCAACTCGGAGGGCACCCCCAGCGCCTCCAGCTCGGTCGCAACCTTCTCGTAGGGTTCGCGCCACTCGGGGAGGCCGATGCTCGGGAAGCCCTCGGACAGGGCTGCGAAGTCGGGGGCCGTTGCAGCGATCTCATCGTCGATCGACCGGTGCGGCGGCCTGATCAGGTACCACCGCGACACGATCGACACGAGTCGGTCGACGTCCTGGAGCATCCGACGGGTCACGTCCGGATCCACCTTGGATGCGAGCGCCTCGACGTCGGACCATCGTTCCGAAGCGTTCGTGACCGAACGGGCGATGCGGTACGCACGCACGACCATCGCCGCCGACGCACCCGAGACCGTCCGCATCCGCGAGTAGTACGTGCTGCCCTGCGAGTTGAGGACCTGATTGGCCACGATCGTCGAGATCAACTCCCGGCGCAGAGGGTGCTCGAGGATGTGGTGGCCGAATCGCTCCACGATCCGCGAGGGGAAGTAGCCGAGCAGATCGGCGACGAAGTGGGGATCATCGGGAAGTGTCGAGATCCGCAGGTGTTCGGTCAGGCTCATCTTGGCGTATGCGAGGAGCACGGCGACCTCGGGTCGAGCCAGCCCGCTCCCCTCCCTTGCTCGTTGGATCATGTCCTCGGTCGTGGGAAGGAATTCGATGGCCCGGTTGAGGAGTCCCTCGCGCTCGAGGCGGTCCATGAGGTCGGCGTAGGCTTCGACCATGCGGGGCGACGCCTCTGCCTCCTGCGAGATGATCTGGGCCTGGAGGAAGTTGTCGTACAGGATGGCCTCGACGACGTCGCCGGCGACCGACTCGATGATCTCGTCGCGTTCACTTCGGGTGATCTCCCCTGCCGCCTCCGCCATACCGAGGAGGATCTTGAGGTTCACCTCCCGGTCCGAGGCGTGGACGCCACCCGAGTTGTCGATGAAGTCGGCGAAGACCCGACCGCCACCTCGTGCGAACTCGATACGCCCGAGCTGGGTGAGGCCGAGATTGCCGCCTTCCCCGACGACCCGACACCGGAGATCCCGTGCGTTGACGCGCACGGAATCGTTCATGCGGTCCTGGACCTCGGCGTTCGTCTCGGACCTCGCCTTGACATAGGTGCCGATGCCGCCATTCCACAGGAGGTCCACCGGTGCCCGCAATACGAGCGAGATGAGTTCGTTGGGGGTGACGGCGTCGGCGTCCGATGCGAGCGCTGCGCGGATTTGGGGCGTCAGCTCGATCCGCTTGGCGGACCGGGCGAAGACCCCACCGCCCTCCGAGATCAGCGATGCGTCGTAGTCCGCCCACGACGAGCGCCCGAGCGCAGCGAGCCGTTGCCGCTCAGCGAACGCCGCAGCTGTGACGGGGTCGGGGTCGATGAAGATGTGGCGGTGGTCGAACGCGGCGATGAGCCGGAGGTGCGGCGACAGGATCATGCCGTTGCCGAACACGTCGCCTGACATGTCGCCGACGCCCACAGCTGTGATCTCGTCGGTGTCGACGTCGACGCCCAGCTCCAGGAAGTGCCGTCGCACCGACTCCCATGCCCCTTTGGCCGTGATGCCGAGCGCCTTGTGGTCGTATCCCGCCGAACCCCCGGAGGCGAAGGCGTCATCGAGCCAGAAGCCGTACTCGGCCGACAACGCATTGGCGGCGTCGGAGAACGACGCCGTGCCCTTGTCAGCAGCCACGACCAGGTATGGGTCGTCACCGTCGTGGCGCACGACATCGGGCGGAGCAACGAGCTCATTCCCGACGCGGTTGTCGGTCACGTCGAGCAGGCCACGGATGAACGTCTGGTACGCGGATCGGACCTCGTCATAGGTGGGGCCGGCTGTGGCGTCGGCGACCTGTTTGACGACGAACCCGCCCTTGGCGCCGGTCGGCACGATGACGACGTTCTTGGTCATCTGCGCTTTCATGAGTCCCAGCACCTCGGTCCGGTAGTCCTCGCGCCGATCGGACCATCGAAGGCCTCCGCGGGCGACCATGCCACCACGCAGGTGCACGCCTTCGACGTCGGAGCCATAGACGTAGATCTCGTAGAGGGGTTTGGGTTCGGGCATCTCGGGGATGTCGGGTGAATGGAACTTGACCGCGAGCGACGACCGGCCGGGCCGATGGAGGTTGGTGCGCTCCGTAGCGCGGATCAGCCCGAGGAAGCCTCGGATGATCCGGTCCTCGTCGAGGGAGGTGACGTTGTTGAGGCCCTCCTCGATCTCGGCCATCACGGCATGTTCGGCATCCTCGTCGTGGTCGATCGAGAACCGGGCCTCGAAGACGCGGACGAGCGCCTCGGCGAGGTCGGGATGGGCGGCGAGGGCATCGTTGACGTACTCCACCGAGAAGGCCGGTGTCACAAGGCGCCAGTAGTTCCGATACGCCCGCAGGATCATGAGGTCGATGTGTGACAGGTTGGAGGTCACGAGTAGCCGGTGGAGGGAGTCGGATTCGGCCTCCCCGCCCAGGACGGCTTCGATCGCCGAGGAGATGCGTCCTCCGACCCTGTCGACGTCGAGCCTCGTACCGTCGGAGTGGAGGACGCCGAAGTCGTGGATGAACGTGCCCTGCTCGTTGGTCAGACGCGTCGGGACCTCCTCGACGACGATCAGGCCAAGGTGCTCGATGAGGGGCATCATCTCGGACAGGTTCAGCTTGCCCGACGACCGGTACACCGTGATGCGGGTGAGCGCGTCGCCTGCCGACGTCGCCGTGGTCGATGGGACCTCGTTCTGGAGACCGACGAGTACATCGCGACCACTGCCCACCAGACGGTCGAGGCAGACGACGTCCCCGGCCACCACCTCGAGATCCGTCGATGTCTTGTAGTACTCGGGGAAGAGGGAGGTCCACGCGGAGGCGAGCACCTTTGCCTCGTGCTCCCCCACGCACTGCATGAGGGCCTCGATCACACGATCGTCCCAGTTGCGGGCGAGGGCGACCGCGGTGCGTTCGAGCTCGGCGATGTCGATGTCGAGCGGAGCACCTTCTTCGATCCACACGCTGAAGTGGATACGGGCATCACCGGACTCGCCGAGCGCGAGGCGATAGTCGATCGCGTGGCCACCGAACGCCTCGAGGAACAGCGCCTGGAGCTTCTTGCGCAGGTCGGCGTTGAACCGATCCCTCGGGACCGTCACGAGCACGCTCACGTACCGATTGAGCGCGTCGCGTCGAACGAACAGACGAACAGCCGATGTCTCCTCGGTCTCGACGAGATCGCCGAGCATCTCACTGAGCGCGTCGACGTCCATGGCGAACAGGTCGTCCTTGGGGAAGGACTCGAACACCTGGACGAGCGACTTGTAGTCGTGGGATCCCTCGATGACGTCCTGGTCGGCCAGGACTTGTTGGAGCTTGCGCCGCAGGACGGGGATCTCGGATGCAGGCGTGATGTAGGCCTTGGAGGTGAACAACCCGAGGAGTCGCAACTCGGCGACCATGCGCCCGTCGTCGTCGAGCCTGCGCAGTCCGACATAGTCCATGCGGGCGTCGCGATGGACGGTCGCATTGCGGTTGGTTTTGGCGATCACCATCAGCGATCCGCCTGAATAGCGCTCCTGGAGGTGCAGCGGCAGGTCGGCGAGGAGGATCGACGAGGGCTCGGAGCCGTTGCCACGCAGGATGCCGAGACCACTGTCGGCGACGGCGTGGACGTGGAGTCCCTCGGGGCCATCGTCGATCTCGTAGTCGCGGTAGCCGAGGAAGACGTAGTTGTCGTCCAACAGCCATTCGAGGAAGGCGACTGCCTCGGCGATCTCCTCGTATCCGTAGTTGTGGACGCTCGCCTTGGCGGCTTCTGCCATCTTCGCGACGGCTCGCCGCATCGGGTCGAAGTCGTCGACTGCGGCGTGGACGTCGCGCAGGACGGAGCGAATGGACTCCTCGAGTGCTCGTGCCGCCACTGCGTCGAAACGCCTGTCGACCTCGAAGTGCTGCACGGACTCCCGATGGGCGCTCATACGCGCCGTCGACACAGCGACGAGCGCCCCGTCGTGGGACCGCTCCGTGCCGATCACGGGATGGAGGTGCCGAACGATCCCTGCACCGGCGTTCGTCACGGCAGCGGTCACCGAATCGACCAGGAAGGGGCCGTCCGGGGCGACGACCTGGATCACGGACCCGATGGTCGAGTAGCCGACCTCGTCGGCGTCGGGAACGACCACGCGAACGTGGGGATCCGGGGGAGGCGATGCCGACACGAACGCGAGCAGATCCTCGATCTCGGCAAGAAGCTCCCCGGGCTCGAGGTCGGGGGCGTCGGATTCCGGAAGTCGCTTGAGGTACAGGGTTGCGAACGTCCTGAGCATGTCCCGATGGGCGGGAGGCTCGGTGCGCTCGATGAGGCCGATCACCTCGGCGACGAGCGTTGCGTCGGGCGGTTGGGCGCCCACTGGTGCCACCATGATCGCGAGGCTAGACCTTCGACGGGCGCGGTGCCCTGCTTTTGGTGCTCGCCAACCATCAACGTCCACCTAGCATCCCGGCCCAGAGCGAAAGGACAGCCATGGCCAACCCGACGATGCAGAGACAGTTCGGCTCGTATCCGGAGGTCACGGACGCGGCTCTCCAGACCGCGGCACCGTCGCTGATCACGAGCGACGGCGAGTCGATGACCATCGGGGGGACGTCGGCCAAGACCGGATTCCTGCTGCTACTCGTTCTCGCAAGCGGCTCGTGGGGTTGGTCGCTGGTCGACCCGGCGGCCGGGGAGACATCAATCCCCGGTTGGTGGTTCCTGGTGTTCATCGGCGTGATGATCCTGGCGATCGTCACCGCCTTCAGGCCGCAGCTCGCGATCATCACGGGTCCGCTCTACGCCTTGGCCATGGGCGTGGCGGTCGGATCGATCAGCCACATCTACGACGCCCAGTGGGATGGCATCGTCATCCAGGCGATCCTCGCCACGGCCGCCGTGTTCATGGTGATGCTCATCCTGTTCGTCACGCGCACGATCAAGGTGACCAACCGCATGCGGGGCGTCATCATCGGTGCGACGGCCGGCATCGCGCTGTTCTACGTGGCAAGCATCGTGCTTTCGTTCTTCGGCGTATCGATTCCCTATGTCTGGGAGAGCGGTCCGATCGGCATCCTCTTCAGCGTGTTCGTGGTCGGTATCGCCGCGTTCAACCTGATGTTGGATTTCGACATGATCGAGCGCGGTGTGCAGGCTCGGGCCCCCAAGTCGTTGGAGTGGTTCGGAGCCTTCGGCCTGATGGTCACGATCATCTGGATGTACATCGAGATCCTGCGCCTGCTCGGCAAGGCGCGTAACTGATCTCAGCCCTCGGACGACAGCAGGTACGATGCGGCGATGGAAGACGCCCGATCCGAGTCCTTCGCTGAGTTCCGGACCTCGTTCTCGTATGGCAGTCGCAACGACCTCAACTTCAAGTTCCTCAAGTCACTGCCCGACGACGTGGCGGCCGAGTTCTTCCGCCAGCTCCTCGAGTCCCTCGGCGACCAGTACGACTCGGGTGATATCACTGCACTGATCGACCTGGCGATCGACGCGCAGGTCGCCGGGTATGCACCGCTGCCGGATGCACCACCGAGCATGCATGCCATGGACGACGGCCCCTTCACCGCGCTGCGGGTCCCGCTCGACGAGGCGACCGTGGGCCTCCTCAACACCGGCGGCCACTTCGTCGAGGGTGACGATCCGCGGCCGTTCGGCGTCGAGGACATGACGCAGGACGAGGCGATGGCCAGGATCGGCGAGTTCCTCAAGGACACCCCGGTGCTGTCCGAGATCCCCGCTGACCTCCCCGCGGATCGGCTCAGGACCCGACACGGCGGGTATGACATCTCGTCGGCCCTCGAGGATCGCAATGTCACGCTCCCCGCC
The DNA here is from genome assembly GCA_963759175.1 of uncultured Acidimicrobiia bacterium. Lineage (GTDB taxonomy): Bacteria > Actinomycetota > Acidimicrobiia > Spongiisociales > UBA5794 > SZUA-442. Next base: position 281,674 of record CAVWXP010000007.1, read on the forward strand.
GACCGGCTCCGCGAGGCCGTCGAACGCAACAGGATCGCTGCCACCACCGACACCTTCTACTCGTTCCCCGGCGCCACGGCACAGGGCCGGCTCCGACGCGAGCTTCCGGGGTGGCTCGGGCGCATCGAGTCACAGGCGGCGGATGTGATGCTCCTCGTGCCGGTGTGACCGGTGTGCCACGTGTCGGTCGGACACGTTGCGCGAGCGATCGAGGAGGCTGGGACACCCACCGTCGTCGTGATGGTGCGGGCATTCCGGCACCGGGCCGTCGAGATGCGCCTCCCGCGTACGGTCATCACCAACCATCCGATGGGGCGCCCAATGGGCCCACCGGGCGGGATCGCACGCCAAAACGAGGTGCTCGACGCGGCGTTCCGACTCCTCGAGGACGCCGAGGGCAATGGGGCGATCGTCGACCTCGACGGGTCCTATCGGCCGGTACCGGTGACCTGAGCGGTCGACCCGGACTGCCGATCTGGCTCGGTACCCGTGGTTGTCACTCCCACAGGGAAGCCAACGCGTCGGTCACGTCCGTTGCGGATCCTGCGGTCCACCCCGCATCGGCCCCGTGGCCATCGACACCATGGGCCGATCGGAGGAACCGGTCGGCGGCCGGATCGAGGAACCTGCTCTCGAGTGCATACGTGTGGGCGCCGTTCGTCGAATAGCGGTGGTGGTAGAACCGCTGCGGGACGGTCACTGCAAGATGGTCCTTGGCCCTGGTCAGCGCCACGTACATGAGCCGCCGCTCCTCCTCGATGCCTCCGGGCTCCGACAGCGCCATGTCCGAGGGGATGTTGCCGTCGGCGGCGTGGATCAGCGTCACCGAACGCCATTCCCCTCCCTTCGCCGAGTGGATGGTCGACAGCACGAGGTAGTCGTCATCGAGGTGGGGCGCTTGGGCGTAGCCACTCGAACTCGCCGGCGGGTCGAGGGTGATGTCTGCCAGGAACTGTCCCCGCGTGTCGTAGCCGGCGGCGAGCGATGCGAGGTGATCGATGTCTGCGAGGCGTTCGGTGGCGTTGTCGTAGGAGATCGGGAACACGGCTTCACAGAAGGGACGGAGGGCATCGATCTGGTCGGCAGGGGCGGGTTCGGCGCCTCCGTCGCCCCGTACGGAGGCGAGGCCGGATCGCAAGAGCCCGATCACTTCACGGGTCTCGAGACCGACGGGGACGTCGTAGGTACAGAACGCTTCGACCATGTCGAGGTCGTCGGCAGCTGCAGCGACCTCACCGAGGTGTGCCATCACCTTTGCAGCAGTGGCGCCGCCGACGCCGGGCATCGACACGAGGACGCGGTGCCAGGCGAGCTCGTCACGTGGATTGTCGGCGATCCGCAACATGGCCAGGAGGTCCTTGACGTGGGCAGATTCCATGAAGGTGAGGCCCCCGAACTTGACGAACGGGATCTGCCGGCGGCCCAGCTCCAACTCGAGCACACCGGAATGGTGACCGGTCCGGAACAGCACCGCCTGGTCACGGAGCGGGATGCCGCGTTCGACGAGGTCGAGGGTCCGTGTGCACACCCAGTCCGCCTGCGCCGCTTCGTCGAAGCACGTGACCAGCTCGGGGGTCGGACCTGGGGGTCGCTCCGTCCACAGGGCCTTGTCGAAGGCGATGTCGGAGGCTCCGATGACCGCGTTCGAGACGTCGAGGATCTCGGGACTCGAGCGGTAGTTGCGTTCGAGCGAGACCACGGTCGCCTCATCGTATCGGTCGGGGAACTGGAGGATGTTCTCGACCCGGGCCGCACGGAACGAGTAGATCGATTGGGCGTCGTCCCCCACCACGGTCAGGTTCCCCGTAGGTCCGCACAACTCCCACAGGATGTCAGCCTGGAGCAGGTTGGTGTCCTGGAACTCATCGACGAGAACATGGTCGAAGAGGGCCTTCACCGCTCCTCCTGCCTCCGACGTCATCAATGCACGCCAGAAGACGAGGAGGTCGTCGTAGTCGACGACGTTGTGATCACGCTTGCGTGCGGTGTACGAGGTGAACAGGGCTCGAAGCCCGTCGGCGTGGGAGATACACCACGGAAAGCGCTGGTCGAGCGTGTCGTCGAGCGGTGTCTGCGCGTTGACGACACGCGAATAGATCGAGGCAACCGTCTCCTTGCGGGGGAACCGGGTCCGCGATCGGGTGAAGCCGAGCTCGGTGCGCAGGATGCCGAACAGCGACTCGGTATCGGAGCGATCCATCACCGTGAACCCATCGTCGAGCCCAACGGCGCTGCCGTAGGACCGCAACAGCCGGTGGGCCATGGCATGGAAGGTTCCCCCCCACACGGTGGCGGTCGCCGCAGGTTCGCCTGCCCCCTCGGCTCGCTTGAGCATCTCGGCGGCGGCCCTGCGGGTGAAGGTCAACAGGAGGATGCGATCCGGGGGGACGCCCGTCCCGATCAGGTGAGCGACCCTCGTGGCCAGGGTCTTCGTCTTGCCCGTTCCCGCTCCAGCGACGATGAGCAGGGGCCCGGCGCCGTGGGTGGCCGCCGTGATCTGTTCCGGGTTGAGTGCATCGAACCGGGACGGTTCAGCGAGCGCGGGTGCACTCGAGGATGTATCGAACATGTGTTCGATGCTAGTGCGTGCGCCACGAGCGATCGCGGATACCCAACGCGTACGTCACGCTGCACGTGGTCGCCGCCATCGAGGGACTCGGCCTACCGCAACTCCATCGGACCGCGTCGTTCCGGTCGCAGCCCGTGCTTGTCGGCATAGAAGACCCTCGCCTGTTCCATCCACGCATCCGGATCACCGTCGATGCGTACGGCCGGTCCGAGCCCACATCGTCGTGTCGCACCATCGACGTACCCCATGACCACCGGCAGATCGGCCGAGTCCGCGATCCGCCAGAAACCGCTACGCCAGGGCGATTCCCCGGACCGGGTCCCTTCGGGTGCGACGACGAGGGCCAGGCCATCGGATGCGGCGAGCGCCTCGACGGCCGCCGTGACCACACCCCCGGGCGACGCCCTGTCCACGGCGACACCGCCGGCACGGCGCAGATACCAGCCGACGATGCCCTTGAAGAGTCCCTGGTGGGCGAGGAACCGGACGCGAAGGGAGAACGCATGGACGATGGCGAGGAAGATCACGAAGTCCCAGTTCGACGTGTGGGGATACGCGACCACGATGTAGCTCCCGGTCGGAGGAACCGATCCATCGATCGACCACCCCGCGAGGCGGAGGGCGGCGTGGGCGAGCCAGGCGCTGAGTCGTACCATCCACCCACGGTAGGCGCGTTCGGCGCGCCGTAGCTGCCGGTTCGGTTGCACGATGCTGAGCGAAACACATGACGGGCACGCTTTCGGCACGCATGAGGGAGGCGACATGATCGACACATCGACGATTCCCGCTCGCGGTGCCCCGCTGCGCTCCCTCACCAAGGATCGGGTGATCGCTGCCCCCGTTGAAGGCGCATGGTCGGATTGGGCTTCGTCGGAAGGCCTGGCGCGGTGGCTCCGACCGGCCGACAGCCACATCGATCTCCGAATCGGGGGCGCATACGAGATCTACTTCTCGATGGACGAACCGGAGGGCTCGAGGGGCAGCGAAGGATGCGTGATCCTGTCCTACGTGCCAGACGAGATGATCTCGTTCACCTGGAACGCCCCACCCCACCTCGCACTCCGAGCCACGAACACGTGGGTGGCCATCACCTTCACGCCGACGGCGCCCGACGAGACGCGGGAGAGGCTGGTGCACACCGGGTTCCTCGAAGGTGACGATTGGGACGCCTACCTCGCGTACTTCGACGCGGCATGGGATTCGGTACTGGACAGGCACGCGGCCCACTACCGCCCACACCCCGACGGCGGCTAGCGTCGGTACCGAATCGAAAGGACCCGCCATGTATCTGATTCGACGGATCTACACGGTCAAGCCGGGCGAGGCACGACGTGCAGCGACCCTGATCGACCAACTCGGCAAGGCCTATGCCGAGGCCGGAACCCGCAGCGACAGCCGCGTGTACTTCAACAGCGGTACGACACCGGGCGAGAAGCACCGTGTCGTGATGGAATGGACCGACGACTCGCTCCAGACCCCCTACCGCACCGACCGCGTACGCGTGGAGGGACTCGACGAGGTCGGCGCCCAGCTGCGCGAGATCGCCATCGAGAGCGAGATCGAGTTCTGGGAACTCATGACCGACGACAAGGCGATCTGAGACCCGACCGTCGAAGGCCAACGCATGAGGGGTGGTGCTCCTGCACCACCCCTCATGTTTCGTCCGGTGATTCGACCGTCAGCCGGCGAGTGCGGCCTGCGCCTCGATCTCGAGCTTGATCGTCTTGGACACGAGGACGCCGCCGCCCTCGAGGGGCACGTTCCAGGTGAGGCCCCAGTCCTCGCGCTCGACCTGGGCCGACGCCGAGAACACGGCCTTGGCATTCCCCCACGGGTCGCTGATGATGCCGAGGAACGAGAAGTCGAGGGTGATCGGCTTCGTCACGTCCTTGATCGTCAGGTCGCCGTGCAGGAGCCAGTCCGAGCCCTTGGGTTCGACGGACGTCGACACGAATCGGATCTGGGGATAGGTCGCGACGTCGAAGAAGTCCTCTGAGGTGATGTGGGCGTCACGGTCGGCCGTCCCTGAGGACACGGACGACGCATCGATGACGATCTCGACGGTTGAATCCGAGGGGTCTTCCGCCACGACGATCGAACCGTCGATGGTGGCGAAGCCGCCGCGAACCTTGCTCACCATGAGGTGGCGTGCGACGAACTCTGCCTGGGTATGGGTCGGATCGATCGTCCAGGTTCCGACGGCGGGAACCTCTCGGCCATCGATCGTGCGGGTGGGCTTGGTTTCGGTGTCCATGGCGGTCTCCTCCATCGGAGCGGGCGTCGGGTGACGCGTTCGTTGCTGTGTGCAATCAATATAATAGTTGCACATTTCAACTACTTCGCCGTACCCTCGAGGAACATGGAAATCACGATCCGCACCAACGAGACCACCGAGGCGTGGCGAGCGTTCCTCCTCGCCCATGCCCGCGTCACCCGCATCCTCGACGAGGACCTGCGACGCGAGACGGGCCTCAACCTCGGGTGGTATGAGGTCTTGTTGCTCCTCGCTGGCGCCCCGGGACAGCGGCTCCGGATGAGCGACCTGGCCGACGGCATGATCCTGTCCCGCAGCGCGGCGACCAGGCTCGTCGATCGGCTCGAACGCGATGGGCTGGTCGATCGCACCGTATGTGACAGCGACCGACGCGGCATGGAGGTCTCGCTCACCGACGCTGGACGCGAGCGGTTCCTCGTGGCCGGCCGCCTGCATCTGCGAGGCATCGAGGAGCATTTCGGTGCCCACCTCGACCCGTCCCAGCTCGAGGTCGTCACGGAGGCACTCACGAAGGTCGCCGACGCCAATCACTGACAAGGAGATGGACGGGACGCCCCTCTCCCCCGAAACCCTTCCCTTATCGGTATGCGCCCATACAATTGCCGGCGTCGCCAGGAATCGGACCGTATGACCCGATACGTCGTTGCAGCAGCGATCGCCATCCCCGTGATCGCCCTGATATTCGTGGGCGCCGGATACATCCACGATGAAGTGGTCTCCGGCGACTCGATCAGTCGCGGCGTGACCGTGGTCGGAATCGACATTTCTCGGCTTCCCGAGGAGGCAGCTGCCGATGTGCTCGCCGCGTACGAGCAGCAATTGGCCACCGACCCGGTCGAACTGGTCATCGACGGCAAGACCGTGAACCTCGATCCCCGCGATGTCGCACTGTCGATCGACGAGGAGACCATCGCCCGGACCGCCGCCGAGGTCCGCCGCGAGCAGGGATTCCCGGCAAACTTCATGGCATGGATCTCCACCTTGACCTCGAGCGTGGAGGTCGAGGTCCCCGTGACGTACGACGAGGCCGCCCTCACCGAGCTCCTCACCGGATGGTCCCGCACGGCCATCGGCAAGCCGGCGTATGAGGGTGCCGTCGTGATCGAGAACGGACGTGCGGTGCCCGAATACCCGCGTGCCGGCCTCACCATCGACATCGACGCAGCCATCCCGCTGATCGGCCAACAACTCGTCGTCGGCAACCGGACGCCGGTGGACGTCCCCCTCCGCCAGCTCGACCCCAAGGTGACCCGTGGCGACGTCGATGTGGCCGTGGTGAAGGCGAACACGCTGATCGACGATCCGGTGACGTTGCGACGACCGGGGACGCTGGGTGCGATGGTCTTCAGCCCGGCCGGCCTCGCTTCGGCGCTCCGATCCGAGATCGTGGTGAACTCCCCTGCGAGTATCGAGGTGAGCCTCGACGAAGCGGTGCTGCGGGCGATCGCCGAGGAATCGGCGGATACGTTCGCCATTCCGCCGGTGGACGCAAGCTTCACGTTCGACGATGAAACCAAGACCTTGTCGGTGGTCCCCTCCGAGATCGGCATGCGCGTCGACATCGATGCGGTCCCCGCTCTCGTTGCCCGGGCCGCCATCAGCAACGGAACGGCACAGCTCCCGATGACCACCGGGGACGAGGCGGCGTTCACGACCGAGATGGCCGAAGCGATGGGGCCCTTCGGGGAGGTCTCGTCGTTCACCACCTACCACCCGTGTTGCCAATCGCGGGTCACGAATATCCAACTGCTCGCCGACACGATCCGCGGTTCCATCGTGATGCCGGACGAGGTGTTCTCCATCAACGACACCGCTGGCCAGCGAACGACCGCCAAGGGATACGTGCGGGCAGGCGCCATCATCAACGGCCGGGTCGAGTGTTGCGATTCGGCGGTCAACATCGGCGGAGGCACCAGCCAGTTCGCCACGACCCTCTACAACACCGTGTTCTTCGGGTGCTACGAGGACGTGTTCCACCAGCCCCACAGCCTCTACTTCTCGAGGTACCCCTTCGTGCGCGAGGCGACGCTCGGATTCCCGGCGCCCGATGTGAAGTTCCGCAACGACTCGCAATCCGTCGTGTACATCGACACCACCTACACCTCTGGCTCGATCACGGTGACCTTCTACGGCAACAACGGCGGGCGTGAGTGTGAAGCCGAACGCAATGGCAACACCGTGACGCGCATCATGACCTGGCCCGACGGACGGGTGACGACCCAGGACTGGACCTGGAACTACCGCCAACCCCGCGAGGACGAGCCAGAACCGACGACGACCACCACCACGGCACCCACGACGACAACGACGGCTCCTCCCGCCATCGACCACCACGACCACGGCACCCACGACGACGACAACGGCGCCCACTACCACCACGACTACGGCGCCAACGACGACGACCACGACGGCCGCCACGACCACGACGACAACAACCCAGGCGCCGTGAGCGAGTTCTGAGTTGTGAGCTTTGAGCTCTGAGCCGGTGAGCTGTTGGCTCACCATCACCCCTCGCCGTTCACCGTCAACCGTGAGCGAGTACTGAGCTTTGAGCTCTGAGCTTTGAGCCGGTGAGCCGTTGGCTCACCATCACCCCTCGAGGTTCACCGTGAACCGTGAACCGTGAACCGTCAACCGTGAACTCCCCCACGGCTCAAGGCTCAAGGCTCAAAGCTCAAGCGCTCAAAGCTCTGCGTTCACGGTGCCTTGTCTTCAGGCACCGACAGCGCCAGGATGTCCGCGCCCACCTCGACGGCGATGACCACGACGACGAGGCTCACGGTTGCGACCGGGCCGAGGAACGCCAGGGCACCGATCACCGCTACAGCGGCGATGCCGATCACCCGATTCCCCACGATCCGTCGTTTGACGTGCTCGGCCTTCTGGCCCACCGAGGCGAACTGGATGACCGCCATGGACCCGAGGACCATGATGACGCCGAAGATGAAGACGAGGCGTTCATCGGTGTGATAGACGTGGTCGCCGTCTGCGGCGACGATGGCGTGCTCGATACCGATGCCGACCATGGCGAGACCGATGGCGAGGGGAAGGTGCGTGTAGATCCACGCGGTCGGCCTCCACGCCTTGGCCGCCCCACGACGTCGCACCACGAACCCGTCGAGGTTGTCGAAGTGGATCCACCACAGGCCCGTCGCCACCATGATCCCGAAAGCACCGACGAGGGTCGTCGTCCACTGCCATGACACGTGGCTCAGGCCGACCGTGACGGCGACGATCGTCTCCCCGAGCACGAGGATCGTGAAGAGCCCGAACCGCTCGGGAAGATGGGATACGTCCAGCGGCACCGAAGCCTGCGCCTTGCGCATGATGTAGGGCGTGGCGAGGTCGATGGCGAGGGCGACCCCCCACAACACGAACCTCCAGGGTTCCGGCGTGACCACCGACACGAGCCACAACCCGGCGGCGATCGAGAACCCGGTCAGGTAGCCGCGAACGAGATGTCGAGCCTCATCGACGTGGCGATACACCCGCACGTACATCACGATGAGCACGAGGCGGGACAACGCATAGGCAGCAGCGAACACCGTCGTCGAGCCCGATACATCGGTCGAGAGGCTGGCGGCGAGCATCGCGATGGTGATCATCTGCACCCCGGCCAGCAATCGGTACACGAGGTCGTCGGTGTCGAATCGGTCGGCGTAGAACGTGTGGCTCGCCCACAACCACCAGATCAGGGCGAAGAACGCCGCATAGGACGACCAGCCGATGAACGAGGAGTCCTTTGCCAACCGCACGCCGAGGATCGCCACGGCAGCCACGAACACGAGGTCGTAGAAGAGTTCCAGCCACGTAGCGCTTCGCTCCCCCTCCTCGTGGATCGTGCGCAGCTGGGGTGGCTTGATGGCTGCCAGCCTCACAGCGCTATCTCCATGCCCTGACGGACGGCATCCGTGGCGGGATGCAAGGTGCGAACGCGCTCGACGATCGCCTCCATCGCTTCGTCGGTCCTTCGCGGATCGTGACTCGTGAGCAGGAGACTGGGCACGTCGGCGGTCCGCACGAGCGCTACCGCGTCCTCGAAGGTCGAGTGCCCCCAGCCGCGATGGGATTCGCGCTCGTCCACCACGTACTGGGCGTCGTGGACGATGAGGTCGACGCCCGTCACCGCCGTGAGGATCGCATCGTCGATGTCGGTCCCCGCCTCGTGGTCCGTGATGATCGCGATCGATCGGTTCGGGCCGTCGATGCGATACCCGATGGCCGACTGGGGGTGGTTCACAGGGAACGACGAGATGCGGCACCCTGCCACGTCCACCTCGCCCTCCATCGTCGAACACACGAGCGCTGCATCGGACGCAACCGACACGGGGAACAGCGGCGGCGAGATCGCTCGCTCGAGAATCGGGCCGGGTTCGCCAGGGCCGAAGAGGCGAACGTCACATCCACCGCTCCACAGCTCGTCGAGCATCGAGAGGCCCTGGATGTGGTCGAGGTGGTAGTGGGTGAGGAACACGTCGATGGCGGGCATGAGGGTGAGGCCGAACGTGCGATACGCAGCCATACCGGTACCGGCGTCGATGAAGGCAGCCACGCGGCCGTTGCTCACGAGGGCGAAACAGGTCGTGTTCCCGCCGTATACGAGGTACTCGGGACCGGACACCGGGATCGAGCCGCGTGCGCCGAGAACGACGATGTACATGTCCGCCAAGTCGTGCCTTCCTTCGATCCGGGACGAGGCTAGCCGCACCGCCGCAGCGAAGCGGGCGGCCCTTGGGTAGGCTCGCCGCGCAACGGAAAAGGACGGATCGGACTGTGGCCAAGCCGGTGATCATCACGGTCGACGACGACCCGCAGGTACTCAGCGCGATCAGGCGCGACCTGCGCGAACGGTACGCCGAGGACTATCAGATCCTGTCGGCGCCGTCGGGCAGCGAAGCACTCGCGATGGTCGACGAGCTCGTCGATGGCGCCCGGACCGTCGCGGCCTTCGTGGTGGACCAACGGATGCCTGGGATGACCGGCACCGAGTTCCTTCTCGAGGCCCAGCAGCGGTTCCCCGACGCCAAGCGCCTCCTCCTCACCGCATACGCCGACACCGAGGCAGCCATCCAGGCGATCAACGACGTCGGGCTCGACCACTACCTGCTCAAGCCGTGGACACCGCCCGATGAGCGCCTCTACCCGATCCTCGACGACGTCCTCGACGACTGGCGCGCCCATGCCCCAACGCCCTTCGATGGGACGACCGTCTACGGCACGACGTGGTCGCCTGCCACCTACGAGGTCAAGGCCTTCCTCGCTCGCAACGAGGTCCCCTATCGATTCCTCGACATCGACCGCGACGCCGAGGCTGCAGCGACCGCCGCCGCTTTGACGGACGGAACGAAGGAGTTGCCGATCGTCCACCTGCCAGACGGCTCGGTGATGGTGAACCCGGACAAATCGGATCTCGCTGGCGCCGTAGGCATCCACACGATGGCCCAGTCACCGTTCTACGACCTCGTGATCATCGGTGGCGGCCCGGCAGGTCTTGCAGCCGCGGTGTACGGCGCATCGGAGGGTCTGACCACGGCGCTGATCGAGCGTCAGGCACCCGGGGGTCAGGCCGGCACGAGTTCGCGGATCGAGAACTACCTGGGATTCCCCAAGGGCGTCAGCGGTGCCGACCTCGCCCGCAGAGCGATCGCCCAGGCGACGCGCCTCGGTGCCGAGCTCGTGACCGCACGCGAAGTGGTCGGGGTCGATGCCGTGGGCCCGCTCAAGCACGTGCACCTCTCCGACGGGTCGGAGATCACCTGCCGTGCCCTCATCGTTGCGTCCGGCATGGAGGTGCGGCGCCTCTCGGTCCCGGGGTATGAGCGATTCGAGGGAGCCGGCGTGTACTACGGGGCCGCTGCGACCGAGGCCTCCACGTACAAGGACCGCCACGTCTACATCATCGGTGGGGCGAACTCGGCCGGCCAGGCGGCCGTGATGTTCGCCAAGACGAGTTCCCGGGTGACGATGGTCGTGCGATCGGAGCGCCTCGAGGAGAAGATGTCCCAGTACCTCGTCGATCAGATCGGTTCGATCGACAACATCGAGGTCCTCACGGGTACGAGGGTCACGGAGGTGCGGGGATCGGACCGGGTCGAGGAGATCGTGCTCGAGGACCTCGCCACCGGATCCGAGATGCCTCGCCCGGCGTCGGCGTTGTTCATCTTCGTGGGTGCGGTTCCCCATTCGAGCTTCCTGCGCGACGTCATCGGTATGAACGACAAGGGCTTCATCTACACCGGGACCGATGTGGAGAGCTTCACCGATTCGTGGCCGCTCGAGCGGGATCCGTTCGCCCTCGAGACCTCCGTGCCGGGGGTCTTCGCCGCCGGCGACGTGCGCGAGGGCGCCGTGCGACGGGTCGCAAGTGCCGTCGGCGAGGGTTCCGTGGCCGTGACGTTCGTCCACCGGTACCTCGACACCGTATGACCTTCGACCTGAGCACCGTCGAGCTCTTCTCTGGCCTGTCCCGCACCGACATCGATCGACTCTCCGAGGGTCTCGGGGAGCGGCTCCTCGCGGCAGCGACGGTCCTGTTCGAGGAGGGGGACGCAGCCGACGTCGCCTACGTGATCGCCGACGGCGAGCTCGAGATCCTCAAGGAGAGCGGTGACCGGCAGGTCCGCATCGCCGTGTCGGGACCCGGCGACGTCGTCGGCGAGATGGCGCTCCTCACCGCCGAACCGCGCAGCGCCTCGGCCAAGGCCCTCACCGATGTGCGCCTCATCTCGATCCCGAAGGAATGCCTCGACGCCGTCCTGTCGACCAGCGTCGAGGCCAACCGAGCCCTCTTCGACGTCTTCATCAGTCGGTGGCGCCAGCAGGAGTCACGAGTGCGTCAGTCCGAACGCATGGCGCAACTCGGTGTGCTCACCGCCGGACTCGCCCATGAGATGAACAACCCCGCCGCTGCGGTGTCCGCCGGCGCCGATCAGCTCGCCGATGTCATCGAGGCGCGCGTCGGGTGGGTCGCTGGGCTGCCGCCGGGGATCACGCTGCCGGTCCCGTCTGCCGGTGGCGAACGACTCTCGGCGCTCGAGCGCGCGGACCACGAGGAGGCCATCGAGGACACGCTCGGTGACCTGGGGGTATCGGACGCCTGGCGACTCGCCGGGGTCCTCCTCGACGGTGGCTACCGGGCCGGTGACTTCGCATCGGTGCCCCGCGACCACGCCGATGTCGCGATCCATGCCGTTGCTTCCGCGGTCGAGACCACCGATCTGGTCCATCAGATCGGCGAGGGGGCCTCTCGGCTTTCCGCTCTCGTCAGTGCCCTCAAGTCCTACTCGTTCCACGACCAGGCTCCCGTGCAGAACGTCGACGTCGCCAAGGGCATCGAAGACACCCTGTTGATCCTGCGCCCGAAGCTCGGTGACATCGAGGTGATCCGTGAGTTCGACGACATCGCTCCGATCACGGCATTCGGCAGCCAGCTGAACCAGGTGTGGACCAATCTCATCGACAACGCCATCGATGCCATTCGCGACGCCGGCGTCTCCGGTGGCAGGATCACCATCGGCGTCACCGATGCCGAGGACCGGGTCGCCGTCACGGTGGCCAACAATGGCCCTCCCATCCCACCTGTCGTGATGGATCGGATCTTCGAGGCCTTCTACACGACCAAGGAGCCAGGCAAGGGCACCGGCCTCGGCCTCGACACGGTGTACAACATCGTGGTGACCCAGCATCGGGGCTCGATCGACGTGGCCTCCGACGACGCCGCCACCGTGTTCACCGTGCACCTGCCACGAGATCAGGCTGAGTCCCCCGACCCCTGATCGCCTGACACCGGGAACGATCTGAGGGGCCCCGTAGGGCCCCTCAGCAATCCGGTCCGATCGAAGGGGCGGGATCTGTGTCGTTGACCGACTCCGGGTCTCAGACACCACTGGTGTCTGCTGTTGTTGTTCGATCCCTGCCGCTTCGGCGACCGGCTATGTCTCCCCGATACCGTCGCACCGATTCCTGACTTTGTCAATGAGGAATCCGGCGGTGCGATCGCTGTCGGGAATGGCCGGCAACGGGTGGACGTGCGTCAGCGGGGACGCTGCGATGCGAGGGGTCGGTCACCGATGTCACCGAGCACGTGGGGAAGCACCCAGACCGGTGCCGATCCGTATCCCTGCGTGTGTGCGATGAGGCTCTGGCGGCCGCGTTCACAGATCCCGTCACCGTCGGCACACACATCGACGGCGACCGGACGGATGTGGTCCGGGAACGGCACCGCACCGAACGATCCATCGTCATCGACGGCGGGATTGCCCAAACGGACGACGCCGGCCTGTGTCGGATCGCGGGTGGGGTCTGCCAGCAGCACCACACTCGCCACCCGGATCCCCGGTGTCGAAGTGGCCACAGCGGCCTTGATCGCCTGGGCTCCCTGGCTGTAGCCGACGAGCACGAGGTCGGTGGATGGGCAGGTGCGCTGGAGCGTCCCGATCGCCGCCCACACGGCGATCGCACCTGCACGGACACTGGCGGCGTACTCGCCGTTGAGGAGGGCAAGACCGAAGGAATCACTGATCGAGATTGCCGGGTAGTCGAGCGGTTCATCGGCGACCGACCTACCCGTCGCGGAGATACCGGCGACGAGGGCCTCGACCACCGGTCCCACCTGCTCCCCGTAGCCCGACGGTTGACCCGAACCCCGCGCCCCGATGATGTACACGTCTGGGCATCCCTCGGTCGGTGGAGCGAGCGGAACGATGAGGGAGATGACCAGGGCGAGGAGTGCTGCGAGCATGTGCCGATCGTACGGTGCGGCAACGGGTAGCGGACGCACGACTCGAGAATCGTCGGCATTGAATCCGCCATCGCCACCGAGTGGTAGGGTCGCCAGCCGCGTCGCGGAGCACCATGAAATCTACGATCCACCCCACCGCCTTGATAGCCGACGGAGCTCGCCTCGGATCCGGATGCACCATCGGTCCCTTCACGATCCTCGAACGATCAGCCGATATCGGCGATGGCTGTCGGGTCGACGCGAACGTCATCATCGGGCATTCCGAACCCGGCTCTGAGCGTGGTGATACACGCATCGGACCCGGAGCAGTGATCCGGTCAGGCTCCGTGATCTACGCCGGCACGGAAATCGGTGCCGGACTCCAAACCGGACACGGTGCCATCATCAGGGAGGACACCCACGCTGGCGAGGGTCTGCGCGTCGGCACCCATGCGAACATCGACGGCGGTGCCCGCATCGGGGACCATGTCCGGCTGCATACAGGGGCCTTTGTTCCCGAGGCATCGACGATCGGGGACTTCGTCTGGCTCTTCCCCCACGTGGTGTTGACGAACGATCCCTACCCGCCGAGCGACCACTTCCGTGGTGTGACCATCGGCCGATACGCTGCCATCGGGGCGAGGGCTGTCGTGTTGCCTGGCGTCACCATCGGCGAGGACGCGTTGGTCGCCGCTGGCGCCGTCGTCACCGAGGACGTCGCATCAGGGAAGGTGGTTGCCGGCGTTCCCGCTAGGACCGTCGGCGAAACCACGGCGTTGTACGATCCCGTAGCTGATCGACCCGCCTATCCATGGCGACGGCACTTCCACCGCGGCTACCCGCCGGACGTGGTCGATAGCTGGCTCCGGGGCGACTGAACCCGTCTCGTCAGCCGGCGTCTCTCCTCGACAATGTCCCTATGACCATGACGAGGGCAAGGGCGATACCGGCCAACATCGCGATTCCCCCGGCGTCGTACCCCCCGGGCGAAGGCGCCGACGACGAGTTGTTCAGCGCGTAGCCATCCAGCGGCGCTGCATCCAACGGAGGCACTGCGGACGTATCCCGATCCCGCTCGGTGCCCGCAGCGAAGGTTGTGGTCACCAGCGCTGCCGTCGTCGAGGTGACCTTCGGCGGCGCGGCGCCTTTGTCTGAGGGCACGGATTCGACCCCGTCCGCAGGCACCGGAGCGACAGTCGTGGGACCTCTGGGTTCCGCCGCCACGCCGACAGCGGGCGGTTCCGTCGTCGTCGTAGTCGACGGCGTCGTAGTCGTGGTAGGCGCCGTGGTCGTCGTCGGCGTGGTAGTAACCGTGGTTGTCGGCGGCGGAGATGTGGTTGTAGTTGTCGGCGGCGGGACGGTCGTCGTCGTTGGTGAGACACTCGGCGCCGATGCCGTTCCGATGACATTGCCCTTGGTGTCGATGACCTCGCCGGTGTCGGCCCAGGTGTTGTTCTCCCACACGACAGGACCGTGTTGGGACAAGAAGCCGTACCGGCGATCCGGACCGAACCGATTGTTGATGATCTGGACGTTCTTGGGAACACCATTCCCGCCGTCCTTGACATACACGGTGTAGTTCCCACCATTGAGGTAGTTGTTGGTGAACACCAGATTCGACTGAGGACCGATGTCGGACTTCACGAAGATCGCTGCATTCCCTACCCCGACCTTGCCAGTCGAGTCCAGATACGAGTTCTTCACGATGGAGTTGCGGGCCGTCCCCTCCACCTGGATGGCATCGGCGTGAGGGCCGGGCTCAGGAGATGCCAGGTCATGCACGCGTACATTCGAGTACACGGCATTCGAACCCAACTTGATGCCGTCCTCGACATGATGGATGTCGGCATCGCGCACCGTCACATTCGACCCACCAATGCCACGCAGACCCCATATCTTGGGATGCCCAACCTCGATGTCATCGAACGTCGCCGAACCACTCGCCACGTAGATCGTCCACGGATTCGACGTATACACCCAAACATTGCGCACCACGACATCGTCTGCCTCGATACGCAACGTGCCACGAATCTCGAGATCCTCGATCACCGTGCCATCCTTGGTCACCGTGATCGAACCCTCATGCACATCCAGCGCAGACGGATCCGACAAGCCAACGGCATCAGCAGGTGCAGCACCAACCACACCCGCCACGAACACAACCACGAACACAGCAACGGACAACAACAGCGGACTGTTGATACGAGCGGGGGATCCCATGTCCAGCGACTCCAGGATTGACGACGGCCTCTTGGCCGCTATCGGAACCTGGGAGCACGGACTTGAGCGCGGGACGAATCACCAGCGCTAGAAACTTGAGTGCTATTTCCTACCAGACGAACTGACTAGACAGTTGGCCACCGGTGTCCTTGAGAAATGCTGTGGTCAACACCAGAGCAGGTGTTGACCACAGCACCAATGAGCCTTTGGATGCGAGGACGCCCTAGAGACCGAACGCCCGAACCATGAAGGTCGCCATCTGACCACGAGTCACATCATCCCGAGGACTGTAGGTCGTGCGAGACGTCCCCCTCGTGATGTCGGCGCGGTAGATCGCCTCGATGTCGCCACGGTAGATCGACGTGCGAATGTCGACGAAGGGTGAGGGTCCGCCAGAACGAAGGTCCAGCGCTCGTGCAACGAAGGCAGCCATCTCGCCGCGAGTCACGCTGTCGTTCGGTCGGAAGAACCTGCTCGAGGTCGAAGCGATGCCACGTGCGGCAAGCGCGTTTATGTCACTCTCGAAAGCTGACGAGTTGTCATCGCGGAAGTAGTCCTTGCCGGCGTCGGGCAATCGCAGAGCACGCCGCAGGAATGCCGCTGCCTCGCCGCGAGAGATGTCCGAGTTGGGCCGGTAGGTCCCGCTCGTGCGAGTGATCTTGGCATCGACGAGCTTGACGATGTCGTTCTTGTGGACCGAAGTCGCGATGTCGGTGAATCCGGCGATCGTGGGCTTCGGGCTCGCGCTCGAGCGTTGCTTGCCGTTCGTCTTGCCTTTGGTGTCGATGACCTCGCCGGTGTCGGCCCAGGTGTTGTTCTCCCACACGACAGGACCGTGTTGGGACAAGAAGCCGTACCGGCGATCCGGACCGAACCGATTGTTGATGATCTGGACGTTCTTGGGAACACCATTCCCGCCGTCCTTGACATACACGGTGTAGTTCCCACCATTGAGGTAGTTGTTGGTGAACACCAGATTCGACTGAGGACCGATGTCGGACTTCACGAAGATCGCTGCATTCCCTACCCCGACCTTGCCAGTCGAGTCCAGATACGAGTTCTTCACGATGGAGTTGCGGGCCGTCCCCTCCACCTGGATGGCATCGGCGTGAGGGCCGGGCTCAGGAGATGCCAGGTCATGCACGCGTACATTCGAGTACACGGCATTCGAACCCAACTTGATGCCGTCCTCGACATGATGGATGTCGGCATCGCGCACCGTCACATTCGACCCACCAATGCCACGCAGACCCCATATCTTGGGATGCCCAACCTCGATGTCATCGAACGTCGCCGAACCACTCGCCACGTAGATCGTCCACGGATTCGACGTATACACCCAAACATTGCGCACCACGACATCGTCTGCCTCGATACGCAACGTGCCACGAATCTCGAGATCCTCGATCACCGTGCCATCCTTGGTCACCGTGATCGAACCCTCATGCACATCCAGCGCAGACGGATCCGACAAGCCAACGGCATCAGCAGGTGCAGCACCAACCACACCCGCCACGAACACAACCACGAACACAGCAACGGACGAGAACAGAAGTTTCAATCGGATTGTCATTGAGAATGCTCCATACAGTGGGGGGCCTCAAGACCGGTATCGGACGACGAACAGATCGACTTGAGGGCTGCGCCCACGGGGAGGACCCGGAAACTTGAGTGCCATTTCCGGTTGGGCGGTCGCGCTAGTCAGCGTACTCGGCTCGCAACGTATCAACACCCGGCAGATGCCCGCTCATTGACGACGGTCTCATCGACGTCTCGCCGGCGACGGGATTCTCGCGCCGCGTATTCCCCTCGTCACAGTGATACGTCTCCACTCTGAAACCCTTGTACGTCAAGGCATGCGACCGAGCTCGAGCATGCAAGGCTGAGACCGTCGATGCTGCGGGGTCGCGAAGTCCGGGCGTAGATCAGAGCGACTGACAGACGTAGGATGAAGGATGAATCGGGCAGCGACGGTTGGTCAGCGCATGGACCTCAGGGGACCTCGGGAAGGCGAGGGAACCGTTCGCCCCCTTGCCCGAGCCGGAGGACCCGCATACACTCAGCGTGGTCAAGGCATCACTGTAAGAACACAAACGTCCGGGGGCTTCGGATGACATCGGGTGGAGCAAAGGCAGCGGAAACACGCGGCCCGCAGATAATCGTCGACCTTCGAACCGGTTCGCCACGCATCGGACTCAGCGGGGAACCGA
Organism: uncultured Acidimicrobiia bacterium; assembly: GCA_963759175.1. Lineage (GTDB taxonomy): Bacteria > Actinomycetota > Acidimicrobiia > Spongiisociales > UBA5794 > SZUA-442. The sequence continues at coordinate 299,667 of CAVWXP010000007.1, forward strand.
TTCCGTTCCTGAGCCTGAAGGAACAGCACATCTCGCTCGAGGATGAAATCATCGCACGTTGGCGCGAGCTCCTCCGCTCCGGGGCGTTCATCGGCGGCACGGCCGTCGATCAGTTCGAGGACGAACTTGCTGAGTTCCTCGGTGTCGACCACACCATCGGCGTCGCCAACGGAACCGAGGCGATCACCCTCGCATTGGTTGCGCTCGGCGTACAACCCGGCGACGAGGTCATCACGGCAGCCAATACGTTCTTCGCGACCGCCGAGGCAATTGTCCATGCGGGAGCAATCCCCGTTCTGGCGGACGTGGATCCTGAGACTGCGACGATCGATCCAGATGCGGTGCGATCAGCGATCACACCGCGTACGACGTGCATCGTGCCCGTGCACCTCTACGGCCAGGCGGCGGACATGGACGCGATCATGGCGATCGCAGACGAGCACGGACTCCTGGTCGTGGAGGACAACGCGCAGGCCGTCGGAGCCATCTATGGCGAGCGCCGGACAGGTTCCATCGGCCACGCATCCGCCATGTCCTTCTATCCGGGCAAGAACCTGGGAGCCACCGGCGACGGAGGGGCCGTCGCGACCAGCGACGAGGACGCCGCCGCGCGGGTACGCATCCTCGCAAACCATGGATCACGCACCAAATATGATCACATCGCCGTCGGCTACAACTCGAGGCTCGACGCGATCCACGCTGCAGCCCTGTCAGTGAAACTCGGATACCTCGACCATTGGAACAGGCTCCGGGGCGACGTTGCGGACAGGTACCGTGCGGCGATCGACCACCATGATGTGGCCCATCCGCTGATTGCACCGGGTCGCAACCACATCTTCCACCTGTATGTCGTGCGGTCCGGTCAGCGCGACAGCCTTCGGCTCCGGCTCGATCGATACGGGATCAGTACGGGGCTGCACTACCCCACGCCCATCCACCTGACCCCACCCTTCTCTCATCTGGGCGCTCTCGGTGAGTTCCCGATCTCCGAGCTCTGGGCGTCGACAGGCCTCTCCTTGCCCATGTTCCCTGAGATGACCGACGCACAGGTAGAGGCAGTCGCCGCAGCAACGCTCCTCTCGCTCGAGGATCCACATGTACTCACGCTCAATACTGCTTGAACGCGCTCAGCTGGGCCTGCTCAGGGGAGCGGCAATCGCGCTGGCGCTATTCGCGTCTGTTTGGGTCTGGCACAGCGTCATCGCTGACCAGGACGTCGTTCCATGGACGGTCTACCTCTGGCCATCCGTAGTCCTCGCTCTCCTGACGATCGTCGTGATGTGGCATACACCAGCTCGGGCTCCTGCCTCACACGAGGTGGCAACGTGGCTGTCAATCCTCAAGAGCGTCTTCCTCGTCACGTTGATTGCGATGGCAATCAGCTTCTTCTACCGGAGCGACTCCTACTCCCGTGGAACCATTTCCGTGTTCGTCCCCATGGCCACGCTCTTGCTCTACGTGGCGGCGAGGACGCACTTGTTGCTGATGGCGGCGTTGAACTCGAATTCGGATGCAACACGTCGCGTCGTCGTGGTGGGCATGGGTGACCACGGGCAGCGGCTCACACGGGCACTCCTGCGTCAACCGGCCTACTACTCCGTCGTCGGCTTCGTCGACGACGCGCCGGCCAGCCACGCGGACATCCCGCGACTCGGGAGCGTCTCGACACTCGGGGAGGTTCTCGACACCCACGACATCGATGTCGCGATGATCGCACTCACTGAGGAAGACAAGGTCGTCTCACAAGAGGCGATCGGCGTGTGCATGGCCCAAGGCACGGACTGGAAGGTCATGCCGCCGATGCTCGACCTCATCGTCGACCATGTGGAGTTCGAATACATCGACGGATTGCCGCTGGTTGGGCGCCGCACGTCCCGCCTCGTCGGCTACAACTGGTTCATCAAGCGATCGTTCGACGCCGTCACGTCGGCCATCCTCGTGGTCCTCCTGTCTCCGGTGCTGGCACTTGCATGGCTGAGCATCCGACTCACCTCCCAAGGGCCGGGAGTGTTCCGGCAACAACGCATTGGGCTTCACGGCGAGCCCTTCACGCTGCTCAAGTTCCGGACCATGAGGATCGATACTTCAACCGACGAGCATCAGGCCGCGACGGCTCAATGGATCATGGGGGGAACCATCGAAGAAGCACCGGATGGATCCGACGGTCTTTATAAGATCGTCGGGGATCACCGGGTGACGCCGGTCGGCAAGTTCCTCCGCGCAACGTCCGTCGATGAGCTGCCGCAGCTGTGGAACGTCGTGCGAGGGGACATGAGCCTGGTGGGCCCACGACCACCGATCGCCTACGAGGTCGCTCGGTACACGGAGCACCACAAACGTCGCCTGTCCGTGCCGCCGGGTGTCACCGGCCTATGGCAGGTGTCGGGTCGAAACCGCCTGTCCTTCGACGAGATGGTGGATCTCGACATTGCATACATCGAGCACTGGACGCTCGGACTCGACATCGAGATCCTCGTGCGGACGATTCCCGCGGTGGTCTCGGACCAGGGGTATTGAGGGGATGACATGAACGGAGACGCACCAAGCGATCTGAGGATCGGCATCGCTGGGTTTGGCTACTGGGGCCCGAACCACGTCCGCAACATGAATGCCCTCGCTGGCGAGGGTGTGCGCGTCCACTCGGTTGCCGACCTCGACCCCGTCAGGCAGCTTCGCGCTCGATCGTCATTCCCATGGGTGGAGACAACGGGCGATGTCTACACCCAGATTTCCGATGCCGCGATCGACGCCATGGTCATCGCAACGCCGGTCCATACCCACTACGAGTTGACGAGAGCGAGCCTTCTCGCCGGCAAGCACGTCCTCGTCGAGAAGCCTGTGACAACCTCGGTTTCGAAGGCACAGGAACTCGCCACGCTGGCAGACGACCTCGGTTTGGTACTGATGGTCGGGCACACGTTCGAGTACACGCCAGCAGTCGAGTTCATCCATCAACTGATCGAGCGCAACGAACTCGGAAAGACACTGTACATTCGCTCGCAGCGGGTCAACCTGGGGCAACACCAGCCCGACATCAACGTGCTGTGGGACCTCGCTCCCCACGATATCTCGATCATCTTGCATTTGCTCGGTTCGATGCCGACACACGCCACAGCGCTCGGACGCGCACACGTCAATCCCCGAGTCGACGACATCGTCAGTTTGAGCCTCGAGTTCCCCGACAACGTCGTGGCCAACGTGATCCTGTCGTGGCTCGACCCGAGGAAGGTCCGGGAGATGACGATCATCGGCAGTGACAAGATGCTGGTGTACGACGATACGAACACGATCGAGAAGATCCGCATCTACGACAAGGGAGTCGACGCCCCACCGGAGTACCAGTCATACGGCGAGTTCCAGGTCTCGTATCGCTACGGCGACATCGTCTCGCCGACCCTGGCGAACCACGAACCTCTCGCCGTGCAGTCGCGGCACTTCATCGACTGCATCCGGACCGGCAAGCAGCCCAGAACGAACGGCGACTCGGGGGTGCGCGTCGTCAAGGTCTTGGCCGCAGCCCAGCTCAGCCTGGATCGATGCGGCGCCCGGACCTCCGTCGATGATCCGGCAGCCTCGACGCTCGACGCAACCATCCGATCGGGCACATGACGATGATCGACCACGCACTCGTGATCCATCGGGACATCGCTCAACTGAGACTTGCCTCCGAAGCGTTGGTCATGTTTCGTCCGGGATATCGCGTTGCCACAGCGAGCGACCTACCGGCTGCGTCTGAGTGGCTCGAAGCGATAGCCCCGGCACTCGTCGTGATCGACGGGGGGGTCACGGACGGACCGACACTGGCCGCGTGGTGGCGGGACAACCGGCTCGAGAACCTGTCCACCGTCGTGATGGGAGCGCCTCCGGCCGAGCTGCCGGAACCTGACGCTATCGTCCCGAACCCAGTGACGGTTCCTGCCCTGCTGCGGGCAGTCCGATCCGCGACGACCCAAGGCCGCAGGACCGTTACCGCCGACGTCAGCCAGGGGGAACCGGCACCGTGACCATCTACGACCTCACGCAGGCCTTCAAACGCTACAAGACCCCAGTGTTGGTCGCCCTCGGGCTGCTGATCGTGGGCGTCGTGGTAATGACCTTCACGATCCAGGATGGGAAACCCGCATTCCGGGCGTCCGTGACCTACGAGTCGTCGGTGCAGATCGCCGTCGTTCCACCGGGAACGGACAGCCTCATCAGCAGCGAGAACTCCACAGCGAATCTCGCAAGTGCCGCAACGTTGTACGCATCCCTGCTCGAGTCGGACGAGGCAGCCAGGTGGATCGGCGACCAGAATGGCTACAAGCTCGAGGAGGCAGTCAGCACCAACGTCGAACGAGGTTCGACGATCATCGTGGCCACGGTGACCGCACCGACGTCTGATCAGTCCCGAAGCGCTGCCTTGAGTACCTTCGATTGGCTCAACAAGCGGCTCCTGGAACCCATCGAAACGGCGAACTTCCCGACACCGCCCACGACGATCCCTGTCATCGTCCTCGACGGACCGTTCACCTCATTCATAAATGTCGACGTGAACGAGGATCTGGCTTCTGCCCCCGATGATCTCTTCATGACGATCGAGACCGATGGAAACGAGATCGTCACCGTGCCGCTGCAGCCAAGCGCAGGCCGGACGATTCGGGTGCGCTCGACATTGGATCCGTTCATAACGCTCGTCGTCACCCTTCAGACCGCCAGCGACGAACCGATCGACTCGGTCAGAGTTGCTCCGCCGACGGCACCGCGCGCCGTCGAATTCGTCCCCGAACTCAGCGTGGCGATCAGCGACGCCAGTTTCCGGACGACACGAGACGACGAAGGGAACCCTTCCGCGGATCTGATCCCTGATGAGATCGAACTCGCGTGGCTCGAAGGAACCGCCGCAGCGAACCCGGAGGACGTCGAGACCATCGATGTGGATCTCGCACTCCTCACGACCGAACCCGGGTTCACCACGACCGGAGGTCAACGTGGACCCATCCTTGCAATAACAGCGATGGTCGTCGGGCTCATCCTCATCCTGACCATCGTTGTCGTCGCCGATACCTGGAGGCGTCAGCGTGATGCCCAGACCGTGATCCACGTGAGCGGCATCGAACCCGGCAGCGGCACCGCGCAAGGGTCCAAGGCCCGTACGACGCGGTCCAGGCGGAACGCCAAATCCTCGAAGGCGGGGGAATCGGCTCGAGGCAACCCATCGAAGCCCGATGCCGAGGCGTCCAAGACGGACGCCACGTCGTGACGTCACGCCGGCGCTCGTCGGCGCGACGCACCGCCGTGAACGAACTGGCGGACGTGCACGCGCCGAGCGTATGGAATGACCGCGACGATCGGTCACTCGACCTCATCGGCAAGACCACCATGGTGCTGCTGATCACCTACATGATCATGAACCGAGCCATATCCGACAGGTTCGTGCTCCCTGTTGGATTCTCCATCCGTGTCTACGAGGTCGTGCTCGTGATGCTGCTGCTCGCATGGGCTGTCTGGATCTACTCCGACCCCCACCCGTTTCCCACCGGGCTCGTCGGCCTGTTCGGCCTCCTGTCATTCGCACTTCTGGCGACGGCACCCTTCTTCCACACGCTGACGGCGTCGACCTTCCAGTCCAATGCGTCCGAACGCGGCCTGTTCCGCCTGGTCCTATTCACCGGGCTCTTCCTCGCTGCGTTTCATCTGGCGTTCTATCGGCGGTACGCCTTCACCGTTCTCGGTTGGCTCGTGGGGGCCACAGCCATGCAGGCGAGCTTCGCCCTCTACGAGTTCATCACCGCAACACCCGTCCGATTCCTCGACGCGATCGCCACGTCCATCGGACTCATTCCCGACCCCCGGAGCATTCGCGGCGAGTTCGTCGACGTCTTCGAGCGCTTGGGTGGCCAGATACGCGCAGTCGCTACCGCTCCCCATCCCATCGTGCTCTCTGCGGTCGTGGCCCTCGGCGTCCTCGTCGTCGGCACGTGGCTCCTCCACGCCCAGAGCCGGCGGACAGCCGGATGGCTGATCATCGCCGGCACTCCCATCGTTCTCGCCCTCCCCGTGACGAATTCACGAACGGCATTCGTGATCCTCGGCATCACGCTGATCCCGTTGTTCGTCTTGAACGTCGGCTACCTTCCTCGCATCATCATGATGACCCTGCCAGCCATCATGATCCTCGGCGTTGCGTTCGCGATCTCGCCCGGAACGCCGCGCCTCTTGCTGAACAGCATCACCAATCCTGGCGACGATCAGAACACAACCGTCCGGATCGAACGCTTCTCTCGGGTTCCTGAGCTCCTGTCGGAACGCCCCTTGGTCGGCGCTGGGTACATGACCCATGATCCGGGCATCCAGATCTTCGACAACGCCTACAACAAGGGAGTGATCGAGTTCGGTGTGCTCGGCTTCGCCGCAGTGATCAGCTTCTTCTTCTCTGCCCTTGTAACGGGATGGCGAGCAACGCTCGCGCATCACCTTCCGAGATCGTTCTGCCATCGATGGCTGTCATCGCTGCGATCGCCCTGTTCGCCTCGGCAGCCACGTTCGACTCATGGACGTTCGATCAGTTCTTCCCGACATGCATGATCCTGCTCGGACTCGGCCTCGGAAGATCCTTCGTCATCCTCAAACGGCAACCCACTGCCCAAGTATTGCTCGACGTGAGCGCGGGATCGTGAGGGTCGCCAGCATCGCATTCACCAACTATGACGCCGATCCACGCGTGCGCCGGATGAGCGAGGCTCTCGCCGAACGCGGAGACGAAGTGGTGGCGATCACCCTGCGACAGCCGGGCAAGCCCGCAAGCCGCACCATGAGCGGAGTACGCGTCGAGGGCATCAACGTCGAGCAGTACAAAGGGGCCAACATCGCTGCATACATGCTCCAGTACGTACGCTTCGTGTTCGCCGCGATGTGGATGTTGACGCGTATGCACCTACGTCAGCGGTTCGACATCGTGCACGTGAACAACATGCCCGACTTCCTCGTGTTCTCGGCGCTCCCCGCCCGACTACTCGGTGCTCGCGTGATCCTCGACCTCCACGACCCGATGCCCGAACTGTGGGCAGCGAAGTTCGGGGGCAACGGGAGACACCCAGCGGTTCGAGTGATCACAGGCGTGGAACGCCTGTCCGTGGGTTTCGCAGACAAGGCCATCAGCGTGCAGCAGGCACATATCGACACCTTCGTGAGCCATGGCAATCCTCGGCCGAAGTTCGTGGAAGTCCAGAACGCAGCGGATACTCGCTTGTTCCCTGTGGGCGCAGCTCTCGAATCGAAGCCCCGCCGTCCGCGCCGAATCGTCTACCACGGCACCATGGCACCACGACTCGGACTCGACACGCTGCTGGTTGCGGCCGATGACCTTCGGACGACCCACTCGAACTTCGAGGTCGTGCTCATCGGCGACGGTGACGACTCCGATCGGCTCGAGGCGATCATCGATGAACGACAACTCAACGATGTGGTCCTGTTCCAGAGGGGCTTCATCCCGGTCGAAGACCTCCTCGCTGAACTGGAGATCGCGTCGATCGGTGTCGTGCCCGCTGGCCTCGATCCGTTCACCTCGACAATGCTGCCGTCGAAGCTTCTCGAGTACGTCACCCTCGGCGTCCCGACGGTTTGCGCCGACCTTCCGGCGGTCCGGAGATACTTCGATGACACGCAGCTCGTCTACTTTCCTCCGGGCGATTCCGCGGCGTTGGCCGAGGGCCTTCGCCTGCTGCTGGACGACGAGAATCTACGAGTTTCTCGTGCCACGTCTGCGATGCGGTTCCTCGACGCCCACGGATGGCCCAAGGAGCGACAGCGGTACCTGGCCCTGATCGATGAGCTCGGGCGTGCCGAAGCAGGCTGACCGGGGACCGGGGATCCCTTCGGCGCCGGATCTGTACGTGGTGGTGTCCGGTAGTCACTACCACGGTGTTCGCCGGTCGGGTCGTGGCATCGCCGACGCATTGGCGGACACCACACCAGTGCTCTTCGTCGATCCACCGTCGTCGGTCGTGACGGCAAGCGGATCCCTTGGCGAGGGGACCGCCGCTGGAGGTTCGGTCACCCGTGAATCCGATCAGCTGATGCGCCTCTCGCCGTCGGCCCCTCCGGGCAAGGACAGGCAGGGAATCATTCGCGTGACACGCTCATGGATGGCCTACCAGATTCGGCGTGCCATCCGTTCGTTGGGTGCGACAACTGTCGTTCTGGTCCAGCAATCAGCCCACAGGAGCGTCATTGGCCGCATCGATGAATCAGTCAGTGTGTACCACGCAACCGATGACCTCGCCTCAGGCTCGGCGCTCCTGGGACTCGATGCGACATCCCTCGACAAAGCACAGGCTTCGGCGGCTTCGAATGCTGACATCGTCATGGCGGTGTCACAAGCGCTGGCGGATCGATGGAGCCCGCTCGCGCGCCGGACGCTGTATCTGCCGAACGGCGTCGACGCTGACGCATTCGCGAGCGATACGCCCCCATCAGTCGAAGTCGAGGTCGATCGTCCGTGCGCAGGTCTCGTCGGAACCCTCTCGGAGCGAATAGACGTCAGCCTGCTGACCGGTGTCGCCGACCGGATGTCTCTCCTCCTCGTAGGACCGGAGAGCTTTCGAACCGATCGCAGCGAGTTCTCAGAGCTGCTCCGACACCCCAACACGCAATGGCTCGGGGCCAGGGGATTCGATGAGCTGGCCGGTATCTATCGACACGTAGACGTCGGGCTTCTTCCCTATACGCGATCGGACTTCAACAGAGCCTCCTTCCCGCTGAAGTCACTCGAGTATCTCGCCGCCGGCAAGCCGGTCGTTTCGACGGACCTGCCAGCTGTTCGCTCACTCGACGCGCCCGGCATTGCATTTGCCGATACGAAGGAAGCGTTCGCCGAGGCTGCTTGGGATCTGGCAACCTCCAATCGGTACGACCCCTCCGGCCTCCGTACATTCGCGGCCTCCCATTCGTGGCGGTCGCGAGCAGACCTCGTCATGACCGCCGTACAGGGGATCCTCGATGAACGAGCCTGAACCCGCCGGGTCAGCGAATCGCTGCGTCGTCATCACCCCCGCCCGCAACGAGGTGTCCCATCTGGGGTACACGATCGATGCCATGCGATCGCAGACCGTCACCCCCTTGGCGTGGTACATCGTCGATGATGGATCAACCGATGGAACAACGGCAATCATCGAAGCAGCGGAGGTCGCCGTTCCCTGGATCCACCTCGTGCGCAGACCCGATCGCGGCCGTCGCGAGGCGGGTGGAGGCGTCGTCGAGGCAGTAGTGGCGGGCATAGAGGCTGTGACGGTTGACGACTGGGAAGTCCTGGTCAAGCTGGACGCCGACCTCACCTTCGAACCTGACTACTTCGCTACTTGCCTCGCAGCCTTCGCAGCAGACCCACAACTCGGGATCACGGGAGGCACGATATCCAACCTCGTCGCTGGCGAGCGGATAAGCGAACCACATCCCGCGTTCCACGTACGCGGCGCAACCAAGTTCTACCGCCGAGCCTGTTGGTCGTCGATCGGTGGCCTCGCACCCGTACCCGGATGGGACACCATCGACGAGGTGACCGCGCACATGCACGGATGGACGACACGCACACTCCCCGTGGCGATCGACCAATTGCGATCCACAGGAGAAGCGGCGGGTCAGTGGTCCAACTGGGTCAAGAACGGGCGCGCTGCATACCTCTCGGGCTATCACCCGCTCTTCCTGATGGCGCGAGCCGTCCGCCGGATGAGCCGTCCGCCCCGTGTTGTCGCGCCGGTCGGGCTCCTATGGGGATACATCCGATCGGCCGCTCGACGGGAACCACGCGCCGTGGATGGCGACGTTCACAGCTTCGTGAGGTCGGAACAGCTGCGCAGGCTCACGGGAAGGACCTCGATGTGGCGATGACCGTCACCGAACTTCCTCGGGGCGACGGGACTCAGATATCAAAGCCAAGGCTCCTGCCTTGTGGACCTCGCGTCCTGCAAGGGCTCGCAGGGTCTCGTTGACGAGGAGCGCACCTCGAAACGCCGCTGAGGCGACCCGACCATGTCGACGTGCGTACAGGCGGTAGCGATTCCAAACTGACATCGACCACAATCGAGGGTCGCGGTGGGCGGGTCCCGCCAGGTGGACGACGCTCACGCTGGGCACATACCGCATTCGTATCCCTGCGTCGCGCGCGCGCAGCGCGTAGTCGACATCCTCGGAGTACAAGAACAGACTCTCATCCCACTCCCCCACGGTATCCCAACATGATCGGCTGACGAGCCAGGCGCATCCCGACGCCCACGTCACATCGTGGGGAACGGCGTAGACGGACGGATCCTGCACGACGGAACCGAGTGCTGCCCAGCGTCCGGAGCGATCACCGCCCAGCACGGCTTCACCGAGCACACGCATCGGCGTGGGCTCGCGTCGCAGGGATTTGACGAGCTGCCCATCACCGTCGAGCAGGCGTGGAACCGTGATGCCGATATCGGGTTCACCCTCGAGGGCATCGAGAAGCCGACGCACGGAACCCAACCCGAGGCGGATGTCGTCATTGAGGATGAGGACAGAACGGCTCGGACCACCGTTGGCGACGGCTGCATTGATCGCCGCCGCGTAGCCACGATTCACTGGCGACGAGACGATGAGTGCCTCCGGCCACAAACGCCTTGCCATGTCGATCGAGGCATCGGCACTCGCGTTGTCCGATACCACCACCCGGCACGAGCTGACGTCAGCGAAGGCTCCGGGCAGGGAGGCGAAGAAACCGTCGAGCACGTCCTCACTGTTGTACGTGACGACGACGACGAGCACATCGACGAGGGTCAGATCGTGGCTGGAATCACCAATAGTCATGGATCCTGCACACTACCGGACGTGGCGAAGTGCCGAACTGCTACGCAGAGTGGCCGGTACCATGCGATCCGGCCATTCACGGACGATGCACCCTCGACCAGGCAGGCTCATCCACATGACATCGACACTCTTCCGGCGCGCGACGACCGTCGCACTGCTGCTCGGTGCGATCGTCATCACCTTCGTGGTCGTTCCCACTGCTGCCCTTGCCACGGATGTCGTTGGCCTTTCTGATCCGGGGGCACTCGTGGTACATGAGGGCACCATCGAGGTACGCGAGAACGACACCGTGATCCGGGATCTCGAGATACGCGGGACCTTGCGAATCGAGGCCGAAAACGTGCGTGTCTGCAACGTCTGGGTCTACACGAGCGCGCCGTGGACGATATATGTCGCGTCGGGTTCAGCCGAATTCCAGAACGTCGAGATCGGCAACCCCGACGTCGTTGGCGAGCGAGGCATAGGCGGTTCGAATCTCCGGGCCACGAACATCGATATTCACTCGGTCGAGGATGGGATCAAGCTCGGATCGAACGCCACCTACTCGCACATCTGGATCCATGACCTCGATTCCGCTTCGGACGAACCCCATATCGACGCCGTTCAGGCCGATGGCGGCGCCCAGAATTCGAGCATCTCACACTCCGTGCTCTCATCGGTGGGCCCGCGCGGACTCGGGAACGCGGCCGTGTTCCTCAAGTCAGACAAGGGCCCGATCGCGAACGTGTCCATCACCAACAACCTCCTCAATGGCGGCAACTACATGAACGCCGTCCGGGATGGAGGCGAAGGCGCACCCCAGGGCATCCGATTCGTCGACAATCAGATCGGAGACGACTACCGATACGGCATTTCGCGGCTTCAGGGCGAAGTCACATGGGACGCCAACACCTGGGCATCGACCGGCGCGCCCGCCGAACCGGGGACAACGAACGAGACGGCCGCGTCCGGTGCTCCCGTCGAGACCGTACCGCCCGAGCCGACGGGCGAACCCTCCATCTGTGACGATGAGCAACCGATGGACACCACAACGTCGTCCACATCCTCGACAGAGGCCCCGGTCGACACGACCGACGCGTTGCCCGTGAGCGCTTCGGGAGACACCGGCGACTCACCATCGGGCATCGGGTCCGTCCAGTTGGCCGTGCTGGTGATAGCAACAACAGCGGTCGGTGTTGTTGCAGGCGTATCGTGGTTCCTCTGGTCGCGACGCTCCTCGTGACGAGACCTTCGGTTGGAACCGGAATCGGTGACTCCGACGCTACCGTCACCATCACCCAGCCGGTACAACGCACGGTGAGAGGTCACATATGAGAAACCTCTTCAGGGCGCTCATCCGAGCTGACGGCGAGGGCCTCTTCGGACGGGCGCTGAGCGCCGGATTCTGGGCCGCTGCCCTTCGGATATCGCTGCGGATCGCCATCATCATCCGGACCGTCATCCTTGCCAGGTTGCTCACGCCTGACGACTTCGGCCTGATGGCGATCGCCACCATCTCGATCATGTTCCTCGAACGATTCACCGAGAGTGGCTTCGACTCGGCCCTGGTGCAGCGGGATGACGACATCAGACCGTATCTGAACTCGGCCTGGACGATGCAGATCGTACGCGGTCTCACCATTGCTGCACTGCTCATGGTCGGGGCGCCGTGGATCGCCGCGTTCTTCGATGCCCCCGATGCGACAGCAGTGATCCAGGCGCTCGCGGTCACCGTGGTCATCGGCGGCTTCGTCAACATCGCGGTCGTCACGTTCGTCAAAGAACTGCGGTTCGACAAGTACTTCGCACTCCAGATGGCACTCAAGGGAACCGACGTGGTGGTGTCGATCATCGCCGCGTTCGCTCTTCGTAGCGTGTGGGCCCTCGTGATCGGAGCTCTCGCAGGGGAGGTGGCACGCCTCATCGTTTCGTACCTCATCAACGACTACCGACCACGCTTCCGGTGGGTGTGGGAACAGGTCAAGTCGCTGTTCCACTTCGGGAAGTGGATCACTGCGAGCCAGATCATCAACTTCATCGTGGGCGAGATCGACGACATCCTCGTTGGGCGGATACTGGGTGTGCGGTCGTTGGGCTGGTACCGCATGGCGTTCAACTTCTCCCAATCGGTGGCCACCGAGATCACGTCGGTGACGAGTCAGGTTGCGTTCCCGACGTACTCGAAGATGCAAGGGGACCTCAAGCGGCTCCGAGCCGCCTTCATGGGGACCGTGCACCTCGTCGCATTCCTGGGGTTCCCACTCGGGATCGGAACAATCCTGGTGGCCGACGATCTCGTCTTCGGACTCCTTGGGGATCAATGGTCGCCGGTGGTCACGCCGCTCAGGCTGCTCTCGATCGCCGGCCTGGTTCGTGGCCTCTCGGCCACGATCGGCCCCCTGATGCAGAGCCAGGGTCGGCCCGACATCCCGCCGAGATTCGGAGTTGCGAAGCTTGCCGTGCTCGCCATCCTGCTGGTGCCGATGATCAACGCCTCAGGGATCGACGGTGCCGCAGCGGCTGTGACCATCGCGGGGCTCTCGTCGGGTGTGCCCGCCCTCATCTACTCGCTCAGGAAGGTGCGAGCCACGGCGCCGCAGATATGGCAGGCGATCGGTGTGCCCGCCATCAACACGGCCATCATGGCCGGGATCGTCGCAATGACGGAGTATCTCTTCTTCGACGCCCCGTCGGTTGGATCATTCCTGGCGCTCATCGCCGTCGGCGTCCTCGGCTACGTCGCTGCGGTCGGAGCGACCACGGCCATCGGGCTCTATCAGGCACCAAAGGACCTCACCCAACAAATCCGCAGGGTCGTCAGCTAGCCCTCGTGGTTCGGGACGAGAGCCGATTCGCCGTCCGTCGCACCCCGACCAGGGCCTCGCGTTTCATCTCGCCACCGATGACATGCAACTCATGCCATCCTCCCGTAGCTAGCAGCACCTGCAGGCACCGCCTGCGCTCGGATACCGACAGACCCAAGCGTGATGATGCGATCGACCGTGTGTACTCGAGGAAGAGCTTCGTCCGAAGCATCGTCACGGGACGGGGGCGGTTCGGATCGAACCACGCGGCGATCTCCTCTGGTGTGACGTTGGCCTTGAGTGACATCCCCTCGTGATAGCGGCGCATGAACAGGCGGTCGGGGATCTCCCGGAATGACCCCACCATCGACATCTCTGCCATGAGCACCTTGTCGGCCGACGCGTAGGAACCGAGAAGGCCGGTCCTCATCAGGAGGGCATGGCGAACGATTCCGAAGATCGGATTCGACATCTCGTAGTTCATGAGATAGTGACGGAGTCGTTCGTGCGGAGTGTCCTCGCGTAGATCCAGACCATCGTCGAAATGCCGGATCGGAAGGTCATCGCCGTCGATGAGCGTCGTGCGCGGGTAGCAGAGGATCACATCGCTCGGCGCACGGTCCATTTCGGCGAGCGTCCGCTCGAGGAAGATCGGTTCCATGAGGTCGTCGTGCGATGCCCATTTGAAGAACTCCGTCACTGCCTGCGTGGCCACGTAATTGAAGTTGGCCGCGCCCCCCAGGTTCACATCCTGTCGGACGTAACGAACTCGCTCGTCCCTGGCCGCATAGTCCCTACACAGGGCTTCCGTCCCGTCGACCGACGCATTGTCCGATATCAGCACCACATAGTCGGTGAAGGTCTGGCTCTCTATCGATCGAACCGTCGACGCCAGATGATCGGCTCCGTTGTAGACCGGAAGGCCGATGGTGAGTGGTGGTGAAGCCATCACGGGGATCCCCTTCCGTCTCGGGTCGCGAGTGTACTCATCTGGACCTCATCGACCGATTTGTCCTCCATGCCAAGGATTTCCGAGTCGATAGAGTCATGGAACCATGAGACCCGTGCCGACAAGCCCCGAGCGTCGTGCACCATCGCCCGGCCGGGCCCTGCGCCTGTCCGTTGTGATACCCGTGTACGACGATGATGCATCGCTGAGGTTGTGCCTCCGCGCCCTCGAGGGCCAGGCCCTCGAATCGGATGCGTTCGAGGTCATCGTCGTGGACAATGGCTCCCCACGACCCCCTGACATCGCCTTCACCGGCAACGTCAGGCTCGTCGTCGAATCCGAGCCAGGGTCGTACGCCGCCCGCAATCGAGGCATACGGGAAGCTGGTGCCGACCTCATAGCCTTCACCGATGCCGATTGCATCCCTGAGCCCGAATGGGCGACCGTAGCGGTGGAGGTGGCACGAGATCGGCCTGACGTCGGTCTGTTCGGTGGGCCTGTCGAGGTGTTCGCCAGGGACCCGCGCCACAGAACGCCGGTCGAGGTGTATGAATCCATCCACGCCTTCCCCCAGGAGACATACGTGACAGATCGCCATTTCGCGGTAACGGCAAACCTGGTCGTGAGACGATCGGTCTTCGATGGCGTCGGTCCTTTCGACACACACCTCAGGTCCGGTGGAGATGTCGAGTTCGGTCAGAGGGCTGGGGCCTCGGGACATACGATCATGCATGTGCCCGAGATGCGAGTGCTTCATCCGGCCCGCAGGACGGTTCACGAGTACCGCCAGAAACTCGCTCGCACGATTGCCGGTGCGCGAGATCTTGCGGCCGTGCGCGGCGAGGCCTATCCGTACTCGCTCGCCTCCGTGGCGCGGGAGGTGCTTCCCCCCATACCCACCTGCGTCGCTGTCGCTCTCGACCAACAAATCGTCCCCATGCGTGACCGATGGAAGGCCGCATACGCCGTTGGCGTCATCCACTACCTCAGGGTCTACTACAAACTCACGACGCGCTTTGTCGCAGCTTCACCTCGGTGAGGACCTGCAGAATCGATCGATGATCGTTGCGTGCATCGGACGCGTCGCACCCGCCACCACACCCACCACGGGTTCCAGACGCCCTCGATGCCTGCGACCCCACCGCACCAGACGTGACCTCGTCGACCTGTGCCCCGGTCTGGGTCCGGAAAGAACGGCAGCTCGCACCTCGCTCGGGACACCGGACAATGAGATCTCCTCCCTGCCATCGGTCACATCGATCTGTTGGAACGCGCCAGTGAGCCAACCGAGGAACTCACGCTGGCGTGCCAAGTACATGTCCTCGTACCAGGCCAGCGGCCATACCACGACCGGATTCGTGTTGATCTCCCATGCGACGATCTCACCGCCGAGCATCGAGTAGTCGATCCGACCGTACGAGACGTCCGCGACCTCGAAGTACGGCCGAAGCCCTTCGCGGTGTGGATTGGTGCGCATGAACTCGAGAGATGCGGCGTCGTGCTCAGGCGTTCGAATGCGAGCTGCCTTGACCATCCAGTGGTCTGAGACCTGGCGAGACCTCGCTTGGATCTTGTCGCCGACGATGAATGCCGAGTACTTGATGTACTCGCCCGCGACAGAACGCGTATCCACGAACTCGACGATGAGGAGCCTTCGAAGGTCGTGGCCGCGGAGTACACACTCGACAAGGGCCCGATCGAGCTCCTTGGCCGAATGCACGAGTTCGGTGGTGGCACCGGTGTGGTCGTCCTCGTAACGCACGAACACCGGATACCTCTGCGGACGGGTTCTCTCCGAAACCCGATACGCACGAACAGGGTTGCCGAGTTGTTGGGCCGCTTCCTCGAGGAAGGCGAACCGCGCCGCTGTGTCGACGGGATCGTTGAGGATCACAAGATCCGGATCGGCTTCCGACGCGATACGACGCACATGGGCTGCGAGGACTCGGTCGGCGTCGGTGAGCCGCTCGATATCCGTGAAGACCAAGGGTCCGTGCGGTACCGCATCTGCAGCAGCCAGATCCTCATAGGTCATCACCCGGATGGATTGGGGCCCGTCCCACTGCTCGAGGAAGACGCCGAAAGGATCCTCGAAGCCGCGCTTTGCCAGGTAGGTGATCATGGTGGTCTAGGCCTTCTCGAGCAGGCCGACTGCTTCCAGCTCCGATGCAGCGTGGACGATGATCGGCAGATCCATGCCAGACCGAAGGGCGATGTCGATGAGATCGTGGTCCCCGTCGGAGAGGTTCAGCACCCAGAAGAGCGCGTAGGTCGCTTGTTCGGGGACCGGTGCACGACCGACGGAGCCGTAGAGGCCGCGTCTGCCGAGCTGCGGCTCGCCATGGGGTTGGAGGTTGATGAAGGTGGCGTTCGACTCGATCGCGTCCACGAACTCCAGGACGGTCTCGACGGATGCCGCCAGCTGGTCCCCATCGATATACGACAGATCGTCGGCGGAGGTGTGGTACTCCGCGTAGGCACCATGTTGGGACCGCATGAGGGAACCCATCGGAAGCCGGAATCCGGGGGCGTTGTACTGCCTCTCGTCGTAGCCGAACGGGTAGAAGTCGATGAGGTCCCCGCCTCGGGTCCCAACGATCAGCTCCGCCACCTTGTCGGTGAGGCGATCCCCGAAGACCGTCTTCTTGTACTGGATCGGGGCTCGGTCGCCGAGGCAGTTCAAGGTCATACCCGCCACGATGTCATCCATGCGGTCCTGGTTGTGGGCCATCCACGTTATCGAACCGATCGTCCCGGGAGCGAAGAGTATGCGTACTCCGACACGTCGATCGGGGCGAGACGCAATGGCCGCTCCCACCGCGGTGGCCACGACGAGTCCGGATACGTTGTCGTTGCCGAGGGATGGGTGACAGGTGTGGGTGGAGAGCAGGATCTCGCTGTTCGAGGCACCGGGGACGAAGCACTCCCCATACGTGAGGGATCCCGTATCGAGGCTGGCGTCTATGCGAACGTGGTAGTCGCCTTCCTCGAGCGACTGCAGGGTCCGATCTGCGAGGCAGAATCCCCACGTCTCCTCGAAGAACGAGGACCGATACGGAATGGCGTCGGGCATCTCGGGAACCGAATGCAGGTGGGGCCGGAGCTCCTCGAGCGACATCGTGATGTCAACGGGGACCGAGTTGCTCACGACGTGCAGATTGAGCTCATCGCTGTCGGCGACGATGCGCCCATCAGGTCCGGTGATGCGGGCGCTTGCGATGTTCCATTCCTTCGGGATCACCCAGTCGAACACCTCGGTACCCGTGGGAACCTCGTGCACGTCGATGGGGATGTACGAGTCGATACGGGCGAGCGTGTCACGCACGCCGTCCCCCGTTTGTGAACGGTGGATCGGATACAACTCCGCGGCGAGCCCCATGAGTTCGGTCGGCTCCATCAGGCCTCCCCGGAGCAGGTCATGAACCGATACCGATCGAGACGGCATCGAGGATGAATGCCTCGGCGTAGCCGCCGGGTGCGCCGGACTGGACCCCGCGCACCCGCGCCATCGACCGGAAGACGTCGGGCAGGTACCACGCCTTGTTCTGCTGGCTCTCGAAATGCGCCATCAGATGATCGACCTTGGCCTCGATGACCTCGGAGGCGAGCGGAATGAAGGCGTTCGGTTGACCGAGGTCCCTGTCGTTGTTGACGATCTCATACTGCAGGAAGAGACCGGACCGGATCACCTGACCCGCGAGGTCGGCTGCGAACCGATGGTCCTGATGGCGGTCGTCGCGTCGCGGGGTGAACACGAGATCGGCAACGGGAGGAACCGCCTCTCTCAGGAAGGACTTCACGAGGACGGGTTCGGCATACGGCAAGAGGTTGTCGGCAAACGATCCCGTCCGGACGCTGCAACGGTCGCCGAGCAGGTCATGGGCACTGGCCTCGGCCTCACCCGCCCGCTGACCCTCGGCCGACAGCACGACGAAGGTGAATCGCGCCTCGGGGAGGGCCTCGGCCATCGCCAAGAGCGTGCCGCCGATCCCGATCTCGATGTCGTCGGCGTGTGCACCGATGCACACGACCTCGGCCACGCCAGTTGGGATCTCGAGAAGCGTCACGATGGGGGCGTGAGCCACGGCGTATCGCCAGCAGCGAACATCGCGTCGAGGTGCTGCTTCTCCTTGAACGTATCCATCGGCATCCAGAACCCCTCGTAGGGGTTGGCCAACACTTCTCCCGCCCGCATCATCGTGTCGAGCGCAACGGCGAGATCGCTGTCCTCCTCGAGGTGGCCGAAGACGGAGGCAGTGAAGATGAAGAAGCCGGCGTTGATCCAGATGCCCGAATCGGCCAACGGAACGAGTGCATCGGCTCGATCGTTCGACCAGTCGACGAGGTGATACGACTGTGGCGGCGGTACGACGGTGACTGCAGCTTCCTTTCCCGAGGCCACGAAGCGGTCCAGGTATGCGTTGTGATCGAGGTCGCTGAGACCATCGGCGTAGTTGGCGAAGAAGCGGTCCTCCCCTTCGAGCAGGTCACGCACCTTCATCAACCGCTCCCCGAGGTCGGTGAGGATGCCCGTGTCCACGAAGGTGATCGTCCACTTGTCGATGTCAGACGACAGCATCACCTTCTCACCCTGGTCCAGGATGAAGTCGTTCGACTCGCCTTCCTCGTAGTCGAGGAAGAACCGCTTGATCGACGCGGCGCCGTGTCCCAGGCAGAGGATGAAGTCCGTGTGCCCCGCCATTGCGTAGTTCTTCATGACATGCCACAGCACGGGACGGTTCCCCACGGGCACCATCGGTTTCGGGACCTCCTCGGAGTAGTCCCGAAGACGCATGCCGAGACCTCCGCAGAACAGGACGACCTTCATGATGCTGGAGCCTCCACGATGACGGGTTCAGGTATGGGGATGATGAACTTGCCTCCCCATGCGCCAATGTAGGAGAGCTGGTTCATGATCTCATCCTTGAGGTTCCACGGCAGGATGAGGACATAGTCGGGTTCTGTCTCCGCAATGCGTTCCGGTGGGTGGATGGGGATGTGCGTTCCCGGTGTGTACCTGCCCTGGCGGAACGGACTGCGATCGCTGGCGTAGTCGATGAAATCGGTGGCGATGCCGGTGTAGTTCAATAGGGTGTTGCCCTTGCCTGCTGCCCCGTAGATGGCGATGCTCCTGCCGTCGTTCTTGATGCCGATGAGCAGCTCGAGGAGCCGACGCTTCGTCGCAGCCACCTGGTCACCGAATCGGCGATAGGTCTCCAGGTCGAACAGACCGAACTCGGTTTCGCGGTCGAGTAGCTCCTGCACCCGTGGCGAGATCTCCTTCGTGGCGTCATCGGCGTGCTTGATGAACAATCGCAACGATCCGCCATGGGACCACAGCTCTTCGACGTCGAAGATCGTCAGGCCGTGGGCGGCGAAGACGGTGCGAGTGGTCCCCAACGACAGATATGACCAGTGCTCGTGGTAGATCGTGTCGAATTGGTTGCCCTCGATGAGGCGCATGAGGTGCGGGAACTCGAAGGTCACGACGCCATCGGGCGCCAGGACCAGCGGGAGGCCGGCAACGAAGCCGTTGATGTCGGGACCATGGGCGAGGACGTTGTTGCCGAGGATGACGTCGAACGCGCGCCCCTCGGCAGCCATCCTGCCGGCGGTATCGGCATTGAAGAACTCAACGAGGGTCGGTATGCCCTTGTCGATTGCCGCCTCGGCGACCGTGTGGGCCGGATCGATACCGAGGACATCCATGCCCTTTGCCTGGAAGTACTGGAGCAAGTAGCCGTCGTTGCTGGCGATCTCGAGGACCCGGGTCGAATCATCGAGGCCGAACCGATCCGTCATCATGTCGACGTACTCACTGGCGTGGCGCAACCATGCCTCTGAGAAGGACGAGTAGTACACATAGTCGTTGAAGATCTCGCTGGGGTCGACGTACTCGCCGACTTGTGCGAGGAAGCATTTTCCGCACACCTTCACCTCGAGCGGGTAGTGCGGTTCCATGGCGTTGAGCTGGTCGGGAGTCAAGAGCGACTGGCACAGCGGGTGCATACCGAGGTCGACCATCGTCGTCTCGAGCGGTGCACCGCAGAAGCGGCAGTCGAACGTCACATCCATCGGAGGTCGTCTCCCAGTTTCCCGGCGCCGACGAGGCGTTCGATCTCCACGAGGCGCGTGTACCTGCCGAAATCGGCCTCGGTGAGGGATGCGGCCGAGAACGCTTTGCTCAACTCAGCGACACCGGCCGCCACATCCCACCTCGGAGCGAAGCCATCGAGGGTTTCGCTGATTTTGCTGAAATCCACCCGGTAGCTGCGGTTGTCCGGGCCCGCGGCATCGGGGATGACGAGTTCTGCCCCCGGATGCTCGGCCCCGACGATCCGAGCGATGTCGCGCACCTGATAGTTCTCCGGCGTCGAACCCACGTTGAACGCCTCGTCGTGGACGAGCTCTCGGGGGGCGTCGAGGACGGCTGCGAAGGCGTTGCACACGTCCTCGACGTGCACCTGTGGACGCCACGGGGTGCCATCGGATGTGAGGACGATGCGACCGGTTGCGACGGCCCACGCCGTCAGGTTGTTGACGACGATGTCGAGGCGAAGTGCCGGGGAGACCCCGTAGACGGTCGCGTTGCGCATCGACGTGGTCGTGTAGCCATCGTCGGCGAGTTCATGGAGGCCTTCCTCGACGAGGACCTTCGCCCGGCCGTACGGAGTCACGGGAGCGAAGGGGGCTGTCTCATCGACGTGGGCGCCGCCCGCAGCGCCGTAGAGCGAACAGCTCGATGCGAACACGAATCGTTCGACACCGGCGGTCTTGGCGAGGCGTGCGAACTCCACCGTGGCCACATGATTGATGTCGTAGGTGATCGAAGGGTCGAGGTTGCCGAGGGGATCATTGGACAGTGCAGCGAGGTGGACGACCGCGTCGATGCCATCGAAGTCGGCGTGCGAGGCCGTGCGGATGTCCCGATGGTCCGCAGGCGGCATATCGGCGGTGAAGGCCCCACCCGCATAGAGGCCGAGGTCGAACAGCACGACGTCGTGACCGACGCGTTCGAGGTACGGCACCATGACGGCACCGATGTACCCGCTCGATCCTGTGACGAGGACCCGCATGCTTCCCTCCCTGGCAAGAGCCCGCCCGACTGCCCAATCTAGTGGGGCCCCAGGGGGCGCGGACTGACCATTTCTGCCGCTGCCGAAGGGAGTGGTCAGGGGGCAGGGTGGAACCGCCGGTCGGATTTCGCTTCTGTCGTACCCGGATGTGAGAATCACACCATGGAGCACGATCCGTCCCTCTCGTCACCGGACCTCGCAACCGGCCTCGGAGGGGCGGAGATCGGACGATGCCTGACCCGCCTCCACCACGATCGATTCACGCAGTCCCCTCCCACGCTCGACAGTGCCGACGAGGTTCGTGCCCGGGCCCTGGCACTGGGTCTCGCGTTCGAGGACCAGGTCGTCGTCCCTCGTGATGGCGATTACTCCGGTGCCATCCGGATCGACGGATTCGGCAGCGTCGCCGTGCGCCACACCATCGAGGCCCTCGGGGCAGGGTCACCCGTGATCGTCGGCGGTCGTCTTGTAAGCGCCGATGGCAAGCGGGTCGGGGCCCCGGACCTCCTTCTGCGACCTGGCCACGGATACGCCCCGATCGAGATCAAGAGGCATCGGGTACGTCTCGACAAGGGCATACCGGCAGCGACCAGTGAGCTGACGGCCCTGGCGGACGATCGACGATCCGGGGTTCGGTTCCGCTCGCGCCGACGACGCGACCTGCTCCAGGCCGAGCACTACCGACGGCTTCTGGCCGAAGCCGGTCGGGCGTCCGACGAACCGCTGCTCGGGGTCATCGGTAACGACGAGCCCCTCGCCTGCACGTGGGTCGATGCCACGGAGGGAGAGACCCCGATCAGTGCCGACTACGACGACTGGATCCTCATTCGCGCACATGGACACCATCGCCCACGGAGTGGCGACATCCGGCGTACCCCGCTCGAACCTGCGTGGTTCCGCGGCGAGTGCACGACCTGCGACTGGTACGACTTCTGTCTTGCCGACCTCGAGCACCGCGACGACGTGACCCTGCTGCGAGACGTCGATGCAGGGATCCGATCCGATCCTGGCGAGTGGCGGTGTGACCACCGTCGCCGATGTCGCCGCACTCGATCCAGCGGATGATCGCCTCCCCGCAGGCACCACCGTTCTCCAGGCTCGGGCCCGCACCTCAGGCGAACTGCTGAGGTCCGATGGCGGTGCGGGACCCGTTGCGCTGCCCGAGGGATCCATCGAGGTGGATCTGGACATCGAGACGATGGGCGGGCGCACCTACCTCGCAGGACTGCTCGTCACCGCGAGCGGCACATCGCGCTACGAACCGATCGTCGACTGGTCCGGGACGCCACCCGGGGAGGCACGAGTGCTTCGAGCGTTGTTCGACCAGCTCGCATCGTGGTCGCGGGCCGGTGCCGTCGTGTACCACTGGACCGACTACGAGCAACGCATGTTGGCGAACGCTGCCACAGAGCACGGTCTTTCGATCGAGGGCTTCACATCGGTCGACGAATGGTTCGACACCCACGCCATCGACCTCTGCGCCTGGTCGCGCCACCACCTCGTATCTCACCGGACGGCTACAGCCTCAAGACCATCGCCCCGCTATGTGGGTTCACCTGGCGCGACAACGATCCGGGGGGCCTCCAATCCGAGATCTGGTTCGAACGCCTGCTCGCCGGCGAGGAATCCATGCGCGATCGCCTCCTCGCCTACAACGAGGACGACGTCCTCGCACAGCTCGCCGTGCGACGTTGGGTCAGGTCCCACGACACCGGGGCGGGCCCGGGATCCTCGATCCCCTCGGCGCTCCGCTGGCCGCTCGTCGAGCCCGTCCCACGGAGCACCTGAGCCCGGCGACCGCACACGCACCGGGAAGCCCGGGAGAGATGGTGCGTGGTGGCCCCACACGTGCGACACTCGCGATGGCGACCGAGAGGACCCCATGGAATACGACACGATCATCGAACCGTTCCGCATCCACACGGTGCAGGCGATCGACCTCCCGGATGAGCAGCGACGAACCGAAGCCCTCGAACGCAGCGGCTACAACCTCTTCGGCCTCCACGCCGACGAGGTGATCATCGACCTCCTCACCGATTCCGGGACGGGGGCGATGTCGTCGGAGCAATGGGCAGGCATGATGCGCGGCGACGAGTCGTACGCCGGATCACGTTCGTTCTACCGGTTCGAGTCGACGGTGCAGGCCATCACCGGCTTCGATCACGTCATCCCCACCCATCAGGGCCGTGCCGCTGAGAAGATCCTGTTCTCGGTAGCGGTCTCCGAGGGCGACATCGTGCCGAACAACACCCACTTCGACACGACCCGCGCCAACGTCGAGTACCGGGGCGCCGAGGCCCTCGACCTCGTCGAACCGGGCGGCACGGATCCAGCGGCGATCCTGCCCTTCAAGGGGAACATGGATGTCGACCGACTGCGCGCCACGATCGAACGGGTCGGGTCGGACCGTGTGCCGCTCGTCATGGTCACGGTCACCAACAACTCCGGTGGCGGGCAACCGGTGTCGATGGCGAACCTCCGCGCCGTACGGGCGGTGTGCGACGACTACGGCATCCCGTTGTTCCTCGATGCCTGCCGATTCGGTGAGAACGCATGGTTCATCAAGATGCGCGAGGACGGCTACGCCGATTCGACGCCGCGCGAGATCGCACGCGAGATGTTCTCCCTCGCCGACGGCGCGACCATGTCGGCGAAGAAGGACGGCATGGCCAACATCGGGGGATTCCTGGCCATGAACGACGCGACGATGGCCCAGCATGCCCGAAACCTGTTGATCCTCACCGAAGGGTTCCCGACGTACGGAGGCATGGCCGGGTATGACCTCGAAGCTGTGGCCATCGGGCTCGAGGAGGTCCTCGACGAGAACTACCTGCGGTACCGCATCCGCTCGACCGAGTACCTCGCGACGAAGGTCGCCAATGCAGGTGTCCCGATCGTTCAGCCGCCCGGCGGGCACGCCGTGTACCTCGATGCCGCGCACCTGCTCCCGCACATCCCACCGCACCGGTACCCGGCGCAGGCGCTCGCCGTCGACCTCTATCGGCGGGGCGGCGTGCGGGGCGTCGAGATCGGGACGGTCATGTTCGGGCGGCCCGATCCCACGGGCGGACCCGACATCCCGGGACCGATGGAGCTCGTGCGCCTGGCGATACCACGCCGCACATACACCCAGAGCCACATCGACTACGTGTCCGAGGTCGTCATCGATTCGGCATCGGCGGCATCGGAGCTCACCGGCTACCGGATCGTGGAACAGGCGCCGTGGCTACGCCACTTCACGGCACGCTTCGAACCGTTCTGAGCACCACCGCCGACTCCTGAGCCGCTTGCGGCCACCGGGACGGCATCGAGCGATCTTCGGTATCGTTCGCAGGGAAGGCGACGGATCGTGGAGTCGTCGCAGAATCGGGGACAAGGCATGCGGCGGAACCCGCTCATCGCGGCGCTGCTGTCGGCATTGGTGCCGGGAGCCGGCCAACTCTATGCGCGCGACCCCTACCGGGCAGCCATCGTGTTCTCCCCTGCCGTCCTGGTCATCGCCGGCCTCTACGCCTTCTCCACGCGTGGCACCCTCGGCATGGCCGAGCTCCTCGTCCAGCCCGACTTCCTCACCCGCATCCTGATCGCCAATGTGATCGTGATGGCGTGGCGAGTGGCGGCCTCCGTCGACGCCTATCTCATCACCGCAGGGCGTGAGCGAACGCAGGCCATGACCCTTGGCCTCGTTGCGATGCTCGCCGTACTCGCTATCCCCCAGCTCGTGGGATGGATGTACGGGGCCCAGGCCATCTCGGCGCTCAATTCCGTGTTCGTTGCGAGCGCGGAGACCGTCACCGATCCCGGTGAGGAACCGAAGCCCCGAATCGCCACGGACCACGGCGGGGTCATCGATCCGGTGTTCGTCGACATCCCGGAGGCCGATCCGCACTCGTCGCGGAACCTGATGTTCAGGCCGGGGATCGGGGATCCCGATGCGATCGCCGCTCGGGCCGACATCCTCGCACCTGCGACGCCGGTGGCACCGTTCGTGGCCTTCGGCGAACGCGTCGACCCCGATCGCCTCACGATCCTGCTGGTCGGTGGGGATGCCGGTCCGGGGAGGGAGGGACTGCGAACGGACTCGATGAACGTCGTGACGATCGACATCGAAACGGGCGCCACCGCGATGTTCGGCCTGCCGAGGAATCTCAAGATGGTTCCGCTGCCCGGTTCCATGCGGAGAGCCTTCGTCGACTTCGAGGAGCGTGTCATCGAGAAGGACCTCACGGATGCCGACCTCGACGGTTTCCCTGACACCTGGGTGGATCTCGATGGCGACGAGATCCCCGACGAGCCTCCGTTCGAGAGCTGCGAGTGCTACCCCGAGATGCTCAACACGGTCCACGGCCAGACACTCGATTGGACCGGCACCTACCCCGATGAGGTCGACCCCGGACTCGCCGCCCTGCGCGACATCGTCAGCAACCTGCTCGACATCCCCATCGACTACTACTTCATGGTCGAGATGGCAGGATTCGTCCGAACGATCGACGCCATCGGCGGCGTCGACGTCTACGTGAAGGACCCGTACCACGTCAAGGTGTCATCGCCCGAGGAGGGTCAACCCAAGGCCATCGTCAACGTCGAACCCGGCATGAACCATCTGTCCGGTCTCGAGGCCCTCGCCTACACCCGCTGGCGCATCGGTTCGTCGGACTACAGCCGGATGGGACGCCAACGATGTGTCATCAAAGCCGCAGCGACGCAGGCCGATCCGGTGACGCTGGTCAAGGCGTTCCCGACCCTCATCGACCTGATGGAGCAGTACGTGACGACGGATATCCCCGTGACGTTCCTCCCCGACCTGGTCCAGATCGCCGGGACGATCGACTACGACAACGTTGCAACGGTGGGCCTGACCCCGCCCACATACACGTCGGGCCGCACACCCGGGAAGTATCCGATCCCGAACGTCTCGCGGATGCGGGCGAAGGTCCAGGACGTCATCGACAACGGAGTCGTCGCCCAGTCCAAGACAGGCGCATCCGAGTGCGACCCCCCGACCGACGGGTGATGCCCGGAATCCGTCAGGGAACCACGGTCCATAGATCCGTTTCGGGGTGGAACTGGCTCCAGGCGAACCAGAAGGCCTCGTGACCCCCGATCGGGGTGCCGTCGTCTCGTTCGGCACGGACACCAGACCCGTCGGCCACGACGACGACACCTGCGGCCTCGACTCGCTGACCGGCCGCGAGCGCAGCTCGGGCTGTTTCGACATCGAAGGCAACGGCGTTGCCGTCAACGATCACACCGAGCACCTTGGCCTGGGGCGCCAACCGGCGGTCGACGTCACCGATGGGGAAGATGGGTCCGTTGTCGTCACGTCCGCCGAGGGGGTCCGGGTCGTAGATACGCCCGATCCCGCCGTCCTCGGCGACGACGGTGGTGTCGGGGTGATCGGCCTTCCACGCACCCCACGTAGAGGTCACCACCGGGGCCTGCTCGAGGATGATTCCCGCGTCGAGGAGCGGGCCGGACACGGCCGCGCCCGTGAACGTGTCGAGTACCGACGCGGTGACCAGGTCGTACATCACCTTGTTCGACCGAGACAGCAGGCCCGTCGTCCGCAGCACCGGGACCTCGACACCGGGGGGTACGCCATCGGTGAAGTACGCCTGGGCGGATCCGCAGAGCGTGCAGTAGGGGATCCCGAGCCGACGGCCACCGAGCGAATCGTTGACCATCTCGTGGACCTCCATGATGTTCTTCGGATAGGCGCGAGCCTCTCCGTTCACCACCACGCCGAACACGATCGCATCGTCGGGATACCAGTCGCCGCCGGATGCATCGGTGACCACGGGATCGTCGAGTGCGGGGATACATCCACGCACACATGGCTGGGCCGTTCCGAGCGGCCGATCGTCGATGAGGACCCCTCCCCATCCGAGCCATCGGTAGTCGATCGTCGCATCCTCGTCCGAGAAGAACGGGGACCATCGGGGGTCTATCGCCGTGAACAGTCGCCCCTTCCACTCTCGGTAGCGATCGAGGGATGGCAGGTCCCATGCGATGAGGTGATCCGTCATCGATTGCCATGGGCTCCGAGGTGCGATCGGATCCTCTGCGAGTAGTGCCCCGGTGAGATCCTCGAACGCACCGATGATCGCCTGCCTTGCTTCTCCGGGACCCACGAAGCGCAGGATGTCGGCGAGGAGCCATGCCGCTCGTGGATCCCCCTGCCTGCCGATGGAGCGGATCGTGTCTGGGTTGACCGATATCTCGATACCGGTGAGCAGGGCATCGATGTCGTTCGCCAGGGCTGGTGATGTCGACCCGCTCTCAGTCGCCGGGGCCGGCGGGAAGGCATAGCCGGCCTGGTTCCGCGCCGTTGCCGTCGTGGCAGGCGGAACGAGGGCCGTGTCGGCGGGGGGACCGGGGGCGGTGGTTCCCAGCGACGACGGAGCGACAGTGACGGCTGGAGACGTGTCGGAGTCGACTGTGGAGCAGGCCACGGCGAGCAAGCCGGATGCAGCGATGACGACAGCGATGCGGAGTGACACGGTGCTGGCACGCTATGGCCTGTCGAGCCCTACTCGGATCGTGTTCAGCAAACGGCAAGGTCCGCGACCGGCGACATCGTCCGATGTGGTCCGCAGCTGCGAATATCGCGTGATGACTACCCCGACGATTCGAGACACGAGACACGCGGTGCCGACGGATCCCCCGCATCGCATCCACAGACCGGTGATGGTCCAGGAATGGCGCAACGCGACGTTCGCCCATTGGCCCGTCGATCCGGTCCACACCCAGGCACTCCTCCCTCGTGGCCTGCATGTCGATACCCACGCGGGCACGGCGTGGGTGGGGTTGATCGCCTTCGAAATGGCGGCGATACGGATCCCCGGGACCCCACGCGTTCCGTATCTCGGCACCTTCCCGGAGACGAACGTCCGCACCTACGTCCGGGATGCGAGCGGTCGGCCCGGCGTGTGGTTCCATTCATTGGAGGCCTCTCGCTTGCTCCCGGTGGCAACGGCGCGGGCCACCTACTCGCTGCCGTACATGTGGGCACGGATGTCGATCACGCACTCGGCAGGCCATGTTCGGTACCGGTCCGAGCGACGATGGCCCGGTCCGCGTGGCGCCGGGGGCACCATCACGGTTGCTCCAGGATCGGTGGTCACTGAGCCCGACCCCCTCGACGTGTTCCTCACCGCCCGGTGGGGCCTCTACTCGACCAGCAGGTCCGGGACCCTGCGATATGCGCCCGTCGAGCATCCGGCATGGCCCCTCCACCGTGCCAGCGCCGGTCATCTCCGCGACTCGCTGGTCACTGCAGCCGGATACCCACCTCCGGTCGGTGAACCCCATGTCCTGTGGAGTCCAGGCGTTCCCGTCCGCATCGGCCTGCCGACGGTCGTTCACTGATGCCCGAGGGCCACACCATCCATCGGGCCGCACGCCTCCAGGCTGCCGCGCTCGGTAGCGGCCCGATCGCTGTCGCGTCGCCCCAGGGACGTTTCGCCGAGGGCGCACGCCTCCTCGATGGGAGCACCCTCGAGGGCATCGAGGCGGTCGGCAAGCATCTCTTCTACCACTGGGATCGGCGACCGATCCTCCATATCCACCTCGGTCTGTTCGGACGCTTCTCGACCTTCGCCGGGGAAACCGCACCGGAGCCGTCGCCGAACGCCCGCCTGACGATGGCTGGCGATGCCACCATCCATCTGAGCGGTCCGACCATCTGTGAACTGCTGGACCCGATCCAGGTGGAACGGGTGAAGGAGCGCCTCGGACCCGATCCCCTCGATCGCGACGCCGATTCGGATGCCTTCGTGGATGCGCTCGGCCGCCGATCGATCCCCATCGGTGCGGCGCTACTCGACCAATCGGTCGTGGCCGGCATCGGCAACGTCTACCGCGCCGAGGTGTTGTTCCTCGAGGGCATCCATCCCGACCGCCCGGCGCATTCGACGTCCGAAGACGAACGTCGCCGACTCTGGGCCAGGGCGGTCGAGCTCATGCGGGTCGGTGAAGGGCTGGGCCGCATCGTCACGATGGATCCTCGCGATGTCGGTGCCGGTAGCCACCGTGCCATCCCCCAGCGCGCCCGCCTGTACGTCTACAAGCGCTCGTTCGAGCCCTGCCGGCGCTGCGGCACCGAGATCACCAGCTGGGACGTGGGAGGACGTCGGATCTGGGCCTGCGTGAAGTGCCAGCCGTCGTGATCAGAAGGAATCGGGTTCGAGGACCCGTTCACCGGATTCGATCCCGATGACGATGCGTGCCGCCACGCGGTCGGGGTCGAGGCCGGTGGGGAGATTGGGAGCATCGCCGGCGATGGAACGATCGACGAGACCGGTCTCGGTGTGGGGAGGCCGCGCATCGATCACGGTGATGCCCTCACGACGAAGCTCGCGGGCCATCGCCACGGTCGCCGCGGCGAGGCCGGCCTTCGCCGCCGAGTAGGTGGCCATGCCTGCGGTGGGCATGGTGGCGACGATCCCGGTGATGTTCACGATGAATCCTCCGTCCATCTGCGGCACTGCCTGGCGATAGACATGGAGGGGTCCGGTGAGATCGACGGCGATGACCTCGTCGATCACGGACGGTGAGGTGCCGGCGAGCGGTCCGAAGGCCACGACGCCGGCTGCGTTGACGATCCCGTCGATGCGGCCGTGTGCCTCGATGGCTGCGTCGACCGCGACGGTGGCGTCGGCGCGAACGGCGAGGTCGGCGATCGTCGTCGCACAGCCTTCGATGGTCGCGGCCACCGCGGCCAGGCGCTCCGGTGAACGCCCCGCAAGGGTGAGCTTGGCGCCGCGCTCTGCGAGCTGGCGTGCGATGCGGCTGCCGAGCGCGCCGGAGCCGCCGAGGACGAGTACGGATGCGTTGGTGAGGTCGTTGGTGGTCATACCCGTTGTTCGAAGGCGTGGCCGGCCGCGGATGGCGAGGTCAGCGATTCGGGGCGAGGTTCGGCGACGCTATCGCGAGCGCAGCCTGTTCGACCCCTGCCTCCATGGATGCCTCCAGACCGAGCCCATCGAGCGTGGCGACCGCGTATCCGGCGAAGAAGGCGTCACCAGCTCCGTTCGTGTCGACGATCTCTGGCACCGACGGTGCGGCGAGGTCGACCCAACCTTCGGCGGCCGTGATGCCCGATGCGCCATCCGCACCGTGGGTGCAGATGATCGCCTTGGCGCCTGATGCAATGCGGTCCTCGGCGAAGGCGCGCCATCCGTCCAACGAGACGGTGCTGACGAACAGGTAGTCGGCGGCCTCGATGAAGGGGGCGTGGTACGGGTTCAGCCCGTCGTAGTCGTGGATGTCGACCCACGTATCGACGCCGGCAGCCTCGATGAGGGGCAGGAACGCCCGGCAATGGTCGAGGATCGTCACCGTGGCGAGGTCGGCTCCGGTGAGCAGGTCCACGACGGGTGCCGTGTCGACGTCGAGTTCCAGGGATCCGGAGTTCTCGAAGATCGAGATGCGATCGCCCTTGGGGTCCATGAGGTTGACGTGGCGCGCCGTGCCTGCGGGGTCATGCTCGCCGACGAAGGTGATCCCGGCGTCGGCCATGGCGGAGCGGATCCGATCACCCGGTTCGTCGTCGCCGACGAGGGCCCACAGCGCGACGTCGGCACCGAGGCTCGCGAGGTTCAACGCCTTGCCGGCACCCGAGGAGCCGACCGCCTGGTGGGTCCGCATCGGGAACACGGTGTGGGGCGCGGGTTCGGGGAACCGGTCGACGAAGATCATGGTGTTCCACGCAACACCACCGAGTACGACTGCGCGCATGCTCACTCCTGGTCGTTGGTGACCACGGTACTGCGTGTGCACGGCGTCGATGGTCGTGTCGTGGCGCCTCGCCGTTCCAACCCTGCCCGATGCGGACGCGACCCACCCGCCGGGGTCGTAGGGTGGATCCATGGCCGATGGGCACGACTCCTATGGACGCATCGCCCGGTACTACGACGCGGTCCTCGAGCCGCTGAACGCTCCCCTCCGCAAGACCGCCGTCGCCTTCCATCCTCCCGCGTCCGGCATGCGCGTCCTCGACGTGGGATGCGGCACAGGAGCGCACCTCGACGCCTACGTTTCATCGGGTGCCGTGTGCACGGGCATCGACATGTCACCGGCGATGCTGGCGGTCGCACGCGAGCGACTCGGAACGACGGCGACGCTCGACATCGGTGATGCCACCAATCTGCCGTATGCCGACGACTCGTTCGATCTCACCTTCTCGGCGATGTTCCTGCACGAGCTCGAGCCCGGCGTCCGCACGACGATCCTCGACGAGATGCTCAGGGTGACCGATCCAGCGGGCAGGGTTCTCCTCATCGACTACCGGGCGGGACCGATGCGGTGGCAGGGACGTGCGTGGCGGGCCGTGTCGACCGTCGCCGAACGGATCGCCGGTGCACGGCACTACCGCAACTGGCGTCGATATCTCGCTGGCGGTGGCGTCCCTGCCATCGTCCCCGCGGGAGGAGCCATCGAACGGGAGAAGATCGTGGCCGGCGGCAACCTCGCCCTGTGGCTCATCGAGAGGACCTGACCGTCGACCCTGTTCTTGCGTAAATAGCGTTCACCCGGGTGAACGCTATTTACGCAAGAACAGGACAGAGAGACCACCATGGGCGCACGAGGAACCATCAGCCATCGACAACTCCACGGCATGGACGACGTGATGGCGGTGCGCGCGTTCCTATCCGACGTGTACGAGCGAACCGGCGACGGCCGGGTCTGGGAGATCCGTCGGTGGGAGGGCATGTTCTGGCACGACGACCCCACCAAGGTGCGAGACAGGCTGTCGCATCCCTCGCCGACCATCCGATTGTGGATGGACCGCGATCGGATCGTCGCCGTGGCACACCCGGAGGGCATCGGCGACGTCCATCTCCAGATCGGGCCCGGATACGAGGACCTCGCCGATGCCATGCTGGCGTGGGCGGAGTCGACGTTGCCGAGCGTCGATGCCGAAGGCCGACAACGCATCACGACGTTTGCGCTCGATGACGACGAGAGCCGACGCCAGGTGCTCATCGCGAGGGGATTCGCCAAGGACGACTGGCACATGGTCCAACGCTGGCGCGATCTCACTTCACCCCTCCCCGAGGCTCCGACGGCGTCCGGCTACGTGGTTCGACCGATCGTGGCTGGTGACGCGGTGACGCCGGTGCCCTCGCCGACCTCATCAATGCGGCATTCGGCCATGCGTTCGGACCCGAGGCCATCACGAACTTCGAGCGCTCACCGTCCTTCGACGCCGATCTCCAGATGATCGCTGTCGCTCCCGATGGCACGGTTGCCTCCCACACCGGCGTGACCATCGATGCCTCCACGTCGCTGGCGATCGTCGAGCCCGTTTGCACCCATCCGGACCACCGACGCCTCGGACTCGCCACGGCGTGCATGGCGACCGGCCTCATCGCTGCTGCGGAGCGCGGCGCCACCCGAGCAACGGTCGGCACCGGGCACGACAACGCATCCAACCATGTCTACCTCGAACTCGGATTCGACGAGGTAGAGGTGGTCGAGGCATGGTCGAAGACGTGGTGACAGTGGCCACCACGCGGGTCTCCTGCGCGTCGAAACGACCGGTAGGCTGTCGCTCCATGGATGAACGCACCAGCGCGCTGGGCGCCCTGCTGTTGAAACAGGAGTGGCGGGCAGCAGATGCAGAGACGAAGCGCCTCCTCGTAGAGGACGTGGACGTGGGCGGCTACACCGGCGTCGACGCCGACGAGGCTTCGAAGATCGACTGTGCGTTGCTATCCGCGATCGACATCCGGTGGAGCGAGGCGAGCGGCGGCCGGTTCGGCCTGCGGGTCCAGGAGGGTGTGCTCGCCGAGACGATGGCCAAGGGGTTCTCGAGCAATGACACCTGGCGCGAGTTCGGCAGGGAGGTCGGCTGGGTCCACGGACGTGAATGGATCCAGTCAGTCGACGTCGTCTACTCGATCGACGCTCCCGTGGGCCACCTTCCCTACGTGCCGGGGATCGGCACGGCCGTGACCACCGGGCGGATCTATGAGGGATTCCTGGTCTTCTACAGCCGCGTCGCTGACTGCCTGAACTGATTCGCGGATTCCGCGACAAAGACGTCATCCGGGACGGCGGCGACACCGAATACATGGTGACCTTCCAACAGACCCCGGAGTGACCAACCCTCTATCCCTGCTACCTCACACGACTTCCCCGGCGGTTTCATCGCGACCGCCGAGGAGGAGCGCTGAAGCAGAGCGACCGCCTTCGCCGAAATCTCCCGTTTCCTCGCAGCATCTGCATGCAGCGAACAGGCCGGAGGCGGTCGCTTCAGCGCCTCCCCGTTTCCCGAACCCAGGGTTCAAGAGACCGAATCCGACCACTGGAACCCACAGTTCGGGACACCGCCTCCCCATCCCCCGAACCCAGGGTTCAAGAGACCGAATCCGACCACTGGAACCCTGGGTTCAGGAGATCGAATCCGGACACTGGAGCCCACGGTTCAAGCGTGGTTGCGGAGCATCAGCTCTTTCGGGTGCGGCGACAGGTAGGAGGACGTGAGAAGGATCTCCTGATCGTGGCGGCGTGCGAGGTGCCGAATCAGCGTCGTCGGCACCACCAACGGCACCAGCCCTGCCCGATAGTCGTCGATCGCCTCCTGCATCTCGATTCGTCCCGCCTCGTCATCGACGCGCCGCAGGAACCCGACCATGTGCTGGAGGACATTCACGTTCTTGCTGACGGTGGACTGTCGCTTCATGGCCTCCATGAAACGATCCATGTAGTCGTCCTTGAACGCAGCACGGGGTATCGACTTGGCGTCGGCGACGAGGCGGCCGAGCTCGCGGTAGCGCACCTCGTCGTGGGCACGAAGCAGCAGCTTCTCCCTCGTGTGGAACTCCACGACATCACCGATCGTCCACCGGGGTTGGAACAGGTCCTTGAGCCTCCGATAGGCGAACACGCGCTCGATGAAGTTCTCACGGAGCTTGGGATCGTTCAACCGACCGTCCTCCTCGAGCGGCAGGTGCGGATACCGCTGCTCGAGTGCGGTGGCGAAGAGGCCCTGCCCATCCCTCGAGCTACCCGACCCGTTCTCGTGGTGCACCTTGACCCTGGAGACGCCGCAGGTGGGCGAGTCCTTCTTGAGCACGAACCCGCACAGATCGAGGTCCGCCAGCTCGGAAGCCCGTTGCCTGCTGAAGCGGTTCATCGATGCCGTCCAGTCGACTTCGTTCTTCGGGTCGATCATGCGTAACTCGTCGGCGACGCGGACGA
Source organism: uncultured Acidimicrobiia bacterium (assembly GCA_963759175.1). GTDB lineage: Bacteria > Actinomycetota > Acidimicrobiia > Spongiisociales > UBA5794 > SZUA-442. Next base: position 334,484 of record CAVWXP010000007.1, read on the forward strand.
GCCGCACGGTCGGTCGAGGCACACCCATGCCGACCTCGACCTCCGGGCAGACGGGGTAGTACTCGACGAATCGTTCGAGCACGTCCGTGAGGTACCGTTGGCGTGAGTGGCCGCCGTTCCAGCGGACCTCCTCGCCGATGATGCAGCTGCTGACACCGATGCGAATCGGTCTGGCGTCGACGGGAGTGATGTCAATGGTGGTCATCTCCCCAAGGATGGCACGCCGAACACTCCTTGGACACATCGTGGGAGATCATTGTGCGCATTGCAGTCACCGGGGCCACCGGATACATCGGGGGACGCCTCGTTCCCCAGCTCCTCGCCGAGGGGCACGACGTCGTATGCCTTGCACGGTCGCCGGGAAAACTCGACGATCGGCCCTGGGTCGAAGACGTCGACATCCGCAGGGCCGATCTCCTGACGTCTGATGACCTCGATGAGGCGCTTGCCGGCTGTGACGTCGCCTACTACATGGTGCATTCGATGGGTGCGGGTGCCGGCTTCGAAGATGCCGACCGACGCGCCGCTGAACGATTCGCCGAGGCGTCGCGGGTTGCCGGTGTGTCCAAGATCATCTACCTGGGCGGCCTTGGCGCCGACGACGAGTCCTTGTCGCCCCACCTCGCATCACGCCATGAAGTGGGCGATTCGCTCGCCAGCCGCGGGGTTCCCGTCATCGAGTTCCGGGCAGCGGTGATCATCGGATCGGGCTCGGTGTCGTTCGAGATGTTGCGTTACCTCACCCAGGTCCTCCCGGCGATGACGACACCCCGGTGGGTCCGCACGAAGGGCCAGCCGATTGCCATCCGCAATGTCCTGTCGTACCTCGTTGCCGCCATCGACGACGAGACCACCGGTCACACGATCTACGAGATCGGCGGACCCGATGTACTCACCTACGAGGACATGATGCAGACGTACGCCTCGGTCGCCGGCCTCCCGAAACGACTCATCATCCCGGTACCGGTGCTCTCCCCCGGATTATCGAGCCTGTGGATTGGCCTGGTGACGCCGCTCCCCGTCAACATCGCACGGCCGCTCGTCGACTCGCTGAAGCACGAGGTGGTTGTTCACGATCCCACGGCAACCGAGCGATTCGATGTCGACCTCATCGGTTTCCGCCGATCGGTCGAGCTCGCCGTGGAGGTCGCCGACGGACTCAGGCCGCCGACCCGCTGGTCGGACGCCGAAGCATCGACGCCGGCGCGACCGATGGCAGCCGATCCCTCCTGGAGCGGCGGAACGCTGTTCGAGGACAAGCGGACGACCACCACGTCCGCTGCACCCGCCGATGTCTTCTGGGCCTTCAGCAGGGTTGGCGACGACGTGGGGTACTACGGCTTCGACTGGGCATGGCGCATCCGGGGGCTGATCGACACCCTCGTCGGCGGGGTCGGGCTCCGGAGGGGCCGACGGCACCCAACCGACATCCGTCCCGGTGACGCCATCGACTTCTGGCGGGTCGCTGCCGTCGAGGACGACCATCGCTTGGAGCTGGCAGCGGAGATGAAGCTGCCGGGCACCGCATGGCTGGTGTGGAACGTGGAGCCGACCGATGACGGATCCGTCCTGAGCCAAGAAGCCTTCTTCGAACCGAGGGGCCTCTTCGGTCGCCTCTACTGGCTCGCACTCCTGCCCTTCCACGGCCTCATCTTCGGCCAGATGCTCAGACGGATCACAGCCGCCGCGGAGAACCGCCCATCTCTTCTTGCGTAGATCCTGTCCGCCCGTGCGGATACCAGTTACGCAAGAACGGGGTTGATGGAGGTGATCTCGAGTTCCTCGGCGGGAGCCGGCGGGACGGGGCGGTACTTGGCGCCCTTGCGCCACAGCTTGATCGCCTCCCAGTGGATTCCACCGACAACCTTGAGGGTCAGCAGCGGGCTGGTGAAGAACTGCTTGAGCAACGACCATGTGGTCAGCTCGACCCGCCTGCCGTCCTGGGACGCGGTGAGCAACTTGGCCCCTTCGTCGTCGAGGTACTCGATGACGATCGAGTAGTCATCGCCCGGAGGTACGAGGGTGATCCGGTAGCGACCGATCTGGTCGAAGAACGGCGACACATGGAGCGTCTTGTCGAATCCGTGCTTGGGCAGGCGGACACCGGCGACACCGTCGACCCCGTCTCCTACGATCGCAAGATGCGAGTGTGCATCCCCAAAGGTGTTGTGAACCTCGTACAGAACGGCGCGTAGACGCTCGGTGCGGTCGTACCCGAACCATACGGTGATCGGGTTGAACGTGTAGCCGAGGATCCTCGGGAAGACCAGCATCTGTACCGATCCACCATCGAGGTCCACTCCTGCCGTCGCGAGATGACGCTCGAACCACGCCCGCAGGCTCGAACCGTCCCGCGGTCCGTGGTCCTTGTCGTGGAACGACACGAGGTTGAACCGATTGCGAGACAAGATGGGGTTGCGTCGGGCGATGCCATCGATCTCATCGAGGTCGACGAGAAGCGACCAGACGCCGTACCGGAGCTGGTGGCGCATCGGTTGGAATCGCTGGTGGCGTACCACCGATTCGTAGATGGCCGACGTCGTCATGCGAGTACTCGGGTCCCTTCGGGGGCTGCGTGGACGGCCGCCGACGATGCCGGCACGATGTCTTCGTGCCACGGTGCGGGTGCGCCGAGGGCGGCAGCGACCGTGAGGCCGGATTGGAGCCCGTCCTCATGGAAACCGTAGCCGAGGTGGGCACCGGCATACCAGATCCGGTCACGTCCCTGGATCGAAGGCATGGCGCGTTGGGCAGCATCGGTGCCGACGTCGAACTGGGGATGCATGGTCACCCATCGGTCGATGACGGTGGACGGATCCACGCTGTCACCGGGGTTGAGCGTGACGATCACATCGGTGTCGAGGTCGAGGTTCTGGAGGAGGTTCATCCAATAGCTGACCGACACCGGCCGGGAGCCATCGTCGTCGAGCCTCTCGATGCCGTTCCATGCCGACCAGACCTTGCGGCGCTTGGGCATCGCAGCGGTGTCGGTGTGGAGGACGACCTCGTTGCGGTCGTATCGGAAGGTTCCGAGGATGCGTCGTTCCTCGTCGGTCGCCTCCTCACCGAGGATGGCGAGGGTGACATCGGCGTGCGTGGCGAACACGACCTGATCGAACGATTCGGTGACCCCGTTGACATCGGTGAGGTCGACACCGGTGGGCGTGCGACGTACGGCGGTGATGCCACGATCGGTGTGCACCGACGTGATCTCTTTCACCGCACGCCGCACGTAGGTCTGTGACCCACCGGTGACGGTTCGCCATTGCGGGCGATCTGTGAGGCTGATGAGGCCGTGGTTGTCGAGGAATCCGAGGAACGTCCTCGCAGGCATCTCCTCGGCGTTGTTGCGGGTACCTGACCAGACCGCAGAGGCGAGGGGTAGCAGGTAATACGTGGCGAAGCCCTTCGGGTATCCGCGGGCCTCGAGGTACTCCACGATCGAGACATCCTCTGGGACGAGACCCGAAGCCAACTGATCGGCCTCCGAGCGGAAGCGGGTGATGCCCCAGACGATCTCCCAGATGCGGCGATCGACGAGCGAACGCGGCTGCGAGAACATCGCCCGGGCGCGGCCCCCGTACTCGACCTCACCGTCCTCGGTCGAGACCGCAAAGGACATGTCGCTGTCCTCGGTCTCGACACCGAGCGTGTCGAAGAAGCGAACGAGGTTGGGATAGTTGCGTTCGTTGTAGACGATGAAGCCGGTGTCGACCGGCACGGTGCGACCGTCGATGTCGATCTCGAGCGTCCGGCTGTGGCCGCCGACGCGTTCGTTGGATTCGAAGAGGGTCACATCATGGACCTGGCTCAGAGCCCATGAGGCTCCGATACCGGCCACGCCGGAACCGATGACAGCAATCCGCATTTCTCACAGACCTTTCGTGCGGAGATACGTCATCGGTACGGAACCAATGGAACGGTCGGATGACGGGGGCGCCCAGCACATCCGATCCCCGCCCGGGCCTCGTAGAGTCCTCGTATGAGCTTCATCGACACCGCCCTCGACACCACGCTCGCCGGCTACTCCAAGATCGGATTCTCGTCGCGCGGCTTGTCGGTGGACGAGACCTTCCCCGAAGTGGCAGGCAAGCACATCATGGTCACCGGGGCAACCGGCGGTATCGGAAAGGCAGCCGTCGAGCGTCTTGCAGCCAACGGAGCCGTCGTCCATGCCGTCGGCCGCAACCAGGGCAAGCTCGACGCCCTCGTCGCTGGGACCGAGGGCACGGTGGTGGCCCACAAGGCCGATCTGTCGTCGATGGAAGCGATCGTCGCCCTCGCACAGGAGTACCTCGCTTCGGGGGAACCGCTCCACGGCCTCGTGAACAACGTCGGCATCATGATCCACGAACGCACGGTGACGAGCGAGGGGTGGGAGATCACCTACGCCACCAACCTCCTTGGCCAATACATCCTCACGAAGGCACTCATGCCCCGACTCGTCGAATCCGCTCCGGCGAGGATCGTCATGGTCTCGTCGGGCGGCATGTACTCCCAGCCGCTGACCGCAACCAACCTCCAATCCGACAAGGGCGACTACAACGGCACGAACGCCTATGCGCGCACCAAACGAGCCGAGGTCGTCCTCGCAGAGGAATGGGCCAGGGACCTCGAAGGGACCGGCGTCACCGTCACCTCGATGCACCCCGGATGGGTCGACACGGCTGGTGTCCGCGACTCGTTACCCACGTTCCGCAGGGTCACCGGACCGTTCCTGCGTGACGAACCACAAGGTGCCGACACGATCGTATGGCTCGTGGCTTCCGACGAGGCCGCTGACGCCAACGGCACGTTCTGGCATGATCGCATGGCACGACCGACACACCGCATGAAGAAGACCGAGGAACAGCCGGGCACGCGCGAACGTTTCCTCAAACGAATGGCCGACGACGCTGCAACCTACCTTTCACAGGCACCGATCCGCGATACCGGATCGACCCAACCCGAAACCGACACGACCGCATGACACGGAGACACCCACCATGCCCAAACTGATCCGCACCATCACCACCGACGCACCCATCGACGAGGTGTTCGCCTATCTCGCTGACTTCGCCAACGGTCCCGAGTGGGATCCCGGACAGGAGTCATCGGTCGCACGAGATGACACCGGCCCGCGCCTCGGGTCAGGTCTATGACGTCATGGTCCTGTGGGGCGACCGCAAACTCCCCATGGTGTACGAAGTGACGGCGTTCAAGCCGAACCACATGATCACCCTCGTCGGGGATGGCTCGACGACCCACGCTGTCGACACGCTCGAGTTCACCGAGGTGTCCGATGGCGGCACGGCCGTGACCTACACCGCCGACATCAAGCTCAAGGGCGTCCTCCGCGTGGCAGAGCCGTTCCTCGGGTCGAAGTTCCAGGAGCTCGCAGACCATGCCGAAGCCGGCATCGCCGCTCAGCTCAACCGACTTGCGGCGGCAGGCGAAGCCAACTGAGTCCTCGCCGTCGTCACGGCGCCTCGCCCGGCTGATCGGCGACCCGTGCCTGTGCGGCTGCTGCCTCCAGCACACCCCTGATCACGTCGACATCGAGACGTGAAGGCTCCAGCGTGTCCTTGCTCCACAGGGTCCGGGGCGTGGTGAAGAACTCCCCTCCGTACACGTGAAGTGCCGCGGTCCATTCCCGTGTCGGGTTCGCCACGGAGTGGACCACATCGGGTCCGAGGCCTATCACGTCGCTGCGCAGCAGCGTCTTCCCCGTGTTCGGTTCGATCCGCCCATCGGGTAGGCGACGGTAGAACCGATTGTCCTCACGTCCTCCATAGATACCGATGGTCGCCCACATGTTGTGGTCGTGGGCATAGAGGTCCACATCGGGCGGCCACACGATGTGGAGCACGGTGAGTTCGTCGGAGCGATGCCAGATCGTCATCATCGGGCTCTCCGACCATGGCCTCACCTCGGCTTCGATGGCTCGAGGTTCGGCGACCGCCCGTTCGACGATCTCCTTGACAGCTTGTTGGGCCCGAGGTCCTTCGAGAACGGCCGCCAGGCAGTCCGCGACGAACACGTCCTTGTCGAAACCGGCCATGCGTCCTTCCCGGGAGCAGGCGGTTCACTCTATCGGGCGTAACCGACGGACGAGGGTGTGGTCAGGCGCGTGCGCCGAGGAGGAACGTCCGGACGTCGTCCGTGCGAAAGCTGGCAATGGTGGCATAGAGGGCGGTGCCGCCGTGGCCGAGGACCACGAAGACAGGGAGCCATGCAAGCGCGACCCACAGCTTCTCCTCCCGCAGCACGACCCATCCCCAGAGGAGGGCTACGCCGACGTAGAGGTCGATGAGGGTCATGCGACCCCACGCGAGGTCGAGGATCTGTGAACCCTCGTCGCTGAAGGTGCCGGTCGCCGCGGACACCGCGATCGCTCCGAACATGACCAGCGTCAATGCCAAGGTGGTGGTGCGAATGGTGATCATGCCGCGCTCCCTGTCGTCGACACCCGTTCGCTTCAGACGGGGTCGGTGGATGATCCGAGCTTCTCGCCGAACCGTTCCTCGAGCACCGATGCCAGGCGCCGTTCGCCCTCTCCGAGCACGAACCACCAGACGCCGGCGATCAACGCCCCGATCGTCAGCCCGCCGACGCCAACGAGATAGGCGACCACCATCGCGATCGGCGCGTCGGCGAGCGTCGACCATCCGAGCGTGAGCCCGAACCCATAGGCGAGGGCACCGATGAGGGTGTAGAAGGCGGTGACGAACGAGAACCACGTGAAGCCTCCGTCGAGGGGGATCGTCACGATCTTCGGTGTACCGAGCTCGAACAGGTAGGTGGCTTCCAGCTCGGACCCCACGTGGATGCGCTCACCGAGCTGCTCGTTGAGGTACCGCTCGAGGTACTCGGCGTACCAGCGGGCGAACGTCAGATACGACGAGTCGAATGCGGTAGCGACCGCTCCCATCAGTGCGATCACCGGCACGAGGAGGAATGCCTCAGGGATCTGCCACCAACCGATGACGAACAGTGCAACGACGACCGCGGTCGTGAAGTTGATGTCGAAGAAGAACCGCCGGTGGTACATGGCCGTCATGGAGCGCATGCGGCTGAGCTGCATGGCAGCGATCCTCGTCGTTGAGTCCATGGGCGGCAGCCTAGAACGGTGATGGCACCGCGATTCGGCGACGCGCCGCAACGCGATCGGTACGTGTGCGGCCGGTAGCCTTCCGGCAATGGACGACACGGCTCACGATCGACCCACGAAGCGGACGCCGTTCCCCCGGTACTGGGGTGTGACCGCCGTCCTCCTGGGCGTCCTCGTCCTCACCGTCCTCAACATCACGAGCACGATCGGTCGCATGGAGGCCAGGAATGCGCTGATGGGTCCCTTCCTCGAGTGTGTCGAGCGCAACGGCGGTTCGTTCACCGAGGCCGACCACTGGATGAAGGCTGGAGGCCGTCCGATCATCGTCTCGGATGTCGAGGTGACGGCCGAGGACCGAGCGATCCATGCCATCTGCTGGGAACAGGTGCAGTACGCGGGCCCGTGAAACCCGGTTCTCACCCATCTCTCATCACGCCTTCATCCACCTCTCGGGTTGGCCTCGTACTGTTCGAGAAGAAGCAGTCAGGCGGGTGCCGCACACCGGAATCCCTCCTCCCTTCCGCCCTCCACGGCGGCACCGCCCGACCGCTTCTCAACCACGCCGGATCTCCTCCTATCCGGCGCGCCTGACGTCCAACCACCCGCACGATTCCGTATACCGGGTAGACGTGATGGAGGACCCCATGCAAGCCCCGTTGATCGACCGCATCGACACATCCGTGAGCGCCTTCCTCCGACGATGGAGCATCCCGACGCTGCGGATCTCGTTGGCGATCGTGTTCATCTGGTTTGGAGCGTTGAAGGTCTTCGACGTGACGCCGGTCACGGACCTGGTAGCCAAGACCGTGTACTGGTTCGATCCCGCATGGGTCGTTCCCGTGCTCGGCATCTTCGAGATCGTGGTCGGTGTGGGGCTGCTCACCAAGATCGCCCTCCGAGCAGTGCTGGGCCTCTTCGCCCTCCAGATGGTCGGCACGTTCCTCGTCCTCGTCCTGCTGCCCGAGATCTCGTTCCAGGACGGCAACCCCCTGCTCCTCACCGTGGAAGGCGAGTTCGTCGTCAAGAACCTCGTTCTGTTGTCTGCAGGGATGGTGGTCGGAGCGACGGTGCGAGCCCGCCGAGCCTTTGCGCTTCGCACCGAAACAGTCGAGCGCATCCCCGACCCCGACGCGCACGAGGACAGAGTCGACGCCACGTAACGGCTACGTCCCGCCAGCCCTCGCACGACGACGACATAGGGGCCGGCCGATGTGGGCGGGTACCTCAAGCACGGGGCAGCGGGTCCGGTGATCTCACAGCCCGCCGAGGAGCTCGTCCAGGTGGCGGTAGCTCATCTCCATTCCGTCGGTCATGCCCTGGGCCAGCACAGCATCACGTGCCTCCTTGGACGGGTACTCGATCGTCGTGACGACCGTTGTGGCCCCGCCTACGTCCTCGAAGTCGATGGTGACCAGCGACCCACCTGCCACCTCTGCCCCGGGGCTGCCTTCACGAAGGCCCTCGGTGTGCACGATCTTCGAGTGCGGTTCGATCTCCCGGAACTCGCCAACGAAACCGAACTCACCTCCGTCTGCCTCATTGCGCCACCCGTACTCGTAGCTGCCACCCACCCGGAAGTCCGACTCGCACACCGGCATGGACCATCCGGGCGGCCCCAGCAACCAGCGGTTCACGAGCGACGGCTCGGTCAAGGCTCTCCAGACGAGGGCCAACGAGAATGCGAAGCTCCTGCTGACTTCGACCTGCGTGTCGGAAGGAGTGTGAACGGACAGGGTGCTCATGGATTCCCTTCTGCGGATGCTCCATCACGGTACCGTGCCCGCTGCCGAAGGTCTCGTGGCGTTCATCGACGCACGGGACATCGCTGAAGTCGCTGCCGTCTGCCTGACGAACCGGGGCACGAGGCATTGGGTTCCATCTGACCGGACCGCACGCAGCCACGTTCGACCACGTCGCGGATCTACTCTCCGTGAAGCTCGGGTCCATCGGGCATTGCCACCCGCCGACGACGCGTAGTGTGAGGTTGGTGCTTCGGAGGAATGCATGGCCACCTTCATCGGGCTCTCCTCGTGGTGATGGGAATCGCCATCGCTGCGATGTGGACCTACGACATCGTCGGCGGAACCAGATTCGACGCCTCTGTCGGGCGGCTCCGTGCGCGTTCCGATGGCGGGGATCTCCTCCTCCCCCACTGGATCGCCGAGTACGCCACGGCGGTTGCCCTCGTCATCGGCGGCAGCGCCCTGCTCCTCGATGCCCCGTTCGCTGCCGTGATCGCATCAGTGGCCGCGGGTGCCCTCGCGTACACCTCCGTCAATGCACTCGGTTGGGCACTCGCAGAACGGGACCGTGTGGCATACGCCATCCCGATGATCGTCGGCATCGTGGTCGCATGCGCCGCGATCGCCTACCTCATCACGACGTAGACCGGACCGCTCAAGCGCCGGTGACGGCGGTACCCCGTTCCACGTACTTCGGGCACACATCGGCGATGACACACGCCGCACATTCCGGGTCGCGTTTGTGGCACCACGTTCGGCCGATCTCCCACATCGGGAGGTCGAGCGCCCCGGGACGCTCGGGATGGTGGAGGCGGGCCCGCTCGACCATGTGGGTGACGTTGTCCCGCTCGGCCAGCCCGGTGCGCAGCATGAGCCTGCGCACATGCACGTCGTAGGCGATGTCGGATCCCTCCATCTCACGGATCGGCACCCCGAGCTGGGCGTAGAGGATCTCGACGGCCATCGCCGCCTTCTTCTGGCTGATCCCCTTGAAACGGACCAGGCGATCCTGGAGGTCGCGAGCTGTCGGTTCGTCGTTCCACACCGCCGCGGCGTCGCCTCCGTACTCGTCGATCACACGGCGGGCCCCCTCGACGACGAAATCGGTCGTCTGGTTGGGGAATCGGTGGATGGCGGGTGGGCCGAGGAACGCAGCGTGAACCCGCTCGGGGCGCGTGGCGATCAACTCGACCGAGAACCCTCCGAGCCGCTGTGCGAGGTTGTACGGGGTGGCCCATGCCCTGTCGGCCGGCATCTGGTAGTCGCAGATGACGCCGCACAGGAAGCCCCACGGATCACCCACGAGGAGGGCATTGGCTTGCTCGTCGGCCGTGAGCACGGTCGTCATTCGGGATGCCTCGATGGCATCGAGCTCATCGCCGAAGGCAAGCAGCGCACGGACGACCTTCGACGACGTCGATCGGGATGACCGGGTGCTCATGGCGTCAGGTTATGGAGCAGCGGTCGGTGCGGGACCGATCAGGTGAGCGGCACCTCGAACACGCGGACCGGATCGTCGAAGCCCTTCAGGGCGATCGGACCCCGATCGACGAACGTCAGGGGCTTGCCGACCGACAGCTCGCGAACGGCGCCCGAAACGAGGATCTGCCCAGGACCGGCGTGGCCGCAGATGCGTGAGGCCAGGTTCACGGCGGCACCGAAGAGGTCCTCGTGTTGGCTCACCGGCTCGCCCGCACTGATGCCGATCCGTACCCGGCCATCGTCGGATGACCCGGCGGGTTCGCCGAACTCGCGCTGGATGGCGACTGAGCACTCCACGGCCCGACTCACATAGGTGAACGATGCGAAGATGCCATCGCCGGTGTGCTTGACCTCTCGACCGCCGTGGATCGCCAAGGCATCGCGCACGATGCGATCGTGCCGTGAAAGCACCTCGAGCGCCCTCGCATCGCCTTCCCGGGAGCTGATGCCCGTGGAGTCGACGAGATCCGTGAACATGATGGCGCGAAGGCCCGAATCGAGCATGTCGTCGTCGCGCCGCGCGATGTCGGGCACGTTCTTCTCCCAATCGCCCATGAACCGGCTGACGGTGGGGCGCTCGACCTCGATCATGTCGTGGGGCACGAGTCCGTGGGATTCCTTGTGGACCGCTATCGCGGCTTCCTTCGATGGTGCATCGACAAGGCAGAACGCCTGACCGTCGGGACTGTTGAACCAGTACGTGAGGAATTGCACACCGTGCGCAGCCTGGATGGCGAGATCGCGTTCGTGGGCACCTCGGATGTCCTGTTCGGTGACATCGCCGAGGTCCTCGTGGATGTCCATGTAGATCGGCATCGGACCACCCTACGCATCGATGACGCCAAGCGTCGGATAGCTGGGCCCAGCGGCGCCTCAGGTCCCGGTCCAGCGCTCCAGCTGTGTGCGCAGTGCAGCTTCCTCCGATGCCACACCGTCAGCCAACCGTGCCGCGGTCATCGGGAGCCGCCAGGCATCGAGGATCCTCGGGTTGACCCGTAGGGCGCGTCTGATGCGTTTCGCATATGACCTCCTGAATGCGCCCTGCAAGGTCGTGACCATCCGTCGGTTGCCGGTGTCGGGGCCGATCGTGGCCCCCGACAGCAACAGCAGGGTGCGGGCGATGTCAGCTGAGACAGGGCCGCTGGCGGCATCCACCCAGTCGATGGCGATGGGACCCTCGGGCGCCATGAGCACGTTCCCCGGGTGATAGTCGCCGTGGAGCACCGCCGACCCATCGGGTGCTGCCGCGACCACATCGAGAGCGGCATTGCGGGTGGCAGTCGGGATGTCCGCGGACCGGATCTTGCGAGCCAGCACGTCGGCGACGGGTGGCAATTCATCGCTCACCACGGACAGGATGCGCTGATGGACATCGGCGAAGACCTTTGCGTACGAGGTCAGACGCAGGGGTTCGACGGCGGCCACATCCACCATTGAGTCTGCGCCCACCTGCGTCATCACGATCCCGTGCCGACCGTCGATGTTCACGAGACCGTGGACCTCGGGGGCCGGAGCCCCTGCGGCATGGGCAGCCGCCGTCCTGGCAGCCTCGTCCCGTGCGTCGACCTCGGAGCGACCCTGGAGCAGGAGCTTGACCACCGACCCATCAGGCCCTGAGAAGACCTCGGCGGTCCGACCGAGTGCCATCGGCTCGTCGCCGATCTGCGACCCGTCGATAGGCAGGCGGTCGATCACCACCGTTGATGCACGTGGGCTCGGATCAGATCGTCGTACATGGCGTCGATCTCGTCCCACGACGCATCGTCGATCGGTGCGAGGTCCGAGGCTGCTGCGTTGTCTGCGACCTGGGACGGGTTCTTGCCGCCAGGGATGACCGAGGAAACCGCCGCGTGATCGAGTATCCACCGCAGCGCGAACTGCGCGGGCGTGACGCCTTCCGGCACCAGGGGACGGATCCTCTCCATCGCTTCGAGGGCAACGTCATAGGGGACGCCGGAGAAGGTCTCGCCCTTGTCGAATGCCTCACCATCCCGATTGAAGGTGCGGTGGTCGTCGTCGGCGAACGATGTCGCAGGTGTCATCTTGCCGGTGAGGATCCCGCTCGCCAGCGGGACCCTGGCGATCACGCCGACGTTGCGGACGATCGCCTCCTGGAAGAAGAGCCCGGCCGGCCGGTGCCTGAGCATGTTGAAGATGATCTGCACCGAGGCAACGTTCGGATACTCCATCGCCTTGAGCGCCTCCTCGACCTTCTCGACGCTCACGCCGTAGTACCGGATCTTTCCGGCCTCGACCAACGCGTCCATGGCCTCGAACATCTCCGGCCGGTAGTAGACCTCGGTCGGCGGGCAATGCAGCTGGACCAGATCGAGGGTCGCCATCTGGAGGTTCTCGCGACTGCGATCGATGAAGGCCTCGATGTTCGCCGCCGTGTATCCGTCCGCGACGTGCGGATCCAACCTTCGGCCGGCCTTGGTGGCGACGACGATATCGTCGTCGGGTCGTTCGGACCGGAGGCGGGCGATGAGCCGCTCACTACGACCGTCCCCGTAGACGTCGGCCGTGTCGAAGAACGTGATGCCGCGATCGACCGCCTCATGGAGTGCTGCCATGGCGTCGGACTCCGTGACCTCACCCCACGTACCGCCGATGGCCCATGCACCGAATCCCACCTCGGATACCTGGTACCCGGTCTTGCCAAGGGTTCGGTAGCGCATGGCCCTCCTTCGGATCGCCGTACGTACCACCCTACAAACGCTGCGGCGTCACACTTCCCTGTGCCCGAGGCGGTTGATGGCGATGATGGGGAGCACGACGATGAGGACCACCGTCACCGAGAGCGCCCGCCAGTACTCGAAGTCGCCGCCGCGGATGAGGCCGTCGAGGGCGCCGGCGAGATCCGAAGGCAGCCACGGTGCGATCGGCGGCACCACGGTGAGGATCCCGAGGAGGATGAGCGCGCCGATGGCGAGCACCGCGGTCGAGATCGTCTTGCGGACGATCGATGCGGCGAGCCCCACGACCGCCACGGCGAACACCAGGTACACGCACTGGAGTGCGACGCCGATCGCAAAGGGACCGAAGTCGAGCCACTCGAGGAGGACGCCGGTTCCGATGTAGGCGATCGCCGCGCCGAACGTGAATGCGAGCGCACCGGCGATCGAGTTCACGACGAACCGGGGGGTGAACAGGTCCCGCATCGATGCCCGGGTGCGGAAGAACACCGACAGCTCCGTGTTGGAGTCGATCGCCAGGGCCGCCGCCGCGACGAAGGCAATGGCGATGAGGCCGAACTGCTGGGCACTCCCGACGTACTGGGTGATGCCGTCGGGTGGCCCCATCTCAGGCATGCCGAGCCCCGAGTCGTCGAACCGTTCCACGATGTCGGGCAGGAAGCGGGCGGTGAGCGGTCCGAGGATGCCGAAGAAGCCGAACACGGCCGCAAGGATGATCCAGCGATAGGAACGGACGAGGCGCAGCCATTCGAGTCGCCACAGGGTCATCGCGTCACCTCCAGGAACACGTCCTCGAGGGACTCCCGATGTGGTTGGACCGACACGACCGGTGCACCGAGTCCGGCAAGGAGTGGGACGAGCTCACGCTCTGCCATCTCGAGGTCGTTCACGACGACGCGAAGGATTCCATCGTCGCCGAGGACCGCATCTCCGGTCCACGGTGCGGCAGCGAGCGCAGACAGCGCGGCTTGGTGACCCGATCGCATCGTGATCACGTAGCTCGTGACGCGTCGCCCGGCGAGCAGGCCCTCGAGGGAACCCTGGTAGATGAGCGATCCACGCCGCAGGATCCCGATCTCGTCGCTGACCTGTTGTACGTCGTCGAGGATGTGGCTCGAGAACACCATCGTCGCCCGTCCCCTGAGCCGCTCGACGAGGTCGAGTACCTCCCGGCGACCGGCAGGGTCGAGTGCCGCGGCGGGTTCGTCGAGGAGGAGCAGGTCTGGATCTCCGACCACCGCTGCGGCGATGCCGAGGCGCTGGAGCATCCCGCGTGAGAACCCGCGCACCCTGCGCCCTGCGTTGTCGAGGAGGCCTGCCGCATCGAGGACCTCGTCGACAGCCGTCGCGGGGCTGTGGGGGGCGGTCAAGGTGCGGGCGAGTTCGACGACCTCGCGTGCCGTGAGCCACGGATCGAACTTGGGTGTGTCCGGCAGGACACGGACGCTGGTGGCGTTCACGGTCGCAGTTCCCGAGGTGGGCGTGCGGAGACCGGCCAGGATGCCGAGCAGGGTGGTCTTGCCTGCACCATTGGGACCAACGAGGCCGTAGATCGCACCCTTGGGCACCGTGAAGTCGACCCCGTCGAGCGCCGTCGTGTCGCCGTATTGCTTCGTGAGACCAGCCGTGCTGACGACCGCCGCCGTCATGGTGATTCCGTTTCCGACTCGAGCGTCCCCGCGGCTCCGTCGTGGAGGTCCGTGAGCCAATCGAGGATCGCCGTCGTCACGACCGGATCGAGCGGCTTCGTGATCTGCTTCTTGTACCGCTTCGGATTGGACACGGGCTGGTCCTCGTGCCGGAGGATGTGATCGACACCATCCGCGAGCACGACCCGTGCCCTGTCGCCTGCGACCTGTCGGACGATCTCGAGATCGTTGGGGTCGACCTGCACATCCTTGGATCCCGTCAGCACGAGCAGCGGTGTCCTCGTGGCACGGAGCACGGGTTCGGGGTCGTAGGCGATGAACTCGCGCATCCACTTGGCGTTGATCTTCTGACCCTGGATGCGCACGACATCATCCGTGGTGGATTGCAGTCGTGCGATCGCCTTGGCCTGTTGCTTCTCGATGCTCGATCCGAAAACCTTGAGGACACCCTTGATCCATCCGGGAACGGTCTTGCCGATCTCGCTCGCCTGCCACGTGAGGGTGGTCATGCCATCGTGGGCCGTGTAGGCGAGGAGGATGGCCCCTGCCACCGTGTCGGACCATGCAGACATCTCGGCGGCCGAGAGTGCACCGACCGAGTGGCCGATGGCGACGACCGTGCCGATGTCGGCCCGCTCCGACAGCCACGTCGCGGCATGCCGGGCATCGGTGAACTCGTCCTCGAGTCCGGCGCTGAGGTAGTCGCCTGTCGAAGCGCCGACACCGCGCTTGTCGAAACGCAGCGATGCCCAGCCGTGGGCGGCCAGCAGTTCGGCGAGGTCCTTGCTGACCGCGAGGGGTAGCTGCTTGTGGTTGCCGTCGCGGTTGAGCGGACCGGATCCTGCGATGAGCAGGGCTGCGGGGTACGGGCCCTCGTCGCCAGGAATCACCAGTGTCCCGGCGAGAGTCACATCACCGGCGGGGATGGCTACTTCGGTTTCGTTCATGAGGACTCCCATCGGCACTCCGGCGACGAGCCGTCGCTCCGGTGCATTTTGTTATCACAAATGAGAATAATACGGTATGATCGTCTCGTGGTCAACCGCCGATTCGACATCCTGCTTCACCCCATCCGCCTGCGGATCGTGATGGTGGCGTCCGGGCGCACGGTCACCATCGCCGATCTCGCACGATCGCTCCCCGATGTCGCCCAAGCGACCCTGTACCGCCAGGTGGCGGTCCTCGTCGAGGCCGGCATCCTCGAGATCACCGACGAGCGGCCGGTTCGCGGCACCGTCGAACGGACGTATGCGCTCAATCAGGGCGCTGCCACGATCGATGCCACCCAGGCACATGCGATGTCGGCCGAAGAGCACCTCGAGGCGTTCACGATCTTCGCCGGGACGCTCATCGACGCCTACGGAAGGTACCTCGCGTCGCCGGATGCGGTCCCGGCCGACGACGGGGTCAGCTACCGCCAGGTGCCGCTGTGGCTCGATGACGACGAGTTCGCCGAGCTCGCCGCCGATGTCGCAGCAGCCATCGCCCGCCACGTCGACAACGAGCCGGAGCCCGGGCGCAGGCGACGGCTGTTGACGGAGATCATCATGCCCGACGCCGACCAGTCACCGGGCTGAATCGCACTCCGCCCCCGGGCCTGGAGAGAACCCGTCTCAGCGGTACTCGATGTCGGCCTCACCACCCGGTGGGAGCTCGAACGCCTGACCGCCGACCTCCACCACCACCGTGTCGGGATTGGCCGCATCAGCCACAACAGTGACCAGATCGTGGTCGACACGGACCGACAGGCGGTTGCCCCGCCACGACACCGGGTAGGCGATGGCGTCCCATGCACGGGGAAGTGCGGGGTCGATCGTCAATCGTCCTTCGCCGAAACCCAGTCCTCCGATGCCCTCGACGGCCAGCTGGATGGTGCCCCCGCACGCAGCCGTGTGGATCCCACCGATGAACGTGCCACCGACGACGGGGTGGTTGGTGTTGAGCAGATCCACCATTGCGGTCCCCTGCAGGTGGTCGTAGGCGGCATCGGCATCGCCGAGTTGGGCGGCGACCATGCCGTGGGCGGCGTGGCTCAACGACGACTGGTGCGAGCACCTCGGTTCGTAATACTCGTAGTTCGCCCTCACCGTGGCGTCGTCGAACGCATCGGCGTGGAGCCACAGCAGCATCGCGACGTCGGCTTGCTTGGACACCTGGGTGGCCACGGCGATGCCGTTGGGCCATCCCCAGTACTCCTGGGGGTGCAGCAGGCGCTCTGCGAGGCGATCAGGGCTGATGTCCTCGAGGTCGAAGAACCCGGCGAACTGCTCGATGAGCAGCGTCTCGGAGTCGGGTTGCGGCAGGTACATGCGGTCCCGAACGCGCCGCCATCCCTCGACCTCGTCCGAGGTGAGGTCGATGGCCCCAGCGAGGTCTGCGAGCGCGTCGGGATGGGCGGCGGCGAGCCGGTCGTGGGTGTCGATGGCGAACGACAGCGCCCGGACGACCTGGTGGTTCGTGAACGCGTTGTCATCGACGTTCTCGTGCCACTCGTCGGGGCCAAGGAGTCGGATGCAGTGGTACACACCACGCCATTCGTCGTAGCGAACGAACGAGCGCAGGAATCGGGCGACCTCGAAGGCGATCTCGGCGCCGTGGTCGACGAGGAACGTCTCATCACCCGTGACCTCGACATACCGCTCGATGGTGGTGACGACGTCGGGGGCGACGTGGATCTGCCAGACGTTGAAGTGGTTCCTGATGGGCCGGCCGGTGAGGACGTCCTCGAAGAAGTAGTCGGGGCAGAGCTCGTCGCCGGTGTCCCCCGAGATCCATGCATAGAACGCACCGTCGTACCCGAGACGCTCGGCCTTGCGACGAGCCCCATCGAGGGTCCGATGCCGATACACGAGGATCGATCGTGCGATGTCGGGTTCCGTGAACAGGTAGGCGGGCAGGTTGTAGATCTCCTGGTCCCAGAACGCGGCACCTTGGTATGCCTGACATGACAGGCCGCGTGCCCCGATCGGGAGTCGGTCGGTGTGCGCAGGCGTGCAGATGCGATTGTGATACGCCGCAAACCGAACCGCTGCCTGGTCGGCGAGGTTCCCTTCGATCCCGATGTCCATGGCTGCCCACAGGTCGCGCCATATGATCCGCGAGGCGTTGCGCAGTGTCTCGCAGTGGCCGTGGTCGGCGCCGCGGACGGCGGCAACGGCACGATCCAGCGGATCCTCGGTGTCATTGGACGTGTAGACGGCGGCGATGATCTCGATCACGACCTCGTCACTTCCGTCGAGGTGCACGGTCATGGTCCGCATGGCACCGTCGTCGGTGATCTCGGTTGTCACCGGTCCGCCATGGCTGTGACGAACGTGGGTGACGGCGGCCACCGCCACGTCGATGCCGCTCTCGACCGTACGGCCTGCAGCGGTGAGAACCCCTGCGTCGCCTCCGGTGACGACCTCGGGTAGGTGGGTGCCGTTCAGGCTCCAGATTCGTGCATCGATGCCGAACGTGATGTCGACGCTCACGGCTTCGTCGGAAGCGAGCGACCATCGCTGACCCAGCAGGTGCAGGTCGTGGTAGCTCGCGAATCGCTCGACCGACACCGCGATGTCGGCATCGTCGACCGGTTCCCCGAACGTGAGGCGGAACTCCCCCGTACGCATCGCCAGCGTCGTCTCGACGTGGGTTGCGCCGTCGACCGTGATCGGAACGCCCTCCACGCATGCGGAGACGAACAACGGGTTGGGCGCCGTCGTCAACTCGCGCCACTGGCCGTCGGCACAGTCGTAGGTATCGGTGACGACGAGCGCCACATAGCCGTCCGGCCCCTGCTCGGGTGAGGTGCCCCGGTACCCGAGGTACCCGTTGCCGACCATGAAGTTCGAAGCCACGGCGACGGCGCGCTCGTCCTCCCACCCGGTCTCGGTGAGACTCCAACCGTCGTTGGCGACATGGAGGGTGTCGGAGAGGTCCACGATCAGTTTCCATTCCCCATGAAGACACCGAGGTCATCGACGACCACCGAGGCCCCGTTCTCGAGGAGGCCTGCTCGCCCCGCGCCACGGTCGAGACCGATGACGTGGGCGAACCCGCCGGCGGCTCCTGATGCGACGCCGGACACGGCGTCCTCGACCATCGCGGCGCGATCCACGTCGACGCCGAGGCGGGACGCACAGTCGAGGTACGTGTCGGGTGCGGGCTTTCCGGGCAGGGAGCGCTCCGCGGCGTCGTTGCCGTCGACGATGTCGTCGAACTGGTCCAGCAGGCCCACGCTGTCGAGCACGAATCGGCAGTTCTTCGACGATGACACGCACCCCGTGGCGATGCCCGCGTGGCGCAGTTCGGCCACGAGGGCCACCGACGTCGGGAACACGGATGCCCCTTGCGTTGCGAGCACCGAGCGGAAGAGGTCGTTCTTGCGGTTCCCGAGGCCACACACCGTCTCGGCGTCGGCGGGATCGTCGGGGGACCCCCAGGGAAGCGAGATGCCACGCGATGCGAGGAAGGACGCAACACCGTCGTAGCGAGGCTTTCCGTCGACGTATGCGAGGTAGTCGGCGTCAACGAAGGGAGCGAAACCTGGCCCGTCACGATGTTCGAGGTATCCGTTGAAGAGCGCTGCCCAGGCCCCGGCGTGGACCGATGCCGTGTCCGTGATGACACCATCGAGATCGAAGATGACAGCGTCGATGCTGCCGTCGAACAGATCGGGAAGCCGATTCATGCCCGCGACGCTAGTCAGGCCCAGCGCCGTTGCTGTCGCCAGCGAACCCGCCTATGCGTCCTGGTGGTGGGCAACGGGCGGAGCGTCGGGTATCGGGCGCTCCCACACGGTCCCGGTTGCGAGGGCCACGGACTTGTATGCACCGTCGTAGATCCCGATCGCCTTGTTCTTCACGATGCCATCGGCGTACATGGTCAGGAGATCTTCCTCGCGGGTGAGGAGGTCGATCGCATGGAGGGTTTCAGGAATGGTGCGCGTCTCCACGGTGCCATCGCCGACCTCCGCTGAGCGGATCGCTCCCCACGCCTCGTGACCGCCGACGCGCTCGTTGAAGATCTTGGGTACCGGGTAGAACGCAAGCTCGCTCGGCTTGGTGATCATCACGTCGATCACTCGCATG
Source organism: uncultured Acidimicrobiia bacterium (assembly GCA_963759175.1). Classification (GTDB taxonomy): domain Bacteria; phylum Actinomycetota; class Acidimicrobiia; order Spongiisociales; family UBA5794; genus SZUA-442. Next base: position 354,215 of record CAVWXP010000007.1, read on the forward strand.
AGGTAGTTCGTCGCGTACACGGCATGGAACGTGTTGTCGTAGACGAACACGTGGATGCCACTCGTCGACGAGGTTCGGAGCTCATCGGCCAGCTCCCTGGTCTCGTCCCATGTGGTGTGGAGATGGACCTCACTGCGGATCGAGCCGAGCTCTGCTTCGAGCCACTCCCAGTTCTCCCGGTGATCCCCGAGGTTGACGAAGAGCGTTGCCTCACCGGAACGCACCATCGGGACCATGTGATCGACGACCGCCTTGAACAACTCGCGCTGTGCGCCTGCCCCACCCATGGTGAGGAGGAACCGGCGCGGTTCACCTTCTCGCATTCGTTCGAGTCGATCGCCGCAGTCGGCTTCGATGTTCTCGACGAGTTCATGGTCAACGTGATGCCCAACGAAGTGCAGAGCGTCGGACGGCACCGGTTCGAGGATCGCGTTCTTCTCGTCGAAGCCCCGCATGGTCCGGAAGCCGTAGTACCCCGACGGTGACTGCACGGCGTGCTGGGCGCCCTCGATCAGCTGGAACGCCATCGGCCAGTTGTCGAACATCATGTCCACGACGTTGGTCATGTCGCCTGCAACAGCGCCCATGGTGTTCCACATGTGCGACCCCAACAGGGGAGTCTCGGCCGGCAGTGATCGATGGAGATCGGCGAAGAGCTCGCTCATGCGATAGTCGCGGGCGTTCGCCTTGAGGAAGCGCCAGGGCCAACCGACGGCAAAGGTGTTGAGCGCCCACCAGATGCCTGGCACCGTCCGATCACCGCTCGTCACGGACTCCCACACGTACTTGTTGAACAGTTCACTGCGTTGGGACAGACGCGACATCTTCGAGTAGTTCGTGTTCCACCAGTTGATCACCGACGTCGAGATCCCTGGGATCGCCAAGAGGTCGAGCCAATACGGCGTGTACCCCATCGATCGGGCTGCCGAGGCCCCGGCCATGGCGATGCGGTAGTGACCGAACCCCATCCGGACCGTGGCGCAGATGACGCCCTTTGCCGGATCGATCGGTTCACCGCCGGCGTCCCGCGCAATGTCCTTGAGCCCGAAGACGTCCCCGAGATACGGGTTGTCGACGAGCGAGAGGTCGTACTGCTCGCCCGGTTCGTAGTCGAACTTGTCGATGAACATCTGCTGCCAGGCACGTGCCCTGGCTGCGTGGGCAGCCGAGATCGCGTTGCCGTAGAGGGAGAATCCGTCCGCCATGTCACCGTCCTTGATCAGCGACACCAGCGTACCGATATCGCGGTTTGGTTGCGACTTCGCAAGCCATCGACCCCGCGAAACTTGCGACTTGACAAACAAACGAAGATAAACGTAAGTTAGTGGGTAGGCACCGAACCCACACGGACCATGGACCGCACCGTTCCTCCCGAACTCCGACGTGACCGGATTCTCTCCCTCGTGCGAGAGCGAGAGTTCGTACGCGTCGCCGATCTGAGCGACATGTTCGGGATCTCCGAGGTGACGGTTCGCAGCGATCTGGACCTGCTGCACGAATCGGGCTCCCTCCAGCGTGTCCACGGTGGAGCCGTGGTTCGTGCCCCCATTTCCCGCACGGAGCGATCGCTCGAGGAGTCGAGTAGCTCCGCACCCGAGGAGAAGGCGGACATCGGTACGGCTGCGGCGGCGATGGTCTCGAATGGCGAGACGATCATCCTCGATGTGGGATCGACGACGACGGCGGTGGCACGAGCCCTCGTCCGGCGCAAGGACCTCCACAACGTGGTCGTGTTCACCAGCGCCATCAACGTCGCCCTCGAACTCGAACCGGCCATCCCCCGCTTCACCGTGGTCGTGACCGGTGGAACCCTCCGGCCGCTGCAGCATTCGTTGGTCGATCCGATGGCAAACCACATCCTGGAGCGGCTCAACGTCTCCACCGTGTTCCTGGGGTGCAACGGGGTCCACCCGGACGAAGGGATCACGAATGTGAACCTGCCCGAGACGGCTGTCAAGCGACACATGCTCAACGCAGCGCAACGGTGCGTGGTGGTCGCGGAGAGCTCCAAGATCGGGAACATCAGTGTTGTGAAAATCGCAGACATCGACACGGTCGATGTGCTCGTGACCGGCCCAGCAGCGCCCATCGAGGCCCTGGCCGAGATCGAAGCACGCGGACCCGTGATCGTGGTCGCGTGAGAGAGAGAAACCCGGGGCGAGTGCCCCGCCAAGGAGGACGAATGGCGAAACGAATGCTCGTCGTGTTGTTCGTGTTGGCGCTGGTTGCAGCAGCATGCTCCAGCGACGACTCGAGTGACACAACCACGACAGCCGATACCGGCGGTGAGACGACCACGACAACGACAGCAGCACCCGATGAGACGACAACGACGGCACCACCAGCCGAGGGTGACGTCACCCTGCGATGGCGGACGCGTCCTGACAACGATCAGGAAGCTGCCGTCTACCAGTCGGTGAGCGACAGCCTCCAGGCCGATTTCGAGGGCGTGACCCTCCAGTACGAGGCCGGCGGGACCGAGACCGAGGGCTACCAGCAGGCACTGTTGACACAGCTGTCCGCAGGTGAGGCACCTGACGTCTTCTGGATCCCCGGTGCCGACATCGCCGAGTTCGCGTCGAAGGGCGTGATCCTCGATGTTCGTCAGTACGCGGACGCAGATGCCGAGTACGCCGATGGCGACTTCTACCCCGGCCCGATGGAGCAGATGACGACCGACCCGGCAACGGGTCAGCCCGGATCGACGCTGTGGGGCCTTCCCCGCGACGTGTCGACCTTCGGCTTGTATCTGAATCTCGACCTCATCGCAGAGGCAGGCGCAGACGATCCCCGTGAGCTCGCTGAAGCAGGAACGTGGGACTGGGCTGCCTTCACCGAGGTGTCCGAGGCCATAGCGGCCCTCGACCCTGAGATCTTCGGCTACGGCCAGAGCTCATGGTGGGGACCCGTCGGCTGGTGGCTGAACTCCGCAGGTGGCGGCTTCTTCAACGACGCACGCGACGCATGCGGACTCGACACCCCCGAGTCGATCGAGGGCCTCGCGGCCTTCCGTGACTTCTTCGCTGGTGGATCCGGCTTCACGTACGGTGAGGACCCCGAGCCCGTGTTCAAGGCCGGCAACATCGGCATGTTCCAGAACGGTCGCTGGGCAACGCCCGGCATCCGCGAAGTCGACTTCAACTGGGACGTCGTGAAGCTGCCCGATGGCCCCGGTGGGCCCTCGAACTGGCTGTTCTGGGGTGCGTATGTGGTGAACGCCAATACGGAGAACCCGCAGGCTGCCTGGGACCTGGTCCGAGCTCTGACGTCGGCTGAGGTCCAGGCGCAGGTCGCCGAACTCGGTGCCAACATCCCGAGCCGTGTGAGCCAGGAAGCGCTCGACGCCTTCCTCACGTTCACGCCGCCGGAGAACAACCAGGCCTTCCTCGACGGACTCGGCGAGAACCCGGTGACGGAGGCTCCGCTGTGGAACGGCGACTGGCCGTCGTATCGCGACGAGATGAACACCCGTGTGAACGCCGTCGTGACAGGCGACCTGTCGATCGAGGAATACGAAGCAAACATCTGTACTGACCTGAACCAGTACTTCGACAACTGATACGAACCGACGAGGGGTGGGGCTCCGGCCCCACCCCTCCCGACTTCGTCGACTCCCGTCGAGGATCGAGGCAACCGTGACCCAGGCCGACGCGATGACCCTGGAATCGCCCCCAGCGGCGGACCGCCACAATCCACCGTGGCTGATCGCCGTCGTGGTGTGGCAGGTGGTCGTGGCGATCGGAGCGGCGGGGATCGCCATCGGCATTGCGACCGGAGCCATCTTCGATCTCAGCGGCGTCGCACTGTTCGCGGTCGTTGCCTTCGCTGCGGGAACAGCGTTCGTGGCTGCCTACGCGGTCCCGCATCTCCTGGCCCACCGCAACAAGGGACGCACTGCGGCAACCTTGCTCCAGTACACCCTCATGGTGATTGCCGCCGTGGGTGCGCTCCAGACGATGGAGATGTTCCGGGGCATCGAGGCGCTCGCCTCTGCCTTCAGGGACGAGTGGTACTGGAGCTTCATCATCATTGCTGGCTGGTTGCTGTATTCACAGGCCGACAGATTCGCTGCAGAGCGGACGCTCAAACGCATCGCTCGGTGGACGATGATCGGCGGCGCAGCGGTACTCGCCCTCTTCCTCGGCATCATCCCGGGATCCATCGAGTTCGTACGACGGCTCCTCGACCCCGAGGCCATCGGACTCACCATCGTGGCGATCATCGCCGGATCCGCGTTCTTCCTCCTCAGGCGCCATGCAGCGACCGAGGTGTTCTCGACGACGGTGGGGCAGGCAGAAGCCGTGGATGGCTACCTGTTCGTGTCCCCGAATGTCTTCGGCTTCCTCGTCTTCTTCGCATTCCCCCTCCTGTTCTCCCTCTTCATCTCCTTCACGGACTGGGACGGACTGACCGCCATCGAGTTCACCGGACTCGACAACTACATCCGTATCTTCAGCGTCCAGTTCGCCACGGTCGACGCAGGTCAGGCGGCTTCGGACGTCCTCTCCGCCGGATACAGCCAGGCCTTCCGCTTCGGTGACCTCATCATCGGTGCACGCGATCCGAACTTCTGGATCGGGATGCGCAACATCATCTTCTTCGCCGTCGTCGCCATCCCGCTCGCGACGTTCCCTGCCCTGCTGCTTGCAGCCCTGCTCAACTCGAAGATCCCAGGCATGAAGGTGTTCCGGGCCGTCTACTTCATCCCCTACGTGGCTGGCCTGCTCGGCGTGCTCCTGATCTGGAAGCAGCTCTACAACGCTGCGATCGGGTTCATCAACTACGGGATCCTCCGCTTCGTCGACCTGATCAACTGGATCACGCCGTTCGACTTCACGGCGCCCCAGCCCCAGTGGCTGTCCGATCCCAACTTCGCGATGTGGTCGATCATCATCTTCTTCGCCTGGTTCATGACCGGGTACAACGCCGTCCTGTTCGTGGCGGGAATGCAGGGCATCCCCGGTTCGCTCTACGAAGCCGCAGAGATCGATGGGGCGTCGTGGTGGAAGAAGTTCCGCAACATCACCGTCCCGCTGCTGCGCCCGACCACCTTCTTCGTCATCGCCACGACGACGATCCTCGGACTCCAGATCTTCACGGAGCCGTACACCCTGATGGGACCCCAGCTGCCGCCATCCGGGCCCAACAACGCCACCCTCACCCCGGTGATCCAGCTCTACCAGGAGGGCTTCAACCGCTTCAACCAGGGATATGCCAGCGCCATCGCCTGGGTGCTGTTCATCCTGATCTTCTCGGTGACCATCCTCAACTTCTGGCGTCAACGTCGAGCTGAACAAGAGGGGATCGGATAGCCATGACAGATCTCGACTCCCGCATCAGCCAGGACGCCAAGGACGAAGCCAAGCGTCTGTCCCGAAAGTCACGCAGGCGCAAGTACCTGGGATGGGCAGGCATCTACCTCATCCTCGGATTCTTCGCCATGGCGATGATCTTCCCCTTCATCTACATGTTCTTCACGGCGCTGAAGGAATCCTCCGACGTGTTCCGCTACCCGCCCCGGGTACTCCCCTACGAAGCGAGCACCACCGAGGTCGACGGCGAGCAGCTGCCGCTGTTCGTGATCGAGTCTGCCGACGGTGAGGAACGGACGATGGTGCTCGTCGAATCCGGCGTCGAGGCTGGGTTGTTCGCACCCGAATCCGACCTCGAGGCGACGGTCGCCGTTCCCCTCGAGTTCGCCACCGACACCGGACGCACGGTCACGGTCGATGGCGAGGTCCTCGGCATCTGGACGGTCACCTACGGAGGGGAGAGCGCCGATCTCGTGCTCTTGCGCGGGACCGCCGTGGGCCGGTTCGCCGACCCCGACGACCCATCGATCGTCGGATATGCCATCGTGCGGACAGCTGAACCGGCCGAGCAACTGACCGCCAAGTGGTCGAACTTCAGCGAGGTCCTCGACATCCGCGACTTCGACAAAGCGATCACCAACACCGTCCTCGTGACTGTCCTCGTCGTGACAGGCAGCCTGTTCACGTCGATCATGGGTGGCTACGCCTTTGCCCGCATGAAGTTCCCCGGTCGCGACCAGCTCTTCGTCGGCTACCTCGGTTCGATCATGATCCCGTTCATCGTGTTGATCATTCCGTTGTTCCAGATCGTCGTGACCCTCAACTGGAACAACACGCTCGCCGGGCTCGTGTGGCCCTTCATCTACACCGCCTACGGGACGTTCCTGATGCGCCAGTTCTTCGTCTCGATCCCCAAGGACCTCGAGGAGGCCGCATACATCGACGGCGCATCCCGATGGCGCATCCTCTGGACGATCTTCGTCCCGCTCTCGTGGCCGGCCATCGCCACCCTTGCGACCTTCCAGTTCCTGTACGCGTGGAACTCGTTCATCTGGCCCCTGGTGGTCATCGATGCCGGCAACACCGAGTCCTTCGTCCTCACACTGGCCTTGTCGATCCTGGGTGGTCAAGGCGCCGATCAACCCCAGCTGATCTTCGCCGGCGTTGCGCTCGCCGTCGTCATCCCGCTCCTCGTGTTCGTCAGCGCACAGCGCTACTTCGTCGAGAACGTGGCATCGAGTGGGATCAAGTGACGTGCCCATCTCACCGTTGACGGTACGGACCGTGCGTTCGGCCGAGCCGACCGTCCATGTCGGGGGCATCGAGCGCTTCTACCGACACGGATGGCACTCGTGGTCACCCACGGGGTGGGTGGACCCGCTGGTTCCCATCCTCCCCATACCCGACGAGGGCAGGCGCCTCGGGCACGATGACCCACGTCATGCCTTCGATACCACCGTGAGCGGCAGCGGCGTCGGGATAGCCATCGATGCATCCGGCTCCGCCACCCTGCTCGGCGCACTTGCACCCGACGGGCGGGTGAGGCCGGTCGGCCCCGAGCTCATCGGCTCGAGCGAGCAACGCGAGATCGACTGGTTGATCGCCAAAGGAACGGTCGATGACATCCTGGGGGCCTACGCAACCGCCCTGGGAGAGCATCTCGGGCGGAGGCCCCGCCGCACGATGCGCGTGTGGTGCTCGTGGTACTCGCACTACGAAGGTGTCTCCGAACAGGCAATCCTCGATGCCGTCGCTGCCGTGGACGGCCACGAGATCGACGTCGTCCAGATCGACGACGGATGGGAACAGGCCATCGGCGACTGGGTCCCCAACGACGACTTCCCCGCTGGAATGGGGAAGCTCGCCGACGTCATTCGTGCATCGGGCCGAACGGCCGGCCTGTGGCTCGCCCCTTTCATCGCCCGATCCAACGCTCGCCTCGTCGAGGAGCGTCCCGAGCTCCTGCTTCGCGACGCCGATGGCGCACCGGTGGTCGCCGGCATCAACTGGGGCGGTCCGTACTACAGCCTCGACCCGACCTCGGGCGCGACCCAGGACTTCGTGCACGACATGATCACCAAGGCGCGTTCGTGGGGGTTCGACTACCTGAAGCTGGACTTCCTGTATGCCGCCGCCTTCCCCGGACGCCATGTCGAGCCAATGGGCCCGGAGGCTGCATACCGGATCGGTGTCGAGGCCATCCGGGAGGCAGCGGGCGACGACTGCTACCTGCTGGCATGCGGCGCACCGGTGATCGCCTCGATCGGTGTGTTCGATGGGATCCGCATCGGCCCCGATGTCGCCGAGTTCTGGGAGGAGCCGACGCTCACCGCGATGGGTGACTTCTCCGGCCGTGGCGCTCGCAACGCGATCATCACATCGAGCGAACGTCTGTGGCTCAGGGACCTCATCGACGCCGATCCCGACGTCGCCTTCTTCGACCGGAGCGCGGTCGACCTCGACGAGGCCACCCTCGGGTCCCTCAGAGACCTCGCTGCCATCACCGGCTTCGTCGGTACGTCCGACCGCCTGGAGCTCCTCACGCACGAGGAATCCGATGAGCTCGACGCCCTCCTTGCCGATGAAGCCACCGTGAACCACGAGTCCCTCCTGCGATGGCGGATCGACGGGAGGATCACCGACTTCGGGTGGGTACGCCGTTCGGCAACGGCGGTCCCAACCGGGAGGATGCCATGACCACACCGACACCGTTCGACGGACCGCACCGGAGGTTCAATCCCCTCACCGGTGAGTGGGTCCTCGTCTCGGCACAGCGCACGAGCCGCCCGTGGCAAGGCCAGACGGAGGACCCGACACCCGACGTCCGGCCATCCTTCGACCCCGAGTGCTACCTGTGTCCCGGCACCGAGCGCGCCGGGGGCGTTGTCAACGACACATACGACGGCACGTACGTCTTCACGAACGACTATCCGGCACTCGTCCCGGCCCTCGACACGCGACCAGCCATCGTCGACGGTCTCTTCACGGCGCAGGAGGAAGGTGGCACGTGTCGGGTCGTCTGCTTCTCCCCTCGCCACGACCTGACGCTGGCCGAGATGGACCTCCCCGACATCGAGCGCGTCATCTCGGTGTGGGCGGATGAGACCCGTGAGCTGGGTGAGCACCACGCCTGGGTGCAGGTGTTCGAGAATCGGGGAAGTGCGATGGGCGCATCGAACCCCCACCCCCACGGCCAGATATGGGCGACGTCGCACGTGCCGACACTCGTTGCGAACGAGGACCAGCACCAGCGCATCCACTTCGAGCAGACCGGCGAGGTCCTCCTGACGGCGTATGCCGATCAGGAACGGACTCGGGGGACGCGCACGATCGTCGAGAATGACGAGTGGCTGATCGTGGTGCCCTACTGGGCGCTCTGGCCGTTCGAGGCACTCATCATGCCCAAGCGGCGTACCGCACGGATCACCGATCTCGACGACGACCAGAGGTCGACGCTCGCCCACGCGCTCAGGGAGCTGCTGATCCGATACGACAACCTGTTCCTGACACCGTTCCCGTACTCGATGGGCTGGCATGGGGCGCCATTCACCGATGACGCACACGACCACTGGCAGCTCCACGCCCACGTGTTCCCACCGCTGCTGCGCTCGGCCACCGTTCGCAAGTTCATGGTCGGGTACGAGCTGATGGCCGAGTCGCAGCGCGACCTCACACCGGAATCAGCGGCCAGCCGCCTCCGCGGGGTATCCGCTGAGCACTACCGCACACCGCTGCATGTCTCTGGCACCTGAGCAACTCGCACGACAGCGATTCATCGATCGGTTCGGTCGCACCCCCGAGGGTGTCGCCATCGCACCGGGCCGGGTGAACCTCATCGGTGACCACACCGACTACAACGACGGGTTCGTCCTGCCGATGGCGATCGATCGGTCGTTGGCGATCGCCTTCGGCCGAAGGGGTGACACCACGGTCGACGTGACGTCGGATCTCGGCGATGCGACCTTCGATCTCGACCCGGTCATCCATGGCGAACCGCGGTGGTCCGAGTATGTGCGCGGGGTGGCCTCGGCGCTACCCGTTGGCCGGCAACGGCACGGGTGGGACGGTGCCATCGCCTCGGACATCCCCGCGGGCGCTGGCCTCTCGTCGTCGGCTGCGCTCGAGATCGCTTCCGCCCTCGTGTTCGAGCACGTGGGGAGGGGATCGGCGAGCACGATGGACATCGTCCGTGCATCGCAACGAGCAGAGCGTGAGTGGGTCGGTATGGAGTGCGGCATCATGGACCAGATGAGCGTTGCGATGTCGCGTAGCGGTCATGCCCTCCTCATCGACTGCCGCACGCTCGAGCACACGATGGTCCCGGTTCCCGACACCATCGCGTTCGTCGTCCTCGACACATCGACCCGACGAGAGCTCGTGACGTCCGCCTACAACGAGCGTCGGGCTGCATGTGAACGGGTCGCCCGCCACTTGGGCGTTGCGGCCCTCCGTGATGTCGATGCCGCCGAGCTGGCAGCCGCCGAAGACGGCCTCGACCCCATCGACTTCCTCCGTGCCCGCCATGTGGTGACCGAGAACGCCAGGGTGCTCGAAGCCGCCCGTGCGCTCGAGGCTGGCGACGGGGAACGCCTGGGTTCGCTGATGGACGACAGCCACACCAGCCTCCGCGACGACTTTGCGTCGTCGAGCGACGCCCTCGACGCGATCGTCGAGGCGGCCCGGATGGCGCCCGGTTGCCTGGGGGCACGTGTCACCGGGGCGGGGTTCGCCGGCTGTGCCGTTGCCGCGGTGCGGGCGGAAGACGTCGACGGATTCATCTCCCACACGGCCGAGCGCTTCAGGAACGACACCGGCCTGATCGCGGACCTCCATCCCTGCCGACCCGGCGACGGCGCAGCGCTCAACCTCGCGGAGTAACCGCCCGCGTAGCGATGAACGCACCGACCAGAACGATCACGACACCCACGAGGGCGAGGGGGGCGACCGTCTCGTTGCGGAACGCCACACCGAGGATGATCGCCACCACCGGGATGAGGTAGGTCGTCGTGGTCATGCGCGGGCCGCCCACCCTGCCGGCAAGGGTCGTCGCGAGCGCCCGAGCGAAACCCGTGCCGACCACACCGAGGATCACCACGGCCACGACGGCGCTTGCGGTGAACTCGGAGTCGGCGACGCCGAACGCAGCGAAGGGGGCGAGGAGCACGCTGGAGACGATCAGCGCCCACAGGATCACCGGTGTTGCTCCGTACTTCTGCTGCAGCGGGACGATGAGGTTCGAGTTGGTCGCATATCCGAGCGTTGCCAGGAACACGAGGGCGATACCCACGGGGGTGGCGTCGGCGCCGGTGAGTGACGGGGCCGCCATGAGCACGATGCCCACGAATCCGATGGCGATGCCGATCACCTGCGCACGGCCCGGGAGAGCCCACAGGAACAGGCTGGCGATGACGAGCGTGAGGACGGGTGTGCCACCGGTGATCATCCCGGCGACGGCGGAGTCGAGCTCCGTCTCGGCCTGGGCGAACAACCATGCAGGTCCTGCGTTGCCGAGGATGGCGACGACCCCGATGCGTGCCCAGTCGGTCCGGTCGATGGCGATCCGCGCTTTGGGGAACAGGGCGAGCGCTGCAGCTCCGAGAGCGACCCTGCCGAACGCCACGACCGCGGGTGCGAGGAAGTCCACTCCGAGGGCGATCCACAGGAACGCCGACCCCCAGATGACTCCGATGAGGAGGGTCAGGCCCCACTCGGAGGGACCGTAGGCCGCCGGTCGGGATCCGACGTTGGTGAGCGGGGTGGACATCCGACCGACAGTAGCGCTGAGCCGCGACTCGAGCCCCCGGATCATCGACCATCACGATCGGGTCCCGGGCATCGACGTAGGCTCACCGCCATGGTTCCCCCAACGACCATGCCGTCGGCTGCCCGCCAGCTTGTCCGCCGGTACTACACGTATGCCGGCATCTACACCCTCGCCGCCTCGATCATCTGGGGGATCAACACGCTGTTCCTGCTCGATGCGGGCCTGTCGGTGGCGGAGGTGTTCATAGCGAATGCCGCGTTCTCCGTCGGAACGGTGCTCTTCGAGATCCCCACCGGTGTCGTTGCGGACACGATCGGGCGTCGGGTGTCGTTCCTGTTGTCCCTCGTGGTCCTGGCCACCTCCACGCTCGGCTACGTCTGGCTCGCACAGGTGGGTGGAGGCGTGGTGGCGTTCTCCGCCGTGTCCGTGTTCATGGGTCTCGGGTTCACCTTCTACTCGGGGGCGATGGAGGCGTGGCTGGTCGATGGGGTCCGCTCGTTGGGTTTCGACGGTGGCCTCGACCGGATCTTCGCCCGCGCCCAGATCATCGGCGGTGCGTCCATGCTCATCGGGACCGTCGGCGGTGGCCTCCTGGGCCAGATCGACCTCGCCATCCCGTTCCTCGTTCGTGCAGGGCTCCTGTTCGTGCTCCTGGCCCTGGCGTGGGCCGGCATGCGCGACATCGGGTTCACCCCACGTCCGGTGACCCTGGCGACCCTCCCCGCCGAGGCCACAGCGATCGCCCGGACCGGGGTGACCGAGGGGTGGTCATCGCGACCGCTGCGTCTCATCATGATCGCCGGTGCACTCCAGAACGGCTTCTTCATGTGGGCCTGGTACGCATGGCAGCCCTACTTCCTCGAGCTGCTGGGCGATGACGCCGTGTGGGTCGCTGGTGTCGTCGCTGCGCTGCTGTCCATTGCGCTCATGGCCGGCAACGCCCTGGTGTCAGTCGTCACGCGGTGGTCGAGTCGCCGAACGACCGTCCTGGTGGGGACAGCCGTCGTCTTCTCGCTCGCGTCGATCGGCGTCGGACTGGCGAACACGTTCGCGGTCGCCCTCGGCTTCCTGCTGGTGGTGGCTGTTGCCATGGGCATCACGATGCCGGTCCGCCAGACGTTCATCCACGGGATGGTCGCTTCCGAGCAGCGAGCCACGATCGTGTCGTTCGATTCGATGATCTCAGGCGTCGGCGCGGTGGGTGGCCAGAGCGGTCTCGGCGTGTTGTCGGGACGGGAGGGCTACTCGATCGCCTATGTCGTCGGTGGCGGTGTCGCCCTGCTCGCCGCACCCACGCTGTGGTTCGCACGCAGGTTGCGAGCCGATGCCGACTTCTTCGAGGGGCCCCAGGCCGTCCATGCCGACGGCTGCGCTCCCCAGGGCCTGCCCGCGATCGCCAGCGTCAGGGCGAGGCTCTCGGCGCGCCGCCGCTGAGGGGCGCTGCGCGCACGGCGCCACTCTGATAGCGTGCGATCCATGGAGCAAGAGCAACGACACAAGGACCTGCGCCACCTGTTCGGGGCGGCGGCACGGAGCCATCACGCCGTCTACGGCGGTCCCAACGGCGGTTGGCCGCGCTGGTATGCCGAGTGGATGTACGGGCAGCTATTGCCGCTGATCGATTCGGATCCCTCGGTCGACACCGTGGAAACGTGGCTCATCGAGGCTGACCGCAAGTACACGGAGGAAGCGCCGGAGGGATCGTGGCCGGGCCACTACGCCGACTGGTTCCTCGTCTGGGACGCTGAATCCCTCTGAAGCGACGCAACCAGCGGAACCGGGGCTACGAGCCGAGGTAGCTGGCGTCCGGTACTCAGCGGGTGCGGATCACCTTCGTGCCGCCTCCGAAGTCATCGTGCCATCCGACGTTCACCGGTGAACTCGATACGGTGACCGCGATGAGGATCGCTGCACCGAGCTGGGCGAGTCCACCGACGACCGGGACGATCCCGAGCGCGTACCAGAGGTTGCGCTTGAGGGCTTCCTCGACGGTCGGATGACCTCCATCGGGGCCGATCGTGCGCAAGCCGAGCGCCATCTTGCCGATCGTCTGACCCCGGGTGGATTCGAGGAGCGTGTAGTAGCCGATCGACAGCAGGGCGGACAGGGCAGCCGCAGTGATCGTGTTCACGCTGAAGCCGCCCACGGAGTCGGTCAGGCTCGTGTCACTGAAGAGCACCGGCAGGATCAGGAGGGAGAGGACGAACGACAACAGGAGCCCATCGATGAGGCGGGCGAAGAAGCGGACACCGAGGGTCGCCCCCACGATCTCGGACGGATCCTGATATCTCTCTGGCTCGATCACGGCTGCTCCCCCACGCTTGCGGTCCTCGCCACAGTACCCCGCTCGTACGACCTTCGGCAGGCAACGCATCGCACGGCCTGCGACGCGTGTAGGTTCCTCCCGATGACTGACATCTTCGACGTCCACGACCAGAGTGCGTACGACGCGCTGCAGGCCAAGCTCGTTCCGCTGTGGTCGTCCATCGACCATCTCAACACCGACGAGCAGACGATCGTGGTGGTTCCTTCGGCGGACGTCGACGTCGAGTTGGCTCCCTCGGAGCTCCAGGCCTACGAGGAGCGATTCCTCTTCCTTCTGTTCCTGTTGCGCCAACCGCGCGCTCGCATCGTCTTCGTCACGGGCCAGCCGATCAACCCCGACATCGTCGACTACTTCCTCGACCTCCTGCCCGGTGTGATCCAGTCGCATGCGAGGCGGCGGCTGTTCTTCGTGTCGCCCATGGAGGCGAGGTTCCGTCCCTTGTCCCGCAAGCTGCTCGACCGTCCCCAGGTGCTGGCCCGGATCCGTGACCTGATCCGAGACCCGGACCGTGCCCATCTCGTGCCGTTCATGACCACCTGGGACGATCGCGAGCTCGCTATGCGCCTCGGTATCCCCATGTACGGTGCCGATCCGGCCCATGCGGACCTCGGAACCAAGTCCGAGGGCCGCCGCCTGTTCGCCGAGGCTGCTGTCCCCCACCCGCGTGGCACCGAGGGACTCCGCACGAGGTCCGAGGTCGTGGCTGCACTCCGGGACCTGCGACAGGACGTGCCCGGTCTGCGGCGTGCCATCGTCAAGCACAACGAGGGGGTCTCGGGGTTCGGGAACTCGATCGTGGACCTGTCCTCGCTTGGCGACGACCCGACGGATGAGGACTTCGACGCTCTCATCGACACCCTGCCGACCGATGGACACGTCGGAGGTGTCGAGGGCTACCTGGCGACACTCGAGCGTGAGGGCGGCATCGTCGAGGAAATGATCGATGCCGATCGCGTGGTGAGCCCTTCGGTCCAGCTGAGGATCACGCCCCTCGGGGAGGTCCAGTTGCTGTCGACCCACGACCAGATCCTCGGCGGTGACAGCGGCCAGGTGTTCATGGGCTCGCGCTTCCCCGCCGATGCCGCCTACGCCGAACAGATCTCCGCCAGCGCCCGCTTGGTCGGTGAGCGGCTGGCTGCACGGGGCGTCATCGGCCGGTTCGCCATCGACTACATCGTCGTGGAGCGTGACGACGGCGGTTGGGACGACTACGCCATCGAGGTGAACCTGCGAAAGGGCGGCACGACACATCCGTTCCTCACGCTCCAGTTCCTCACCGACGGCACGTACGACGAGGATCGCGCCGTGTTCGTGGCTCCCGATGGCACGGAGAAGCACTACGTGGCCGCCGACCACATGATCGTCGACGGGCTCGAACGTCTGACACCACCCGATCTCCTCGAGGCAGCCCTCATCGAGGGCGTCCACTTCGATCAGACCACCCTCACGGGCACGGTGTTCCACATGCTCTCGGCGATGCCGACCCATGGGTACGTCGGCGTCACCTGCGTCGGCAACTCCCCGGCAGACGCCCAGGAGCGCTACGACGAGATCTGCCGGTTCCTCGCAGCCCTCACTGCCAGCCTCGACGACTGAACTCCCCTACGGCGCCATCTCGTAGGCGTCGCGGAGCGCGTAGACCTGGTCCATCCAGACACGCTGGTAGCGCTCGGGATCATGGGCCGGGGTGCGGATCATCTTGCGGCAGTACTCCGCCTGGCCGCTCGTCGTGCCCGCCTTGCCGTGCAGGCCGACGGCGAATCCCGAGAAGTCCCTGACGGCCACGTCAAAGATCTCGTCGATCACGTCGGCGTCCATGTCATAGATCTCGGCATTCTCGAGCACGAGCTGGCAGTAGACGATCAGGGCGAAGATCTCCCCGACCGCCAGTAGCCAGTCGGTGTCCTTGAGCTGCTCGGGACCCGGCGTCTGGGTGGCGAGCATCTCCTTGAACGCCTCGGCTTGGCGCACGAAGACGTGCACATTCGGCAGGTCGAAACGATCGAACACCTCCCGGTAGTCGTCGAACTGGATGCTTCCGAGCCCCTTGGTCGGTCCCTGATCGAACAGGAAGGCATCGTTGGCCGCATCATCCCGCTTGGGGACCGCAGGCATGTCCGTCGGGCGGAAGAAGTAGTTCTCCATGAACTTGACGATGAGGGCGATGTTGACGTGGACCGTCCCCTCGAGCTTCGGAAGGGCACGGATGTCCCGGGTGGCCATGTCGAAGTACATGTCCTTCTCGAACCCCTTCGCAGCGATGACATCCCAGATGTGGTCGATGACGTCCTCGCCTTGGGTTGTGACCTTCATCTTCACAACGGGGTTGTACAGCAGATAGCGGCGGTCCTGCGGTGACGCCGACCGCATGTAGTCGGCGGCCCGCAGGGCGACCAGCTTCATGGCGACGAGGCGCGCATAGGCGTCGGTGAAGAGCCGCTGTGCATGGGGGAAGTCGGTGACGGTCATGCCGTACAGGTGCCGGTGGGCTGCGTGGTGGATCGCCTCGTAGAAGGCATGAGTGGCGATGCCGATCGATGCCCACCCGAGGTTGTACTTGCCGATGTTGACCGTGTTGAGGGCCGCGTTCCATGCGGCTTCACCGCGGTGGAGGATGTCGGCGTCGGTGATCGGGTAGGCGTCCAGCGCATACTCCGAGACGTAGTTCTGGCTGTGCACGACGTTCTTGACCAGCCGGTAGTTCGGGTGCTGGGAATCGACGGCGAAGAACACCTGCTCGCCCGTGTCGGTGAGTTTGCCGAACGTCGACACCATGGCGGCCTTGTTGCCGTTTCCGATGTAGTACTTGGACCCGTTGGCCTCGTAGGTGCCGTCGCCGGTTGCGGTCAGGGACATCTCGGTGGAGTACAGGTCGGCACCGTGGTCCTTCTCGGACAGGCCGAAGGCGAAGATCGCACCGTCCTCGAGGAGGGCGGCGGCGCGTTGTTTGAGTTCCTCGTTGTCGCTCATCCAGATCGGTCCGAGCCCGAGGACCGACACCTGGTACACGTACCAGTAGGGCAGGCCGTAGAAGCCGAGGATCTCAGCGAACTCACAGACGCGCCACGTGTCCCAACGTGCGTCGTCGGCGCCGTACCCGGAAGGCGTGCACATCGTGGCGAAGATGCCTTCATCGCCCACGAAGTCGACGAAGTCCTGGTACCAGACGGCACCGTGATCGTCCTCCTTGACGCGTGCGAGGCCCTTGGTCTCGAAGAACTCGATGGTCTTCGCCATCACCTCTTCGGATCGTGCATCGGGATAGCTGCGATCCCTGCGATGCGGGTGGAACAGGAACATCGGTGTCTCCTCGCCGCTCGATTGGCCTCCCGGTCGAGGCGCGTGGTGGTACCAACGAGGATAGGAACGGCCGTCCGGTGTGCCGTCCCGGCGCTCTCACCGGGGCACGTTTGGCAGTACCGGTCGGGGACCGGTTGGGAGCTTTTGGGATGCCTGCCAGCGAGACCGTGGTCAGCGGCCCTCGAGGGGTGTGAGCTTCCACCGTGCGTATGCGAGGTATCCCATGATGCCGGCGATCACCAGGTTCGTCACGATGTTCTGGTATTCCTCGCGACCGATGTGGTAGACCACGGCGCCGACCATGACGACTGCAAGACCGAGCGCCGCGTACACGGTGAGCTCCGGCATGATCTTCGTGAGTCCGGGCAGGATGAGCCCGATACCGCCGAGGATCTCGGCAACGCCGGACACGATGTGGAGCGTGTCGGACAGGTCGTACATCCACTCCATCGGGGCCGGGAGCCCCTCGGGCACCACGAAATGCATGATGCCGATGACGATGAAGTACACGCCGAAGAAGATCTGGAGGATCCACAGGAAGGTGTTGGATTTGAACATGGCACGACATTAGCCGCACCCTCCCCGGCCGTGTCGCACGGTCTCGGGACACCACCATGCCGACGATGTCAGGCGTGCGAGG
Organism: uncultured Acidimicrobiia bacterium; assembly: GCA_963759175.1. Lineage (GTDB taxonomy): Bacteria > Actinomycetota > Acidimicrobiia > Spongiisociales > UBA5794 > SZUA-442. Next base: position 371,557 of record CAVWXP010000007.1, read on the forward strand.
CCTCGGCAGTCTCCGGCGGCATCGAGGTGGACTGCCCTGCGACAGGCTCAGCGAATCGGAACCACCGTTCGACGATCGAGGTCACGAGTGCCAGCGCGGCGTAGGCCACGAACACTGCCACGGTGATCACCGTCGACAGATCCGAATCGGGGTTGCCCGGCCGCGGCCCCGCCAGGAGGAACATCGTGTCGACGAAGGGAACGGTGAGGACGACGACCGGTACGGCGGCCACGGCCAGGGCGATGGCACGAGTGAACAGGTGATCACCCCAGAGGCTGCGGATGGAGATGGCGATGCCACCGGCGAGGAGTCCCCACACGAACAGGTATCCCAGGGCGGGAGCAGCGAGGGTCGCACCGATGGCGAGGAAGCCCCACAGCGCGAAGATGCCGATCGTCGTGTCCGCCCGCCATCGGCGAGCGATCGCACGAACACGCTCCCACAGACCTGCGGTGATGAGCCCGAGGACGCCGAGATAGGCGTAGGACTCAGGGATGCCCATCGTCGGGCGGACACGGATCAGGAAGGTCCACACGACGGTCACCACGATGGCGGCCACGAGGGAGCCGGCAACCACCACGCCGAGACCGCGTAGGCCCGATCCCCGCGACCCGATGGTGAGCGACCGCCGGCGAAGACCCCACGCACTCAGGCCCAAACCTGCGACGAGCACGAACCACAGGGTTCCCGCGGGGTGACGGACGAGCCGGTATCCGGGAACCGTGAAGAACACGGTGTCGCCCGTGTCCTCGGCGGCCGCAAGATCCTCGGCACCGAAGTGGCGGACGATGCCGAGTGCGATCGCACCGTGATGGGCCATGCCATCGACGTGGAGGCGTTGCGGCGTGTCGTACTCGGTGTGGTAGATCGCCGATCCGCGGAAGAAGGCGACGTTGAAGCCGGGAAGTGATGCCTCACGGATCACGTCGAAGTCCGATGCAGCGCCCCCGATCAGGTCGGCGATCTCCGTCATGAACGAGAACGCGACGGGCTTCGTCACGGCCGTTGCATACCCCGAGATCATGTCCGCCGGTGGCCCGGCCATCTCGATGAGCAGCGAGGGGCCACCCTCACCGATGCCCTCGAAGTTGACGGCCATCACCACGTCGGCGAACCACGGGTGCTCGGTGAACGCCGATGCGCCGAACCGGGGCGTCGGCTCCTCACCGTCGGTGAACAGGACGATGACATCGTTGCGCAACGGCGGTTCCGACACGACGACGCGTGCTGCCTCGAGGAGGGCGGCGACAGCGGCGCTGTTGTCGTTGGCGCCGGGCGTTGCGGGAACCGTGTCGTAGTGCGCCATCAGCAGGATCGCGTCCCCGTCGCCGGTGCCCTCGATGCGGGCCATCACGTTGACGATGTCGACCCGTCTGCCGGGGGATCCGAAGTAGTCCGGTGCCGTGACGGCCTGCATCTGTGGGTCGAGGCCGATGCCGCGAAGCTCGTTGGCCAGATAGCGACGGACCCGGTCGAGCGCCGCGGTGCCCATCGGGTGCGGTGAGGAGGCGATCACCTCGACATGGCCGACAGCGGCGTCGAGGTCGATGGCGTCGGACGCGCCGGGAGCGGGTGGGTCGGGGGTCACGATGGGTGCTATCGCCAGGACGAACACGACGACGGCGATGAGGACGAGGATGACGAATTGGAGCCGACAGCACCGATCCACGTCGCTGGTGGACGGTTCGCCGGTCATGGCCGCCCCCGTCTCGCTGCTCCCATTGTCACACCGGGTCGGCGGTCTGTATAGGCCACCGCATCCCCTGACCCGTTCTTGCGTAACTCCTATCCGGGCGTGCGGACAGGATCTACGCAAGAACGGATCGGGGGTCACGGCTAGATTCGCTGGATGGTCGATCGGCTCCACCACGAACTCGTCGCGCAGCAACAGCGCCTTCAGACCGAAGCCTCCGACCTTCGCTCCGAACTCGGCCTCGATGCGATCCTTGGCGCTGTCGGTGAACCCGTCGTGGTCGGCAGCGCCGCACTCGGGTTGATGACCTGGCGGGACCTCGACATCACCGTCGTGTGTCAACAGCTCGATCTCGCCTCCGTGCTCGACATCGCCCACCGCATCGGCATGCTTCCCGAAGTGAGCCAGGTGCGGTTCCGCAACGACACCGGTCGATGGAACACGGACCCGACCTACCCCGATGGGCTCTACCTCGGCATCGAGTGCACGCGATCCGGAGAGACGTGGAACCTCGACATCTGGTTCGTCGATGAGCCTGACCGCCAACCCGACCTCGCCCACCTCTCCACCCTGGCGCCGAGGCTCGATGACGAGGCACGGGTTGCCATCCTCACGATCAAGGATGCGTGGTGCAGATCACCGATATACGGGTCCGAGGTCACGAGCCACCAGATCTACGAAGCGGTACTCGACCACGGCGTTCGCACACCCGACGAGTTCGAGGAACACCGATCGAATCAGCGCGCCTGATCGCATCCCGATCGGCGATAATGGTCCGCCATGACCCCTGCAACCGGCAATCCCGACGTCGATGCCGTCGTCGAGCGCGTCCCGATGTTCGCCGGCGCAACCGAGCTGTCCGTCGAGCCCCTCTCGGGCGGTTTGACCAACACCAGTCACCTGCTCGATGCCGACGGAGAGCAGTTCGTCGTCCGCCTCGCAGGATCGAACACGGAGATCCTGGGCATCGACCGCGAGCGGGAAGCGGCAGCCATCCAACGGGCAGCTGCGGCTGGCATCGCACCCGAGACCGTGGCGTACCTCCTCCCCGAAGGCCACTCCGTCACACGGTTCCTCGCCGACGCCAAACCGGTGACCCTCGACCAGGCCCGAGCCGACACCTACCTCAAGCGCATTGCGGAGCGCCTCGGGGAGATCCACCGGCTCGAACCGATCGATGCGCCCTTCGATCCCTACGACGACATCTCGGGATGGGTGGCGCTCTCCGATCAGCGGGGTATCGCCCGGCCCGTCGGCCTTGGACCGCTGCTCGATCGGATCGAACGTGTGCGCCTCGATCGCATGGTGGCCCTCGAAACCGCGGTGCTCTGCCACAACGATTCGACCTACCTCAACGTGCTCGACGACGGGCTGCTCTGGGTGATCGACTGGGAGTACGCAGGCATGGGCGATCCCTTCTTCGACCTCGCTGCGAACGCCTTCGAGCTCGATGCCATCCGCAAGGAGATCCTGCTGTCGGCCTATTTCGGTGAGGCGACCGATGCACACCGGCGCACCCTCGACGACATGATCGCCGTGTTCCTCGCTTGGAACATCGCCTGGTCGTTGGTCCAGGTCCACGAGGACGATGTGGACTACGACTTCGGCACGTTCGCCGACAGCCTGCTCCGGCTCGTTCCACCGGAGACAGGCTGAGCGACGGGTTCGTCAGGTTCCTACCGACGCGGACTCCGTGGGTGTGGCGAAAGCATCATCGGAGCCCCAGCCCCGCATCAGCAGCCACACGCCGAACCAGAGTTCACCGATGATCGACGGGATGGCCACGATCGCAAGGAAGATGGCGGCGTAGTCGTCGTAGCTGGCGATCATGCCCTTGGCAACCGTGTCGATGATGTAGGCAGCTCCGGCGATTCCGATGATGATGCCGAGCGCCTTGGGGGCGATCCGGGATCCGAGGATCAGCTTGGCGATCAGGATCAGGTGGACACCGAAGGCTGCGAGGCCGATGAGCCATGCGAAGTTGAAGGCGTCGAGCATCAGCATCACCTGTCCATCGAGCTGTGCCTGGTCGACGCCTCCGAGGTCCGTGCTTCCCGTCACCAGCTGGATCACCAGGAAGAAGAAGACCAGCGCGACGCCGAGCATCACCGTGTAGGTGAGTCGGAACCACGCAGCGAGTCGCGATACCTGCTCCCCCACGCCCCGGAACACGACGTAGAGCGCCCATGCGATCACGACGTCGAGGAGGAAGATCGCGAGGAAAGCGATCATGCCACTGCGGAACAGCAACTCAGAGGATGCGATGTTCTGGAAGGTCGCTGCGGCGTCGTCGAGGTCGACGAGGCGTTCGCGGACGAAGAAGTTGGCGAACAGGGCGAGTACGAACAGCGCCACATAGGACACGCCGGCGATGCGTGCCGCCATGCGTGGCTGGGTGTCGGTGGTCGGGCGAACGCGGCGCCCCGAGTTCTCGAGGGTGGTCGTCGGCGACATTGGGTCCTCCTGATGGTTCTTACTGTGTAAGGTGCGAAGGTGTACTGTACCGTACGTTGTAAGATTGTCAAGCGGGTCGACGAGACAGGAGCATCGATGTCCCCCACCACCGATCGTGCACCGCTCACCAGGGACCGGATCCTGGCCGAGGCGGTCGCCCTCGCCGACGAGATCGGCATCGACGGCTTGACGATGCGAGCCCTTGCCGAACGGCTCGGGGTCGAGGCGATGTCGTTGTACTACCACGTGAAGAACAAGGACGCGATGCTCGACGGCATGATCGACGCCATCCTCGCCGACGTCGATCTCCCCGCCCCCGACGAACCATGGAAGCCCGCCCAACGTCGACGCGCCGAGTCCACCCGCGCCATGATGACGCGCCACCCATGGGCGGCCCAGCTGATGGAGACCCGGCTCAGTCCCGGACCCACGACGCTCCAGTACTACGAGGCGGTCATCGCGAATCTCCGGAACGATGGCTTCTCGGTGGCGATGGCTGCGCACGCCTTCTCGGCGATCGATGCCTACGTGTACGGGTTCGGGCTCCAGGAGATGAACCTGCCCTTCGCAGACGAGACCGACATCGCCGATCCGGCGGAAGCCGTGATGTCGATGATGCCTCCCGATGCGTACCCGTACCTGATGGAGATGATCGTCGACCACGCCCTCCAGCCCGGCTACGACTACGGGGCCGAGTTCACCTGGGGCCTCGACCTCGTCCTCGACGGACTCGAGCAACGCATCAATGAAGGCTGATCCGCATCAACCAACGGAACGACCCCCATCACACGAGATCGGGTCCCGTAGGGTCGGGGCGCAGATCATGGACACCGTCTGGATACTTGGAGATCAACTGAATCGGCGGATCAGCAGTCTGGAGGGTCGGTCACCCGCGGACACGCGAATCCTGTTCGTCGAGAGCGCAGCGAAGATCCGGTCCAAGCGGTACCACCGCCAACGGGTCCACCTCGTCATCGCAGCCATGCGGCGGTTCGCCACGGAACTCGAGCAGGAGGGTTTCGAGGTCGACTACCGGATCGCGGACAACTTCGACGCCGGCGTGGATGCCCATCGCCGCGAGTACGAGCCTGCCACGGTCGTCTCCATGGAACCGATGTCCTACGACATGCACCAGCGGCTACGCCGCATGGGCGTCACGATCACGCCGTCGAACCAATTCCTCTGCCACTACGCCGACTTCGCCGAACTGGGCTGCTGATCGCCCGCGCCTGGTGCTGGAGGACTTCTATCGCATGCAGAGGAAGCAACTCGGATACCTGATGGACGACGACGAACCAGCCGGCGGAGCCTGGAACTTCGATGCGGAGAACCGGCAACGGCCGCCACGAGACGGGCGGGATTGGCCGGAGCCCATTCGCAGCCAGCTCGACGACCTCGACGCCGAGATCATCGCCGCATTGCCGGATTCGGCGGTCGGTGCCGAGCCGGACGGGACGTGGGGCACGACCCGGGCGGAGGCCCTCGAGCGGCTCCATCATGTCGTCGAGCACGTCCTGCCGATCTTCGGACCCCACGAGGACGCGATGCTCGCTGGCGAGTGGTCGATGGGCCATTCGCTGCTCAGCCCCTATCTGAATCTCGGCCTGCTCTATCCCGACGAGGTCTGCGATGCGGTTGAGGCTGCCTACAGGGAGGGAACGATCCCCATCGCCTCCGCAGAGGGATTCATCCGCCAGATCATCGGATGGAGGGAATACGTGTGGGGTGTCTACTGGCTCTGGATGCCCGAGTACGTCACCATGAACGAGCTGGGTGCCCATCGATCACTGCCGCCACTGTTCCATTCCGGCGAGACGGACATGCGGTGCGTGCGTCACGCACTGGAATCCGTTCACGATCACGGGTACGCCCACCACATCCAACGTCTCATGGTGCTGGGCAATCTGGCGCTGCTCACCGGAACCACCCCGCAGGCGATGGTCGAATGGATGTGGGCGTCGTTCGTGGACGGCGCGGAGTGGGTCATGCTCCCGAATGTCCTCGGCATGAGCCTGTATGCAGATGGCGGCATGATGGCGACCAAGCCCTACGCAGCCGGCGGCAACTACATCAACACGATGAGCGACTACTGCAGCGACTGCCGATTCGATCCGCGCAAGCGAGTGGGTCCGGATGCCTGTCCGTTCACGACGCTGTATTGGAACTTCCTCGAAGGCAACCGGGAAGCGTTGACGGGCAACCATCGCATGGCGCGCCAGCTTGCTGCAGCGAACCGCCTCGGCGACATGGAGGCCGTTCGGGAGCACGCCGTCGTGCTACTGAATGCCCTCGACTCGGGAGAGCTGTAGGACCGAGGATGTGGACCCCTCGCCTGCAATCACTGCGTCCGAGATTGCAGGGCTGCGCTTCCCTCTTCGTAGCGACGTTCGAGCAACCGGCGATCGCCGTCGTTCATGACGCAGGAGAGGGCGCGCTCGAGGCACGCGACTGATGCTGGATGCTCGCCGATGCGCGCGTGCATCTCGGCCCTCGTCGACCAGTACAGGTGCCAATGCTGCATCTCTGCAACGTCGGCGACGTCGTCCAGGAGGGCGAGACCGTCGGACGGTCGCCCGGCGTGGGCGACGGCCACAGCCCGATTCACCGCCACGACCGCCGAGGGATTGATCTCGGCGAGGTCTGCATACAGGCTGGCGATGCGGTGCCAGTCCGTGGCGTCGAACGACGACGCCGTTGCGTGCTCGAGGGCGATCGACGCCTGGACGCCGTACCAGCGGGCGCCACCGGCACCTCCGCCTTCGACCATGATGCTGCGCGCTTGGTCGATCGCCTCCAGATCCCAGAGGCTGCGGTCCTGGTCCGCCAGCAGCACGATGTCGCCGTGGCCGTCGACTCGGGTTGCCCGTCTCGCCCAGGTGGCGAGCATGAGCGCAAGAAGTCCTCGCGCCTCGGGTTCGTCCGGCATGAGCCGCACCAACATGCGGGCGATGCGGATCGCCTCCTCGCCGAGCTCGACGCGGCCGTCAGCGGGTCCTTCGAACGCTGCATATCCAGCCGTGAACGTCACGTAGAGGACGTGGAGGACGGGAGGGAGCCGGTTCGGGAGTTCGGCATCGGACGGGACCCGGTAGGGGATGCTCGCGGCCTTGATCTTGTGCTTGGCTCGTGAGATCCGCTGCCCCACGGTGGCTTCGGGCTGGAGGACCGCGAGGGCGATCTCGCGGGTGGTGAGCTGGGAGACGGTGCGCAGGGTGAGCGCCACCTGGGAGTCCTCGGAGAGCGCCGGGTGGCAGCACGTGAAGAGCAGCCGCAGCGGGTCCGTGGGTTCTATGTCCTCATCGGGGCTCGACAACAGCTGCACGGCCTCGCGTTCCTTGTCCGTCCGCTTGGCTTCCCGCCGTATGTGGTCGAGGGCCTTGTTGCGGGCGACCTTCGTCAGCCAGGCGGCTGGGTTCTTCGGCATGCCGACACGCTGCCAGTGGTCGAGTGCGGCGACGGCTGCCTCCTGGAGGGCGTCCTCGGCGAGGGTGAAGTCACCGGTGAGACGAATGAGGGTGGCCAGGACCTGGCCACCCTCTTCGCGAATCGTCGTCTCGACGGAGCGTCTCACTCGCCGCCGAAGTCGATGAGGGGCCGCACTTCGACCTGACCGTGCCAGGCACCGGGGATCTGGGCTGCCCATGCCACGGCTTCGTCGAGGTCGGCGCAGTCGAGGATGTAGAACCCGCCGAGGACGTCCTTGGCCTCGGCGAAGGGGCCATCGCTGGTGACGATGTCGCCACCCTTGCCCTTGGCTCGCACGGTGGTGGCCGTGGTCGTGTCCTGGAGGGCCTCTCCGCCGACCAGGACGCCGGCCGCTCCTGCCTTCTCCCCGAACTCGTTGTATTCGGTCATGATCTGGGCCCATTCCTCGGGGGTGCCTGTCCCTTCGGTCTCTGCGGGTGAGTAGATGAGTGCTGCGTACTTGGGCATCCGAGTGCTCCTTTCGCTGGATACCTTTGCCGATACGACGAACAGGCGCCACCCGTTTCGACAACCAATCCGAGAAATCTCTCGAGGACCGCCGCTGTTCGGCGAGTACGGTTGCCCCACGCCCACCGGGACCACCCAACGAGGGACGACATGGACGCCGCAGACATCTACCTGGCCAAACCTGCCCCCGATGCCATCGAGGCACAGCTGTTCCGGCCCATCAAGGCGACGATCGGGACGTTGAACCCCGACGGGTCGATCCACCTGGCGTTCGTGATCTTCCTGTGGGAGGGCGGCAAGCTCTACTTCGAGACGGCATCGATGACCAAGAAGGCCCGCAACGCCGCTGCTCGCAGCACGGCCTCGTTCGCCATCGAGGGCGACGGCTTCATGGCCATGGCCGAGGGTCAGGCGCGGATCATCGAAGGCGCCGAGGCCCACGCGATCAACAAGAGGTTGCGCGCCAAATATCTCACACCGGCCGCGGTGGGCACGGTCGGGGCCTCGTGGGGAGCGGTCGACGATGTCGCCGTGGAGATCACACCACGCAAGTGGCGGTCATGGTCGAGCGATGCGCTCCACCGGATGAGTAGGGACTCGGCAGGTGACCTCGATCCCGGCGAGTGGTGGATCGAGCCCGACTGACATCGACCCGCAACTGGCCTTCAGCAGCCGATGACCGCCCGCGCCGTCGTCACCTGTGCCACGAATGCCTCGCCGTCGTCCATTGCCCCCAGGCGTTCGAGTGACATGGCGAGCGCTGCTTCCCCGCCCCCATCGCCCGCTGCGATTGCGGTGAGGGCACCAAACGCCACGGCGAGCTCTGCTTCGACGTCGGCACCGGCCGTCACGGCACACACTTCCGATGCCTCGAAGGCACGCCCGGCATCTTCATGGCCGCCCGACGTCAGCAGGTGCGCACCCAGCATCCAGTGGGCTCGCGCCAGCGGCAGGTCGCCCTTGTCGAGGTCGATGGCGATGGCGAGGTTCGAGCGAGCCGCGTCGAGGCCGACTGCTGCCTCCGCACTGGTGATGACCACATCCGGCTCATCCCATCCCGCCCAGGTGAACGACGCCACGTCGTAGAGCAGCCCCTTGGCAGCTGAACGCAGTTCAAAGGCGAGGGATCCATCGGCATCACCGGCCGCCGCCAGGAACCGGGACACACCGGCATCGGCGATGGCGAGTGCGCTTGCGACATCCTTGTCGTCCCAGTACGCCGCACGCATGGCGGCCCGGTAGGCGTCGATGGCCTCGACGTCGGTCACCGCTGCGAGCGCCGCAAGCCGGGCCTGCACGTCGGGGCCATGTTCGCGACCGGAAGCAGGTTTGCCGCACGAGACCACGATTCAGGGCCCTTTCGTAGACCGACCGGAGGCGAGCCTACCGGACATCGCTCGGCCGCCTCGATCGAAAGGTGGACACTTCATCACGCACGGCGGAACGGAATCGCATAGGGTTGGCAGATCGTGGAACCGCCCAACGACCGTCCGGAGACGCCCATGCCCCGCACCCAACGACACTCGACCCAGCGACCAGCCCGTGCTCGGATCGTGATCCTCGCAGTCGCGATCCTCACGCTCGCAGCGGCGTGCAGCAGCGATTCGTCCGACGATGAACCCGCCGCCACGACCACCACCGCAGAGGGAGCGACCACAACAGCAGGTGACGACACGACAACGACCACCGCTGCCAGCACTGACGACGGTGGCGATTCGGGGTCGGATGCATCGGGCGACACCGAGTACGCCATCGTCACGATCGGCACCGAAACGTACGAGGCAGACATGTCCGGCAGTCTCGCTGCATGCATCGCCCTCGGTGGTGCCGTCGGCGGTGTGGGCCAGATCATCGAACCCGGCAGCGGAACCATCGACATGACGATTCCGCCGGAGAACTGGGAATCGAGCGCCGACGATTGGGATCCGCCGTCGATCCGCGTCGATCTCGGTGAGGATGAGAACGGCGTCCCGATCGACTGGCGTGCCGGGGGCGAGATCGTCGAGTCGTTTCCCGATCTCGCTGGCAAGAGCCAGGTCGATAGCTTCGCCGTCGACGGCGCGACGGCGTCCGGCACGGCAACGTTCATCGACTTCTTCCAGGTCCAGATGGCCGGAACCGGCCAGGTCGACGATCCGGAACCGGTCGAGGGCACCTTCGAGATCAACTGCGGCTGAACGCTCGCTGCATGTGCGGGCGCCGTCGACCCGGTTTCACAGCCGGCTTCCGACGGTGCCTGCGATGACATAGGCTGAGGTCATGGAACCTCGCATCGACACGTTGTTGCTGCTTGCGCTTCCCGCCTCGGGGAAGTCCGAGCTGCGTCGGTATCTGGCGTCCGTCGATCCGGAGGTCGCCGCAGTGGACTTCGGTCTGGGTCCGACCGTGCAGCTCGATGACTACCCGTACGTCCATCTCATGCGGAGGGTCAGCGAGGAGGTGCGGCGTCTCGATGCACCTCCGGTGTTCTTCGCTGCCCACGATCAGCCGTTCCTCGACGGCAGGGATTGGGCGACACTCATCGCCCTGGTGAACGAGGACTACGCCGCCCTCGGCACCGCACCTGGCGTGGCAGACCATCCGACGGCGTGGCTCGTCGACCGCTTCGACCGGGCAGGGAGCGTCGCAGGCATCGAGACACGACTGGGTGTTCTCCCGCAACCCGTGCTCGACGCCATGGCCCTCGAACTCGACGACGAGGTCGCCTCGTTCGCCCGGGAGCGCACAGCCACCTTGGCGAGCTACGAACCGGGGATATCGACGGTGGTGATCGAGTTCGCCCGTGGAGGCCCTGAGGGGACCGAGCCGCCACTGCCGGAACCCCACGGGTACGCGTACTCGCTTCGGTTCCTGTCCGATGCGATCATCGGGCGAGCCTCGGCCCTCCACGTGTGGGTGACTCCCGAGGAGAGCCGACGTCGCAACGTCGAACGGGCCAAGCCCGGACCCGATGGCGATGCGTCCATCCTCCACCACGGCGTCCCCGAGGTGGTGATGCGTGGCGACTACGGCGTCGACGACTTCCCATGGCTCCTCCACCAGGGAGGCGGCGCGACCATCGAGGTCATACGTGCCGACGGCACCGTTCGCATCCCGGCGGCGGTGTTCGACAATCGCACGGACCACACATCGTTCCTCCGAGCCGACCCCTCGGAGTGGGACCCAACCCAGGTCGCCAACCTGCACGCCGAACTCGAGACAGCCTTCACCACCCTCCGCTGACTCGGTCCCCCTTTCAAGGGGGACGGGCGAACGAAGAGAGCCAGGGGGATCGTCGAACGTGATCGGCGTGAATCTTCGCGTCTGCCGATCCCCCTGCATCGTCGCTGCGCTCCTCTGCCGTCCCCCTTCAAAGGGGGACCGAAGATGGCGTCGCGTCAGTCCCCCTTTCAAGGGGGACGGGCGAGCCTGCGAGCCAGGGGGATTGCCGCACGCAACCAGGCGTGAGTCTTCGCGCGTCTGCCGATCCCCCTGCATCGTCGCTGCGCTCCTCTGCCGTCCCCCTTCAAAGGGGGACCGAAGATGCCGGCCGTGGTTTCAGTCCCCCTTTCAAGGGGGACGGGCGAACGAAGAGAGCCAGGGGGATCGCCGCACGCGACCAGGCTGAGCCTTCGCGCGTCTGCTGATCCCCCTGCATCGTCGCTGCGCTCCTCTGCCGTCCCCCTTCAAAGGGGGACCGAAGATGCCGTCGTGTTCAGTCCCCCTTTCAAGGGGGACGGGCGAGCCTGCGAGCCAGGGGGATTGCCGCACGCAACCAGGCTGAGCCTTCGCGCGTCTGCCGATCCCCCTGCATCGTCGCTGCGCTCCTCTGCCGTCCCCCTTCAAAGGGGGACCGAAGATGACGCAGCGTCAGTCCCCCTTTCAAGGGGGACGGGCGAACGAAGAGAGCCAGGGGGATTGCCGTGGGGTTGTCGTCAGGCCGGAGGGGCGTCGCCTTGTACCTCCGGGACGGCGTCGGCATACCGGATGTCGGGGAGACGCAGCGACATGAGGAATCCTGCGAGCACGAATCCGACGGCGACGAGACCCGTCGTGCGCGCTGCATCGGCGAATGCCACGGAGATGGCTTCGACGACGGGCTCCGATCCCGGCTGCTCGGCGATTCCCGGCAACGCTTGACCAGCCGAACCATCGATCGCCTCGACGATCCGTTCAATGGTGTCAGGAGGTAGGCCCGGTATCTGGGACAGTTGCTCCTGGGTCCCCGTGCGCAGTCCGGCCGCGAGGATGGTTCCCAGCAAGGCGATACCCACGGCTGCACCTACCTGCCGGAAGGTCGACTGCATCCCGGATGCCTGGCCGGATTCCCTCGGCGGGATCTCGGACAGGATCACACTGGTCAGCTGGGCGCTGGCGAGTCCGACACCGACGCCGTAGATGAAGAGGGCTGGAACGAACGCCAACCCGTTCCGATCGGGAGAGAACAGCAGTGCCACGATCGTGATGCCGACCGCTTCGAGTGCCATGCCTGCGGATACGACGCGGCGCGGTCCGATACGTGTGGCGAGGACGCCTGCGGTGGGTCCACCCACGAACGCACCGATGGCAAGCGCCAACAGCACGAGGCCCGTCTGGAATGCCGAGTAGCCGAAGACCGCCTGCACGAAGAGCGGGAAGACGAATATCAGGCCGAATTCGCCGAGGCCAAGGATCGACACGGTCGCGTTGCCGAGGGAGAAGGTTCGGAACCGGAACAGCGACAGATCGAACAGAACGGGCTTCCCGCGCTTGGCCCGCACACGTTCATTGAGGGTGAAGCCGATGAGCAGCACGATCCCGATCATCAGGGACGCGAATGCGGGCGATACCCAGTTGTCCGGCCAGTTGACGGGACCTGCAGCGAATTGCTCCGTTGCGGCGAAGAAGCCGTACTTGGGACCCTCGATCAGGGCGAACACCACTCCGGTCATGCCGAGTCCCGACAGGATGACGCCCGGGACGTCAAAGCCCCGGACGAGTTCTGTGTCCCTTGTCTCGCGAACCCACAGGTAGCTACCGATCACCACCATCACGCCGATCGGGACGTTGATGTAGAAGGCCCACCGCCAGGAGTGCGACGTGGTGAGCCATCCACCGAGGAGGGGCCCCAGGGCCGCCATGCCACCGATGACCGAACCCCAGATACCGAACGCGATACCGCGTTCCCTGCCCTGGAACGTTGCATTGACCGTGGACAGGGTCGCAGGGAGGATCGCAGCTGCGCCAACTCCCTGGAGGAGTCTGGCGATGATGAGCTGCGTGCCGTCGCCTGCCCGTCCGGCCAGCATGCTTGCCGCGACGAACACGATGATGCCGACGACGAACTGCCGGCGCCTCCCGTACATGTCCCCGACCTTGCCGAGGGTGATGAGAAGCGCGGCGAACACCAGGGAGTAGATCGAGTTGATCCACTCGGCGTCCGACAGGGCGAGGTCGAACTCCCTGATGATGGAGGGCAGGGCGACGTTGACGATGGTGGCGTCGACGATGATCATCGACACGCCAAGGCTCAATACGGCCAAGCCGAACCAGCGGGTACGGGACGTGACCTTCACGGCGACCTTCTCCCCTGGGCGTCGGGATCCCACCGCCACCAGCAGGCGCCGATGGCGCACCCTCCCATTCTAGGGAGCACCCCATCAGCCCGGATTCAACTGTCCGAGGGCAATCTGAGCACCGACAGGCCTCGTTCGGTCCCTTCTACGGGGACCGCTGAACGAAGGGCGGGGGGATTCGGCTACTGGTCGTTGTAGGAGCCAACGAAGCGGAAGCCACCCTCGTAGGTGATCTCCCGGTAGACGTCCGATTCACATGCACCGGTCTCGATGCGGGCGCCGCGGATCGCGTCGGGGACGAGGCGGCCATTGATCGTCTGGAAGTCCGACACCTTGAAGGAGATGAAGATGTCTCTCACGCACCCGCCGGATGTGTCGGTCGCCGAGCCGTAGATGGTGCGCCCCCGCTCGGTGAAGGTGAGCGTATCGCCGTTGGCGAGGGGGGTGGAGTAGACACACGCGTCACCGGCACAGTCGGCGAGGATGAGATACTCCCCGTTCCATCCGCTGCCCGGCGGGAAGAGGCCACCGGGCGTGATACGCCCGTTGCTGACGATGATGTCGTCCTGCCAATCGACCACGTAGACCGTATCCACGTAGAGCGCACCACCGGCAGGCCGTTGGGCGTCGTCGGTGTCGGTTCCCTCGGGAGCGGGGAGCAGCAGCATCTCTTGGGCCGTGGGACCGTCAGATGTGGGCGCATCGAGCGATGCTGCGGTCCGTTCCGGGATCGGGATGTCGAACAGCTCGTCCTCTGGTACCTCATCGGCGTCGAGTTGGGGTGCATCGTCCTCGACGGTGGGCGCAAGTGACGAGGTCGTGCTCTCGGCGGGCGTGTCGACGGCGTCTCCGACCGTAGATGGCACCGATGTCGTCGACGCGGCGACCTCGTCGCTCCCACCGCCGCTCAAGGCGATGATTGCGGCCACGACGATCACAATTGCGGCCGCTCCGGCTCCGATGGCGATCTTGACGCCCGTGCCCATGCCGCCACCGCCACCTGGGGGGACGGCCTCATCGTCGCCGAACAAGGGCCCGGATTCGGTCGGTGGCCCTGCGTTCTCGAGTGCGTTGAGGTCCTCGTTCTGGCCCGGGTACGCCTCCCAGTTCGCTGGCGACAGATCCTCGCCCACTGACGTGTCATCGGCTGGGGACAGGGTGTCCCCTTCCGGGGCGGGGCCTTCGGCGGGCTCCTCCCATGGAGTGGTCTCGTGGACGTCGTCGGGAACCCACGGTGTGGTTTCCTCGACTCCGGGAGGTGTCGCCCCTGCCGCGGTAGCGACCCCCGCCCCGGCGGGGAAGCCCCTTGCATCCTTCCACGGGTCCTCTGCGCTGCCAGGGAATCCTCGCGAGTCGTCCCACGGATCGGGTCCGTTGTCGGACGATCCGGTCGAGTCGCTCCACGGGTCTGATGCGGCGGCGTGCGGCGAAGTCGGGAGAGAGCCGGCGGCGGTGAGTTGGCCGAGGGCGTCGGCAACGGCGTCGGTGAGGTTGCCTTCGAACTCGTCGAGCACGAGCTTCACCTTGTCCGGATCGTTGACCCAGTTGGGGTCCCCACCGGTGATCGCATCGATCGCCCACGTGCTCGGTGTCGAGTGTCCCGTGTCGAGGAGGCGGCGATTGAACGGGTCCCACACGTTGATCTGGATCTGGGGATGCACCTCACCGAACTCGATGGCCGAGATCGATGCAATGACCACGCCACCGAGGGTGTAGCCCGTCAGGTCGCTCGCCGGCGGGAGGCAGCGGCTGCCCGCTGGCATCGACGGCGATGACGAGCCGCGTCTGACCTCGACCATCGTCGGATCCGTGTCACGGTCGAAGGTCGTGACACGGGTCCAGCCCGTCATGTCCTTGCCGAACGCGTCGGACAACACTTCCTCGAAGGTGGCTCTGTCCTGTGCGCTGTTCCTCGTCACGATGCCTGCCTCGACCGTTGGGATGGGGTCGAACCTACCGGCATCACCTCGTCGGGTTCAACCAGTTTGCTCCACACCGCCAACGGCGTGACGCTGAGGTCAGACCTCATCCCACTCCACCTCCAGGGCCACAAGCGGGGCAATGTCCTCGTCCGCAACCGTTCCTCGACGATGGGTCGGGCTTCCGGAATGGCTCGGTATGCGGCGCCGATTCCCCTACACGGCCACGTCGCCGGCGGTCGGCTCTGCGGGGAACCTCGTGGCGATGCCTTCGAGGAGGAGGCGAAGGTCGTGCTCCTCGAAGAAGTCACGGGCCTGGGCGGCAACGGCGACGGCTTCGGCGTGTTCGAACCCCAGGGTCGTGGCGAAGATCGCTCGTGCGAGGTTGACCCGCATGGGCGACACCACCTGGACCCAGATGTCGTCAGCCCTGCGGAACTCGGCGACGGCCGAATCCGCCTTCCCTTCGAGCGCAGCGATCAGGGCCGAGGACAGCGCCGCGAGACCGACACTGGCGCGGCCCCTCGGGAAGCCCTCGACGACGCGCCGGCGGAAGTCCCGCAGCGTTACGACATCCCCGCACATGGCTGCGGCGAGGATGCCGCCATCGAGGGTCGTCGGATAGGCGATGTCGACGTCGATGTACCGCTGTGCGAGGGCAAGGGCTTCCTCGTACCGTTCGGCGGCGAGGAGGTACCGAAGGTTGCCGTCGACGACATTGGCGAGGAGTTGGGGGTCGTCGGTGGTCAGGTACTTGGTCGCCACCCCCTCCAACGCCCGATACGTGTCGTCGTCCATACCGCCGACCATCAGTTCAGCGGTCAGTCGGACGACGTCGAGGCTGTCGACCCAGAACTCGGACACTTCCTCCTGCATGGCTTCGTCCACGAGTGCGAGCGCCGTTGGCATGTCTCCGATGGTGAGGGCGTACTCGGCGCTGATGAACCGCATCCGCTGCACCCACGCCATCGAACCCGTGCGCTTGATCAACGCAGTCCATTCGTCGAGGAGCTGATGATCGATTTGGTTGTCGTTCAAGGTCGACGAGAAGAGGTTGTTGAGTGCCCGGATCCGGACGACCGCCAGGTCGTGGATCTCGGCCAGGTCGATGACGCCGCGCAGGATCGCCGATCCCTCCATCCACCTTCCGGCGTTCCCGAGCGCCGATCCCTTGTTGACGAGCGTTTGGAGGAGTTCCTCGATCATGTCGAGTTCCTCGATGACCGGGATGGCCGTGTCAGCGACCGCAATGGCTTCGTGGGGGCGATCGGCCAACATCAGCGATCGTGAGGTCTCCGCGGCCAGGCGAGCCCAGACCTCGTCGTCGGTCTGGGGTCTCGACTCGTACACCGGCAGGATGAGGTCGACGGCCTTGTCCGCCTCGAAGTTCCCTGACAGCACGGAGGCGAGCGTGGTCACCGCCCTGGCTTCGAGGTCCCGGTCCTCGCGTTCGCGGGCCCACTCGAGGACCTCGGTTGCGGTCGCCACGGCGTCTTCGGTGAGCGTTGAGAGTTCGAGGGTCCATGCCGCCTCGAGCTTCAGGGCCATGGCCTCGAGCGGATCCTCGGTCATCTGTGCGGCTTTGCGGTACAGGTCTGCTGCCTGCCGGTCCGAGTGGAGGCTCGATGCCCGGTCGGCGGCACCGATCAGCGTTTCGCGGGCCTTGTCGATGAGCGCCTCGTTCGATGGATCCGCAGCCGCGGCGTCGGCGTAGTGGCTGGCGATGACGCCGGCGAGTTCGATGTCGTCGAGCGCTTCGAAGCGCTCTGCGACGGCGACATGGCGGCTCACGCGCTCGGACTTCGAGAGCCGGCCGTAGGCGACCTCCCGGATGAGGCCCTGCACGAACCGGTACTGCCCACGTTCGGGTGATCTCGGGTCTTCGTCCACCTCGAGGATCTCACGCCTGATGAGCTCCCGGAGCACGGGTTCGACCTCCGTCGTCGGCATGTCACGCATGCCTGCCACGTCCGTGAGGGTGAAGGTCAACCCGAGGACGGCGGCGTCCTGGATGATCGCGAGCTCGTTCGGCGCGAGGCGATCGAGCCGTGCCCCGATGATGGCATTGACGGTGTCGGGGATGGAGAGGTCGTCGCCGGATCCCGTGAACACGAACCCGTCCCCTTCCGGGACCAACTGACCCGTGTTCAACAGCATGCGAACAAACTCCACGGCGTGGAGCGGGACACCCGCCGTCCGGTCGGCGATCCTCTCGACGATCGGGTCGGGGATTCCGGGAGCGAGCCCGGCGACGAGGACACGCATCGAGTCCTCATCGAGGCGGCTCAGGTGCATCGTCAGTGTGCGTTTCCGGCCCGACCCCCACGTCGGGCGTCGTTCCAGCAGCTCGGGTCGCGTCAGGCACAGCACGAGGATGGGATGGTTCGTGGTTCGCTCCACGAGCTCGTCGATGAAGTCGAGCAGCCCGTCGTCTGACCAGTGCAGGTCCTCGAACACCATCAGGACGGTTCCGCGGTTCGCAACGGATTGGAAGAACGACCGAAGGGCACCGAAGAGCTCGGAGCGATCCCCGGGAGGCATCGGGGCGAGCCCGATCACCGCGGCCAGCCTCGGCTCGATCCACTTCTGGTCGTCGTCGTCCGGCGTGAAGTCGGCCACCATCGTCCGGAGCTTCAATCGGCTCTTGGTGGCATCCTCGCCCTCGACGATGCCGGCACGTTTGCGGATCATCTCGCCGAGGGCCCAGAACGTGACGCCGTCCCCATACGACGGTGATCGGCCGTTGTGGTAGTAGATGTCGTCCTTGATGCCGTCGATGTAGCGCAGCAGCTCCTGGCTGAGGCGGGTCTTGCCGATGCCGCCCTCACCGATGATCGACACCATGCGGGCGCGCCCTTCGCGGCCGGTCGCGTGGAGCTGATCCTTGAGGAGGCGAAGCTCGTCGTCCCTCCCGACGAACGGGCCCTCGGCCAGCTCGCCTCCCCGGCGAGGCGTCGAGATGGCGACCACCCTCATCGCCTGGTACACGGCGACGGCTACGTCCTTGCCCTTGACGTTGCGGTCCCCGAAGGCCTTGAACTCGATGGCGGCACCGACGAGGTCCTTGGTGGCCTCGCCGACGAAGACGGTGCCGGGCTCGGCGATGGACTGGAGCCGCGACGCCGTGTTGACGAGGTCACCGACGACGAGGCCCTGCTCGTTCCCGCCCGAGCCGACCGATGCCTCGCCCGACAGGACGCCCGCACGGGCAGCCAATTCCGGGATCTCGAGCTCCGCACCCAGGCCGGCGACCATGTCGACGAGTTCGAGCGCGGCACGTGTCGCCCGCTCGGCGTCGTCCTCGTGGGCCGCAACGGCACCCCACACTCCCATCACGGCATCGCCGATGAACTTGTCCGTGGTACCCCCGTGGCGGTCGATGATCTCCCTGCACCGCTCGTAGTAGCGGGTCAGCATGGCCCGGACGTCTTCGGGGTCACGGTGCTCGGAGAAGGTGGTGAATCCCACGAGGTCGGCGAACACGACCGACACGAGCCGACGCTCACCGGCATCCTTCACCGGATCGAGGGCGGCTGCCTGAGGATCAGGCGCCTCGGACGTGGCCTGCGACAACGCTGTCCCGCAGTTGAAACAGAACCGGTTCGCGGGATCGTTGGGTGTCTCACACGACGGACACACGCGGGCCAACGACGTGCCACAGCTCGAACAGAACGCGTGACCGGACGGATTCTCCGCGCCACAGTTCCCGCAGTTGATCAAGGGCCCTCCCGGTCCGTACGGTCGGCAGCATATCGCCGCCACGATCGGCAGCCGATCGAGTCACTACGTCCCAGCAGTGAGGCTCTTCGCCGAGGCAGCGGGTTCATCGTCCCACCGCGGCAATCCATGGTCGCGATCCCCTCGCACGCCGCCTGCGCCCGGTGACACAGCGGTATCGTGCGCGTATGAACGAGAACACTCGCAGGTCCATCATCGGGATCACCATCGCCATCGTGCTCGGTGCGCCTGGTCGCCCTTGCGGGAAGCGACGGAAGCGTCACCACCGGCGGCATCGCGGTGTTCGCGGTGGGTGCCGTCATTGCCTACGTCATCAACTGGATCGTGTTCATCCCATCGAGCCGTGCGAAGACCGAGAAGTACTACGACCTCACGGGCAGCATCACGTACCTCTCCGTCATCGGTGCAGCGCTGGTACTGAGCAGCGACCTCGACGCCCGAGCCGTGATCGCAGCCGCCATGGTCGCCGTGTGGGCCCTGCGGCTCGGCACCTTCCTGTTCCGCAGGGTCCGACGCGACGGCAAGGACGGGCGCTTCGACGAGATCAAGCTGGATCCGCTGCGGTTCTTCATGGCGTGGACGTTGCAGGGCCTGTGGGTGCTGCTCACCGTGGCGTGCGCGTTGGCGATCGTCACGGCAGCAGACCGCAAGGACATCGAGTGGGTGGCGATCGTGGGGATCGTCGTCTGGCTCGCCGGGTTCGCCATCGAAGTGGTCGCCGATCGCCAGAAGTCGGCGTTCCGTCGGGACCCGTCCAACGACGGCCGGTTCATCACGACCGGCCTGTGGGCATGGTCACGGCACCCGAACTACTTCGGGGAGATCGCCCTGTGGACGGGCATGGCCATCATGGCGGTGCCGATCCTGTCCGGCTGGCGCTGGGTGCTCCTCATCTCACCGATCTTCGTCACGGTGCTCCTCACCCGGATCAGCGGCATCCCGATGCTCGAGGCACGAGCCGAGAAACGCTGGGGCGACGACCCCGAATTCAGGGCCTACACCGACTCGACCCCGGTCCTCATGCCCCGCCCCCCGAAACGGTGAGGCGGACGAGGGCCCCGCCGAAGGATCCGGGCACTCCAACGGTGTGAGACGATGAACCCGACACGAATCAGGGGACCGCGTGAGCGCTGCACCAGCCGTCGATCACCCCGCGAGATCACTCTCTGAGTGGGATGACCTGTGGCGGCCGTCGCTGTGGCGATCGACACCGGAGTCGCCGCAACCTGCCGGGATCCACCTCGTCGCCATCGCCGCACTGGTGCTGTACGCCAACGTGATCGTCAACGAGGTGTTGGATCCGCCGTGGTACGTGCCGTTCAACCTCGGCCTCCTCGGTATCGCCCTCCTCCTCGCACGAGGTGGCGGGGCCACTTGGACCTCCATGGGCATGCGCGCAGACCGTGTCCGGCGAGGGATTGTCGTGGGCGGTGTCATCGCCGTGGCGATCATTGCGTTCTTCGTCGTGGCGGTGGCGGTTCCCTGGACCAGGGACGCCTTCGAGGACCAGCGCATCATCGAAGGTTCGATCGGGCTGTCGTTGTACCACGCACTGTTCCGGGTCCCACTCGGAACCGCCCTCTACGAAGAGGTGCTGTTCCGCGGCATCATCTTCGGCATGCTTGCCCGGCGGGCATCGACCCTGAGCGCCGCAGTGTGGTCATCGCTGCTGTTCGGGATCTGGCACATCCTGCCCGCCATCGACGCCATCGAGACGAACCCCATCGGCGACGCCCTGGGCGGATCGTGGGAGCCCGTCGTCGCTGCCGTGGTGTCCACCTTCATCGCAGGACTCGGGTTCGTGTGGCTCCGGCTCTACGCAGGCTCGATCGTGGCGCCGATCCTCGTCCATATCGCCTCGAACAGCACGGCGATCCTCGCGTCGACGTTCGTCGTGCACATTCTCTAGACCCCGGCACCTCTCAGCTGGCGTCGGCGGGTTCGTCGGTATCGGCCGTCTCGGGCTTCTTCCTCCGGCGTGCCGGGTAGGCACCCATGATGCCCGCGCCGGCGAACGCAGCGATCGGGATGATCCAGTTCACCGTGGCATCCGCCGCCGCGAGGCCGAAGTACGACACCGACGCCGTGGCTCCGGCAACGAGGAGCACACCGGCGATCACATACCCGGTACGTGCCGGGGGTGGGGTGTCGCGCACCCGCCACTCGAACCGGGCGAACACGGCCACCAGGGCGAGCGTGACCGCGACGAGCACCGCGACCCATATGGGGCGGGTGAGCCACCACTCCGTCGTGCCCGGCTCGATCCTGAAGGCCCTCCCGTCGAAGGCGAACAGGAACACCGAAGCCACGAGGGTCATCGCGGTGAGGTGCCACAGGTAGATGGTCATCATCACGCCGGACACCGCAACGACGCCGTGCCACGGACGGCTGCGGCGGGCGAACCGGCTGATAGGTCCCGATGCCGCCCAGATGATGCCCGCCTGCATCATGCCGAGGAGGAACATCGCAAACGTCGGAGGTGTCATGTTCGTCACCTCGGCACCTGGCACCCCCACCATGGCGACGGGATACCACCCTGACCACGTCACGGCGATGAGCACACCGAGCGAGCCGGCAGCGATCGCCATACCCAAGGCCGGTGCGATGGTGTTGTCGTCACGTTCACGGGAAGCCCACCAGAACCCGACCTGGTGGACCGCAAGCCACACGAACAGGAAGTTGATCCAGCCCACACCGGGTACATCGATGGCGAACCGCAGGTAGTCGACGACGATCGCTGCCCCACCGAGGGCGACCACCGACCACAGGCCCGCCGAAGCCCACCATCGATAGGCCATCGGAGCCACTGCGGTGATGGCGACATACACGGCGATGAACCACACGGGCACCGTCGCCGACATCGCACCCGCCCGCACCACGTCGGTCGGGATGAACGGGCCCAGGGCGACGATGAGGATCGTCCACACCACGAGCAACGGGATCACCGGCGTGAACAGGCGACGGACACGGCGCGTCACCCAATCGCCGTACTCGAACGCGTCACCCTTGGACGCCAGCGCCCGTCCGTTCGCATAGCCGCCGACCAGGAAGAAGATCGGCATGACCTGCACCACCCAGGTGACCCACCCCGCATACGGGATCCACTCGAGGGAGTTCTTCAACGCGATCTCGTCGTTGGCCTGGAGCCATATCGACGCGGCGAGCCAGTGACCGAACACCACCACCAGGATCGCCCCCGCGCGCACCGTGTCGACGACCCGGTTGCGGTTCGGCGGTGTCGCGTCGGCGATCTTCTTCGTGTGGGCCAGGTATGGGTTCATGGTGGTTCCACCCCTGATCGTGGCAGGTGGGCAGGTGCTTCAGCCACCGTCACCATCGACACGACCGGGATGGGAGAGACGATGCCCGTCGTGCTCGAGTACCAACTCGTCAGACCCCCGATGGACCAGCCTTCGGTGCGTGGGGCGGAGTCGTACTGCACGAAGAAGAACAGGACGATGGGGGAAAGGGCGGCAAGCGCCCAATCCGTCATCTGGGACGGCATCCATCGCCTCCAACCCGCTGGGTTCGGGCCCCAGCGCGCCATCCGGCGGGGGCGAGACCGGTCGTTTGACCCACGAGCCCCCCGCTCCAGACCCGAGTCTGCCACAAACGATCGTTTGGCAACGGATCACGCCTCAACCGTCGTCCTTACCAGTTCGATCCACCACCCGAACAGCCCGCGTCTTCGCAGGTCTGCCGATCCCCCTGCATCGTCGCTTCGCTCCTCTGCCGTCCCCCTTCAAAGGGGGACTGGCCACACTCGATACTGCCCATTGACCGCCAGCGCGAAACGCCATACGATCCGCGCATCGCTCACATCTCGTGAGCCCCCACCCGGGAGGGTCACCGCTTCATGGCTGGTATCGGCATCGTCTTCTTGATCGCGTTCGTTGCGATCCCCATCGTCACGATCATTGCCCTCGTCGACATCGCCCGACGGCCACGTGCCGAGTGGGACGCGGCGGGACAGAACCAGCTCATATGGGTGCTGCTCGTCGTGTTCGTGTCCGTGATCGGCGTGGTCCTGTACTACGCGATCGCCCGGCCCCGCCTCGAGGATGCGGCGTCGATCACCTACATGAGATGACCCCATCCGGAGGAGGGCCATCGCTCGATGGAGGCGAACGGCAGGGCGTGTTCCGAGGCACGGATGCGTCGATGGTGATCATCGGTGCACTGGTCGGCATGGTGATCGCCTTCTTCGTCGGCACGATCATCGCTCGCGCTGCTGCGAGCTTCGACGAGCCAACGGGATGGGAAGGCCTGACGTCGATCGCCGTCGCGATGGTGGGGTTCGTTCCCGTCGGCGCGTTCATCGGAGCGATGTCCGGGACCCGATTCCACGGTGAGCCCTTCTGGCGCGGCCTCGGGTCGGCCAGGCTGCCGGTGATCGTCGGAGCGGTAGGTGCGACCGTCCTCGGCGGATTGATCGGATGGATCGGATGGGGTGATCCGATCTCGGTCGTCACCATGGGTGTCTGGGCGATCCCGTTCGGCGGCGTTCTCGGATATGTGGTCCATCGCAGCCGACCGGCGTCACCGCCGGGGTTCTGAAGTCACCGAAGGTCGTCGAACCTCGTCGGTGACGAGGGTCCGGGGCATCTCGTGGGACAATCGGGGCGATGGCCACGATGTATCCCGCACAGGTTCCGGCGTCGGCTCCGCCTTCGGAGAAGGCGGTCTTCGCTGCGCTCAACAAACTGGCCGACCCGTGGCGGGTCTTCCATTCGGTGGCGTGGCAGTCGCTACGCAACGGCAAACAGGGTGACGGCGAAGCCGACTTCGTCCTCCTGCATCCTGCCCACGGCCTGATCGTCATCGAGGTGAAAGGCGGGTCGATCCGGATCGTCGACGGGGACTGGGTGACCACCGGCAAAGCCGGAGGGAACCGATCGACCCGGTTGAGCAGGCCGTTGCCTCCAAGCACGCCCTCGTGGCATACCTGCGGGGATCGATCCCCGATCTTCCGTGGCTCGAGGCAGGCCACGCCGTGTGGTTTCCGGATATCCGTCTCTCGGGGGATTGTCAGCCGCTGCACCCGACGAGTTGCTCCTCGACCGCGACGACCTGGGTTCACCAACCGCAGCGGTCAATGAGATCGTCAACCGGTGGAACCTGCACCGACGCATCGACGATGGCTCGTTGGCCGCGGTCACGGACCGCCTGGCACCGACCATCACGGTGCGCCACACCCTTGCCGACGACATCGCGGACATCCATGCGAGGCAGGTGGAGCTCACCGCCACCCAGCGCCGCGCCCTCGACGGGTTGAAGCGGGCACGACGGGTGCTCGTGTACGGAGGAGCAGGGACGGGCAAGACGGTGCTCGCTGCCGAACGTGCCCGCAGACTCGCCGCCGACGGATTCCGAGTGGTGCTGACGTGTTTCAACCGACCGCTGGGCGATGCGCTCCGCCGTGACTTCGAGGGTGTCGGAGAACGTGACGGCGGGTTCGTTCCACGTCTTGGCGCACGAGTGGATCACGGCGGCCGGGACGCCCTTCCCCGAGCATCCCGATCCGCAGTGGTGGGACGACCCGGCCGGTGAGGCGGTCCTCGAGTCGTTCGCCAGCAACGGGTTCCGCTGCGATGCGGTGATCGTCGACGAGGGTCAGGACTTCGACGACTCGTGGTTCATGGCACTCGAAGGTGCCATGGAGCAACCCGACGACGGCCTGTTCATGGTCTTCGCCGATCCGCACCAGGCGATCTATCGCGACGCCTGGGAGCCACCGCACGACATGGTGGAGTACGAGCTCGATCTCAACTGCCGGAACACGAACCAGATCGCCGCCGTCGTCGCTCGCATCTACGGCGACGAGCCTGCACCCGGCGGCACCGACGGTCCCGAACCCGAGTTCATCGCCGTCGAGTCAGCCGAGGGCATCGTGAAGGCCCTGCGGGGTGTGTTGCACCGGCTCGTCAACGAGGGCAACCTCGCCACCGACGAGGTCGTGATCCTCACCCAGTCGCGGGAAATGAAGGACAGCCTCGTAGGAACGACGGCAGCAGGCGTCGCCATCGAGACCATCGACGACCGCACCGATGGGGTCGCCGTCGACACGATCCACCGCCACAAGGGACTCGAGGCCTCGGCAGCCATCGTCATCCTCGAGCGGCTCGAGAAGGACCGCGACCGTGCCCTCGCCTACATCGGCCTGTCCCGCCCGAGGGCCCAACTCGTGGTGATCGCCCCCGAAGCGATCGGGCGAATACTCGGCCTGGCCGGGTGAGCCCGAAGCACCCACCAACAGGAAGAATCTGGGCGGCGACGGGTCGAGGCGGCTAGGTTCGTGGGGCAGGCTGACTCTGGAGGGTGCCCGTGAAGCTCCGATTGCTCGTTCTACTCGTCCTCATTGGGGCCGTGGCCGCTGCGTGTTCGTCGGATGATTCCGGCGACACCACGACCACGGCTGCACCCGATACGACCACGACAACCGCCGCCACCACGACAACCGAAGCGACAACCACCACGACGGCAGCGACCACCACCACCGAAGCCGCGACGACCACGACGGAGGCCGTGGACGCATACGAGGTTGCCGAGACGCCGTTGATGGCCGAGCTCCAGCCGTACTCCGCTGGCGGTGCCGAGTTGTTCCCAGCCGGGTCTGTGCAGGCACACTGGTATCAGTGGGACGGTCGCTACGTGATCCTCTATCGCGGCTTCGATGCCAGCGACGGCACACCGATATGTGCCGGCAACTCGGCGCAGGAATCCACCGGGTTCAACTACATCACCAACTCGCCGCATGAGGGAACGGTCGACGAGATCTGCAACGGTGTCCCGAAGCTCGCCGAGGCGCCGCTCGGTGTCTATGCCTGCGGATCGTTGCTCTACTACCTCACGGAGGTCCCGGTCGACACGGTGGCGAACCTCTTCGGCACCCTCGAGATCGTCACGGTCGATGGAGCGGAGGGTCAGACGTCGGCTGTCCCCTTCGACACCGTCGTCGAAACGCCCGAGTTCGAACCCGGGCTGACGGCCTACAACCTGCCGGCGACCACCGTCGACGACGGCGGCGTGGTGCAGTGCAGCTGATCGATCGCTGATCACGGCCGGATCGGGACGCCCCGGGCCTCGTCGACGTCGTAGCTGATCGCTGCAGCACGGTCGAGGGCTCCGAGGGCGATCCAGGATCCGCCCACCCGGTACTCCCCCACCCAGGTGTGGGTCACTGAGACGGTGTAGGCGTCGAGGGTCGGGTGGCACAACCCGCCGGAGGGATGATCCCGCCGATACTCGGCGGTGCACGTCTTGAGCCGATAGGCATGGGCCGCTGATCCGTCCGGGTATCCGGTGACCGTGTCGGGGTCGTGTTCGGTGACGGCACCATCGCCCCAGTCGACCGCCACGAGCGCCACCCGTGCCCGCACCTCGAGGGTGCGCCCGTCTGGCAGCACCTCACTGTGGACGATGACGGGCGGTGGGGGCGCCGTGATGTGGCTGTCGAGGCCGGTGATGCCTGCCACCTCGGGGGTGATGGTCGGCGCCGGTGGGTCGAGGTCCCACGATCGGAACACCTGCCATGCCCGCACCTCGGGATCCACCACCGGTGTCGGCGGACAGGCGGGCAGCGTGGTGGCGATGGCGATGACGGCCGGATCGTTCGACGGATCCCACGCATCCAACCCACCAGGGATGTCCGACCACACGTAGCAGTCCCCGATCGACAGGATCCGTCCTCGTGTGGAGGTACCGCTTCGACGGATCACCGTCGCCCGGCGGCTGATCGACCCCGGTCCCGGGATCAGTGTCGGACCCGGAAGGCGCGCACATCAACGCGTTCCATCGACCGGATCTGTCCAGCAGTCGTCCGCGCGCACGCCGAGGCTGCTGCATCCAGACAGCGCCAGCCGCGAGACCGCTATGACGAGCAACGGATGCGGCCCGTCGCACAGCCACCCCCCCTTCCCCTCATTGCGTGAACGCGTACCGAGGGCCATCGGCCGCTGGCCGAAGCACTGCCGTCGATGGCGGAGGCTGTCGCCATCCTCGGTCGAGAAGCGTCGTAGTAACATGCGCCAAGACAGTCGGTCGTCGTCCCGCATGCACCTCGAGGACCTCGATCCTGATCGTCAGGCACCGGGCCGGGCTCCATCAGATCGAAGACCTCGAGGCTTCGATCCAGGTAGGGGGTGTCGGCGAAGAGCGCGGTGAAAGCGTCCACGTCACCGGTGTAGATGGCCTCGAGGCGGCGTTGTTCCAGGTCGGTGAAGATGGCGGTCACCTCCGTTAGGCGGTCGAGGGTGGTGGTCGTGGGTTCGGTCGTGGTGGTGGACACCACGTCGGATGAGGTGGTCGAGGTGGTGGATGGAGGCGCGGTCGTGACGGGTGCCGTTGCAGGCGTGCTCCCGACCGTGGTGCATCCCCCGACACACGCAGCGGCAACCGCCAGGACGACGATGGCCAAGGACCGCATCTTGGTTCAACCATACGGATCCTGACCGGAGGCTCAAGACCCCTGTCAGGTGCAGATTTCCCACTCTCCAGCACATCCGGGCAGGAACTGCCGCCAGGAGCGACATCGAGTGCGCTCGACTCGATCGAAGTACAGTGCCGCCATGGGATTGCGGGTGATCGTCGCCGAGGACAGTGTGCTGATGCGCGAGGGCATCTTGTCGGTCCTCGCGCTCCACGACGAGATCGATCTGGTCGCCGTGTGCGCCGACTTCGACGACCTCGTCGCGGCCGTCGCCGAGCACGGTCCCGACGTGGTGGTCACCGACATCAGGATGCCGCCCACCCAGACGGACGAGGGCATCCGGGCCGCCAACGGGTTCCGGGACACCCACCCCGACATGGGCGTCGTCGTGTTGAGCCAATACGTCGAGCCGGAGTACGCCATGCACCTGTTCGAGGCCGGGACGCACGGCCGTGCGTACCTCCTCAAGGAACGGGTCGCGGATCCCGACGAGCTCGCTGCGGCGATCCATCGCGTGCACGAGGGTGGTTCGGTGATCGATCCCCAGGTGGTCGATGCCCTCATCACCGCACGGACCGGCGATGCACCGACCATCCTCGACCGTCTCACCGAACGCGAGGTCGAGGTGCTCTCCCACATGGCCCAGGGCCAGAGCAACGCCGCCATCGGCGAGGCACTGTTCATCTCGCCACGGTCGGTCGAGAAGCACATCAACTCCATCTTCATGAAACTCGACCTCACCCAGGAGGCCGACAGCAACCGCAGGGTGCGGGCCGTCCTCGTGTACCTGTCCGAGGTCCGCCGCTGAGGTAGTGCTGACCCCACCCGCGAAGGGTGGCGAGCACCATGGCTCCCGGTGAACCGAGCGGTCATGATGCAGGAGTGGAGGTGGCCATGGACAACGTGCGAGTGTTGATCGTCGACGATCAACTGCCGTTCCGCGAGGCGTCGCGGATGGTGGTCGAGATGACCGATGGGTTCGAGGTGGCCGGCGAGGCCGTGAACGGCCCTGAGGCCATCGAGCTCGTCTCCCAGCTCGAGCCCGACCTCGTGCTCATGGACGTCCAGATGCCGGGGATCGATGGCATCGAGACCACCCGCCGGATCAGCGCCCTCCCCGACGCCCCGGCCGTCATCGTCATGTCGACCCACGAGTCCGGCGACTACGTCGGCATGGCCGTCGCCGCGGGTGCGGTCGGGTTCATCCCGAAGTCGCAGTTCAGCTTCGACACCCTGGCCGAGATGTGGGAGCTCGCCCAGTCTGGCTAGGCCGGTACGGGGTCGCTGACCGGTATGGATCCGGTGATGGTGGTGCCGTGTCCGGGAGTCGAGGTGATGGTCCAGGTGCCGCCGATGGTGTCGATGCGATCGACGATCCCGCTGAGGCCCGCCCCGCGTTCGATGGTTGCCGGATCGAAGCCTCGCCCATCGTCGGATACCTCGAACCGCAGGTCACCGTTGCGTGCCGTGAGCCGCACCGTGGCACGAGACGCCTCCGCATACTTGGCCGTGTTCTGGAGCGCTTCGAGGATCGAGAAGTACACGGCAGACTCGACGTCACGCGGATAGCGGCCCACATCGTCGGACTCGAGAACCACCGACACAGCGGCCTTGCGGGTCTCTTGCGCCAACGCCACCGTGAGGCCCTCGGCACCCAACAACGGCGGATACACCCCCGCAGCGAAATCACGCACCGCCTGGATCGCGTCCCCCGCCTGGGCCTCGATGTCGGCAAGCAGACCCGCAGTTCGGGTGGCTCCGGCGTCCTCGGCCAACTTGCGGACCGGACCCAGCTTCACCTTCACCGCCACCAACTGCTGCTGGGGACCCGAATCGAGATCATGCTCGAGCGACCGACGCGCCGCATCAGCCGCAGACACGATCCGGTCACGCGACCGCTGCAGATCCTTGACCTGACGACGCAACGCCGCTGTGAGACGCGCATTGCGCAACGTCAACCCCAACCCATCAGCAAGACTCTCCACCAATTCGAGCTCTGGGGGCGTGATCGCTCCACCGCGAGCAGCCGTCATCGAGATCCCGCCCAACAACTCACCATCGTGGAACACCGGCAACGACAATTCCGCCTCGGGATCATCGAACACGGACCCCTCCAGGCGCCGCACTCCATCGACCTCGGGCCACGCCGACGCTGAGCGGAACCCGTCACCCGAACGCACCCACACCACTGCCCCCGCAGCGCCCGTCCCATCGACGATCAGCCGAGGGATCCGAGCCAACACATCCTCATCGGATTCATCCGTCGCCCGATGCGAGAACGACGCCAACACCTCATAGGGCGTTGCACGCTTCCCGTACACCAATCGATTCGCCAAACGCTCCACCCGCACACGCACCGGCTGGAACCCCGTCGCCACCACCGCCGTCGCCGCCACCGACAAGCCCAAACCCGTGCCCTCATCCCCACCGATCAGCTCACCCAAACCGACGACGATCCCCACATACACCAAACCGATGAACGCAACCAGGACACCGTACGTGACCGTCTTGGAGATCACGACATCGATGTCATAGAGATGGAACCTCAGAACGGCGATGGTGATGACCGTCGGGATGACGCTGATGCCCAGGACCAGCAGGAGTCCGACGATGCCCGAGCCCCACGACTCCAGGAAGAACGCGATCACCCACGCCATGCCGAACACGAAGAAGCCGAAGAGCACCCACTTGATCTGCTCCTTTTCGACGCTTGGTGCCCTCCGGTACCGCACGACCATCGCAACGGCTCCCCCAGCGAGGAGGACGAGCAAACCGACGAGGAACGCCAGAAACACCGGACCGAAGGCGTCGTCCCCGACGAATCCGATCGGGTTCTCCACGAACCACGCCTCGGACGTCGGTCCGATCTCCTCCCCTACCAGTGAGCTGACGACGAGGATTCCGAACAGGGCAACGGCCAGACGGGGCGCCCACCTCCACCGTCGGGAGAGCAACGACCCGGTGGGGAACACGTAGAGCAACATGAACATCGGGAAGAAGAACGTCGCCCACGCATAGTTGTTGTACCAGAGGGCCGCGAAGAGCGCCGGCGACATCGTGGTCGGCGGTTCATCGATGAAGAAGAACACGGCGTCACTGAGATTGCTGAGGGTCATGCCCGCCCCGATCACGAGCAGGATCAAGCCGACACGGTTCCCCGGCTGCCGCGAGACGATCAGCGCTCCGAGGGCGGCGAACGGGATCGGAACGATCGTCCACAGGAAGTCGCCGATCGAGAGCGTTGCCTCCTCGGTCAGGAGCCGATAGGCGATCTCGAGACCCAGGGCTGCGAGCGCAACGGCGGCGGTGACCAGCCAAGCGGCGGTCGCGCTGCGCCTCCTCGCGACCGTCGTCATGGTGCGACGTCCTGCACGAAGGCATCCGGGGCCGACAGGCACAGGCGATCGCTCATGCGGGCTCCAAGGAGCGGGAACGCGCGGGAAGTTCACCCGCGACGACTGTGCGGCCGGTCCCGCGGTCGATGTGAACGGTGCCGTTGAGCGCATCGACTCGGTCCTCGACGGCGACCAGATCCCCGACGGCACTGTCGGCGTCGACGGAGAAGCGGACGGCGTCGGAACCACCGTGGAGCCTGACGGTCACACGGGTTGCCCCGGCATCGGCAGCCTCGGCGACGACACCAAGCACACAGAAGTAGATGCTCTCCTCGACGGATCGCTCATAGCGGACGATGCGCTCGGCAGCGATGTCGACCGGGATCGCAACGGTGCGCCTCGCCGACGCCAGTGCCGCATCCAACCCCTCGGCCTCCAACAACGGCGGGTAGATCCCGTGGGCCACCGCACGCATCCCATCCACGGCCTCCTGGGTCGTGTCGGACAGCGACGCCACGAGTCCGGCAACGGACTCCGCCCCCTCACGCTCGGCCAAGGTTCGGGCGATGCCCAGCTTCACCTTCAACGCCACCACCTGCTGCTGGGCACCGTCATGCAGATCACGCTCCAACCTGCGGCGCTCAGCATCCTGGGCAGCCACCAACCGACGCCGCGACACGCGCAACTGCTCGGCCCGTTCAGCCAACTCGGCGTTGAGCCCCATGTTGCGCAGCAGGACGCCGGCACCTGCCGCCACGTCCTCGAGCACCTTCTCATCGGGCCCTGTCACCGCATCACCCCTGCCCTTGGAGATGCTCAACGCACCGAGCACATCACCCCGATGACGTACCGCCACCACACGATCACCCGGAATCACCGCCACCGCATCCTCACCCGAAACCGGGCCCAAATCAGCCATGACACCCTCGGGTGACGACGCACGCGGATACATCACATCTCCGACCTTGAGCCACAACACCGCCTCGAGAGCACCCGTGCCGTCAACCACGAGCTGCGCCACCATGGCCAGGGCCTCATCGGGATCACTGGTATCCGACAGGCGGGCCGTGGCACTCGCCAACACCTCATACGGCGTCGCTCGTTTGCCATACACCACGACGTTCGCCCAATGCTGCACCCGCCGACGTACCGGCTCGAACGCCACCGCCACCACCGCCACCGCCGTGATCGACAACGCGAGGCTCGGCTCATCGCCCCCGCCCACCACCGATCCGATTCCCACCACCACCAACGCATAGACGCCCGTGATGAACACAGCGAGGGCGCCATACGTCAGGGACTTCGAGATCACGATGTCGATGTCGTACAAGCGGTATCTCGTGATTGCTACCCAGAACGAACCCACCAGGACCACGGTCGTAATCACATAGATCGCAGTGATGAGGACGTCGTCACCCGAGATCGAGAATCCGCCTGCCGTGGCGATGACAAACCCATCACCGACAATGAACAGCAACCCTCCCACTGCGATCCATCGAACCTGACGACGAAGCTGGGATCCGCCCCGTCGATAGCGCACGATCAGCGATGCAACACACACCAGGCCAATGACGCTCAAGGCGATGAGGAGCGATTCGACAACCATGCCCAGTGGAGTCTCATAGGTGTCCATGGGGACGGTACTCCACGGACTGAACAGCACCCATTGGGCGACGACCGCGACAGACATGGTCCCGATCGTGAGCCAGCCTACCCAACGCCATCGAGGCGACGGCGGTTGTCCGTCGGGGAACAGCAGGAGCCCCAGAGTGAGTGGCAAGATCGTTGCCGGAATCCACGCCCAGAGCATGATGCTGACAGCGAACTCCGATATGAACGGCGTGCCGGTCAAGTCCGGATTGTCGAAGTTGTCCAACACCGCAGAAGGGGCCGTCGATACCAGGACCAGGAGAAAGCCAACGAAGACCGCCGCGAAGAACGATATCCACGCGTATGTCCAGACGGCACCGTTCCGAGGCTGTTTGGGGAGCACCGTCCACGCAAGTGCGCCAAACCCTGCCCCGAGGAGCCCGTTCGTCGGAGCGAGCAC
The DNA here is from genome assembly GCA_963759175.1 of uncultured Acidimicrobiia bacterium. Taxonomy (GTDB): domain Bacteria; phylum Actinomycetota; class Acidimicrobiia; order Spongiisociales; family UBA5794; genus SZUA-442. The sequence goes on from CAVWXP010000007.1 coordinate 404,641, forward strand.
GGTTGACGCGATCTCCCATCGTCCGAGCATCGCGACAGCGGCGAGCGAAACGAGAATCACGATGATCGAGATACCGGTCATCCATCGTCCGAACCGGACACGGACGGCTTCGGGCATGGTCATCCTGCCCTCCTTGGAAACCGGAACGCGGACACCGGGGTGTCACGGCCCTTGACGAGTTCTGGCACCAGTTCGTCGGCATCGGGGCGATCACCGTCAAGCCCCTCCCACGTCGGAAGACTGAGAACGGTCTCACCGGGTTCCGCCCACTGTTGGAGACGCTGGGTGAGATTCACCGTGTCGCCGACGAGGGTGTACTCGAGGCGTTCCTCGGATCCGAGGAGGGCGGCAGCAACGAGGCCCGTCGACAGGCCGATCCCCAGCCCGAATGCTTCCTTGCCCTCGGCGAGCCACTGGGCGTTGAGGTCGTGTTGCGCAGCGTGCATCGCTGCGGCAGCCTGCACCGCGAGTCCTGCATGGTCGGCCTGGGGAACCGGGGCCCCGAAGACAGCCATGACCGCGTCACCGACGAACTGCATCACCGTTCCGTCGTGTCCGAGGATGGCTCGGTTCATCGCGCCACGGTGCTCGTTGAGCTGGACGGCGAGCACCGATGGGTCGGTGTGCTCGGCGATCGTCGTGTAGCCACGGATGTCGGACATCAACACGGTGACGACGAGCTCCTCGGTCTCGCCCGGTTGCCGTCCACCGTCGATGATCTGGGCGGCGACGCCACCAGGGAGGAGGCGGCTGAGCGACTCGCCCTGTTCCTTGCGATCGACGATCGCCTTCTGGAGCGTGCGCAGGCGTTGCAGGCTGTCGGCAGCTCCCGGATGTGAGGCCCTGTGCGAGCCTGCCGGAACAGGTCCTCGATCGCCGCATCGGCTGCAGCCGGCGTGGTCTTGAGGTGCCCGGCGATGGCGTTGACGGTGCGGCCCTCGGCGACCATCTGGAGAAGTTCCTCCTCCGCCGGCGAGAGCGTGGCGTCCTGCCTCACAGGTGTGGTGAGCCCGTCGACGATCTTCGGGTCGAGCACCGATCCCCCTGCAGCGACCTCGCGCACGGCACGCGCCAGCTGGTTCCCTTCCCCGACACGGTCCTTGAGGAGGTACGCATACCCGGCGGCTCCGTCCGACAGCAGGGAGATGGCGTAGTCGGGGTCGTCGAACTGGGACAGGATCACGATGCCCGTCCCCGGATGGCGCCTGCGCACCTCCTTGGCAGCCTCGATCCCCTCTCGCGAGAAGTCGGGCGGCATGCGGATGTCGGTGACGATGACGTTCGGGTTCGTCGACTCGGCGCCAGCCACGAGGCCGTCGTAGTCGGCGGCTTGCCCGACGATGTCGAGATCGTCCTCGAGGTCGAGCAGCGCTTTGACGCCTTCCCTCACGATGAGGTTGTCGTCAGCGAGGAACACCGAGATGGGCATGGGTCTTCTCTCCGGTCGACGAGTGTACGGACCACAGTCTGTCGCGTGCCGAGCCGTTGCGGCCAGCGTGCAGACGCCCCATCGGGGGTGGTGCTGGCACCCGTCGACGACGGTGGGCACCACGCTGGTTCGCACCGCCGGATCGTGACACGGTGCAGGGGCTCAAGGAGGAGCCCCATGCGTATCGAGTCATCTGTCACGTCCGTCTCGTGGATCCCATCCGAGGCCATGACGGGTCCGCTCCGTGTCCCGGTCGATCTCGGATCGGCCACTACGACGACCCACTCCCCGACCACATCGACGACCTCGAGGCCCTCCGTGTGGCGGATCGGTTCCGGTTCGCCAACGAGCTGCGTGCGTGGATCGAGGTCGCCGACGGCCGCGTCGTGGACGCCGGCTATTCGGGCAAGGGCCACATGGGCTCGACGACGGTGGCACTCGGTGTCGGCAGCATCACGATCCCTGCGGTGTCGTTCCCCGACCTGCGGACCGATCCGATCATCACGGCCACCACCGCCACCTTCACCCAGACGACGGGTGGACGGACCGGGGCACCGCTACCTCGCCGCATCAACCGGCCGCCGTTCCTCAAGATCGTCGCCCCCACGGTGTGGACGACCCTCAGCCTCACGCTGCGGGCCGACGGCTCCCACGACCATGCGGTCGCCGGTGCGTCGAAGATGCCACGGCACTGGATCTACGACGACGCCAACGATCTGGTCGCCAAGAGCGGCATGATCGACTTCAAGGGATGGACCCAGGAGAGCTTCGGCGACAACACCCCGTGGGGAGACGCGGACTCCCCGGCGATCGTCACGGCGGTCGAGACCCAACTCGAGCGGCAGCTCTCGCTCCAGATCATGCGGGAAGGCAAGAAGCCGAAGATCCGCCGGCTGGCGGCGGACACGACCCTCACCGACCAGGGCGATCCGGGCTCGGAGATGTTCGTGCTCCTCGACGGTGTGTTGTCCGTCGAGGTCGACGGCGAAGCCGTCGCCGAGGTGGGTCCCGGTTCGATCCTGGGCGAGCGGGCCCTCATCGAGGGCGGCATCCGCACCTCGACGTTGCGAGCCACGACTCCCGTCACGGTGGCGGTTGCCACCGCACCAGACATCCAACCCACGGTCCTCGCCGAGCTGGCATCAGGCCACCGACGCGAGGACGCCCACATCTAGAGGCGCACATCCAGCCACGGATTCGACGAAAGGAAACCTCGTGACATCCCAACAGCGCACGACCCACGCAACCACCCAGACCGTAGGACTGGCCACGATCACGGCGGCGTTCGTCGCCGTGGTGGTGGTCTCGTTGACGCTCCTCGACGGCGACGAGGTCGGCATCTTCATCGGCATGATGGTCCTCGTAGGGGCGGCGACCCTCGTCACATGGCGATTCGACACGCAGTGGGCCAGGGCCATCGGGTTGGTCGGCACCGTGATATCCCTCAGCGGGTTCTTCTTCGCGTTCGGCCTGTTCCACGTGTTCAGCCCCATCGAGTTCATCGCCGCCGTCGCCTACGTGATGGGCGTGGTCCTGTCACTCGTCGGGGGCATCAGGGCGATCATCGCCAGCCGCAAGGGCAGGGAGGGTGCCACGCGGGCCGAGCAGCGCCTACCGATCGTCGTCGCAGGCATCGTCGGTGTGGCGGCGGTGGTGTCGATCACCGGGTTCCTCGTCACCCGCCAGGACGTGTCCGACAGCGAGGCCGCCGGTGCCGAGCTCATCGAGATGACCAAGTTCGAGTTCGCCCCCGACCCGTCTTTGGTTGCCGCCAACGCGACGCTGCTCGTGAAGAACTCGGATCCGTTCGTGCATGACATCACCATCGAGGCCCTCGACGTCTTCGTGTCGGTGGGACCCGGGAGTTCGGCGCTGGTCGAGCTGGGCGATGCACCCGCCGGGACCTACGACTACTTCTGCTCCCTCCACTGGGACGGCACGTCTGGCATGGCAGGCACACTCACAATCGAGGGCTGATCACGGGCGGTGTCCGGGGTGATCCGATCGGTTCCACCCCGGACGCCCGACCGCTCGACGCCCCACCGACGCCGGTCGGAGCCGATCCCACCGAACATCGCGATCGCTTGTCACCCATTCGCCGAGGTCGACCGTCTGTCATGATGAAACGGATACGCGATCGGAGAACGACATGGAATGGTGGATCCTCGAGCTGATCACGACCCTGGCGCTCCTGGTGATCGTCGTGGTACTCGGTCCGCTGATCAAGCGCTACGGCAAGAGCTACGCGGCGGACGTCTTCGTGGCGAACCCTCGAACCGGTAAGAGCTACCTCGTGCTGATGGATGTCGCGTACTACCTCATCTTCGGCGCCTACATCCTCCTGACGATCAACTTCGAGCCGCCGTTCGAGTGGGGGGAAACCGTCAACGCGGCGCAGCTCCAGTCCGAGACGGTGCGGTTGGCCGGCCTTCTCATCCTGATGGGCCTCCTCCATGGCCTCAACGTCATCACCCTGCCGATCATCGGCAGGCTCCTCTCCCTCAATGCCAGCCTCGACGACGACATCGAGGCCAACGCCGCCTGACGCGGCACCCCACCCGGCGTCCACCCCGACGCCACCGTGCAACCGATCCGGCAAGTCGCCGGTGAACCGCTGCCTGCCTCGCGCGGGCACGAAGGAGGAACACAATGGAAACGACAAGGCGAAGAATCCGCCTGCGAATGGTGCTCGTGGCCGTTGTCGCCATGATCTCGGTGTTCATGGTCGCGGCGCAGGCCGACGCAACGGGAGCCGAGGTCACGACTGGCCGCATCGGGACCACGGCGGCAGGCACGGCTGCCGGATACGACATCAAGGGCGTCGCCGTCATGGTGCGGCTGCCTGTCGGTGACGACGGGAGGACCATCGTGCGCGTCCTGGTGCGCGGGCTCGATCCGACCACGTCCTACGGCACCCATGTCCACAACGCATCGTGCGCCTCTGGCGGAGGTGGCCACTACCAGCACGAGGTCGGAGGCGCCGTTGACCCCGTCAACGAGATCTGGCCACTCGTCGACACGAATCGGCGCGGCATCGGCTGGGGCGCGGCATCCCACAGCCACTGGGCACGTCCGGAGGCCCAATCGATCGTGATCCACCAGCCGGTGACCGGCATCCGGATCGCGTGTGCGGACCTGAACTGAGATCGCACGGCGGGAGAGGGGGAGACACGGCGTCTCCCCCTCTCCGGGGTTCTCGTCACCCGATGGGCCCCGAGGATCGTCTGTAGCATCGATGGAACGTGAAATCGCCGCCCCCATGACGGTCGAGATCGACCGAGATGCCCTCGTCGCCGACCTCTACGAGCGCGAGGGCGTCGCCCTCCTTCGGCTTGCCAGGCTGTTCACCGACGACCGAACCGCCGCAGAGGACATCCTCCAGGAGGCATTCATCCGGCTGCACCGCAGCGCCCATCGCATCAACGATGCCGCCAAGGCCGCGCCGTACATGCGGTCGATCGTCCTCAACCTCGCTCGGGACCACAACCGCCGAGGGATGATGTCCCTTCGCCACCAGGGGTCGTTGACGACCGGCGGCCTCGTCCCGACCCCCGAGGACCGCATCGTGCGCGGCGAGGACCAGGGAGAGGTGGTCGAGGCCCTCCGCGACCTTCCCGGCCGACAACGCGATTGCCTCGTGTTGCGGTACTACCTCGATCTCTCGGAGGCCGAGATCGCCGAGACACTCCGGATATCGAAGAACTCCGTCAAGACCCACTGCCGGCGCGGGATGGCGTCTCTCAAGTCCAGATTGGAGGGCCTCCAATGACCATGGAACAACGCCTCCGCGACGCCATGCGCGCAACGGAGACCTACGAACCGAGCCGCGACCTGTTCGCCAAGGTGCAGCGGTCGATCGATGAGGACACCCGGCACCGCCGAAGGGTGCGCACCATCGTCGTGGGCATCGTGGCGTTCGTCGTAGCGATCGGCGTGTGGCTTGCGGCGTGGTGGAATCCACAGCCCGGTGCAGCTTCACTCCCGTGGTGGTCGATCGTCAGCGCAGCCGTCGCCATCGAGATCGCCATCGTGATCGTCGTCGGTCCTGCGATCCGCCGCTTCGGACGCATCTACGCAGATGACATCTTTCGTACCGGCGTGGGCACCGGAGGTCGCTTCCTCACCCTGCTCGACGTCGCGTACTACCTCGTGTTCGCCGGATTCGTGCTGTTCTCGATTCCGATCGAGCCCGATCCGACATGGACGGGTCCCTCCGGCGTCGCCGCCGTCGTCCAGGAGGAGAGTGCCCGCATCGGATTCCTCCTCCTGCTGATGGGTCTCCTGCACGCCATCACGATCTTCGTCCTTCCCTTCGCCGGCCTCGTGTTCGCATCGACCAGACACCGGGCTGCGGTCCGCATCGGTAAGGCGAACTGGAAACCGGACGTGCGAAGGGCGCATCGACTGGTGAACTTCGTTCTGGTGGCTCTGGCCATCGTGATCGGTCTCCAGATCGTGTCACTGGCACTCAGCCTCGTATTGGGGCTACTGGTTGGCGGCGGATAGGGACCGCGTCACCCCGGCGCCACCAACACCGTCTGCGGCGGGGCCCCAACGCGGGATCGAGGTCCGCCATGCGACTGCGCATGGCGTGTCCGTCATCTGACATCGGCCGTCAGGCGCGATCGCCCTCCGAGCCGGCGATTGCCACAGCTCGGCTGGCCATGGACCGCGTCACGGGACCGTGGAGGACGGATACGGGGATGAAGTACACGCGCCCGCGCCAGTTGTTGAAGCGCACGGCGGTGGTCACCGTCAGCAGTCGATGGTCGATGTCGATCGCCACCCCCGCTGCGAAGTCGAGGTGATCGTCATGGGTATGGATCAACGCCTCGGTTCCCTCGACGGTCGTGATGTCGAAGACCGACCGGTCGGCACGCTTGACGCCGATGAGGCCGACGAGCAGCTGTCGCAGACCGAGCAGGGCGACGACCCACTTCGGTGCCGTGCGCACGCTGAACACGAGCTCGGCCCACCAGCGCGGATCGGTGGAGAGGCCTGTGGTGGATGGCGGGATGCTCACGATCACGGCATCGGCGAAGTCCGGTTCACGAATCGCCTGGAGGGCGAGGCTCACCGGGGGCTGGTCGCTCATCATGTCACCATGCCTTCTCCCTTGGTAGCAGGAGTTTCGCAGACTCATGGACCTCGGGACCGGCACGCAACGTCGACGTTCCCGGCCAACGATCCCGACCCGCGCCAGCTGCCACCAGGGGATGGACTGATCCCGACCCCTCGACGCCCTCACCGCGCTCGGCTGTATCCAGAACGGAGTGGTTCCGATCCGTGGCGTCAGCCCAGGACGAGAATCTCGACGGCGATGTCGAGGCTCGCCCAGGCCCTATCCAGGGTCACGATGCGGTCACCTGCGGCAATACCCGTGGCAAGACACGCCCGATCGCCGAGCGACAGCCCCAGATGCGCCGTCTCGCGTTTCAGGCCACCTGCGATCACGGCTTGCTCTTCGTCGAACTCGACGACCCGCAGGTTCAGGCGGTGGATGAGGTCCGCTGCGATCTGGGGCGGCATGGCGACGTCACCGAGCTTGCCGACGACCTCGGCGACGTTCACCGCCGAAATCCCGGCATCGGAGAGGTGGCCAACAACGGGACCAGCACGGTCTTCTCCCAACAGCAGACCCAGGATCGCCGAGGCGTCGAGGATCGTCACTCGGAGGAGGCTTCCGCCCGCCGCTCCTCGATCAACTCGTCGACCAGCGACCGACCGGGCATCACGTAACCGGCCGCGACCTTCTGCACCTCGACGACCGCGGATTCGATCGTCTCGACCACGAGACGACCATCCTCGTAACGGAACAGAAGATCCGTAGGCCCGCTGATACCCATGGCCTTGCGGATCAGCGAGGGGATCACCACGCGACCTTGTTCATTCATGGTGGATGTCAGCACCGGCATATGACACTTCTATCACATCGTGTCATGTTCTGCAATACGTGACATTCAACACATCGGATCGACGCTGCCGAGGCTCGTTCCTCGGTTCGAGCGGTGACGGCCGGATCTACCCTCGAGGCCATGTCGCTCGACGCGCTGACCGGCCGATACATCGTCCTCACCACGTTTCGTCGTGACGGCACTCCCGTGCCCACGACGGTGTGGTTCACCCGCTCGGCCGAAGGCATCGTGGTTCCCACGGCGGCCACGACCGGCAAGGTGAAGCGGATCCGCAACAATCCGCAGGTCACGATGGTGAAGTCGAGCTTCCGCGGCAAGGTGAAGTCCGAGATGGTCGTGTCGGGCACCGCCCGGTTCCTCGAAGGTGCCGACGTGGAAGTCGCACGGGCGCTGCTCGCAGACAAGTACGGCCTTCAGTGGCGGTTCACGAACAGCAACGCCGACACCTTCCTCGAGATCACCCCCGACGACACCTGAGACCCGGCCTCCAGCGTGGCCTCCAGATCGGCCAGAGGGCGCTGTGGCTCGGGACCACCCCGGACGGGCGTCGGCGCCCAGTGACGCATCGCCCGTCGAGGGGTGCCTCAACCGTCGATGCGGATCACGACGTTGCCGCTCTTGTGGCCCGTCTCGACATGTCGATGGGCAGCCGCGACATCGGCGAGCGAGTACGTGCGGTCGATGACGGCGGTGATGGCGCCCGTAGCGAGGAGGTCGCGCACGGCCAGAAGGCTGTCGCGGGTCTCCGAGCGGCGGGTTCTCGTGGTGACGAACCGTCCGTCTTCGCCGAGCAGGTCGCGAACCTGCTTCTCGGAGGTCTTCCCGACGGCGTCGAAGACGACGTCGAAGGTTCGACCGGACTCGGTGACATCCACCCTCGTGTAGTCGATCACGTCGTCGGCACCGAGGGAGGCGACCAGCTCGACGTTCGACGGGCCGGCCACGCCGGTGACGTGTGAGCCGAGGTGCTTGGCGATCTGCACGGCGAAGGTGCCGACACTCCCGGAGGCGCCGTTGACGAGCACCCGACGCCCCGGACCTGCACCACCGGCACGCAGGAAGTCGAGAGCGGCCATGGCACCGACGGGCACCGGCGCCGCCTCCTCGAAGCCGATGCCGTCGGGCATCGTCGTCACCATCCCGGTCGTCGGCACGGCGATGTACTCGGCATACGAGCCCTGGGCCAGGCCGCTCGTCGTGCCGAACACGCGGTCCCCCACGGCATGGTCCTCGGTTCCCGAACCGAGCGACTCGATGACACCGGCATACTCGTAGCCGGGGATGGTCCTCGGTGTCTCGCCGAACAGCCGTGCCAGGAGCTTCGGCATCTTGCGCATCACGACATCGCCCCTGGTCACACTCGCCGCATGGATGCGTACGAGCATTTCACCCGGCCCCGGATTCGGAGCGGGCACCCGGGAGACCGCCAGCCGATCGGCCGAGCCGGCGCGCTTCAACGTGATCGCTCGCATCGTCGTTTGGTGGTGTGTCCGATCGGTCATCTCAATACCCCTCTGCTCGATAGGTGATGCCAGCGAAGTCCTGGCGTGATGCTGAAAGTGCCGCCCGCGCATCGCGATCCGCGTGGATCTCGGCTCTCAGGAACGTGGCGACGTAGTGCTCGACGAGGTCATGGGCCTCGTGTCGGTCCCATCCCGGGTCGGAACAGAACCCGAGCGACACCAGCGATTCGATGCGTCGCATGTGGTCGCATCCCCCGGCGAAGACCATGTGGCCCGCACCTTCGAGGGCGATCTCGACCTTGCGTGCACTCGAGATGTTCTCGTAGGCGAATTTGGTGCCCCACGCGAACGGGGAGTCGACGTCGGCGGTCCCGCCGATGGCCATCACCGGCACGGTCACCTCGGCGAGACCCTCGATACCGAACATCGCGGCGTCGCCCGCAATGGACACTGCTGCATCGATACGCCCCGCCGCAACGGCCGGCCAAAGCCCTGACGGCGCTGCGTCGAGCCCGGCCAGGGTGGCCATGTCGTCGGACCGCCCATCGAGCGCATCGCATTGGAAGGTCAACGGGTCGCCGTCGGCATACGCGGTGGCACAGGTCGCCCGGAACGCCTCGGTGTCGAGACGAGCGCCCGCAGCGGCGAGGGCGGTGTAGCCGCCATAGGAGTGGCCGACGACCGCGACGGTCCCGGTGTCGATCAGGCCGGCGTACTCGCCGCCTTCGCTGGACTCGCCGTCGAGGTGGTCGAGCACCTCGAGGATGTCAACGGGACGGTTGATCGTCGCTCGCCACAACCCGGACGGGTCGAGCGACTCGCGGTGGTTCGGTGCAACGACGACGAAGCCATACGAGGCGAGATGCTCGGCGAGCCAGGCGTAGCTCGATCCAGTGATGGCGAATCCATGGGAGACGATCACCAGCGGATACGGGCCTCCCGACACGTCGTGGGCCGCCCCCGGGGTGGCATGGCCTGAGTAGGTGGCGAGCGCCACGGAGCTGTCGGGGCTGAGCATGGTGACACCGAAGGCGTACGTGAGCTCGTGGGTTTCCTCCGGCTCGATCGCCGGGTACCACATGGTCATCGCCACGGGCGCCTCGCCGCTGTCGACGGAGCGCACTCCCACGGCGTGGGGGCCGTGCTCGGCCGCCTCGGTTCCGTCGCCGGTCGTCGCCGTCACGACGGAACCGGGTCGAGGGGTGGCGGAGGGCAGCTCCAGCAGGTATGCCCCTGCCCTGGTCGCCATCCCTGTGATCACGAGACCCACGATCACGGTCCCGAACATCATCTTGCGAATCATCGTCCACACCTCCTCGACCCGATATCCGACGCAACTGCTAGAGCCGTGCCTGTTCGGGAGCCTCGACGCTCTGGTGCCACTTCTCCTCGTCGACGCCCTTGGTCACGAGCCAGGTGGCGAACACCAGCTCGCCGGGGATGGCCAGCACGAACACCAGGGTCGTCAGCATGTCTGCGGCTCCGGGTGCCACGATCGTCCCGAAGCTCTGGGCGATGTATCCGAACCCGGCGAGTGCCAGGAGAACGCCGGGGACCTTCGGGAGGAACCCCGACCGGTACACCAACCATCCGGTGAGGACGAGCGACAGGGCGAAGAAGAAGCCCCATATCAGGACGATGTACTCGTTGGCATCCTGGAAGAACATGATCAGTGCGTCCCGTTGCTCGGGCGAGAATGCGGTCAGATAGCCCGCATCGCTCACAGCGACGAGCGTGAAGACGCCCATGACCACGGTCCCCGCCGCCATGACGACACCCTCCGCCACTCGTGCCAAGGAGGCGCCGAGCGACACCGAGCGGCTCACGGGCCGCAGGAGTACATAGAGGATCGCTGCCAACACGATCTCGATCAGGAAGACGGTCGCCTCCCCGCCGAGCGCCCAACGGAACAGGGACTCGTTGGCTGCGATGTTCGCAGCGGTGGTCGCCGCATCGCCCGGTACGACGAACGACGACCGGACGATGGTGGATGCCGGATACAGCACGAAGATCGCGATGTACAGGAGGCCGGCAGTGAGTGCCAGCTTCTTCAATGGTGTCCTTCGGCTCCTGGTGGCTGTTTGGTGGTCACGGGTTCTCGTCAACACGGCGTCCTCCTCTGTCTCGTCGCCAATACCATCTTCCGACAAAGTGTCTTGCCAGCAAGATTCTTTCGCAGTATCGTGCAGAGAAAGCTTCCTGTCAAGACACTTTCTGATAAGATGATTACATGGCAACAGACCCACCGGCACGCGACATCGTCGACGGCATCGTCCAGGACGTTCACGACCTCTATCCGGGGATCGACGTGAAGGGGCTACCCGTCACCGGGCGGGTCATGCGCCTCGCCCGCTATCTCGAATCCCTCCGCGAGCAGTGGCTGGGGGCGTTCGGGCTCACGGTCCCCGACTTCGACGTCCTCGCCACGATGCGGCGCAGGGCCGGGGAGTCCGCGATCAACGTCAGGGACCTCCAGCACTCGATGATGCTGTCCTCGGGCGGCACGACGAAGCGCCTCGACCGTCTCGAACGTGCTGGGTTGATCGAACGCCTACGGGACCCGAGTGACCGTCGCGGGGTATTGATCAGGCTCACACCCACCGGGATAGAGCTCATCGACCGGGCGATCCCCGCCATCACCGAGCATGAGAACGAGCTGGTCTCCGGGGGGATCCCCTCGTCGCGTGACCGGGACCGCGTGGCTGACGGGCTCCGCCGCATGCTGCTCGCCCACGAGGACACCGAGGACGGCGGCTGATGGACGACCCGACCGATCCATTGGAGGTCCTGCAGCTCCGACTCGTCGTCGAGGCAGAGGACTTCGACGCTGCGGTGGCGTTCTACCGGGACACCCTCGGATTGCCCGTCGAGTTCGCCATCGACGCCGGCGACGGGGCGTCGGTGGTGGCGCTCCAGGCCGGGCGAGCCACGCTCGAGCTCGTGAGCCCCGCCCAGCGGCGGTACATCGACGAGGTCGAGGTCGGCCGCGAGGTCAGTCGGGAGATCCGCGTCGCCTTCGAGGTCACCGATGTCGAGGGAGCCACCGATCGCCTGGTTCAGCGGGGCGGCACGGCTCATCGCTCCACCGACCGAGACACCGTGGCGATCACGCAACTCGCGGCTCGAGGCGCCTGCCGGACTACAGGTCACCCTGTTCGAGGAACTCGACCCGCCGGCTATCGCCCGCATCGATCCGACCGCTGGGCGTTGAACGCCGCCCGGGCGGGCGAGCGACATCACCAAGCCTGGCCGGACCAAACGCGCCGACCCGACTGCCATTAAGAAGACTGCGACCTCCGAACACCGAACTATGCAGATACGACAGACTGGCGTCCGTCGTACGTTGTTCGTCACCCTCGAGGAGAGCCACTCCTGGACTCGGGACCTTGGGCCAATATGGCGTCCCGACAGCGCACCGAGTCAGGCCAGCTCTGCGAGCACCGCCTCAAGATGTCCGATCGCGGAGAGCGTGACGGGGAAACCACCGTATACCGATGCTTGCAGGACGACCTCCAGTACCTCAGCACTGGTCGCGCCATTCCTCAGTGCGCCTTTCATGTGATCCCTGAGCGGGCCAGGACGGTCAAGGACGGTAAGAGCGGCGACCGCACACAGTTCGCGAGTCTTGTGATCCAGCACCGAGCGTTCGTACATGCCGTCGAGCACATACGTTCGAAACAGATCAGCCCACTCCGCGTCGTGGGCTCGTAGCCGCGCCATCGCTGTATCGATGCGAGCCTTGCGTTCCTCGGTCAGATCGGTGCTCTCATCCTGCATGGTGGCCTCCGAGCACCCAAGCATCTCGGGGTGCGTGGGTGAGCAGTTCATTCCCGGTTTGGGTGACGAGGAAGGTGTCTTCAGCCTGGAGACCTCCCCATCCGAGTTCGAAGTACGGCGTCTCGAAGCAGAGGACCATCCCGGGCTGCAGGACTTCATCGCCGCCAGGCCGGAAGCGCGGTCGCTCGTTGAGTTGCAGACCGATACCGTGCCCCCAGGCGTTGGATCCGGGGAACTCAGGAATCCCTGAGGAGCGTATTGCATCGAGTACGGCCGCACACACCTCGTCGGCCGTGGCGCTTGGCCTGATCGTCGCGCTAGCCGCAGCGGCTCCCTCGGCGATGGCGTTCGCAAACCTCTCGGTTCGAGCGTCAGGATCGCCTACGACTGCGGAGCCACCCGTATCTGCCCAATACCCGGCAAGCACACCGCCACCCTCGAATCGGATGACATCGCCGGTCGCCATCACGTAGTCAGTATCCATTGGATAGAACTGGGATGCGTGATCGCCGGCTCCTCCTCCCCAGAACATCGGGATTCCCCCCGCTTCCGCCCAGGCCAGCCTCCAGGCCCTGGTCGCATCCCCCCAACGACCACCGTCCCGGACCGTGGCTGCCGCGGCATCGAACGCCGACTCATTGACGCGAGCGGCTGACCGAAGGCGCTCGATCTCGTCGGCGGTCTTGATCAACCGGATATCACTGAGGAGTGCGGCAGCATCGCGATACTGACCACCCCGCCAGCGATCAGGCATCGAGGCAGCAAACGAGGGATCGTCGAAGGCAACAACCCCGCCGGATCCGGCGATGTCATCGAGCGTCGACACGACCGCGTCCGTCAGGCCGGAATACGACCGAGCGCCGACACCCTCGAACAGGTCGAGCACGTCCGCTTCGGGCGAAGAGGTGACTCCATCCGGCGATATCGCATATCCGATCGATCCGAAGCACCGCACGTCTGGCATCCACGTCGGTGCCTTGACGAGATGGGCGAGGTAGGGCATTGCCACGACGAGTGTTGCCGGCGCACTGACATCCATCGGGAGGATTGCAGCAGCTCGCGTCCCCGTGTAGAAGGGGAGGCCATTGTCGAAATCGCTGAGATACAGGACGCCCTCGTAGGTGGTTGCGACAATGGCGCTCACGCCTGCCGCTTTCATCACTTCGCGGGCCCTTTCTTGGTTGCAGAGCACGTGTGTCCTTTCGTTGTGGTCGCTACGTAGCCGTGAATCCGCCGTCGAGGAGAAGCGTGTGCCCCGTTATCGATCTGGCGTCCGGTGACGCGAGATACAAGACCGCCGCTCCGACCTCCTCCGGTTCGACAACTCGCCCGAGCGGAATCGTGGCCAGCTTCTGTCGAAGAGCCCGCTCGTCACCCACGATGTCCGACGTCATCGCGGACCGAACGATTGTTGGAGCGACGGCGTTGACTCGTATGGCGTCGACAGCCCACTCAGCCGCAAGGGCTCGGGTCAGCTGGATCAGACCCGCCTTGGAGACGCCATATGCCGCGGTTGCGGGGATACCAACGATCCCGGCAGTCGATGCGACGTTGACAACGGTCGCGTTCCGGCCGGCTCGGAGTGTGGCGTACGCGGCGCGACACATGCGAAAGGCACCATTGACGTTGACGTCCTGAATGTGCAACCACTCCTCTTCGGTCGTGTCGACCAAGGCCTTTCGCACATTGATGCCTGCGTTGTTCACGACGATGTCGACGCGCCCGTATGTCGATTTCACGTGCCCAATCAGCTCTTCGCACGACTGGGCATCGGTTACATCGACGCGGTGCGAGGACACGGCAGAGAAGCCTGCATCGACTTCATCACCGGTTGTGTGAATCGGAGCGTCGACGGTGTCGATGTCCGCCAGCGCAACCGACACGCCGGACCGAATGAGCGCCACGGCGATGGCCTGACCGATGTCCCCCGCCGCGCCTGTGACGATGGCGACGCTGCCGGCCAGCGGCCCTGTCGGTGTGCGGGCCATACTCGTCACATGCTCCCCGGTCTCCTAGAAGTTCCGCTCAGCGAAACGCTGTTACAATTACCATATGAAGCTACTCAACCAAGATCAAGCGCGCCCAGGGAATCTGAGCATCGGACGATGGGTGCAGTAGAAGTTAAAGTCACGCATATGGGAGGGATGGAGCACAGGGCCCAGCACGGGCCGTTCTCCTTCAGCTCGGACGAGCCGCCCAGCCTCGGCGGCCGACAAGCACATCCGCTGCCGCTCGCGTACTTCACGGCGAGCATCGGACTGTGCGCGATGACGCAGGTCGTTCGGTTCGCCGACCAGATGCGCATTCGCGTGGACGATGTCACGGGAACCGTCATCTCTCGCTGGGATCGATCAGGATCGGTGCTTGCAGGAACTGTGGAGTCGAGGTGCGTCGGGTTCTCGATGGACCTGGACGTTCGTTCTCCAGCGCCCGGCGATCACGTCGCGGCCCTGGTCCAGAATGCACACGCCGGATGCTTCGCAGAGCAGGCGCTGCTCGGTTCGACCACCATCAATTCGACAGCGACACTCAATGGAACACCCCTCGAGGCCGTCGTACCGCAGACGGCGAACCGCACATCGACGACCGACCCGGTGCGGCACTTCCCCATTCAGGTCGAGCTTCGACATGTCGGAGGCGTGAGCCACGAAGCTCGATGGAACGACTTCAAATTCTTCAGCGACGAGCCCCCGCACCTCGGCGGCGAGGACAAGCATCCGATTCCGATCGCCTACTTCGCAGGGAGCGTCGGCTTCTGCGTCTTGACACAACTCGTTCGCTTCGCGCACCAGCTCGAGATCCCGGTCGAAGGCCTGAGGAGCCGCACCATCTCGCACTTCTCGAGACAGGGATCCGTCAAGGCCGGCACCGTGTTGGCAAGCCTCGACGAATTCGACGTGCATGTCGACGTCACCTCACCCGCCAACGCTGCCGATATCGCGTCCCTACTCGGGCTGGCGCACCGTGGTTGCACGCAGAATGCCTTGCTCGCCCCGGTGACCATCGATTCAACTCTGCGACACAATGGCGAAGCCCTCGCGTACGAGGAGTTCCCTCGTCGCGTCAGTTGAACGGCTCGCTTCCGACGCTATCGGATCGCGACGGTCATCTCGGTCTCGCAGCAAATACCCAGTGCGAGACCAGCCACCGTGATGGCCGACCTAACGTGCCGACCGCGCTCGCCGTAGAGGTCCATCAGCAGGTCTGAGCACCCGTCTGCCACGCTCGATGCTCGGTCGAACCCGGGCACGCCATAGACGAAGGCGTTCACCTTGAGGATCTGCTCCACTCGATCGAGGTCCTCGATCTCGTTTCGCAGGGAAGCCAACAGAGCCAATGCGTTGTACCGCGTCGCTGACCGCGCTTCATCCACGGTCATCGATTCCGGTACGGGCCCCTTGAAGGGGTAGTCGCCATCGAGGAATGGGCCGTGCCCGGCGAGGAATACGAGATCGCCATGGCGGATCGATCGCACGCGCCGAGTCGTTCGCTTCTCGGGGAGAACCGGCAACTCAAGACCCAGATCCGAGATCTTCGATTCGATGTCCATGAACGTCGGCCCCTTTCGAGTGCGCACCCGTGCGCCCTGCTATCGACAAGCCTAGTATTGGTGGAACGACGTTCCGAATATCGGAAGGATGCCATGACCGGACTCAGGGGATTCGGTAACCCACTATCGCCGTCGGGCCGAGCCGCGCTCGTCGAAGATCTGCCGCACCACATCAGCGCTGAGGCGATCCAAGTGACCTACCGCGTCGACCCGGAGCGCGCGCCGCCCCGTATCTCCCGCGTGGGCTCGAACTCACCGACGACAACCTGGGATACGCATACGTGGCGGACATGGTGAAGGTCAGCGACACGAACCTCGAACAAGCCCACGAGGAGCCTGCGCGCACCCAGTATCAGGAAGGACTCACCGGCCTCTACTGCCACCACGATGGCGTTCCCGGACGCTTCAGCGCGTTCGTTTGGGTGAGCGTTGACTGGTCAGTTGTGTTTGGCCACTTCATGGGGTTTGCCAAGAAGCAAGCCGAAGTCCATATGACGAAGATCCACGACGTCAACCCCGGCATGTCACCGATTGGTGTCGGCTCCCGACTGCGGGGCGTGGTGGATCGGCTGGGGAGCCGGGTCATGACCGTCGATATCGACCTCCAGGAGCGTCTCGCGGACAACGAGATTCCCAGTTACGGCCATCGGGTGTACACGGTTCGCGATCTCCCCTCACCCGTGCAGGAAGTGCCTGCGACGCGACAGCTGATCGCGCATGACCTTGCCTCGGCACAGACGGTCGACATCTGGCGGGGCCGCGGCAACGTCGTGTTCCAGGATGGCTCGAACGAGGACCTCGGTGGCCTCGAGCCGATTGAGATCGTCGACGTCGTACTACTTCAAACGGGGTTGGACGACGACTGGGGTTGCAACGCTCCTCATCGACTACGAAGCAGAAGGAGCGTCGATCAATGAGAACGGCTGACCTGCACACGCATTTCTGGCCCCAGAGTTTCCTCGACACGACGGCTGCTGGGAAACCGTGGTTCGGTTGGACCCTCGAGTCGGACGGGGGCGACGGCCTCATCCTCACCGGAGGCGGGTACGGACCCTACTTGGTCAAGGGATACCACCGAGTGGACCTGAAGGATCCGGAAATGCGGATCGGCCGACGCATCGCCGAACAGGGAATCGACTTCGAGGCCGTGATGATCGTCGGCTACCTGTGGTCCTATCACCTCGACGAGAGCGAGTCCTCCGCGCTTCACGCGAGACGTGAACGACGAGCTGGCTGCGCTCGAGAAGGAGGATGCCGACCACTTCTCGGGTCTCGCACATCTGCCCCTACCGCATACGGGAGCATCGATCGCTGAGGTGGAAAGGTGCGTCCGCGATCTCGGCCTGCGGCACTTCGCGGTGGCGAGCCACGTCAACGGCCGGAATCTCGATGACCCGACGATCGCACCTGTCGTGGAGGCAATAGCCGAGGCCGGTGGCACACTGTCCGTACACCCGGCGTTCTTCGACAAGATCGGGGAACACGACCGGCTCTCGTCGACACTGTTTCGCAACGGCCTCGCGGCTCCCCTCGAGGCGGGCGTCGCGCTGATATCGCTGATGGGAACGGGTGTGTTTGATCGATACCCCGACTTCACCGCTTGGGTGAGCCACGGCGGTGGGGCATCGATGTATGCCATCGGTCGCTTCCAGCGTCGTTACCTGGCGATGGACCCATCGGAACGGCCGATGCCCCACCCGCCGAAGGAATACCTGCGAAGGTTCTACTACGGCAACCTGGTTCACGACGACGAATCGCTGCGACTCCTACTCGATCGCGTCGGATCGGATCGGGTGACCATTGGCACAGACCATCCTTTCCCGTGGGATCACGCCGGCGGTTCTGCGAACTGGATTCGAGGCGCTGACTACTTGTCGCCCGAGGACCGGGACAACATCCTCTGGCGCAACGCAGGCACCTTCCTGGGTGTCGATCTGTGAGAGCTGCGCTTACGCCTTCCGATCGAGTTGCCGTCCTCGTAATCGACATTCAGTGCAAGTACACGGACCCAACTTCGAACCTTCGACTCGACAACGCCGACGAGTTCGTCGAACGAGTCGCCGGATTTGTTGATCGATCGCCGCGAACTCGGCGTCAGAATCATCTGGGTGAATCGACGGTCACGGCCTCAGGTGGGGCCCGGCCGTAGAACCCTCAAGCTGTTCGGTGACGGTCTGCCGTCGTTCCAGAACGAGCTCATGGATCGGCAAGATGTCCGTCTCGTGCAGCAATCGGCAGACGTTCTGATCGAGAAGCGCCGGCACAGCGCATTCTACGAAACCGACCTCGAGTCGACCCTTCGCAACTGGGGAGTCGAGACAGTGGTGCTCGCCGGCGTCACGTCCAACGTCTGCGTTGCTGCCACGGCATTCGACGCCGTCGCTCGAGATCTCGATGTCGTGATTGCAGAGGACTTGACGGCCTCGCTCCCGGTGATCAGCAGCGGGGAGCAGGTGATGCAGCGCACCAGGTCCAAGATGCCACGATGCATCTCCTCGGCTACGCCATTGGCGATGTGGCGAGTCACGAAGAGCT
>CAVWXP010000008.1:0-243444 GCA_963759175.1 uncultured Acidimicrobiia bacterium
GATGAGATGCTCGGTCATGGTGGTCGCTCCTTCCTCCATCCGCTCCCTCCAGTTCGGGAGCACGACCTCGGCGCCGACAACATCACCCGTGAGCAGCGAGAGGCGTGCCCATTCAAGAGCGATGCGGTCGGCGAAGTAGCCTGTCACAACCCGTCCCGACGGAAGAATCCGAGCCTCTTCGAAGGAAGCGAGTGCCGCACCGTGCCGTCCTCGGGCATAGTTGATCCGTGCCAGCAGGATGTGAGCGAACACGTAGGCGGGAACCTCTCCGAATCGCCCGATGAGATCAACCGACGGCGTGATCAGGTCTGCTGCGATATCGAGCCGTCCACGCTCGAACGCCGCCCATGCCAATGGCACCTTCGCGACCGCAGCATATGGCCTGTCACCGAGGCCTTGGCTCTCCATTGTCTGGACGCCGCGTGCTGCAAGAACCTCAGCATGCCCGAGCTTCCCCTCCCCGAGCGCACCCCATGCCTGCAAGGTGAGTGCGAGAGCCTGCCAGGAGGTCATCGAATTCCGTGGAGAGAAGACGAATTCGTTCCATCCGCGGAGGAGCTCGGATCCCTCTTGAACACGTCCGAGGTAGATCAGCATCTCCCCGGCCGTACCCTCGACCCGACCGCCATCGCTCGGTTCGGTGATGGCCTCGAGGAGTTGGATCGCCTTGTCGACGTCGCCGTGGCGGCGCGCGAGGAACGTCTCTGACCGCACAATGAACTCCGACGGCGATCCGCGCACGAGTTCCGGGATCCGATTCCACTCGTCGAGCTGCTCTGCATTGTTGGTCCTGATCATCTCCTGGATACTGTCGCGAGTGCGCTCGATCAGTTCATCGATGAGGAATCCCCGCGCGTCGTCGTACACCACGGGGTAGCACCACGCGAGGAGGGTGATCGGGGAGAGCGAGTCTGAGGCTTCGTCAACACGAGCGAAAAGGGTGCGCATGGTCTCGTACTGCCGTGCCAGGAGCATCTCTTGGCATGACTCGACGAGCCATTGGCTCGCGAGGTCGGGCTCGCCGGCTCTGAGCACGTGGTCGACCGCCTCCACAGTGTCACCGTGCTCGCGAAACCACATAGCGGCGCGGTGATGCACTTCAACATGGCGATCAGGTGCCGTTCTGCGCAGGATCCCCGTCATGGCGTCGCGAAAGAAGTCGTGGTAGCGGTACCAGCCGTCGGCCTCACCGATCCGGCTCGTGAACATCGCCGACCGAGCGAGGCGCTCGAGCATCTCAGCGCTGTCGGACCTTTCCGAAACCGCATCACACAAGGGTCCGGACAGGTCGCGCAGGATCGACGTATCCGCGAGAAACTGGCGGTCCTCCTCGTCGAGTTCGACGAGGACTTCCTCGAGGAGGTAATCACCGAGGGCGTCGTACGCCCCTTCGAGCGTCGCGACGTCAGGGAGTTCGCTCGCGCTTCGACTCATGTCTCTGCTTCGGCTGATTGACTCGCTTGCAAGACGGACGCCGGCCAACCAGCCCATCGTCTTGGTGTGCAGCATCGCAACCGTCTCGGGTCGAAGGGCGAGTCCGAGAGACTCGGTGACCAGGGTTTGAGTCTCGGCAAGGGTGCAGCGGAGGTCCGATGTTCGGATTTCCAAGAGATCGTCCGACAATCTCATCCTTGAGAGCGGGACTGGAGCGTCATGTCGGCCGACGAGGATGACACTCGCGTTGTCCGGTAGTATGCTGAGGAACTGACTCATGGAAGCGACAGATTCGTCGCCGTCGAGATGGTGGACATCGTCGAAGACGATGACCGTTCGATCGGTGCGCCGAGCGAGGTCGGCGGTCAGGGTGTCCACGATGAGCGGGATACCGCTCCCTCCTGATGCGAGAACGTGTCCGGCCTCTTCCCCGGTGTCCGGGTCAGCCGATTGCTGGACCGATTCGACGATGTAGCGCCATAGGCGCAACGGGTCGCGATCGTACGCGTCGATGGTGACCCAGCTGTGGTGCCAGTCGGAGTGCCAGTCGAGCCAGTCGGAGACGAGCCAGGTCTTCCCGAAGCCAGCCGGCCCGGTGACCACCGTGACTCGATGATCGGGGACCTGGTCGAGGAGGCTGCTGGGCCCGCGTCGCGCGATCGCGTTCAAGCGACGAAGGGTTGCCGAATCTTCGCCGATACCAGTTTGCGGTCGACCACGGCTGTTGCTCCATCTCCATTGAGTGCCAGACGGCCCCAAGAAAAGTGAGGCCGTCTGGCCACTGCGATGTCCTCAGAGTACCGCTTCCGGCTAGCTGTCCTTCTTCTAGAGGTTGTTGACAAGGTGAGAGCCTCCCGGCTTCGGTTTGGGGTGTGAATAGCTCCAATCCGAAGAGGAGGCTCTCGTGGTGCACCGTAATGCGCCGTTGACGCCGGTAGGTCGCAGGATTCTCGTGGAACGCATCGTGATCGAGGGGTGGCCTGTAGCGGTTGCCGCGGAGTCGATGGGGGTGTCTCGTGAAACGGCGTATCGATGGCTGCGCAGGTACCGGACCGACGGAAGCGCCGGGTTGGAGGATCGGTCCTGTCGCCCGTCACGATCACCGAACCAGACCCCGGTTGAGATCGAGGACCGGGTCGTGGCGTTGCGTCGCACGAAACGGTGGGGCCCGCACCGGATCGCCTACACGTTGGGGATGCCGCGATCGACGGTCGAGCGGGTGTTGCGTCGTCGTGGGCTGTCTCGTCTTGATGCGATCGATCCGCCAACGAAACGGATCATCCGCCGCTACGAACGTGCCACCCCTGGCGAGTTGATCCATGTCGATGTCAAGAAGCTCGGCCGCATCCCTGATGGTGGAGGGTGGCGAGTCCATGGCCGTGGTGGGGGCACCAGCCGGGGAAACGGAAAGCTTGGATACGACTTCTTCCACGTGGCGGTCGATGACCACACCCGCGTGGTCTACATCGAAGCCCACGACAACGAGCAAGGCACGACCTGTGCAGGGTTCATCACCCGTGCGATCGGCTGGTTCGCCAGCTACGACGTCACCGTGGAACGGGTCATGACCGACAACGCCCTCAACTACCGACGGTCACAAGCCTTCCAACAGGCACTCACTGACGCCGGGACCCGTCACCTGAGAACCCGACCGTACCGGCCACAGACCAACGGGAAGGTGGAGCGGTTCAACCAGACCCTGCTCAAAGAATGGGCATACGACCAGCCCTACCCATCAAACCAGGAACGCCTCGATTCGCTCCCCGGATGGATCCACGACTACAACTGGCACCGACTCCACACCGAGATCCAGACAGCTCCAGCCAACCGGCTACCTGTCAACAACCTCTGTGTGAAGGACAGCTAGTCGCAAGTCACAAACAGCGGCGTGCCCCCTTCGGACTCGCAGGGTCGAATCCGCGTCCCCCAACTGCGCCCCAATCCACGGTCTCCCGGTGGAGAATCGGCGGATTTCCTAGTCAACCGACGGACTTCGCCACCGCCGGTGCATCCATGATCTCGGTGTTGCCGCGGAACCACGGGAAACCCTCTCTACCAAGGGCTCCGGGCAGATTCCGATCCACGACTCCGCGGATTGAGGCTGCGTGGGGGAACGAGAGCACGCGGTCAGTCGATGAAGCCGAGGGCTCTGGCGCTCTCCACGGCTTCGCTGCGTTTGTCGGCTCCGAGTTTGCGGTAGATGCTCTTGAGATTGGCCTTGATCGTATTCGGAGAGACGAAGAGAGTCTCGGCCATGCCCTTGTACGTAAGGTGGCTCGGCAGGAGCTGAAGGGTCTCGAGTTCGCGTTTCGGTCAGTGGCTCGACCAGCACGGCAATAGCTGAGGATCCGGATGGTGGGCGCTACTGGGATCGAACCAGTGACCTCTGCCGTGTGAAGGCAGCGCACCCATCATCGATGCTGCAATCCATACCGAGGCGATACTCCGCAGATGGCTGCAACGCATGGGATACGAACCCAACTACTCCATCGGTGCTCTTCGGCCCAGTTCAGCCCGGATCGGTGTGTCTTGCGGACACCTTGCGGACACCTAACACCTGTTCAATTGCCTGTTGAGATTGGCTTCGTTCAGGAAGGGCGGTGACATGAGGCCCCTGGGATCGATGGCACCGGGTTCGAGTCCGAACCATGTACCGCTCGTCACGTCGCCGATGAAGACCCACGCACGGTCTAATGCTCCCGCCGGAGTTGAGGCTCCGACGACAGGAGCACTATCGCCGACGGGCCCCTGGGTACCGCGGCGACGGGCTACACCTTGATCGAAGCCGACTCCCTCGACGCTGCAGCGTCTGCCTGCACCGATCATCCCCACATCAAGCACGGCGGTCAGGTGCAGGTCTACACCTGCATCGACATGGGAACCTGACCGGCGCGATCAAACAGCGCAGAACTTCCCGACGTGCGTGGAGTTTCCTGCGGGTCAGGCGCTCGAGATGCCCCGTTGGAGCTTCTCCATCATCGAAGCCACGTTGAACGACGCCGGCTCCTGCCGCGGCGGGAACTCGGCAAGTGTCGCGAGCATCTCGGCGACGTACGCTTGGGCCGGCACGAGCACCCATGCCCTGTCGAGGAGCCAGTCGTAGTAGGTGTTGGACGTGATGTCGGCCCGCTCGAACGGATCGGTCCGCAGGTTGAAGACCTTCGGCACCCGCAGCTCGGTATAGGGCTCGGCCCACACGTTGAGGGTGCCCACGGCCCGCTGCTCCATGAACACGATCTTCCAGTTGTCGAATCGCAGCGCGGTCAGGTCGCCGTCGTCTGACACGTAGAAGAAGTGCTCCCGCGGGCTCCGATCGGCCTCACCGGTGATGTAGGCGAGTTGATCGTGGCCGTCGAGGTGGACCTTGTAGGACGTGCCCCCGAGTTCCGTGCCCTCTCGAAGCTGTGTCTTGATGTCAGGGTTGCCCGCAGCAGCCAGCAGGGTGACGAACCAGTCGTTGTGGCTGATGATGCCGTTACGCACCTCGCCGGCAGGAATGGTGCCTGGCCAGCGCACCATCGCTGGGACGCGATAGGCGCCCTCCCAGTTCGAGTTCTTCTCGTTGCGGAACGGAGTCATGCCGGCGTCTGGCCACGTATTCATGTGGGGACCGTTGTCGGTCGAGTAGATGACGATCGTGTCGTCGGCGAGGCCCTGCTCGTCGAGGAACGACAGGAGGTCGCCGACCAGGGCGTCGTGGTCGAGCATGACATCGTGATACTCCGACTGCCACCGTCCGGCCTGTCCTCGACTGCCGTCCTTGATGTGCGTCCGGAAGTGCATGTGGGTCGTGTTGAACCACACGAAGAACGGCTTGTCGTCGGCATTGGCATCGCGCATGAAACGCATGGCCTCCGGTGCCAGTTCCTCGTCGATCGTCTTCATCCGTTCCCGCGTGAGCGGGCCGGTATCCTCGACGCGCTGGGTGCCGTCGGCCTCCGCCCACGAGTGGATGACCCCTCGGGGACCGAAACGGGCCCGGAAGTCGGGGAACTCGTCCTCGTTCGGGTAGTCCTCCTGCTCGGGTTCCTCCTCCGCGTTGAGGTGATAGAGGTTCCCGAAGAACTCGTCGAATCCGTGCATCGTCGGCAAGAACTCGTCCTTGTCGCCGAGATGGTTCTTACCGAACTGCCCCGTGGCATACCCTTCCGCCTTCAGTGCGGTCGCAATCGTGGGATCGGCCCCTCGGAGCCCGATGTCCGCGCCCGGCATGCCGACCTTGGTGAGTCCCGTGCGATACGGATTCTGGCCCGTGATGAAAGCGGCACGCCCCGCGGTGCAGCTCTGCTCGCCGTAGTAGTCGGTGAAACGCACCCCTTCGGCGGCGATCCGATCGATGTTCGGTGTGCGATACCCCATCAGCCCGTCGCTGTAGCAGGACAGATTGCTGATGCCGATGTCATCACCCCAGATGACCAGGATGTTGGGCTTGGCCTCGGTCATGTCGTTCCTTCGCTTCTCGTCGCGTGCGCCCGGGGCGTTGACCCCTCGCGCAATGGAGGGAACCTACTCGCATCTGTCTTCGACTGCAGTAGTTGTCCGTAGGTTCACGACGCCGATCCGCTCCCGACATCCTGGGCACGAATCGACGTCCGACCTGCCATGATGACCTGAGTGATGAACCCTGAAGCGGGGCGGCATGGATGGTCGGTCAAGGGGGACTCGACTGATGTTCCTCTGCGCCTCGGGCTGGTCGATCGCCTCGGCATCGCGATATCGCTCCGTGTGGCGCCGTGAGTGAGATGAAGACCCGTCGTGGGCCGTATGTGGCGCTGATGTCGCTGGGAGCGCTTGGGGTGGTGTTCGGCGACATCGGCACGAGTCCCCTCTACGCCTTCCGCGAGACCTTCCACGCAGGTGATCTCAGGGTCGTGGATGACACAGTGCTCGGCGTGGCCTCGACGATGGTCTGGTCATTGATCATCGTGGTCACGATCAAGTACCTCCTTGTCGTGATGCGTGCCGACAACGACGGCGAGGGTGGGATCCTGGCGTTGACGGCCCTCGCCGCTCCGACCAGCCGATTCGGCACTGCGACTCGGGGTTCCGCCCTCGTCATGCTCGGCCTCTTCGGAACGGCTCTGCTGTACGGCGACGGCATCATCACTCCGGCCATATCCGTGCTCTCGGCGGTGGAGGGTGTCGAGGTCGTCGCACCGTCGCTCGAGCCGTTGGTGGTGCCCGTGGCCGTCGTGATCCTCGTGGCCCTGTTCGGTATCCAGCGTCGCGGTACGGGTGCCCTCGGTCGTGTCTTCGGCCCTGCGATGGTCGTTTGGTTCGTCGCGCTGGCGGTGCTCGGTGTCGTCAATGTGCAACGCGAACCGGGGGTTCTGCGGGCGTTCGATCCCAGCCGAGCCGCGCAACTCTTCATCGAACAACCACGCGCCGCGTTCTTCGCCCTCGGAGCGGTGTTCTTGGTGGTCACGGGTGCCGAGGCGTTGTACGCCGACATGGGCCATTTCGGCAAGGACCCCATCCGACTGGGTTGGTTCGTCCTGGTGTTTCCCGCTTTGGTGATCAACTACCTCGGCCAGGCGGCGCTCCTGATGGATGATCCCACGGCGATCGACAATCCCTTCTACCGACTGGCCCCGGAATGGTTGGTTGGTCCCCTGATCGTGGTCGCGACGGTGGCGACCGTCATCGCATCCCAGGCATTGATCACGGGGGCATTCTCGCTGACGGTGCAGGCGGTGCAATTGGGCTACCTACCGAGACTGCGAATCGATCACACCTCACCGCGCGAGATCGGTCAGGTCTACGTGGGGTCGGTCAACTACGCCCTCATGGCGGCATGCGTGCTGCTTGTCATCGTCTTCGGATCCTCGTCCAACCTCGCTGCTGCCTACGGCGTTGCCGTGACGACGACGATGGTGATCACGACGATTCTTCTCTTCCGGGTCATGGTCAGGCGATGGCAGTGGCACCGATACGTGGCGATGGCGGTGACCGGCGTGTTTCTCGTTGTCGACATGGCGTTCTTCTCCGCCAACGTCGTGAAGATTCCGGCGGGCGGGTGGGTACCGTTGGCAATCGGCGCCATCGTGTTCACGGTGATGGTGGTCTGGCGCAATGGCCGCTCGGAACTGGGCATCAGGCTTCGGGAGGACCACCCCCTCGAGGTCGAGCGTTTCATCGGCTCGATCACGAGGCATCCACAGGTCAGGGTGCCCGGCACTGCGGTGTACCTGGCGCGACACATTGGCACCGTGCCGCCCGCCCTACTGGCCAATCTGCGGGCCAATGAGGTCATCCACGAGACCGTCCTCCTCGTCGAGGTGCGCAGCGCCGACGAACCGCGCATACCACCTGCAGCGCGACCCGTGGTGCATGACCTCGGTGAGGGCTTCCACCAAATCAGGCTCACGTATGGCTTCATGGAGCAACCCGACGTGCCAAAAGGCCTGGCTTCAATCGCCACGAGCCGCTTCGGATTCGATCCCGATGACGCCATGTACTTCATCGGCCGCGAGACCGTCATCCCGCAGGGCCGCGGCCCGAGGCGCGTCCTCACCGCCATGTACGCGATCCTCCATCGCAACGCGACCGGGTCGAGCACCTACTTCCAGTTGCCCCCTGATCGCGTGTTCGAGGTCGGGACGCAGGTCGCCTTCTAGGTCGAGACCCGTGTCACCCCCAGGGGCGAACAACGAGGGCGGAGTCTGGGGATGTCGGAGCCTCCGTGGCGTTCAGGCGGCCCGAGCGGAGAGGGGTGCGAGGAGCGCTGATGGCGCCTACGGAAGGCCCTGCCCCGAATTTGACGACGGGACACGCCGTTGTCACGACGATGGACGGGCTTCGACGGGGCCTCCTGGGGTTCGGGAAGCCTCCGTGGCGTTTGAACGGCCCGAGCGGAGCGGGGCAACCGAGCGCTCCGGCGCCCACCATTTGGGAGAACCCAACGGCAAAGGCGGATGACAATCAAGCACGGAGAAGCCCGCCAGGGAGGTTCTCGCAAATGGTGGGCGCTACTGGGATCGAACCAGTGACCTCTGCCGTGTGAAGGTTCCTGATGGCCGTTCCGCGCGCCCGAAGAACCAATGAGATCCGGCTACAGGCCTTGTGCCACAGGGGATTCAGGCTCTCGTGGCTTCGCGTCGGTTCGCGACGATTCTCATCGCCATGTGGACGCACTGTGGTCGCAGGTGGACCACCTCAGCGGCGCCGAAGGCGGGCTTCGAGGCTGGGAGGGCAACGATGTCCTTCGGTCGCCCCGCCGCCCGCTTCGATGCGACGACGTCCTCCAGCGAGGCCACCGGCACATCGACCGCACATACCTAGAAGACCGAAGCCTGATCAGTGAGGCTCGTGTAGCCGTCGGGGAATCCGTCAGGAACGAAACACAGATCGAGGGGACCATGGTCCGTGATCAGGGTCATCGACTCGACCGTACGCAGCATCTCCGCGTCCGGCTCGAACCGGACACCGTCCGGGATCGCCTTCGA
This sequence comes from uncultured Acidimicrobiia bacterium, assembly GCA_963759175.1. GTDB lineage: Bacteria > Actinomycetota > Acidimicrobiia > Spongiisociales > UBA5794 > SZUA-442. Next base: position 8,880 of record CAVWXP010000008.1, read on the forward strand.
CCCGAGGCCGCGCGCCGAGGTCTACCAGGCCGAGGCGAGCCTCCCCAGGTTGTCCTCGTCCGTCGACGGGCAGATGTCAACGTCGACGGTGGCATGCCCGGTGGCGTGGAGGCGAGCTGCCACGCCTCTGATGATCACGAACCGCACCCGTGATCGATGAGAACGCGACACATGGTTGCGATGTGCTCGTCACTCAGCTCACGCGGCATCGCTGGCCAGCCGGTAGCCCTGTGCCCTCAGCCTCTCCCTCGTCGCCGCATCCAGACTCCGCTCCCACTCGGCGAGCACCGCATCATGATTGTCGAGATCGGCAAGCTCCAGACCCAGCTCCAGGCCCGCTCGTTCCAGGAGCCGCAACATCGTGGGCAACGTCGGCTGACGACGACCCGACTCGTACGCCGACAAGGTTGGCTGGGCAATCCCGACCAGATCCGCGAACGCCGTCTGCGACAACCCGAGCCGTGTCCGAGAGAGCTGCAGAACCGGTCCCGGCGAATGACGCTCCTCAGTTGGCGACCGCAAATGAGCCTGACGTCCGGCTTGGACAAGGGCCGACACGGTTTCGATACCTCAGCTTCCTAGTTGCGTCTACGGACGTGGTGTCGGGAGTGCCCCTGCGCGGCTACGGCTTCGTCGATCGATGTCATGAGTCGGTGCTTGCCTTCTCGATGTAGGCCCGCCAGTGTGTCCTGTTATGGCGACCAACGGATTGAGGCGTGGAGTGGTCCTGGCCTTGCTGGGCGCGATTCTTCTGTTCACGTACCCGGTCGTGTGGCTGATCGGCTATCAAGATCACGCATGGCGGAACGGCGCGGCCGCCGTGACGGTGGCATTGGTAGCTACCGCGGTGAGTCTCTTGCTCCTTCGCTTGCGACTCAATCTACAGCCCCCAATTCGCCGATGGCTCTACTGGCTCGCTCTCGGCATCTCAGTCGCTGGGCTGATCTCGGCTCTCGTCTGGACCGCATTCGACAGCTCGTTGGTCGGGCCGATCGACTAGCGGAGATGTCCGGGGGTTCGGCAGCAACATCACCGACGGCCGCCCGCCGGTGGCTCAGAGCTTTCCCCGAGGTACTCGACCAGAAAGACCCTGTAGCTATCCTTGTTAAGCACCTCTGCAGAACGTGGTTCGCCAGACGCATCTAGATCAACGTGCACCGCTCCTCCGTCGAACAGCCCTTGTGGCGCCAGTCGATCGGGGATTGCCAGCCCAGCGAGAGCGCGGCTAACAGATGCAACGAGACCCTTGTCCTCCGCAACTGCATTTGGAACCGCTTCGATCGGGAAGCCGTTCGTCCAGGTGAGCAGCTGCGGGATCAGATCGCTCGGTCCCCAACCCATCACGGTGGTGAGTCCCTGCGCATCGGTCGCCTTGTCGACCAGCGAAGGGCCGATATAGCCCACTCCCTCGAAGTAGAGGCCCACCGAATCCGTGGAAACGATGGACGGGTCGTAGGTTACCTCGACCACCCACCACGCCCACGATGGATCGATACCAACGTCAGCTTTGACTTCCTCGGGCACCTGCGAGAGATCGAGCGGTAGCTGACGATACCTCGGTGGCTGCTCTGCCCACGCTTGGGTCGCAGCAGCCGCGTCAAGCGTCCCCGACCGAGACGCGGAAGCGCGGCGAGTCGTCCCGCCTCAGACGCCTCAGGTGACACTGCCGCAGCACGTCCGTAGATTTCCAGGTCACGAGCGATCTCAAGAAGCGCAGTCTGGGGCGTCGCGTTTCCCATCGCTGCTACTTCGAGGTCGGCTTTGATCGACTCGGGAAGACCCGCTGCGGGCTGTCCACTCGCGGATTCGAGTACAACGTGCCGAACAGGACCGGTTCGCCACTCGCTGTGTGCCTCACTGTTAGTGCAACGGTGTAGCGACCCTCGGCGCTGAGCGTAGCCCTGGCCAAGATGCGAACGTGAATTCTTCGCCCTCCACTGGGGCAGGCACATGGATAGCTGGTCCGGACCGTTGGGGGTAGGAGCCTCGCTCATAGCTAACACCCACGGACTCTCCACTCCAGAAGGTCGTTTCGCTCAAGGGGCTGTCCGAAGCGGATTCGGCCACCACCTCCACGATCGCGGCAAAGGATGACTCGTCAAGGGCTGGCGGTGCTTCGTCCATGATCCCTTGCATGCGACTTGAGACCTCGTTGATAACCGCCGCGGTGGCAAGCAGGGCGAGCAGGGCTCCAATCAGCAGCAGCTGGTACTTCACGGTCACTCGTCGCACAGTCATCGGTTCAACATCACGCGTGTCCGGTCAACCTTGACGTAGGTTGGGTACCCCGAGCCGTCGATCGGGCGCTCCATGTTGTTGTAGACCGCGACGCGAGTGTGCAATCGACCGTTCGTCCCACCGGTGTCCTGCCACATGACAGGTGTACTGCAGTACGACCAGTACGTACCGGGATAGCACGTGGTACTCACATCCACCCAGCCGCCAGGGGACAATGTCGAGTTGAGGTTGGCGCACGACGACACGATGTTGCCTTGGTACATGTGCCAGCGCGCGTAGAGGAAGAGCTTGACGTTTCCACTATCGATCGACGACGCTTTGCGGTAGTTGACGCGGGCCTTCAAGTTGCCTGAAACCGTCCACGGGATGATGGTGCTGTTCTCGATTCGGGTATACCAGTGTTGGTTCTTGAAGAGGGCGTACCACGGCGAACCGTCGGCGCCACCGCCAGACGATGAGGCATAGAAGCTCGGAGAACCGACCTGTGTCCACCACTCGAGATGGCCCGATTCGTTCTCCTCGAACGATGCGTTCGCAGTGATCGTGTCATAGCCACCCGAGGTCTCGAACTGTGAGGTGAGAGCCGCCTCGTCATCGTTCGAGAGGGTCTCCCTAGCGGTGCTCGTCACGCACGTCGCCATTGTCGCCGGTCCGCCAGCGAATGCGTCGTCATCCCCAGAGTGACCGAGGCCGAAGGCGTGGCCCCACTCGTGCGCAGCAACCTGGGTCAGCGTGAGCGGATTCGCTGGGTCGTTGTATGCCGAGAGCTTCTGGGTGTTGAACTCGATGTTGTGGACTACGAAGCAGACGGTTCGGGCGTTGCTTGTAGAGCCGAGGTCTTGCCATCGAGCAGTCCACGATTGGCCACCCTTCGTGATCAGCCAGCCCCCGTTGTACCGCTCAACGTCGTGCGCCCATGCATAGAAGCCGTCCTCGAACTCGCCCTTCAGGGCCGGGTAGGTATTCCACTCGCTGCCGTTGTACGCCCATGTCGACGTCTGAAGGTCTCCGCAGGGACTTGACCCGTAGGTGACGATGTCAGGGTTCGCGGCTGACGCAGCACCGCCAGTGACGACTGTTAGAACCACCATCAGCACCACCGTTGGTGCAATGTCCCTTAGGTTCCGCAAGCGTGCTCACCAACCCTTCGCCGATGATTGCAGAGTGCTCGAGCACATCAGGGTTGTCAATGACCATTTGCACCTAGTCATGGCACCCTTGCGAAGCTGGTCGCAAGGGTGCCTCCGATCGTCCTTGGTCGAGCTTGCTTCCGCGGCTCAGTCCCGACTGGACTCGTCACCTCGACGCCAGGTTCGCTAGCTGTGACAACCGAAGACGTTGTCCCTGCCTGGATGGAGTGAAGGGGAGCCCTCCGAACGAGACTGTGGGTTGACGGACTCACAACTCGAAGGAAGGCTCGCCCACGGTAGGTCTCTGCATCCGAATACGCCTCTCACGGTGGAGGGACGTCGTCGGATGATGCGTTGTATCACGGATCGTGGCTGGTCGGTGACCGCGACAGCCGAGCGGTTCCAGGTCGATGCCAAGACGGTGCGGAAGTGGCGGGACCGGTGGCTGTTTGACGGCGATGCTGTGTTGTGGGATCGATCGTCTCGGCCACGGCGGTCACCGAACCGCACACCGAGGCACCTGCGACGTCGGGCGCTGCATCTTCGCTCCAAACGCGGTGGAGTGCTGACCACGTCGAGGTCGGGTTGGCACCCTCGACCGTGCAAAAGATCCTCAACAGTGCCGGTATCGGTCGTCTGGATAGTGGAGACCGGGCCACGCGGCGTGAACCCGTACGCCGGTATCAACGAGAACACCAGGTGAGCTCATCCACGTTGACATCAAGGAGCTCGCCGGGATCCCACACGGCGGCGGATGGCGCACGAGAGGACGCGGCTACCCCGGTGAAGGCGCCAGGGTCCGCATGGTCGGTGATTCTCAGTCCGACATTGGATCGGACGGTTCAGGCCAAGCACCAGCGGCAGAGGGAGGGCACGACGCTCGCTACAACGCCGCAACCGGAGTCCAGCATCGTTGTGGTGTTCTTGGAGATCGGTCCGACCGAAGACCGGATGCTGCTGTCGAGATGCTCCGATCTCGCCCCGAATCCGTCGAGCTGCTCGCGGTGACTACCACGGAAGCGGAGGCAGAGATCCGGGCGGGTATGCCACCTGGAGAGCCGATGTGGAGCGACGGACCGGGATTGGTCGCCTCCGTGCGGATCCGTGTCGACACTGATGCCGATGCCAACACGCTGATCAAGTATGCCGCCGACCTCCAGGGTGTCTCGTGGGCTGATGCCTATGTCGGCGCGATCGACGCGTACCCGCCGTGGAGCTACCAGGGATCAACCGTCGTCGAGTACGACGTGACCACGACGACATCCGTCGGCCCCGTAGCAACCGAGGCAGACCTCCCCTCGATAACCCTCAACGCATTCGGCGGCAGCGAATCGGTCAACCTGTCGGAACTTGAACGGCCTCTGCTGATGGTGCTGTGGGCACCGTGGTGTGTCCCATGCAACTCGCAGGTCGCGGTCGTCGAACAAGTCGCTGCCGCTCGCCCGGGCCTGAACGTGGTCGGGGTCGCCGTCGAGACAACGGGAACCGTGCCGGCAACGTGGGCCGATGATCTCGATTCATGGCTTTCTGAGTGGCAACCCACATATCGGAACTACCAAGACGACGGCGAGCTGTGGGCCGCGCTCGATGCATACGGCCTACCTGTCGTGGTCCTCGTCCAACAGGGCGACGCCGCTCAGCTCATCCCCGGCGAACTCACCACCGATGAGCTACTGCGGGAGATCGACGAACGATCGTAGCCCTGCCGCGAACGCCATCACGCGCCATCTGGTGAGCCTCGGCGTCCACTGGCGGCGTAGCGTGTGGATGCGCCGTGGCAGCGCTTGTACTTGTCGCCGGACCCGCACGGACACGGTTTGTTGCGACCGATCTTGGTACCGGGTCGAGAAGGCAGGCCTGACATCTTCTGAGTGGCCTCAAGCTGCCGTTCACGGACCTCAACCTCGTACTCGGCTCGTCGAAGCTGCTCGCTCCACCTGACAAGCCGCTCCTCACCTTCGGCGAGCATCCGCTCTCGCCCGTCGAGCGCTTCTTCCCGTTCGTCGAGACGACGCTCAGCCCGCTCCAGAAGCGGCAGCGCATCATCGCCATCGCCCGCAGACACCAGCTCACCATTGATCAACTCGGCAATCGCCCGACCCATCGAAACCCCGACCAGGTGGCAATAGCGCTTCCAGGTCGACCACACCGCCTCTCTGACCGGAACCCGCACCATCCGGTACCGCTCATCACGACCGAGCCCCGCTAACAGCTTCCGATCCAATCTCGCCAATGTGCCACGGTTGAGGTCCATCACCTCCGCCTCACCCGTCTACATGTAGACATCGGGCAACTTGTTGCACGTGCGTGTGGTTTTGGAGGGTGGCAGGCGCGCATCGCGATCGCGATCCGGGATGCGCTGGCGAGTCGACTGCTGGGCTGATGCGGTTGGTGTGACATCGGGTTCCTTTGTCGCGATTGGCTAAGTGCTCATCGTGGAGTAGGACCCTGTCATCTCGTGACCATTCGCCGCGACCGTCGGGGATCGAGGGGATGTCCGGACACCGTTGGGGCGCTTGGTGAAGTGCTCTGGGCGCTCTCGACGTCCACGAGGATGCTCGCAACAACCGATACGAACGTTCCTGGCTGTCCAACCGCCACGAGGCCGTGACGGCCTGTTTCAACGCTCGCGACGGCCGGGGCTCCGGCATCCGCGGACGCATCCAGCTCCGTCGTTGCGCGTGCGACCCCTTTCCGCAGAGTGTCAGGAGACCTGTCGCGAACCTTCCAACTCGAACGTTCGGCGAGCCTTGAGGCCTACCCAGCGAGGTTGCCGGAGCGTTGGGCGGCGAACCCGCCGACCCCGATTCTCTGTCAATGAGCGTCGAGTTGGAGGGTTGCTGACACTCTGGCGACAGGGTCATCCGGCATGGTCGCCACAGAGAACGCGTCGAAGGGACGTGAGGTGGCTTCGATCCGCAGAGTTGTTCACCGGACCGGTCGCACGTCGTGGCAGGCCCGGTGGAGGGACCCCACCGGGGCGCAGCGGTCGAAGAACTTCGGTCGTCGTATCGACGCTGAACGGTTCCTCGTTACCGTCGAGGCCCGCAAGCTCGCCGGCACCTACATCGACCCCGGTGCAGGACGTGTCCGCCTCGGCGACTTCACTGAACAGGCCACCTCGGGGTGGGTGAACCGACGCGACTCGACGAAAGCCCGCGACGAGTCGTATCTGCGCAGCCTCGTCCTCCCCGCCTTCGCCGACATGCCGATCGGCGCCATCGGTGTCTTCGACGTCCAGGAATGGGTGGGGGACCTCGACGCCGACGGGTACGCCCCAGCCACCATCCGCAAGGCCCACCAGCTGCTCGGACGAATCCTCAACGACGCGGTCAGCGGCGGAATCATCGCCGCCAGCCCGTGCCGCAACATCACCCTGCCCAGGATCGAAGACACCGAGAAGCGGTTCCTCTCCCCCGACGAGATCACCCACCTCGCCGACACCATCGATCCCCGCTACCGAGCCCTCGTCATCACCGCCGCGTACACCGGGTGCCGCATCGGGGAACTCATCGCCCTCGACACCGACCGCTACCAACCCGACCAGCAGATCATCCGCGTCGAACGATCACTCGCCGAGGTGCGCGGGCACCTCCGCTTCGGGCAACCCAAAACCGCAGCCGCCCGCCGCGCCGTGTCGCTACCGCACTGGCTACCCGACGTGATCGACCGGCACCTGGCGGACTATCCGCCCGGACCCGACGGCTTGCTGTTCACCGCCTCCGAAGGCGGGCCCATCCGCCGCAACGCCTTCCGATCCCGCGTCTGGCTCCCCGCCGTCGACGACTCCGTCGGTGAGCCGATGCGGTTCCACGACCTGCGCCACAGCCACGTCGCCCTCCTCATCGCCCAAGGTGCCCACCCGGCCGTGATCGCCTCCCGCCTCGGGCACACCAGCGTCAAGACCGTCCTCGACGTCTACGGCCACCTCTACGAAGGCCTCGACCGCAACGCCGCCGACACCCTCGACCCGCCCTGGGACTGATCGTGATGTGGACGCAATGTGGACGCGACGCAACCGGCACCGCGACCAAGGAAGGGGATTGACCTAGGAAATCCAACAGCACAAGGGCTTCCGGTCGTGGGCGCTACTGGGATCGAACCAGTGACCTCTGCCGTGTGAAGGCAGCGCTCTCCCGCTGAGCTAAGCGCCCGAATGCATCGGCATTGTAGGTGCCTGCGCTCGTGCACCGGCACCGCCACCGGGCAAGGTGCTGGCGACGAACCAGTCCTCCTACAGGTCGACGACCCGTCGGAATCCCAGGTGGCTCATGCCGGTATCGATCATCTGGGGTTGCCTCGCAGCCGGCCGATATCGGTAGCAGTACTGCGGCGTGCACAGGTGGCTGCCACCCTTGACGACCTTGCGGGGAATCGGGGTGCCCGGCATGTGTGGGTCGAGGCTGTCGTCGCGCAGCGCGCCCCTGGGATCGGGCGGCGCACAACATGATGGCTCCCCCACCAAGGAAGCGGGATCGTTCGTGTACCAGTCGTCGGTCCACTCCCACGTGTTGCCGGTCATGTCGTGGAGGCCGTAGCCGTTCGGAGGAAACGACCCCACGGGCGAGGTCCGGATCCAGCCGTCGAGTTCGGTGTTTTCGAAGGGGAACGTCCCTTGCCACGTGTTGGCGAGCGGCGCCGACTCCTGGGGGTCGTCATCGCCCCAGGCGAATCGTGCACCGTCGAGACCTCCCCGGCACGCGTATTCCCACTCGGCCTCGGTCGGTAGCCGCCCTCCCGCCCATGCACAGAAGGCCGCAGCGTCCTCGTGGGACATGTGCACCACGGGATGGTCCTCGATCCCCGCGACGCTCGATCCCGGACCGAGGGGCCGGGACCAGCTCGCACCGGGCGTCCACCGCCACCACTGGCGGAAGTCGGTCAGCGGTACCGGGCCGCTCGTCATGGTGAACACGAGGGCACCCGGGGTGAGATCGGCGGGCGATGCACCCGGATACAACGAGGGGTCGAGATCTCGCTCGGCGACCGTCACGTAGCCTGTCGCTTCGACGAAGTCGGCGAATCGGGCATTGGTCACCGGGTACGGGTCGATGCCGAACGAGTCAACACGCAAACGTCGCACCGGCGCCTCGTCCGGGTAGAACTCATTCGATCCCATGGCGAACTCGCCACCATCGATGGGTATCGGATCGGGCTGTGTCATCTCGCTCGCACGCTAGCCCGAGCGCTGGGGTGGTCGACATCGGTCGAGGCGTGGCGGTCAGCGACCTTCAACGGGGCACAGCCGTTCGGACGGCGTGGCCGACAGCCGCCCGTTTCGCCACCACCTGTTCACCTATCGCCTCCACCCTGCGGCCACGAATCCACTGCTTGGCGACCTTCGCGATACGAACGACGCGCTCAGATGCATATACGAGGGCGGCGAGGCTCAAGGGGAGCAGGATCCCGGTGACGACACCGGCGATCACCGACTCACGGAAGGCCTGCCACACCGCGATCGCCCAGGCAATGCCGAAGAACACGATCGCACCGGCTGGCTTTGCGGTGGCCTTCACCGCGGGTTCGACGGGCAGGAAGCCGATGGCACCGACGAGGAGGAGCGGCCAGATGTTGACCGTCAGCCCGACGAGGGCGAGGGGTATCGCTACGAGCAGAACGAGGGCGCTGCGGATGAGGAAACCGACGAAACTCCCCGTGCCCATCTTGTGATAGACCTCGGCATCGGTCAGTCCCACACCAGAGAGGTCGCCATCGAGCTCCTCGGTTGCCGTCATGATCGCTGACTTGTCCGAGGCATCGACTCTCGCGAGATCGGCTGCGAGGAGATCGCGATCCGCTATCGACACCGGGGCGGCGGGGTCGGCGGCTTCTGATCTGAGCGTCACCTCGGCGGCGTGGGTCAGGGTCTTCGCCTCGTGCCAATCGGAGAAGTTGGGTGCAACCCTGCGCAGGTACAACTCGATGTCGGCTGTCAGGCGCGCTACCGCATCGCGATTGTCCGGCGACGCTTGACCTTCTGGCGCGTACTGCTCGATCGATGCGTCGAGGTCGATCGGGGTCCCGGCGTTGATGAACACGTTCGACCGCAGCGCCGCCTTGTTCTCGTAGTGGATGCCGATCGGGAGGATCCGGATGCCAGCCGTCCCCTCCTGCCTGGCGCCGAGGGCGATGCGGGCCGCACCGGTCTTCACCGGGGCGATGGACGGGTCCTCCCTCGTGATGCCCTCGGGGAAGATCAACAGCGGTTCCCCTGCGGCCAGGGCTGCGTAGCACGACGCGAACATGTCCTTGTTCGACGAAGGACCCTTCTGCTCCTTGGGCTTGTGGACCGGTATGGCCCCGATCGCGTTCATGATCCAACCTGCGAAGGGCACCTTCCAGATCTTGTCGCGAGCGACGATGCGAGGGACCACCGGGGATGCATAGACCAGCAGGAACGGATCAGCGAATCCGCCAAAGTGGTTCGACACAGCGAGCACGGGCGCCCCATCCGGTAGGTCGGCGCTGGTCGAAGCGAGAACCTCGACCCGCTCGTAGAGGAAGAACACCGCGAACGAGACCAGTCGCTTGATGAATCGGTCACGCCATCGCAGGTTCGAGCGAGCCGGTCGCCGTTCGTCGTCGTGCTCACCCATGGGCGACCCGTTCGTGGATTCCGAGTCCCACCGCGATCGTCTCCTCACGCCGAGCATCGGCTTGTCGTCCGTTCCCTGTTCGCGCCTGAGTATGGCCCCCGCGACCGCGTTCCTCCACTCACGCGGGTGGTGTGCTCGGACCCATCACGTCGACGGGTACGATCGCTCCGTGCACATCGAGGAGTTCGAACGGGAGGTGGAGGTCGTCCTGGCTCGCCTGCCCGATTGGGTGAAGGAGGCCATGGACAACGTCTATGTCGTCGTCGAACGGCGGCCGTCGAAGGCGCAGGACCCTACAGGGGATGGACTGCTCGGGCTGTACGAGGGGGTATCCCTCGACGAACGGGGGTTCGACTACTTCGGCGTGGCTCCCGACAGCATCTTCGTCTTCTATGAGCCACACATGGCCCTCGGCCTCACGGGCCAGGCGCTTCGGGACGAGATTCGTACAACGGTCCTCCACGAACTCGGACATCACCTCGGCATGACGGACGAGCGGCTTCACGAGCTCGGATGGGCCTGAACGTCGCGGGTAGCATGGTTCCAGAACGAAGGGAGTCCCACGTGGAAGATCTGATCAAGGACATCCAGGCCCGCACGGGCCTTCCCGCCGACAAGGTGCTCGAGGTGGTGACGATGGTCACCGACTACATGCGCAACGCGCTACCCGAGGACCTGGTCGCACAGATCACCCAGTACCTCGGTTCAGCGGCCGAACAGGCCGGAGGCGCTGCCGGCTCGGCGCGATCGGTCGCCTCATCCGCGACCGCAGCAGCCGCGACCGCCGCATCCGGCGTCATCGGAGCAGCATCCGGTGCTGCAGGAACGGCGTACACGGCGGCGCGCACGGTGGTCAACGACGCCATGACGAACGACGATCAGTGACCGCACCGACCCCTATCGATCTCCACGACCACGATCCCCCGTGGCCGGTCAAGGGCGGACCGTACGTCCTCCTGATCGACGCCTCGAGTCCCGTAGAGGACAGCCTCATCCGAGCCTGGTTCGCTCGCGTGGCAAACGGCGTGACCGATCCGGTCGACATCTTCCGACTCCCACCGTCGAGACGTCGACGTGCCTTTGCATCGGTGGATCCCATCATCGACCAGCGCCTGTCCGAGGAGGACGATCCGCTCCTGATCCCGGTACGCGTCGTGTGGCTCGCACCCGAACGCGACGGAGTGCGAAGGGTCACCGTCCGCGACAGCATCAGGCTCGGCGACCCCAGGGACCCGAACCGCCTCCGCCAACGTGCCATCCTCGCCACCCATCCGGAACGAGCTCGTGTCATCGTCGGCGAACCAGCGCGACGAACCACCCTCATGCGTCGCTGGCTCGAGCCGGAGGGTCGTGGTCCTGCCGATGGAACCACGTTCGGCGAGTTCGTGGCCCTGCGGGCGTGGCTCGCCCTGGAACGCTCGGAACGGCGTCTCCGCGGTCAGCGCTACAAGGTGCCGCGTTTCCTCGAGGAGGACCTGTTCTGGAGTCGCCCGTTCCAGTACGGCGTCCAGAAGCTCGCCGAGGAGGAGGGCCGCTCGGAACGTCGCATGCAGCAGCGCACCAAGCGATACCTCAAGGAAATCGCCGCCAAGCACACACCGTACGTCATCGACCTCGTCAACCACATCACCCAGATCCTCATCCAGGCCGCACACCAGAGCGTGGACTACTCCCCTGAGGAGCTCGCATCGATCGTCCGCCTCGGCGAGTCCGACCCGTTGGTGTACCTGCCCTCCCACAAGTCGAACTTCGACCATCTCGTGCTCCAGCACGTCCTCTTCGAGAACGAGCTGCCCCTCAACCACACGGCCGGCGGCATCAACCTCAACTTCTTCCTCGTCGGCCCGCTCCTGCGCCGATCAGGGATCTTCTTCATCCGGCGTGAGTTCAAGAAGAACGAGCCCTACAAGTTCGTTCTCCGCCAGTACCTGGACTATCTGCTCGAGAAGCGATTCGCGCTCGAGTGGTACATCGAAGGTGGCCGCTCACGCACGGGGAAGCTACGCGAGCCGCGCCTCGGGTTGCTTGCGTACGTCGCCGACTCCTACCAGCGAGGCATCGTCGATGACGTCGTCCTGGTCCCGGTGTCCATCAACTACGACCAGATCACCGACATCGCATCGTATGCCGATGAGCAGAAGGGCCGCGAGAAGGAGAAGGAGTCCTTCATGTGGGCCGTCAAGTTCATCTCGGGCCTCCGACGCCGCAACGGCAGCATCCACGTCCGTTTCGGTGAACCCCTCCCGCTCAGCAGCCGGATCGGGCGCGACGACGACCTCACGGAGGGAGAAGGCAGGCTCGCTCTGCCAAAGGTGGCGTTCGAAGTGAGTACGCGCATCAACGATGTGACCCCGATCACCGCCACAGGCCTCGTGACGTTGGCGCTGCTCTCAGGGGGCTCCCGCGGATTCACCGTCAACCAGACGATCGAGATACTCGACCCGTTCCTCGCCTTCGTGACGGAGCGGAACCTGCCGACCACGTTCGATCACGCCATGTCCTCCCGCATCGAGGTCGAAGGCGCACTCGAGTCGTTGCGCGCCAACGATGTGGTGGCGCGCACCGACGGGTTGACGGAGACCCTCTATGCCATCGGCGCCGACCAGTATCTCGAGGCCGCCTACTACCGCAACACGATCATCCACTTCTTCGTCACCACCGGCATCACCGAACTCGCCATAGCCCGCGGCGTCCTGTCACAGGGCCCCATGGACGAGGAGTCGATCGTCGAACGGGCGCTCGAGCTGCGTGACCTCCTCAAGTTCGAGTTCTTCTTCGCTCCCAAGAAGGAGTTCGCCGATGAGATCCGCGTCGAGATCGACCGCTACCGACTCGATCGGGGCGACCCCGGTGCACCCGTGATGGTGGATATCACGGCGATGCTGCCAGCCAAGAGCCCGATCGTCCTCCGCCCGTTCCTCGAGGCGTACTTCGTGGTTGCCTCGGCGCTTGCGTCGTTTGCCGATCTGGAGGTCCAGGTCGACGAGTTGCGCAAGGCCTCCCTCCAGATGGGCGAGCAGCTCTACTCCCAGGGCAAGATCAAGAACCACGAAGCGGTCTCGACGGCGCTGTTCGCCTCGGGTGTCGAACTCATCGACAATCGGGGTCTGCTCGCGGCAGACAGCGTTGCCCGTCAAGGCCTTCGGACGGAACTCGACCAGATCCTGGCCGCTCTCGACGAGCATCGCCTCCATCTGAGCGATATAGGTCGCTGGACCCATATATCCGCTCAACTTCGCCGTATCCCTGCCGATACAGGGAAGAAGGGCAAGCGGAGTTGTGCGTGCAGTGCACGCAGGAGACGTCGATGACGACGACAGACATGCAGCACGAAGCATCACATGCAGCGTCCCGGGACGCGTCCGATGGACCGTCGTCCGCAACCTCGATTCCCACGACATCGGACCCAGCATCCGAACTCCTCGCCAAGGCGCGCTACGAGGCATTCCGCCTCGTGACCGAGGCCCGTCAGGAGGCCGAGGAGATCCTCGACGAGGCCCGCGCAGAAGCGGCCAGCATCCGCAAGGACGCCGAGGTGCAGGCCGAGTCGATCGTCGACGCCGCCCACGTCCGCTCCAAGGAGATCATCGCATCGTCGGAACCCGACGGCGACACCCACGCAGCCGAGGCCGTGGCGAACCTCGAGCACGAACACGAGGCATTGACCCAGAGGGTCAGTTCACTCCGCACGCTTGCCGACCAACTCGAGGAGAGGTTCGCCGCCCTCGCAGCCACCGCCAACGCGACGCACCCGACGATCGAGGAGCCTCCGCGCCCGGTCCTGGACTACTCGCCGTCCGTCCCGCGCCGTGTAGCGGCCGAACCCGTCGATGACGAGGACGAACCGGTGACCGAGCGGGGATCGTTCTACAGCCGCCGGTCGGCGAAGCTCCCGCGTATCGGTGACGCGGGTGGCAAGGACGCGCTCGACATGATGCGATCGCTCAGGGAGTCATTCGACGACGAGTGAGCCGGCTCAGGCGTAGAAGGGGTTCGTTCCGAGGGAGTGATCGGTGACGTCGACGACCTCGTCGATCTCGGGAATCGCTTCGAGGATGGCCCGCTCGATTCCCTGACGAAGGGTCACCGCAGCGAGGCCACAGCCCTGGCATCCACCGCCGAGCTCGAGCATCGCCGTCGTGTCCTGCACCGAGATCAGATGCGCTACGCCGCCATGGGAGGCGATGGCCGGGTTGATCCGCTCACTCAACAGGGTGCGGATCTTCTCCTCCGGCGTCCCGACCAGCTCGAGGTCTCCCAATTCGCCACCCGGCAGCTCCGGGGAGGGGACGTTCGGATTCCGCATCACGAGGCCGGGACCGGCACCGTCACCTGAGAGGTCGAGGACGGCACCACGGAGGTTCTCGACCGAATCGAGGGCGATCGCAACCGGCAACCCACCATGGTCCTCGACCAGGTCGGTCGACGAGATGTCGTCTCCGCGCAGGAACGCCGTCTCGTAGATGAATCCTTGGGCGCCGACACCGGTGATCCGCAACCCGAGGTGCAGGTCCGGGATTCCTTCGCCGTCTCGCAGCGACAGGATCTTGTCGCGTGCGGCCTCGGTGATTTCAACGATGGACGTAGTGGTATCGCTCATGATGGCGGGATGGTACCCACCGGTGCCGGGGTACCGCGACGATCACGGTTTGAGGATGACCAACTCGTTCGTGCGTAGATCGAGCACCTGCTCGTCGGCGCTGGCGCGGTCGGCGATCCACCGTGCGAGGGACTCCCCCGGCACCCTGACGATCCACCACATCACGTCCGTGGTATCGGATGCACGCATGTCATGCCACCGTTGACGACCGACGGCGATCGCCTCGGCCTCGACGTCGAACACACCGAGAACCTGCTGCGACGTCCCGGGAAACGGGCGTCCGGGTTCCGGCGATGGTTCGCAAAACTCAACGACTTCGAATGCCATGCTGTGTCCACTCCTCGAGCCCACGAGCATGCTACCAAGCGGCCGAGAGGCGGGCGAGGGTCAACTCCGCCCCGCACGACGTGACTAGTCGGTGGAACGGATGCCGGAGGAACCGGAAGAAGGCTGAAACGTCGCCTATCGTCGGAGGGTCCTAGGATCGAGATCGCCCAACACCCCAAACCGCCCACTCCATCGGAGGAACATCGTGGCACGAGACCTTCCGGTCATCATCCAGGGCGGCATGGGCGCCGCCGTGTCGGACTGGCGTCTCGCACGCGCCGTGTCATCGTACGGCCAACTCGGCGTCGTCTCCGGTACGGCACTCGACGCCCTCCTGGTGAGACGACTCCAGGTCGGCGATCCCGGTGCACACATGCGTCGTGCGCTTGCTGCGTTCCCCATTCCCGAGGTCGGCCAACGGATCATCGACCGGTACTTCGTGGATGGCGGCACTGGCGAAGGGGAACGCTACGCAACCAAGCCGATGGTCTCGCACCGTTCATCGGATCGCACCGAGGAACTGATCGTCGCGGCCAACTTCGTCGAGGTGTTCCTCGCCAAGGAGGGACACGACAACCCGGTCGGTATCAACTTCCTCGAAAAGATCCAGGTACCGACACTCCCCTCCCTCTATGGAGCGATGCTCGCACGCGTCGACTACATCCTGATGGGCGCAGGGATTCCCCGGGCGATCCCTGGGATCCTCGATCGGCTCGCCGAGGGCTTCGACGTCGAGATGCGCATCGATGTCAAGGGCGTCACCGACAAGGGGGACCCGTTCGTCCGGTTCTCACCGGCTCGCATCGCCAAGGGAGTCGTCGATCGGCTCCCGACGTCCCCGTTTCCTGGCCATCGTGTCCTCACACGTCCTTGCGAAGATGCTCGCAACCAAGGCGTCGGGCGAGGTGGACGGCTTCGTCGTCGAGCTTCCCGTCGCCGGTGGGCACAATGCACCTCCGCGTGACCAAGGGGGTCTTCAACGATCTCGGTGAACCACTCTACGGAGAGCGGGACGAGCCGGACCTCGAAGCCATCGCCGATCTCGGCAAGCCGTTCTGGCTCGCCGGTGGATTCGGCGAGCCCGGCCAGGTCGTCGCTGCCCTCGAGAAGGGCGCAACTGGCGTCCAGGTGGGCACCGCATTTGCCTACTGCAACGAGTCCGGGTTCACGAGGGAGGTCAAGGACGAGGTGATCCTCAAGTCACGTGCCGGTGAGCTCGAGGTCTTCACCGACGCCATCGCCTCCCCCACCGGGTTCCCGTTCAAGGTCGTCCAACTCGATGACACCGCTTCGAACGCCGTGGTGTACGAGAAGCGCGAGCGGATCTGCGATCTCGGCTACCTGCGCCACGCCTACGAGAAGGAGAACGGATCGATCGGATGGCGATGCCCGTCCGAGCCAGTGGACGACTACCTCGCCAAAGGCGGCGACATCGCCGACACGATCGGTCGCAAATGCCTGTGCAACTCACTGGTCGCCAACGTCGGTATGCCCCAGATCAAGAAGAACGGTGAGGTCGAACCCATGCTCGTGACGTCTGGTGACGATGCCGTCACGGTGAGCCGGTTCGCCCCCGAGGGATCGACCGAGTACTCGGCCGCCGACGTGCTCGACTACCTCCTCCAGGACGTCCACGCCTGACACCCGCGGCGGCAGCGACGTCAGGGGGAACCGGGCATCCACGTCTCGCTCACGGCGATCCATCGCCATCCGTGCCGCACCGACGGGTCCGCGGTCATGGCGACGGACGTTCGACGAGCGGTGCTCACATCGCCGTGGGTCTGGTGTTCCTCGTACGTTGCGAACACCACACCTCCCACTTGGCTCCTCACGACGGCGTTTGCGATCCGGATGGCAACGGTGCGGCGACCGAAACCCGCCTCCACGAGCTCGACGATCTCGGAGCGGTTCCGGATCGTGGCATCGGGACCGATGATGTAGAACCCGGGTCCGAGGGTGGAGGTGAACTCGTCGAGGTTGCGTGACGGGTCGCCGGCGAACCACCCCACGAAGAAGTCGTGGAGCCGCTCGATCTCTGCGACCACATCGCCTTCGGAGCTGATCACGCCAGTGGTAGACCGGAGATGTCGGAGGGTCCGGCGGCACGAGGAAACCACGTTCGGTGAGGATGAAGAGCCAGATGAGCGCTGGCACGGCAAGCACGGCCGAGGCTCCAAAGGCGATGAGAAGGCTCCATAGGACGGCCGCGGATGCAGCGCCTTCCTCGATGGTCAGGACGTCGGGCAGCAGCCATGGGTACTGGCCGATACCCCAGCCCCAGATGATTGCAGCTGTCGCCACCACGGCGAGGACACGCGAGAGATGCTGGCGTCGCCACCACACAGCCATGAGCGAACCTGCCCCCGCTACGGCAGACAGACCTACCACCGCGATGCCTGCAGGCGACATCAACCCGTCATGCAGTGTCGGGTCATCGACGCTGATCACCGCGATTCCGCCGAGGGCGATCAATCCGGCCAAGGCACCCGATCCCATGGCTCGGTTGCGGAAATAGGAGGCGAGGTCGTCCCGGCCAGCCCGTGCCGCATCCCGTGACACCAGGACAGCAGCGAGATACGCACAGGTGACGACGGCCAGAAGGGCCCCAAGTCCTGAGGTGGGGTTGAGCCACGAGGTCCACGGGTCGCCCGCTGCATTGCCCAGGGGAACCCGTCCCGACGCCACTCCGCCCGCGACCGCACCGAGGAACATCGGCGTCACGAACGATGATGCTGCGAACAGCGCCCCCATGACGCGTCGTTTCGACAGGGTCGGCGCCCATTTGCGGAAGGCGAATGCCGAACCGCGCATGATGATGCCGAATCCAGCAACCATCATCGGGATGTACATTGTCGTCATGATCGACACGAACGCAGTCGGAAAGGCCGTCCACAGGTAGACCAACACGAAGATCAGCCAGACGTGGTTCGCTTCCCACACAGGGCCTATCGATCGCTCCAGCTGGGAGCGAACATCGGACCCGTCGTGAGCGCTCCCCGCGAACAGGTCCCAGATTCCCGCACCGAAGTCAGCCCCACCGAAGAGCGCATACGCAGTGACCCCAACCCAGATGATCGCAACAACGACCTCGGCGAGGGTCATGCATCCACCTTGGGGGGCCCGTACGGCGTCGGCACGTCCTCGCCAGCACGCATTCTTCGCGCAATGATCCGCAAGACGGCAATCGTCAGGAACGTCAGCACGATGTAGAGGGCACTGATGGTCACGGCCGAAGCCACGACTCCCGTCGACGCTGACACCGCTCCAACGGTTCGCACCTGCTGCCAGACGATCCATGGCTGGCGACCGACCTCTGTCGTGACCCAACCAGCCTCCATGGCAACGATGGCAGCTCCACCCGCTGCGACGGCCGCCCACCAGAACACTCGCTGCTCGGGTGGCGCACGGCGTCTCCACCACGACCATGCAAACCACGCAGCCAGCACGAGAAGCGCCGACCCGATGCCGACCATGATCTGGAATGACCAATGCACGACGTTGACCGGCGGCAGGTCAGCCGCATCGACCGCATCGAATCCAGGGACCTCGGCGTTCACGTCGCGTGCGGCAAGGAACGAGGCGAGTCCCGGGATCTCGATGGCTCCCACGACCCTCCTCGTCGGGCCTCGGGGCCCGTGGGTTGTCGGTGAAGCCTGCCTCGCGGTGCGACAGATCACAGAACGGTTGGTTGCCGCTCGCCCCGCACCGACACAGCGCCGCGCGTGGGCTCGCCGTGAATGCGTTGCCATCACGATCGGTCACCTCGATGGCGCCGCGCACCATGAGCGGACCGTTGGGCCACGGGACGATCGTCGTCGGGACGTCCGGCACCTCACCCCGGGCCCCGTCGAGCCGCTCGTAGCGCAGCGCACCCGACGGACACGACTCGATGGCCGCCACGACGGTCGCTGTCTCAGCCGCTTCCAGGTCGACCCATGGTCGCCGTCGCGTGTCAAAGGCTCCGTTGCCCTTGCGCAAGCAGATACCACTGTGGATGCAGAGGCTCGAGTCCCAGAGGACCCTGATCGCGTCGGATTCGTAGGTCCGGTGTGCCACGGCCGGAACCCTACTCCGCGCGTCGCTCGGTGCGAGCGGCGCCTAGACGAGGATCCACGCCGAACAGTCCGTCGCGAGCTTGCCATCGGTGATGCGGTCCACTTGCCACCAATACCTCGCCGGCCGGGAGGGGTACCTCTGACGTTGACATGTTGACGACACATGCCACACCCGATCCCCTGCGGAAAGCGACGACGCCAGCGCCAAGATCCAGCCACTCGAGATCCTCGTCGTTCATCATGTGGAGCCGACGTAGTTCGAGTGCCCGCCGGTACAGGTCCAGGGTGGACGATGGATCGGTGTTCGATGCGGCGGCGAATGCGCCCCATCCCGGGGGTTGCGGCAACCATGGTTCCACCGAGCCGAACCCCGCCGAGGGTCCGTCATCAGACCACGGGATGGGCACCCGACATCCATCGCGGCCCTTCTCCGTGTGTCCCGACCGTGTCCATACGGGATCGTCGAGTACCTCGACCGGGAGGTCATACACCTCGGGTAGCCCGAGCTCCTCCCCCTGATACATATAGGTCGAACCGGGAAGGGCGAGCATCAGCAGCGTTGCGGCTCGGGCGCGGCGCAGACCGAGGGCGTCGTCGACCTCGTCGCGGTCCCCGTCGAGGAGCCACGTCTTCGAACGGGTTCCGGGCGGAAGGGCGTATCGGGTTGCATGGCGCACGACGTCATGGTTCGAGAGCACCCAGGTCGGAACCGCACCCACGGATGCGGCACCTTCGATCGATGTCACGATGGCGTGGCGCATCTGGGCGGCGTCCCAATCGGCTTCGAGGAAGTCGAAGTCGAACACCTGGTGGAACTCATCGGCCCGCAGGTACCGCGCAAGTCGGTCCCAGTTCGCCACCCATGCCTCAGCGACCATGACCGTGTCGGGATACTCATCGAGCACGGTTCGCCATCCCCTGATGATGTCGTGGACGTCGTCGCGGTCCCAATGGGGATGTGCTCCGCGTGCGAGGACACGGTCCTGATCGGTCTCGTCGGCATCGTCTGCGTCATGGTCGATGTCGGGGAAGCTCTGGTCTTTTGCGAGACCATGGGCGACATCGACCCTGAAACCACATGCGCCGAGATCGAGCCAGAACCGGAGGATGTCGTGGAACGCCTCCCGCACCCTCGGGTTCTCCCAGTTCAGGTCGGGTTGGCTGGGGTCGAACAGATGGAGGTACCACTGGCCATCGGGAACCCGCGTCCACGTCGACCCACCGAAGACGCTTCGCCAATTGTTCGGGGGTAGTTCTCCGTCGGGGCCCCTGCCGTCGCGGAAGATGTAACGATCGCGTTCCGGCGAGCCCGGCGGCGCCGCAAGGGCTTCGCCGAACCAGCGGTGGGCTGATGACGTGTGGTTGGGAACCAGGTCGACCATCACCTTGATGCCGTGGTCCCCGGCCTCGGCGATCAGCGCCTTCGCCTCGTCGAGGGTCCCGTAGAGGGGGTTGATGTCGACGTAGTCCGCCACGTCGTAGCCGCCGTCGTTGAGCGGGGACGGATACCACGGGTTGACCCAGATCGCATCGACCGATAGTGACGCCAGGTAGGGCAATCGTGACCGGATACCTGCGATATCGCCCGTTCCGTCACCGTTCCCATCGGCGAATGACCGGATGTAGACCTGGTAGAAGGCGCCGCGTCGCCACCACGGAACGGGGATCTGGGAATGCATGGCGACAGTATGCACGGTTCCGGTTCCTTCGTCGGCACCGAGCGATACTGTTCCGGGATGCGCAAGCGCCTTGCATTCACGGTAGGCATGGCCGTCATCGGCGCGTTGATCGTGATGTCCCCGGCCCTGGCGACCGGGGGCGAGGGTGAGGCGTGGCCTTCGTTCACGGAATCGAGCGCATGCGGCGCCCAGAGGATCAGCACCCCCCACGCCGAACGTACGGGGGGCCTGTCGACCGACACGATCCTGCGTGGTGAATTCGGTGCCTATTTCGGCCGCACCGTCGCCGATGTCTTCTCCTCCAGGGTGCTGTGGCCTGTCCCTGGTTCGACCGAGGTCCTGGCGGTGCATGCTGCGATGGTCCCGGCCCTCGACGAGGCAGCGCGCTCGCTCGAAGAGGCGTTCGCTCGCGGCGACCAGTACGAGATCGACAATCGATCGACCTTCTCGACGGCAGCACGCACGATCGGCGGCAGCCTTCGCATCTCGCGTCACACCTACGGCATCGCATTCGATGTGAACGCTTCCACCAATCCGTTCCGTGGGGACAACCGATTGGTGAGCGACCTGCCATCGTGGTGGATCGACCCGTTCCTCGATGCCGGGTTCTGCTGGGGTGGCTTGTGGATCGGCAAGAAGGATGCCATGCACTTCGCATGGCAGGGTCCCGCGTTCAGCGGATACGAGAGCATTCCCCTCCCCGCTCCCCCGCTCACGGATACGGCTCGCTTCACGACGCCTGACGTCACCCAGCTCGTCGTGCCTCGCTCTGGCTCCGACGTCGTTGCCACCGTTCTCGCCGATGCCCAGGGCAATGGCGCCATCGACGTCGTCCGTATCGAGGTCGACGGCGACGACGTGATCCTCGACACCTCCGTGGCTTCGCGCCGCCACAACGCATGCTCGGCGCGTCGGTCGATCGTGAGCGGCCTCGGCGCCGAGGCCGCTGGTGCCCACACGATCGGGATGGGAGATTGGGATGGAAGGGGCGGTCAGGACCTCTGGCTCGTCAGCGACAAGGACGGGATTCTGCGCCTCACGGTTCGGTGGGCGTTCGGTGGCTACGCGGCGGAGACGACGACCAACACGGCCGTTCCGACGCCCTCACCCTCGGCTTGGATCTCGACTGCCGACTTCGATGTCGATGGCAGCCTCGACCTGGTCGTCGCCGATCGCGGGACGGTCACGGTGTGGTCGGTTGATCCCGATTCCGGTGCCACATCGATCCTCGATGAGTTCGCCGATCCGTTCCCCGGAGCCGACGAGCGATTCATCGGGGATCAGGATCTCGACAACCTCCCGGACCTGTGGGCCATAGAAGACGGTGCCGTCACCACGGCACGGGCAGCTGACGGCTACATCGCTTCGGGACTGACACAGCAACCGACCTCGCTGGGCACCAACTTCGAGGACGTGGTCGCTGCTGACTACGACGGCGACGGACGCGCCGATCTGATCAGCTTCGATGGGACCATGAAGCGGGTGTGGCTCGGCAACACCCGGCTCCCGGACGACCTTCCCCTCGACGTGTGGTTCGTCTACGAGGAACCCGAATGCGAGGAGGGCGAGCCGACGTGGGACCGCGAGGAGCTGCGCTTCTCCACCAGTGGCTGGGTGGCTGAGGGCTCGTATGGGTGGAGGACGTGGAACGGTCTCCCCACCACGTGCGACCCCGAGGACGAGGGCTGTGCTGTCGGACCCGTCACGGCACGATCCTTCGCCGAGTTCCTGGCCTGGATCGATGGTCTGACGCCTGCGACCGAGGATGTGTCTCTCGCAGCTCCGCGTGCCGTGACGATGGCCGGATACCGGTTGCCGTGCGCCCTCGACGACCGAGCGTGCTGGGATCGACCGATGGAACGAGCTGATGTCGCGGCCTACTTCGGGGTCTTCATGGCGGATCGTCGTGGCGACACCCCCTCACCGCACCGATGGGTCTTCGCGGTGCCGCCAGCGGATGTGACGATCCTCATTCCCGAATGATGTGGTCACCGCGGCGGTGGCGTGGGACACTGGACCAATGAGCGAGAGGCCAACCTACCGCCCCGGCGAGCAGCCCTATGACCGGTTGAATGGCATCCGGATCGGCGCCCTCGCCGGCGGTATCGCCGGTGCGGTTCCTGCGGCGATCCTGCAGGGATGGTTCGCCCTCCTGATCGCTGTCGGCGCAGTGGTCGGCGCGGTGCTCGGTGGTCGGTGGGCAGCACGGGAACGCCCGGAATAGCTACCGTCGTCCTCGATGCCATCCCGGCCGTCGATCGCGATCCACGAGGGACAAGATGAACATCCGAGAACGCCTCGAGCCGCTCCCACCGTGGGTCAGGTTCATCGCCATCAGTGCGATAGCGCTGTTCGCAGGCCTCGGATTGATGATCCTCTTCCTGCTGTTCGGCTTGATGTTCACCGTGTGATTCAGGCCACCGTCCAGGTCCACGCGTACCAGATGATCAGCCCGTTGAAGACGAATCCGACGACGATCAGGAAGTTGTCGTAGAGGCCGTCGTAGGGCAGACCTGCGAGGTTGAACAGCACGAGCGCTGCTGCAGCGACGATGCTGACCCATCGGATCGATGGATACGCGAGGGTGAGGGACAGCACCACCATGACGATCGGGATCAGCATCGTGAGCGCAGCCAGCATCCACATCCACTGCGTCGCAGGTTCGCCGTCGATCTCGCCAGGGGTGAAGTCCCCAGCGAAGATCCGTAGTACGTCCCCGAGCAGGTAGGTGAGCATGAGTGCCGTCCAGACACCGGCGAGGATGATTCTCACGGACTCCACGGTTGATCGTCTCCCTTCGGGTCACATGGTGCCGACACCGTCGTCACATCGTGATGACGGTCGTTCCACGGTTGTGCCCTTCGCCGACATGGGTGACCGCATCGATGCCCGTCGTCCAGCGGGTAGGTCCGATCGATAACTGGCATCACTGCGCCGCTCTCGGCCAGATCCCTGAGCGTGGCGAGGTCATCCTCGTTCGCGACCGACAGGAACGGGCGCCCTTGTTGCTTGTGCACCACCGATGCGAACGCCGACTTCACGGGCGTTCCGAGTCCTCCGAACCATCCGGTGGGAGCGGGCGCACCGTTGGCGAGGAGCAGGCCGTCGGGGCGAAGCACCTGACGCATGGCCTTGAGCGAGTGTTGACCGACGTTGTCGAAGACCAGGTCGTACACCGGCTCACCTTGCGTGAAGTCCTCACTGGTGTAGTCGATGACGTGGTCGGCGCCGAGGGACCGGACCAGGTCGATCGCCCCCGTCGAACACACACCCGTCACCTCGGCGCCCATCGACTTGGCGATCTGCACCGCAAAGGTGCCCACGCCCCCCGATGCGCCGGTGATCAGGACGTGCTGCCCGGGCGTCAAGTTGCCGTGGGTACGCAACGCCTGGAGGGCCGTCATCGCTGACACGCCGACTGCCGCGGCCTGCTCGGATGTCAGGTTGCCGGGCTTGGGAACCAGCGACTCGGGCTTGGTGGAAGCGTATTCGGCGAATGCACCCTTGCACGAACCGAACACCTCGTCTCCCGGTTCGAGAACGGTGACGTTCCTACCGACGGCCTCGACGGTCCCGGCGATATCGGTTCCGATGACGCCGCTCGGGCCTCGCATCGTTCGGAACATGGGCCGCATGACCTTCGGGTAGCCACGGACTCCGTAGACGGCGCCGATGTTGATTCCCGCTGCTGCGACGCGGACGACGACGCCGTCGTCATCGAGCGTTGGTTCGTCGATGTGAGAAAGTTCGAGTGCCTCTTTCGGCGTACCGAACCCAACTTGGACGATTCCCCTCATGATGCTCCCTCGGCGGTCGCAGGAGATCTGAAGTCCTTGCGACGCATTGCGTGTGCGCCCTGTCGGCGCTCCCCCGATCCTACGCAGCGGGTCGATGAAACCCTGGTCGGGCTCGCATTCGACCACTCGGGGGTCGTACGATCCGCCAATGGACGATCAAGCACCATCAACCACCGAGTCCGATTCCGTCGAACCCGACCAAGTTCCAGACGCCGTTGCCGTCGCCAACGACGAGCTCACGATCGCCCTGACTCCGCCGCAACTGGCGATCGTCGTGGCTGTACTCGCCATCATCGTCATCTGGGTGGTCCGGCGGAGGCGCACAAAGGACTGATCATCGAAGTGGGACGAGCCGACCAGACGGGATGGGGACGCGCTCCCGAAGGTCCGGGGAACACACCGGCCTCTCAGTCGGAGGGACTCCCCGCTCCGTCTGCAAGAGGTGGCTGCTGATCCTCGGCCAATTGCATTCGGCGGAGGAAGTCGGTGACGCCGTCGTCGACTTCGAGGTAGATGCCCTCGCCGGCGAGACGGTCAACGATGCCGGTCGACACAAGTTCGCCCTGTATCTCGGTTCTCACTCGCGCCATCGCGAATCCGATGGTCTCCTGGTCGAGTTGGTCGAGCATCTCGACGAGCACCTGGGCGCCGGTCGAATCGATGTCGGTGACGGCCTCGGCGTCGAGCAGCACCTCGGTGACCGCGTCTTCGGCCGTGTCGATGGCTGAGCTGATGTCGTTGCGGAGTTGGGTCGCGTTGGCGAAGAAGATCGGGGCGTCGAACCGGTAGATGAGGAGTCCGGGGAACGTCGTGGTGTCGGTGTGATCTTCAACGTCCCGGTAGGTGTCGGTTCCATCGAGACGCCCGAGCACCGCTGTGTGGGGGGACGACGCTCGCAGCACGACGGCGAGAAGCGACAGCGCCACGGCAACCAGGATCCCTCCGAGCATCCCGATGATCAGCACGGCAAAGATCGTGAAGACGCCCATCCAGAACTCGGTTCGCCGATAGTGCCACAACGCGGTGAACTCGACGGTGTCGAGCAACCCGAGGCCGGCGACGATCACGACGCCGGCGAGGGTCGCATCCGGGAGATACGCGAAGACCGGAGCGAGCACGAGCAGGGTGAGGAGGACGAAAGCCGCCGCCCATAGATTCGCGACCTGGCTCTTCGCTCCCGCATCACCGAGCACGAAGCTCCTCGACTGGCTCCCGTTGACCGGGAACCCACCCAAGAACCCAGATCCGATGTTGGCGGCACCGATCCCGAAGAACTCCCGGTTGGCGTCGAGGCGATAGTTGCTGATGCTGGCGAGGGAGCGGCCGGTGAGCACGCTGTCGGGATAGACCAGCAGCGCCACGGCGAAGGCCGGACCCAGCAGACCAAGCGTGTCGCTGAGCGGAACCCCCGGCAGGCTCGGGATCGGAATGCCGGAGGGGAACTCTCCGACCACGGCAACGTCGATATTGAAGATCCATACGAGCGCCGTGAACACCACCACGGCCACGAGGGCTCCCGGAATCGCCCGTGCGAAGCGCTTGAACAGCATGACGATCGCGATCGTGCCGACACCGATCGCCAGCGCAGCAAGATCGGTGTCGCCGAGGTTGCGAAGAACGCCACCGATGTCGGTGATGTAGAGACTCGCGTCGATGTCGATGCCGAACAGCTTCGGCAACTGGCTTGCGACGATCAGGATCCCCGATCCGAACACGTATCCGGCGAGGATGGGACGCGAGAAGAAGTCGGCGATTCGGCCGAGGCGCAGGAAGCCACCGATGAGCAGCATCGCTCCGACGAAGATGCTGAGCATCGCCGCCATGGCGATGTACTCCTCGGACCCCATCGCGGCTCGCGGCGCCAGGATCGTGGCGACCATGATCGCAACAGTGGACTCGGGCCCGACGTTGAGTTCCTTGCTCGAACCCCATATCCAGTAGAGGACGAGCGCCCCGACGGCGGCGTAGAGGCCGTTGACCGACGGCATGCCGGCAAGCGCGGCATATCCGAGCGACTGGGGGACCAGCATCGCCCAGACGGTCAACCCGGCGAGCATGTCGGGGCGAACCCAGGATCGCTTGTACCGCCTGAGCATCCCGATGCCCGGCGCAAACCGGTCGATTCCGTCCGTGTGTTCAGTCATCTCGGTCCCTCACGGGTGTCTCGGGGTCGGTCGGCTCATGTCGGCTGGGGCGTCGTCGTGAGAGCCGTCTTTGGCGTTCCCGATCCGGGTGCCTCGCTCGACTTCGAGCTCGAGCAGCACATCGACAACATGATTCATCTGCTCATCGGTGACGGGATCGAACCGGTATGCCTCGTGGACGAAGGCCGCCGTGTCGCCTCGGAAGTCGTGTCCGAAGGACTTGAACTGTCCAGGAATCACTCGCATTGCGTTCATGGCATCCACCATCACCTGAACGAATGAGATCAGCGGCACCCATTCCATCCGTTCCGGCACCCCACGTCCCCTGGTGTCGGATGCAAGCCAAGCAGGGCGTTTCACCGCCATGCGGAATGACATCTGAGCGATCGGATCATTGTCGTGGTCCAGCACGATCGCCCGAAGCTGATTGGCTTCCGCTCGAGGGAGTCCATGCAACTCTTCGATGCGGTCGAACGCATCGTTCATATTCGATCTTTGGGGAAATGGTTGGCGCTCATCGCGGTCGCCACTTCGTGTTCGAGATGCTTCAGGTTGAGATCCGTACGTACGTGATGGAGGGAACGTCGGCCAGGGTGTCTTCGACGATCGACACCAGGCTCTCGGGACATCCGATCACCAGGCTCACTCCACAACGGTCTGTCTGACCACCGACGCGGGCGAGATCCCCCCACGACATCGACCTCCGGGTCTCAGCAGCGAGCGTTGAGAGCCCTGCGCGCTCCCCTGGTTTGCCTGCGAGGTAGCCGGTTCCATCAACAGCCGACGGGTATAGCCAAAGGACGAGGCCGGTTGCCGGCCCCCAACCGTCCCCGAGCGCTCGACCGATAGTTGATGAAAGAGCGAACTTCCTGAGGATCTTCGTTGCCCCGCCGTCTTGTGGTCCGACGATCGCCATATCGACCTGGTCGACAACGTTCCTCTCGACGAGGAGGTCCTTCACCGCCTGATAGGCATTTCGGGCCGCTTCAACGGACTCCAGACATGCTGTGATGAGGACGATGGTCTCAGGCCCTGGGGATTCGCTGTCGTCATACCGATCCGGAGGCACAGCGTCACTCCAACGACGGCGCTGTGGCTGAGACACCAGCCGATGCACCAGATCGCTCACGAGGTTCGTACTTCATATGCGAGACCATTGCGCGCTTCGATCAATGGCGCATCACCCGAAACGGGTGCGATTGGTGGAAGGTCCGCGGCTCAGTCGACCAGGTGAAGGAAGCGAGCGGCTGCAACCGCTTCACTGCGCTTCCCGGCGCCGAGCTTTCGGTAGATGATCTTGAGGTGGGATTTCACGGTGTTGCGGGAGATCATCAGCTCCTCCGCCAGTTCGGCATAGGTCATGTGGCTCGGCAAGAGCCTCAAGAGAGTCAACTCGCTCTGCGTGAGTGGTTCGAGAAGGGTGAACTCATGGACTCCGGGAGACGGTGGAGTCGCCGTTGATGCGGGAGCAATCAGATGCCCGCTGATGGCGACCGCGTTGTCGAACGTCGCACCAAACCTGGATCGCTCGTCGAGGAATCGCTGGATATGACCGGTCTCCGAGGCGAGGCGCATTGCGGCGGCAAGGGCGGTGATCGCATCCTCTTGTTCGCCTACCGTGAGCAGCCAGCGTGCCTCGACGAGGAACCCATCCATGCGATGCACAACCGTCACTTCTCGGTTGTCTGGAAGTGCCTCGAGCAGCGTTCGTGGATCCTGGCCTTGCTGCGCAACGAGCCATGCTTTCAACAGGGCGTGTCGGATCGAGGGCCCCCCGACATCTTCGAATTGCCCGATCAACTCTGCTGCCTTGTCGACATCTCCTTCGAGCAAGTGGAACCGCACGGATTCCTCGAGGATCCGGTCGTGGTACACACCCTTAACGTGACGCCCTGCTGGCGTGATCCGTGCGCGATCGAGTTCCTTGCGAACGGACGCCATATCGCCAAGGGACCACGACGCACGCGCCCGGACAAGATGCGCCTCGACGAACGCCGGGACATACGCGCTCGTGTCGATCCTATCCATGACTGGATCGAGGAGTTCGAACACGTCCTGCAGTTCGCCCCGTTCCCAGGCGACACGTGCTGCGGGAACCGTCACCATGCCGAACTGTGTCGTCGAGCCGAAGCCGGACGACATGAGTTCGTCTCTGGAGGAGAACGTCAGAGCCTCGACCTCGCTGAGCTGACCGCGACCAAACTCCAGATTCGCTCGCTTCGTGATCCCGTCGGCCCGATTCGCCGGAATCTTGCTCTCGGGGGAGAAGATCCACTCGTACCATCGCTCGAGTTGTCGCATACCCAAGCTGTACTGCTCATCAGCGGACAGGAGAGCACCGAATACCGACTCGACGAAGCCGTTCTTGCCGGGCACGCCTGCCATCCCCTTGACCAACTCAACGACGCGGGCAAGGTCTCCCCTGCGATACGCAGACATCGCGATCGCTTCATCCAGGAACTGAGCAGAGGTCATTCCAAGCGGCCCCGTTTCACCTATCCACGCATCATCGACTGAACTATCCCGAGCCTCGATGAGTCCGTCGATGGCATAGTCGAGGACGTGATCGAGCTCTGATTCGGGTTTGTCAAGGTAGACAGCGGCCATACACCACGCCGTACGCATGAGAATTGACACGTCCGAACTCAAGCTGTTGAGCTCGCTGATCATGTCGTAGAGGGTGGACGCCTGGCCTGCGCCGAGCAATTCCGGGAGAGCCTCGGTGATCCAAACGTCGACCTCGTCGGCGACGCCACCTCGCGCAGCGAGCGAAACCGCCTCGAGCGTGTTCCCATGACCGTGCATCCATCGTGCCGCAACCCCACACAGGTCTGCGGCACGCTTCGGCTGCTGACGCCACAGGACTGCTCGCATCGACATCTTGAGTATGTCGTGGTAGGCGTATTCGGTACCGCCGTCGTTGCTTGCGCTCGTGAACAACCCCGATTGCTCGAGTTGGTGGAGAATCGCTGCGCTGTCCGCCCTCCCTGTGAGGTGATCGCACAGCTCCGTCGGCATGACGTCGAGGATCGAGGTGTCGAGGAGGAACTGTCTTTCGGCGCCATCGAGATGATCAAGGACCTCCTCGACCAGGTAGCGACCAACGGCGTCATAGGCGCCATCGAAGGACCCCACCGCCGGCACTTCTGAAATCGACGCTTCGGTACCACGGAACGATGCTGCCCCGGCAGCAAGCCGAATCCCGCCGATCCACCCCATGGCTCGGCGATTCAGCTCCGTTCGCGACGCTGTCCGTGGTCTCGTGGCCGTAGACCCTGGTGATGAGATCGGTGGCCTCCGCGTCGGTGCACCTCAGGTGAGCGGTCCTGATCTCGAGCAGGTCCCCCGAAACGCGATACCGAGAGATGCTGAAGGAAGGATCCGACCGCCCGATGAGAACGATGTGGACCCGCTCGGGCATCTGGGCCACGACCTGCGCCAGAAGATCGCTTGAGCCACCCGCGGACAGGGCCTGGATGTCATCGATGACCAGGATGCACGAGTCAGAGCCCTCAGCGAATGCGGCCGACATCGCGTCAATTGCACGCACGAGGCCGTTCGACGGGTTCGACATGACCTCGAGGGTCGCGCCTGCGACATCCGGGTAGACGGTCGCCACGGATTCCACGAGATGCGTTGCCAGCCTGACCGGGTCGTTGTCATACCGATCGAGCGAGAGCCAACCGACGGGAAGTTCCGGGTGGTAGGACAGCCAGTCTGCAACCAACCAGGTCTTCCCGAACCCCGCAGGCGCCGTCACGACGGTGATCCGATGGTCGAGGATTCCCTCGGACAACGCGAGCAACGCTCTTCGCTCGATGGCGGATGCGGGCAACCGAACAGGTCGGACCTTCGTTGGGACGGCCGTGACCTGTTGTTCACCCATGAGGAATCCAGACTCTCGTGCCGACACTATACGGATGGCGAGGCCGCTCACCGACCGAAAACACCCCATTCGGGTGAGGCAGGCACATGGCATCAACGGATACATTCGCCAGACCAACAGCGAGCCAAGGAGCACCGGTGGCTGCCAAGCAAGACACGCAGATCCAGATGGATGGAGTCACCAGCACCGGCCGCAAGGCATGGGGTTTCGTGGGGATCATCGTCCTCTCGGTGATCATCTATGTCGCGCTCGCATCCCTCTCGGGCCTTGTCATCCCGCTCATCGTGGCTTCGGTGATCGGCGCACTCTTCGTTCCTCTCGTCGATCGGCTCGCAGGGTTCCTTCCGAGGAAGGGAGCCGCTGCCATCGTGCTCGTCGGTCTTCTCGTCGTCGGGTTCGGGGCGGTGGCCGTCGCCGTGAACGGGGTCGTCGACCAGGGGCCCGAGATTCGGGTCCAGATGGCCAGCGGTATCGAGACGATCCGGGAATGGCTTGCCGATGCAGGAATCGACATCTCGAGCGGCGAGCAGGTCGTCGACAGCGGCGAGGAGTCCATCACAGATATGGCTCCCGGCCTGACATCATTGGTCGGCTCGATCTTCTCGAGCGCCGGCGCTTTCGTGGCGGGAACGGCAGTGTCGCTCTTCCTGCTGTTCTACCTCCTCACTGACTGGAAGATGATGACCGAGTGGGCGGGAACCCACCTGGGGCTTCCCCGGGACCTGGGGGCGGGAGTCGTCGACGACGCTGTCTGGTCGGTTCGCAGATACTTCTATGCGCTCACGCTCACAAGCCTTTTCACAGCGGTCGTCATCGGGATAACCGCCGCCATCATCGGTGTTCCCCTCGCCTTCACGATCGCCCTCGTCACCTTCATCACGTCGTACGTTCCGTACGTCGGGGCATTCGTGTCCGGTGCCTTCGCTGTTCTGATAGCCCTGGGAGGCGGCGGGATCGAGGATGCCCTGGTGATCCTCGCAGTGATTCTGCTCGTCCAGATCGTGCTCCAGCCAATTCTCCAGAATCGCATGACGGCGTCGGAACTCGACCTGAATCCCGTCGTGAGCTTCGGATCGACGATCGTCGGTGGAGCATTCGCCGGTGTGCTCGGAGCGACGCTGTCCGCACCCGTCGTAGCCGCGGTCATTCGCATCAACGCCCGCGTCAAGGACTACGAGCAGCACGGACAGGTCGACCGAACCAACGCTGCCACCCATGGTGGCGACGGGTCGTGACGGACAACCAGGTCCCGGACCACAAGGAGCGATGATGGCAAGGGAAACAAGCGGCTGGGCTGTTGGCTGGACGATGTTCGCCGCGATCATGATGCTGATGATGGGCGGCTGGTGGATCATCGCCGGATTCGTCGCGGTCGTGAACGACGAGTTCTTCGTCGTCACGCAGGACTGGATCTTTCAATTCGATGTCTCGACGTGGGGCTGGATCCACCTCATCATCGGGGCGATCGTGCTCATCGCAGGATTCGGTCTGTTCACGGCCGCGACCTGGTCTCGGGTCGTGGGAGTCATCCTCGCCGTGCTTTCGGGCCTCATCGCCTTCGCATGGCTGCCCTGGTATCCGGTCTGGGGTGCGATATTCATCGCCGTATCGATCTTCGTCGTGTGGGCACTCACAGCCCATGGCGAAGACATAACACACGCATAGGAACGGCGTAGATTCCCTCATGACGGCCGAACCCATGTCAAACACCGAGACCCTCTTCGACAAGCACGTGTATCAGTTCCTCGCGGGAGGAGCCGTCCTTCTTGTCGTCACGGGAACGATCGTCTACCGAATCCTCGAGGACTGGAGTTGGGTCGATTCCGTCTACTTCAGTGTTGTTGCCATAACGACGGTTGGGTTCGGTGATCTGAGCCCGTCGACGGATGCGTCGAAGATCTTCACTGTGGTGTACATCATGGTGGGGATATCGCTGATCACGACCTATCTGAACGCACGGCTCAAGGTCAGGGCCGCCAAGCGCATCGGCTGACGTCTGTGCGCGGGCCACGGTC
This sequence comes from uncultured Acidimicrobiia bacterium, assembly GCA_963759175.1. Classification (GTDB taxonomy): domain Bacteria; phylum Actinomycetota; class Acidimicrobiia; order Spongiisociales; family UBA5794; genus SZUA-442. The sequence continues at coordinate 41,347 of CAVWXP010000008.1, forward strand.
TAGCCAGGCGGTCCTGAGCCTGTTGATCTCCGGCACACACCCGAATCGGGTGATGATTCGAACTCGATTTCGTGACAGGTTGCCAGCATCAACTCATGGCCAGAGAGAGGGCAGCAATGCGTCGCTTCCGCAACATTCCAAACGTGATCCTCATGGTGGTTCTGGCCCTGGCGGTCGGACTCGCCGCGTGCGACAGCGACACTTCCATCGAATTGCGCCCCGAGGATGGGACCGCAGCTCCAGAATCCCCTGAGGCCACCACGCCACCCGAGACGGCACCTCCCGAAACCCCAGATGTGGGAGGCAACGGTGACGCCGCTCAACCCGCCGACGGAGAAGACGGCGACGGTATCCCGCCCTGGGTGTGGATCGTCGGACTTCTTGCGCTCGTCGGACTCGTCTCGTGGCTCGGAGCGCGCTCAGGGTCCAATCGTTCAGAACCCGCCGATGCAGCTCAACCTCCGCCAACTCCGGACGAACCAGCGGCCGCGGCCGTTCGCCAAGCGCTTGGTGATGCCCAATGGCTCCACGACAAGTTCGACACGATTGCGGTCGTCTCCCATGCCGACGCGACATATGCATCCACCACGAACCCGGATTCCCCACCGCCCCTGTCTACAGATTGGGATGCGATTCCGTCACGTCTCGCCGATGCGAGAAGCAGCCTCACTACGGCATCAGGGGTGACACGTGATCCAGCAATCGCCAACGCATGCACGCAGCTGATGTCGCATATGGATTCGACGAGCACGGCCATCTCCGGTTGCCACGACGCTCGGGTTGCTCGTCGGGCAGCCGATGACGGTCTACCCAACGCAATTCCGCAACAAGAAGCGTGGGCTGCGGATCAGCGAGCCCAGGACGACCTGTCGGTTTCGCGGTCCGCCCTGCAGGTCGGGATGCGACCGCCTCGTCCGCGCGCGGCATCTGAGCATTCAGGCGAGGCCTCGGCGATCCGGTCCCGGGCGAAAGGGAACATGAAATGACGACTGAGGGAAGTCCCTCCCCGACTCGTCTGGCAGAACAACGGACCTACTTGGCGGCCGAGCGGACGCTCTTCGCCGTGCTGCGGACTGGTTTGGCCATCGCTGCCGGAGGCTCGGTGATCGTCTCCTTGCTTGGGGACCGCTGGCCATCGTGGATCCAGGTCCCCCTCGCGTCCGTGTTCCTCGTCGTGGGTTACGCCTTGGTACTCCTGGGCCTTCGCCGCTACCAAAATATCGCGAGGCGAGTCGAAGCTCGGGGTGGGAAGGAGCTCGACATCGTTCCCGTTCGCACCATGACGATCCTCACCTACTCGCTCGAGATCGCGATCACGGTGGTCGTCGTCCTTTTCTGACCGGCTCGTTCAACAGCTGAGGGCCGGACCGGACGCATCCGATCACCTCCCGCCCGATGGCACCAGAGCCGGTACCACCAAAGGGGGGCGACCTCACGGTCGCCCCCCCCTCGTGTACGCGTTGTCCGACTGCTACTGCCTCGCCATCATCCTCTGATACTTGAGGTCGTCTGGCTCGAGATGGCTGACATCGTCATCCTCGAGGTCGATCCGAACCCAGTTCAGCGTGCCCTGATATGCAATCGCGGCACCAGGGAGCTTTGGCGATCATCCCTCGTCCGATGATTCGTCTGCGATCCAGACATGACCGCGGTCGATCGCCTCCTCGACCTCGGCTCGCATCTCGGCTCTCGCTTGGCTCACGTTCCCTTCGCCGATCGAGGCCGCTGCCCCCGTCACCTCGAGTTGAGCGAGGGCGGTCTCCTCGACTCCTACCAACTGGAGGCGGCACGACGCAGACTCCAACGCCTTGGCATACCGCTGAAGCGTGTCGGTGAAGGTGGTCCCGAGGTCCTCCAACCCTCGCAAACGGAGAATCACGACAGAACGTTCGGAGTCGTCGGTGATGACTGGCAGGAGTTCCTCGAATACGGCTGCGGAGGCGAAGAAGACTGACCCGTATGGTTGGAGAACGATCACCTCGCGACGACCGACGGCCTCGGGAGCGTCCGATTCGACGGCTCCCTTGTCGGTCAGCTCGATGCGGCGGATCGAGACATTCGCCGAACTCCCGATGATGTAGAGAAGCATGGAGAGGACCACTCCAACGAGGACCGCGTATTGCAGGGGGATCACGATCGTGAGCACCAATGTCGCTCCCATGCCGATTCTCTGGATCCTTCCTGCATTCCAGATGGCCACGATCTCGGGAACCTTCACCGTTCGGTACCCGACGACCATCAGAAGGGCCGCCAGGGCGGGCATGGCTATGTATCCGACCACGCCGGCCAGGAAGATGATCGTGACGGCCATGACGCCACCGGCGATGAGCTGGGCGAGGGATGTACGCATCCCAGCTTCTTTCACGAGGGACGTCGCAGAAGCCGAACCCCCGACGGGCATGCCACGGAACAGCCCAGATACCAGGTTGCCGACTCCCTGACCGATGAAGTCCTTCGAGGCGTCCCCGTAGCTGCCGTCCGGATTCGGGAACGCACTGGTGATTCCCGCTCCTTGGACGAGGCCCACAAACGCGAGGGCGATCGCCGGGATGATCAGCGATGGAACGGCATCGAGCACGGGAATGCTCGGAACAGGCAACCCGCTCGGGATGTCTGCGATCGACCGCAGTTGGAGCACGTCGCCACCGAAGGCCAGAGCTGCAACAGAACCAGCAGCAACCGCGACAACCATCCCGAGAGCGCCCAGTCGAGTCCGTTCCAAAAGGACGATCGCCGCGACTGTCCCCAGTCCGATTGCGAGTGTGGCCGAATCGACCTGCAATGGGTGCGCTACGAGGTCCAGGGTTCGTGCGAGCCTGTTGCTCCCCTCTGCCGCGTAGCCGGTGAAATTGTCGAGCTGCCCAAGGACGATGTTGATCCCAACGGCGCTCATGAAGCCCACCATCACCGACTTCGAGACGAATCGGAGGATGAATCCGAGCTTCAGGAGGCCAGCGACGAGCATGACAACCCCGGTTAGGAGCGCGAGGCGAAGAGAACACGATCGGCGTCTTCGCCGACTCGTACGATGCCGACGTCAGCCACCACCAGACTCATGGCTCCCGTCGCCTGGACAGTCATGTACACGGTCGATGTGGCAAATGCTGCCCCCACCATGCCGTACAGATATCCGTACAGGCCGAATACGGGGTTCACCCCCGCGACGAGGCCTTGTGCAAGGCCGTCGGGAATACTCTCGACACCAAGCACGAGTCCCGCTACCGAGTCCCGCTTGAGGTGAGCCGGATCGAATCTCGCACGAATCCGTTCGAGCATGGGCCAGCTAACTCCTTCGATCCGTCATGGCACGACGATGCAGCGATCGACACGACGCTTCATCACCCGTTTCGGGTGCTTCGGGCGGGACGGAATGCCGTGCTGACGCATCAGCCGGTTTCGGCACCCCGAGCTTGGTGATCTCCGACGGGGCTCGGCCCGAGACGAGGAGTCGACACATGAGCTTCATGGCTGGATCGATGTGGGAGAACAGCCCCTTGTATGACGGGCAGAGGTAGTTGAGCCCGGGGTCGCCATCCGGGGTCTCGGTGAACCGGTTCCGTGGGCACCCGCCGTGGCACGCGAAACGGACGTCGCAGTCGAGGCAATACTCTGGAAGGGTGTCGCGCTTGGCCCGTCCGAACGCCTTCTGCTTGTCGGAGGCTACGAGGTCGATCATCGGGGTCTCGGTGATGTTGCCCAGTAGATGGTCGGGCTCGACGAAGTGATCACACGAGTACACATCGCCGTTGTGTTCCATCGCCAGGGCCAGTCCACACGTCTCCTGATGGATGCACAGTCCTCCCGGCTCGCCGTACCAGCTTGCGAGAGCAGTATCGAACGTCTGGACGTACACCTCACCGACGTCACGCTTCACCCACTCATCGAATATCTCGATGAGGAAGCGGCCGTATCCCCCCGGCGACACCGAGCGGTCGGTCACGAACGTGCCCGTCTGCGTATACAAGGGCCGCTTGTCCTTCTTCGACGTAGACCATCCGAGATTCGCCAGCGGGAGGAATGTCTCCGTGGACCGCTCGATGATCGGAATGAACTGGATGAATCGCGCCCCGAGTTCGTCACGGAAGAACCGATACACCTCGGGGCCCCGCTTCTCGTTCGCGGCATGAACGGTGCACAGAATGTTCACATCCACCCCGGCCTCGATGAGGTGCCGGTGACCGCCCATCACGCGGTCGAACGAGCCAACCCCGCGACGATCGGTCCGATACGCATCATGCACATCCTTCGGCCCGTCAACGGAGAGTCCAACGAGGAACCCGTTCTCCCTGAAGAACTCGGCCCACCGATCATCGATGAGAACCCGTTCGTCTGGATCGTGTAATCGATCTGCTGGCCCGGTCGACGGTGCCGGTCAACGAGTTCAACAGACCGACGGAAGAAGTCGAGCCCCATCATTGTCGGTTCGCGCCCTGCCATGCCACGGTGACATTCGGGGTCTTATGGGATTCGAGTAGCTGCCTCAGGTACTCCTCGAGCAACTCGTCAGCCATCCGGAACCGATCACCGGGATACAGCATCTCCTTCGACAGGAAGAAGCAGTAGTCACAATCGAGGTGCAGATCGGTCCGGTCGGCTTCGCCAACATGTGATAGGCCGGAGGCTTGACCGCCATCAGTGACTGACTCCTTCAGGTGAGCGACTCCGGGAGGACACTGCCTCCGAAGACCGATGCGCGATGCGAGTTATGCCTCGGGTGCGGCCTCTTCCTCTTGTTCATCATCTGCCGGTTCTTCCTCTTTCGCAACTGCTGCACCGTCAGGGGTGTCGACGGTATCCACGACGGCCGCCACCTCGTTGTACGTGACGCCATCTTCGTCAGCGACCGCAGTCCGAATGTCGACGGCACCCTCGGTTGCATCGATGCTGAACACGGCAAGCTCGTCAGCGCTTGCAACGACTTTCCTGGCCGCTACGCCGTCCTCGGTGACCACCACGGCCATGAGAACGTCCTCTTCGGCTGCAAGGTGATCGCGGATGATGGCCGAGATCTCCTGCGCTGTGGCCATCGTCTCTTCATCGGTCGACTCGGACCTGACTGCCTCGATGAACGCCGTGCTGGTCGTCACGACAATCGCCGACGAGCCCTCCGGAAGAGCAGCGCCGAGCTCGTCGAGCGATCGATTGTCAAAACCCGCATCAGAGTGTGCCGCGACCCCACCGACCGCTGCGCCGGCGCCTGCCCCGAGTGCCACTCCGGCTGGTCCACCCAACACACCGATGAGTCCACCGATCAGCGCTCCGATTCCTGCTCCCTTGCCGGTGCTCATGTCACCGGATTCATTGATGTGTACGTGCCCGCCCGTGTCCCGGCGGACAATGGCCGCATCCTCGAAGTCGATCAAGCCATCCATGCGTACTTGTCGGGCCCTGTCCAAGGTCTCCTTGGCTGCTGATTCATCGCCGTACGCCGCAATCACGACACCGACCCCGATTGGGCCCTCTACCTGGGATTCATCGCTCACGATCATTCGCTCCTTCTGGGTGTCCTCACTGGTGCCTGACGCGGATGATGGATCCGCTGCAGGCTCTGTCGTCCATGACGCATGGTCAAGGATCCGACACCGAGCGGCATCACCCGTTTCGGGTATTGCGAAGCCATCCAGGTCGGGTGCGCGACCGCCCGAGATCGTTCCACAGGCCGGTCGTCCGTGGCGCCGGAAGCGGGACCGGATCCACCTACGACGAGAACCTCCGGTTGCGTGACGTCATGATCCACGATGTTGACAATGCGCGAGGCGCTCGGGTTCTCAACAGGGCCCGACAAGCAGCACACACGATGGTGCGTCACCGTTTCGAGGATCGGAAGGGCCGTCGCCGCCAACACGCGTAGGGTTGGCGACCTGAGCGGCGATCTGGAAAGGCTCGATGCAGACGAACGTGATCGAGGTGGCATCGGACGTCTTCTTCGTAAAGGGGCCTCGCACCAACTGGTGTCTGATGCACAATGAGGACGCTGTCACCCTCATCGATGCTGCCTGGCCCAGGGATTACTCGTTCGTCATCGACTCTCTACGCCAGATCGGGGCTTCTCCGCAGCAGGTCGAGGCGGTTGTCCTGACGCATGCCCATCCGGACCATGTCGGTGTGGCGGAGCGATTCCGCGCCGATCACGGTGCGGTCGTTCACACGCATCGTGCGGAGGAGGGCCACGCAATCGGCCGGTACCACGAGCATGTGCGAACAGTCGATCTCGTCGTCCGGATGTGGAGGCCTTCGGTCTTCGCCTTCGCGATCAACGCGATCGCTCGGGGAGGCTCAAGGACGACCCCGGTGGCTTCGGTCGACACATTCGACGTATCGGCCATCAGCGTTCCGGGAGGACGTCTCGTACCGGTACCCACACCCGGCCACACGAGCGGCCATTGCTCGTTCCATCTGCCGGATCACGGAGTCGTCATAACCGGCGATGCGCTCGTGAACCGCAATCTTCTCACCGATCGCCCCGGACCGCGGCTGATGCCATCCATCTTCAGCCACGATCCATCCGAGGCAGTGAGATCCCTCGATGCCCTTGCCGGACTCGAGGCCGATGTGCTGTTGCCCGGTCACGGACAAGCCATGCGCATGACGCCCGACGATGCTGTTGCCAAAGCAAGAAGCCGATTCATGCACGCAGGGAGATGGGACCGCTAGCACAGCCATATCCAGGCATCACCTGACGGGCTTCAAATTCGTCGCCGTGCCGCTTGCACGGCAAGCTTCTCCTTCTCCAAAGCCTCCGTGGCGTCTGAACGGCCAGAGCGGAGCGGAACACCGGAGCGCAGAGAGCCCACACAGGAGAAGCCCCACGGCTTGGCCGCAGGGCTTCGAATCCGTCGCCGTACCGCTTGCGCGGCGGGCTTCTCCTGTTCTCCAAAGCCTCCGTGGCGCTTGAACGGCCCGAGCGGAGCGGACACCGGAGCGCAAGGCGCCCACGATTGGGGAGAACCCACGCCGACGAACGTGCCGGTCAATGAATTGGGGGGAAGACCGCCAAGCAATCGTTCTCCCCAATCGTGGGCGCTACTGGATTTGAACCAGTGACCCCTGCCGTGTCGAGGCAGTGCTCTGCCGCTGAGCTAAGCGCCCGGGTTTGTCGGTGACCAGAAGATAGCCATCGAGGATGACATACCACTGCGGTCGAGGCGACGCCGGGAATCGAACCCGGGTACAGGGTTTTGCAGACCCTTGCCTCGCCACTCGGCCACGTCGCCAATAGGAAGGGCGGTCCTCGAGACCGCCCTCTCTGGAGCGGACGACCGGGTTCGAACCGGCGACCTCAACCTTGGCAAGGTTGCGCTCTACCAGCTGAGCTACGTCCGCGTTCGGGCGATGGTACCACTCGATCGCGTCTTTCTACTGTGTGGAGCTTCGCTCGTCGATCGGCACCACATGGACGAGTTGACCCTGATCGCTGTCGTGTGTTGCGCTCGGTGCGCGCTGCAGCGCCGTGGCGACATCGGCCACGCCGCGGTCGATGATCGTGAGTTCTGGCATGTCGTACGCATAGTCCCAACCGTGTGACGTCACGAGGATGAGCAGGCCGACGAGTTCGCGAAGGGTGAGCAGGAGGATGACGAGGCCGAGGACGAAGAACGCCACGCGTCGATTGGACTCCCCCGGTCCCATGAGCGCGAACGCCGGGATGGCGACCATCACGCCAACCACGGCGAGGACGGCGTGGCGAATCATCTTGGTGCGTCGGGTGACCAACACCTCGTGATGGATAACGGCTGCCTTGGCAGCGCGCAGGCTCGTGAAGTGAGTGGCTTCGATGGATCCGAGAACCGGGTGGCGAGATTCCTGCACGTGGACGACCCAACCGCCGTCGACCGGTCCCCCGGCGGGTTCGATGCGGTACCCGTCGTGACAGTGGGTGTCCCCATATGTGGTCCAACCCGGAAGATCCACGAGCTCCTCGTTCCAGTCCTCCCCAACGGTACCAACGAGATCACGGCGGCGGTACGGTTCTGGCGACCTCGACCGAGAGCATGCCATGGAGATCCCCAGACCACTGCGGTACCCCCTCGCCATCGCCAACGATGTGCGCATCGAGAGCAGTCACGACAACGTCGTCATCGTCGCAGCCGGCGTTGCGTTCTATGCGGTGTTGGCTCTCCTGCCCGCCCTGTTCGTGTCCCTGTCGCTGTACGGCATCTTCACCGACATCGCGGAGGCCGAACGCCAGATCGACGCCTTGCTCGAGGTCTTTCCCGCGAGCGCCAGCATGGCCCTCGACACGCAGATTCGATCGATCGCCGCGGCGTCCCATGTGAATCTCAGCCTCGGATTCGCGGCATCGACGGTCGCTCTTCTCTGGACCGTCTCCAACGCGACGCGGGCCATGATCCGTGCGGTGAAGATCGCCTACGACCAGGAAGAGGAGACATCACCGCTCGAGAAGCGTGTCGTCGCCATAGCCATCACCGTCGGCGTGATCATCGCAGTCGTGGTCGCTCTGGCCCTCATTGCGGCGGTTCCCGTGTGGTTGCGCCGATTCGACCCAACGGATGCCATCGTGACGATCGGCAACTTCCGCTGGCTCGCCGTGGGAGCGGGCATGGCGCTGACCGTCGGCCTGCTGTACCGCTATGCGCCGCCGATACGGCCGGATGGCTGGCGATCGGTGGTGCCGGGCGTCATCTTCGCAGCCGTCACCTGGACCGCTGCATCGATCGGCTTCAGCATCTACGTCTCATCGTTCGCGAACTACAACGAGACGTACGGGACCCTCGGCGCGGCGGTGATCCTGTTGTTGTGGTTCTGGTTCACTTCACTGGCGGTGATCGTCGGCGCCGAGGTCAACGAGGCGCTGGCCCTCCGGCCATACGACCGGAACCGTGCCAATGCGACGATCACGGCACCACCGGGGAGTTGATCAAGACGAGGCCACGCCTGTTGATCCGAAGCCTCCGTCGCCGCGTGCGGATTCCTCGAGGGTGGCTACCCCTTCATACGTCGGTCGCTCCACAGCGACGATCACGAGTTGGGCGATCCGGTCGCCACGTTCGATGGCAAAGACCTCGCGTCCGTGGTTGATGAGCGCCACCCGCAGCTCTCCTCGATACCCCGCATCGATCAGGCCCGGAGCGTTGATCACGGTCACCCCCGATCGGATGGCCAACCCGCTGCGTGGGAGGACGAGCCCGGCATAGCCCTCCGGAATCGCCATCGCCATGCCGGTCGGGACGAGGGAGCGGTCCCCCGGCTCGAGGACAACAGCCTCGGAGGCCGTCAGATCGGCGCCGGCATCACCGTCGTGGGCAAAGCGGGGAAGCTGATACATGGCATCGGATGGCAGGACCGGTATCTTCATGGGTGGATTCTCCCACGAAGCGACACCACCATGTCACGCACCACCTCCAACGGTTCAAACGGCAACGACGGCAGCTGGTTCCTCGAGGCAGTTGGTGCCAAGGAACGGGCGCCCACGCCCATCGAGTCCGTTGCCGAGCTCGAGGCAGAGAACACGGCCACGGACATCGAGGTATTGGCGACCGTACCGGCGCAGGCGGCACCGATCGTCGCCTTCGATGGCGACCCCGGCACCTCCACATCGTCGTTCCACCCGGTCCCGGTGGCGCCGCCACCACCGGCCCTCGAGGAGGACACAGCGTCGGAGCTGGCGACGTCCTCACCGGCCCCGTCCGCTTCCGACGATGCCGACCTGGCGCCCGTCTTGCGCTCCAGACGTCGCTTCCGATGGCCGGTCGTCATCGGTCTCTTCGCCATCATCGGTCTCATTGCTGTTGCAGCCTGGTGGCTACCCCGATCGGTCCAGGACCAAGCCCTGGCTGTTCGCCAGGGCTACTACGACGCGGCCGCCGAGCTGCGCGCGTACCTACCCACGGCACAGACCGGACTCGACGCCATCACGAACCCGACGTCGGACGAGGCAGCCGTGTCAGGAGCGGTGCCCATCGTCGCCGAGTTCGACACGAAGGCGTTTGCCCTGGCGAGTGCCACGGCCGAACCCCTTCCGTCGGTTCCCCCGCTCGTCCCGTCCTCGCCGGTGGACGAGTTGGTTCCCCTCAAGGCGACAGGGTCGATCCTCGGTGCGGCAGCGTCGGAGCTCGCACGGTCCCTCGGTGGCGCCTACGTGTACCGCACCTCGATACCGCTCCTCCTCGACACGGGGCCGCTGCCGACGTCGGCGACGACACAGGAAGTCAACGAGATCAGTGTCAGACTCGCCGAATCCCTCGCGACGGACGCCGGGATCATCGCAGATCTTCCCGACCAACCGATCTTCGCCGAGGTCCTCGTAGGGGCAACGGCCGCTGCCGAGCGGTACGCCGCATGGCAGGATGAGTACCTCGCCTCCCTGACAGGCGAGGATCCCGAGGCGGCCACCATCCTGATCGAGGAGATCGACACCATGCGCGACACGCTCGACGCCATCAACGAAGCGGCGCTCCTGGACTACCGAACGGCGAACGACGCGGGGATCGTCACGCTCGCCAACGAACTCGACGCCTATCTCGTGGCCATCAGTCGCCCGTAGGGAGTTCGACCTCGAGGTTGGCGGCTTCCTTCTCGAAGTCGCTGGCGTTCTGGAACTCCTTGTACACCGAGGCGAACCGCAGGTAACCCACTTCGTCCAGATCCCTGAGCCCCTCGAGGACGATGCGTCCGATCTCATCGGCGTGGATCGAGCCCTGCGAGGTGTAGGCGGCACGCTCCACCGTCGCGACGAGGTCATCGACGGCATCCTGGGGAACGGGCCGGTCGGCGAGTGTGATCTCCACCCCGAGGCGCACCTTCGAGGCGTCGAAGGGTTGACGGCGCCCGTCGCGTTTGATGACCACGACCGCCGACGCACGCTCGAAGGTGGTGAACCGGTGACCACAGCGCGGACAGGAGCGTCGCCGCCGAATGGCCCGACCCTCTTCCGCGGGTCGGCTGTCGATGACTCGAGTGTCGGCTGTCATGCAGAGGGGGCAACGCACGGGACGAGCGTACCCCGTCATTCACTCCAGTGCTGATGCGACCAGTCTCCACGATCGTCCCTTGAGCCGTACCGACAGCAGGGATACAGTCGGTACATGACCCGTATTGCGGTCGTCGGCGTGCTCGTATGTGCTCTTGCAGCCACGTCGTGTGGCACCTCGGAGCCTTGGGCGGAACAGGTTGACGTGGTCGTGGCATCGCTCGAGAGCGCCTATGACGCCGAAGACGCATACGCACTCGCCAGGTTCTTCTCCGCTGGCGGCACGCTCGACCTCATGATTTGGGAACGCGGAATCGCACGGACGCCGGCGGAGGTCGTCGAAGCAGTTCCGCAGCTCTGGTTCTCGGAGCGTGGTTTCGCAAACGTGTCCGCAGACCACGTCTTCGTCTCCCCCGACGCTGCGATGATCTGGTGGTTCGCCGGTGCCGATGGCGGATTCCAGAACTGGTTGCAGACCTACACGTTCGGTGCTGCAGGAACAGCGTCACGCGCCTATCGAGCCCTCGAGGTTCCGATGGATCAGGTCTCGGAGACCGAACTCGCCGTGCTCGATTTCGTCGATCGCTATCTGGAAGCGTGGGGATCCGGCGACGCGTCAGCTATCGGGGCCTTGTATGCCGATGATGCTCTCGTCGTGGACGAGCTGAACGCTCGTGAGTGGCGTTCTCGGTCACAGGTGGTCGATGACCTCGCCTCTCAACCACCGCTCGAAGCCGGTCCGTGGCCAGGGGTCTTCGTCTACGAGGATGGAGATGTGATCGAGGCGATCTCGCTCGTGCAGACACGTGAGGACTGTCCGAGCCTCGAGGCCCGGCGATGGGTCTTTGCCCAGGGAACCATCTCGCACGAGCGTCGTTTCGTCCACGTCCCCTCAGCCCGTCGATGCGAAAGGGACCTCCCCTCGGGATGGTGGGTCGACTACCAGCTTCCGCCAGATCTCCAGGAGAACGTGACAGAAGTGATCGACGTTGGCGGTGCGCGTGTGGATCTCGTCAACGCCGAGCCTCTCCACGAGGAGTTCTCCAGCTACCTGTTCGCCAAATATGCAGCGTCGGGTATCGGACTGCCACAGGTCGAAGCCGTTTGGTTCCCTCCAGCGCCCGAGTGCCTCAGCTACTCCGGCCTCGCCATTGAGTCTGATGCCAGGTACGCCGATCGTCACACCGTCATCGTGTGCCGCACGGTTGATCAGCTCGCGGGTGATTCGGCATCCACGTGGTCATACACAGCCTCGACATGGGGTCTCCACGAACTCGCACACATCTGGATGCTCGACCATCTCACCGACGACATCCGTACCGACTTCAACCAAGCATCGGGTGTCGACGTCTGGCGGAGCAATGATGTCCCATGGCGTGAACGGGGCGTGGAGCTCGCTGCAACGACCATCGGATGGGGTGTCGCCGGGAACGACCAGGCGAAATGGCCTCTCTTCCCCGTACCCCCGTGCGAGCGACTCGCAACGTGGTACGAGCTGTTGACCAAGAGCAACCCCGTGACCACCTGCGGCATCGACGGGTGGTCGCAGTGATCGGCGCCGCGAGGCTGGTGCTCAGCGTTGCCGCCGCAGTGATCGCGACATCGTGTGGCTCGACCGCGAACACCATCGAAATGACCGTGCATCTGGATCGAGGCCAATCCTGGGAGCTCCAGGGGGACCCCGTGGACAGGGGCGTGGTCTGCGAGAGTGGCCGTCGCCAGCCCATCGGGTGGGTCGACCTCGAAGGGAATCCCTTGACCTTCGAGGAATGGGTACCGCTCCTGGAGATGGCAGAGGCCTCGAACGGGGAAGTCATCGCGTTCGAGGTCATCCACCAGTACGTCTGTGCCGACGGTTCTGGATCCTTCACGATCCGAGAGCTCGCTGATCCGGATGCTGCCACCTGGCACATCGACGGCGGAACCACCGCCTACGCCCATCTGAAGGGATCAGGCGAATGCGACCTCGTCACTGCCCCAGTCGAGCCCGGTGATCCTCCCGGCGGCATGCCGATGCGCCTCGATTGCGTCGGATCGATCACCGAAGAGAGCCCGTGAAGATGGCGCTCCGGGCGATCTAGCGAGTGGTCACGACGGGGATCTCGAGGACCTGGCCCGCTTGCAGGATCCCGCCGTTCAGATCGTTGATCCGTTCGATGGTGGCGATGATGGCCCTCGGGTCACGGTTGTCGGGTCCGTGATCCTCGGCGATCTGCCAGAGCGTGTCCCCGGGCCTGACCCGGTAGTCGAAGGTATCGGTGACGTCGCCGGTTGCGTACGACGCCGAGGCGAGCAGAAGGAGCACGACCACCACCGTGATGGAGATGATGGAGAGCGCCCGTATGCGTGCGCTGTTCGTGATGGTCATGCGTCCTTCTCCTCGTTCCTCAGCAGCCCAGTTGCGGGCGGAGCGTGAGCTCCTATCCCCGAACCTATCGACCGGGTGTGACACGTTCCGGTGCCGTGGGCGCCGCACCGGGAGCCACCACCAGGCCGAACATGCGTTCGGTGCATGGATCAAGGTATCGAACGTCTGTTCGCTTGTCAAGTCGAACATATGTTTGGTCCCGACGCAACAACGCACTACCCTTCCGTCAACGACCAGGAGGGAATGTGCCCGATCGCACCGAGCTCACCGACCGCCAACGCCAGATCCTCGACCTCATCCGCTCCACGGTCGCCCAGCGCGGCTATCCGCCGTCGGTCCGCGAGATCGGCGACGCGGTCGGGCTCAGCTCGCCGTCGACGGTCCACAGCCACCTGTCGTCGCTGGCCGAAGCCGGCTTCATCCGCCGTGACCCGACCAAGCCTCGCGCCATCGAGGTCGTCGACGACGACGATGGCGCCATCCCGATCTCACGGGCAGCGGTTCGCGATGTCCCCCTCGTCGGCCACATCGCAGCCGGTAGCCCGATCCTCGCCGAGGAGGACATCGAGGAGGTCTACCCCCTACCCACGGAACTCGTTGGTACCGATCCCGTCTTCATGCTCCGGATCCGGGGCGATTCCATGATGGACGTCGGGATCTACGACCGCGACTACGTCGTCGTCCAGAAGCAGTCCACGGCGAAGAACGGCGACATCGTCGCTGCGCTCGTCGGTGGTGAGGAGGCCACGGTGAAGCGGTTCGAGCGCACCGACACGGGCGTCGTCCTGCATCCCGAGAACGATGCCTACGAGCCGATGGTCTTCACCAAGGACATCGAGGTTCTCGGTGTCGTCGTAGCGGTGTTGCGAAGGCTCTGAGCACCTTCCAGGCAACCACGATCAGTCGACGGATCCCCTGAAGACGACCTCGGCCGGACCCTCCATCCATGCGCCGGACTCGTCGAACGAGATCGTGAGCACTCCCCCGCGCAGGTGCACGGCGACAGGAGCCTCGACGCCACGGATCGTATGGGCCATGTAGGCAGCTGCGGTGGCTCCCGTTCCGGATGCCATGGTCTCCCCGACGCCCCGCTCCCAGATCCTCACCCGGATACCACCGTCGTCGAGGATCTCCACGAATTCGACGTTCGTCCGGTTCGGGAAGATCGGGTCGCGCTCGATCCGCGAGCCCACCTCCGCAACATCGGCGGCATCGACATCATCGACGAAGAGGACGGCATGGGGATTGCCGATGGCGAAGGGATGGACATCCCAACCGGCCACACGCAACGTGCCGGTGCGGAATCCCACCGGGTCGCCAACGAAGGCCACCACGGTGTCCGCCTTGACCGTCACCGGATGGTCCCCGGCCTTCGTTTCGACCACGAACTCGCGGCCGTCGACCCAGCCACGCTCGTACCCGAGCCGCGCAACGCAACGGAGGCCGTTGCCGCACATCTCGGCCTCTGAACCGTCGGCATTCCAGTAACGCATCCGGATGCGGGTCTGGTCGATCGAATCGATGACGAGGACGCCGTCGGCACCGATCCCCGTCTGACGCTCGCACCAGCGCACGACGACGTCCGAAGCCGGATCGAACGGTCCGTCGATGACGATGAAGTCGTTGCCCAATCCCTGGACCTTCACGAAGTCCATCCCGCAGCCTCCCCTATCGCTGCCACTGCGTCGTCGATTCGCCGTGCACGGTCATCCTGCCACGCCAGCCACTCAATCCGCGGATCTCGTCGGAAGAAGGTGCGTTGGCGCTTCACGAGGCCCATCGTCGCAGAGAGCACCTCCACGGTGGCCTCGGTGAGCGTCGTGTCGCCGTGCACCACGGGGATCAGCTCCTTGTACCCGACCGCCTGACGAGCCGTGCGTCCGAGCGAATCGAGCGAGACCGGCAACCTCATCGACGAGCCCCGCTGCGACCATGTCGTCGAATCGGGCCTCGACTCGCTCCCGAACGGCCTCTCCCGGATCGATGCCGACGGCTGTGAACGACAGATAGCGGCCGATACTCGGCCACGTCAGCGGCCTTCGTTCGAAGTCGCCCGAGCCGTGGGCGTCAATCCGGTCAGCTGCTCCACTTCCACGGCTCGGATCACACGCCGCGGATTGTCGAGGTCGACGAGCTCACCCGCGGAGGGGTCGGAGACCAGCAGGCGATCCACGAGGTCGTCGAGGTCCATGGCCTCGAGCTCTGCACGAACCGCCGGGTCCGTCGGCGCAAACGTCAACGGGTCGACGAGAGCACGGAAGTGCAGACCGGACCCGCCACAGACGATGACGCGACCCCGACGGGCGATCTCCTCATCGATCGCCGATCGCCCCAGGTCCTGGTACGTACGGACATCGAAGTCCTCGGAGGGATCAGCGACATCGACCATGCGGTAGGTGATCTCGGACCGGATGGCCGCCGATGGCTTTGCGGTTCCGATGTCCATGCCCCGATACGCCTGCATCGAGTCGATGGAAACGATCGAGGCACCGAACCGGCGTGCTGCCGCCTCGGCAACCTCGGACTTACCCGAAGCAGTCGGCCCGACGATCGCGACGATGTTCAGGAGACCGCCACTCCTTCGAGATAGTGCGGCGCTCCACGGGTGATGTCCACATCGAACGTCGTACCCGGTGGCCAGGTGCCCGGCACATGGACGATGCGATTTCCACGGGTTCGGGTCGTCGCCACGGCGGCATTGCGTTTCGAAGGGCCTTCGACCATGACCTGTTCCCTCTTGCCGACCTGACCGCGGTTGCGCTCGAACGTGATCTCGTTCTGGAGTTCCACAAGACGGTCGAATCGAGCCTGGACGACGTCCCTGTCAACCTGATCCGGCATCGTTGCCGCTGGCGTACCTGGTCGGGGTGAGAACTGGAACATGAAAGCGTTGTCGAACCGTCCGCGTTCCATCACGGCGAGCGTCTGGTCGAAGTCGGCCTCTGTCTCTCCGGGGAACCCGACGATGACGTCGGTCGAGGCTGCCAGGTCGGGCACGATGTTGCGCATCATCTCGAGTCGCTCGAGGAACCGCTCCGCCGTGTAGCCGCGGTGCATGGCAGCGAGGATGCGATCCGAACCGGATTGGAGCGGGAAGTGGATCTGCTCGCACACCGCAGGCGTCTCTGCCATGGCCAGGGCGACGTCCTCGCGGAAGTCCTTGGGGTGCGGGCTCGTGTACCGGATGCGCTCGATGCCGCGAACATCGCCGACCCGCCGTAGGAGGTCAGCGAAGAGCGGTTTGCGGCCATTGAGATCGAGGTCGCGACCATACGAGTTGACGTTCTGCCCCAACAAGGTGACTTCCTTGACGCCGCTGAGTGCAAGGGCTTCGACTTCTCGTATGACGTCACCTGGGCGTCGCGAGATCTCGGCACCGCGCACGATGGGGACGATGCAAAACGTGCACGAGTTGTTGCAGCCGATCGTGATGGTGACCCATGCCGAGTGATCCGACTCCCGCAGGACCGGCAGCCCGCTCGGGATGTCGGCGGTCGACGTGGTCTCCTCCCAGATCTCGGTGACCGGTCCCCACTCCTCGGCGTGATCGAGGAGATCGACCACACGATGGACGTTGTGCGTGCCGAAGACGACGTCGACCCAACCAGCCCGTTCCTGGATGATGTCGCGCTCCTTCTGGGCGGAACACCCTCCGACGGCGATCCTCAGGTTCGGATTGCGGTTCTTGGCCGCCTTGAGTGAGCCGAGGTATCCGTACAACTTCACATCAGCGTTCTCGCGGATCGTGCAGGTGTTCACGACGATCAGGTCGGCGCCGTCTGGTGACTCGGCAGGAACCATGCCGTCGGATTCGAGTAGCCCCGCGATCCGTTCCGAGTCGTGTTCGTTCATCTGACATCCGAACGTACGGACGAAATACGACTGACCCACGCGAGTGGGCGTGCGCACGGGCTTGACGCCCGGCATCCCGAGCATGGTGACTTCCGACATGGGGCTCGCCGATCTACCGGGCGTAGTCCTTGGCCCGATACTCGCGGATGACCGTGATCTCGATCTGGCCGGGATACTGTAGGTCGTCTTCGAGCTTTCGCGCGATGCGCCGTGCCAGGTCCTTGGATCCGACATCGTCGAGGCTCCCGGGATCCACCACGACCCGGACTTCGCGTCCTGCCTGGAGTGCGAAGACCTTCTCCACGCCATCGAAGCCCTGGGCGATCTCCTCGAGCCGTTCGAGCCGACGGACATAGGCCTCGAGGGCTTCGCGCCGGGCACCCGGCCGAGCTGCCGACACGGCATCGGCCGCTTGGACGAGGACGGCCGTGAGGGTTCGCGGCTCAACCTCGTTGTGGTGGGCCTCGATCGCATGGACGATCGCTGCATCCTCGTCGAAGCGTCTGGCGATCTCGGCACCGATGAGGGCGTGGGAACCCCCGACTTCGTGGCTCACGGCCTTCCCGATGTCGTGGAGGAATGCGGCTCGCTTGGCCTCCGTGCCGTCGACGCCAAGCTCGTTGGCGAGCATCCCCGCGATGTGAGCGGATTCCACGATGTGATCGAGGACGTTCTGCCCATAGCTGGTGCGGTACTTGAGCCGACCGACGAGAACCGTCAGTTCCGGGTGCAGGCGGGTGATGCCGACTTCGAGCATCGCCCACTCCCCCGCATCGCGGATGGACTGCTCGACCTCGTCGCGTGATTTCTCGTACGCCTCTTCGATGGACGTCGGATGGATGCGTCCATCCTCCACGAGACGCTCGAGCGCGCGACGTGCGATCTCGCGACGCACCGGATCGAAGGTGGAGACGGCGACCGACTCCGGTGTGTCGTCGACGATCAGGTCCACTCCGGTCACGGCCTCGAACGTTCGAATGTTGCGACCGTCCCTACCGATGATCCGACCCTTCATGTCGTCGGACGGGAGCGGCACCGACGCCATCGTGGTCTCCGACACGACATCCGATGCCATCCTCTGAATCACCGTCGCAAGGATCCTTCGGCCTCGCTTCTCGGCCTCCTCACGGGCACGGCTCTCCATGTCGCGTACGAGGACCATGGCGTCGCGCCGTGCCTCGTCCTCCACCTTCTGGAGCAGCTCCTCCTTCGCCGCCCGCGAATCGAACCCTGCGAGGGCCTCCAACTCGAGGCGTGCCTCCTCCTGGGATCGAGCCGCCTCGGCCATGGCATCAGATGCCGCCCGCTCCTTGTCGATGACCAGCTCCTCGCGCTGGGCGAGGTTCGCCGCCCGCTGCTCGAGCGTTGCTTCGCGTTGTTCGATGCGGCCCTCCATCGTCCCCATCTCGACACGACGATGCTCGATCGTGGCTTCCTCTCGGTCGCGATACGTATCAGCGAGCGCACGCGCCTCTTCCTGGGCACGGGCGAGGATGCGCTGGGCTTCCATGCGTGCATCGCCGAGCACCTCTTCGGGTGCCGGCGGTTGCTTGACGATTCGTCGTCCGACGAGCAGGCCTGCGACGAACATCCCGGCAACGACCAATCCGGGTATCAGCAGGTTGAGGGCCTGGTCCATGCGTCCTCGTTTCCTCCGATACGGAAACGAACGTGCCGAGCTACACGAGCTCGGCACTCACAGCACATGTAGTTGATGGAGCGGGAGCTACCCCGGGCGATCACCTCATGGTGCGTTGTTGTTCGTCACGGTTGGAGTATCGGTTTCAGTAGTGGTGTGTATGTGAATGCCCTCGGATGGTACCGCATGGGGCCGTGTCTCGGAGCACATTCCTCGCGGTCACTCCTCGTCGGGCGCCTCGGTTTCGGCGGTCGCGACGGCGTCAGTGGCTTCGGCTTCGTCGTCCACGATCACCCCGACCGCACGGAGTACCTGATCCTGCAGCTGCATCGCCAGTTCCGGGTTCTGGCGGAGGAAGTCCTTCGCCTTCTCACGGCCCTGTCCGAGCTGTTCGTTCTCGTAGGTGAACCACGCTCCTGCCTTGCGAACGATGCCTTCCTCGACGGCGACGTCGAGCAGGCTTCCCTCACGCGAGATGCCCTCGCCGAACATGATGTCGAACTCGGCGATACGGAACGGCGGAGCGACCTTGTTCTTCACGATCTTGGTGCGCACCCGGTTCCCGATGTTCTCGGTCCCGACCTTGATGGCCTCGATGCGTCGGATGTCGATGCGAACACTCGAGTAGAACTTGAGGGCTCGGCCACCGGGGGTCGTCTCCGGCGAGCCGAACATGACACCGATCTTCTCGCGCAGCTGATTGATGAAGATCGCGGTCGTGTCGGATCGGTTGATGGTCCCGGCGAGCTTGCGCAGCGCCTGGGACATGAGCCGTGCCTGGAGGCCGACGTGGGTGTCACCCATGTCGCCTTCGAGCTCGGCACGGGGTACGAGGGCTGCCACCGAATCGATCACGACCACGTCGAGGGCACCCGACCGGATCAGCATGTCGGCGATCTCGAGGGCCTGTTCCCCGGTGTCGGGCTGAGCGATGAGCAGTTCGTCGATGTCGACCCCGATGGCGCGGGCATAGCTGGGATCCAGGGCGTGCTCTGCGTCGATGAATGCCGCCGTACCGCCGTTGCGCTGCGCTTCTGCGACGACGTGAAGGGCGAGGGATGTCTTGCCGGAGGACTCGGGACCGTAGATCTCGACGATGCGGCCGCGGGGCACCCCACCGATGCCGAGGGCGAGGTCGAGCGAGAGGGCGCCCGTGGGGATGGCCTTGATCCTCGTGATCTGGTCGGTGCCGAGGCGCATGATGGCACCCGTACCGAACTGCCGTTCGATCTGGGACATCGCCATCTCGAGGTTCTTGTCCTTGTCGGTGTCCTTCGTCGCCATGGTTTCCCTTTCTCTGTGGTGTCCGACACGGTATCGAGTGCCTGTGACACGATCGCGTCGGACGACCATCCGGGTGCAATCGTCACGCCATGGTAACCGAACAGACGTTCGATGCGAGTATTTCGAGCTATGAGCTTTGAGCTGTGAGCTCATGAGCCATGAGCGCGGCGGTTGGCGGTCGACGGTCCTTCCTGCTGTGAACCGTGAACCGTGAACTGTGAACCGAACTCAAAGCTCAAAGCTCAAAGCTCAGCCCCTTCCACCAGTGTGGTCAGCTGGCGAGGGGGAACCGTTCGAGCGGGGTGTAGGTGATCCCGCGAGGCGTGGGGTCGGTCCGGAACAGGGTGACCGCATCGACGCGGAACGGGACCGTGAACTCGGCGAAGGAGTCGAGGAGCTTGCGCACGTCCCTGGGCGGCCGCACTCGTGCGAGGGTGATGTGGGGCACGAAACGTCGTTCGGTGGGTTCGAGGCCCGCGTCCCTGCACGCCGCTTCGCAATGTGCGGCAACATCATCGAGCACACCGGAGACATCATCGATCGCGACGTGGATGACGGCTGCCTTCGATGGTCGTGGGAAGGCGCCGAGACCGCTGCATCGGACCGACCCGGGAGGCACCGGTATCGCATCGCCGAGCTCGTGCGACACACGGTCGACCTCGAGGTCATCGATCGGCCCCAGGAATCTGACCGTCACGTGCCAGTTCGCAGGAACGACTCGTTTCCCCGGTATGACCGGGCCCGGACTCGCCGTGTCGAGGGACGCAGCGAGTCGGTGACGGACTTCGTCGGACAGGTCGACGGCCAGGAAGGCATTGCCCGTCACGAGTCTGCGATGGCCAATCGGAGGTGGTGCAGAGCCGCCGTCGACGTGTAGGTCCTGACCCGTTCGCGATCGCCTGGCATCCGGATGGTCCTGGCCCGCTCGAGCGTCGGCGTGGCGACGGCGACGCACATCGTTCCCACGTCGCGTTCGAGCGGTTCGGGCCCCGCCGACCCGGTGACGGACACTGCGACGTCGACGCCGAGGCGTTCCCGCGCTCCGCGCACCATCTCGAGCGCTGTCTCCTCCGAGACCACACCGTGGGTTTCCATGACAGCCACCGGAACAGCGAGCAACGACGCCTTGACGTCGGGCGCGTAGGAAACGATCGACCCCCGGAACGTCGCGCTGCAACCGGGGACCGATGTCAAGCGACCAGCGATCATCCCACCGGTGGCGGATTCGGCCGTTCCAACGGTCCAGTTGCGCTCGAGCAGCATCTGGTGGATGACGGCCTCGATCGTGTCCTCATCCGCACCGAACACGTGCGACCCGAGGCGGTCGCGCACGATGTCCTCGACCGGACCGATGAGCGATCGGGCCGCATCCGGCGTCGGTGCGCGTGCCGTGAGCCGGACCTTGATCTCGCCTGACGAAGCCAGGAAGGCGACGGTGGGGTTCTCCGACGCGCCGAAGAGATCCTCGAACAGCTCCCCGACGGCGGCCTCGGACATCCCCCAGCTGCGGATCAGGCGACTCATCACGACGCCGTCGACGTCGCCGGAGAGCTCCTGGAAGAACGGAAGGACCTGCTCGTCGAGCATCGGCAGCATCTCAGCCGGCACGCCCGGAAGACTGGCGACCCAGCAGCCGTCGATCTCGATGAGAAAGCCCGGTGCGCTGCCCTTGTCGTTGCGAATCACTTCGGCGCCCTCTGGCCGGTACGCCTGACGCAGGTTCGAGGACGGGAAGTCGCGCCCGAGGGCTTGCCACCGTTGCCGCATCGCATCGGCGTACGCATCGTCGTAGGTGAGGGGAACGCGAGCTACCTCAGCCACCACCTCGCGCGTGATGTCGTCCTGTGTCGGGCCGATGCCGCCGGTGATGATGAGGGCATCGGAGCGACGGATGGCGGCGGAGATGGCCTCGGCCATGCGTTCAGCGTTGTCGCCGACGACGACCTGATGGTGGTGGCTGAATCCCCGATCGGCGAGACGCTGGGCGATCGCCGTGGCGTTGCTGTTGACGATCTGGCCGAGAAGGAGCTCGGTTCCGACGGCGAGGATCTCGACGTTCACGACACGACCGTTGCCGACGTGTCCGCTCCGTACACACCGTCGATCGTGGCGCGCACCCACTGCCCTGCCGTGCCGCGGTCGAGCACGATCATGCCATCGATCTCGGGAGCCTCCCGGTACGAGCGACCGACAGGAGTGCCGTCCTCGACCTGGTCCACCAACACGTCGACGGTCGATCCGACGGAAGCTGCGTTCTCGCCGGCCGTGATGTCGTCCTGGAGTCGCTGGAGGTACCTGAGCCGCTCCTCGATCGCGGTGCGATCCACCTGGTCCGGCAGCTCGGCGGCGGTGGTTCCGTCCTCGAGCGAGTACGGGAAGAAGCCAGCCCACGACAGGCGCGCCTCCGAGAGGAACGACGCGAGCTCCTCCACGTCATCATCCGTTTCCCCGGGGTATCCGACGATGAAGCTGGATCGGGTTGCGGCGGCGGGGGCTGCCGTACGGATCCGTGAGATGAGGTCGAGGTGCTGCTCGCCACTCCCGGGCCGACGCATGGATCGCAACAGGTTCGCCGAGGCATGCTGGAGCGACAGGTCGAAGTAGTCGGCGATCACGTCGTGGCCGGCCATGAGGTCGATCAGGCCCTGGCGGATCTCCCTGGGATACAGGTAGTAGAGCCGAAGGCGCCGCAGGTCCGGCACGTCCGCGGCGCTTGCGACGAGGCGTTCGATCGACCCGGCACCGTTGTCCCTGCCGTAGGCGGCGAGATCCTGTGCCACGAGGACGATCTCCTGCACACCCTGGGACGTGAGTCCCTCGATCTCGGCGATGATGCCGTCATGGGCCCTGGACCGTTGCTTGCCCCGGATGAGCGGTATCGCACAGAACGAGCAGGTCTTGTTGCACCCCTCGGCGACCTTCACGTACGCATAGGGGGTGGAGGGGGTTGGGCGAGCGACGACGTCGAGGATGTCCATCTTGGAGCTCCGCACACCGGTGATGGAGATCGGTTCCCACGTCTCGCGATAGTGGGTCATCCGATCGAGCTCTCCGACGAGTTCGGGGTATCGGTCCAACCCGATCACCGCATCGGCCTCGGGAAGTGCCTCGATCAGCTCCTGCTCGTATCGCTGGGCCATGCAGCCCATCACTACGAGCTTCGCGTCGGCGCGTTTGGCCCCGGCCAGATCGAGGATGGTCTCGACGGACTCCCGCCTCGCGGCATCGATGAAGCCGCATGTATTGACCATCACGACGTCGGCCGTCGCCGGATCATCGGCATCCACATAGCCCGCCTGGCCGATCACCGAGGCGATCTTGTCGGAGTCGACCTGGTTCTTGGAGCATCCGAGCGTGGTGATCCACACGGTCGGTTGGGTGGTGGGAAGGGCCATCCGTGGGAGCGTACTTGGACGGGGAGGTTGACGGCCTGCTCAGTCGAGGGGCACAAGACGGCCGACTCGTCGCCGAAACGCGATCCTCTCGGTGTATCCGACGGATCGGGCGAGTTCGATGGCTCGGTCACGATCCCTGCCGCAGTCCTGCGGGTAGTGGGCATCGGATGCCAGCGTGATCGGCACCGCATGGTTGTGGAACCGTCGGAGGAGCTCGGGGGACGGGTACATCTCCCCGGCCGGCTGGTACAGCCCGGCCGTCGACACCTCGACCGCGGTCCCGCCCCGCGCCGCCGCCACCGCGAGCTCCTCGTACAGGTCGAACGGTGTCTGCTCGAGGAACACGCCCTGCTTCTTGACGACATCGGCATGGGCGAGAACGTCGAACAGGCCCGACGCAGCGAGTTGGGTCTCGATGGCGAAGTAGTCCTCGTAGGCAGCTCGCGCACCCCGGTTGTCGAATTCGAATCGCTGCTCAGGGAGGTCGATGCCCCACGCGCCGATCCAATGCGTCGAGGCGATCAGGACGTCGAACGGGTAGGGGGCGAGAAAGGCCGCTATCTCGTCTGCGACCTCAGGGAAGTAATCGACCTCGAGACCGAGGAGGACAGGGAGTCCACGATCCTTCGCGTCGACGACTGCCTGGACGTACCGTTCGAGCGACAGGACACGCTCGGAGCGCACGTAGGCGCTGGTCGCCGCTGCCAGATCCGTACGTGGGTCGTTCGCCCACCATGCCCCGAGGACGTCCTTGGACTCGATGCATCGGTAGAGATGCTCCGTGAACGCGATCTCCGTCGCTCCTCTCGCGGCTGCGGCCTCCACGTAGGCCTCGATGTGATCGATCGGGTAGTGGCCCGGCGGCGGACCGACCCCTTCGTAGGGCCCATGGGGGTGGAGGTGCACGTGATAGTCGCCCATCGCGACGAGCGTAGCCCCGTGGCGGCAGGGTTCAGTTTGCGTCTGGCGTGTCCACACCGCGGTCGGTCAGGATGCCCTTGATCACGCCGATGCGTGCCGTGATGCGGGGCAGTCCGTGGGCATCGCCGATCCCTTTGTTGATCTGCACGCCGCCGAGGTTCCCCATCTCTGACGTCGTGGCGCCGCCGCCACCGGCCTGGGTGACGAGGTCGATCCGCTGCTTCTCGATCGCCCGCACCTGGGAGCGCAGACCGGCCAGTTCGGCGAGGAGCTCCTCCGTGCTCCTCGCTGCATCGAGGGGGTTGTCACTCGAACGGGCGATCGCCCTCAGGTCGTCCTGGCGTTTCTGGAGTTCGTACCGCTCGGCGAAGGCGTCCCGCGGGAGGTCGATCAGCTGCTTCTGGATGTCGGCGAGTTCCCTGGTGATGTCGTGCGATGCATCCATGGACGTGACGCTAGCGACCGGGCTGCGATGCGCCCACGCCCGATGGAACGAGCGTGGCCGGGACCCACCCCCGGACCGAATTGAACACGGCCAGTGCTGGCGCCTCGACGACATCACGAACCGACACCGATCGCTCGACCAGTTGGCCGGACTCGATGAGGTGACGGCGCATGATGCCCGGGAGGAGACCATCCGACACCGGGGGCGTGACCCACCCTCCGGCTACGGCGACGGCCAGGTTCGCGATGGTGGACTCGGTCACCATGCCGCGATCGTTCGTCAACAGGACGTCGTCCCATTCCCGGTGGCGCTGTGCACGCTGGTCGTACAGCGATCGGTCAACGGTCTTGTGGAACAACCGGAGGTCCGACGGATCGACCGGATCGAAGTCGATGCCGAGCCTCACGATGTCACCGTCGGGACCGGGTCCGGTCGAGAACCGAGCGGGGGCTTCCTCCGCCGTGAACGACGGTGGTCCCGATCGCTCCACGGCGACACGCACGCGCATCGGCCCGTCGAACCCTGCCGCCACCTCGTCGAGGCCACGACGGATCGCCGCCTCGTCGAAGGGCAGGGCGAAACGGGAACAGGATGCTGCAAGGCGTCCCACGTGCTCGTCGAGCCAGACCCACGATCCATCCCAACGCGCCGTGGTGAAGACTCCGGGGACCATGGCGTCGGCGGCGAGCACATTCGCCTTCGTCAGAGCCTCCTCGTACTCGGTGTGCACGTCGGACCCCCAGGTGATGCCGCCGCCCACCCCGTAGCAACCGACGCCCTCCGATGTGTCCAGGACGACGGTGCGGATCGCAACGTTGAACGATGCCCCGTCGAGGCCGTCCCCCGGGGGGATGAACCCGATCGCTCCGCAGTACACGCCGCGGGCCCGGGGCTCGAGTCGCTCGATGATCTCCATGGAGCGCGCCTTCGGGGCTCCGGTCACCGAACCGCAAGGGAACAGGGCCGAGAACACATCGATGAGCGAGACATCGCTACGGAGGTTGGCCGACACCTGGGATGTCATCTGCCACACCGTTCGGTAGCCCTCGATGGCGAAGAGCTCCTCCACCTCGACGGACCCGAACTCGGCGATCCTCCCGAGGTCGTTGCGGATGAGGTCGACGATCATGAGGTTCTCGGCCCGGTCCTTGTCTGATGCTCCGAGATCCGAACGCAACCGATCATCCTCGCCGTCCCATCGTCCCCGGGGCCTGGTGCCCTTCATCGGACGTGTGGTGATCGAGCCGCCGTCGACGGCGAAGAACCGCTCGGGCGACACCGAGAGCACCGCGAGGTCGTCATGCGCGACGTGGCATGCGAACCCAGCCTCCTGTGCCTCGAGCAGGTCCTCGTACAACGCTCCGGGATCTCCGGAGAAGGCGGCCCGTAGGGGGAACGTCAGGTTCACCTGATAGGTGTCGCCGAGGCGGATGTGGTCCCGAACGGTCGCGAAGGCGTCCTCGTACGCGGGGCGGTCCACCATCGGGCGCCAACGTGACATGTCATACCGACCTGCGATGGGCCGGTCGGTCCGTCTGGTCACGACGTGCCGACCGGCGAACGCCCCGAACCAGGCATAGGGGACGTCGGGACGGTGACTCGCAGCGAGCGCCGGGTCGAACGCCGGGGCGGCGTCGTAGCTGACGTAGCCGGCGACCCAGCGTCCTTCGCGGGACTGGCGTTGTGCCCACTCCAGAGCGGAGGTGACGTCGGCGAGTTCGTGCGCCGTGTAGCTCCCGACCGGATCGGACAGGGCGAAGGACGTGCCCCGGGCGAGGTCGTCGAAGCGGGCGATCGGCATGCGACGAAGGCTACGCGCCGATTCGGCCCAACGCGTATGCTGGCGGTCCCGGACGCGGAGGTTCCGAAGCGATGCACATGCAGGACGACTTCCCTCTTCTCCTGAGCACCCTCTACGACAACGCCGTGTGGCAGTACGGGCGTCAGGAGATCGTCTCGGTCGAAGCCGACCTCAGTATCCACAGGACGACGTATGCGGCCACCGACGACCGCATCCGCCGGCTCGCCACGGCCCTCGGGACCAAGCTCGGAACGGAGGCCGGCGACGCCATCGGCACGTTTGCATGGAACAACCACCGGCACCACGAGCTCTACTGGGCTACCGCCAACACCGGTCGGGTGTGCCACACCCTGAACATCCGGCTGTTCCCGGAGCAACTCGTGTACATCGTCAACCACGCCGAGGACCGGGCGATCTTCGTCGATCCCGACCTCGCTCCCGTCCTTGCGCCCCTCATCGATCAGTTCACGTCGGTCGAGCACGTGGTCGTGATGGGAGCGGATGCCTCGGCCATTCCCGGAGCGATCGCCTACGAAGACCTGATCGCCGACGTGCCACCCATCGCGTCATGGCCCATCCTCGACGAGCGGAGCCCGATGATGTTCTGCTACACGTCTGGGACGACAGGCAATCCCAAAGGGGTGGCATACACGCAGCGATCGACCTACCTGCACACGATCTCGAACCTCGCGGCCAACCCGGTTGGCGCCGATGACAACGTCCTGCCGGTGGTGCCGATGTTCCATGCCGCGGCGTGGGGATATCCGTTCATGGCGGTCACCGTCGGGGCCAAACTGACCTATCCGGGTCCCGACCTGTCGGGAGAGGGCATCACGAACCTGTTCGTCGATGAGCGGGTCACGTTCTCGGCGGGGGTCCCAACGGTGTGGCTGGGTATCCAGCACCATCTCGAAGCGAACCCCGGCATCGACCTGTCCCATGTCCGGGCACTGTTCTGCGGCGGATCCGCCGTGCCGCGAGCCATGATCGATTGGTTCGAGCGCAACACCGGTGTTCGGGTCGTCCAGGGGTGGGGCATGACCGAGATCAATCCGATCGCGTCGGCGGCGACGGTCAAACCCTGGATGGCCGACTGGCCGTGGGAGGACCAGCTCGATGTGCTCGAGACGGCCGGGCGGCCCATACCCGGCCTCCAGGTGAAGATCGTGGACGAGTTGAACGAGCCACTTCCCCACGATGGTGAGGCATTCGGTGAGCTCCTGATCCGTGGGCCCTGGGTCACCGCCGAGTACTACCGGGATCCTCGTTCGGCCCAATCCTTCGAGGACGGATGGCTGAGGACCGGCGACGTGTGCAAGATCACGCCCGACGGCTACATACGCATCACCGATCGGGCCAAGGACGTGATCAAATCGGGTGGCGAATGGATCTCGTCACTCGATGTCGAGAATGCGATCATGGCCCACCCCGATGTCGCTGAAGCCACAGTGGTGGGTCTCGAGCACGCCAAGTGGCAGGAGCGACCGGCTGCCTTCATCGTCCCGAAACCCGGCAGCGCCATCACGCCGGAATCCGTCCGCGAGTTCCTCGCACCGCGCATCGCCCATTGGTGGATGCCGGATGAGATCGTGTTCATCGATGCCATCCCCAAGACGGGCACCGGCAAGTTCGACAAGAAGGTCGTGCGTGAGCGCTACGCCGACCTGCTCCTCGAAACCTGAGACCGTCGGGGCCCGCGACGATCTGCCCGTGCCGGCCCCGGCTCGGCGTGCTCGTGCATGGGTCCTGTGTTCAACCCTCGTCAGCCCATCGGGTAGTAGGTGGGAACGTCCTCGACCCATGTGCTCGCGTCGCACGACGGACACCGGTATTCGACCTCGACGGCGGTCCAACCCGACCATTCCC
Source organism: uncultured Acidimicrobiia bacterium (assembly GCA_963759175.1). GTDB lineage: Bacteria > Actinomycetota > Acidimicrobiia > Spongiisociales > UBA5794 > SZUA-442. The sequence continues at coordinate 69,848 of CAVWXP010000008.1, forward strand.
CGGTGGTCATCGAGCGCACCGCGCCGGTCCGGACGAAGTGCCGCTGCTTGGCGACCTGCCCGCAGCTGCCGCAGGCGAGCGGTGGCGAGCACAGGTCGGCGATCGCCTCGAACAACCGATGCATCGGTCCGTGATGCGCGGGACCCTGACGGGATGGAGCCGTTCCGTGCCTCGTCTCCATGACACACCTCCTCCTCATGATCTCGCACCCACCGACCGGGTTCAAGGAGATCCGCGTCGGATCGTCGCCTGTCGATGCGAAGCCCCTCCATGACGAAGAGCGCCGTTTTCACGACGCTCCTCTCTGGCTCGGACCGGCGACGTCCTAACCGAGTACCTGCTCCAGCTCATCCTCCGATATGAGGACCGCACGGGCCTTGGAACCCTCTGAGGGCCCCACGACACCCTTCGACTCGAGGATGTCCATCACGCGTCCGGCACGGGCAAACCCGATGCGGAGCTTGCGCTGGAGCATCGAGGTCGACCCCAGCTGCGATCTCACGACCAACTCGATGGCCTCGCGCATGATCTCGGGATCCTCACCATCGAACTCCTCGACATCCGCTGCCTTCTGGTGGGCCTGCTCGAAGACCTCCGAGTCCCGGTACTGGGCGTCGCGCTGCTCGCGAACCCAATCGACGACGGCATGGATCTCGGGCTCGGACACGAATGATCCCTGGATACGTTCCGGCTTGGGGTCGCGGGCGGTCACGACGAGCATGTCCCCGAGGCCGACGAGTTTGTCAGCCCCTCCCTGGTCGATGATCACGCGGCTGTCGGTCTGGGACGCGACCGAGAAGGCGAGGCGTGATGGCACGTTCGCCTTGATCACGCCCGTGATCACGTTGACCGATGGTCGCTGCGTGGCGAGCACGAGGTGGATGCCCACGGCACGTGCCATCTGTGCGATCCGGACGATGGAGTCCTCGACCACCCTGCCCGCCACCATCATCAGGTCGTTCAACTCATCCACGACGATCACGATGTAGGGGAATCGATCGAACATCTCCTCGTCGAGACCACCCGCGTCGTACTGCTCACGGAACGAGTCGATGTCCCTGACCCCGGCGTCGGCGAGGAGGTCGTAGCGCCGATCCATCTCCGCGACCGCCCATTGCAGGGCATCGGCGGCCTTCTTCGGGTTCGTGATGACCCTGGTGAGGAGATGGGGGGCGTCGTTGTACTGGCCCAGTTCGACGCGCTTGGGATCCACGAGGATCAGGCGTACCTCCTCGGGCGTCGAACGCATGAGGATCGATGTGAGCAGTGAGTTGATGCACGAGGACTTGCCTGCGCCTGTCGCTCCGGCGATGAGCACGTGGGGCAGCTCGGTGAGTCGGAGGAAGCGCGGGGTGCCTGACACGTCCACGCCGAGGCTCACCAGCATGGGATCGTGGTCGGCCTGCGCCTCGTCGGACGTGAGCACGTCGCCGATCGTCACGAGGTGGCGCTTGCGGTTCGGGACCTCGACGCCGATGGCCGACTTGCCCGGGATCGGCGCGAGTATGCGGACATCGGCAGCAGCGAGCGCGTAGGCGATGTCGTTGCTCAGGTTCGTGACCTTGTTGACCTTCACTCCCGGTGCGAGCTCGATCTCGTAACGGGTCACGGTGGGACCGGGAACGATCCGCACGAGGCGGGCATCGACACCGTGCTGGAGGAGCGCCTCCTCGAGTGCTTCACCGGTCTCCTTGAGACCACGGCCGTCATGACCTTTGGCGCCGCTCAGCTTGAGGATGTCGAGCGGGGGCAGCTCGTATCCCTCACGCGTGGGCGGCGCCGATACCTTGGGCTTGGTGCGCTTCTTGGGCGCAGGAGGGGCGACGACGTCGGCCTCGGTGGCGTACTCCTCGGGGAGGAGGTCGTTCGGCACATCGGCCGGGCCGGACTCGCGCAGGTCCACGACCACCTCGGTGGCGGGTTCGACATCGTTGGTGCGGCCACCCGCCACGGCTCCCCAGGTCGTTCGGACGGATGCCGCGAGCGATCGCAGCACGTCGCCGAGCGATGCCCGCGTCACGAGGAGCGCTCCCACGCCGATGATCGCCACGAGCACGACGAAGGCTCCCCAGTAGCCGATGAGCCGCTCGAGCGGGAAGGCGATGATCGAACCGACGGCGCCACCGTTCTCGCTGACGCTCTCCTGACCGCCTGCCAACGGGACATTGCCGGTCATGAGGTGGAAGAGGGCGACCGAACCGAGGAACAGGACGGCGACCCCGCTGAGCGTGCGTGTGCTGTCGTCCTTGTTGATGACCCCGATCATGGCGAGGCCGGCGAACATGAGCGCGAGCGGGACGACGAAGGCCCACATGCCGACCAGGAATCGGATGCTCGCCGAACTCGAGGTGCCGATCGGACCCGAGAGGTCGAAGAACGACAGGAACACGAGGGCTCCCGCCACGATGAGGACGACGCCCCACACATCGGACTTGTGGTGGCCGAGATGATCGCCGATGCGTGTCGGAACCGCCCGTAGCGCTTGGGCTGTCCGCTTGATCAACGATGGTTTCTTCTGTTTGCGCTTCGCAGCACTCCGCCCCGTGGCCCGACCGCTCGAGGTCTTCGTTGCCATGGGACACCAACTGTACCCAACGTCGTCGCTACATCCAACCACCCTTCGCGCGATCGTCCGCGCGGAGAGTTACACACCTGTGATTTCCCGCTCAGGGCACCGATGCGAGGCGGGTCCGATTCGGTCCGAACACGTGGAACCGGCGCGTCCAGAGTTCGACGGTGTCCCCGACCGACGGGTAGCCGTCCCGGGTGCGCACGATGGCCGGGTCGCCGGCGAGGTCGACGTGCACGAAGCCATGGTCGCCGTGGTGCTCGACCGACACCACCGTCGCGTTGAGGCCTGCCATGGGAACGATCTCCCAGTCCTCGGGCCGGACACCGACGGTGACGTCCAGAGACTCGAGCGGCTTCGGCATGGGAAGGGCGCCGGATGCGAGGACGATCTCGCGCTCGCCCACCCGACCAGGGAGCATCGACATCGGCGGGCTCCCCACGAACGATGCAACGAAGGCGTTGGCGGGCCGGTGGTAGATGTCATGGGGGGTCCCCAGTTGCACGACCCGGCCGCGATCGATCACGAGGATGCGGTCACCGAGGGCCATCGCCTCGATGGGATCGTTCGTGGCGTACATGGCCGTCACGTCATATCCGCGTTGCAGGAGCCGGATCTCGGATCGCATGTCCTGGCGCAGGACCGGATCGACACGGGCGAGCGGTTCGTCGAGGAGGAAGACCGATGGCCTGCGCACGAGCGCCCTTGCGGCCTGCACGAGCTGTTGGTGGCCTGCCGCGAGTTTGTTTGGCATGCGTTGGAGGAACCGCTCGATGGTCATGGCACGCGACTCTGCCCCGACCCGGCGATCGATCTCGTCGCGATGGACACCATGCACCTCGAGGGGGAACGCCACGTTGTCCCGGACGGAACGGAACGGGATCAGCGCGTTGTCCTGGAACACCATCGCGACGTCGCGCCTGGCCGGGGGCGTCTCGGTGACGACGACACCGCCGAAGAGGACGTCGCCTCGCGTCGGCATGTCGAGGCCCGCCACCAAGCGCAACAGGGATGTCTTGCCGCTGCCGGAGGGTCCGATCACCGCCAACATCTCACCGTCGTCGATCGTGACCGACACATTGTGGAGTATCTCGACGCCGGACCGCTCGAGGGTGACACCGTCGAGCACGATGTTCGCCATGACGTGAGCGTACCGTCCCCGATCTACCCGTTCGGGTGATCAGATCTCGATGACCACCGGGAGGACGACGGGGCGACGCTTCACGGAGCTCTTGACGGCCCTCGTGGCGGTATTGCGCACCCGACGGCGGAGGGTGTCCGGATCGATCGGATGATCGAGGCTGGCGACCGAGGCACGGACCCGTTCCGCGACCACGGCATGGAGGTCCTCGTCATCGGACGTGACACCGTGCGAGTCGACATCGGGTCCGATGAGGATCTCGCCGGTGCTGAAATTGACGCCGATCGTCACGATGAGCACACCGTCATCGGCGAGGTGCCTGCGGTCGCGGATGATCGTGTCGGCGTCGCCGACCTCGGCCCCGTCGACGTAGACGTATCCGCCGGGGATGGCGCCGCGTTCGACCGTGAGCTGCCCGTTCTCGAGGACCACGACGTCGCCGTCCTCGCAGATCTCGACCTCGGGGATCTGCATGGCACGCCCGAGGGCCGCATTGGCCACGAGATGGCGGTACTCGCCGTGCACCGGGACCATGGCATCGGGCCTGACGGCGTTGTAGAAGGTCTTGAGTTCCTCGGCTGCTGCGTGCCCGCTCACGTGGACGTGCGTGTTGCGCCCGTGGTAGACCTCGACCCCGGCTCGGTACAGGTTGTTGATCACACGTGAGACGCGGGTCTCGTTACCGGGGATGGGAGTCGCCGAAATGATCACCGTGTCGTCGATGCTGAGTGACACGAAGCGGTGATCGCCGGCAGCCATGAGCGACAGGGCGGCGAAGGGCTCTCCCTGGCTACCCGTGGAGATGATCGCCGTCTCACCAGACGGCATGTCGACGAGCTCATCGAGTTCGACGAGTGCACCCTCGGGGATGTCGAGGACACCGAGTTGCGATGCGATGTCCGAGTTGCGGAGCATCGACCGACCGATGAAGGCGAACTTGCGGCCGTCCCGGACGACGGCGTCGATGGCCTGCTGGACCCGGTGCACATGGGATGCGAAGCACGCCACGATCACCCGGCCGTCGGCGTGGGACACGATCTCATCGAGGCGCTCCCCCACCGTCGTCTCTGACGGCACGTACCCCGGCCGCTCGGCGTTCGTGGAATCGGCGAGGAGCAACCGCACGCCGCGCTTGCCGATCGTCGCAAACGACCGAAGGTCGGTCGGGACGCCGTCGATCGGCGTCGGGTCGAGCTTGAAGTCCCCGGTGTGCAGGACGATGCCCTCGGGTGTGTCGAAGGCGACACCGGCTGCATCCGGGATCGAGTGGGAAACGGGTATGAAGGTGAATCGGAAGGGACCGTCGTCGACCCACTCGTAGTGCTCGACGGCACGCAGGTCGGGAACGATGCCCCGTTCCTCGATACGCGCACGTGCGAACTCGATCGTCAGCGACGTGCCGTAGATCGGGACATTCACCTCGTCGAGGAGGAAACCGAGAGCGCCGATGTGATCCTCGTGCCCGTGGGTGAGGATGATGCATCGGAAGTCCGAGGCCCGCTCGATGATCGAGGCGAAATCCGGGAGGACGAGATCGACACCGAGCATGTCCTCCTCGGGGAACATGAGACCGCAATCGATGAGGGCGATCTCGCCGTCGACCTCGAGGGAGGCGCAGTTTCGGCCGACCTCACCGAGTCCGCCGAGGAACCCCACCTTTACGGTCATCGGGAACGACGCTGCGTGATCGGTTCGAGCGCTTTGCCGACGCGCTCCACGGTGTCGTGATGGGCAGGAACGAGCGGAAGCCTGGGTTCACCGACACCGTCCCAGTACGCCGTGAGAGCCGCCTTGAGCGGCATCGGGCTCGGTTCTGCGAACAGTGCCTTGGTGAGCGGCTCCAACAGCTCGTGGAGTTCGTTGGCGGTGTCCCAGTCCTCGTCCACGACGGCATGGACCATCTCCGCCACCTCTCGCCCGGCGAGGTGGGAGATCACCGACACGACGCCGACGCCACCGGCGGCGACGATGTCCTTGGTGTCGCCGTCGTTGCCCGAGTACACGGCGAACCCCTCGGGGAGCGCACGAATGGCCTGTCGAGACCACTCGACGTCACCGACGGCATCCTTCGTGGCGACGATCCTGGGATGGTCGGCGAGTTCGACGAGGGTGTCGATCTCGATCCTCGTGGCGGTGCGGCCGGGGATGTTGTAGATCATCAGAGGGAGGTCGGTGGCATCGGCGATGGCTCGCATGTGTGCGGCGATGCCTCGCTGGGGAGGCTTCGAGTAGTAGGGCGTCACCGCCATGATGCCGTTGGCTCCGCCGTGCGCAGCGGCCTCGGAGAGGGCGATCGACTCCCGGGTGTCGTACGTTCCAGCGCCTGCGATGACCTTCATCGAGCCCTTGGCCGCATCAACGGCGGCCTTGAACAGGGCGATCTTCTCCGGCTTGGACAACGTCGGTGCCTCACCGGTGGTGCCTGCGACGACGATGCCATCGGATCCGTTGTCCCTCAGGTGTCGCACGAGCCGCCAGAATGCTGCGTAGTCGACGGATCCGTCGCTGGCGAACGGTGTGACGACGGCGGTGAGGACCCGGCCGAAGGGTGCGTCTGGACGGTTCTCCATGCGCGGAAGTTACCACGGGACCACTCGTTACCCTTGGAACCATGGAAGATACGAGCCCCTACATCAAGGACGTGACGCTCGAGGACTTCCCGTCCGAGGTCCTGAACCGCTCCCGCGAGGTCCCGGTCCTCGTGGATTTCTGGGCCGAATGGTGCGGTCCCTGCAAGACGCTGTCACCGCTCCTGGAGCGCATGACGCACGAGGCAGGCGGTGCCTACGAGCTCGCAAAGGTCGATGTCGACGCCAACCAGGAGTTGTCGGCGCAGTTCATGGTGCAGTCGATTCCGACGGTCGTCGCCATCCGCGACGGCAAGGAGGTCAACCGCTTCACGGGTGCACTTCCGGAAGCGGCGATCACCGCATTCCTCGAGACGGTGCTCCCGACGGAGCTCGACCTGATGGTCGACGCCGCGCGCACGGCGCTGGTGACCGGCGACACGGCCGGTGCCGAACACATGCTCCGCCAGGTGCTCGACACGAAGCCAGACCATCAGGACGCCGGGACCAGCCTGGCGGCACTGCTCATCGACCACGGTGACATCGACGAGGCGATGATCGTCCTCGGAAAGCTGATTCCCGATGCCGATGTGGAACGGCTCCAGGCTGCTGCCCGTCTCCGACTCACGTCGGGTGGCGACATCGCCGAGCTCGAGGCTGCGGCATCGGCTGCGCCCGACGACGACGAGGCCCAGCTCGCACTGGCCCGCGCCCTCGCTGCTCGCTCCGAGTTCGAGCCCGCCCTCGATCGCCTGCTCGATGTCGTTCGGAGCAAGGGTGAAGGCAAGGAAGCCGCGCGGCTCGCGATGCTCGACATCTTCGGCGTCCTCGGCAACGATCATCCGCTCACGAGCACCTATCGCAGGCAGCTCGCCACCGCGCTCTACTAGGAGCGTCGGACTCGCTAGAGGCCCAGGAGGGGTTCGAGGCCCACGGCCACCGGATCCTGCTGCGCCCCGATCGAGCGGATCGCCAACAGCATGCCTGGCATGAACGACGATCGATCCGTGGTGTCGTGGGTGATCGACAGCAGGTCACCTGATCCCCCGAACACCACGCGCTGATGCGCAACGAGCCCGGGCAGGCGCACGGAATGCACGTGGACGCCATCGACCACCGCCCCGAGAGCACCCTCGATGATCTCCTCGCCATCCACCTGCCGATGCTGGTCCGGCGAGACCGCAGCGATGCGTTGCGCCGTGGCGATCGATGTGCCGGACGGGGCTTCGGCCTTGCGGTCGTGGTGCATCTCGATGATCTCGGCCACCGGGTAATGCGGCGCCACGACCTCCGCCAGCTTCATCATCAGGACGCCGCCGATCGAGAAGTTGGGGACGACGAGGCAGTTGCCTGGCCCCTTGCCCCAGATGCGCTCGAGCTCGTTGAGTTTCTCGGTATCGAAGCCCGATGTCCCGATGACGACGTTCGCGCCGAATTGACGCCAATGCTCGATGTTGCCCAATACGACGTCGGGCCGGGACCATTCCATGATCACGTCGCAACCGTCGAGGGCTTCGTGGCTCTGTGAGATGGACAGGCCGCCGATGTTGCCGCTCGTATAGACGTCGAAGAGGCCGATCAGATGCATGTCGTCCTGGCGGAGGATCGTCGAGGCAGCAAGGCCTCCCATCTGGCCCGAAGCACCTGCGACTCCGACTTTCATGCGACGAACCCCTCGAGGTCCTCGGCGGCGAACGGCCCCACCGCTCCGATGATGTACGGGCCACTGTACGAAGCCCCGGCGACGTCGACGATCTCGTCGGCGGTGACAGCGGCGATGCGTGCGACGGTCTCGTCGACCGTGAGGTGCTCCGCACCCATGAGTTCGGTCCGCCCCAGGCGATTCATTCTGCTGTTGGCGTCCTCGAGGCCGATGGCGAGGGAACCCTTCACATGCCCCTTGGCGCGCTCGAGTTCCTCGTCGCTGATGCCCGATTCGAGGATGAGATCGAGCTGTTCACGAATGATCTTGAGGACCTGTTCGGTCTGGGACGGCGTCGTTCCGACGTAGACGGCTGACGCTCCGGTTTCCGCGAACGGGAGCCGGAACGAGTGCACCGCATACGCGAGGCCCCGGGTCTCACGGATCTCATGGAACAGCCGACTCGACATGCCCCCACCGAGCACGTGGTCGAGGAGGGTCAGGGCGAAACGACGGTCGTCGTTGCGGGCGATGGATGGCGCTCCGAAGACGATGTGTGCCTGTTCGGTGTCCTTCGTCCGGACCCGCACCTTCGCCGTGACATCCGGCACCGTCAGCGTCCGTTCGACGGCGGGCCCCGTCCACGACCCGAAGGCTTCCGTGACGAGGTCGAGGAGGTTGCCCGGGAGGTTCCCCGCGATCGCGACGACCGTCGAGCGCGGGGTGTACCGCCGCTCCCAATAGCTCGCAATCGTGTCACGGGACATGCCGAGGATCGACTCGGTCGTTCCCAGGATCGGAGGAGCGAGCGCGTGGGACCGCCATATGGCATCGATGAACAGCTCGTGGGCGACGTCGGTCGGGTCGTCCTCGTTCATGTTGATCTCCTCGAGCACGACATGGCGCTCCGAGTCGATCTCGTCCTGGCGGAACGCTGGCCGCCGCAACATCTCGGAGAGGATGTCGATGCCGAGCGGCAGGTCGTCATCGCGCATCCGGGTCCAGAAACAGGTGTACTCCTTGGAGGTGAAGGCGTTGTGCCGTGCACCGATGCCGTCGAACGCCTCGGAGATGTCCCGTGCCGACCAGGTGTCTGAGCCCTTGAACAGCAGGTGCTCGAGGAAGTGCGAGGCCCCGGCTTCGGGGCCGGATTCGTCCCTGCTGCCGGTGTCGACCCAGCAACCGATCGCCACCGAACGGATCGACGGCATGTCGTGGGTGATCAGCCGAAGGCCGTTGTCGAGGGTGGTGAGTTCATGCTCCATTGCGATCGATGATAGGAACCGTTCGACCCGCCGAGTCCTCGGGCGGCGTCCCGGCGCCGGCGAGCCCTCGATCGGGCGAACGACGAGCGCCTGCGATCGACGGTCGGGTGGGTCGAGGCGTGACCCGGTCGCCTACGCGACCGCGTGGATTCCCTCGTCGGTCGCGGGCGGAGCGAGCCGCGGTGACGGGCGGCCGGTGAGGATCTCGTAGCCTTCGAGGTAGGCGCCGTAGCGGAGGGCGTCTTCGGCCGACAGGGGACGCTCGGCCAGGCACAGTGACATCGTCCGTGAGGCTCGCTCGGTGCCTCGCTCGTCGTACGGCACCGTCGCGCCAGCCCAGTGGGCGACACCCTCGTGCTCCAGGAACGCCTCCCTGACATCGTCCGCCGTGTGGTGTTCGGTCCATGCGTGGGCGAGTTCGTGGAGGACGACGGGAGTGCTCGTGTCGCACAGGTGGATGACGTCGCCCAGCTCGTCCCTGACGTAGATGCCACGATTCCCCTGGCACCCGTCCGATGAGTCATGGACCTCGATGATCAGGGGCGGGAGTTCGAGTCCGGCCTCGGCGTATCGATCGAGCGCCCACGCGATGACGGTCGCCTGCTCGGGCGTCGCCCCGGTGACCCCCGGCTCGGTGGCTATGGACTCGATCGCCGGGGTACCACTGGACGAAGTCCCAGCGGCCGCCGTCTGCGTCGATGGCCGCGCGGGGCGATGGGATTGCTACCGCGGTTTCGGCGGCATCATGCCGGACGTACCGATCGATGCCAGGGCGATGATCGTGAGGGCGATGGTGGTGATGCGGGTCATGCCACCAAGGTCCACCTCGCACCTTGCCCCGTCCCATGTGCCGGCTTGCGCCGGAAGCCGATCGGGTTAAGGAGCGTGAAAGGTCGGACAGGTGGAATCCCGGGAGAGGCATCGTCGGACCGGGAGAACTAGGATCGGTACACGAGGAGCAACCGTGCAGTACCGAATCCTCGGTCCCCTCGAGGTGGTCGTCGATGGGCGCTCCCTCGACGTGGGACCTCGCAAGCAGCGGTCCCTCTTCGCCCTCCTCCTGATCCACCACAACCGCATCGTCTCGACGGACAGGATCCTCGACGCGTTGTGGGGCGAGGACTCCCTGGGCAAGGAGAATGCGCTGTGGGTGTACATCTCCCGGCTCCGCAGCATCCTCGCCGAGGTCACGGCCGACGAGCTCCTCGTCACGAAGGACCACGGCTACAGCCTCGAGATCGACCCGAGCCAACTCGATTCCCACGAGTTCGAGCAACTGACACGGCGGGCCTCTCCACGCCTGGATGCCGATCCGGTCGAGGCCGCGCAGATCCTCCGGCGGGCGCTCGAACTCTGGCGGGGAACGCCCCTCGAGGACTTCGCCTACGACGACTTCGCTCGCGGCGAGATCGCCCGCCTCGGACGCGCTTCGCCAGCAGTGCCTCGACGCGAGGGTCGAAGCAGATCTCGAAGTGTGGCAGGGGAGGCGAGCTCGTCGCCGAGATCGAACAACAGATCGATGACTCGCCCATACGACGAGACACCGATTCGCCATCTGATGCTCGCCCTGTACCGCTCCGGTCGACAGACGGAATCCCTCCGGACGTTCGAGCGGTACCGACGGCGCCTCGGCGAGGACACGGGCACGGAGCCGTCACCCGAGCTGTGCAGGCTGGAGGAGCAGATCCTCTTCCATGACGAGCGACTATCACGCTCCGACCGTCATACCCCTGATGCAGCAGTGAATCCGTATCGCGGCCTCGAGGTCTTCCGTGAAGAGGATGCGCATCTCTTCTTCGGGCGTGACGGCATCGTTGCGGACACCCTTTCTGCGCTCGGGCGGCACTCGATCGTGACCGTCGTCGGCCCGAGCGGATCAGGCAAGTCGAGCCTGGTTCGCTCGGGCGTGATACCAGCCGTCCGCAAGCAGGCCCTTCCCGACTCGGATCGCTGGATCATCGCCTCGATGATCCCGGGCAGCCACCCCTTCGTGGAACTCGAGGCAGCGCTGCTGCGATCGAGACTCGATGCTCCCGACTCGCTGCGTGGGCATCTCGATGGATCGAGCGGTGAGATCCTGCGGGCAGCGCTGCGAATCGCGCCGCAGGAGGACTCGACTGTCTTGATATTCATCGATCAGTTCGAGGAACTGTTCACGTGTGCAGCTCGTGTCCTGGTCCATGACGAGCGACTCGGGCGGAGCGCTGGGATCGATGCCGCGGCCGTCGTCACCAATCCCTATCGGGGATTGACGGCCTTCCGTGAGGAGGATGCCCACCTCTTCTTCGGAAGGGACAACCTCATCGCCAATCTCATCACGGCCGTTTCGCAGCATTCGATCGTGACGGTGATCGGACCGAGCGGCAGTGGGAAGTCGAGCGTCGTGCGTTCGGGCCTCCTCCCGGCGGTGCGAAAGGACGCCCTTCCCGGCTCCGGGGCATGGCTCGTGGCGTCCATGTTCCCCGGGTCGCATCCGTTCATCGAGCTGGAGGCAGCGTTGCTGAGGTCACGCCTCGACGCTCCCGACACCCTCCGCGGGCACCTCGATGGTGGCCCCGACGAGATCCTGCGGGCCGCGCTCCGCGTCGCCCCGTCAGATGAGAGCACCGTACTCATCGTGATCGACCAGCTCGAGGAGCTCTTCACGATATGCGAGGAGGCCATGGCCGACCGGTTCCTCACGGCGGTCGTCGCAGCGGCACAGGATGCCCGCCGACGTGTGCGGTTCGTCATGACGCTGCGCGCCGATTTCTACGGACGGGCCCTGACCCACAGCGGGTATGCCACGGCCATGGGTCCTGGCATCGTCAACGTGGTCCCCATGGCACCCGAGGAGCTCGAACTCGCCGCCTCGGGACCGGCGAGGGCTGCCGGCGTCCGCCTCGAGCCGGCATTGGAGGCTGCGCTCATCGGCGATGTCCTCGGCCAACCCGGGGCCCTCCCCCTGTTCGAGTTCACCCTGACCGACCTCTTCGATCGAAGGATCGGTGACACCCTGACCCTCGACGCGTATCGGTCGATGGGCGGGATCGAGGGCTCGGTGGGCCGCAAGGCCGAGCACCTCTACGACCGGCTCACGCCACCCCAACAGGAGGCGACCGAGCAGGTGTTCCTGCGTCTGGTCTCGATCGCCGAGGGCGAGACCCGCAGTCGCCGTCGCGTCGACGCCACCGAGCTCCTCGGCCTCGATCTGGAGGTCGCCGACCTCCAGGCGGTCCTGGAGGCATTCGGGAACGAGCGGCTCGTGTCGTTCGATCGCTCAGAGCGAACCGGGTCGCCGACCGTCGAGGTCGCCCACGAGGCCCTCCTCGATCGCTGGCAACGCTTGTCCGAGTGGATAGACGTGGCGCAGGCCGATGTCAGGCAGAACGCCCGATTGGCGGTGCTGGCCGAGGAATGGATCGATCACGGTCGAGACGACGCCTACCTGCTCTCCCCCGGCAGGTACCGCGATCACGCGGAGCGCACCGCCACCTCGACCATGACCCTCGCCCGAACAGAACGCGAGTACCTCGAGGCATCGGGGCGGACCATCGCCGACAACGAACGCGACGATGCCGAACGCGCCGCGAGGGAAGCTGCGGCCACATCGCGTGCGAGGCGCAATGCGTGGAGTCTCGGGGCCGTGATCGGACTCGCTGCTGTGATCGCCCTGGTCGCCCTGTGGGTGACGTCCCGCCCACCCGGACCGATGGTCGCCTATGTCCACCAGGCCGACGATTCCGTCATCGGCGAGATGATCGAGACGGGGTTCCGATCTGCTGCATAGAAACCTCCCGATACGGTTCGTCGACATGCCGGTGTACGACGGTCAAACCGGATCTCGCGCTCGAGCGCGCATTGAGCGAGGGGTCGGATCTGGTGTACCTGCCACTCACCGACTCCTTCCTGGCCAACCAGTACGCGGCGGAATACCCCGACGTGTCGTTCATCCTCATCGAACCGTTCGTGGCACTGAGTGCGCCGAACGAGTCAGCGGTCTTCTTCGACAACCTCGCCGGCTCCTATCTCGCCGGGGTGGCGGCGGCCTCGACGTCCGCTACCGGACACATCGGGTTCGTTGGCGGTGAGCAGAATTGGCCGATGATGGGTTGGGTCGCCGCCTTCGAGGACGGTGCCCGATCGATCGACCCCGCCATCGAGGTACATCTCGCATGGGTTCATGAGGACGGTTCCGCAGGGTTCGCTGACCCGACCGAAGGCCACGCGGCGGCGATGTCGTTGTTCGAAGCCGGTTCCGATGTCGTCTTCAGCGTCGCGGGAGGGAGCGGCGAGGGTGCCATCGAAGCGACGAGGGACTACGCGATCGAGCACGACGTCGACGTGTGGGCCATCGGCGTCGATGCCGACGAGGGATACCTGGCAGACTCAGGACTTGCGCCATACGTGCTGACCTCGATGATCAAGCGATTCGACATCGCGATCGAGGAGTCCCTGGCGGCTTGGCTCGACGGGACCCTGTTGCGCGAGACGACCTACGGGATCCCCGAAGGCGGCATCGAGATGTCAACGGTGAACGATGCCATCGACCCGTCCCTACCGGCGCTGGATCTCGCCATGGAGGGTTTGGTAGCCGGCGATATCGTCCCCGCAACCTTGAGCAATGCAACCACCGTGTGGCGCACCGAGCCGGATCGTGAGGTGGATCTCGTCGCGACGGAGGGTGCCTGCCCGGTCGCTCGATCCGAGATTCGCCACGGAGAGGTTGTCTCGTACACGCTCGCGAACCGCTCCGCCGAACCGGTCTGGTTCGGCGTCGGTGGGACTCCCGCCGGCCTGACCTCGGATGATGTGCACCAGGCCCTCGACGACACCAACGATCTCTACGCTGCGCTCGACGGCATTGGCGCATATAGGGGGCCCGATTGGCTCGTTGCCCCGGGAGGGACCCACGAGATTCGTGCACGCGTTTGGGAGAGCTTCGGAGCCGTGCTCGTGCTGTGTGGCGTGAACGAACAGGTGATCGGCATCGAGATCGTGCCGATCGCCATCGGGTGACGAAGCTCAGTCCTCGGATCCGGGCGGCTTGCGATCCCGCTTCGTTCGGGATCGGGCACGCTTGTCCGCGAGCCGCCGCTTGCGCGCCCCGGCCGAAGGCCGCGTCTTCCCCCGTGGTGGCGCAGGAGGCTGAGCAGCGTCGTCGAGCATGTCCTGGAGTCGGGCCAGCGCCCGCTCGCGGTTCCTCGTCTGGGACCTCGAACCGCCTTCCGTCAGGCGAACCTCCCGGCCGAGCCGATCGACGAGGAGTCGCCGAGTGTCATCGTCGAAGGCGACGGACGCCTGGATGTCGAAGCGCAGCTCGACACGGGTGTTCGATCGGTTGGCGTGCTGACCCCCGGGACCCCCGGATGTGTCGAAGCGCCAGTCGAGTTCGGACTCGGGTATGTCGAACGGCACGGGACACCGACCTCATGGCTTGACCGTCATCGTACAATCGAGAGTTATGCGCGCCCGCGACGAATCCGTCCTCCACGAGATCCTTCCCCCGGAAGAGCGCGCCATCGAGGCCGTGGTCGCTCGGTACCAGCGGGTCGCGCCGGCGGTCACCCGCTTCGCCCGCTCGCTGTCCGGCAACGACGAGCTCCAGGTCCGCCTCGGCACCCAGGCGGCGTCCACGGACGACACCATCGTGATCGATCCGGGTGTGTTCCAGACCGCCTACGCCCGATCGGCTCCCGTCACGCCGGCCGAGGTCGCCCTCACCTCCGCACTCCACGAGGTCATCCATCTCATCGCAACCGACCTCGACGAGGAGCGGCCGATCCCCAAGGAGTGGAGGGCGTTCCTCCCGAGCACCGACGACGACGAGGAGGACGAGGGACCGATGGTGCCCCTCGGGCTGTTCCAGATGGGTGAGATGGAGGAGGACATCGTCAATCCCGAGATCTCCGAGGAGTATCTCGACGAGGACGACGCTGCGCCCGGCGAGTCCGACGCCGTTCCCCTGCTCCACGCCCTCAACGAGATCGGTGGGCCAGCGGCCGAGGCCCTGTTCCTGTCGATCGAGGATGCCAGACAGGAGCGGGTCAACTTCGACGCCTACCCCGGGGCGGGCTCCGTGCTGCGCGATCTCTACCGCACATCGGTCGGCCACGCGATGGGTACCGCCAGGCCCCTCGGCCAGTTCGCCCTCGCATGCTTCATGATCGTCGGCGGACACGAGGAGCGGAACCGCATCCAACGACGGGTCGAACCCCACGTCGCTCTCGCCCTCGACGACGCCATGGCCTTCCTCGACCCGGTCATCGAGGTCGACGATCCCTGGACCGTGGGTACGGTGGCCCTCCAATTGCTCTCCGTCGCACGCATCCACAACCTCATGCAGGAGGGCGGGGCCTCGACCACGCCTCAGGGACGCAAGGCCGAGATGGAGGCTGACAGCTCGACCATCTCCCAGACGGTCGATGCCGTGCGGATGGTGACCCCGTCCCTCGCTGACAGGGACTCCTACGAACAGACCAAGGCTGCCGCACAGGCCGTATCGGCCCAGGACGGGCGCAAGGGCGAGGCCGACTCCGCAGGCGACCCCGCCACCGACCAGCTGATGAAGGTTTCGACGGCTCCCACCGTGTACCTGCCGACTGGGCAGGGAGGAAAGCTGCTGGTCACCGGTTTCCCGACGAGCTTCGCTGCTTTCGCCATCGAGGGAAGGCAGATGCTCCATCGCGCAGCATCCGACTGGGGCGTGGCCCAGCATCGGGTCAGTGGCGAGCTGTATCCCCTGTTCCTCGCCAACCAACGACGCGGTCTGCGCAGCGGCTTCGATGCCGGCGACCTCTCGCCATACACGCCACTGCTGCTGGGAGCGGGCATCTACGACCGCATGTTCGAGCGCCGAGACCTTCCGTCGCGGCGTTCATATGCGGTGAGTCTCCTCGTCGACGGATCGGCATCGATGCTCCAGCCACGCGACAGCGGTGGCCGCAAGGCACCGTGGGCGATGGCGGCGGCCCTGCTCGGCGCCTGGACGCTCGCCCAACTCGCCGACGAGCTCCAGATCGACTTCGAGATCGCCATCTTCAACCGGTCGTTCGCGACATCCGAACACGACACCGAGGCCTCCTATCGGGAACGCAGGTCGAAGGCGACTGCCGGTCTCCGCCAGGCCCAGGGCGGCAACGCCGAGCGCCTCACGCGCACCGTGAACCACTACCTCGTCAAGTCGTTCCCCCAGAGGTGGCGATCCTCCCAGGACGTGCTCGCCGGGTTGTTCTACACGGCGGCCACCCCATCGGAGGCGGCGAGGGCCGCGCGGAAGGATCCCACGATCGCCCCGCCGGTGTCGATGTTCGACAAGGCCGCGAACGTCGACGAGTTCAATCTCGCACATGCGGCCGAGCGGCTGGTCGCCCAGAACGCATCCCACCGGATCCTCGTGGTACTCGCCGATGGCATGACGAGGGGATCGGTCCAGGCCCTGGCGGAAACGGCTGCGAGCATCGAGCACGGGGGCACGACCGTCCTGGGTATCGGGATCGGCGACGACACCGTGCGAGCCGCCTACTCGCGAGCCGAGGTCGTGGAACAGCCACTCGATCTCGCCAAGGCCATGGTCGACGGCGTGCGATCGACCCTCTACAAGTCCATTGCTGCATCCGGGGCCGACGCCTGGTGGGTGCATGCCGGAGAACGCGTACTCGAAGACCTCTCGAACTAGGAGCACACCGTGGCATCGACCGTCACCTTCACCGACCCGACCGGCCAAGGGCCGGACGTGACCCTGCCTGCGGTCACGATCGACAAGTCACTCCCCGACTACGAGAACCGCATGGATCACATCCCCAAGGAGGACCCGCACTATGTGGACCTCGGGATGCAGTACCAGCTGGCCCGACTCGAGGAGATCCGTGTTGCCCACTTCACCGACTCGCCGCTTCACCTCGCCCTGCGTGGCCACATGGGAACGGGCAAGGACCACGACCTGGAGCAGTTCGCGGCGAAGATCGGGAGTCCGTACTACCGCATCCCGCTCACCGGCGAGGTCAGGGACATCACCCTGATCGGCTCCGTCAAGCTCTATGGCGACGGAAAGGGCGGGACGGAGAGCCGATGGGAGGATGGCGACATCACCCGTGCGTTGCGTGGCCCCTCCATCGTCAACCTCTCGGAACTGAATGCGGCGGGCGCCGAGACCCTCTTCGCCCTCCACGGCTTGCTCGACCGTCATCAGGCACTCGAGCTCCCGACGGGTGAGATGGTGCGCCTACGCCCTGATGTGAGGATCTTCGGAACGCTCAACCCGACGGATCTCCGCGACTACGCCGGTACCCAGACGCTGAACAAGGCATTTGCCGACCGGTGGATCATCTGGGAGAAGTCCTTCCCGAACGACGAGGAGCTCACAACGATGCTGGAGCGGCGCCACCCGTCGATGGATGCGCAGGTCCGCGATCTGCTCACGAAGCTCGCCGTCGAGATCAACATGTCGTTCACGGCTGGGGATTCGCGGACACGGGTGGAGACACCGATGTCGCTCCGAACGGTCCTCGATCGGTACCCGGCGGGATTGCGCATGTACGCCAAGGCCGAGGACCCCATGCGCTCGGCATGGGAGGAGTTCGTCCTCCCCCACATCGATCCCTACGACCGCGACCACTACGAGACCGTGTGGTCGGCTGTCGTTCGCAAGGGTCCGGCCACGGAACCCTTCGGGGACTGATCGATCGGGCCGCAACCGATAGATCGGGCCGGGACCGCGAGGTGTCGTGTCCGGCGAAAGCCGGTCGGGACTCGCACCCGAGAACGTGTCACACCTGGGTCGTACGATCTTTGAATGGCAAGCATTCTCAGCCACGCGGGACACCAAGGACGGAGCGCCGCCGCTCGCCTCACCACCGATGATGCGCCGTTCGGACCTGACGACGTCGCGTCGGCGTCGTGCCCTCCGACCGAGCCGACGTGGCCGCACGCTGCTCCGCCGAACGTCGATGCCATGGATCCCGGTCCGATCGTCGCCGCGTGGCTCTCGGCCGTGGACATCGATGCGGTCTCGGGCCTCGACCGGGTTGCCGTGATGCGCGCCCACCATCGGTTGGCGACGCACTTCGCAGCCCTCGCCTATCGGGACATGCTCGCGATCCACGATCTGATCGCCGACGAGGACGCCCACGGCGATCCGGTCGATGTCGGTCTCGCCACCGAAGCCGAGATCCGTGCAGCCATGCGCTGGAGTAGGCGATTCACCGAGTCGGAGCTCCGCTTCGCCCTCGACCTCCGCGACCGACACCCGGCGGTCTTCGCCGCGCTGGAACGGGGCTCGATCGATGTACCGCGCGCCCGCGCCATCGACCGCGGGACGTGCCACCTCCCCCACGACGTCGCAACACGTATCGGGGCGTCACTCGTCGACGAGGCAGGCGATCTGACGGTCGGCGAACTCCTCGACCGGGTTCGCAGGCTCGCCATCGCCATCGAACCCGCGGAGGCCGAGCAGCGATTCGCCGAAGCACACGACAGGCGCCGGGTGGTACTCGAACCGACGGTCGATGGCACGGCCAACGTCCTCGGGATGGATCTCGCTCCCCAGGACGCTGCGGCGGTGCGGCGCCGCGTCCAACGCCTTGCCAGGCATGCGTCGGCGGCCGGGGACGAACGGAGCGCCGATCAGGTACGCGCCGACGTGTTCGTCGATCTGCTGCTGGGACGATCATCGACCGCAGCGTCGAGTGCCGCAAGGTCCTCTGTGCCCCGGGCGGACCTCGACATCCGAGTCGACCTGACGACGCTGATGCGCCTCGACGACGAGCCCGCCGACGTGGCTGGGTACGGACCGGTCGTCGCCGACATAGCTCGGTCGCTCGCAGAGGCGGCCACGGGCGCAAGGTGGACCGCGACCGTGACCGACCCCACCTCCGGTCGCCCCATCGTGACCTCACCGGTCCGACGGCGACCCACGATGACCCAGGTCCGCACGATCAGGGCAGCCCACCCCGCCTGTGTGTTCCCCGGCTGCCGGATGCCAGCCGTCGACTGCGACCTCGACCACACCCGTCCCTGGGCGACGGGCGGTGCGACGGACGAGCAGAACCTCGCTCCCCTGTGCCGCCACGACCACCGCATCAAGACCGAGACCGGTTGGACCTACACCGTGGGTGAGGCCGGCCCGACCTGGCACTCCCGACTCGGCGGTGTGTATCGACGGGGCCGGCCACCGCCATAGCGTGGATCCTGCGAGGGTTTCGGCATCGCCGTTGGTTGCGACGCGGGTCGACACCGGTAGGGTTGCCTCATGCCATCATTCGACATCGTTTCCCAGGTTGACATGCAAGAAGTGCGCAACGCCGTTGATCAGGCGTCGCGTGAGATCGTGAATCGCTACGACTTCAAGGGCACGGACACCACCGTTCGCCTGACCGACGACGGAATCGTCGTGGATTCGAACTCCGACGGCCGCCTCGAGGCTGCCGTGGACGTCCTCAAGGGCAAGCTCGTGCGCCGCAACGTGAGCCTCAAGTCGATCGCCGGCGGCGAACCCAAGCAGGTGGGCGGCGGGCGCTCCCAGACGACCTTCACCCTCAACGAGGGGATCGCCCAGGACGCTGCCAAGGAGCTGTCCAAGGAGATCCGGGACATGAAGCTGAAGGTCACGGTGCAGATCCAGGGCGACCAACTCCGCATCCAGGGCAAGAAACGCGACGACCTCCAGGACGTGATCGCCGCCGTGAAGCAACTCGACTTCCGCCTTCCCCTCCAATACATCAACTTCCGTGACTAGGGAGTACTTCGGCTTCGGGAGTCCGAAGCGACCGACACGACAGGAGCCATCATGAACGATGAGCGGGACGTCACCGGAAGAGACGACGCGGAACGCGATGACGCCGACCGGTATGAACGCGAACGCAAGGAAGCGAACGAGGCAGCAGAACTCGAGCGGAAGGCAGCGCGAACCACAGCGGATGCGGAGCGCAAGGCGGAGCGCGACCGCTACGACGCCGAACGCCGCCGCAACGACTGAACGCCGCCAGCGTCCATCCACAAGCGCCCGTCGAGCAGCGTCCGCGACCTTCCTCGAGGCGTTTGCTGCGTGACTAGCCACGTCGCGCAGAGCAGAACCATCATCGATTCTCACGGCCCGGATGCCGATCCCATGGGTATGGATCGCCCTGAAGCCTCTCCCGAACAGCGCACACCGGAGTGCATCGTCTGCGGTCGTGCTGCGGTCACCATCGATCGCGACGACACTCCGATGTGTGCCAAGCACGCTGCCATCTTCGTGACGCGCGACCACCGTTCGTCCGTCGCCGAACGCGGTCGCGTCGTCCGCTGAGTCGTCGTCGACGACATCCACCCCGTCACACCACGCACCCAGGGACAACGTCCCCGGTTGTCACACCTGGGCGAGGAGATGCGCAGCACGGTCGTAGCCGGTGGCCGGTGGACAGAGCTAGGTTTCCCTCCATGAAGTACCGCATGAACGACGAGGACGTCGACGCTCGCATCGCCGGACTCGTCGACGATGTTGCAGGCGAGCAGGTCTCCGAGCGCGACAAGGAGATCGTCGGCGAGATCATCGTGACGGGCCTCAAACTGTTGAGGGACGAAGCGGGCCGAGGCGAGATGAAGATGATGAACACGGCGCTCAAGGAGCTCCGGTACTCCTCGATCGTGTTCGACCCCCACCGCTCGACCCGCAAGATCGCCGTCTACGGATCGGCTCGCACGAAGCCTGATGATCCGAACTACCTCCTCGCGGAGGAGTTCAGCAAGCGCATGGTCACCGACGAGGGCTGGATGGTGATCACCGGCGCAGGTCCCGGCATCATGGAAGCCGCCAACCGGGGCGCTGGCCTCGATGCTTCGTTCGGCGTCAACATCCGCCTGCCGTTCGAGAACGGGGCGAACGAGTACCTGTCCCCCGGCAAGGTCATCAACTTCAAGTATTTCTTCACGCGGAAGGTGCAGTTCGTCAAGGAGTCCGACGCCTTCGCCCTCTTCCCAGGCGGATGGGGAACGATGGACGAGGCGTTCGAGCTCCTCACCCTCATCCAGACCGGCAAGTCCGACATCCACCCCATCGTGCTCCTCGAAGCACCGGGAACGCGTTTCTGGGAACCATGGGAGAGGCTCTGTGACAACCTGCTCGACCAGGGCATGATCTCCGAGCACGACAAGAACCTGTACATGGTCGCCTCGTCGATCGAGGCCGCCATCGAGGAGGTGACGAGGTTCTTCCGGGTCTACCACTCACAGCGATTCGTCGATGACCTGCTCGTCCTACGACTCGACCACGAGGTGTCGGACGCCACGCTGAGGGCGCTCAACGACGAATTCGGCGACATCGTGACAACTGGCGAGATCTTCAGGACCGCCCCGCTCGATGCCGAGGTGTCGACCAACGACAACCTCGACCTGCCGCGGCTTGCGTTCGCCTTCGACCGGCGTTCGTACGGCCGCCTCCGGGTCCTCATCGATCGTCTCAACGAGGCGTGACCCCGCCGTCATTCCACCCGTCAGGCACCGACCAGACACGCGGCCTACGGTAGAATCGATCGGATGCGGGAGATACTTTCAGATCTGGTTGCCGAGGAGCAGCAACTCGACCAGTTCCTCCAGTCGTTGCGGGATCGCCAATGGGCGACGAAGACGCCGGCTGAGGGTTGGACGATCCAGGACACGGTGAGCCACCTGGCGTACACCGAGGCGTTCGCCGCCGAGGTGCTCGAGCAGGGCCAGGCACGTGTGGACGCCGAGAAGATCGAGGACATCGACGAGTGGACCCAACGTGGGGTCCTCCAGGGACGCGGCAGGCGCCATCAGGAGATCATCGAGTGGTGGCGTTTCGGACGTGCCGACGTCGTGGAGGCCCTCTCACGCATGACCGCCGAAGAACGCGTCCCCTGGCTCTACGGGGACATGAGTGCGCGGTCGTTCGCAACCGTCCGCTTGATGGAGACATGGGCCCACGGCCTCGACATCAAAGCGGCGATGCTCGGTCGGATGACTCCCCTCGAGGCGCCACCCGACGACGACGATGAGGAGTACGACGACCCGCTCGCCGACACGCTCCGCCTTCGACACATCGCAGCTCTCGGGCAACGGGCCCTGCCCTTCGCCTTCGAGCAGGCGGGTCTCGAGTATCCAGAGGGCGGTATCCGGGTCGAGGTCATGGGTCCCCTCTACGCGGCGTGGCGCTTCGGCCCCGAGGACACCGACCAGGTCGTCAAGGGGATGGCCGGTGATTGGTGTCGACTCGTCGTCCGAAGGGTCGAAGCCTCCGACACGGGGCTCAGGGCCGTCGGCGAGCACGCCGAGCGTGCACTCGACATCGCACGGGCCTACTAGATGGCGATTCCCCGGCTGATCGGGATGGTGCACCTCGGTGCACTCCCTGGTTCTCCCGGGTTCACGGGTGACCTCGACGAAGTGATCCAGGCCGCCATGACCGACGCCGAGGCGATCGCAGCCGCTGGATTCGACGGCGTGATGGTGGAGAACTTCGGGGACGCGCCGTTCTTCGCCGACGACGCACCCAAGGTGACGGTCGCCTCCCTCACCAGTGCGGTCAACGCCGTCTACGAAGCCTCACGGCTCCCCGTCGGCGTCAACGTGCTTCGCAACGACGGTCTCGGAGCCCTCGCCGTTGCGGCCGCTACACCGGCGCGGTTCATCCGCGTCAACGTGTTGTCCGGCACCATGTACACCGATCAGGGACCGATCATCGGCAACGCCGCCGAGATCGCAAGGATGCGTGCCGCCGTCTGCCCCGATGTCGAGATCATGGCTGACGTGTTCGTGAAACACGCCACACCGCCGGCGGGTCTCAGCCTGGTCGACGCCACCCACGACCTCGTCGAGCGCGCCGGTGCCGATGCCGTCGTCGTATCGGGCGTCGGTACCGGATCCCCCGCCGACCTCGCAGACCTCGCAACGGTTGCCGACGCCAGCCACCTGCCGGTGTTCCTCGGATCCGGCGTGACCACCGACAATGTCCGCGACATGTTGGCGATCGCCGACGGTGCCATCGTGGGTACGTCGATCAAGGTTGGTGGCGTCGCGACCAATCCCGTGGACCCGGCTGCAGCCGCCGGCTTCATCGCCGCGACGACCTGAAACCACGCCCGCGTCCGTCCCCGACACCCTGGATCGCCCGTCGACCGTCTTACCCATGGTGTCCTGCGTAAGTCGGTTTTGTCATTCCCGTCGGGGTCGATGCAGGGTTGAGGATCAGGGCGCAAACCATTGTGGTTGAGCCATTCCCACAACCCTCAACCCAAGCTTCAGGGTTGCCGACTCTTCCGGCGGCGGGTGTCCGGGCAACCTCGTGGGTCGCGCGTCATACCGGTTCGGTACGCTGCGGAGGTGCATGACCTCGACCGCTTCTCATCGCCGACGGCCTCGTGGTTCAACGCCGTGTTCGACGCGCCGACGGCAGCGCAATCCCTCGGGTGGGCATCGATCGCCGAGGGCCGACACACCCTGATCCATGCCCCGACCGGATCCGGGAAGACCCTCGCTGCGTTCCTGTGGTCGATCGACCGACTCATGGCCGCTCCCCCGCCTCCGAAGGAACGTCGGTGTCGCGTCCTCTACATCTCACCGCTCAAGGCGCTCGCCTATGACGTGGATCGCAACCTGCGAGCACCCCTGACGGGCATCAACGCCGAGGCTCGAAGATCGGGGACGGAGCCGCATGCCGTCTCGGTCTCGATGCGCACCGGCGATACCCCCCAATCAGAACGCCAGGCCATGGTGCGGAATCCGCCAGACCTGCTCATCACGACACCCGAGAGCCTGTACCTCATGCTGACGTCACGAGCCCGCGGCATGCTCGCCTCGGTCGAAACCGTCATCATCGATGAGATCCACGCCCTCGCCGGCACCAAGCGCGGCACGCACCTCTCGCTGAGCCTCGAACGTCTCGATGCCCTGTGCGAAGCAGCTCCCCAACGCATCGGCCTGTCGGCGACCCAACGACCCCTCGACACGATCGCCACCTTCCTCGGCGGGGGAAGCGTCGTATCGGACACCTGGACGCCGCGCGAGGTCTCGATCGTCGACACGCCACGCGATCGCGAGATGGACATCGAGATCGTCGTCCCGGTCGCCGACATGACCGATCCGGACAGCCCCACGGATGAACCGGCGCGACGGTCGATCTGGCCTGCGATGTACCCGAGGCTCCTCGAGCTCGTCCGCGACCATCGCAGCACGATCCTCTTCGTCAACAGTCGGAGCCTCGCCGAGAGGCTCGCGGCCGAGATCAATCGCCTTGCCGACGAGGAACTCGTCCAGGCCCACCACGGGTCGGTATCGCGCGAGCAACGGCTCGACATCGAGGATCGCCTCAAGCGCGGCACCCTGCGCGGCGTGGTCGCGACATCCACCCTCGAACTGGGCATCGACATGGCCGCTGTCGACCTGGTGGTCCTCGTCGAGTCACCCAGTTCCGTGGCCCGCGGTCTGCAACGGGTCGGGCGGTCAGGCCATGCGGTGGGCGCAGCATCCATGGCCAAGATCTTCCCCAAGCATCGCGGTGACCTCCTCGAGACGGCCGTGGTCGTGGAGCGCATGTACGAGGGGGCGATCGAGGCGACGTCGGTGCCCCAGAATCCGATCGACGTGCTCGCCCAGCATCTCGTGGCGATGGCCGCCATGGACGACCTCGACGCTGACGGCGTGTTCGACCTCGTGCGGGGAGCCATGCCGTTCCGCGATCTGACCCGCTCGACGTTCGAATCAGTGCTCGACATGCTGACCGGACGCTATCCGAGCGACGACTTCGCCGAGTTGCGACCCCGGCTGGTGTGGGACCGCAGCACCGGCGCCATCACGCCGAGATCGAATGCGCGCATCCTCGCCGTGACCAATCCGGGGACGATTCCCGATCGCGGCCTGTACACCGTGAGCCTCCCCGAAGGCGGCCGCGTCGGCGAGCTCGACGAGGAGATGGTCTACGAGTCCCGCCCGGGCGAGACGTTCGTCCTCGGCTCGACCACATGGCGAATCGAAGACATCAGCCACGACCGGGTCACCGTCACGCCGGCTCCCGGCGTCCCGGCCACGAGGATGCCCTTCTGGCACGGCGACGCACCCGGCCGACCCGTCGAACTCGGCCGAGCCGTCGGCGCCTTCACCCGCACGGTGGCTGCCCTCCCCTCCGACGAGGCCGTGGAGCTCCTCAGGACCACCTACCGCCTCGATCCGTTCGCCGCCCAGAACCTCGTGACGTTCATCACCGACGAACGGGAGGCCACCGGCACCCTCCCGACCGACCGCACGATCGTCGTCCAACGCTTCCGGGACGAGATCGGCGACTGGCGCATCGTCGTGCTCTCACCGTTCGGAGGGCGCGTCCACGCTCCGTGGGCCCTCGCCATCCGCAACCGGTACCGGAACTCATCTGGTGGTTCCGTGGACGTGATCTGGTCCGATGACGGCATCGTCCTGCGATTCCCGGACATCGACACGCCACCGGACGTGTCGATCGTCCACATCGAACCCGACCAGATCGAGAACGCCGTCATCGACGAGGTCGGGGACACGGCGCTCTTCACCTCGAAGTTCCGGGAGTCGGCGGCAAGGGCGCTCCTCCTCCCCCGTCGGCGACCCGGCACACGAACACCCCTGTGGCTCCAACGGCGAAAGGCCGCCAACCTCCTGGAGGTGACCCGCGGGTACGGCTCGTTCCCCATCATGCTCGAGACCTATCGTGAGGTGCTCCAGGATCACTTCGACGTGCCCGCCCTCGTATCGCTCCTCACGGACATCGGCGCCCGACGTACACGGGTCGTCGACGTGGACACGGCAGGTCCCTCGCCGTTCGCTTCCTCGCTCATGTTCGATTTCATCGCCTCGTTCATGTACGAGTACGACGCGCCCGTCGCCGAGCGCCGGGCAACGGCACTCACGCTGGATCGATCGCTCCTTGCCGAGCTCCTCGGCGAGCCCGAGTTCCGGGACCTGCTCGACGCCGAGGTCGTCGACGCCGTCGAGGCCGACCTCCAACACCTGTCCGACGACCGACGCATTCGGTCGCTCGACCACCTCCACGACCTCCTGCGCGATCTCGGACCGCTCACGACCGGCGACATCCGCATCCGAATGGCCGATGCAGCCAACGCCATGCCGTGGCTCGACGAACTCACACGATCGGGACGCGCCTACCTGCTCCCGTACGCCGGTGACGAGCTGTACGTCGCCGCCGAGGACGTGGCCCGGATGCGCGACGGAGTGGGGCTGCAACCACCACCGGGCGTTCCGAGCGACCTGCTCGAACCGGTCGACGATCCGCTCGGCGACATCGTCGGTCGCTATGCCCGTACGCACGGACCGTTCACCATTGCCGACGCGGCACATGGCACCCGCCTGCCGCCGGCCGCCGTGAGCGAGGTCCTCAGCCGGCTCGAGCGCGATGGAAAGGTACGCGCCGGGGCATATCGGCCGGGAGGCACCGAGCACGAATGGATTTCGAGCGAAGTGCTGCGGCGGCTCCGCCGACGGTCGCTCGCCGCCCTGCGCCACCAGGTCGAGGCGGTCGAGCCCTCGCGGTTCGCTGCATTCCTGCCCACATGGCACGGCATCGGGACGGACAGCCCGTCCTCGATGACCTGGGATCGTCGATCAGCTCGCCGGTGCACCGATCCCGGCAACCGTGCTCGAATCCGGCATCCTCTCCGCCCGCGGGATCGAGCACCCTCGCGATCTCGACGCTGCCATGGCGACCGGCGACGTCGTGTGGATGGGCCTCGAACCGCTCGGACCCAGGGACGGGCGCATCGCCGTCTACCCCAGGGCCACTGCCTCGGCCCTCATGCCACCTCCCGGGGACGATCCCCCGGACACCCCCCTCCACAAGGCAGTCCTCGACCACCTCCTCGACCACGGCGCCAGCTTCTTCACCGACATCTATGCCTCTGCCGGCGGCGGCGACCCGACGGACCTCGCGGACGCACTGTGGGACCTCGTGTGGAGCCGCCACATCACCAACGACTCACTCGCCCCGTTGCGTGCGTTCACCGCCCGAAGGCAGGGACGTTCCCGGGGGTCGAGACGGGGAGCGCACACGTTGGTGCCGACGCCGGCCCACGCCTCGGGTCGCTGGTATCCGGTCGGGCACCTCCGAGGCACACGGCCGACCAACGAGGAGCGGGCCCTGGCCATCGCCAACACCCTGCTCGAGCGCTTCGGGATCGTCACGCGCGACGCGACCATCGGTGAAGGTGTCGTCGGCGGGTTCTCCGGTCTCTATGCGGCGTTCTCATCCCTCGAGGACGTCGGGACCATTCGGCGCGGGTACTTCATCGAGGGCCTCGGTGGCGCCCAGTTCGCCATCCCTGGCGCCATCGAACGACTCCGACACTCCGAAGCCGCGACCGACATCGTCCTCGCCACGACCGACCCGGCCAATGCGTACGGCGCCTCGGTTCCGTGGCCGGAGTCGTCCGGACGCCCTGAGCGACGTGCAGGCGCATCGGTCGCGCTCATCGGCGGCACACCCGCCGCATGGATGGATGCGGCGGGACGACGCATCGCCACGTTCGGCCGCGATCCGGGCACAACGGTGGCTGGCATCTCGCTCCTCGCCGACGCCCACCGGCGGCCATCGATCTCGACGATCGACGACGGCCCAGCCCACGAGCACCCCCTTGCGACCGAGATGGTCGACGCCGGATTCACGGCCGGATACAAGGGCTTCACCCCCCGCCGCACGACCGACCGCAGGATGGCCCGCTGAGATGGCCGACACCGGAGCCGACCACGGCACCACCAGCAACCGCCGAGCCATCGACGAATTGTTCGCGACGATCACCGAGATCAACGAACGGATCGCAATGGCCGACCCCCAAACGGCGCGGCGCCTCACGGCAGAACGCGACAAACTCCGCGACCGAGCCCGTGACATGGCCGATGCCAGACGACATCCCGAATCGGTGGCTCGCGAGATCGAGGAACTCGAGCGGCGGCTCGCCGCCATCGAGGCACTGCCGATCACCCAGGGCTACTCGGAGAAGCACCTGAAGACGACGCTCCAGGATCCGGGAGCGTATGCCCACGACATCAACCGTCGCATCGCGGCGGAGCATGCCGATGACGTCGAGGAGATCACGGCACGCCTCGCACGCCTCCGTATCATCGCATCCGAGATCACGGACGTGGCTGGCAACCACGACCCGGCGGCCGGCCACGAGTCCGAGACGGAACGCGACACACCATGAAACAACGCACGCCCTACATCCATGCACGATCCGAGGACCCCGACTTCGTCGATCTCGACTGGGCCTCACCGATCTCGACCTGGACGAACGAACGCCTCGTGAGCATGCCCGAGGGCATCCACCGACACGAGGTCGTGTTCGTGGCCTACCGGGAGGGCGTCTACGTCATCAAGGAGCTCCCCCAACGCCTCGCACGACACGAGTTCGACATGCTCCGACGCATGGAGGACATCACGAGACAGTCGGCTCGCCCGGCCGGATACGTCGAACGGCCGTGGGTCGATCAGGACGATGAATGGGCCGCCGCAGTGATCACCCGTTACGTCTCGCATGCGTTCCCGTATCGCGACCTCGTGTCGGGGATCGGATTCGGGAAGCGACGCGAGGCGCTCCTCGACGCCTTCGCCGGCCTCCTCGTCGAACTGCACATCGCTGGCTTCTACTGGGGCGATTGCTCGCTGTCCAACATCCTCTACCGCTGGGATGCCTCCTCGATCGAGGCCGTGATGATCGACGCAGAGACATCGCGCATCTACGAGAAACTGAGCAGGGGGCAACGTCTCGAGGACCTGGCGATCATGGAGACGAACGTCGCCGGGGAGATGGCCGACATCGCTTCGGAAGGTGGCGTCGACATCGACGAGGCCGACATCTTCCTCGGTCAGGACATCTCGGCGCGCTACCACAGCCTCTGGCAGGAGCTCACCACGTCATTGATCGTGACGGCGGGCGACCACTTCAAGATCCGACAGCGGATCGACCGGCTCCACGGTCTCGGTTTCGCCGTCGACGACATCGACCTGATCCCCGTGGACAGCGGCACCAACGTCAAGATGCGGGTCAAGGTCGGTGGGCGCCAGTATCACTCCGAACGACTGCGCCAGATGACCGGCATCGACATCTCGGAGAACCAGGCGCGCGTCATCCTCACCGATCTCACGTACCACGAAGCCAAGTTCGGATCCACATCAGCAACCGGAAAGGCCGTCGCGGCGATGAAGTGGCGGGCCTCGGTGTTCGAGCCGCTCCTCCTGCGGATCAGCGACCTCCTGCCCGGCCGCGATCCATACCAGGCGTACTGCGACTACCTGGCGTTCAGACTCGACATGGCCACCGAACGGGAACGTGACGTCAGTAACGACGAAGCATTCGAACAGTGGGAGAAGAAGGGGTATCCGCACCTCAAGTCCGTGGTCGACAAGGCACCGGTGAAGGCGCTCGACGCGTAGCACGCATCGCGGAACCCCACCGTCCAGCGACGCGTACAGCGCTCGATCCCTAAGCTGACACGATGCACGTTCTGGTCGCAACGGCAGGCGCTCTCAGCCCGGAACCGGTGGTGGAGTTCGCCAGGCATCTCATCGGTGGTACCGGGTCGGTCACCGTGGTCACCGTCGTCGAGGTACCCCACGGCTTCCTCGAGGACCTGCGGAGCTCCGACTGGCATCCCCTCCACGATGCCCCGGCTCAGGACGCCTCGATCACCGCCCAGTACCTCGCCGAACGCGGGACCCGACTGACCGACCCCATTCGACAGGCACTCGAACAAGCACGCATCCCCTGTCAGGTCCGCACGCTCGAGGGTGGCGACGCTGCCGAAGCGATCTCGGCGGCTGCCGACGAACTCGGAGCCGATGTCGTCCTCCTGGGGGCGACGAAACAGATCTTCGACCGCGACGCGTGGGAGAGCGTCTCGGCGAGGGTGATGCTCGAATCCGGCCGCCCGGTCCTCGTCCTACCCGAGACGAAGAAGACGCTCATCGACGCCAACGAACCCGACATCGCCCAGGGCCCGGTAACGCTCCCATCGAGATGAGCGAGGCGGGGCTCGCTATCGAGGTCCTTCGAGCCGCGCCTCGTACGCACGAAGCGCAGCCAGCGTCGAGGGGATGAAGCCGCTCGGATCGACCTCGATCGCTGAGAGGACCTCTGACCAGCGCCACCACCGGACGTCGAGAGTCTCGCCCGGCTGGTCGCGTGGCGTTCCGCTGCCGTCGGCGATCAGGACCACATGGATCGCGGGGAAGGCCCCGGAGACGCCGGCCACCACGACGAGCGGCTCGACGCTGGCGATCGTGCGACGGGCATCGAGTACGTCGAGAAGGACGCCATGGATGGCGATGAGCTCGACGCCGGTCTCCTCCCTCACTTCGCGCGCGATGGCATCGCCGGGCGACTCGGCCGCCCGCCACCTGCCACCGGGGATCTCCACCTTGCCACGCACGGTCTCCTGGGGCCCAGCACGTCGCTGGAGGAGGATGCGTTCAGGGTCGTCGGCGCACCGAACGATGCCCCGGATGACGGGCACCATGACGTTCTCGCCGCCGCTCGTCGGCACCCCGACGGTGATGTCGCCCTCGCCGTCCCACATGTCGTGTCGCCCGGTCATCGTGTCGATGTCGGGGCGACGCACAGCAGGTCGATACCCGTGCCCTGGTCACGGACGGCCTGTTCGAGAGCGGAGCAGGACGCCGTCCAGCGGAGCTGTCCATCGGCGAATCCGGACGACGTCATGGCGACCTGCACCTCGTCGAGCTGTGTCGCCACCTCCACCGCTGACCTCGTTGCGGGAAGCGACGCATGGACGACCCCGATGGCTGCAACGTAGTCGTCGTGTTCGCTGACGACCTCGGCGGGTGCGTCGAGGTCATCGAATGCCTCGAGATACCGGCCCATCGTGTCCGTGAGGACGGCCAGGTAGGCGACCGTCTCGTCGACAACGAGCATCACCGCGTCGGTCTCGGGGTCCGTCGCCCCTCCCTCGACGATGGCACGGACACCGTCCTCGACCGAACGCTGGTAGTCGAACGAAAGCGCCTGTGCCTCTTCGACATACGTCTGGGACAGAGCTTCGGCAGCCGGGACATAGTCGTCGAACGTCGCCGAGGTCGAGCAACCTGCGCTGACGATTGCCACCACCAGCACCAGGACCGTGGCACGGGACCGGCTCCGAGCGAGGGCCTCCGGGACCCACCGCACCACGCTGCGGATCACGGCGTCACCGGAGATGCGCTGCGGAACTGGGTCTCGAACAGATGGGAATACAGACCTCCGGATGCGACGAGCTCATCGTGGGTGCCGGTCTCGACGATGCGGCCGCCATCGACCACCACCAGCATGTCGGCCGAGAGCACCGTCGAGAGCCGATGGGCGATGACGAGCGACGTCCGATCGACCATGATCCCC
Organism: uncultured Acidimicrobiia bacterium; assembly: GCA_963759175.1. GTDB lineage: Bacteria > Actinomycetota > Acidimicrobiia > Spongiisociales > UBA5794 > SZUA-442. Next base: position 101,372 of record CAVWXP010000008.1, read on the forward strand.
TCGAGCGCATCCTGGACGAGAGCCTCCGAGCGCGCATCGAGGTGCGAGGTGGCCTCGTCGAGGATGAGGATGGAGGGGTTCTTCAGGATCACCCTGGCGATAGCTAGACGTTGCTTCTCGCCGCCGGAGAGGCGGTAGCCGCGCTCACCGACCCTGGTGGACATGCCCTCGGGCAACGAGTCGATGAACTCCACGATGTTCGCGGCAGCGGCAGCGCTGCGAAGTTCCTCAGCCGAAGCGTCGGGTTTGGCGTACCGCAGGTTCGCTTCGATCGTGTCGTGGAACAGGTACGTCTCCTGCGTCACCACGCCGACGGCGTGAGCGATGGACTCCGGTGCGATGTCCCGCACATCGACGCCATCGATCGTGACGGTCCCCCGACTCACGTCGTACAGCCTGGGAACCAGGTACGTCAGCGTCGTCTTGCCTGCGCCCGAGGGCCCCACGAGGGCCACGGTCTGTCCCGGCGCCACATCGAAGGTGATGTCCTCGAGCACCCACCCGGACTCGACGGGCATCGCTGAATCGTCGGCCACTCCCGAATCACCCCAGCCGAAGCGGCGCACCGATTCCAGGCCGGAATCGCGTGTCTGGTCGTACGAGAACCACACACGGTCGAACCCGATCCCACCCCTCACCTGTGCCATCTCCACGGGGTCCGAGGGTGGTGGCACGTCGACCGGCAGGTCGAGAACCTCGAACACCCGCTCGAAGGAGACCAGGGACGTCGTGAACTCCACCCGGGCATTCGCCAACGCCGAGAGCGGTCCGTACAAGCCTGCGAGGTAGGCGCTGAGGGCGACGATCGTCCCGATGGTCAGGTTGCCGTTGATGACCATGACGGCTCCGAGCCAGAAGGTGATCGCCGTGCCGAGCGCCGAAACGATGCCAAGGGCCATGAAGAACCAACGGCCGATGACCGCCTGGCGCACTCCGAGATCTCGGACGGTGGCGGCACGGGTCCCGAACTGGCCGGACTCGAACGCCGTCCGACCGAAGAGCTTCACCAGCAGTGCACCGGAAACCGAGAGGGTCTCCTGCATCATGCCAGACATCTCGGCATTGGCCTCCATCTGGCTCCGCCTGACGATGCGAAGGCGCTTCCCGACCTGACGGGAGGCGATGATGAACAGCGGAAGGATCGACACGGCGAGCAGCGTCAGCCGCCACTCGAGCTGCAGCATGATGACGAGCGTCGCCACGACGGCGAAGACGTTCGACACGAGTGCGACGAAGGTGCTGCTGACGGCCTGCTGGGCACCGACGACGTCGGAGTTGAGCCGGGACATCAGCTCGCCGGTCTTGGTGTTCGTGAAGAACCCGAGCGACATGGACTGGAGGTGGTCGAACAACTCCCGCCGGAGGTCGTGGATGATGCCCTCACCCATCTGAGCGGTCGCTCGCCGCTGGTAGACACCGACGAAGCCGTTGATCAGCGGCACGGCGACCATGCCGAAGCCGAGCCAGGTGACGAGGGCGAGGTCCTCGCTGGGTATCGCATCATCGATGAGGGTCCGCATCAGCAACGGCGGCAGGAGCGTGAGGCCGGTGATCACGACGATCGTGACCAGGACCACGATCAACAGGCCCCGATACGGCCTCGCATAGCCGAGCACCCTGGCGATGAGTGTCCGGTCGATGTCCGGCGATTGTGATTCGTCATGGCGCATGAATGCGCCGAAGCCTCCGGGATGCATCACCGAACGATAGGTAGCCGACGCGACCGAGTCACCGACCACGCTTCGCCGGGGCGTGAGCGCGCGACCGTCATCGAGCGGACGGCAGCAACCCCGCAAGCAACACCGACGACTCGGCCGTCTCGCGACACAACTCCTCGGAGACCTCTGTCCGACAGAACAACTCGTATCGCAGACCCGACTCCGTCCAGCCGACGCTGACGCCATCGGGCACCGCGACGACGGTCAGGTCCGAGCGTGCCGATGGTGTGTCGAGCGCCGCTCGCCCCACCCGCAGCACGGCCAACTGCGCCGTGTTCGTCGTGTACGGCTCGGCGCTCCACATGCCGAACGCCGCTGAGGTTTCGGGATCGAGCGTGCCGCTCGTCTGGGTGTAGACGAGCTGGCTGGTCACCCATTGGACCTGATCGGGTACCAGCGATGGAAAGCCCAATGCAGGGACGGCCAGCGAGATCTCACGCCTCGAGCTCTGGACGAACCGACTGTTGCCCTGCCGCTCCCACACGGATGCGATGACGGCTTCGGCGTCGTCCTCGGCCGGTTCCCCCAGCTCATCGTTGAACCACAGGACATCGGTCGCGTTCACGAGGGCCTCGTCGACCTCCCCGGCGGCGACGGTGATCGGGGGCAGCGTCGTGGTCGTCTCGCCGACCACGACCGAGCGCGTTCGATCCCCCACTCCATCGAGCAGGCCTGCCTCGCCACAACCGGCCACGACCACGGCGATAGCGACGAACATCATCGTCACGGTTCGGGTCACCCCCGAAGGATGGCACGGATCCTCGGTAAGCGACATCATGCGCTTCCGCACCTCGGCGCCCGCCGCATCGAACGCGACCTACCCTTTTACCCATGGATCGTGTCCTCAGCGTCGTGCATGACGCCCTCACCGGCGACGCCGCCCTCGACACCGCGGTGTCCCGTGCCATCCTCCTCGCCGTCACCGAGGGCACCATGGGTGAGACCCTGCAGGTCGGGACACCCCACCGCGTGGTCGCCTTCGGCAAGCACGACACCCTCGCCGCCGGATTCGGGGAGGCGCTCAGCATCGCGCGCGATCTCGGATACGACGCGACCGTGCGCATTGCCGGCGGCCGCGCCGTCGTGTTCTCACCCACCATCATCCGGTTCGCCTGGACGGTGAAGGCGGAGTCACCTGCGACATCGATGCACGAACGCTTCCGTCACCTCGCCAACGCCGTCGTGGAGGCCCTGTCCGGACTCGACATAGGGTCGGCGATCGGCGAGCTCCCTGACGAGTACTGCGCAGGCGAATACAGCGTCCACGTCCTCGATGCGCGCAAGGTGATGGGGGTCGGGCAGCGATTGTCACGATCTGCCGCACAGGTAGGAGGCATGATCGTCGTCTCCGATCCCGACGACATCAATGGCGTACTCGTGCCCGTCTACCGGGCACTCGGCGTACCGCTCGATCCCGGAGCCACCGGGAGCCTGGCCGACGTGGCCGATGTCGACGTCGAGACCGTCACCAACGCATTCGTCTCGGAGATCGCCCGAGGACGGGCCACACACGAAGGCTCGATCGATCAAGCGATCATGGAACGGGCTGCGCTGCTCCGAAGCGACCACGTTCCGGATCGCTTCACTCCACCGTCGTGATCCCGTTGCCCCACGGCTTGCAGTGACGGCTCCGACCCGTGAGACTCGCGGTATGCGCCTCCTCGTCATCAACGGCCCCAACCTGAACATGCTCGGCACGCGGGAACCCGACATCTACGGGAGCGAGACCCTCACCGACCTCGAGCGCCAGTGGCGTATGCGGGCGACCCAGTACGCCGTCGGGCTCCATGCCGTCCAGTCGAACCACGAGGGCGAGCTGATCGACGTGCTCCATGCGGAGGGCACACGCGCCGACGGTGTGATCATCAATCCCGGCGCCCTGAGCCACTACTCCTACGCCCTCCACGACGCCATGGCCGCCATCACGGCTCCTGTCGTGGAGGTCCACATATCGAACATCCACGAACGTGAGTCGTGGCGGCGGACCTCCGTGACGGCTCCCGCCGCGGAGCGCGTCATCGTGGGCCGCGGCACTCGGGGGTACCTCGACGCCATCGACCACCTCCGGGCACTCCTCAGCCACCCGCCCGTGACGGTCTCGTATGGGGACAGCGCGGATCAGGTCATCGACATCCGTGTCCCCCAGGGTGCAACCGGCACCGTGGCGCTCATCCACGGGGGCTTCTGGCGAAGCATCTGGGCACGCGACATCATGGATCCGCTCGCGGTGCACCTCGCGGACCACGGTTGGGCGACCGCGAACATCGAGTACCGACGGGGTCCGGGTTCGTTTGCGTCGTCGCAGGCGGACATCGCGGATGCGGTCGCGTCGCTTCCCTCCCACATCGGCTCGGCGGGTGAACGGGCGATCGCCGTCGGGCACTCGGCCGGCGGGTACCTCGCCCTCCGCCAGGCAATCGACGACGGAGGGATCCCGGTGATCGCCCTCGCTCCCGTGATCGATCTCGATGCCATCTCGCGCAGTCGTGTCGACGACGATCCGATCAGCACCTACCTCGGGGCAACCAGAGGCGAGGATCCGTCGCTGTGGGACGCGGCATCGATCCCCACCGGTCTCTCCGGCCGCGCTGCGCTCATCCATGGCGACGCCGACGAGGCGGTACCGATCGACCATTCGGTGGCATTTGCGGCATCCGCCGGGTTGGACCTCGTAACCCTTCCGGGCGCGGATCACATGGCTCTCATCGACCCGATGTCACCTGCCGCCGATGCCCTGCTCAGGGCCCTCGAGACCTTCTTCGACGCCGCGACCTGAGGGCTCGACCCCGTTCAGGCGGACACGAGGCCCGCGATGCGCTCGAGACCCTCGACCAGGTCGTCGTCGGCAAGGGCGAACGAGAGTCGTGCGTAGCCCGGGGCCCCGAATGCCTCCCCCGGAACGATCGCCACATTGACCTCATCGAGGAGGATCGAAGCGAGCTCCAGGGTGGTCGAGGCCGTCCGGCCGCCCAGCTCACGGCCAAGCAGACCCGTGAAGTTCGGGAAGACGTAGAACGCCCCCTGGGGTTCGATGCATGACACGCCGTCGATGGCACCGAGCATCGCGACCATGGTCCGCCGTCGACGATCGAACGCCTCGCGCATGGTGTACACGGCGTCGAGCGATCCGGTGACGGCTTCGAGCGCAGCTGCCTGGGCGACGTTGTTGACGTTCGACGAGAGGTGCGACTGGATCCGCGTCGCACCCTTGACGACCTCGGTGGGGCCGATCAACCAACCGACTCGCCAGCCCGTCATCGCATATGTCTTGGCAACGCCGTTCACGATCACGTACCGATCCGCCACCTCGGGTACGACCTTCGGCAGGGAGTGGAACTCGGCATCCCCGTACACGAGGTGCTCGTAGATCTCGTCGGTCATGACCCAGATGCCCCTGGCTGCAGCCCACTCCCCGACTGCCCGCATCTGGTCGATGGTGTAGACGGACCCCGTCGGGTTCGACGGGCTGACGAAGATGAGCATCTTGGTGCGATCCGTCACCGCGGCTTCGAGCTGCTCGACGGTGACCGTGAAGTTGGTGGACTCGTCTGTCGGAATCGGCACGATTCGTGCTCCAGCAAGCGCGACTGCCTCGGGATAGGTGACCCAGTACGGAGCCGGGAGCAGCACCTCGTCTCCGTCGTCGAGCAGTGCCTGGCATGCGAGGTACACGGCCTGCTTGCCGCCGTTGGTGACCATCACCTGATCGGCCGCGACATCGAATGCCGAGTCCCGAAGCGTCTTGTGGGCGATCGCAGAACGCAACGCCGGTTGGCCCGCCGCAGGCGAGTAACGGTGCGACTTCGGGTCCCGTGCCGCTGCGACGGCGGCGTCCACGATCGCGCCGGGCGTCGGGAAGTCGGGCTCGCCGGCTCCATAGCCGATGACCGGCTGGCCCTCGGCTCGCAACTGGCTCGCCTTGTTCGTGATGGCGAGCGTGGCGGATGGCTGGACAGCGAGGGCTCGCTTCGAGATGGATGCGCGGTTCGTCACCGGGGGTACTCTCCCTTTGCCAACGGTTGGTGGTGAACTGTAAACATGAACGACACCCCGTCGATCGTCCTCCCTCCCGGCCTGCTCCCCCGAGATGGTCGGTTCGGGTCCGGTCCGAGCCGGGTTGCCGTCGATGCCCTCGCCGACCTTGCCGCGACAGCGACGTCCTACATGGGTACGAGCCACCGTCAACCCACCGTCAAGGGCGTGGTCGCCGACATTCGCTCCGGACTCGGCGAGCTCTACGGTCTCGATGGCGGCTACGAGGTGGTTCTCGGCCTCGGCGGAGCGACCGCGTTCTGGGACGCCGCGGCGTTCGGTCTCATCGCCGACGCAAGCGTTCACTACGTGTGCGGCGAGTTCTCGGCGAAGTTCGCCGACGTGGCGAGTCACGCCCCCCACCTCGGTGCCCCGACACTCGTCGCTGCCGACCCCGGATCGGCGCCGATTCCCACCGACCCCGGCGACGCCGATGTCGCCGCCTTCATCCACAACGAGACCTCGACCGGCGTCCTCGCACCGTTCCAACGGATCGGGGAAGCGCTGGTCGTCGTCGACGCCACCTCGGCCGCCGGTGCCATCGAGATCGAGGCAGCGGACGTCGATGTGTACTACTTCTCCCCACAGAAGGCCTTCGGCTCCGAGGGAGGACTGTGGGTCGCGCTCATGAGCCCTGCGGCCATCGCACGGATCGGGGAGATCGCCGCATCCGGGCGGTGGATCCCCCCGTTCCTGTCACTCCAGGGAGCTATCGACAACTCCCGCAAGGACCAGACGTACAACACGCCCGCCCTGGCGACGCTGTACCTCCTCGAACACCAGGTCCGCGCTGTTGCAGACAACGGTGGCCTCGCGTGGGCCCAGGACCGTGCGTCGGCATCATCGAACCATCTCTACCGCTGGGCGGAAGCGTCGTCCTTCGCCGAGCCATTCGTCACCGACCACCGCTTCCGGTCTCCCACGGTGGTCACGATCGACCTCGACGCATCGGTCGATGCCGGCGCCGTTTCCTGGCACCTTCGTGCCAATGGCATCGTCGACACCGAGTCGTATCGCAAGCTGGGACGCAACCAGCTCCGCGTCGCTACGTTCCCGACGATCCCCACCGAGGACATCGAGGCGCTCACCGACTGCATCGAGTTCATCGTCGAGGCGATGTGACCGGGCTGGTCATCGCAACCACGCTGTCACTCGGGGTGCTCGCCGCACTGACCAGTGGCTCACCAGCAATCAGCCGACTCGCAAAGATGGCTGCCTCGACGCTCGTCGTCGCGTTCCTGGTGATCGAGGCGGACCCATGGACGGCCTACGCCGCGGGCGTCGGTGTCGCGCTTGTCGCATCATGGATCGGCGATCTCTCACTGTCGTACACAGGAAGACGTGCCTTCGTCGTCGGGCTCGTCGCATTCGCAGGTGCCCACATCGCCTACATCGTCGCCTTCGTCCTGCGCGACGGGTTCAGCGTTCCCTGGTTCACGGTCGGACTCGGGGCCATGGTCATCACCGGTATGGCCGTCCTCCGATGGCTGCGGCCACACCGACCCACGGAACTCGCGGCGCCACTCGCCGCCTATGTCGCGATCATCGGGCTGATGGTGGCGACGGCATTCGCCACCCACGGCGCCGCTCCCGACGCCCGGATCGCCCTTGCCGCGGTGCTCTTCGCAGTCAGCGACATCCTCGTCGCCCGACAGCAGTTCGTCGCTCCTGCCATGGCGAATCGACTCATCGGGCTCCCGATGTACTTCGCTGCGCAGCTCCTGTTCGCCCTGTCGGTGATCTAGCTGCGACATCCGTCTGCGCAGCGAATCTCTGGCGACCGCGGGCGACTACGGCGGTGGAGGTACGATGCACCGATGGAACTCATGCTGATGCGCCACGCAAAGTCCGATTGGGAGTCGGGGGCACGGGACGACCACAGTCGCCCGCTCAACACCCGCGGCGTACGTTCCGCCGAACGGATGGGCGAGGCGATCAGGGAACTCGGACTCGTACCGGACGTCGTGATCTCCTCCACCGCCACGAGGGCCCGATCGACAGCCGAGCTGGCGCGGATCGCCGGCGGGTGGCCCTCCCGGCTCATCCTCGAGGATGGTCTGTACGGTGCGTCGTACGGCGAAGCGATCACCACGGCGGCCAGGCTCGGAGGCGACCACGAACGGGTGATGCTCGTGGGCCACGAGCCCACGTGGTCCCAGGCGGTGAACCATCTGACGGGGGCACGGTGCGCCATGCGCACGGCCACGTGTGCGGTCATCGAGATCCACGTGCCAACGTGGATCGACGTGTCGACGGCCACCACGGGAACGCTCACCGCCCTGCTCCAGCCGCGACACTTCCTTTCGTGAGGACACCCAGCCTGGGCAGGACCCCGAAGACACGAAGGACCCGAAGGACCCGAAGGGCGCGATCATGATCGACCTCCGAAGCGACACCCAACCGGAGCAGGGCCCGAAGACCCGAAGGACCCGAAGGGCGCGATCATGATCGACCTCCGAAGCGACACCCAACCGGAGCAGGGCCCGAAGACACGAAGGACCCGAAGGGCGCGATCATGATCGACCTCCGAAGCGACACCATCACCCGACCGACGACCGCCATGCGTGCTGCGATGGCGGCAGCCACGGTGGGTGACGACGTCTACCACGACGATCCCACCGTGAACGCCCTCGAGGAGACCGTTGCATCGCTCCTCGGCAAGGAGGCGGCGATGTACGTCCCCACGGGGACGATGTCGAACCAGATCGCGATACGTGCCCACACCGAACCGGGGGACGTGGTGGTCATCGAGGCCTCTGCCCACGTCGGCACGCACGAGATGGGAGGACCGGCACACCACTCAGGCGTCACGCTCAAGCGCATACCCGGAACACTCGGGACCTTCACGGCCGACCAACTGCGCAGCGCCGTACCCGTCCCCCATCCGTCGATGCCGGCGCACCTGTTCGAACCGCACACCCTCGTGTGCCTCGAGAACACGCACAACGAAGCGGGAGGGACCATCTGGGACATCGACGCCCTACGCGACGTGTGTACGACCGGTCGGGAACGAGGACTTGCGACGCATCTCGACGGGGCACGGCTGTGGAACGCATCGGCTGCGAGCGGCATCGACGTCGCAGAGTACGCGGCACCCTTCGACACCGTGTCGGTGTGCTTCTCCAAGGGGCTCGGCGCCCCCATCGGTTCCGCCCTCGTCGGCGATGCGACGTTCATCTCGCGGGCACGACGGTTCAAACAGATGTTCGGAGGTGGATTCCGCCAGGCGGGCATCATTGCCGCAGGGGCGCTCTACGGCCTCGAGCACCATCGCGAACGTCTCGTGGACGATCATCGCCACGCCCGCTGTTTTGCCGAGGCCGTGGCGGGTACGAGAGCGACGGTCGACCTCGACAGCGTCCAGACCAACATCGTCTACTTCGATGTCGCCGATCCAGGGCGGGTCGTCGATGCGTGCCTGGATTCCGGCGTCGCGATGCTCGTCCTCGGTGCCACCCGGGTACGGGCCGTCTTCCACCTCGGGGTCGACCCGTCCGCCGCAGATCGGGCGACCGAGATCGTCACCGAGGTCATCGGCAGCTGAGCGCAGCCCCGGATCGCGCCACCACCGTCGCCGCAGGCCTCCGCGCCGGGTACCGTTCCGGTATGGACCCGACGCACAATCCCGACGATCTCAAGGAACGACTCACTCCCGAGCAGTACCACGTCACCCAGGAGGCGGGCACGGAGCGTGCTTTCACGGGCGAGTACTGGGATGACAAGCGCGACGGCACGTACGTGTGTGTCGTGTGCGGGGAGCCACTGTTCTCCTCCGACACCAAGTACGACTCAGGCTCGGGTTGGCCGAGCTTCACGGCACCGGTCGAGGATGCATCCGTGTCCGAGAAGCGCGACATCTCGTGGGGCATGATCCGGCGCGAATCGCGTTGTGCAAGCTGCGATGCGCACCTCGGACACGTGTTCCCTGACGGACCCGGACCCACGGGCCTGCGCTACTGCATCAACTCCGCGGCACTCAAACTCGAGACCGACGAGGCCGACTGACGAGCCGGAGTCGCCTGCCGACCGCCTGTTGGAGCCATCCGCGATCGGAACGGTCCGCGCGATCGAAGCGATCGACGCATGAAGCGATCAGAGCATGAAGCTCATGCCAACGAGGCCCGCCATGAGCGCACCCGCCACCACCACGATGGTCGTGAGCAGGGGCTTCGAGAGGATGTCATCCTCGTCGTTTATCGACCTGAGGGGCTTCACGTTCGCAATGGCCTCGTCGATCGCTGCGTCGATGTCGTATTTCGGGGCGTCGGACGATCGCTTGTCGGGTTCGGGTTGAAGCGGGACGTGCATCGCCTCGGCGAACGACGACGGGGACGATGGGGTGAAGAACAACTCCTCGGCTCCCAGGGCGACCTTGAAGGTTCCCTTGCCGGACGGACTGACGTCGAAGTCCTGCTGGGACCACGTACCGAGCTCGTCGGCACCCGAGGTCAGCCTGACGCGATCGTCGACGACCTCGAACGCGGCTTGGAGACCCGTGCCCTGCTCACCGGGGAGCAGTACCGATCCTGCGAATACCTTGCTCATATGACCTCCACGACACCGAATGCACTGTCGATATCGGCGCGAAGACGGCGTTCCTGAAGCCCCGGGGTACAAATCGGGCCGACCGACCCATTGGAAGGATCTGGAGTGGCACGTCGCCTGAGCAGTGCTCACACCACGCGAACAGGCCCATGGGCACGGTCCGTCCCGTCCATGGGCCTGTTCGATGGTTGTGTGTCGATCGTTGCGTGTCGATCGTTGTCGGCGTCTCAGCCCTCGTCGACGAGTCCCTCCGCTGCGAGCCACTCGGCGGCAACGTCGGTCGACTCACGGAAGTTGATGTCGGTTTCGATGTTCCACAACACGAGGTCGTCGGTGTTGATTGCCAGACTCAGGGCATTCAGGTCGTTTGCGAGCTGATCGCCGTACGCGTCGAGGACCTCGGTCATGACGATCGGTGCGATGTTCTGGGCGGGATGGAGCCCCTGGTCGTCGTCGAGCACCTTGAAGCCCTCCACGCCGATCTGGGGTGCCGTGGTGTTCCACACCACGGCGTCGACCTCTCCTGCGGTGAGCGCCTCTCCCAGGAGCGGACCGAACTCGATCGTGATGGTGCTTGCGAACTCGATCCCATAGACCTCCGGATCCGTGTAGCCGAGATAGCACTGGGGACGTTCGAAGCACTGCGCCGAGGCTCCGAACACATAGCCGAGGCCCGCCACGTCCGATATCGATGTCGCCGGGGAGTCACCACGCACGACGAAGGCATCGCCATCGACGGCTGGTGAGTAGTCGAGGAGTGTTGCACCGATCTCCTCATAGGCTGGGCCGATGACGGCGACGATCTCATCGGGGTTCGCCGAGCTCGGCGCATCCGGGGCCAGGGCGGTGAGCGATCCACCGATGTAGTCGACGATCAGGTCGAGTTCGCCGTTCCTGAGGCCGTCGATGGCCTCCGTCCGGAACCCTGCCGGCGTGAGGATCTCGACGTTGTAGCCCTTGCCTGCGAGATACTGACCGTAGACCTCGGCGATGGTGACGGCTTCGCTGAATGCCTGACCGCGAATGCGGATCGTCGGCCCGTCCCCGGGGTCGCTGCTGTCGCTGCACGCCGCTGCAACCAGGCCCAGCGCGAGCACCAGGACGACCATGATCTTGAGTCTTGTGTTCTTCACGTGTTCATTCCCCATCTAGCGATCTGACGTACTTGCCAACCGGCGCACGCCTCGTGGTAACGCTAACCCTTCGGCCAACCGGAAGATGACGGTCGTCAAACCGGCGAGTCCGGCGACCAGGATCGCACCCGCGATGACGAGCCCGTTGTTGTTCTGACCGAGGCCATCCCGTACGTACCGCCCCAGCCCGTCCCCGCCGAGGAAGGCCCTGATCGGCTCAGTGGCCACGACGGTCACGGCTGCGACCCGCACGCCGGCGAAGATGACCGACGTGGAAAGGGCCAACTCGACCTTTGCGAGGGTGTCCCATTCGCTGTATCCCATGGCGCGAGCCGCATCGACGGCGCCGGGATCCACCTGACGGACGGCGGTATAGGTATTCAGGAAGATCGGCGGTAGTGCAAGGAGCAGGAGGGCGATCAGGATCGGCCAGGGTTCGAAGCCCCATCCCTGACGCAGGGCCACCGGTACGAGGAGACCTGCGACGGCGAAGGTCGGCACGGCCCGGCTCAGGGTGACGGCCCACGTGGCGGTGAGTTCACCGCGCCGGTAGTGGGCGAGCCACGATGCAAGGGGAACCGTCACGACCACGGCAATGACGATCACGATCGAGCACAGGACGATCGTGTCCCATGCAGACGCGAGGATGCCCGTCGGTCCCGTCCAGCTCTCGGGGTCGAGCAGCCATTCGAACACACCGATGTCGCGTGGCACCGCGGCTTGGCCAAGCAACCTCACGGCTGCCCCTGCGCCGGGTGCTCGCAGGCGTGGTGCCCTCTCATGCTGCGCCCTTCGGTCGATTGGCCCACGGTGTCGCCCGCCGTCCGACCCAGTAGATGAGACCGTCGAGGGCCAGGGCGAGGAGGATCGACAGGACTGCGCCGATGGTCATCGGGGTCCAGAAGGTGCGTCTCAGCCCGTCGAGGATCAGGCGACCCAGGCCGCCCTGCCCGATGATCGCAGCCACCGTGACCAGGCCGACGGTCGACACGACGGCGATGCGCAGGCCCGTGATGATGTACGGCATGGCGAGGGGCAACTCGACGGTGAACACCCGACGGACGGGCGACATCCCCATCCCGTCGGCGGCGTCCCGGACATCGGCCGGTACGGCCACGAACCCGGCGACGATGTTCGTCTCGATGATCAGCAACGTGTAGAGCGAGAGGGGCACGATCGCCGAGACGCGACTGAAGCCGAAGTAGGGAACAAGGATGGCGAACAGCGCCACGCTCGGGATGGTGTAGAGGAACGCCGTGAAGCCGTTGATGGGACCCGCAGCCCATCCGAATCGCAGGGCGAGGGCCGCCAGGCCGGCCGACAGGACGAAGCCGACCAGCACCGAGATCACGGTCAGCTCGAGGTGTTGGACAACCGCCTCGAGGATCTGATCCCACTCGTCGACGAAGTACTCCCACCGCACGATCGGATTGGATGCTTGGGCGATGAGTGTCGTCACAGGACCTCACCGCCCTGCTCGAGACCGGCGCGTATCGACTCGAGCGTCACGACGCCTCCGAACCGACCGTTGTCATCGACGACGGCAACGGACGTGTGCGAGGTCATGATGATCTGCATCGCCGACCGCAACGTGCTCTCGGGTTGGACCCTCGCTGCGGGCAGGGCACGGGGCGCATCGGCGAGGATCGTGTCCTGCTCGAGGTCGGAGGCGTGGATCCATCCCAGGAACAGGTTCCGATCGGTGACCCCGATCCACTCACTCACGTGTCGATCCATCACGCCGAGCGCCTCTGCGAGTGGCGTCGCCACGGGCACGACCGGACCCTGGTTGTAGGGAAGGTCGGACACCACCTTGAGCTGGAGCCGCTTGATGCTGCGATCCTCCCCCACGAACTCCTCGACGAATACGTTGGCCGGGTCACGCAGGAGCTCATCGGGCGTGGCGTACTGCTCGAGGATGCCCCCGACGTTGAGGAGGGCGATGCGATCGCCCACCTTGAGCGCCTCGTCGATATCGTGGGTCACGAGGACGATCGTCTTGCCGACCCTGCCCTGCAACTCCAACAGCTCGTCCTGGAGCCGCGTTCGGACGATGGGGTCGACGGCTCCGAAGGGCTCGTCCATCAACAGGATCGGCGGATCGGCCGCAAGCGCCCGTGCGACCCCAACACGCTGTTGCTGCCCGCCGGAGAGCTCATCGGGGTATCGGTCGAGCAGTGAGGAGTCGAGGCCGACGAGCTCGGCGAGTTCGTCGGTTCGTGCACGGATCCGGTCCTGGTCCCAACCGAGCATCTTGGGAACGGTCGCGATGTTGGTGGCGATCGTGTGATGGGGGAACAGGCCCACCTGTTGGATCACGTACCCGATATCCCTTCGCAGCTCGGCGACGGGGCGCAACGTGATGTCCTCGCCGTCGATCTCGATCGCACCGGATGATGGTTCCACCAGGCGGTTGATCATGCGCAGGGTGGTCGTCTTTCCACAGCCGGAGGGACCGATCAGGACGACGATCGATCCCTCGGCGATGTCGAGGCTCAGCGACGACACCGCGTCGGATTCTGCTCCATCGAATCGCTTCGATACATCAACGAGGCGGATGGCAACGGCAGTGATGGGAATCGCCCCTCACGGGTCTTGCGTGCGTCCGCGTGCGGACCGGGCAACGGCTGGTCGGGTGGCGCAGTGTAGGGCAGATGCTGATGGCGACCGGGACACCGGTCCTGCGGCGATGATCGTCATCGGAAGTCCCGCGAGGCGATGACCGGCGCGGGCCACTCCTCGAAACGATGGGCGACCAGGTTGGTGACGCCATCGCGGTACTCGAGCATGCCGGTGATGACCAGCCCGATCGCCTTGCGCGCCATCGTGTAGTTCGCCTCCCACACCGCAGGAAGCACCACGACGTTCATGATGCCGGTTTCGTCCTCCAGATTGAAGAAACGCACACCATTGGCGGTTCCCGGGCGCTGCCGGTGGGTCACGACGCCACCGACGAGCACCTTGGCCGTGTGTTTGCGCATGCGCAGGGCATCAGAGATGCGCAGGACACCTCGCGTATCGAGCTGGTCCCTGATGAACGTCACCGGATGGGTGAGTGAGACACCCGTCGACCACAGGTCGGCCTGCATGATCTCGGGGCCGCTCATCGCCGGTAACTGCGGGGCCGTCGATGCATCTTCGAGAGCGAGTCGCTCGGGACCGAGCCTCCCGAGCGCCCCGGCTTGCCACATGCCGTCACGCTTGTCATACCCCAGCGAGCCGAAGGCCCCTGCGGCGGCGAGCCCCTCGTGCGCCTCCACCGACAACCCGGTCCGTTGCGCGAAATCCGCAGCGGTGCGGAACGTCCCTCCAGCGAATCGTGCAGCCTCGACCCTCGTGATCTCGCCCTCCCCGAGGTTGCGCACGTACCGCAGGCCCATCCTCAGGGCGACCGGCTGGCGCATGGCATCGTCAGCGGCTCCCCTCCCCCGTCTCCATGCCATGCCGAGATACTCGGCGAGGTCGTCCGCATCGCTGGGGTGGGGTTCGACCGTGCAGTCGTGGATGGATACGTTGATGTCAGGAGGAAGAACCACGACACCGTGGTGGAGTGCATCGGCGACGAGCGAGTTCGGCGAGTAGAACCCCATCGGTTGGGCGTTGAGGAGCCCGGCGAAGAACTCGGTTGGCCAGTGGTACTTGAGCCACGATGCCGCATAGACGATGTAGGCGAACGACACCGAGTGCGATTCCGGGAACCCGAAGGACGCGAATCCCTGGAGCTTCTCCCACAGCTCGTCCGCTGGGGCGCCCGTGATCCCCTTGGATGCCATGCCGGCGAAGACCTCGTCGCGGAGCTTGGCCATCTCCTCGTCGGATCGCTTGTGCGTCATCGCCTGGCGGAGCCGATCGGACTGACCGGGTGTGAACCCGGCGCATACACGGGCGATCTCCATCAGTTGCTCCTGGAACACCGGCACCCCGAGGGTCTTGCGCAGGATCGGTTCCGCCGAGGGATGGATGTAGCGCACGGGTTCCTCACCGTTGCGCCTCCGCAGGTACGGATGGACGGATTGGCCCTGGATGGGGCCGGGGCGTATGAGGGCGACCTCGACGGCCAGGTCGTAGAACGTACGGGGCTTCATCCGGGGAAGGGTCGCCATCTGGGCCCGCGATTCCACCTGGAACACCCCCACGGTGTCGGCACGCGTGAGCATCTCGTACACGACCGGTTCCTGCGGGATCGTCGCGAGGTCGATGTCCACGCCGTGGGTGTCACGAATCGCATCGACGGAGAGGTGGAGGGCATTGAGCGCACCGAGGGCGAGGAGGTCGAACTTCACGATGCCCATGGCAGCCGTGTCGTTCTTGTCCCACTGGAGGACGGACCGATCCTGCATGCGGCCCCATTCCATGGGCACGACCTCCCACAGGGGACGGCGTGCCACGACCATGCCCCCCGAGTGGATGCCGAGGTGGCGGGGGAACCCGTCGAGTCGGTAGCACACGTCGTAGATGTGGTCCGCTGTGAGGCCCTCGGGGAGTTCGACCACATCCCTGAGCACCTTCGGCGAGCGATGGTCGAGGTACTTGGTCAGGGCATTCACCTGTGCCTGGGTCAGGCCGAACGCCTTGCCCACGTCCTGGAGGACCGATCTCGCCCGATAGGTGATCACATTGGCCACCATCGCTGCCCGCTCCCTGCCATACCGTCGGTAGCAGTACTGGATCACCTCCTCGCGACGTTCCGCCTCGAAGTCGATGTCGATGTCCGGCGGACGCCCGCGCTCGTGCGACAGGAACCGCTCGAAGGGCAGCCCGAGCCGGATCGGGTCGACCCTGGTCAGCTCGATGCAGCGACAGACGGCCGAATCCGCACCCGACCCGCGGATCTGGCAGTAGATGTCGCGCGAACGTGCGAACTGGACGATGTCCCACGCCACGAGGAAGAAGCCAGCGAACCCCATCTCGGCGATGACGCCGAGTTCGTGTTCGAGCCGTCGCCGTGCACGGGGGTCGAGGCCGTCGTCGCTGCCCGGATAGACCTTCCGAGCTCCTTCGTACACGAGGTGCGCGAGGTACTCGTCCTCGGTCGTGAACGCGCCCGGCATCGGGAAGTCGGGGAGCTCGGGGGCCAGGAGGTCGAGGCCGAAGGCGAGGGAACGGCCGAGCTCGGCGGCACGTGCGACCGCTCCCGGGTAGCGGGCGAACCGTGCGGCCATCTCGTCGGGAGTCCGGAGGTGCCGGAGATCGGTCGCTGGCCTGAATCCGTCGTGATGGTCGAGCGAACGCCGCCCGCCGATGGCAGCGAGTACCTCGGACAGGTCGGCATCGTGGCGATGGGCGTAGTGGACGTTGTTCGTCGCCACGGTCGGGACCCCGAGCCTCATGGCGACATCAGCGAGGAGGTCGTTGCGCGCATCGTCCGCTGGTAGGCCGTGGTGGGACAACTCGATGTGGAATCGCGCCCCGAAGAGGTCCCGGAGCCTGCTGGCGGCTCGCATCGCTCCCGGCAGGTCCCCCGAGGCCGCTGCACGGGGGACGGCTCCCTGCCAGCACCCGGACAACGCGACGAGGTTCCCGTCGCGGGCAGCCTCCTCGAGGTCGCGGTAGGCATAGCGCGGAGCATCCTTCCTCCCTCGGTACTGACCGCGCGTCACGAACCTCCCGATGGCCGCGTATCCCACGGGGTCCGGGGCGAGGAGGATCAGATGGTCCGTCGGCGGCCGATCGAGCGGCTTCGTCCCGTGCATGCGACGAACCCTCCCCCGCCGGGTCGTGTCGCCTTGCCCCGTCACGGGAACGACGATGTCGCCGGTGCCCGGGCCCCCGTCGCCCGATCCGGGATCGGGGATGTCCACGCCGGAGCGGTCGTCGGTAGCATCGCCATCGTCCCCCTGCGGCATGCCGACCTCGGTTCCGTGGACGAGTGGCAAGCCGATGCGAACCGCATGGGCATGGGCCTGGACCGAACCGCGGAACCCATCGTGGTCCGTGATCGCCAGCGCTTCGTACCCCAGTTCGGCAGCGCGTTCCACGAGTTCACCTGCCCATGCCGCGCCATCGAGGAACGAGTAGTTCGTGTGGCAATGGAGCTCTGCGTACCGCGTCATGACACGACTGTAATCGAACATGTGTTCGATGTTCTCGCCAGCGGCGCCTCCCGGTACTACGGTTGTCGCACGCGACCCGGACGCCACACGATGTCAACGATCGATGACGACAACACCGACCAGCCGATACCGACCGAGGAGATCTTCCTCGAGCTCGAGGAGCTCCAGGAAGCGGCCAAGGACCTCGACGACGACGCTCCCTCCCCGGTGACGAGCGAGGACGATCTGACGGGCATCAAGGCTCGCATCGCACGGTTGCGGGCGATGCTCAGCGACCGCGGCGCACCCATCGACGAGTAGGTCCGTTACCTCCCTTTCGACACGCACGGGTCGGAATCCCCACACGACGATCCCGCACCGCGTAGTGTGGGGGGCATGACGGAGTTCTCGATCCAGTTGGTGAACCGACCCGGCCAGTTGGCCTCCCTTGCCCGGTTGCTCTCCGACGCCGGAGTCGAGGTCGAGGCCTTCGCAGCCGTTGCCGACGACGGTCACAGCCACGTCAGGTTGGTCGTGGAATCGGCCCCGGTTGCACGGAGGGTCCTCATGGCTGCCGACCTCGAATTCGATGAGCGCGAGGTGCTCGATACGTTCCTCCCCAGGGGGAGCGACGCCCTCGCCCACATGGCCGAGGGTCTCGCCAACGCATCCGTGAACATCAACTCGATGTACCTGCTGCACTCGTCGTCGGAGGGTTACCACTTCGCCGTGACGGTCGATGACGTCGACCGAGCGCACGAGGCCCTCGCCGGCTGATCCAGACGGGCGCTATCTCACGCCAGCGCCGTGCGAACCGAGGTGGCGACGCCGTCGCCGTCGAGACCGAGCCTCGCCAGGATGACATCCGGATTGGCGTGGGGGATGTAGGTCACCGGCACGCCGAGGATCTCGACCCGCACGGGCGAACGCATGTCGCGAAGCGCCATCTCGATGGCGGTACCCGCACCACCTTCGCGGAACCCGTCCTCGATCGTCACCACGAGGTCGTGGGAGGCTGCGTCCTCGAGCATGATCCGATCAAGGGGCTTGACGACGCGGGGATCCCACACGGTTGCACGAATGCCATCGGCCTCGAGTATCTCCGCTGCTTCCATGGCGGCAGCGAGCATCTTGCCCACGCCGATCAGGCACACGCGCCGATCCCCTCCCGATCTCACCAGGCGAGCCTCGAATCCGGAACCCACGTCCTCGGAATCGACCTCGACGGCAGCCGTCTTCGGCCACCTGACCGACGCCGGGCCGTCACACATCTCGACGGCGTCGGTGAGCATGACCTGGAGTTCCTGATAGGACGACGGGGCGAACACCGTCATGTCCGGCACCTTGAGGCACAGGACCATGTCGAGGACGCCGTGATGGGAAGGGCCATCGTCGCCGGTGACACCGGCACGATCGAGGGCGAGGACCACATGTTGGCCGTGGAGTCCCGCGTCGAGGTTGAGCTGATCGAATGCCCGGCTGAGGAACGTGGAGTACACCGCGAGCACGGGACGCATCCCCGCCATGGCGAGGCCGGTCGCCATCGTCATCGCGTGTTGTTCGGCGATGCCCACGTCGATGCACCGATCGGGGAACCGCTCCTCGAATGCCAACACGCCGGTCGAGTCCGGCATGGCGGCCGTGATCGCAACGAGGTCCGCATGGGACTCGCCCAGCTTGCACAACGTGTCCATGAACGCGGCCGTGTAACTTCCCGGGCGGATGGATCCGGTGTCGTGCATGAGCTTGATCGCATCGTTCTCCGCCGGGGCGTACCCGCGACCCTTCTGCGTCAGGATGTGGACGACCGTGGGGGCCTCGAACTGCTTCGCGTTCTGGAGGGCCGATTCGATCGCCTCGACATCGTGGCCGTCGTACGGGCCCAGGTACCGGATGCCGAGGTCCTCGAAGAAGGCCGGTGGCTCCCACATCTCGCGCACCGCAGCCTTGGTTGCCCCGATGCCCCTGTCGACCAGACCGCCGACCCACGGCATGGAACGGGCGAATCGCTCGAGGCGACGCTGGCGCTGCATGTAGATCGGGTTGGCGCGGATCCTCGCGAGGCTCTCGCTGAGCTTGGACACGGTCGGTGCGTAGGACCGCCCGTTGTCGTTGAGGATGATGGTGACGTTCGATCCGCTGTGGCCGAGGTTGTTGAGGCCCTCATAGGCCATGCCCCCGGTGAGCGATCCGTCTCCGATCACGGCGACGACATGTCCGGCGTCCTCGCCATCGCGCAGGTGCCGACCCGTAGCGATTCCATGGGCATAGGACAGGACCGTGCTGGCGTGGCTGTTCTCGATGACGTCGTGGACCGACTCCGCACGGTTCGGGTAGCCACTCAAGCCACCTTCCTTGCGCAGCTTTGCGAATCCGTCCCTGCGGCCGGTCACGATCTTGTGCACGTACGCCTGATGGCCGGTGTCCCACAGGATGATGTCCCGCGGGGACTCGAAGACGCGATGGAGTGCCAGGGTCATCTCGACGGCGCCGAGATTCGAACCGAGGTGGCCACCGTTGACCTCGACCGCTTCGACGATGAAGTCCCGGATCTCCCCGGCGAGCACATCGAGTTCTTCGTAGCTGAGGTCCCTGAGGTCGGCAGGGCTCTCGATCCGTTCGAGGTACATCGGGGTTCCGTCTTGGGGTGGTCCATCGCCATGTGGCGTTGCGTGCAAGGGTAGTCGTCTACCTCCGAGAATCTCCCGCACACGGGCCCCACGGCCGTCCTCGGACCCGTGACCCCTGTGGTCACGACCATGCGATAGCCTCGGTTCCACGAAACACCATCAGCGACACCAGGAGGCGGCACGTGGGGCTCGGATTCGGACTGTTGTCGGCCCAGAGGGCACCGGGGGACGACCGATCATGGGAGGACGTCTACCGCGAGACCCTCGATCTCGCTGAGCACCTCGACCGCACGGGTTTCGATTCGGTGTGGACGACGGAACACCACTTCGTCGATGACGGGTACATGCCATCGCTCCTCGTGACATCGGCGGCGATCGCCGCTCGGACGGAGTCCATCGCGATCGGAACGGGGGTCGTCCTCGCTCCCCTCCATCACCCACTCCGCCTCGCCGAGGACGCCGCCACCGTGCAGGCGATCTCGAACGGCCGCCTGCACCTCGGTCTCGGTCTCGGATGGTCGAAGACCGAGTTTGCCGCGTTGGGCGCCGACATCACGAAGCGTGGCAAGGCGATGACCGAAACCCTCGAGATCCTCAAGCTCGCGGGCTCAGGCATTCCCTTCGCCTGGGACGGTGACGTCTACGCCTTCCCCGAGGTCGCCGTCCGGCCGGTGCCGACGACACCCATCCCGTTGATCATCGGAGGAGGAGTGGACGCAGCGGTGCGCCGGGCGGCCCGCCTCGCCGACGGGTTCTTCTCGAATGCGTCACCGCAACGGTTCGTCGAGCAGGTGCGAGTCGCCCACGAGGAGATGGAGCGGATCGGACGTGACCCCGAGACGTTCCGATGGATCTACTACGGAGTCATGTACCCGGGTCCCACGGCTGAGATCGTCGACTCCGTGTGGCTGCAGATGTGGAAGTACTCCGACATGGAGGCATCGGCGAGGCGCACGGGCATCTCCGCACCTCCGCCGCTGGATGCGGACATGGCATCGAAGATGGAACGACGCATCATCGGTGGATCGACCGCCGAGATCGTCGACACACTCGCCACGGTGCGAGCCGAGGTCGGCGTGCCCGTGGAGTGGGTGGCTCGTAGCTACTTCCCGGACGTCCCCTACCAACGCCAGGTGGAGATCGCCGACGCCCTCGCATCCGAGGTGATGCCGTTCCTGCCCACCGGTTGACCTGAACGCGATCGCCGAATCGGGCGGATACGGGCACCTCCCTAGGATGGGCCCCATACGTCGACGATGACCATCCGCTGAGGAGGTTCGTGCGCGATCGATGGGACGCCGCCCTGCGGTGGATACTCGTGCCGTGGACACAGGCGGCCATCGTCGTGGCACTCGTCGGAGCCGCGGCAACCCCCTCCCTCCTCATGAGTGCCGCGGATGTCTGGACCGTCTCGGCTGGCGATGAGTTCGCTCAACGCCTCGTCCGGGAGATCACACCGGCCGAGGCTGGCGTCGTGGTCGTCACCAATGCCGTCTTCTCCGAGGAACGCACCACTGCGGCTGCTCGGGCGGTTACGGACCGCTTGGCCTCGATCGACGGCGTCGCCCCGGCCGTCGTGACGCTATGGACCCTCCGCGCGAGCGGCGAGGCGGGCCCCGATGGCGACCAAGCCGTGAACCCGGGTGTGCCGCTGCGAGTGATGGCACGCGATGGCGCGGTCGATGCCCTCTCGTTCGTGGAGCGCGATCGCACGATCGAAGGAGGTGCCTACATCTCCGAATACCTGGCGGAGAGGGCGGGGGTCGGCGTCGGCGACTTCATCTCCTACGACGCGCCGCTCGAACCCGAGGAACCCGGCGCAGAGTTCACCCCCACAGGCGGACCTCGAGCAACCTGGCCGATCGCCGGGGTCTACGAAACGCTGTGGTCGAGAGACGGCGTCACTTCCCGGCGACTACTGGTCACAGGTGCCGCCGACGCTGCTCCCCCGATACTTGTCACCGTTCAACGCCCCGAGCTTCTCCCTCGTGCTCCTCGATCCACCGACGATGGCATCCACGATGTTGACGGGCTTCGTGCAGTGGGAGGCTCCGGCCACCGGGCTGCCGGCGTCCATCGCCGCCCTGCGGTCCCAAGTCGGGTCCCATCGGGCGCTGACGGTCGACCTCGGGACTGATCCGACGATCGCTCCGACGCTCGAGGAACTCGCTGCCATCCGGCCCCCTGCCCCGTCAGTCCAGTCCCTCCTCGATGAGCAGCTGGCGGCTGCAGAGGAGGCCGTCGACGCCCTCGAACAACCCTTGTCGTCGACGCGTGTCATCGGCGTCCTGATCGGTCTCGCCGTCATGGCCGCCGCCGGAGTGTTCCTGGTCCACCGTGGACGGATGGAGTACCGCCTGCTGGCGGGCGAAGGTGACCGGTGGCCGCGGTTCTCCCTCCGAACGGCCGCACAGTTGGTCGGCCCGGTGGTCGTCGGCACGTTCACCGGTGTCTGCGCCGGTGTGACCGTGGCCCTCCTCGTTGGCCCTGCCGAGTCACTCAGGTTCGACGTGATCGATGTCGGTGATGTCGTGCTGGCGGCCCTTGCTGGGATCTTCCTGACGTCCCTCACCACGGGGCTCCTCGCCCAGCGATCCCTCGACACCGGCCACATCGGTCGCACCGGCAACGGCGCAGCAATCGTTGCCGTCGGCCTCGCCGTCGCTGCCTTCATGTTCCTGTGGATCCAGGTGGCCCGCATGCCCGCACGCGGTGAGACCGGTCTCGACCTGACGGTGGTCGCAATGCCCGTGGTGGGCCTTGTTGCAGCCGTGACCCTCGTCGTGGTGGTGATGCGAGTCGTGGTGGGCAGGGCGAGGTTCATCGGATCAGGTCTGCCGACGCTTCCCTTCCTGGCGTGGCGTCGTGCGACGACGAACGACCTCGGGAGCCTCCTCATCGTCGGAGCCCTCGCCGTCGGCATCGGATTGGTCGCACTCTCGACGATGCTCGTGGGCTCGCTCGAACGAACGACGGACGTGAAGCTCTCGACCCGGATCGGTGGAGAAACAAGGGCCGAATTGGTCGGCCTGCCCGACGATGATGCCGTGCTCCCCGGCCTGACGACACTCATCGCGTTCGACCCGGGCCGGATCTCGCCCGACAACCGACCGGCGCGGTTGATCGCCATCGACACGGACACCTACGCCGACGCGGTCTCCTGGCCAGCCGAGTTCGGGGCGAGCGTGTTCGACGTGGTGGAGCTCCTCGAGAACGCTCCCAGCGAGGGCCTCGCCGTCGTGATGGTCGATGCGATCTCCGGGCCACCGACGGGCACGATCGGTGCCCAACGCCTTCCGTACGAGGTCGTCGGTTCGGTGGCTTCAGCACCTTTGGCGTACGAGTTCGGCACCACACTGCTCGTGTCAGCTCAGCGGCTGGAGGCCTACGCCCGGCAGCGACTCGCCAACCAGCTCGATGTCGACGTCGGCGATGAGATGGTCACAAGCCGCTTCCGGTCACCCCTCGTCGGGTATCGCAAGTCGCTCGTCAGCCAGGAGTCCCGGGCGACGATCGAGACATGGATCGACGAGAACGGGCTGGCGACCCGCTCCATCGAGAGCCGATTCGATCTCGAGAACGGCATCGATATCGTGGCTGCTGCCACCGCCTTCGACTACATGCGAATCCTCGGATGGGTGGCAGCGGCCTCGGCGATCGCCGCCTTGCTCCTGCATCGCGCATCCGTGCGGTCCGACCGGGCCATCGCGTCGCTGATGGCACGACGAATGGGCCTGTCGAAGAGCCGGGCCGCACTGGTGTCAGCCATCGAAGTGATCGTGCTGACATCCATCGCCCTCGTCACGGCCCTCGCCGTCGCGCCTGTGATCACCTGGAGGCTTCTTCCCCGGTTCGACCCGGCCCCGGGCCTCCCTCCTCCCGCGGTCGTGGCCGTCGATCCGTTGGTCCTGGCGGGGTCGTTCATCCTCGCCATCGTGGCGATCGCCGGATTGGTCTGGCTCCTCGATCTGTCCGCTTCCCGCGAGAGCGAAGGGAGTGTCCTGCGTGCCGTCCAGTGACATCCTCATCCGATGCGAGCACCTCGTGAAGGTCTACGACTCCCCCACGGGTCGCGTCCAGGCGGTGCGCGGAGTGGACCTCGACATCGAGCGGGCAGTGACGACGGCGGTGGTCGGCCCGTCGGGGAGTGGCAAGTCCTCGCTCCTGCGGATGATCGCTGCGCTGGATCCCCCGACGGCCGGCATGGTCACGATCGGCGACGAGGATCTCAACGGCATGAGCGAGGGAAAGCGGGCTCGACGTCGCGGTCGGGTGTTGACACACGTGTACCAACGCCCCCGTGACAATCTCATCGCCCATCTCACAGCTGCCCAGCAGCTACTGCGTATCGCTCGGCCCCGGACCGATGGACCGGTGATCGTCGACGAGGCCTTGGCTGACTTGGGCCTCGCCCACCGCCGGGACCACGTTCCGTCCACCATGTCGGGAGGAGAACAGCAGCGCTTGGCCTTTGCGCGAGCGGTTGTCGCCGGCCACGATCTGGTCATCGCCGACGAACCCACCGCCGAACTCGATGCGGCCAGTGCACGAGCGGTCCTCGACACGATCGACCTCATTGCGAAACGTGGTATCACGGTGCTCGTTGCGACCCATGACCCGAGGGTGCTGGTGCGTGCGCGCGAGGTCGTGATGCTACGCGACGGCGCAATCGCCTCGGTGACAGCGGCTGGGTCGGAGATGGCCATCATCGACCGGTCCGGTCGGCTCCAGCTCCCGCCCGAGGTTCGCGGGAGCTTCCCGGAGCGCAAAGCCCTCCTGTCGTTCGACGCGGAGTCGGGGCGACTGACGGTGGATCCACCATGACCGATCGAATCACCCTCGATGCCGTCCACCGATACTTCCGCCTCAAGGCGGAGACCATCCACGCGGTCAACGGCGTCTCACTGAAGGTTCGCAGCGGCGCAGTCACCGGCCTCGTCGGCCCGTCGGGATCCGGCAAGACGACCCTGATCAACGTCGTCATCGGATGGGAGCAGCCCGACGACGGTTCCGTGGTGAGGGACCCGGGCATGGCGGACGACTGGCACAGCATCGCCGTCGTGCCACAGGCGTTGGGTCTCCTCGCCGAGCTGTCGCTGGCTGAGAACATCGGGCTTCCGGCACGGCTCGGCAACGCGGAGGACCGAACGCCCGCAGCCCTGTTGCTGGCATTCGGCCTCGAAGGCCTGGGCGACCGTATGCCCCACGAGGCGTCGCTTGGCGAACAGCAACGTACCGCCGTCGCCCGGGCCCTCGCGACCGATCCCCTGGTGCTCGTCGCCGACGAGCCGACGAGCCATCAGGACGAGGCGAATGTCGCCATCGTGGCGCGCATGCTGCGGCAGGCTGCAGACGACGGCGCGGCGGTTCTGGTCGCCACCCACGACGACCGGCTGCTCGAGATCGCCGATGAGGTCCACTACATGGAGAACGGCTCGATCATCGAACCAACCGCCCCGCCGATCTAGAAGAGACTCACACCAGCCCGGTCTGCGACGTCACACGGCGTCGACGGCGCTCAGGACCCATGCGAGGCGTTCTCGGGGGTCCTCGATGCCGATGTGCAGGTTCCATCCGCCTATGCGGTCGCCCGGATCCCACAGCACCCATCGGAGTGTGTCTGCCTCGTCGCCGAGCGCGGAGGGATCCTCCGGTACGTCATCGTGGCCCAGAGCCTCGAGGAGGACCCACCACGCCGCGGCGCGTCCCGCCGGCGTGCCCCGGCGGCGTCCGTGCCCTCCGCCGCTGGCACCTGCCCAGGTCGCAGCCGCCATGAAGGTCGCCAGGTCGACGTCGGCCATCCGGACTCGGGATGGACCGAGGGTCCTGATGGCGGCCTCGACCGTTCCTTCCACCGTCACGACCTCGGCCTTGCCCTGGCTGTCCTCCCACCAGGGCTTCACGAGGTCGAGCAGCACATCGCACAAGGCATCGTCGAGATCGGGCCGCGACCGGGACCTCCGGGAGCTCCGTCCATACAAGCGGCGTATCGAACACATCGTCAGGGAACGCCGCGCGGTCCGATCGGTAGTCGGCAACGGGGTACGTCGGCTCCCACGGTTGGAGGGCGATGGGGATCTGCAGCACGTGGGAATCGATCGCCGACCCGTGCACTTCCTCACCACGGATCGACCGTTCGTGGGCAGCCATCGCGCGTAGGGTCGGAGCGTCGATGTGGGGATCGAGGTCGACCCATGTGTGTGTGGATGCAGCGACCTCCCACAACGGTCCGAGGGAGAACCTGCCGCCGCCGTCCCTGAGGACGGAGGCGGCGATCGGGGCGGGTGCCTCGAGCGCCAGCCGGTACTCGGCGAACTGGGCGACCGCCCACACCTGCTTGCCACGCTCAACGGCCTCCTCGCAGCGGTCCCGCAGGTCGATGAGGTCATCCCAGGCCCGTTGACTGCACATGCCGTCCACGAGCCGGATGAGGCCGGCGAGGTCGGATGCCTCGATGAGGTTCGTGAGGGTGTCGTCGGTCACCCGGCGACCCTACTGCGCGTCAGGCACCGATCATCCGATGCGAGGCTCGGCGCACGACCGCACATCGATCGTCACCGTCCCGACGCCGACGGCTGCAAGGGCAACCGTGGCGTGCGGTAGTTTGACCCGCACACACACCCGCACGTCGTCGGACTCCACTTCGAGCTCGGCGTCCGCAGGTGCCAGCGTTCGAGCAACGTCGCTTGCCCGCATCCGGGCATCGACCATCGCAAGAGCCACCTGTCCGTCGTGGAGGGCTGCAACGTCGACCATCGCTGCCCCGGCTTCCGCTGCGGTGTCCGCGACGATCGCCGTTGCGCGGTAGCCCTGGTGGAGCATGGAGATGTCAACACCGAGCGCGATGATCACGAATCCGACGAACACCAGCGCAGCCACGAGTGGGAGCATCGAGCCCTCTTCGTCACGCACCGTCGCTCCGATACGGGCTGATCGGCACCACGACCGATTCGGTGATCACCACCGGCAGGACGGTGCCGATCAGTGGGATCACTTCGACCGTGATCGTCGCCGTGGCACGAACGGAGCCTGCCTCGACCTCGTAGCCGACCTCGACATCGGCATCGGATGAGGGAAGCTCGGTTCCATGCCGTGCGAACCAGGAGGCGCCATCACTCGCAACAGTCAGGACGCGACCGTGCGCTTCCGCGAGGCTGGCCGTTGCGACCAGCACGGGAATCACGAGAGCAATGATCGCAAAACCGATCACCACCATCTCGATGGTCGCCACGCCGCGCTCATGCTTCACGGCGCAACCACCACGGCCTGGGTGCGTTCGATCGTCATCGTGATCGGCACGAGATCGGGACCGGGAGGCGTCCACCGGTACCGGACGAGGACGCGAGCAACGAGGTCGGTTCGATCGCTCTCGAGCGCCTCCACCACCGCACCCGGCACCGTCGCTGCGATCTCATCGGCGAGACGTTGCTCGATGTCCACGGTTGCGGGATCGGTCGCGAGGCGTCGCACGGCTGCATCGACCGACGCACCGACCAGCGAACGACTCACGACCAGGAACCCCGTCTGGACGACCAGAACCAGCACGACGAAGAACACGACCATGCCGACGAGGCCGTCGATGGTCGACGAGCCATCCTCTAGCCGAAGAAGCCCGTGAACTGGCTCGCGACGTTCGCCCAGATGTCGCCCGCCGTCGCTCGTACCTGCGGAAGGAGGACGGCGATCACCAGGATCGCGATCGTGGCAAGACCCAACCATTCGACCGTGGTGGCACCCCGTTCGTCTCTCAGCATGTGTTGCTCCTTTCGGATCGGCGCCCGACGATCGTCGGGCGGCGTTGGTGTGCCCAGTGGACTTCTCCTGAACGATGCAGCGGCGGTGGTGGCCCGTCACGGCGTCCCTGCCAGGACCCGGAGACCCATGAGGGTCGGATAGAGCAGGAATACGAGTGCGGTCGGCACCATCAGCATGAGGACGGGGCCGTAGGTGGCGACCATGCGGCGGCCGCTCTCCGCGGTGAGGTCGCGTTCGGCCTCGGAACGGAGGTCCGAGGCGAGTTCGATCAAGGCATCGGCCAGCCGTCCCCCGGAGACGTGTGCGTGGGCGAGGAGCTCATAGAGGCGCCGACCGTCCTCATGCGCGGCAGTGGCGGCAGCCGTCATGAGCGACTCAGCGAGGCCCATCTCGACACCGTCGTCGACGCGAGCGAGCACTGCGACGAGCTCCTCCGATCCCACTCCGTCGGTCAACTCGATCACGTGGAGGATCGCCGACGAGACGGACTCGCCGGACACCACCTGGAGCGCGAGCGCATCCGCAAGGACCGGGACCTCGAGCCGGAAGGACCGCGAGCGGCGCTCACGTGCATTGGTGCGCCGCACGGAGAACACGAGCCATCCGCCGGCGCCACCCAACAGCCCGAGGAGGATCGGCGGTCGCTCGACACCGCCCGACAACAGGTCGCCCTGGGCGATCAGCAATCCGACGATCACGCCAGCGACGACCCACGGCACCCACGACACGTCGGGCGTCCGGCGTGGTTCCGACCGATCGTCGTCTCCATCGGGCAGAAGGTATCGACCGACCACGGACCCGACATCGGGTGGACGGAACGACGACACGACGAGCACCACCGACGCTCCAGCGAGGAGGGACGCGACGAACCTCATCGGAACACTCCGGACGGTTGGGACAATCGGGCCGTCCGCATGGCGAGCAACCACCCAGCTCCGGTCGCCACCCCGCCCGCACAGATCACGGCGACCCCCTGCGGCTCGGTGAAGGAGGTAGCGGCCTGGGGATTGGTGATCACCATCAGCATCAACATCACCCAGGGGGCGACGAGAGCCACGTTCACGGTGAGGCGCTGCTCGGTCATCGCTGCGTCGTGCGCACGCTGGACGCGGATCTCGTCCGCTACCGACCGGGCAAGGATCCCGACGATCGCACCGACCCTTGTTCCCCCGGATGCGTGGGCGACATCGAGGGTCACGAGGATGCGGTCGGTCGTCGGATCATCGACCTCGGATCGGATACGCGCGACGGTCGCCGAGAATCCGTCGCCGAAGGTGGTGCCCGTGCGGATCGTGCTCGCCATCGTCGCGAAGTCGTCACCGGCGCGATCGAGGGCGTCCACCAGAGCATCCACCAGGGTCGATCCCCCCGAAAGGGACGACCGGACCTGGGTCAGGATGTGCGGCCACCTACCGAGGCGCTCATGTCGAAGCTTCCGTGCCCGGCGACGTTCCATGGCGACCGGCACCGTCGCTCCGAGACATCCGGCCGCAACGGCTACCGCGGGCACGCCGGACATGCCCAGAGCGAGCACGAAACCGACGATGAACCCGGAGATCAGGAACACCACCAGCCGTACGTCCACCCGCGGGCGCGACACGTCGACGTGAGGGAGCGCACCGGTGAGCGAGGATCCACGCCGCTGCGGCTGCAACGATCACGGCAGCGCCCCTCATCGGAGGTGCCCCTGCTGCGTCGAACGGCCGCGGTCGGCGAGGTGGTCGCTCCCCCAGTGGAAGAGGCGTTCCGTGGTGAAGACGTCCTCGTCCTGCTGACCGTGCACCGCGAGGATCTCCTCGACGCGCCGTTGGGTACCGACGCGGCGAAGGAACACGACGAGGTCGATGACCGATGACACCGCACGCCGCAGATATCCCACCGACACGTTGTCGCCTGCGAGCATGCCGTAGGAGACGAGCTTCTCGAGGGCGTCGCGGCCGGAGTTGGCGTGGATCGTCGCCATGCCGCTGCAGCCGGCGTTGAGTGCCATGAGCAGGTCGAGGGCCTCGGGACCGCGAACCTCGCCAACGACGATGCGGTCCGGACGTTGCCGAAGCGATTCGCGCACGAGGTCGCGCAGTGTGATCTCGGCGCCACCGTCGAGTCCGGTGTCGCGGGTCTGCATCTGGGTCATGTCCGGGAGATCGACGCCGATCTCGAAGACCTCCTCGCAGGTGACGACGCGTAGGGACGGATCGACCTCGCGCAGGAGGGCGTTGACGAGGGTGGTCTTACCCGCTCCGGGAGCTCCCGCGACAAGCACGGTCTTGTCAGCCGACACGGCCACGCGCAGGATGTCCGCGGCTCTCGACGGCATCGATCCGCGTTCTACGAGGCCACTCAGGTCGGCGGCCGTGATGACGAATCGGCGGATCTGGATGTTCATGCGGTCGGGATGGGTGACGGGCGGTCCGGTGATGTGGACACGTGATCCGTTCGGCAGCTGTGCCGACACGATGGGGTTGGCGAGATCCACCCGCCTTCCCGTGCCCTGGAGCAGTTGATCCGCCAAGGTGCGTACGTCGCCAGCCGAGACGACAACGTTCGCCAATTCCTTGACGCCGTTGCGCACGACGAAGGTCCGGTGCCCACCGATGATGATGATCTCCTCCACGGTGTCATCGGTGAGGAGCCCGGCTATGTGTCCGTATCTCTCGGGCGCGGCAACGGTCATAGCGGCTCCCCCAGTCGTGCTACGGCACGCGAGAATCGCCGCTCGGGGGCGCTCGCTGAACACGCCGCCCGCCGGACGCGGGGGCGGTCGGCCACGACAACCGCGGGTTCGAGTCCCGTCCAGGTGCGGACGGCCTCGATCGATTGGGCACGGGTGGCAGGTGTCACCCGGTTGAGCACCAGAGCAGGAGCGGGGCCGATCCACTGCTCGACGAGCCTCGCGGCCCGAACGATGCCCAGCGCCGAGGCATCAACGACGAGGATCGCCTCATCGACGGACTCGAGGTGGTCGAGTGCGCTCGCCGACGCTCCGAGGTCGGCGACACCGAGGTCCCACCGTGTCGGGAGGTACCGGAGCACTTCGCCGACGAGGCGCGGCGCCAGGGTGATGTCGTCGGTTCGATGGGAACCGACGATCACGTCGAGACCATGGCTCACATGGATGTGGTTGCCGTCGATGACACCCTCGCTGCGGATGTGGTCGGCGGCATCGGACAGATCCGGCCGCGGGCGCAATCCGAGTCTCACGGCGATCGATGGTGCCTCGAGGTCCGCATCGACGAGGACCGTCGCACGATCGGACGAGTGGGCCATGGCATACGAGATCGCCACCTCCGTGCAACCCGGTGCTCCTCGGGCACCGATGACGCCCACGACGGAACCTCGGCGCTCCGATGTCGTCCTGATGGCGTGGGGTGCGGCGAACCGGATCGCCTGGACGAGGGCGGCCACGTCCGTGGATTCAGGAACCACCTCGTCGACCCCACCGAGGACGAGGAGCTGGTGGGCCGGTCGATCGCCGTCCGGGACCACGCCGACGATCCCGACGCCACGTGACCGCCAGGACGCCAATGCTGCCGGTGTCACCCATGACACCTCACCGCCGACGACGATGACGTCGACGTCGTCGATGTGGCGTTCGATGTCCTGGGGTTGGAACGCCCGCACGACCACCCGGATCCCTGCATTGGTGCGGGCATGGGTGACGAGCCCGGGTTCCCACTCGCGTGCCGACAGCACGGTTGCGACGGCGATGGTCATGGCGACACCTTGACGAGATCGATGGCGGCATCCCTGGCCCCGGCGGCGAGCACCGGAGTGATCTCCTCGTCGACGGCGAGCAGGACGTCGATGCGGCCCATCGCTCCGGGGGAAGCGGACACGGCAGCGTCGATCACATACACCCGCTGAGCGATCCGGGTCGCGATCGGTGACGGGTCACCGGGAGACGCGTCGGGGGTCAGGTACACGTCGACCAGGTCGCCGGCGCCGAGGCGCCCGAGGACGGCATGCGCCGCGGGAAGGGACACCCCCATCGCCTGTGGTGCGGCCACCATCTCCGGCGGCCGGAGCGCCGACGCAAGGAGTGGTTCGCCTTCGCGCAAGGGAACCACCAACGACCAATCGGCCAGTTCACCGAGCGTTGTGCCCTCGATGAGGCCTTCGGCGTCGTCGACCTGTCGCGTTCCGATGTCGAGTCCGGACAGGGCAGCACCAGCCGGAAGGTCACCCCCGGCCACGAGCACGGACGTGCGCGTCGGAGGTGCCGTGATGACGAGCACGAGGATCGCCGCCAAGGCCGCCGCCAGTCCGCCGACCAGGTATCGACGATCGACGTGCGGAATCGACATCGTCGCGGGAAGGGCGCGGAGGGCCATCAGCGGGACGACACGGAGACGACGTGCTCGAGGGTGACGACGATCTCGCCACGATGATCGATGAGCGACACGTGGTCGACACCGACACCGTTCACCCGACCACGGTGGACCTGCCCATCGGAGGTCGCCACGACGGCGGTCGCGGTGCGGTCCTCGATCTCGATGAAGCGATCCCGCAGGGTGCGGCGCCGTATGGCCACCGAGCGCGCCGCATCCTGTTCGGCGTCGAGGGTCTCATCGAGTCGGTGACGCAGCGTCCGACCGAGACGCTGGAGATCAGGGTGACCAAACGGGTCCATGGCGCGCTCCTCGCTCCTGGCCCTTCCGGTCCTTTTCCCTAGTGAAGAGAGAACTCGACGCCACGGCGTGATGCAAGGGGCACGTACCGGATTATTTCGCGCTCTGCGTCGGCGCATGGATGCGGACGGTGCCCGGGGGTGGCAGCCGCGTTGTTCAGGCGCCGGCGAGCATGTCCGTCAGATCGCTGGCGATGCGGTCGGGTTCCGCTCCGAATGGCCACACGATGCGGATCGTCCCTGCATCATCGATGGCGTACAGGTATGCGGTATGGAGGACATCGACGCCGTCATCGCTCTTGATCACCGAGTAGTCGGCCGCGAACGCGTCAGCTGCGGCTCTGAGCGCCGCATCATCGCTCGTCCTGAGGGCATGCCCCGAAGGCACGAACGCCGACACGTAGGCAGTCAAGGTCTCATCGAAGTCGCGTTCGGGGTCGATCGTGATCATGGCGAACTGGACGCGTTGGGCGGTGTCACCGAGGTCCGCCATCGCGGACTTGACGTCGGCGAGGGTCGTTGGACAGACATCGGGACATGAAGTGAAGCCGAAGTACACCATGAGGACATGACCGGGCTCCGCCCGCATCGTGAACTCCGCGCCGGCGCTCGAGACGTCCGGAAGGACGACATCGGCGACACTGTTCCCGAGGATCGAAGGCGTGGCGAGGTCGTGGGACACGGCGGGATCGAGCTCGGCGAGCACAGGAGCTGTCTCCCCGGATCCGCAAGCAGATGCAACGAGGCCGACCACGACCACGGCGAGGGCGATGGATCGACTGCGCATACCGGGACGGTAGGTACCGGCATCCCATATCAACACGCAGTGCGATGTCCACGCCGGTGCCTACACGCTGTTCCGAAGCAGGGTGTTCGCAGCCGTGCGGCGTATCATCGCAGCCGTCGGGGACGTCGACGCATCCGAGCGTCTCTACTTCCACCGAAGGCTCCACCGAACGCCTCACCGAAGGACTTCTCATGGGTATCACCTGCGGCATCGTCGGCCTGCCGAACGTCGGCAAGTCAACGCTGTTCAACGCGCTGACCGGCGGTGAGATCGCGGCAGAGAACTACCCGTTCACCACGATCGATCCCAACGCAGGCATCGCCCAGGTCCCCGATCCCCGCCTCGACGCCATCGCGGCCATCGTCGAGCCCGAGTCGATCGTGCCGACCGTGGTCGAGTTCGTCGACATCGCCGGTCTCGTGGCCGGCGCATCGGAGGGTGAAGGGCTCGGCAACCAGTTCCTGAGCCACATCCGCGAGACCGACGCCATCGCCCACGTGGTGCGGTGTTTCGACGACGACAACGTCGTCCACGTCGAAGGTCGCGTCGACCCGGTCGATGACATCACCACGATCTCGACCGAGCTGGCGCTGGCCGACCTCGGCACGGTCACGAGATCCCTCGACCGCCAGAGTCGCAAGGCGAAGTCCGGCGACAAGGACGCAGCCCTCGCCGTCACCGTCCTCGAACGCTGCAACGAGCACCTCGGTGCAGGCGAGCCGATTCGCACCATGTCGTTCAACGCCACCGAGCGTCGGGTGGTCCGCGACCTGTTCCTGCTCACGGCGAAGCCGACGATGTACATCGCCAATGTCGGTGAGGACGCCCTCGTCGACAACCCCCTCGTCGACCGGGTACGAGAGGTGGCGGCAAGCGAGGGAGCGACCGTCGTGGTGATATCGGGAGCGCTCGAGGCGGAGCTCGCGGGCCTCGACCCCGCCGATCGGGATGAGCTGCTCGCCGAGTACGGACTCGACGAACCAGGACTCCACAAGGTGATCAGGGCCGCCTACGACCTCCTGGGCCTCCTGACCTTCTTCACGGCCGGCGAGAAGGAGGCTCGAGCGTGGACCACCACCAAGGGCGCCACGGCACCCCAGGCCGCAGGTGTCATCCACACCGACTTCGCCAAGGGCTTCATCAAGGCCGAGGTCATCGCCTACGACGACTTCATCGCGTGCAATGGCGAAGCCGGTGCCAAGGAAGCCGGCAAGTGGCGCATCGAGGGCAAGGACTACGTCGTCGCCGAAGGCGACGTGATGCTCTTCCGCTTCAACGTGTAGGGCGATACTGGGCAGGAATCGCTCTATGACTGGGTTTCCGGGCGGTTCAGGGGCCAATTGTCGACCGAATTGTCGACCACAGGCCCGAGCTGGGCAGCGACGAACAGCTCGTCGTGTGGCCGAGCGCGATGACCGTTCAGCAGCTTCTGTGATTCGGTTGGCGGTTCGTCAGTATCTCCGGTTCCGTGAGAACGAGTAGCAGCCCGATGCGCTCGCTCTAGGCTCCCAAGAGCTTGATGAACTCGCGCGAGTCGATCAGCTCGACGTCGTGACCCTTCTCCGCCAGCTCGCGAGCCTTTCGCAGCTTGCCTGACATGCCGTCGTCACCGATGACGAACGGGTCAAGGTCGGCCACAACAAGGATGTTGACCTTCTTGCTCATGTTGTTCGCAACATCGCCTCCGAGGTCAACCACAACCTGATACGCCTCTTGGCGGGTCATTCCGTTTGGCAGCGCCCCCGTAATGACTATCCGGTGCTCATAGAACGGGTGGTCGGGCTGGAACGTGGCCGGGTCACCCTTCAGGTCGCTTGCCTTCCACGAGCCGCCCCCGTCGGAGGCAGAACCAACGCCAGTGAATGCGTCCCACGACTCGGGGTTCAGGTGAACTCGACCAACGTGGAATCCATTGCCGGAGATGAACTCGCGGACGTCGGTCACGCCCTGCTCGCGCATCATCGCATCAAGGATTTCGAGTACCGCGTATGCGTCCCAAGCTGCCTGATGATGACTCGAAGCGTCCAACCCGATGTCGCGCGCCATGTCGGAGAGGCGATACGACCAGCGTTCGGGCCACACCCGCTTCGCCATCCGGTATGAGCAGGTGTAGTCGTACTCAGTCGGGAGCGGCGTCTTGAGATAACCGAATCCACTGCGCAGCACGGAGATGTCAAATGCAGCGTTGTGGGCAACTAGCAACCGGTCGCCAATGAACTCTGACACCTCGCCCCATACCTCAACGATCGTCGGAGCGTCGACGGTGTCGCTAGGTCCGATGCCGTGAATCATGGAGTTGAACGGCGAATACTCGTTCTCAGGCGGCTGAATCAGCCACTCCCTCGCTCTGGCTGTTCCATCGCCCAGAGGAATCGCGATACCGACAGAACATGCGGAGGCTCGGCTTGCAGTCGCTGTCTCGAAGTCAATCGCAGCCACGGTTGTGTCGTTCACAGCGCTACCTGAATCTCACGATGATGGTCACGATGCTACCTAGAGGACGAGCTGGTGGATCAACACGGAAGTCATCACGGACATGAAGGTTCTCGCAGCCGCAGACAAGATCACGCAACAGGAGGCGGTCGAGAGGGCGCTCAGAGCTTGAGTCGAGGCTCACCCGAAGGTCGAAGCGATGCGTTCCCTGCGGTCGTAGTTGTCGACCAATTGTCGACCACGGGGTTCGTTCACTGCGTTTCAGGGGGTTTCAGGATTCACCGAATTGGTGTCCTGAAACCCCCTCTCTCGTTGGGTTACCGCCGATTCTGCAACCCGGAGAAACCTGGAGAAACAACTCACACCAGATTCAACGTGTGAAGAGGTATCGACCCGCATCCGACATCTGCGGTAGCGTCGGACGATGACTCGTATCCGGGAGCTGTCGGGATTGCCCTGTTTGGCAGAGGCAACGGTCTTGCTACAACGAGCGAGGCTGGAGCATCCCACGAGGGGCTTGTGGGAGGCTGCGGATCGCCAGTGGTGGTGGAGATCCGCACGCAGTACCGACGAACAACCGATGCCCTTCTGGTACGACGAGGACGGGCCGGTGGCGGCGGCGTTGGTGAATAGCTGGTCTTCGGCGACGTGGCTCGACCTGATCACACTCCCATCGGTCAACGAGACCATGATTCG
This sequence comes from uncultured Acidimicrobiia bacterium, assembly GCA_963759175.1. Lineage (GTDB taxonomy): Bacteria > Actinomycetota > Acidimicrobiia > Spongiisociales > UBA5794 > SZUA-442. The sequence goes on from CAVWXP010000008.1 coordinate 137,760, forward strand.
AGAGGTCTTCGAGCGCGGACTGGCTCTCACGGCCACCATGCAGTCCGTCGAGATGCTGGTGGACGACGGGGATACCCCCCTCATCGAACTCCTGAGGGACGCCGGATTCCACCGAGAGCCCGGGGACGTGACCGCGTGGATCGATGCAGCGACGATCCCGCCCATCAGCGCACTCGCACCCGGGTATTCGCTTCACCGTCGCGCCACCAACACAGCGGCGGTCCACCACTTCGCTGAACGCAGCGGCCTCGATGTGGAGAATCGGCTTCGGCAGACCTCGCTGTATCGACCCGATCTCGACCTGTTCGTCGTGGATGAACGTGGAGAGGTTGCCGCGTATGGCCTGTTCTGGCACGACCCCATCACCGGCGTGGGTCTCGTGGAGCCGATCCGCACAGAGCAGCCTCATCAAGGCAAGGGTCTCGCACGGCACATCGTCACCACAGGACTCCACGAACTCGCAGCAGCCGGAAGTGGTCGCATCAAGGTCAGCTACGACGGGGACAACCCGGCAGCCGTAGGCCTCTACCTCGGCGTCGGGTTCGAGCCCGTCATGACCTGCTCGATGTGGAGCTCAACTGCGAATTGAGCCTCGCATTGTCCGGCAGTGCGGCGGGACCACGAGGCGAGCTACTGATCCCACAGGCTGTAGCTGGCGCCCGGCGGGAGCGTTGTGGCATTGCCGCCCGCGTCGATGAGGACGACACTGTCGGGATAGAGGGCAACGAGCGTGACATCTCCGTTGTGGTCGATCGAGTTGGCCCACTGGTCCTGCCCGAGGGGAATCCGAAGCGTCTCCCGCAGCCCATCCAGATCCCACACCACCAGCTCGGACTCGTTCGAGGAGCGACCACAGCAACTGATGTAATACTCGAGGAACGCCAGACTCGATCCATCACGGGACATCGCCGAGACCGAGAGACCGACAACGCCTGGATCGTCATCGCAAAAGCTGTCGACCTCACACCGGAGGTCGCACCGAACCCACCATCGATGGCCAGCGGTAACGTCACGATGAGCTACACACGACAGGGAGGCGCACCATGGACATCGGGTTGATAGTCCCGCAGGGATGGAAGGGCGAGTACGACGGATGGGACCCCGCCGAGGCGTGGGACCGGACGGTCGATCTCGCCGTCCATGCCGAGGCGATCGGTTTCGAGTCGATCTGGGTGTTCGACCACTTCCACACGGTGCCCGAGCCGACCGATGAGATCACCTTCGAGTCGTTCACGACGCTTTCCGCCCTTGCGATGGCGACGAACCGGGTCAGGATCGGCCACATGGTGGTGTGCACGGGGTTCAGGAACCCGGCATACACGGCCAAGCTCACCTCGACGCTCGACGTCATCAGCGGCGGCCGCTTCGAACTGGGCATCGGCGCAGGCTGGAAGGAGGACGAGTGGCTTGCCTACGGCTACGGCTTCCCACCAACCGCCGAACGCCTCGCGACGTTCGCTGAACACCTCGAGGTGATCACCCGCATGCTCGCTCCCGGCCGAGCGACCTGGGAGGGTGAACGAGTAGCCGTACGCGATGCCGTCAACGAGCCCCGTGGCATCCAGAAGCACATCCCACTCATCGTCGGCGGGAACGGGCCGAAGAAGACGGCGGGCCTGGCCGTCAAGCATGCCGACGAGCTCAACTTCGTGTTCCTCGGACCCGATGAGGTGGCCAGTCGCATCACCGATGTGCGTGGCATGTGCGTTGCCTCGGGTCGGGATCCCGATTCGCTGCGGTTCTCCGTCTACACGCGCGACGACGACTACCTGGAAGCAGGTCCACGGCGCGTCGAGGCGATCCGTGGGTACGCCGAGGTCGGTGTGGATCGGATCGTGTGCTTCCCCACGAAGAAGGCCCCCACGATCGAGACCCAGGAACGATTCGCCGAGGACTGCATCGCCGCAGGAGTCGAGCTGTCCCCGGCCTGATCGCCAACGTCGCCTGCCCGCCCCGGAGGCACCGAGTACCGTCATCGCGATGACGACAACCAGACAAGCACCGCTACACCATCGACCTCACAGCTCCACTGGGCCCGCAACCATCGACCAACGGCGATCTACGCCCGCTCACGACCGGCGACCGGGACTCGCTCGCCCAGTTGATGCTCGACGCCTACATGGGCACCATCGACTACGAGGGCGAGTCGATCGTCGAGGCCCGCGAGGCGGTCGATGACTGGCTATCCGACGCACCGCTGCTCGGACAGTCGTTCGGCGCGGAGATCGACGGTCGCCTCGTGTCAGCAGTGCTCGCAATGACACTCGACGATGCACCGTTCATCTCCATCGTGATGACCGCACCGGACCACAAGAGATCCGGCCTGGGGCGTGCCGTCGTCGCCGCGTCGCTCGAAAGCCTCCGGGCGGTATACCACAGCACCGCCACCCTGTACATCACGGAAGGCAACGAACCGTCGGAACGACTCTTCGCATCGTTGGGAGCCCTCGAGGTCCCCGATCCGCGATGACGTGCGGTGGGCTCAGGCTCCGGAGACCAACACGAACACCGCCCAGACGACGAACGCGATACCCGCGATCCAGACCAGGGCAATACCGACGACGCGACCGGCCTTCACCCATACCGGATCGAACTCCCAGTGCTCACGACCCGCCATCTGCTTCATCAGCTCGGAGCGTTGGCGCATGTCCGCTTCGAACGCGGCCGAACCCTCGATGTGCTGCTCTGGCATCGGGGCGTCTTCGGGCATCCCCCGACCCTATCGCCACTGGCGTCTGGCGTCCATCGGAACTCGAATGCCGCAGCGCCAGACATCGGCACCCTCATCCCCCACTCGCCTCCGTGTAGTGTTCACCCGGGATCGCCCCAGTTGCACTCAATGGCGTCTGCGGTCCCCTGCCGAGAGAGGAGAGCTTCGTGAAGGACCACGATCCAGCATTCGATGAGATCGCCGACGCCGTCCACAACGCCGAGGAGCGCGCCTTCCACCTCGACGACAACGAGTACGTGGCGCAGGAGAAGGAGACCTTCGACAAGCTCTCCGACGGCGTCGTGGGCTATGAGCACCCGGACTCGACCGACTGACACCGACGACCGCTTCCCCGACGCACACGCAACGACGTACCGCTAGGCAGCCAAGTGGTTCGTGAGCGCATCGATCACCGATGCGGCACCGGCTTCGATCTTTCGGTTCAGGATCGAAGCCGATCCGACAACCATCCCTCCCCGTTGCTCGACCTGACGCTCGAGCCCATCGAGTACCTCGGCGGTGCGGGTCGTCACGTCGGCGAATGTGTGTGGGAAGAAGCTGAACGTGCAGAACACCACGGTCGGCTTGCCAGCGAGGTCGGGCAATCCAGCCGCCCACGCCCCTGCGCGCTGCGCCTGGCGCCCGCCGAAGGGTGTGTCGACCCGGGCCGAACAACCGACGACGAGGACGTCGCTCGCGACGACCTCAGCGTTGTCCGCATCCTCAAGCGTTCGCGCAACTGCTCGATGCCCGCACGTGTGGGCATGGGAGACGATGGCATCGGCCGCCGCATGTGCCCTGGTGTTGTGGGCCGCAAACACGACGTACACGTCCATGCTTCCACCGTACGCCCGAATAGCGGTGCCGCATAGCGCGAACCGCCAATCTGCACGTGATCAACGGCCGAGAGCGATCCGGCCCATCAACCAGAATCCGAGGTTGGTGATGGTGACCCTCAGCGAGAGAGGAAGCCCCAGGAACCGAAACCGCTGGGCCGGTTCGATCCCCGTACGACCGCGAACGGGGGCACGGGGGCCACCATCACCACGGACCTCGGAAACACATGCCGTGACACGCGCATGATGCGAGCGCAACCAAACGTCGTGCGCCAGCGGCGAGCCATCGTCCCCGTTGTGCATCGACAGACTGTGCCTCGACATCATGGGACAAGCATCGTCCACGACGATGACCATGGAGGAAACGGCGTGTTACAGGTCGAAGAACGGTCAGCCGCTGCGTCGAAGCACTATCGCCGCCGTGAGGGCATCCGGATCATCCGTCCCGATCCGAAAGCGCGTGCCGTCAGCCCTGATCACGTCGACCGCATCGAGGCCCCAGACGTTGTACATCCACCCCTGCGGAGCACGTCGCACACCGAATCCGTACCACCATCGATTGCGCACACTCTCTGCACCGACGACCTCCATCAACGGGATCGTGCGCGATGGCCTGCCGAGGCCGAACGCCGCCTGTACACGGCTGTCATCGACGGTCACCTCGAGGCGCGAGAACCACACGAGGAGCACACCGAGAGCCAGCACGAAGCCAGCAACTGCGACCCACGCCCAGGCATCGAGCTCATCGCCATCGGCCCTCATCATGGTCGCGATGACGGCTGCGGACCCCACGGTGTAGGGCACGACGATCCACCCCCACTGGACGTGTCGGTAGTGCATGGGACCAGTCTGCCAGAGCCGGGAGTCGCCGCGCTGCACGCACCGTGGCCCATGCCAGTGCGGCAGGGCCGTCCGAGCGCTACACGCAGAGTCCGGCCTGATCCACTCCCCGCCAGCAGATCGGCGTGGCCTCGACGGCGTAGAGCCCGAATGGACCGCCGGCGTCGATCCGTTGTCCGAAGACACGCAATCGCTCACCGCGAATGGAATCGTCCGGTCCAGTGAACACGTCGAGGGCCGCCTCGCCGAACAGGCCATCCTCCGACAGTCCGACACTGATCACCGTCGCGTCGTCACCGCCACGCAGGGCAAGCACCTGGTCCACGAGTTCCTCCATGGACCCAGCGACCGGGATGTCGCCCGCACGTTCGACCAGCCACGACGTGATGTCCCATGTGTCCGCCAGGGCTCCGAGGTATCGAGCGTTCACCCAGGCCCGGTCGCTCTCGATGTCGACCTCCCACCACAGGCTCGAATCGACCAACCGGGCCTCACCGGTGACCACAACCGTGCCGCCATCGGCATCCAATGTCGACACGATCGCCTCGGTGACACCAGGCCCCGCCCTCGCATTGAGGACGTCATCGGCCGGGACACCGACGACCCACCACACCGATCCCGGCAGTGGCCCCGGTGTCGGAACGGGAGTGGGAGGATCCGGGGCGACCGTCGTTGCGGTGGTCGCAGTCGTCGCCGGGGCCGTCGTGGTGCTCGTCTGCGACGTGTCCGGAGGAGTGGTCGAGGCGGTCGAGGTCGTCGGTGTCACCGTCGACGAAACAGGAGTTGGTGCCATGGAAGTCGTCAGCTCCGTTGACGCAGGACCCGCATCCCCACAGGCTGCTGCGAGCATCGCCATGGCCACCAGAAGCCCGACCGATCTGGCCATCATCACACCTCCCTTTCATGATCCCACGGACGATCCACGGTGAACAGGCCCGGCATTACCGGGACCACGACGGCAGTGCGTCTAGCGTGTCGGCCGATGCCCGGATACTTCCAGAAGCCCGAGGACGAGATCATCGACGAGGGCGCTATCCAGAACGCCTTCGATTGGATCCAACTCAAGCACGCCGACGGGGGGCTGCGGTGCCCGGTGTGTCGAGGCACGGTGTGGGGCTACGCCGGACGCATCGGCGTGACGCGTGAAGCCGAGGTGTTCAACCCGAAGAAGCAGCGGAAGCTCGTCCAGATCGCCTGCAAGAACTGCGAGTACGTAATGCTGTTCTCTGAGAGGATCCTCAAGGGACCACTGTCCGACGGCTGACGCAGTCCGCCGAGAGGGTGAATGGTGGCCAGGCAGCCCGTGCCGTCAGAGTTCGACGACCTTCGATTTGAGAGCCCCGCTCGAGGTGATCCAGCACCGGACCTTCATCTGCTCGCCGGTCCCGGGCTTGAGGAACTTCAGGACCATCTTGTTGGGATTGTCCACCGTCACCGTGTAGGTCCAGGCCGATGTCGCAACGTCGTCGAGTTCGACCTCGCCGTCCACCAGCGCGAAGGTGGCCGAGAACTCGGCGAACACTCCGGCGGTCTCCGTAATGGTCTCGGTGTCACCATCGGCATCGCCATCGTCGTCGCCAGATTGATCATCGTCACCGGCGGCACCATCGTCGCCAGCACCGTTGTCGCCAGATTCGTCATCGTCACCGGCAGCATCATCGTCGCCAGATTCGTCGTCGTCACCGGCAGCACCATCGTCGCCATCGCCGGCATCATCGGATCCATCGCCTGGCGCATCGTCATCATCTCCGGCGTCGCCGCCACCAGAACCCGAGTCGCCACCGCCGTCACCACCGGATCCAGCACCACCGCCGGACGACCCCGTGGCCTCGGTAGGGAGGTCCGTGGTCTCTTCGTCAGCGTCCTCGTCGGTGTCCTCGTCGCCATCACCCTCGAGATCGGGGCTGATCACCTGAACATTGCCCGGATCGCTGAGGGCGGCTCCCGCTTCGTCGAACGTGTCCCCGGTCCCGCCCGATATCGCTGAGAGTCCTGCCGATGCAATGGCGGACACCAAGGCGGCGACGAGCACGTACTCGACCATCGAGACCCCACGCTCACTCGCCCGCAGGCGACGCATGAGCCGCACCATTGCTGTCGTCCGTTCCGATTCCATACGACAAGAATCGGCACCTTCGCGTGGGGACTCGAGATCCATCCGGGGTACACAAGGACGGACTAGTCACCCTCGGGATACGGTTCACATACCGTCGAGGACTTGCGAGGATCGATACATGCATGTGTGGAGGGTCGTCCGCCCACCCCTCGCCGCAGGGACCGTCCTCGTCGGCCAGCTCGCGCATGCCATCCTCCGCGACGACCTCCCGACGTACGACAACCAGGATCCATCGGGCGTGTTCGGGCCACCCGACGCTCCACCACTCACCATCGCCTTCGTCGGCGACAGTTCCGTGACCGCCCCCGGTGTCGATCCCCTGGATGACTCCTGGGTACGCCAGGTCGCCTTCCACCTCGCCTCGCGCTACCGGGTCGACGTGAAGATCATGGCCGTGGGCGGATCCAAGGTACGCGACGTACTGGAGAACCAGCTCGGCGCAGCCCTCGCGACCAATCCCGACATCGTGTATGTCTCGGTGGGGTCCAACGATGCGCTCCGGGGCACGTCGGTGCGGGCATTCGAGCGTGACTACCGGGAGTTGGTCACGATCCTCCATGGTCGGGTCGCTGCCGTCGGTCTCTCAGGAATCGGCGACCTCGGAACGATTCCCCGGATCCCGGCGCTCGCCCAGGGCGTCGTGCGCCTCCGCTCCCGATCGATCGATCACGCCGTCGCACGGGTGGCGCGGGACTTCCCCCGCACCGTCAAGTCCAACGCATGGGACGTGATGGAGCGCAGATTTCGCGAGGAACCCGAGATGTTCGCCGGTGACCTGTTCCATGCGTCGGCCCCAGGACACCTCGTGTTCGCCGAGGTGGCACGACCCGTCGCCGATCGCCTCGTCGAGATCTGGGAAGCACACCGTCGACAGGGTCCCGACAGCGACGCGGTCAGACCGTCTGATCCAGGAAGTGCTTGATCATCGATGACACGGTCCCGATCGCACCAGCGTTGATGCCCTCGGGGATGATGATGTCGGCGTAGCGCTTCGATGGTTCCACGAACTGGTAGTGCATCGGTCGCACCGTCTTTTCGTACTGGCGCAACACCGACTCGACCGTTCGGCCGCGTTCGAGGATGTCTCGCTGGAGTCGGCGGATCAGCCGCACGTCGGGTTCGGTGTCGATGTAGACCCGCACATCGAACAGCTTTCGCAGATCCTTGTCCGCAAGCACGAGTATGCCCTCGACGATCACCGCCGGTTCGGGGACGATGGTGACGGTCTTCGTGGTGCGGGTGTGGCTCGAGAAGTCGTACACGGGCCGCTCTATCGGTTGACCGTTGCGGAGGGCATCGAGGTGCTCGATCAGCAACTCGTTCTCGATCGAGTCGGGATGGTCATAGTTGATCTTCGTGCGGTCCTCGAACGCGAGGTGCTGCTGGTCGCGGTAGTAGGCATCCTGCTGCAGGTACACCACCGAGTCGCGGCCCACGAGGTCGACCACGGACTGGGCGATCGTCGTCTTGCCCGAACCGGATCCTCCGGCGATCGCGATGAACAGGGGTCGCCAGTCCCCCACGGTGGGACCGAACTGATGGGCCGCGAGGATGTCAGCTACGTCGATCGTCATCGGACCGGACGGTACCAAGGCCGATGGGGGATCACCACGTGATCGCGATGTCGGTCTCTACCCGGGTATCCGCCGCCCACGGCGGCGGAGGCTCACTTCGCCGTGCGGAGTGTCACGTCCCCGGAGAACGAGTTCACGGTGAGGTTCATGGACCCGACCCGCGGTCCCGGCGTCGGCTCGATGCGGTTCCGGAAGTCGCCAGAAAGCGTCTTGACCGCAGCCTTCACCACCATGCCCGATACGAGACCGATCCCGACGTCGCCGGACATCGTCTTGATCTCCAGGTCGCTGCCCGCAAAACGACGCACCCGGATGTCCCCTGTCGCGGATTTGATGCGAGCAGCCTCGGACACATCCCCGAGGTACACATCACCAGCGGCGGTCGACACCGTGATCTCTGACACGGCATCGACACGGACGTCTCCTGCGGCCGACGACACCTTTGCCAGGCCACTCAGGCTCCCGAGTCGCACGTCGCCCGCACCGACTCGGACCTCGGTCGTGCCCGACACATCGTCGACGCGTATATCGCCGCTTCCGAGCTGCACCTCGATGTCCCGCACCGCAACGCCCATCACGGCGACGTCACCCGCGCCGAGATCGATCGTGAGGTCGAGGTTCCTCGGCATCGTGACGACGGTGTCGATCGAACCTCCGCGCAACCAACGGCGGCGCTTCGCTGCTGTGGCACGAACGGCGATGGCTTCGGCCGATGCGTCGACGTCGAGTGCGTCGAGCGCGTCAGCGCTGCCGGACATCGCGATCACGACCGTTCCCTCGGGCCCTTCCTTGCACCGGATGTCACCTGCAGGGATCGCCAATGCGACGAGTCCTCCGGACACGATCTCATGGGTCTCGATGCGTTCGGTCATGTCTCGATCGTCCCTGTGAACGTCGAGCGCGAGGATCGCTTCCCCGCCCGCGTCGTGGACGTCAGCGCTCGCACCACGAAGGTGTTGACCGAGTCCCCCAAACCCTGGGCGGCCTCCTCGAGGTCCTCCTTGAGGTCCTCCGGCAGGCGAACCGTCATCCGGGCATCCAACTCCTCGGACGCGACGGTGACGACATCGTCGATGGTGTGCACGACGAGCGTCGGTTGGCCGTGGGCGAGCACCACATCGATACGACGGTCATCGAGTTGCGCCCCGACCTCCGACGCGGCCTGTTCGGCGAGCGCCATCCCTGCCTGGCGCAGGGCCGGTTCGATGACCTGCAACATCGCCTCACCTGCGGCCTCGACCGACGGGTCGTCCCCCGCCATGCGTAGCTGGCCATAGATGATGGCGTTGATCTGTCCTACCACTCCGTCGATGTCCATCGGTTCCCTGCCTTTGGTTGCCCGCATGATGTCTCGATGATGTCTCAGTGTGCTTGATCGTCCACGGTGCGCACCAGATGCATCCCCCTCTTCGGGATGGTCGACCGGTGTTCGAGCCGTGATGCCCGTATCGCTTCGACGCTGTCCGGGTTGTTGTACCACAACATGAGGCTTCCTTCCGCCATTGCTGTCTTGGTGATGTCATCATGATGTCACATTGACGATGGCATGTCAAGCCCGTAGCGACGAATGATCCGGTACCCTTGCGATCAACCCACCAACCACACCGGGGAGCTCGCACGTCGGGCTGAGAGGGTGCACCCGCACCGACCCGTTGAACCTGAGACTGGATAATGCCAGCGGAGGAAGCCGTGGAACCCACCATCGTGACGGTCATCGCAGGCGGCGAAGTCCTCCTTCCGCCGAACCCCGACCCCCGTGCCTTCGTGATCGCCGCGGACTCCGGGTACGACAACGCCCTGGCCCATGGCATCGAAGCAGACCTCCTCGTCGGTGACATGGACTCCGTGTCACCCGAGGGCCTCGTGCATGCCGAGGCACGCGGCATCCCCGTCGTTCGCCACAGCATCGACAAGGACGAAACCGATCTCGAGCTCGCGCTCGCCGCGGCCATCGACCGCGGCGCCACCCGGATCGACATCCACGGTGGCGAAGGTGGCACGATCGCCCATCTCCTGGGCGTGGCCATGGGCCTCACGTCGCTGCGGTGGGCCGACACCGAGGTGACGTGGCACACAGCCACCGGGCGCGTGCGCGTCGCTCGCCCCGGCCATCCCGTCACCGTGAGCGGCGCCGAGGGACGAGCACTCAGCGTCATCCCGGTCGATGATCTACGTGGCGTGGAGGTCACCGGCACACGGTGGCAACTCGAGAACGAGGACCTCGCCGCCGGAAGCACACGGGGAGTCAGCAACGAGATCACCCACGACACCGCCATCGTCTCCATCCGTGACGGTGTCGGTCTCGTCATCATCGAAGGAACATGACCATGCGCAAGAACATCGCACATACGGCAACACGCACGAGGGCGTGGATCACGCTCGCACTCGCCGTGATGCTCTTGGCCACCGCCTGTACCGACGACTCGGGTGATTCCGAGATCGTCCTGCTCACCCATGACTCATTCGCGCTGAGTGAGGGGCTCCTCGAGGCGTTCACGAACGAGACGGGCATCACGGTGACCCTCCAGACCGCCGGGGATGCGGGGTCGGTGGTCAATCAGGCGATCCTGACGAAGGACAACCCGATCGCAGACGTCCTCTACGGCATCGACACGACGTTCTTGTCACGCGCCATCGACGAGGGCATCTTCGTCCCCTACCGATCCCCCGCGGTCGATGCCGTGGCCGAAGGCCTCCTTCCCGCGTCGGATGCGGTGACCCCCATCAACTACGGCGACGTCTGCATCAACTACGACATTCCTGCGCTCGCATCGCTCGGCCTCGAACCCCCACAGGACCTCACCGACCTGGCGGCGCCGGAGTACCGAGGACTGCTCGTGGTTCAGGATCCCGCAACCTCCTCCCCAGGGCTCGCGTTCCTGTTGCTGACCATCGAGGCGTTCGGCGACCCCGGATGGCAGGCGTACTGGGAGAGCCTCTTCGCCAACGATGTGGAGGTCGCCTCCGACTGGACCCAGGCCTACAACACCGAGTTCACCCGTTCCGGCGGAACACGACCGCTGGTCGTGTCGTACGCCTCGTCGCCTCCGGCGGAAGTCCTCTTCGGCGAGCTCGACGAGGCACCGACCGGTGTCATGGAGACGACGTGTTACCGACAGGTGGAGTACGCAGGCATCCTGGACGGAACCCGTTCCGTGGCCTCGAGCCGGAAGCTCATCGACTATCTACTGTCGATCCCCGTTCAGGAGGACGTGCCACTCTCGATGTTCGTGTATCCGGCGAACACGGAGGCCACGCTCCCCGACGTGTTCGTGCAACACACGACCTTCCCGGCGAACCCGGTCACCATGGAACCAGACCGCATCCAACAGAACAGGGAACGATGGATCGAGGAATGGACCGCGATCGCACGGTCGTGAGGCGTCCCACGACGCGCACGGTCGGTGGGTTTGCGCTGCTCGCCGTCCCCATCCTGTTCCTCGGCTACTTCTTCGTCTACCCACTGCTCACGATCAGCCGCCGAGGATTGACCGTCGACGGCTCCTTCGACCTGTCGGTCTTTGCCGATGTGCTCACCGATCCGTCGCTCCAGGGCGTCGCCGCATTCACGCTGTGGCAGGCGATTGCATCGACGATCCTCACCGTGGCCTTCGGCCTGCCGGCCGCATGGGTGTTCGCACGATTCACGTTCCGAGGGAAGCGAATCCTCGGTGCCCTCACGCTCGTGCCATTCGTCCTGCCGACCCTCGTCGTCGCAACCGCATTCCTGAACCTGGTCGGCCCCCGGGGTGTCACCGGAGTCGACCTCACCGGGACCCTGGCCATCATCCTGATGGCCCATGTCTTCTACAACTTCTCGGTGGTCGTCCGCGGCGTCGGTTCGTACTGGTCTCGCATCGATCCGCGCCTCGAGGACGCCGCACGCACACTGGGTGCCTCGTCGTGGTCGGCGTTCCGTACGATCACGCTCCCCCTCCTCCGACCGGCCATCGCCGCCACCAGTGCGCTCGTGTTCCTGTTCTCGTTCACTTCGTTCGGCGTCGTGCTCGTCCTCGGAGACCTCACCCGCACCACGATCGAGGTGGAGATCTGGCGGCAGGCAACAGCGTTCCTGCGCCTCGACGTGGCATCCACGCTGGCGATCCTCCAGATCGTGGGTATAGGGGCGGTGCTCGTCATCTATGCCGCCATCGAACGTCGAACCAAGACCTCGTTCACCCAGGAGATGAGCGGGGGTCGCCCACCGCGCACCCGCGGTGAACGCATCGCTGTCGGGTCGATCCTCACGGTCACCCTCGCATTCCTCGGTGTCCCCCTCGGCATGCTCGTGGCACGGTCGTTGCAGACTCCCGGCGGTGGATTCGGGTGGGCCAACTACACGAACCTCGTGGACCTCCCCGCAAGCAGCGCGGGCTTCGTCTCGCCGACCGAGGCGATCATCAACTCCCTCGTCTTTGCCATTGCCGCGACGCTGATCGCCATGGGCATCGGTGTCCTCGCCGCCAGCGCGATGACGTTCACCAGGCCGACGGTCGGACGGACACTCGACCTGTTCGTGATGCTTCCCCTCGGGACGTCTGCGGTCACCATCGGATTCGGGTTCCTCCTGGCACTGGGTCAGCCGATCGACATTCGGGGCTCGGCGCTCCTCATTCCCATCGCGCACGCCCTCGTGGGCATACCGTTCGTGGTGCGAACGGTCAATCCCGCACTCGGCAGCATCGGTGCCAGCATCCGCGAGGCAGCAGCGACGCTCGGCGCGGGGCCGTTCCGGACGTTCTGGTCCGTGGACCTGCGCATCGTGAGATCAGCGCTCCTCGTCGGGGCAGCGTTCGCGTTTGCGATCTCGATGGGCGAGTTCGGCGCCACATCGTTCATCGCGCGACCATCGACCCCGACGATTCCCGTTGCGATCTTCCGCTACCTGGGACGTCCGGGCGACGCGCCATTCGGCGCTGCTCTCGCGATGAGCGTGATACTGATGGTGGTGACGGCGGGAGCCATCGTCGCCATCGAGGCGTTCGGATCCGCTCGACGGCGGCGATCATGACGATCACGGTGCGCGCCATCTCGATGACGTTCGGATCCGAGCAGGTCCTCGACGCGGTGGGTCTCGAGGTCGCCGCTGGCGAGCGTTTCGCCATCATGGGTCCCTCGGGGGCTGGCAAGTCCACGCTGCTGCGGATCATTGCCGGCCTCGAACCGTCGGCGACGGGCACCGTCGAGGTCGATGGACGCGACGTCACCGGCCTCCCACCCCACGAGCGCAGCGTGGGGCTCATGTTCCAGGACCTCGCCCTGTTCCCCCACCTCACGGTCGCCGAGAACGTTGGCTTCGGACTGCGCATGGCAGGTCAGCCGCCTGCGAGGCGCAACGCGCGAGTCGAGGAGCTACTCGATGTCGTCGATCTCCCGGATCATGCGGATCGGCCGATCACCGCACTCTCTGGTGGCGAACGCCAGCGCGTCGCATTGGCGCGCACGCTCGCTCCCGAACCGTCGGTGATCCTGTTCGACGAACCGCTCGGCTCACTCGACCAGGCGCTCAAGGACGACCTGTTGACGCAGATGAGGAGCATCGTCGAGGGTCTCGGGACGACGGCACTGTACGTGACGCACGAGCGCACGGAAGCCGAGGGTTTCGCCGATCGTATGGCCGTGATGCGCGATGGCCGCATTCTGCGGTCGGACACGCCCGAGGCCATGTGGTCGGATCCCCGAACGAAGTTCATCGCGCAGTTCATGGGGCACGCGAACATCGTCCCCGGCGCCATGGTGGGGCACACGGCGAAGATGGTCGCTGTCCGTGCGGACGCCGTGACGATGGACACGGCGGGCGATCTGACGGGCACCGTGACGTCGTGCCTCTTCCGCGACGGCCGCTATCGCACGGCCGTGGGCATCGAAGCGGACGTTGTCATGCACCTGGTAACCGACACAGCCGTGGATCGTGGTGAGGCCATCGGCTTGTCAATCGACGCCGCGGGCATCATGGCGTTGGAGGACGAAGCCTGACAGCGCCCGTTGCGTGCCCCAGGCCGGGCTCCACTCGAGCCGGATCAGTCGACGAGATCGGACGTTCGCACGACGCGACCGAAGTCTGCGTCGATCGACAAGGAGGTGTACCGCGCGATCTCGCGTGCGCGATAGACCTTCTTCGTCGGGGTCGTGAGGTCGAAGGTGTGCATCGCATCCTCGACGAACAACAAGTCGTAGCCGAGGTCCGACGCCATGCGGGCCGTGGTCTCACAGCACATGTTGGTCTGGATCCCGCAGATCGCAACGCCGGTGATACCGTGCTCCTTGAGCCAAGCATCGAGATCGGGATCGCCGTAAAAGGCCGAGTGCACACTCTTGGTGACGAGCAGGTCGGGATCGCCCGTGATGACATCCTTGAACTCGTTCCCCTTGCCGCCGGGCGCCAGGGGCGAGGACGGCTTGGTGGAATTGTGCTTCACGAAGACGACGGGCCATTGCTGGTCACGCCACGCCTTGATCAGGTTGAAGACGTTCATCTCGCAATCGGGGTTGTTACGAGGCCCCCAGAATGCGCCGTCGTCGAAGCCCTTCTGGACATCGATGACGATCAAGGCAGTACTGCCGTTCCAGTCAGCCACAGTCACCCCGTTCAGCTAGGTCTACCCACCGTGCGTCGGTGGCAGCGATCAATCGGTCGAGCGCGACCGGATACACCGTATCTGGCGTCCCACCCGCCGACCAGACCCAACGGTAGCGGGCAAGGCTGGCATCTGCGAGGACCGGCATTGGATGTGCATGTCCCACAGCCGGTGTGCCCCCGGCGACGAAACCCGTCACCTCCCTGACGGTGTCGAGCGGCGCGGGCCTGGCATCCGCCCCGCCCTGGAGACCGGCAAGCTTCTCGGTGTCCACTCGACGGTCGCCGGAACAGATCACGAGCACGGGCACACCATCGACGACGAAGACCAACGACTTGGCGATCGCACCCAGCTCGGCGCCGACGGCACGTGCCGCATCCGCTGAGGTCTTGGTGCCCTCCGGAAATCGGATCATCGCCGCCGCGATGCCCTTGTCTGCTGCCGCTGCCACCACCGCTTGTGTTCTCGCCGGCAGGTCCGGGCCCGCCCTGAGGACGCCTCGTTCGGTCACGAGCCAATCCACCCGCATGTCGTGGTCGGCCAACGGAACGGCGTCGACGACTCCGGCCCCAGACACCACTCCGATCCGAACGACGCCGTGCGGGAGTCGCGCCAGCAGGCGGTCGTACATGCCCTTGCCACGGCCGAGACGACCGCCTCGGCGATCGAATGCCATGCCTGGCACGAGGATCACGTCGACGCCGTCGGGATCGATGGGAACACTCGAGGGCGACGGCTCGAGGAATCCCCACGGGTGTCGCACGAGCTCGGCCGAACGCAGGTCGTGGAGCGTCAGATGATCATCGGCCTCGATCCGCGGCACGACGAAACGGCCGTGGGGGATCTCGAGGAGTGACGTGAGGTCCACCTCCCCCGGCATGGGGAGGAAGGTGGCGATGACGCCGTGGATCGGCGGCCACGCAGCGAGGTGCCCGACCACTCCGGCGCTGGCGCTGCCATGGTCGATCCCTGACGCCCACGCACGCCAGTCGGCCTTCGGATCGTCGGGGTGCGGAGGTCCATCCATGGCGACACACCCTAGGTGAGCCGCCGGCGATGGACACGGATGCATCCGACCGCGCTGACCAGCGCATCCCTCGTGCGGTTCGGCGCGGCCCGCACAACCCGGATTCACGCCGTACCATCGCTCCATGCACTCAAGGGATGACGAACGCCGGGTACGCCCGATTCCGATCGATGATGACGCCTCGTTCGCTCCTGCGCCATCGACATCCGATCCTGACGAGGACCACGGCCCACGGTCGGAGCGGCGTCCATGGCTTCCGTTGGCGATCGCCGCAACGGCGATCGTGATCGTGGTGGCATCCGTCGCCGCGTTCGGCGCCCTGCAGTTCGAGGACCCTCCGCCGATTGGACCTGACGAGTTCGCGAGCACAGGCGAGGAGATCGATGGATCGACGACCACCGCGACCACCATCCCGCCACGGCTCGAGGACCTCCTCGGAGGACGCACCGATCGGCTCACGATCATCGCCGAACGCGACGACATGCTGTGGGCGCTGTCGTGGGATCCATCATTCCGCGAACCGAAGGCCACGGCGCTCGACCTCGAGGAGACCCCAGCCGGCCGGTTCGTCGATGCCTCCTTCGATCGTGGGGGACGCGCCGTGGCGGTCATGACGTGCGGACTGCGACCATGTGGCCTCTACCTCGGTTCCGTGCGCGACGTGACCGATGAACCCGATCTCGTCGGTGTCACGAACTACATCTGGCACGCCACCGAGGTGGCGCGCATCGCCTGGGTCGCACCGGCCGAGGACGCCTACGAGATCCGAACGGCGACCCTCAGCGGCCGGACCGGGACCATCGAGGACGAGACCGTCGCCCTCACCCTGCCCGATCGGGTTGCGCTGGTCCAGTGGGACCGGTCCGGATTCGTCGTGAACGAGCTCATCGAGGATCGCTCGACGATCGCGTACACCCCCGACGGGGAGGAGCGATGGCGGCTGCCCGGTGCCGCTGCCACCGGAACCGACGACATCGTGGCGGTGTTCCACGACGGGACGACCTGGACGCTCGTGGATCGACGATCGGGACAACCCGTCGAGGCGACGGACGACCCTCGGGATGGCGCCGTCTTCGTGGCCACCTCCGAAAGCTCGGACCTCATCGGGATGCTCGTCAATCGGGATGACGGCTCGACGACCCTCGAAGTCACCGGAGGCGACCTCCGGGCCAAACGGGTCGTGACCGTTCCCGACGACCTCGAACCCGTCGGGTTCACCGAGGACGGCAGCTTCTTCCTCCTCATCGGCGACGCCCAGGTGGCGTTCGTCGATTGGAACCGGGGAGGAACCCGCACGGCGATCCTCCCTCCCGGCTACCGAATCATCGGTCTCCATCTCGGCTGAGCCGGGAGCGAGGCATTCGTGTCGCTGGCGACATCGACGCACCGTGCGTTCGGGCACCGTGCGTTCGGGCACCTCGCGTCCGTCAGAGGGCCCGTGCCAGGTCCACGGCGAGATTCCCCTTCGGACGCACGATGATGTCGCTCAGCCCCATCCACTGCGAGAAGGTCTCGAGCTCGCGAGCAAGGGCATTCGCCACCGGAACCCTCCGACCCTCCGACTCCACGAAGGATGACTGCACGAGGAGCGTCGACGCCGCCCGATCAGCCTTGAGGTCGACGCGGGCGACGAGGTCCCCGTCCAGCATGAACGGCAGGACGTAGTAGCCGTGGACGCGTCGGGCTTCGGGTACGTAGATCTCGATCCGGTACCGGAAGCCGAACAATCGCTCGGCGCGTTCGCGATACCACACGACGGGGTCGAAGGGACTCAACAAGGTGGCGCCACGCACTGCCCGGGGTCGCACCGCTTCGGGATCGAGATACGTCGGCGAGGGCCACCCGGGTACCGAGACCGGTTCGATCTCCCCGGCTTCGGCCATCGCCGCGAGGATCGGTCGCGCCGTCGGGATGTGCAGGCGGTAGTAGTCGGCTATGTCGTGGAGGGTCCCGATGCCGTGATGGCGTACCGCATCGCGCAGGAGGATTCGATAGGCGTCCTGCTTGTCGATCGGGGCCGCGTTCATCGCCGATACCGGGAGCCGACGCTCCGGGATGTCATAGAGCCTGGTGAAGTTGCCGGTGCGCACCGCGGTGATGTCGCCACGAGCGAAGAGGTGCTCGAGGGCGACCTTGCCCGGTCCATAGCCCCACCAGGGCTCGTTGCGGTGGTTCGGCGCATCGAGGTCCCGAACGGTGAGGGGTCCGTCGTCGCGGACCTGTTCGAACACGCTCTCGATGACGCCGGGATGCTCACGCATCAACGCCTCGGTGCTGCGCCATGGCTTCATCGTGTCCATCTTCCAACGCCACAGCGGATGGCGGTCCACCGGCAGCACTGCAGCCTCGTGGGCCCAGTACTCGAAGTTCTCACCGCTGTCGTTGAGCCAGCGATCGAGATGATCGCGGTCGTAGGGCCCGAGCCGGGCGTAGAAGGGCATGTAGTGCGTGCGAACACAGACGTTGACGGAATCGAGCTGCACGAGTCCGATCCTTCGCATCACCCTACGGAAGTGCCTCGCATCGACACGACCCGTAGGGTTTGCGTCGGCGAAGCCCTGCGCCCCAAGTGCGATACGCCGTGCGGCCTCGACCGTGACGGTCCTCATGTCCCCACCCTTCCGATCGGGTCTACGCTACCGGCATGCTCGAGAACTTCCATCGCAGCGGCGCGCACGTTCGTGCTCGTGCCCTTGTTGTTCCTCTACACGATGGTCCTGGCCATTGCGGTCGTCATCGTGGTCGCCATCGACCCGAAGACGAAGACCCAGGACAGGATCGTCGAGCACTGGGCGAACCTCTTCCTCGCCATCCCTCCCGTCAGTATCACGGTGGAGGGCATCGACAACGTCGATCCAGGTCAGCGCTACGTCGTCGCGTCGAACCACCTGTCGATGTTCGACATCCCCCTGTTGTTCCGTGTGCTCCCCATCCACGGCCGGTTCCTCTCGAAGAAGGAGGTGTTCCGGTACCCCGTCATAGGACAGGGCATGCGAGCGATCGGCATCATCGAGATCGATCGCGACTCGAGTGGCTCGTCTCGAGCAGCGATCAACGCCGGCGTCGAGATCGCCGCGCAGCGCGGCTATTCGCTGCTCGTGTTCCCCGAGGGGACCCGGAGCAGGGATGGCGAACTCCTCCCCTTCAAGCGCGGGGCCTTCCGCATCGCCATCGACACGGGACTGCCACTGCTCCCCGTCGTGATCGAGGGCACGGACCGCATCTCGACGCCCGGTTCCAAGGTGTTCCACCCCGGTTCGGTGGTGGTGCGGATCCTGCCGCCGATCGTGACCAGAGACATGACGAACAAGGACGACCTGCGGCCATTCGCCGACGCCGTCGAGACCGAGATGGGGACGGTGTACGCAGGCCATGCATCGTGCGAGGCAGGCATGAGGACGGACTGACCAACGAGTATTCCATCAGTCGTACACCCCCAGCAAGTACGTCCTGCCGTCGCGAACCTCACACAGGTAGGCGCCGACGGATGTGACGATCTGATAGCGATCCGACGTCCCTTCGCCGTCCCACCACCGACCGACATGTCGCCATGGACCGGCCCACGACAAGACGGGTTCCCACCGTGAACGGAGCCGCACCTCGTCGGGCACGCCTTCGACGAAACGAACCGCAAAGGGAACCACGCTCGGGGGAACGAGGGCAGGCGCGGGGCTCGGTACGCGCCCCGGCCACGGTGCGGCGACATCCCGGACAGCCACGACCGGCCGATCCCCCCACCGACTCCACAGCACGTCATCGCCGGGATTCCGGCCACCCTGCGGACTGGCCACGAGGAGGTTGTCGGTCCCGGCAATGGCCTGTACCTCCATGAGAGCTCGCTGGGTTTCGGCCGTGCTCCTCGCATCCTCCGAGAGCGCCATCTGGCGCCCCTGATCCGACATGTCGCCGGGGTCGAGCCGCAGTGAGACCATGCCCCCGTGTATGCCGGCACCGACACCTTCGATCCACGCTCGGAGCTGCCATCGGATCCGTTCCGCAAGGGTGCGATCATCGAACGGGTCAGCGCTCCTCCACGTCCTGGTCCGGGAGGATCCATCACCAGCTCGGGCGGTGACGACCACCTTGTGGGGCGCGAGCCCATGAACGGCGAGACCGCTGATGAGGCGTTGGGCGAGGTTCCTCGCGAGGAACGCCGCCTGCTCCATGTCATCGACGGGCGGGTCGAAGTCCTCGGACACCCCGACATCATCGGGAATCGTGCGCGGATCGACCTGACGGTCCACACCCAGTGCAACACGGTGCGCCTCGAGTCCCTGCCTGCCGAATCGTGACACGACGGCATCGCGCGGCAACTCGGCGAGTGCCCCGAGCGTGGTGATGCCGAGCCAACGGAACGTGGCGGCGAGATCCTCGCTGCCGAGGGCCTCCACGTCCATCGCCTCGAGGAACTGGCGATCGTCCTCGACCACGAGGATTGGCGCATCACCGCTGGTCATCCGCACGGCCTGTTCGGCGGCGAAGGGTCCCAAACCCACCCCGACACGATGGCCATCGCCAAGACCGGCCAGTTCCTTGTCGATTCGCTCGACGAGGGAGGCCTCTCCCCCGTAGTACGTGACCGCCCCCGAGGTGGGGATCAGGAGCATGCCGGCCGTGACGACCTCCACTCGCGGGACGAGGGACTCGACCCGCGAGATCACGGGCTCGAATCGGGCCATCTCGGCCGTCAGATCCTGGTGCACGGTGACCACGGAGGGGCAAACGGCTTCGGCCGCCCTGCGCAGCATGCCGATGGCGACCCCTGCGTCGGTCGCGAGGGCATTGCAGGCAATGACCCTGCCGTCGTCGGCTATCGCCTGGGTGGGTTCATCCTGCGAAACGTCGGGTCGTGTGAGCGCCCACAGGGGGTACCACACGCAGATCGTGCGTTCCATGGTCCTCGATCTCGATCGTGTGCTCCCTACCGCGTACCGCCTTGCCCGATGCCTCGAGCAGGGTCCTCCTCCTGGTCAGGTGGCCGTGTCCGGCATCGGTGCCCTCCCAGGTCGTGGAGTGGGCCTCGAGCCTCAGCTGGGCGACCCCATTGGGTATGGACCCGGCGAGAGGGCGCAGGACGAGCGGGGTCCTGTGGGTTCGCGCCTTTGCAGCAAGCTGGCGCAGTGCGACATCGCGTACCCCGGAAGGCACCTCGGCATAGACACCCCTGACCCCGGGCAGCAGGGCCGCAACGACCCTGCTCCAGACGACCACATCGGCGCATCGGACCACGATCAGGCGGTCGGGGGACACTCCCATCTCCCACAGCGCCGCGGGGTTCAACCATCCGCGCACATCGAGATACGCAAGACCTCCCTCCGATGTGTGGGGAAGCAGCAGGGAAAGACCCAGCCGGGTGAGCCCGCTCCCGGGAACACCGGTGAGGCCGGCGACCTGACCGGGTTCGAGCGCGATCATCCCCAGGGTGGATACGACGTCTGTCCCGACCTCGTCGAAGTCGGTGTGCTGTAGGGGTACGACCACGTCCGGTGTGTCCTCGTCGCGTGCACCAGCGTGGGGCGTCCTCGCTGGGCCGTCATTCTAATCGAACATGTGTTCGATTGGCAAGAGGGTCCGACGATCCCCGATCATCCGGACTCCGCCGATGTATCGGTGCCCAGAGGGGGGCCTGCCGGTGTACGCTGGCACCGAGGCGAGCAACCGTGAAAGGAGCGCCCCAGGTGTCAGTTGCGAAGGTGATCGAGATCACGTCCACCTCCCCCGGATCCTTCGAGGATGCGATTCGCAAGGGGATCGCGAAGGCGCAGCAATCGATCGACGGCATCCGTGGTGCATGGATCTCCGAACACAAGGTCGAACTCGCCGAGGACGGGACCATCAGGCACTTCCGCGTCGACATGAAACTCACCTTCGTCCTCGAGTAGGCCCTTCACCTCGAAGGGTGAACGGACGACCTCGGGACTGGACCTGGACATCCAGCCATGACTTCACTACCTCATCGCCGGGTGCCGGTCTACCTCGAATCCGTTGCAGATCCCGATCCGCCCACCGAGGTCGAGATCCACAACGACGAGCCCTTCCCGATCGGGATGCGTCGCGTGATGATCACCCAGATCGACCGGGTCCTCGACGCCGTCACCACGAAACAGGACCACGACCCAGCGGTCCATGAGGCCCGGAAGGCCATGAAACGCATCCGGGCACTGCTCAGGCTCGTGCGAGATGAGATCGGGGACGACATCTATCGCAACGAGAACGCGGTCTTCCGAGACGTGGGCCGGACGCTCGCTCCGCCTCGCGACGCACTCGTGATGGTCGACACACTCACCTCGGTGGTGGTTCGCCACCGGAACCTGATCGCCCCCGATGCCTACAGCGACACCCTGGCACTCCTCGATGTCGACCATCGACGGATCCGCAAGTCGATGTTCGACGACCGGCAACTGATGTCCGACCTGTCGATCACGCTCAAGGCGGCGCGGACGCGCTTCGGCGGCGGGCGGGCGGTCGATCGACCGGAGGCCCGATCCCACGTGCGCGACGACTTCGCCGCCATCGAGGGGGGTCTCCGGCGCGTCTACCACCGGGGCCGCAAGGCGGTACCGGGAACCGGAGCGCACCCGACCACTGAGGAGCTCCACCGGTGGCGCAAGCAGGTCAAGTACCTGCGGTACCAGCTCGAAACCCTGACTCCCCTGTGGCCCGAAGTGGTCGGCGCAGAGGCACAACGACTCTCGGACCTCGGTGAGCTCCTCGGGAGCGACCACGATCTCGCCACCCTCCTTGCGACGATCGACCATTCACCCCGCTTGTGTCCGGATCCAAGCGCACGAGCGATGCTCTCGGCCCTGGTATCGGAGATCAGGAGGGAGCTCCTCATCGAGGCTGCGGCGCAGGGAGCCGCATCGTACGGTGAGACCGCTCGTGGTTTCGCCTCGCGCTACGAGGGTTACTGGAGGGCGGCGCGATCGAGCTGACGAACCATTCTGCCCATCACGGCCCGATCGAAGCGACCATGCCGTCGGTAGGCATCGTGAATCCCGATCGTCAGGCCGCGTCGGCGAACTGCGACACCCAGGTCGGATAGCCGCGGCTGTCCGCGCTCGTGACGGCCATGCCAGCGGGGATCGGCGTGTCCGCGAGGAATGAGACGAGACCCTCGGCCAATGCCACTTCTCGCTGCGAGGGATCACCGAACGACTCGAGGCAGAGGGACCATGCCGTATGGCCGGCGACGCGAAGGGCTGCGAGCTCCGCCTCGCAACCGAACCCGGTACCACCACCATCGATGGCAACGTCACCGGAGCGGTAGATCCTCGTCAGCAGTTCCTTCTCGACGACGACGAGCTGCTCCACGATGCGCGGATGGTCCTCGGGGATCGGCTTCACGACCTTCACCCAGTCCTCGACCCGGCCACGGATTCCGTTCCCGAGATCGACATCGTCGGTGGCACGGAGCAGGTGCTTCGCGTCCAAGGACATGGTTCCTCGATACTTCACACCGATGCCACGAAGGGCGGAGCGACGATCGTATCGATCGAGCCGTTCCTCCCGGAACCCGAGTCTGCCGCCAGCCGTGAACCAATCGCGCACGGCGTCGGGAACCTCACCGGGAGTGAACCAGCGGACCTCCCTCGTGACGAGGACGCCGAAGCGAGTTGCGATCAGCCCAGTGGATGCTTCCATACCAGCCCTGTACCTTCGTCCGTCGAACCAGCCGCCGCAAACCCGTCGGTGCCATCGGCGTGCGCCGCGGGCATCGCACGACGCCGGGACGGGATACTAGGGCCGATGACGGCCACCGCTCGCCGCACGCGCTGGTCAGCCGCGACGGGTGAACAGATAGGCGAACGGTGACCTCGTGTAGCGAATGCCTCGACCCCACGCATGGAGGTACTCGACCGTGATCGGTACCGGTTTCGCTGGGATCAAATAGGTGTCGAGGTCCGCGTCCACCACGTGGTAGTCGCCGGATCGCGACACCACGACACCGGTCAATTCGTACCGGGGATCCAAGGCGGCCATGGCGACATCGCCGTGGCTCGGTGCGACGAGGAGCGTCCCTCCGACACGGAGGTACGTGGTGCACGCCTCCGACACGAAACCCGCATAGAGCGACACGAGAAGGTCGAACGACTCGTCCGGCAGATCGAGGTCCACGGTGTAGTCAGCCTGGATGAACCTCACCCTTGCGTCGACATCACCGCCCCCCGCTTGGACGATCTCTGCGATACCGCCCGCATCTCGAAAGAACGCCGCTGCACGGTCGTCGACATCGACGTAGGTGACGGAGGTGAAGGCCATCGACGCCGCGATATCCACATACGAACCCGGGTAGAGCACCGAGCCATCACCGAGGTGATCACGTACGGCGACGAAGAGGCGCTGTCTGTCACCTTCGTGGGCGTTCTGCTTCTCCCACATCGCACGTGTTCTCGATTCCATGGATGCACGGTACCGCGGGTACCCGACACACCTCGGGATCGGGCTGCGGCTCCGGACGCGAGGGAGGGACCCGGTCCCGGGTCCCTCCCTCGTCGCCTACGTGGGTCTAGAGACCCGCTTCGAACTCGTCCTCGAACGACACGACCTTGCGGCCGGGCTTGTCGGTCGACGAATCGTCCTTGCGATCCTTGTCACGGTCGCGGTCGCGATCACGGTTCCTATTGCGGTTCCGATCACGGTTGCGGTTGTCGCCATCGCCACGATCCGAACGACGATCGCCATCGTTCGACGCCTCGCGTGCCGGTGCCTCTGCCGGGGTGCCACCCGATGAGTCATCGGAGCTGTCGCCACCGGAGCCGTCCGCCATGTCGAGACTGACCTTGCCCCGATCGTCGATCTCGCGAACGACGACCTTGACCTTGTCACCGAGGGACAGGACGTCCTCCACCTTGTCGATGCGCTTGCCGCCACCGATCTTGGAGATGTGTAGCAGACCGTCACGGCCGGGAAGGATGTTGACGAATGCGCCGAACTTGGTGATGTTGACGACCTCGCCGTCATAGGTCTCACCGATCTTCGCCTCGGGCGGGAAGCCGATCGCGAGGATCCGCTCCTTTGCGAGGTTCATCGACGTGGTATCAGGGGCGCCGACGCGCACCGTACCGTCGTCGTCGATCTCGATCGTCGCTCCGGTCTCCTCCTCGAGTTCACGGATCGTCTTGCCCTTCGGGCCGATGACCTCACCGATCTTGTCCTTGGGGACCATGACCGCCTCGATCTTCGGTGCCGTCGCAGCGAGTTCGTCCCGCGGCGCGGGCAGCACGGCTGCCATGGCGTCGAGGATGAAGAGTCGCGCATCGCGCGCCTGGTTCATCGCTGCGATCAGCACGTCGGCCGGTAGCCCCTCGATCTTCGTGTCGAGCTGGAGGGCCGTGATCATGTCACGAGTACCAGCGACCTTGAAGTCCATGTCGCCGAGGTGGTCCTCGACGCCGAGGATGTCCGTCAGCGTCGCGAACTTGCCGTCATGGTTGATGAGGCCCATGGCGATCCCTGCCACGGGTGCATGGATCGGAACACCTGCATCCATCAGCGACATCGACGAACCACACACCGACGCCATCGACGACGAGCCGTTCGACATCAGCACCTCGGACACGAGGCGATAGGCGTACGGGAAGTCCTCTGCCGGCGGAATGACCGGCAGGAGTGCCTTCTCAGCGAGGGCGCCGTGGCCGATCTCGCGGCGCTTGGGTCCACGCATGAAGCCTGCCTCACCCGTTGCGTACGGCGGCATGTTGTAGTGGTGCATGTACCGCTTCGAATCCTCGGGAGAGATGGTGTCGAGCATCTGCTCCATCTTCAGCATGCCGAGTGTCGTGACGTTGAGCACCTGGGTCTCACCGCGCTGGAACAGCCCCGAACCGTGAGCGCCGGGAACGAGCCCGACCTCGACGGTGAGGTCACGGATGTCCGTGAGGCCACGGCCATCGATACGCACGCCATCGTGAACGACCCGCGAACGCATCACGTTCTTCTGCACCTTCGAGAAGGCAGCCTTGGCCTCTTTGAGGCCGTCGGCGTCGTCGTCCGCGAGACCGAGCTCGGCGAAGGTCTCATCCTTCACACCGGCTTCGGCGTTCTGGCGCTCGTGCTTGTTGGCAATCGTGCCGAGAGCCTCGAGCTTGGGTTTGGCTATCCCTTCCACCCTGGCGAACATCTCGTCGGAGTAGTCCGACAGGGAGATCCACTCGACGGGATCGGGTTCGCCGTTCAACTCCCTCAGCTCGAGCTGTAGGTCGATGAGCGTCGCGATGTAGTCCTTCGATGCTTCGAGACCGGCGGCGACGGTCGCTTCGTCGGAACCCTGGGCGCCCGCTTGGACGAGTCGCACGCCCTCTTCGGATGCGCCGGCTTCGACCATGGCGATGTCGATCCCGCCGTCGGCATTGCGCTTGCCGGCCACGACGATCTCGAACACGGCTTCCTCGCCCTGCTCGTAGGTCGGGAACGGGACCCATGCACCGTCGATGAGCGCGAGGCGCACCGATCCGATGGGACCGTCGAACGGAATCGGGCCGACGGTGAGGGCAGCCGATGCGCCGTTCAAGGCGATGATGTCATGGGGATTCGCGAGGTCTGCGGCGAGCACCGTTGCGACGACATGGGTGTCGTGGCGGTAGCCGTCGGCGAAGTTGGGACGGAGCGGCCGATCGATGAGGCGAGCAGTCAGCGTCGCCTTCTCGGTGGCACGACCCTCCCTACGGAAGAACGAACCGGGAATCCGACCCACGGCATACGTGCGTTCCTCGACGTCGACGGTCAGGGGAAAGAAGTCGACCCCTTCGCGGAGCCTCCGACTTGCGGTTGCGGTCACGAGGACCTCGGTGTTGCCGATGGATACCGTGACGGCACCATCGGAGAGTTGTGCGAGCTTTCCTGCACTCAGTGAGATCTCGACCTCACCAATGCGCCCGCGTACGGTGGTCTCTGCCACGCGTGTCTCCTTCATTCGGGGAGGAGGCCCAATTGGCAGTGGTCACGACTCGACGCGGTGTGTTCCGAATCGTGGCCACTGACAACTGGACTGCAGCCTCCGGTGTGTGGGCCTGGGTGCGACAGTCGAGCTGCGTCATCCCAGATACGGGTGAAGGCGGCTGATGCCGCCTTCGATCCGATGGTTATCGACGCAGTCCCAATTTCGCAATCAGGGCTCGGTAGCGCTCCACGTCTTGTTCCTGGAGGTACCGAAGCAGTCGCCGACGCTTACCAACCATCATGAGCAGTCCGCGCCGGCTGTGATGGTCCTTCTTGTGGACCTTCAAGTGTTCGGTGAGGTGATTGATCCGCTCAGTCAGCAACGCAACCTGGACCTCGGGAGATCCCGTGTCCGTGGCATGCGTGCCGTATTCGTCTACAACAGATTTCGTGTCGTTCACGAGGTACTTTCCTACGCGAGTAAGTGATCGGGCGACCGCCCGAGCGGCAGGTTAGCACGGCGGCGGGGTAGAGCGCACCCAACCGACTCACGAGCCGACGACGGCCTCGACCTCGATCTCGACCCTCCACGATGGATCGACGAGGCCAGCCACGACCACCATCGTCGATGCGGGATCAGCCGCTCCGAACACCTCGCCGTGCACGGTGCCGATGACGTCAGCATCACCAGGATCGACGATGAACATCCTGGTCCGGACCACGTCCGCTACCGCTCCCCCGAGGGCTTCGAGCGCCTCGATGGCGATCTCACAGCACCGGCGCATCTGGGCCGCGGGGTCGTCGAGAACCGGAGCGCCATCGGGTCGGACGGGACCCGTGCCCGCGACGTGGATGACCGACTCGATCCGCACGGCGCGGGAGAACCCGTACGCCGCCTCATAGGGCGAGATCCCGTGGTGGGTGGTGCGTTCCATGACCCAACGGTACCTCCCGGATCGGACGCACGCGCGAGCGCGCCATGAACCACCAGCGTCACACCGCGATCGTGTGACTCCTGCCCCTCCCCCACCAGATCCTCGGTATGCGCCGGTGGCCGGTCCATTCGCAGGATCCGGGATGTGTCGACTCGGCCTTCACACAGGAGGCGACCGCACGGTGGGAGAGGACGCTGCTGTGGGCTTCGAAGATGCGACCGAGGAATGCCGCCGGTCGCCACCACGACGACCACGCCGACGGTGCGCCATCGTCCACGAGGTCATACACGCGCAGTCCCCGCGGGTCATCGCGGAAATTCGTCACGATCGCATCGGGATTGCGTACAGCGATGACCTCCACGCTCGATGCGTCGCCGAGCCCCTCACGAATGTCCCTGCACCCGGCGGAATCGCACCGCACCGGATCGAAGCCCCCGTTGTCGGGGATCTGGGAGATCGGACCTCCGAGGCGCTGGAGGCGACCGAGGTCCCCCTTGGCGATGGCGGGGTCGAGGAGCGCAGCACCGCGGTATCCCGGAATGGGACTGCGCTCCCCCGCATCGAGGGCCGCGATCATCTCCACACCCACGGCTCCCCCCTTCGAGTGATGGATCGAGTACACGGGATCGCCTTCGGCCGCCACGGACCGGATGAGGGCATCGAGCGCCGCTGCGGCATCGGCCGCCGAGGCATGGCGGGAAGCCTCCGTCGACGATGCACCGCGAGCGACGGATCGATAGTCGAAGCGCACCGTCCGGTCCTCGGGGATGCCCATGAGCGCCATCAGGTGATCGAAGTCGCCGGGTGCGCCACCGTCGCCGTGGACGAGGACATACGTCGGCTCGGCATCGGTGCGGCGCCGGCGCACCCGTGCGAGCGCCACTCCACCGGCACCGAGGCCGACCATCCCACCCACACCGACCGGCAGACCGTGCGGTACGCGCCGCCGCGAGGCACCGCTGCCGGGGAGCACCAGAGCCGAGCGAGCAGGCGGCGTTTGCGCCAAGCCGAGACCGTTGCTCGGCACCAACACCTCCGATGCGGGTCCGTCAGGTACCACTGGACCCGGGGCGAGTTGTCCCATCGGACCCAGGGCCACGACCAGTGCGAGGGCAGCGAGCATGCACTTCCTCCATCGGGAAGTGCGGGCCTTGCATCACTGTGCCACGACCCGGTTCCCCGTACAAGGGATCCGATCAGCGCCTGGCGCTCACCGCAGGGCGATACGAGCCGTGGCGATGTCGTTGGTGATCTGGGCGACGAGGGCGTCGACGGAGGTGAAGCGTTGCTCATTGCGGATACGATCGATGAACGCCACCCGGACGGTCGATCCATAGAGGTCGATCTCGGTGTCGAGCAGGTGCACCTCGATCTTCTCGGGACCACCGCCGAATGTCGGACGGGTACCGACATTGCACACGGCATCATGCGCGGTCCCATCGACGGTGCACCGGACGGCATAGACCCCACCCGCAGGACGGACGAAACCCTCGGGCATCGACACGTTCGCCGTCGGGAAACCGATCGTCCGGCCCCTGCCGTCACCCGGTACGACCTCGCCATCGACGGCGAACGGTCGCCCCAGCATGCGCGACGCCAACTCCACACCGCCCGACGAGATGGCTGCGCGGATCGTCGAGGACCGCACCTCGGTGCCGTGGATCGTCACGATCGGTGTCGCAATCAGTGCGAACCCGCGCTGATGACCGAGCAGACGCAAGGTGTCGACGGTTCCCGAGGCTCCATGCCCGAAACGGAAGCCGGCGCCGACGGCAACCACACGCGCACGGAGGCCCTCGACCAGATACCCGTCCACGAACTGCTCGGGACCCAGACGCATCGTGGTCTCGTCGAAGTCGATGATCGCTGCAACGTCGATGCCCGATTCCGAGAAGAGCTCGAGGCGTCGTTCCATCGTCGTGAGCGCGGGTGGCTCGTCTCGCCCTGCCACGACGGCATCGGGATGCGATGAGAAGGTCATGGCGACCAGCGGTCGGCCGTCCGCGGCCTCGGCCAGGGTCGCGAATACGGCTCGATGCCCCCGATGGACCCCATCGAACACGCCGATGGCGACGGCGTGTTCCTGGTCGTCGTGGGGCCAACCGCTCGGCGGACCGGTGAACACCCTCATGGCAGCACCACCTCGGGAAGCAGCGAATCTCCGGCCCGACGGTACACGGCGAGCAGGTGACCAGTGGGGCTGCCGATCCTGACTGGGGCGCCGTCCGCCACGTCGTCGTCGAGGGGAATGGCCCTCCCGTTACGGACACGGAACGCCGTCGCATCATCCACCTCGATGGCACCCATGCCCTCGAGTGCGTCCCATGGGGAAACGATCCGCTCGGCGAGCTCCCCCGATCGAGCCAGCGAAACGGCGATATCGACTGAGCAGGCGTCGCGCACGAGCATCGCCCCATTGCGTACCCGACGCAGCGCGATGAGGTGTGCTCTGCCGCCAAGGGCACGTCCGATGTCGTCGGCGAGTGTGCGCACGTACGTGCCAGTCGAGCAGACGGTTCGGAACGTCGCCTGGGGATAGTCGCTGGGCGCGAGGTCGATGAGCTCGAGGCGATCGATCGTCACGGGCCGAGCCTCGCGTTCGACGACCTTGCCTTCCCGAGCGAGTTCGTACAGGCGCTTCCCCTCGACCTTTCGGGCCGAGACCATCGGCGGGATCTGCATGATCTCACCGGTGAACCGCTGCATCGCCTCGATCAGCTGCTCCTCGGTGACGGGCAGCGGCTCACGGGTCATGATGGCTCCGTCGGCATCGAGGGTGTCGGTGGCGACGCCGAGCTGTGCCGTCGCGAGGTACTCCTTCTGACCCCCCTGGACATAGCGCAGGAGCTTCGTCGCTCGGCCGAGACCGAGGACCAGGAGCCCCGTGGCCATCGGATCGAGCGTCCCTGCGTGACCTACCTTGCCACCGAGCGAGCTGCGCACCTTCGCCACGACATCGTGGGATGTCCAACCCTGCTCCTTGTCGATGAGCAGGAACCCGAACGGCTTGGCGGTGCTCACGGCAGCTGGGCGACCACGTGCTCGACGATGCGCGGCACGGTATCGAGCGAGGTGAATCCCGCGGCATTGTGATGGCCGCCACCACCGAACGACCGGGCGATCTGGGCCACATCGATGCGTCCCGCGTGAACGCAGGGAGCCCTTGACGACTCCCGGCTTCGACTCCTTGAGGAGGCATGCGACCTCCGTGCCGCGCGCCATACGCACCAGGTCGATGAGGCCGTCGCTCTGGTGGTACGCGAGGCCGGTCGCCGCAAGATCGGCCTGGGTCATCAGCGACCACACGAACTGGTGGTCCACATCGAGCACCGCACGGTCGAGGACGCGTGCGGCGAGGCCGTAGTACCCGAATGGCGCCTCCTCGAACAGCTTCTGCCCGATGCGGTCGGGCGTCACACCGGCACGAAGGAGGTCAGCGGCGATCTCATGGGTTCGCGGCGACGTCGACGAGTACTGGAACCGTCCCGTATCGGTGACGATCCCGGTGTACAGCGCAGTCGCGACGTCGCGTGACGTGGGCCATCCCAGGCGTTGGATGAGCCCATGCACGAGCTCGGTCGTTGCCGCCGCGGTGACATCGAGCAGGACCGTGTCGCCCCAGGAACCATCGGAGATGTGATGGTCGATGATCAGGAGATGGTCAGCGGATTCCATCGCACCGGCAAGCGACCCGACCCGGTCGCTGACCGATGTATCGACGGCGATCGCCACGTCGAGGTCGGTCGGGAACTCCGAGGGCGGAACGAGGGTCGAGGTGTCGAGGAACGACATCTCCTCGGGTACGACGAACGGCTCTGCGAAGGATGCAACGGCTTCCTTGCCGGCCAGGCGAGCCGCGAGCGCCAAACCCACCATCGATCCGAGCGCATCGCCGTCGGGGCCGACATGGCCGACGACACCGATTCTCTCGGCTCTGCGCACCACCTCGGCGGCGGCGGCATATGCGGCTTCGAGGTCAGCGGACATCGTCGGAGCCCTCGTCGTCCTCGGCTGCGTCGGGGCCGACATCCTCGGCATCGGTCGCCGCATCGGTCTCGCCATCGCCGGAGGCGAGCTCCGTCAGGATCTCCGAGATCCGCAGGCCCTGGTCGATCGACGCATCGACCTTGAACGTCAGCTTCGGCGTGTAGCGCAGCCGTGTCTGTGCGCCGAGCGCTGATTGGATGCGGGAGGTCGCCGACGCGAGGGCTGCGGCGGAGTCCGCCTTCTCCTGCTCACCTCCGAGCGAGGAGTAGTACACGACGGCGTGACGCAGATCGGGGCTCGTCTCGGCTCCGGTGATCGTGACGAACCCGATACGCGGGTCCTTGAGATCCTGGACGGCATCGGCGACGACCTCGCGGACGAGTTCGTTGACCTTGCGCATCCGGGGGCTCGGTTGACGTGCCATGGTGTCTCCGCTCCCCGCCGATCAGGAACGAGCGACTTCCCGAACCTCATAGGACTCGATGGTGTCGCCTTCTTTGATGTCGCGGTAGTTGGCGAGGCCGATGCCGCACTCGTATCCGGTTGCCACCGTCTGCACGTCGTCCTTGAACCGCCGCAACGACACGATCGTGCCGTCGTACACGACGACACCATCGCGAACGAGCCTGGCCCGAGCGTTCCTGTTGATGGACCCCTCGGTGACATACGATCCTGCAACGGCACCGAGCCTGGGGGCACGGAACACCTGACGCACCTCGGCGACACCGAGGAACTTCTCGATCTCCTCCGGCGACAACTCACCGACGAGCAGCGATTCGACATCGTCGAGGAGCTCGTAGATGATCGAGAACGTACGGATGTCGATCGCCGACTCCTTGGCTGCAGCACGAGCCGAGGCATCCGGACGTGCGTTGAACCCGTAGATGATCGCGCCCGAAGCCTCGGCGAGCGTCACGTCGTTCGCGGTGATGCCGCCGACGCCCGAATGCACGATGGTGACATAGCCGTCGTCCCTACTGATCTTGCCGACCGTCTCCTTGATCGCTTCGAGCGAGCCATGGGTGTCGGTCTTGACGATGATCCGCAGTTCGGAGTGGTCCTGGGTCCTCAGCTGCTCGATGAGCATGCCGAGTCGGTCGGTTGCCGATGGCACGAAGAGCTCGTGTGCGCGGATCTCGTCCACTTTGGCCTGGGCCATCTTGCGGGCGGTGCGTTCGTTCTTCACGACCTCGAACATGTCGCCTGCCGTTGGGCCATCGTCCCAACCCATGACGACCACCGGCCTGGAAGGCCCCGCCTCGCGGATCTCCTCACCTGCATCGTCGAACATCGCCCGGACGCGGCCGGCAACGGGCCCCGCGACGATCGCGTCGCCCCGCTTGAGCGTCCCCCGCTGCACGATCAGGCTCGCCACTGGGCCGCGACCCACTTCGAGTTGTGCCTCGATGACGGTACCGATGGCCGATGCCTTCGGATTCGCCGTGAGCTCCTCGACCTCGGCGACGAGAGAAATCATCTCGAGCAGATCATCGATGTTCGTTCCCTGGAGGGCGGAGATCTCGATCGCAGGGACGTCGCCACCCAACTCCTCCACCACGATCTCGTACTGGGTGAGGGCGGCGCGGACGGTATGGGGATCGGCGGATTCGAGATCCATCTTGTTGATCGCCACGATGATCGGGACGTCAGCGGCCTTGGCATGGTTGATGGCCTCGACGGTCTGTGGCATCACGGAGTCGTCGGCGGCGACCACGATGATCGCGATGTCGGTGACGTCGGCTCCGCGGGCGCGCAGGGCCGTGAAGGCCTCGTGGCCGGGGGTGTCGATGAAGGTGATGGGTGCGCCGTTGTGGATGACCTGGTACGCGCCGATGTGTTGGGTGATGCGACCTGCCTCACCCTCGATGACATTGGCGTTGCGGATCGTGTCGAGGAGCTGGGTCTTGCCGTGATCGACGTGACCCATGACCGTGACGACCGGCGGCCGCGTGACGAGACTCGCGGGATCGTCCTCGAACTCGATGAGGTGCCGTTGTCGACCCTCGTCGACCTCCTCCTCATCGGCCTCGGCGACGAGGAACTCCCAGCCGAGTTCCTTGCCGAGCGGCTCGAGTGCCTTGACGGGGATCTCCCCGCCCCCGGGGACCATCTCGCCCATGAACATGAGCGTCTTGACGATCTCAGCCGTGCGGATCTGGATCATGCGGGCGAGCTCGTGCACAGTGATGCCCGGCTCGACGAGCAGCACTCGCTCCTCGTCGTCGTCGGCGGGCGCTGCCTCATCGCCGACCGGCGCGGTCTCAGCTGCGGCGGGCGGTGCCTCATCTCCGACCGGCGCGGTCTCAGCTGCGGCGGGCGTGGGTTGATCCGCAACGGGTGTCGGCTCCTCAGCGGACACCGTGCCGGTTGCGTCGTCATAGGACACGCGAACGAGCGCAACGGCCTCCTCGTCGAGTCCTGACGATGCGGTCTTCACCTCGAGGCCCAACTCCTGAGCGCGCTCGAGCACATCCTTGGACTCACGCCCCAGGTCCCGTGCCAATTCGTATACGCGGATCTTCGCCACGCTCACCTCCGTGCCTCTCTGGGCGTCCGATCATTCCTCTTCGTCGGACGTCGCTGCGGTTGCCTCGGACTCCCCGGTTTCCACCTCATCGGTGTTCTCGGAGTCACTCGGCGCTACATCTGATTCGTCATCGTCCCTGCGTCACCGGCGGTGGCGTCGGTGGAAACCGTGGCCGCATCGTCGGTCGCCTCATCTGCCGGGGCCGTGTCCTCGTCCGCTGCCTCCGTCGCCTCGTCCGCGGACACGGCAACCGGAGCGCCATCACCTTCGGCAATGGTCGGGAAGTCGGCATCGTCGTCCTCGTCGGCATCGAGGCCCAACTCCTGGGACTCGGACCTGATGTCGATACGGTATCCGGAGAGTCGCGCGGCGAGCCTGGCGTTCTGGCCCTCCTTGCCGATGGCGAGGGACAATTGGTGGTCCGGCACCACGACGATGGCGGTGCCCTCCTCCTCGTCGAGTTTGACCTCCTGGACCCTTGCCGGGCTCAGGGCCTCGGCGATGAACCGCTTGGGGTCCTCTTCCCACTCGACGATGTCGACCTTCTCACCCTTGAGTTCGTTCACGACCTGGCGTACCCGCGATCCGCGAGCACCGACACAGGCCCCGACGGGGTCCACGTTCGGATCGTTCGAGGCGACCGCGATCTTCGTACGGTGCCCGGCCTCGCGGGCAATCGCCTTGATCTCGATGTCACCGTCGACGAGTTCGGGCACTTCGAGCTCGAAGAGGGCGCGGATGAATTCGGGATGGGAACGCGACACGACGATCTGGGGACCCTTCCCCTCGCCGCGAACCTCGAGGATCCAAGCCTTGACACGGTTCCCGCGTTCGAGGCGCTCATAGGGGATCTTCTCCGATCCCGGCAGGATGGCCTCGGCATCGCCGAGGTCGACGATCGAGTACCTATGGTCGGATTGCTGGATGATCCCGGTGATCAAGTCGCCTTCTCTGCCTTCGTACAGGTCGTAGACCTGCTCGCGCTTGGCGTCGCGTAGGCGCTGCAGGATGACCTGCTTCGCGGTCTGGGCGGCAATGCGGCCGAAGTCATCGGGCGTGTCCTCCCATTCGTCGGTCACATTGCCGTCCTCGTCGAGCTCCTGGCCGTAGACGCGGATCTCACCGGAGTCGGCATCGATCGTGACGCGTGCCTCCTCGGCGGCTCCCGGCGTTCGCTTGTACGCCGAAACGAGGGCGTTCGCGAGGGCTTCGAGAATGGTGTCGCGGGGCACGCCCTTCTCGCGTTCGAGCATCTCCAGCGCATCCATCAGGTTGTAATCCATGGTGTCTCCTACGAGTCCTTGCCGGGCCGGCTGCTCTTCTCCCACTCGAACACGGTCCTGGCCGAAGCAACATCCGTGTAGGCAATGGTGCGCTCGGAGCCGTCGATGTCCAGGCGGAACGAGGAATCACTCGATGCGGCGAGCGTCCCCGTGTGGGCTTTGTCTCCGTCGATGGGTGCGTGAGTCTTGACCTTCACGGTTCGGCCGATCGACTTGCGGTAGTGGTCGGGTCTCGTCAGCTTCCGCTCGAGGCCCGGCGACGACACCTCGAGGGTGTACGACCCCGAAATGGGATCCTGGTCGTCGATGATCCTGCTGATGCCCCGTGACAGGTCGGCGATCACATCGACGCCGATCGGATCGGCGGCGTCAACGGTGACGCGCACGATCTGGCCGCCTCCCAGCACCTCGACGTCGTCGAGTTCGATGCCTTCGGCCGCGACGTAGGAGCCGATGGGACCCCACAATCGATCTACGACACTGCTCAAGCTGCTTCCTCACACACAACGACACTCTGCTCAAACAAAGAGGCGGGCCACGGCCCACCTCGGCAGAGATCTCGGTTCGTCAGAGCGCAGTATACCAGCCCGCCCCCTTCTCCCGTTGTCGACGGGTCGGCGGGTGGGGCCGTTCCCCCGCCCGGTGACGGGCCGGCGGCCGATTCTGCGTATCCCGGAGGCTATCGCACCAGGCGCTCGATCTCGTCGGCCACCTCAGCGACGGCGACATCGCGTGAATCTCCTGATCGACGCTCGACGAGCTCCACGATGCCGTTGTCGAGGCCCCGCGGGCCGATGGTCACGCGCCACGGGATGCCGATCAGTTCGGCATCGGTGAACTTCACCCCGGGGCGCTCATCGCGGTCGTCGAGCAGCACCTCGATGCCGCGGCGTCCGAGATCCTCGTAGAGCTCGGTGGCCGCACGATCGGGTGCCTCCTCGTCGGGACGCAGCACGGTGATCACCACATCGAATGGTGCGATCTCCGCTGGCCACACGATGCCCTTGTCATCGTGGTTCGCCTCGATCGATGCCGCCATGTTGCGCTCGACGCCGATGCCGTAGGAACCCATCACGACAGGCACCGACCGCCCATCCTTGTCGAGGACCTTGACCCCGAGGGGTTCGGCGTAGAAGGTTCCGAGCTTGAAGATATGCCCTACCTCGATGGCGGCGAACACATCGATGGCGGAGCCACAATCGACACACGCGTCGCCGTTCTGGACGGCCCGGACCTCGACCCAGGTGTCGACATCGATGTCGCGTGCCACATCGACACCGCGTATGTGGACGTCGTTGTCGTTGGCACCCGTGGTCATGGCCACCCGCCCCCGCAGGGCCTCGTCGGCGACGATTCGCACACCGGTGGCACCCACTGCCCCGAGGCTCCCCGCGTCGGCGCCGAGGAGGGCGGAGATCTCCTCCGCGTGGGCCGGACGGGAGTCGACCACGCGCAGCTGATCCATCAGCTTCTGTTCCTGGAGGGCGTGGTCCCCCCGCATCAGCACCAGGGTGGGTTGATCATCGAGAAGGTACACGAGGGTCTTGATCTGTCGGTCTGCAGGGGCTCCACCTTCGAACGCTGCGAGATCGGCGATGGTCCGCACGCCGGGCGTCGGGAAGCGTTCGAGGGAGTGATCGCCTGTGGCATCGGCGACCGGCCCGATGCGCGACGTCGCCGTCTCGACGTTGGCCGAGTAGCCGCACTCGCGGCAATGCGCCACGAGGTCCTCGCCGACCTCGCTCGCGACCATGAACTCGATGGACTCCTTGCCCCCCATGGCGCCGGACGAGGCACGAACCGCAACGACGTCCAAGCCGAGGCGCTCGAAGATCCGGTTGTAGGCGGTGACGTGGCGATCGAACTGGATGTCGAGGCCTTCGGGATCGATGTCGAACGAGTAGGAGTCCTTCATGGTGAACTCGCGGACGCGCAACAGCCCCGACTTGGGACGTGGCTCATCGCGGAACTTCGTCTGGATGTGGTACCACAGCTGGGGCAGTTGCTTGTACGACTCGAGCTCGGTCGAGACCGTCGCGAAGATCTCCTCATGCGTCGGACCGAGCACGACGGCGGCACCCTTGTTGTCGTCGAACGTCATGATGATGTCGGACATCGTGTCGATCCGACCGGTGCGATCCCAGATCTCCCTCGGATGCAGCTGCGGGAGGTAGAACTCCTGACCGCCGATCGCATCCATCTCCTCGCGGATGATGGCCATGACCTTGCGCCGCACGCGTTGGCCGAGGGGAAGCATCGAGTACACCCCCGACATCAACTGACGGACATATCCCCCACGCACGAGCAGCTTGTGACTGATCGCCTCGGCGTCGGTGGGATCATCGCGAAGGGTCGGGATGAAGGCTTGGGACCAGCGCACGTTGCTCCAGGGGTCAGGGGTGGAGGGGCGGGCGCGAGGTTAGCGGAGGCTCAGTCCGTGCCGGAACCGGCGACATCGGCCACGGCGGCACGTCGCTGTTCGGTCCTGTTGGCGTCACCCTGAATCGACAGGAGCTCGAGGCGCTCCTCCCTGGCGATGTCGGCCGCTGTCACGTCGCGGGCGGCGATGCGCGCCTCATGGCCCTCCTCGGCCAGCAGGAGCGCCTCGTGGACGAGCGCATCGACCATCTCTTCTTCGGGGACCACTCGCACCACCTCCCCCTTGATGAAGAGATGACCTCGGCCCTTGCCTGCAGCGAGGCCCAGATCGGCCTCACGGGCCTCGCCCGGACCGTTGACCACACATCCCATGACGGCGACCTGGATCGGGAGCTGCAGGGCCTCGAGGCGATCGTTCGCCTCCTGCGCCACGGCGATGACATCGACCTCGGCCCGCCCACACGACGGGCATGCGATCAGGTCGAGACCCGAGCGCTCGCGCAGTCCCAGATACTCGAGGAGTTGCTTGCCTGCCTTGGCCTCCTCCACCGGGTCGGCGGTGAGCGAGAACCGGATGGTGTCGCCGATACCTTCGTTGAGGAGCGTGGCGATGCCGGCGACGGATTTGATCAGGCCGCCCGGCGGCGGTCCCGCCTCTGTGACGCCGAGGTGGAGCGGATAATCGGTGGTGTCGGCGAGGAGCCGGTAGCTGTCCACCATCGTCGCGACGTTCGAGTGCTTCACCGAGATCTTGACGTCGTGGAAGCCCACGTCGTCGAAGTAGCGGACCTCGGTCATCGCCGACTCGACGAGTGCCTCCGGGACCGGCCCGCCGTACTTCGCGAGGACGTCCTTGTCGAGGGACCCGGCGTTGACCCCGATCCTGATGGGGAGCCCGGCGTCCCCGGCCGCCGTTGCGACCGCCTTGATGTGGGCTTCCTTGCGGATGTTGCCGGGATTGAGGCGGAGGGCCGAGACACCCGCCTCGATGGCGGCGAGCGCCAGCTTGTACTGGTAGTGGATGTCGGCCACGATCGGTACGGGCGATCGCGGCATGATCTCGGCGAGGCCCTGGGCAGCCTCGATGGTGTTGCACGTCACCCGGACGATGTCGGCACCGGCACCTGCGAGGGCGTAGATCTGGGCGAGGGTCGCATCGACATCGTGGGTCTTGGTCGTCGTCATCGACTGGACCGAGATGGGCGCACCGTCCCCGACGGGCACGTCGCCAACCATGAGTCTGCGCGTCGTTCGCCGCTCGTAGGAGGTCATGGTGCGAAGCGTACCGGGGCCATAGCGACACATCGGCCCATCGTGTACGACGGCCGTTTCCGGGTCACGGCTACAGGGGCTTGAAGATGTCCAGGTAGATGCCCATCAGCCCGAGGCTCACGAGGAAGATGAACACGACAGCAGCCACCGGCAACAGCTTCTCGACGTTCGGCTGCCTCCCGGTCACCTTCTCATACGTCGCAACGGCGAAATGGCCACCGTCGAGTGGGTACAAGGGGACGAAGTTCAAGACGCCGACGAAGATGTTGACGAGGGCGAGCAACTGGAGGGTGGATTCGAGCGGACCGGCGAGCTGGACGAGGCCGATCGGACTGATCGGGCGCACCGTGTCGAGGATCTCCTCGTCACCACCGAACAGGGATGCAACGAGCTGGGGGAAGCCGAGCACCATCTCCCACAGCCCCCGAACGCTCTGGACGGCAGCCTCACCGAACTGCGAGAAGGCGACCGGCACCATGGCGAAGACCCCCTGGTCCTCACGCAGGGCTTCGGGGGTGACACCGAAGAACCCCTGCTCGACCACGACGGGATTCCCGTCGCCGTCGACGATCGGCTCACCATTCGCATCGAGCTGCTGGACCTCGATCGCGGCGAGCGTTGCGACCAGATCGACCGGCGCCCCATCCCGTTCAACCCCGATCACGACATCGTCGCCGCCATGGGAGCGTGCGAACGCGCTGAAGTCGTCCCACGACGCCACTGCGGTGCCGTCTGCCGTACGGATGACATCACCGGCCAGGGTCCCCGCTTCAGCAGCAGGCGACACATCGTTGGTTCCCGGCACCAGATCCGACACCGCTGCGACCGTGGTCGTGCGCACCGCATTGCCGTCATCGTCGATTGCGACCGTGCCCCACACGACACCGACGAACCACAACAGAGCGAGGGCCACCACGAAATGGCTCAGGATTCCGGCGAGGACCACGACGGTCTTCTTCCCGTACGAAGCGACCCGATACGTACGGCTCTCCTCCTCGGGTGGCACCTCCTCGAAGGGGTTCATGCCGATGATGCGCACATAGCCACCGAACGGGATCGCCTTGACGCCGTACTCGGTCTCGCCGCGCACCGTCGACCAGATCCGCGGCCCGAAGCCGAAGAAGGCCTCGGTCGCCTTCATGCCGTACGCCTTGGCCGCGATGAAGTGACCACCTTCGTGGATGATGATCATCAGGATGACGCCGATGATCATGATGAGTGCGCCCATGGACGGCTCCTGCGTCGCTGCGTTCCGCAACGGTACCCCTGCCGACCATCAATCAGCGACGGACGAATGGCCCGGGGAACACGGATTCCCCGCTCCCTCCCGCCGTGGGTGATCAGCGCCGATACACCGCGCAGGCTTCTCGGGCATGGCGGCGAGCCTCGTCGTCGACGGACACCACGTCGTCGATCGATGCCGGCGTGAACGCCTCGTGGGCCCGCAGCACGTCCTCCACGACCTCGGCGATGGCGAGGAACGGGAGGGAACCGTCGAGGAACTCGGCGACCGCAACCTCATCGGCGGCGTTCATCGCGGCAGGTGCGGTGCCGCCGATCCTGCCTGCGGCATAGCCGAGGTCCAGGCATCGGAACACAGACCGATCGGGCTCCTCGAACGTCAGATCGATGCCTGCAGGCGAGAACGCGTCGTGATCGGTCGCGACTCGTTGCGTGGCCGTGATCGCGTACTGGATCGGCTTGCGCATGTCCGGCTGGCCCACCTCGGCCTTGACGACACCGTCGACGAACTCGACGAAGGAGTGGACTATGGACTGGGGGTGGACGACGACATCGATCGCGTCGTACGCGAGGCCGAACAGGTAGTGGGCCTCGATCACCTCGAACGCCTTGTTCATCAGCGTCGCTGAGTCCACCGTGATGCGCGGGCCCATCGACCAGGTCGGATGGTCGAGCGCTTCGTCCACCGTGACGGAAGCGAGATCGTCTCGCGATCTGCCACGAAACGGACCTCCGCTCGCCGTGAGGATCACTCGATCGACGGACCGTTGCGGCTCGCCGACGATGCATTGCCAGATGGCGGAGTGCTCCGAGTCGATCGGGATCAACTCGCCGGCGTCCTCTGAGGCGAGGGCCTCGGCGATGAGCGGGCCACCGGCCACGAGGCTCTCCTTGTTGGCGAGCGCCAGCCGATTCCCGGCATAGAGCGCTGCAAGCGACGGTGCGAGCCCAGCGGAACCGACGATGCCATTCACCACGGTCACACCGGCGGATGCCGCAGCCTCGGTGACGGCACCGGGTCCGAAGTGCAGGCGATCGCCCAGTTCCTTCTCGAGGACCTCACGATGGTCACCGCGCTCGACGACGCACACGTTGGCTTCCGGGTGTGCACGAGCGACAGCGAGGAGGTCGAGGGATGCCCGCCGAGCTGCGATCGAGTGGACCGGAATGCCCACCCGCTCTGCCACATCCATCGTCTGTCGACCGATCGAGCCGGTCGCTCCGAGGACGACGAGAGGGTTCAGAGCAGACCAGCCCACACGAAGATCACCCATGCAGCGGGGATGACGAACAGCAGACCGTCGATCCGGTCCAGGAAGCCCCCGTGGCCGGGCAGGATCGATCCCATGTCCTTCAAGCCGAGGATGCGCTTGGCCGCGGACATCGCCAGGTCACCGAGGGGCGAGAGCACGGCGACCGCTGCTCCTATCGCGAGACCTGAGGTCAGCTCGAAGGGGGGGAAGAAGTGGAGGAGCGCCCCGATCGCGAGTGCAACGATCACACCGGCGACGAGGCCCTCGATGGTCTTCTTCGGCGAGACCCACGGGGACAGTTTGTGCCGTCCGATGGCCCTACCGATGAAGTACTGGGCGATGTCCATGGCGGCGACGGTCACGACGACGCCAACGACGAGGGTCTGGTAGTCCTCAGACACGGCGATCAGCATCGCGTAGGTGCCGAGGCCGGCCCACGCCATGACGGTGATGGTCAGCGCGAGGTTCCCCATCGGGTCGGATCTTCCGGGGACGACGGCGTAGAACAGCAGGAGCATCGTTGTCACGATGAGGAACGCCGTGGGAATCGCAACGGCTCCCCAGACATATCCGCCGAGGCTCGCCGCGATGATGCCGATGAAGCCGAACAGCGAGATCGGGTGCCGACCCGAACGGGTCAGGGCCGTGTAGAACTCGCCCGCCCCGATGACGAACACCACCGTGGCGAGAGCGACCAATGCGGGTCGCCACAGCAAGGACGCCGCAAGGGCAGCGATCAACACGATGGCCGTGATGACCCTGGCGATCAGATCACCGCTGGCCCGTGCGCGCACCTTGGTGAGTCCTTCGGCCTCGACGACGTCGTCGAAACCCACGACGGTCGCTTCGAGCCCCGGGATCGCTGCAGCGAGGGCCACCTGCTGCGTGTCCTCGTTGTCGGCTTCGGCGATCGCCGCTGCCAGACCAGCGTGTTCACGGGTCGCCGTCTGGACGTAATGCTCCTGGGAGAGGTCGAACACGCCGTCGGGGCTGTCGTCGTCCTGCCCTTCGAACGCATCGTCGAGATCCTCTCCGACACCCTCGATGGCGCTCTCCCCCGCGTCATCGGCGAGCGCCTCGGGATCGGGGAACGGTATGACGTCCATCTCCCCCGTGTCGTCGACGATCGGCGCAGGACCGACGGCGCCAGGGCCGTCGTCGACGTCAGGTTGGTCAGCCGCGACGTCGATGCCCGCGATGATCGGAACTTCCTCGGTGTCGGGACGACCACCGCCATCGAACTCGTCGAGGTCGACCGACGTCGCAGGGACCATTTCGCGAACATCACCGACGGGACCGTCGGGATCGTCTGTGGATTCTGCGATCGGGATCTCCTGCGTCTCGTCCTCCGAGTCCCACGATCCGTAGAGCGCATCGTCGCCTGACACCGGTTCATCCACATCCCCATCGGCGACGACCTCGGCACTGGGCGAAGCAGTGGCGGTGGCATCGACCCGGATCACCGGGATGGCAGCAACGGCATCGGGATCGAACGGCTCGGCGTCGGCGGTGTCGATAGCGGCTGCGGGATCACCACCGACGTCGGATCCGCGATCATCGTTGCCGCCCTTGTCGTCGGACGCCTCCGACGCAGCTGAGTCATCGGCCTCGGCGACCACGTCGTCGGACGCCGTCACCTCCTCGGCATCGCCTGCGGTGAAGGCCATCCAATCGGCGATCTCTGCCTCGGCATCATCAGCGTCCTCGTCGTCGGCCAATGCGGCATAGGGGTCCGTCGCAGGTCCCGGCTCCTCATCGAGCCAGTCGTCGAATCCGCCGGATCCGTCCTCTGTGCGTTCGTCGTCAGCCATGTTCACCACACGCTACCTGCGTGCTTCGTCCCTCACACGAATCCCCGGATCCGAACTCCCCCACCGCGGCCTCCGTCGAGGGGATCCGCCGGAGCGCGCTCACACCTCGAGGAGTTCGTCTTCCTTGCGTTGGAGCGCCTCGTCGATCGCCGCGATGTGCCGATCGGTCAGTTCCTGGAGTTCCTTCTCCGCACGATGGACGTCGTCCTCGGAGACGTCCTCTGCTTCGATGGCGTCCTTGGCATGCCTCCGGACGTTTCGGACCGCGACCCTGCCATCTTCTGCAAGACGGTGGACCACCTTGATGAGGTCGCGGCGGCGGTCCTCCGTCAGGGCGGGAAACGCAAGGCGCATGACGTTGCCGTCGTTGGACGGGTTGAGCCCGAGATCCGATTCCTGGATGGCTCGTTCGATCGCAACCATCGCGGACTTGTCGTAGGGCTGGATCACCAGCAGGCGCGCCTCGGGGACCGAAAAGTTGGCGAGCTGCTGGAGCGGAGTCATCGTTCCGTAGTAGTCCACCTGGACGCGGTTGAGCAATGCGGGGTTGGCGCGGCCGGTCCGCACGGTGGAGAACTCCTGGATGGCGTGGGTCACCGCCTGGTCCATCTTGGCGTTGGCTTCATCCAGCTGCTCGTTGATCACAGGTTCCTCCCGGCATCCACGACCGTGCCGACGGCTTCGCCACGAACGGCCCGGACGATGTTGCCCGGAACGGTCATGTTGAACACCCTGATCGGCAGATCGTTCTCCATGCACATCGTAATCGCCGTGGTGTCCATGACACCGAGCTGCTCGGCAATGGCATGCATGTAGTCGAGCTCGGCGAGGAGTTCGGCGTCGGGATCCGTGGCAGGGTCGGCGGTGTAGATCCCCTCGACCTTCGTGGCCTTGAGGACGGCACCGGCACCGATCTCGGCTGCTCGGAGGGCGGCCGTGGTGTCCGTGGTGAAGAAGGGATTCCCCGTACCGGCGGCGAAGATGACCACTCGGCCCTTCTCGAGGTGCCGGATCGCCCGCAACCGGATGTAGGGCTCGGCGACCTCCTGGATGGTCAGGGCTGTCTGGACCCGACATTCGGCCCCAGCTCGTTCGAGGCTGTCGCGCAGCGCCAGGGCGTTGATCACCGTGGCGAGCATGCCCATGTAATCGGCGTTGGCGCGGTCCATGCCCGACGCGGCTTCGCTGAGCCCGCGGAAGATGTTCCCACCACCGACGACGACGGCCACCTCATAGCCCTCGTTCGAGACCTCGGCGATCTCCCGAGCAGTGTTGTCAACCGTCTCGGGATCGATGCCATAGCCCAGATCGGCTCTGGCGAACGCCTCGCCGGAGAGCTTGAGGACGACTCGCCGTGGTGCCATCGTTGTCAGTTCTCCCCGATTTCGACTCTGGCCATCGACGCGACCGAGATGTTCTCGCCCATCCTGACCGCCAGTTGCTGGACCAACTCACCGACCGTTCCCTCGAATCGGTCTGAGCGAACGAAGACCTGATCCACCAGCACGTGCTCCTTGTAGAACGAGCCGATCCTACCTTCGACGATCTTGTCGACGATCTCGTCCGGCTTGCCCTCGTTGCGTGCCTGTGCTGCGATCAGGGTCTTCTCCTTCTCGAGCACCTCTGCCGGCACGTCGTCCCTGGTGAT
Organism: uncultured Acidimicrobiia bacterium; assembly: GCA_963759175.1. Classification (GTDB taxonomy): domain Bacteria; phylum Actinomycetota; class Acidimicrobiia; order Spongiisociales; family UBA5794; genus SZUA-442. The sequence continues at coordinate 182,659 of CAVWXP010000008.1, forward strand.
CCACGAGGGGCGAGCTGCCGCCGCATGCATCGCGATGTCGTTGGCCGCAGCGATGAAATCCTCGCTCTTGGCGACGAAGTCCGTCTCGGAGGCGAGCCCGACGAGGACCCCGATCACCGGTCGCCCAGCCTGATTGTGCATGTAGACGCCCACGACGCCTTCAGCCTGGGTGCGGTCGGCTCGCTTCGCCACCGCGGCCAGGCCCTGCTCGCGCAGGTAGTCCTTGGCCTTGTCCATGTCGCCACCGGTCTCGGTGAGCGCCTTCTTGGCATCCATCATGCCGGCGCCGGTCGCCTGGCGCAGGGCCTGTACGTCTTGTGCCGTGAACTCAGCCACCTTCGTCACTCCTTGGCCTGTGCATCGGAATCTGCGGACTTCTTGTCCTTGCGCGCCGCCTCGGCGATCTCCTTGCCCGCGAGGCAACCGTCGGCCACGACACCGGCGATCAGCTGGGCGGCGCGGATGGCATCGTCGTTACCGGGGATCACCAAATCGACGGTATCGGGATCGCAGTTGGTGTCCACGAGGGCAATCACCGGGATGCCGAGCCGGTTGGCCTCGGCAACGGCGATGTGCTCGGCGTTGATGTCCACGACGAACACTGCATCGGGCTGGCGACGGAGGTCACGAACACCACCGAGGACCGCCTGGAGCTTCTCGAGCTCGCGCCTCAGACGGAGGCGCTCCTTCTTCGGAAGCGAGTTCATCTCGCCGCTGGTCTCCATCTGCTCGAGCTCGAGCATGTAGAGGATCCGCTTGTGGATCGTCTGGAAGTTGGTGAGCATCCCGCCGAGCCAGCGATGGTTCACATACGGCATGCCGGCACGCAGCGCCGCATCCTGGATCGCGGCCTGGGCCTGCTTCTTGGTTCCGACGAACAGGACCGACCCGCCGCCAGCGACGATGTCCCGTGCCATGGCATAGGACTGTTCGGACGCCTCGAGGGTCTGGCGCAGGTCGAGGATGTGGATCCCATTGCGCTCCGAGAAAATGAACGGACGCATCTTGGGATTCCACCGGGAGGTCTGATGACCAAAGTGGACGCCAGCTTCGAGCAGCTCGCGCATGGCGACAACGGCCATGGTGTTTCTCCTTGTTCGGGTTGGTGCTTCCGATCATCCTTCGAGCCCCCGAACGTCCAGGAGGACGCACCACGCGGGGATTGCGATGACCGTGTGTGATTGCGTGGCAGTGTAGGGCGAAGCGGGGAGTTCTGAGCTGTCGAACTGTGAGCTATGAGCTATGAGCTATGAGCTCTGGTTCACGGTTGACGGTTGACGGTAAGAAGCATTGCTAACCGCGAACCGTGAACCGTTGACCGTGAACCGAACTCGCTAGCGGTAGGCCGGTTCGATGAAACGATTGCGGAGGCTGAGAACGGCCTTCGTGTGGATCTGACAGATGCGCGATTCGGTCACGTTCAGGACCCCGCCGATCTCGGCGAGCGTGAGACCCTCGTAGTAGTAGAGCGTCAGGACCAGCCGTTCGCGGTCCGGGAGTCGGTTGATGGAGTCGGCGAGGAGGTAGCGGGTCTCCTCCTTCTCGAAGCTGCCCGACGGGTCGATCGCCTTGGGATCGGCGATCATCTCGTTCATGGCTCCCGACTCGCGTTCGGAGGGATTGAGGAGTTCGTCGAGGGCCACGAATCCCAGATTCGCGATCTCGCCGAGGTGATCCCGCAGCGTATCGAGGGGAACCTCCATGGCCTCGGCGACCTCCTCCTCGGTGGGAGTGCGCTGGAGGCGATGCTCCAACTCGGCGAGCGTCCGCTGGATCTCGCGTGCGCGGGACCGCACCGATCGTGGAACCCAGTCGAGCGCGCGGAGTTCGTCGAGGATCGCTCCCTTGATGCGATTCACCGCATAGGTCTCGAACTTGAAGCCGCGCTCGGGTTCGAACTTGTCGACGGCATCGATGAGGCCGAACGTGCCGAAGGAGATGAGATCTGAGTGATCGACGTTCTTGGGGAGGCCCGAACCGACGCGACCGGCGACGAACTTGACGAGCGGCGAGTAGTGGAGGATCAGTCCTTCCCTCGCGCGTTCGTCACCGGTCGCCTTGTACGACTCCCACAGGGTGTCGAGTTCATGCTGGCCCAATTCATGCACGGGGATGACTTCTTTCGTACGTCTCGTTGAGATGCGTCCGGGTTACGGCAGTGTATAGCTGCGTCGTGGCCAGCTCGGAGTGTCCGAGCAGATCCTGCACGGATCGCAGATCCGCCCCGTTCTCGAGGAGATGTGTCGCGAACGAATGCCGCAGGGCGTGGGGGAACGATCCTATCCGCCGGTAGACCACCCGCCGGATCCCTCGTTGCCCCAGTGGGCCCCCTCGGGCGCCGACCCAGAGCGCATCGCCGGCTTCGGACCCGGCGAGTTCGACGCGTCCTGAGGTGAGGTATCGGTCGAGGGCACGTGCAGCCTCCCCCGAGAGCGGGATGTCGCGGTCCTTGGCTCCTTTGCCTCGCACCCGCACGAACGACCTGCCAGCCACGTCGTCCACGGTGAGCCCCGAGACCTCGGACACGCGGAACCCGCCCCCATAGAGGGTCTCGAGCAGGGCGCGGTCCCTGAGGTCTACCGGGTCGGAACCGTCGATGGCCTCGAGGAGTTGGGCGAGGGCGAGGGCGGGCACCGCCTTTGGCAATTCGTGTGGCCGCTTCGGCAGCGGCACGCCGGTTGCGGGGTTCGTTGCTGTGACGCCGTGACGGGCGCAGTCGTCCAAGAAGGCCCGCACCGAGGATGTGCGCCTGACCACGGTACGGGGGGCATACCCGCGGGTCGTGAGGTTCGCTATGAACTTGCGGACGAGCCGACGATCGATCGCGCCGACGTCCTCGACACCCCACCGACGGGCGAACTCCGTGAATCCCCCGAGGTCGCGCTCGTAGGCATCGAGGGTGTGGACGGACAGGCCACGCTCGATGCGGCAACGATGGAGGTAGTCCGCAACGGCGGCGTCGATCGGGGTGGCCATGGTGGCATGGTGGCCGCAGAAACGGCCAGCGTCAACGATGCGTGCGACCCATGCAAGCATCGAAGTGCGAATGGTGCGGTCCACGGCGGCCGTCGATCTCGCGGCATCAGCCGCGTCAGATCAGCCGCTCGGCACGCTGGGCACGATCAGGCCCAGTACCTCCGCGAGGTCGTCGCCACCGAAGACGGGAAAAGCTCCGTCTCGGATGAGGAGGTTCGTGCCGATGGACGCCGGCCGGTCGATGTCGCCGGGTGTTGCGAACACGGGCACTCCCATGTCGAGGGCGAGGCCCGCCGTGATGAGCGCTCCGCCGGATGCGTTCGCCTCGACGACGAGCACCACATCGGCCATGCCGGCGATGATGCGGTTGCGTGTCGGGAACCTCCAGGCATGCGGTGGCGTCGTCGGTGGGAACTCGGACACGACGGCGCCGCCACGTTCCGTGATCGCGTCGTAGAGGCCCTGGTGCCGCCGGGGATATACGACGTCGACACCGCAGCCGAGGACTGCCACACATCGACCATCGCGGAAAGGGCTCCCTCGTGGGCAGCGCCGTCGATGCCCTTGGCGAGTCCACTCACCACACACCACCCCATCGACGCTGCGACAGCGCCATAGGCAAATGCGAGATCCCGCCCGTAGGTCGTGCAGGTCCTCGTCCCGACGATCGCCAATGTCGGTGCCCTTGCGATCGAGAGATCGCCGATCGCAAACATCCATCGAGGTGCGAAGCGCGGAATCGGCGAGGCGCCGGGGATACGCCGGTCTCCTCGCGTGTCAGGAAGTCGATGCCCGCTGCGCCGAGTTGACGACGGCGTGTCGTCGCGGACGCGGCGACCTCGTCGACGACCAGTACGGTCGAGGCTGGTGCGGCCGGACACGATCGCCGAGACCGCAGCCTCGACCGTGCCGAACCGGGCGACGAGGGCGTCCACCCTGCGTGGGGCCAACCCGGCGAATGCCAGACGCAGGAGCGCATCGTCCATCACCATGCACCCCGGAAGGACAGCGCTTCGTCGACGTGGTCCGCGTCGACGACCGTCGAACCGGCGAGATCGGCGATCGTCCGGGCGACACGCCGGATTCGGTCCCACCCACGGGCGGTGATGTCGTCGTTCGCGAGCACGGCCAGACGCTCATCAGCACTCCGACTCGTCGGCAATGACGCGAGATCGGTACCCGAGAGGTCCCGGTTGAGGGTGCCGCGATCGCGTTGGGCACGCCGGGCCGCCGATACCCGGTCGCGCACGGTCGCCGATGGCTCCCCTGCCGGACCGGTGATCTCGGATCCCGAGAGCCTCGGCACATCGACGCGGAGGTCGAACCGATCGAGCAGCGGTCCCGACAACCGCCTCACGTACCGGCCGAGCGCGGCGTCGCTGCACACACACGGCCGACGATGGTCACCTGCGTATCCACACGGACACGGATTCGTGGCCCCGATGAGCTGGATCCTCGCCGGGAACGTGGTGGTCTCAGCGGATCGGGCGACGGTGACCACCCCCGCTTCGACCGGCTGGCGCAACGCGTCGAGGACCGCAGGGGCGAACTCGCCCATCTCGTCGAGGAACAGGACTCCTCGGTGGGCACGAGAGACCTCGCCCGGACGTGGCACGCCCACGCCTCCTCCGACGAGCGCTGCGAGCGACGAGGAGTGATGGGGTGCCCGGAAGGGCGGGACGCCGGGTTGGGGCCGGTCGAGGCCGATCGTTGACCATACGAGGGCGACCTCGCGCTCCTCGGATTCGGTGAGGTCCGGCAGGATGCCTGCCAGGCAACGTGCGAGCAACGTCTTGCCCGCGCCCGGCGACCCACGCATGACCATGTGGTGGCCCCCGGCGGCAGCGACCTCGAGCGCCCGACGCGCCGCCCCTTGACCCCGCACGATGGAGAGGTCGGTACTGCTCACGGGCCTCGTCGACGGCTCCTCGACGGCACGACCCTCGGTCCTCCCCCGCGCTATGGCGACCGCTTCCGAGAGCGTTGCGATCCCCGCCACCTGCCGGGGATCCGCGATGCGTAGACGGGTCTGATCCGACAGCAGGCAGCGTTTTCCCTCCCGCGCTGCGACATCGAGCGCCCCAAGAGCTGCTCGCACCGGCCGAACGGTTCCATCGAGTGTGAGCTCGCCGACCGCAACGAAAGGGTCGAACAGGTCGGAACGGTCCATCGACGCCGCGACGATCGACATGGCGATGGGGAGGTCGTAGGTGACTCCCAGTTTCGGGATGTCGGCGGGCGAGAGATTGACCGTGACCCGGCCCGTCGGGAAGTGGAAGCCCTGATGGTGGATCGCCGCTCGCACACGTTCTCGCGATTCACGGACGGCGGTATCGGGTAGGCCGACGATGTGGAAGCTGTGGCGGCCACCGGTGGTCGTGGTTTCGATGCGGACGGGACGGGGGTCGGTTCCGACCATGGCGCAGGAGGTGACGGAGGAGTACATGGATCGAACGTACGACGCCGGTGTGACACTTCTCCGTCGGTGACGGGTCACTGATACCTTCCGTGGATGCATTGGATCGTGGTAGCCATCGGAGTGGTCGTCGCTCTGGTCCTCGCCGCGGGTAGCGTCCACCTCCTGTTGACGTGGGCGAACCGACGGGGTTTGGTGTGGTATCGCGACGATGACGCCCTCCTTCGCAGAGCCTCGGGCTGATCGAGGAGATCTACCACCCCTCGGTGGAGCACGTCGTGGAGTACGAGGCGGGTGAAGCGGCGCGAGCCGACCACGCCGATACGACGGGACCCGAGAACGGTTCGGATACCGACCGCTGACGCGGTTCGGCTCAGCAACCCTCGAACCTCGGCGGCCGCTTCTCCATGAAGGCGGCGGCACCCTCTGCGAGACCATCCGAGGCCAGCAGGAGCGCGAGACCCTCTCCCTCTACGCCTTCGCAAACTTCACATACAGCGAGATTGCCCCAACGTGCGATATTCCCGTGGGATCCGCTCACCGCACTTGAAGGACCCCTCGGCGAAGAAGTAGGAATCGTCGTATCGACAGCCATGGGTGGCTCATCACAGTGAAAGTGGCGTTCGCTGACGGCGTGCTGCCGGGCCACGTCCAACACTGCGGGAACAAGATCATGGGCAACGCGAATCCTCGCTGAGAGACCACTCGGGTCCATTTGAGGGAGGGAATTGCCATGGGCAGGGTCTTGTTGGTGTTGGCATTGGTCTTGGCCATGTGGCTCGTGGCCGCCCCGGCGGGTGGACGAGAGCCAGGTTTGACCGAAACGGTGGATTCTGGCGAGGCGGGCTTTGATCCTGATCCTGGTCGACAGCCGGATGAAGCTGCGCCCCCGCCCGCAGACAATGAAGCCAGAGCTTCGTGGTACGAGTCGCTGGCGCGCTCAGGGTCATCGACGGTCGAACAAGCACGCAACCGAACGCAGATTCAATCCCAGGCGAAGGAGTTGTCGCAGCTGCTCGCAGAGGGTCATCCCACTACATACGCGGGTCTGTGGATCGACATCGAGGCGCCATTCCTGGTTCATGTCGGGTTCGTGGGAGACGGTGGAGCCAAAGCAGTCAAGGATGCGGCGGCGACATCAGGCTTCTCGTTTCTCAGTCGGCTGAACGTGCACGAGGCGGACTTCTCGCTGGCTCGATTGCTCGCAACGTACGACTCTCTCGCCGAGCATGTACCCGCAACCCATGCCGATACCAAGGACGACCTCGTCGCTTGGGTCGACGTCATCGCGAACGTGGTCCAGGCCCGTCATCGCGACGCTGCAATCCAGCCCGCTCTCGAGCAAGCCGGGCCCCCTGGCGCAGTCAGTTTCGAGGTGGGAACCAGCGTCGCAGAGAACCACCTCGGCATTCGCGGAGGACAGCCGACCAACAACTCTTGTACGACCGGATTCGTCGTGAAGAAGAACTCATCGATAGAGGCGGGGATAACCACGGCAGCGCACTGTTCGGTCCCAACTGGGCTGCACGGAGTATCAAGCCCTGTGTTCGGCCCGCAGCTGTCGACGTGGTCCGGAGGCTCGGATCCTGACATCGACGCCCAATGGCTTGGCCTGGCAGATCGCGATTGGTGGCCAGCCAACCAGATCGTGTGGAACCAAGCAGGGAACACCCTCACTATCCGGGGGCGTACGCCCTACAGCTCGATCAACGTTGGCGACTACCTCTGCAAGTACGGAATCAGCACCCACGACAGCTGCGGCTACGTGCAGTCGGTCGCCTGCTGCTATTCCGGACACCGATTCGTGGAGGTCGGCCCACCTATGGAGACAATGGGGGGCGACAGCGGAGGACCCGTCTACGAACTCAACGAACCCTACTTCTACGCCGTGGGAGCACACAAGGGCGGCTCGTTCGACGGTGACCCTCTCATCGGTGCCGTCAGCTTCTTCGAGACAGACTTCGGCGTTTCGGTAGCCACGAGCTCCATGACAACGCCGGCGTACGACTGGTTCCTTCGGAACTCCAACAGCCAAGGAAACGCGACGGCCGTCTGGGAGTGGGCAGAGTCAGGCTCAACGCCCGTCGCGGGGCGGTGGATGAGCAACCAGGGCAAGGACCAACCCGGCTTCTACAAGAACGGAACTTGGGACCTGGAGGGGCAGGCCCGATTCACCTATGGCACGAGCAGCGATGTGCCAATCGTCGGCGATTGGGATAGCGATGACCTCGACGAGGTCGGCTACTTCAGGCCAACAACCGCTGGCTTCTATCGCCGCGGGACCTCGTCGATAGCGTTCGGGAATCCGGGCGACATACCACTCGTTGGAGACTGGGACGGTGACGGGGATGACGAGATTGGCGTCTTCAGGCCGAGCCAGGTCAAGTTCTATCTCCGTTCCAGCTCAGGGTCGGTCACGAGCATCTACTACGGGACGTGGAACGACCTCCCTGTAGTCGGGGATTGGGATGACGATGGTGTCGACGAAGTTGGAGTATTCCGGCCCTCCACCGGCCAGTGGTTTCTCCAGGGTCTGTCTGGCTTCTACTACGGAAGCCCAAACGACACGCCCCTACCGGGCGACTGGGATGGTGACGGTAGGGACACTGTCGGCGTGACTCGATAGCCTCCATTCCGTGGCAGCGATGAACCCCCACACAGGCACGCAGCGCATGATGGCGCACCCAGCTGTGGTCATGGCCACACTCTTTGTGGCCATGACCCTGGCCTCTTGCACATCAGAGCAGTCCTCGACATCGCCGACGCCAGACCAAGCGCCGACCTCCATCGAGACCGAGAGGACAACGCCGGCGTCGCCCTCGTGGTTCCTCGTGGGCTCTCGACCCGCACGAACATCAATGGCTGCCCTGACTAGTGGAATACTCGAGATCGACGAGGCCGCCCTCTGCGTTCGTCTGATCCAGGACATCGGTTCGCCCATACCTCTGCTTTTCCCCTATGGCTCATACATGGCAGAAGACTCAAGCGGCGCTCTCATCATCTACCCCGTGAATGGTCCAGCTCTCAGAGACGGGACGCGCATTGAAGAGCTGGGAGGGGGCCAATACGGTGTGGAGGATCTTCACGCCTTCGACTACCGGAGTCACCTCGACCCGCCAGACAGCTGCTGGCCTTCAATGAACGAGCCGCGCATGATCTGGGAGATCAGTCGCCTCGACGGAATAGCGATTTCCGAGTAGGCAGAGACAAGCCGCCGGACGAGGTGGGTGAAGCGGCGCGGGCCGACCATGCCGAGACGACAGGGCCCGAGGACGGTTCCGACACCGACCGCTGACACGAACCGGGGGTCAACGGCCCTCGAAACGCGGCGGGCGCTTCTCCAGGAACGCTGCCGCTCCCTCGATGAGATCCTCGGACGCGAGCAGGAGCGCCTGGGCATGCTCCTCGAACGCAAGCGCCTGTTCGAAGGTCATCGTCGACGACCGGTCCATCGCACGCTTGATGAACGATTGCGCGAGCGGAGCGCCCTCGGCGAGGGCGGACGCGAGTTCGGCGGTCGTCGACTCCAGCTCGGACACGGGAACGACCCTCGCTACCAGTCCGATCGCCAGCGCCTCGGCGGCGTCCACGATGCGACCGGTGAGCGCCAACTCCCTGGCCCGAGTGAGGCCAACGAGCCGGGGAAGCAGCCAGGTACCGCCGAAGTCGAGGGTGAGACCTCGTTTGACGAAGATCTCGGCGAACCGTGCTCGTTCCGTGGCGATCACGATGTCGCACCCGATGGCGAGGTTCATCCCCGCGCCGACGGCGACGCCGTCGACCGCTGCGATGGTGGGTTTCGAACACCGGTGGAGGGCGAGGGCGGCACGGTTGACTCCCGACCGCATGCGCTCGGCGTTGTCGGCAGCCGATGGCACGGGATTCCTCGCACGCGCCATGTCGGCACCTGCGCAGAACTCGCCACCGGCACCGGTGATGACTGCGACCCGCAGGTCGGACGCGTCGAAGGCTTCGAAGGCCTCGGCCAGCTCGATCCAACCGTCGGGCGGAACCGCGTTCATGCGGCCGGGGTTCGCCATCGTCAGCGTACGGATCGATCCGACATCCTCGACGGCGACAAAGCTGCTCACGGGAATGCAGCGTACCCTCCCTGCCGCCGTCCGGTGGGCCGCCCCGCCCGACCACGGGTCGTCGCACCTACGACGTTCCCTCACATGTCGGCGACGGGTCGGTACCCTCGACGGCATGCCGGGACACTCGTCGGAAACACACGCGCACGACACCCACACCGACGACGCCGCCTTCGCTGCCCGCGATGACGAGATCGTCAAGCCGATCCAGCCCTACCAGGCGCGCAAGGCCTACACCTGTCCGGGGTGCACGACCGAGATCGCCGTCGGAGAGGGACACCTCGTGGTCGTTCCCACACCCTCCCCCGATCTCCGCCGCCACTGGCATCGCGGGTGCTGGCACAAGGAACAGCGACGCCGCGGCGATCATCGGTCAGTGGACGCCTCGTAGCCAGGTGATCGACACGCCGTTCGGGCCCTCACGTACCCCCACGAGGTCGATGCGTGTGATAGCGCCCGGATACGCCGACACGGCCCGCTCGACGCGCGACCACTTGTGGTCGTCGACCGCCTCGAGCGGATCTCCGATGCCGGTCGTCGACTTCACCTCGACGGCCACACGATCCCGGCCGTCCATCACGACGAGATCGATCTCGTCACCGTCGACCGTGGTATTGGACTCGAGGACCCGGCATCCCCGCGAGGCGAGGAACCATGCGGCGATCTGCTCGCCCCGACGGCCTGTCGAGAGGTGCTGAGTAGCCATGGGACGACCATACGCAAGGAGGGTGACAAGGGGAGCTGTGAGCCTTGAGCTTTGAGCCTTGAGCTCACGACTCAGAGCTCAAAGCTCAGAGCTCAACTCACAGCCCTCCCCATCGGCCGGGGGGCCAGATGATCACGAAGGCCTTGCCAACGACATCGTCGGTCGGGATCGGACCGAAGAACCGTGAGTCCTGGCTTGCGGCACGGTTGTCACCCATGACGAAGAGGTGATCGGCGGGTACGTTCACCGGGCCGAACGGAGCGATCGCGAACCCCGGGTCCTTGAGGTACGGCTCCTCGAGCGGGATGCCGTTCACCCACACGCCGCCCTCCCTGCCCTCGACGACGTCGCCCGGCAGGCCGATCACCCGCTTGATGAACTCCGACCGCGGGGTCGCGAGGCCAACGGACTCGAGGACATTGCGCACCGCGGAGTCGATCACGGACTCACCGTCCCCCTCGAATCCGCCTCGCGGATCGTCGAAGACGATCACGTCGCCCTGGGAGATGTCACCGAATCGATACGTCAGCTTGTTGACGAGGACCCGGTCATTGACGAGCAGGGTGTCCTCCATCGACGACGACGGGATGTAGAACGCCTGGAACAGGAAGGTCTTGATGAGGATCGCCACGGCGAGAGCGACGAGGATGAGCAGCGGGAACTCCACCCAGAAGGGGATGCGCTTCTTGCCGTCCTCGTCCGCGACCTCCTCACCGGCGGTCACTGGCGCGGGATCGCCGGTTATATCGAAGTCGGGGGATGTCACGAGCGAAACCCTACCGGCCGCTCAGAGGAATCCTGCGTCGTCAGGCACGGCGTAGGTCGCCCCGCCCAGGTAGTCGTGCCACAACATGCGCGCCGCCGCCGAACGATACGGACTCCACACCCGGGCCATCGCCTCCGCTTCGTCCGTCGTAGGGACGCGGGCGAGCTCGAAGACGCGGCCCACCGCGACGTGGAGCGCGCGATCCCCGGTCGGCCACACATCCGGTTCGCCGATCACGAACAGCGCGTAGCACGACGCCGTCCACGGGCCGACACCCCTCAGCGCCAGCAGGGCCGACATCGCGCCGACGCGATCGCCTGCGATGGCTGCTGGATCGAACGAGCCATCGACCACAGCGGTCGCGATGTCTCGGACGTAGCCGGCCTTCTGGCGCGAGAACCCGTCCGCACGCAGTTCGGCATCCGTCGACGAGAGGATCGCCTCCGGTGTCACATCACCGACGCGCCGGGCGAGCCTGGCGTATGCGGCCGTGGCCGAAGCGAGGGAGACCTGCTGCTCGAGGATCAGCCTGACGACGGTGGCGTATGATGCTTCGCGCCGCCACAGCGGTGGCACACCGTTGCGATCCATGAGGCGTGCGAACACCGGCTCCGTAGCGCCCAGGGCACGGCACGCCGACGAGAGCGCCTCGGCGTCGGGGTGGTGGGGTTCGGAACCGCTCATCGAGACGAGCGGGAGATCACGACGAAGGGGCCGATGGGCCGCCTCCTAGTCGCGCTTCTCCTTGATGCGAGTGGCCTTACCGACCCGATCACGCAGGTAGTAGAGCTTCGCACGGCGGACATCGCCGCGACGCACGACCTCGATCTCCTGGATGATGGGCGAATGCACGGGGAAGATGCGCTCGACGCCCACGCCGAAGCTCATCTTGCGCACGGTGAAGGTGGCTCGGGCGCCGTGTCCACCGTTGCGGGCGATGACCACGCCTTCGAACACCTGGACGCGTTCGCGGCCACCCTCGCTGACGCGTACATGGACACGCACGGCGTCACCGGAGGAGAACTCCGGGATGTCGTCGCGCATCTGGGCAGCTTCGATCTGCTCGATGGTGTTCACGAGATCCTCCGGTACGGGGGTGAGGTTTGAACCGGGCGGGAGTGTAGAGGCCCATGCCTCGTAAGCGCAGCGGTCACGGCTGATCCAGATCCGGTCGTCGTTGCCGTGTCCGGGCCGCACGTTGGTCGGCTCGCCAGGCAGCGATGCGTGCGTGGTCACCCGAGAGCAGCACCTCGGGCACGGTCCAGCCGCGGAAGTCCGAGGGCCTCGTGTACTGGGGTTCCTCGATGAGGCCATCACGGAAGCTCTCCGTCTCCGTGGAAACAGGGTTCCCGACGACTCCGGGCAGCAGCCGGGCCACACCCTCGATGATGGCGAGCGCCGCTGCCTCTCCGCCGAGGAGGACGAAGTCCCCCAACGACACCTCCTCGTCGATGAAGTGCTCGACGACGCGCTCGTCGACACCCTCGTATCGGCCACACACGAGGGTCAACGCATCCAGCCCGGCGAAACGGTCGAGTGTCGCCTGGGTGAGAGGTGCACCTGCGGGCGTCAGGTACACCCGGTGGGTGTCCTCCAGCGGTTCGAGCGTCGCCGCGAGAGGCTCGATCATCATCACCATGCCCGCTCCTCCGCCATAGGGGGCATCGTCGACCTTGCGATGGACACCGATCCCGTGGTCGCGCGGATCGTGGAACGCGATGTCGAGCGCACCATCGTCGATGGCCCTGCCCACGAGCGAGACCGCCAGGGGCGAGGTGAAGAACTCGGGGAACAGCGTGACCAGATCGATCTTCATGGGGAAGGCGTCAGGGTCGGATGCACAGGGCCGACACCAGGGTCTCGGCGGTGCTGGCGGCGATCTCGTCCACCGAACCCTTGGGATCGTCGGCACCCATGACCACCTTGCCACCCGTCATGATGATGCCCTCCATCATCCGACCGACCAGCATCGGGGGCATGGGACGGAAGCATCCCGTCTCCACACCATCGCGGTAGATGGATGCGAACTCGTCGGCGATCCCCCCGTGGGCGTCGGCGATGTTGCGCTGGGCCTCAGGCGACAAGCGGGGTACCTCGGTGTGAAGGATCAGGCCGATGTGGTCGGTTCCCACGAACTGGACCATCCTCCTGCCGAGCTCGTACAGCCGTTCATCCGGCGGCAGGGCAGAATCGACGGAGGTGAGGATGTCGATCGTCAGCGGCGGGAGGTCCCTGCGCACCAGTTCGACGAGGAGGTCCTCCTTCGACGAGAAGTGCTCGTAGAACGTCGTGCGTCCCATACCCACCGCAGCAGTGATGTCACTGTGGGACATGGTCTCGTATCCCCGCTCGGCGATGAGGACCCGTGCCGCATCGAGCATCGCGTCGTGGGTCGAGGTGGATGCGGTTCGAGAAGCCATCGACGACAGGGTAACGACGTCGACGCCGACTTCGTGTCGGAACGGTACGTCCCTAGCGTCGTTTTCATTCCGCCCGACCGGTCCTGCACGGAGGAACGACCATGCCAAGAACAGCGATCGCGCTCGTGCTCGTCGCTGCCGTCGGTGTCGGAGCGTGTAGCGCCAGCGAATCGGGGTCGCAGGGCTCGACGACAACCGCTGGAGCCGCCCCGGAAGCCCAGACCGGCACCTATGAGGGTGCCGACGGCGTCGTCTCGTCGATCGAGGACACCTCGCGCATCGTTTCGCTCAACGGCGACCTCACCGAGACCATCTTCGCACTCGGCGCCGGTGATCGTGTGGTGGGGATCGACCTCACCACGACGTACCCCGCCGAAGCAGCGGCGCTCCCCGACGTCGGGCTCGGGCGCAACCTCAATGCCGAGGCCGTCATCGGCCTCTCGCCGACGCTCGTCATCGGCGACACCCAGGTGGAGCCGATCGCGGCCATCGACCAGATCCGCGCTGCCGGGATCCCGGTCGTGATCCTCCGGGCAGAGGTGACCCTCCAGGGGGTGATCCGCAAGATCGGCAACGTCGGAGAGATCCTCGACCTGCCGGCCGAGGCCTCTGCGCTCGCAGAGAGGGTCCAGGGCGAGATCGATGACGCCGTCGCCCTCGCCGCGACGGCGACGTCGGAACCGCGCGCCGCCTACCTGTACGTGCGCGGCCCCGAGACCCTCCTGCTGTTCGGCAACGGCATGCCGACGCACTTCCTCATCGAAGCGGCCTCCGCCGTCGACGCGGCTGGAGACATCGGCGTGGTGTTCGCCGAGAACCTGTCCGCTGAGCGTCTCGTCACCGCCGCACCCGAGATCCTCATCACACCCGAGGAGGGCTTCGAGATCATCGGCGGCATCGACGCCTTCCTCGCCCTCCCCGGCGTTTCCGACACGCCAGCCGGCCGCGACGGCGCAGTGCTGACCTACGACGAGGCGCTGCTGCTCGGCATGGGCCCGCGCGTCGGTGAGGCGCTTCGCCAGCTGGTCATCGATCTACACCCCGAGATCGACGGCTGATGGGGCCCTCCCGATCGACATCGTCGGTGATCGCGATCGGCGTCGTCGGCACCGTCATCGTCGTGGCGATCGCGCTCGCCGTGGGTGCGACGAACATCTCACCGCTCGACACCGCCAGGGTGATCGCCGACCGGTTGCTCCCCATCGATCTGGCCACGCCGGACGTGGCGGACGCGATCATCTGGAACATCCGATTGCCCAGGGTGCTTGCGGCGCTCGGTGCGGGAGCGGCCCTCGGCATCGGAGGAGTCGTCCTCCAGGGGCTGTTCCGCAACCCGGTGGCCGATCCCCAACTCGTCGGTCTGTCCGCGGTCGCATCGATCGGGGTGCTCCTCGGTGCGTGGATCGGATGGAACGCGCTCGGTCCGATCGCCGCCGTCGTCGGCGGCGCCGTCGCCGGCGCCACTGGTGCGGGGGTCGTCCGCATCCTCGCCCGCAACAGTGAAGGGGACGGCTCGCGGTTCATCCTCGCCGGCATCGGATTCGGCGTTGCGATCGCCGGCGTGGTCGCGGCGGGTGCGGTCGCCCTCAACGATCCTCGCATTCCCGATGTCCCGTTCTGGTTCGTCGGCGGCCTCGGCGGCTCCACCTGGGGGACGGCGGGTTGGGTTCTCGGCGTCGCCTTCGTGGCGACGGCCATCGTTCTGCCCTTCGGTGACCGCATCGACATCATGAGCCTCGGAACCGCATCGGCATCCCACCTCGGAGTCGATGTCGCACGGGTGAGCGCCGTGAGCCTGGCGGCGATCGGTCTGGGTGTCGGTGCAGCCGTGGGGGCGGCCGGAGTGGTCGCTTTCGTGGGGCTCCTTGCCGGGTCACGGGCCCGTGCGATCGTCGGCGCCCACCACCGGGTGGCGATCGTCGCGGCGTTCTTCCTCGGCGCATGGTTCCTCATCGGCGCCGATGCGCTCGGACGGCTCGTCGGTGGACGATTCGAGATCCCGGTGGGTCTCGTCACGGCGGCACTCGGTGGTCCCTACCTGGTGTGGATGATCGCCACGCGGAGGTCGACGTGACCGACATCGTCGTCAGCGGCCTCTCCGTCGACCTCGGGCGAGGAACGGTGCTGCGCGGCATCGACCTCACCATCGCCGCCGGCGAACTGACCTGCATCGTGGGCCCCAACGGTGCAGGGAAGACGACCCTGATGCGATCCATCGCCGGTGAGATCCCCGACCACGGAGGGTCGATCCTGGTGGACGGTCGCCCGATCGACCGCATCTCCGTCGCCGATCGCGCCCGCCTGAGGGCATTCCTCGCCCAGACGGATCGCACCGACATCCCCTACACGGCAGCCGTCGTCGTCGCGTTCGGAACCCATCTCTCCGCCCTCGATGCCGAGGGCCAACGCACGGTCGTCGAAGCGAACCTCGAGGCCCTCGAGATCGCCGGCCTTGCACACCAGGTGGTCTCGACCCTTTCTGGCGGAGAGCAGCGCAGGGTGGCGATTGCACGCACATTGGCCCAGGACGCATCCGTGATCCTGCTCGACGAGCCAACCGACAGCCTCGACCTCGCCCATGCCGACCTCGTGATGCGCCTCGCTGTCGATCGGGCACGAGCAGGCCGAACGATCGCGGTGACGAGCCATGATCTCAACCTCGCGGCACGCCACGGGGACCGCATCGTCATGATCGACGAGGGCTCGATCGTCGCCGACGGCGATGCCAACGAGGTCCTGACGGAGCCACTCCTGTCGTCCGTGTACCGATGCAGGGTGCAGATCGCGACCCATCCCGACGATGGCGGTCCGGTGGTGTTCCTTTGAGGCGACGACGGGGAAACACCGACCGTATCCGGCGACTCCGCGTCAGATGATGCGGATACCCGACTCGATCGGCTCATAGACCGTATTGCGACGAACCGGGTGCCGGTCGAGGTCGAGGATCAGGTCCATGAAGTCACGCTGATCGACCTCCGTTCCGTGGCTGGCTCCGGCCGCCCGCGATATCGACTCGTCCATCAGGGTGCCGCCGACGTCGTTGCACCCGGATCGCAGGAGCGCTTCGGCCCCGTCGAGGCCGAGCTTCACCCATGAGGCCTGGATGTTGTCGATCAAGCCGATGAACGCCAACCTCGCCACAGCGTGCACCAGGATCACCTCGTCCCATGTGGGGCCGGGGCGCGACGCACCGCGAAGCCAGATCGGCGCCCCCATGTGCACGAACGGCAGGGGCACGAACTCGGTGAACCCGCCGGTACGGCGCTGGATGGATCGCAGCACCTCGATGTGGTTCGCCCAGGACCGGGGCCCGTCGACGTGTCCGAACATCATGGTCGAGGTCGTCCGGAGTCCGATGTCGTGGGCTGTGAGCATCACCTCGGCCCACTGGCTGGTACGGAGTTTGTCCGGGCACAGGGTCCGCCGCACGTCATCGTCGAGGATCTCGGCGGCCGTGCCCGGGAGCGTGCCGAGACCGACGTCGGCGAGCTCGACGAGCAGCTCGCGGATGGTCCGGCCGGACGTCTCAGCCCCCTGCCAGATCTCGAGCGGTGTGAAGCCGTGGATGTGCATGTCCGGCACGGCTGCCTTCACGGCACGGACGACCTCGAGGTAGAAGTCCCCCGTGAACCCCGGATGGATCCCACCCTGCAGGCAGACCTCGGTGGCACCTCGGGCCCACGCCTCGGCGGACCGTTCGGCGACCTCGTCCACGGTCATCAGGTAGGGCGTGCCACGCAGGTCGAGCGACCGTGGCCCCTTTGAGAACGCACAGAAGCCGCACTTGAAGTAGCACTGGTTCGTGTAGTTGATGTTGCGATTGACGACGAAGGTGACATCGTCGCCGACGACGGCACGTCGAACGATATCGGCGGCGTCGGCGATGGCCTCGACATCCCTCCCGTGCGCACCGAACAGGATCTCGACCTCGTCACGGGTCGGGGCCACGCCGGACAGGGCAGCTTCGAGAATGGGGAGGACCCGAGGGGAGGCGTCCTCGACAAGCGCCCGATCACCGGTGATCCAGCCCTCATCGGCCCATGCGGTCGAGATCCTCGCCTCGCGAGTCGGCACGTCCATGTCGCGACCGGGAGCCCAGGCCTCACGCGGTCGCGCCCGACCGAGGCCATCGACCTGGTTCAGCCACGTTGCGAAGGCACCATCGTCCAGCTCGTCGGCGACGGTGTCGTAGTCGAGGCCTACTGGCAGGGCCGTCCGTTCCACCAGCGTGTGGTGCGGTGCGAGAGCGGTTCGGAGCTCTCCGATACGTTCCGTGTCCCAGTCGCGCAGGACGAGATCCGTCGCACCTTTCTCGACAGCAGCGACTGCGTCCCCCACCGAATCGACGAAGGTGGATACGGCGACATCGAGTCCGGGGAGATCGACGAGGGACGCCATCGGCTCGACGGCGCTTCGGCGGCACCTGACGAACGCGGCTCCGGTGACCGCGAGGGCGTCGAGGACGGCCATCTCCGATCCGTCAGCGTCGATGGTGATCCGCCACGGGGCGACGCCAGCCCTTTCGAGCGCCCGGGCCTGCGAAGGGTCCACGGCGTACGCAGGTGCTGACACGGCGGCCGTGCCGGACACCGTCAGGAGTCCGCCACGCTGGGCCTCCTCGATATCACCGGGCGTCGGTTCCACCACGCCGACCGCGAGGGTCCCTTCTTTGCGTCGCGTCGATGCCCACACCTCATGGACGGCGTCGCTCGGGCGAAGGCGAAGGAAGGTGATCATGGTTGGCTCGCGATCGGGACGGGTGACAGCGCCGCATATCCGTCGGCATCCGTGCGCCCGCGGGCTGCGGCGAGGAGGTCGGCGTCGACCCAGTGCGACGTCATGTACTCCGGATAGATCGGTAGGCGAGCGGTGAGCGTGAACCCCGCCCGCTCGGTGGTCGATCGCAGGGTCTCGAGGTGGGGCCACGGAGCCTCCGGGTTGACCCAGTCGATCGTGACCGGGCTGACCCCACCCCAGTCGTTGATGCCGGCGTCGAGGTACACGCCGTAGTCCTCGGTGAGGTTCGGCGGCACCTGGATGTTCGCCTCAGCGCCGAGTATCCATCGCGCCAGCGCCACGACCCGCACGAAGTAGGGGATGTCCGGCTCGGGAGCGAAGCGCATCCGCGTGTTGGCCTTCGCCCGAAAGTTCTGGATGATGAACTCCTGGAGGTGCCCGTGGCAGTCCTGGATGGCTCGGAGGGCGATGAGGCTGTCGACGATCTCATCGGGGCGTTCCCCTATCCCGACGAGGATGCCCGTCGTGAAGGGCACCCGCTGGCGAGCCGCGGCCTCGATCGTCTCCACTCGCCGTGCTGGGACCTTGTCCGGGCAGTCGTGGTGAGGCATGCCGGGTTCCGTGAGGCGATCGGAGATGTTCTCGAGCATCAGTCCCATCGACAGGTTGGTGGGCCGCAGCGCAGCGATGTCGGCCTCGGACATGACCCCGGGGTTGGCGTGCGGGAACAGACGGGTCTCGGATCGGATGAGTGACGACATGGCAGCGACATACTCGAGCGTGGTCACACATCCGTGGCTCTCGAGGAAGGCACGGGCCTGCGGCCACTTGTCCTCGGGGGCATCACCCAACGTGAGGAGCGCCTCGGTGCAATCGAGGTCGTCACCTGCCCGTGCGATGGCGAGTACGTCGTCGGGGGTCAGGTACTCACCGCCACCGCCGGGAGGCTTCACGAACGTGCAGTAGGTGCACGTGTCACGACACATCGTGGTGATCGGGATGAACACCTTTCGCGAGTACGTGATCGTCCGCCCGTGGCCTTCGTCGCGAAGGCGCGCCGCCTCCGCGAGCAGAGCCGCAGCGTCGACGTCACCGGCGAGCAACCCGATGGCGAGGGACCGATCCGGTTCGGGGAATGGCATCGGGAGAAGCTATCACGTTCACGCCGGGCCGGGGACGGCACGGCGTCGATCCGGCTCGGGGCCCTCGCCGGGTACCCTGCCGCCATGGGACGGTGGCTGTGGTGCGGAGCGATTCTGTCGGTGGCTCTGGCTGCCTGCTCCCCCGACGCGCAGGTCACGACCACCACGTCACCTGCACCGCCGGATGCCACCACCACGACCGCTCCCCCGGGGAGCGACCCGTGCACGTCGGGCGGCCTCCCGTTCTCGTCGGAGGGCCTCATCGCTGCACTGGGCGAAGCCACCTCCGATGCAACGCGCATTGCGGAGATCCGATGGGATCCCGCTGCGACGTGTGAACGCATCACCATGGCCTTCACCACCGAGTCCGGTGCCCCGGCGACGACGTTGGGCCTCACCGGCGTCACGGCGTTCACGTTCACGGGGTCGCTGCGCGTGACGCTTCCACCGGACATCACCGCGACCGCCGTCGCCGACTCCCTCCTCGACGGCGACCTGATCCAGCAGCTCTACGTCGTCCGGGGACCCGCAAGGGACCTCTTCGTCGACATCATCGGCGTGCCCGGCGAACCCATCGCGGCCCGGGCGTTTCTCACGACGTCACCTGCGACCCTCGTCATCGACGTGGCCCCGGCCCCTGATGCGCCGGCTCCCGGCCCGGTGGCACGCTCTGATGTGGCGGTGATCGTGTCACCGCCACAGGGTCCGGCGCTGTACCCGGTAACCGTGGAGGCCTACGCCGCACCGTCCCTCCGGACGGTGCGGATCCAGGTGACCAACGACGAATCGGTGGCCATCGATCGAGCACTCGCCCTTGCCGGCGACTCGGATGCATGGCAGGCGATCTCCACACGGATCGAGGATGGCCCTGCTGGCCGTTCGACGCTATTCGTCGGGATCGTCGATCCGAACGCACGACAGCTCGACGGAGCAACGGTCGTCCTCGACCTGCCGTGAGGTCGACCGTCACGGCGTCGATCATGCGCCCATGCATCGAGCGGACGGACTCGCTGGCACGCGATGATGCCCGATCGGTAGGGTTGCGCCAGGAGGCATGGCATGAATCGCTCGATCGGTTCGGGGATCCTCGCGCTCATACTCATCGTCGGAGGCTGCTCGCCCGACGGAAGCGTCGACGAGGCATCGACGACCACTGCTGAGCCCGCGTCGACGACGATCGCCGAGAGCACCACCACGGAGGCGTCGACGACCACAGTCGTCGCGGACACGACGACGACGGTCCCCCGGACTCGGCTCGAGGAATGGGGTTTCCCCGTCTCGGACGAATACGTCGTCGAGACCGTCGTCACCGACCTCGACGCTGGCACCGGTGGTCTCGCCGTCGCGGAGGACGGGACGATGTACATGGGGGATTTCGGCTACTCGGGGCACCCGGGCAACACCGTATTGCGCATCAGCGCCGACGGGATGGTCGAACCGTTCTCCACCCACGAGGACATGGACAGCCTGACGATGACGACGTTTGCCTCGGACGGTTCGATCCACCAATCGAGCTACGGCTCCGACCGGGTGTTCAGGATCGACGTCGACGGCAGCACCGAGCTCATCGTCGAGGGTATCCGCGGCCCAACCGGGATCGTCGAGCTCGACGACGGGACCCTCGTCGTCGAGGGATACGACAGCCGGGCGCTCTACAAGGTCTCGACCGACGGCACGACCGAGGAATGGGTCGTCGACACTCGCATGAACGGCCCCAACGGCCTCACGGTGGGACCCGACGGCACCCTCTACGTGATCTGCCATCGCAACGGTGATCTCTGGTCCGTGGATCCCGATGGATCACTCGAGAAGCTGTTCGCCTTCCCTGCTCCGACGGCACACGGCGTCTACCACGACGGTGGCGTGTTCATCACGAGTCGTACCGGCTTCGTGGTGTTCCGGTACGACGTGGCAAGCGGTGACGTGGTGATCATCGCAGGCAGCGGCGAGGCGGGAACGGCCGACGGGCGAGGAGCGGAGGCGTCGTTCGGACGACTCAACGCGATCACGCTCGGGCCCGACGGTGCCTTCTACGTCAACCACGGGGACGCCGCCGGGGTAGCGCCCGTGAGTATCCGCAGGATCGTCCACAACCCCTGAACCCGAGGCTCAAAGCTCAAAGCTCAAAGCTCTGCCGCTCACATGTTCCTGCGATAGCGCCCACCTACGGCGAACAGGGCCTCGCTGAGCTGGCCGAGCGAGCAGTACCGGACGGCATCCATCAGGCTCGCGAACACGTTGTCTCCGGCAAGCACGGCGCCCTGGAGTGCTTCGATGGCCGCGTCCGCTTCCTTGGCGAGCCTGCGGTGCTGCGCAACGAGATCGTCGATCAGCTGGTTCTTGTCGTCGTCGGTCGATCGGATCACCTGGGCCGGCGTCACGAACGGCGAGCCGTCGTCGGACAGGAAGGTGTTGACCCCCACGATCGGGATCTCGCCGGAATCCTTCGCCATCTCGTACCGCATCGACTCCTCCTGGATCCTCGATCGCTGGTACATCGTCTCCATCGCCCCCAGGACTCCCCCACGCTCGGTGAGCCGATCGAACTCGGCGAGGACCGCTTCCTCGACGAGGTCCGTCAGTTCCTCGATGATGAACGAACCCTGGAGGGTGTTCTCGTTGCGGTTCAACCCCAATTCCCGGTTGATGATGAGCTGGATGGCGAGCGCCCGGCGAACGGACGCCTCGGTGGGGGTCGTGATCGCCTCGTCGAACGCATTGGTGTGCAGGCTGTTGGCGTTGTCGTAGATGGCGTACAGCGCCTGGAGCGTGGTGCGGATGTCGTTGAACTCGATGTCCTGGGCATGGAGGGATCGGCCGGACGTCTGGATGTGGTATTTGAGCTTCTGGGACCGCTCCCCTGCCCCGTACCGATCCCGCATCGCCTTGGCCCAGATGCGACGCGCCACACGACCGATCACGGCGTACTCGGGATCGAGACCGTTGGAGAAGAAGAACGAGAGGTTCGGAGCGAAGTCGTCGACCGCCATGCCCCTGGCGGCGAAGTACTCGACGAAGGTGAACCCGTTGGCCAGGGTGAAGGCGAGCTGGGTGATGGGGTTGGCGCCGGCTTCGGCCATGTGATAGCCCGAGATCGACACCGAGTAGAAGTTCGTCACGTCGTGGTCGACGAAGTACTGCTGGATGTCGCCCTGCATCGTCAAGGCGAATTCCGTCGAGAAGATGCACGTGTTCTGGGCCTGATCCTCCTTGAGGATGTCGGCCTGGATGGTGCCGCGCACCGTGGCGAGGGTCTCGGTCCTGATGCGTCCGTAGACATCGGGTGGCAGGACATCGGCCCCCGAGAGTCCCAGCAGGAGGAGGCCGGTGCCGTCGTGACCGTCCGGGAGATCGCCGTGATAGCGGGGGCGTTCCTCGCTGGCCCTGGCGAAGCGTTCGTCGATGCGTCGGTCGATCTCCTCGAAACGACCCTCGGCACGGATATGGCGTTCACATGCCTGATCGATGGCCGCGTTGAGGAAGAAGGCGAGCATCATCGGTGCCGGACCGTTGATGGTCATCGACACGGATGTCGTCGGATCGAGCAGGTCGAAGCCCGAGTAGAGCTTCTTCGCGTCGTCGAGCGTCGCCACCGACACCCCGGAGTTGCCGACCTTTCCGTAGATGTCAGGCCGCGTTGCCGGATCGTTGCCGTACAACGTGACCGAGTCGAAGGCCGTGGACAACCGAACCGCAGGCATACCCCGGGCGAGGAAGTGGAATCGGCGATTGGTCTGTTCCGGTCCGCCCTCTCCGGCGAACATGCGGGTCGGATCCTCGAGCTGCCGTTTGAAGGGGAACACGCCGGCGGTGAACGGGAACCGCCCGGGGAGGTTCTCCTGCCGAAGCCACCGCACGCGGTCACCCCACCCATCGAAGCGTGGGTGGATGACCTTGGGGAACTCCGTACCCGACAGGCTGATAGCAGCGTTGTCGACCTCGATCGTCCGACCGCGGACGTCGTACGCAACGGTTCCCGATGCGTACCTGGCGCGCTCGGCGTCCCATCCATCGAGCCCGGAGGCGATGTCGTCGGGGAGAAGCTCCGCCAGTTCCGAGATCATCGGTCCGGTTCCCCCGACGCCGAGTTCCGCACTGCGGGTCAGGGCTTGGACGTCCGTGGCGATGCGCGACGCTTCGTCGGTGGCGGCGTTGTACGACCGAACGACATCCGCGATCTCCGACAGGTACCTCGTGCGATCCCGCGGCACCAGGGGCCCGGTGAGTGCCCGCCCGTCCCGACGCTCCACGTCGGAGAACCGGGCCGGGGCGCGTTCAACGACGGCGGCCATGATCCGTTCGTAGAGCTGGTGGGTACCGCTGTCGTTGAACTGCGAAGCGATCGTCGCAACGATGGGCAACTCGTCATCGGACGCCTCGAACAGCTCGCGATTGCGTTTGTACTGCTTGCGGACATCGCGGAGGGCATCCTCGGCCCCACGACGATCGGATTTGTTGATCGCAATCACATCTGCGAAGTCGAGCATGTCGATCTTCTCGAGCTGCGTTGCGGCTCCGTAGTCGGGCGTCATGACATAGACCGAGATGTCCGATGCGTCGACGATCTCGGTGTCCGACTGCCCGATGCCAGACGTCTCGAGGAAGATCAGGTCGAATCCGGCCGCCTTGGCCACGGTGACCGCATCGGCCACGTGCGGCGACATCGCCAGGTTGGCCTGCCGTGTCGCTAGGGACCGCATGTAGGTCTGGTCTCCGGACACGGCGTTCATCCGGATGCGATCACCGAGGAGTGCGCCACCCGTCCGCCTGCGCGAAGGATCCACCGAGAGCACGGCGATCCTGCGGTTGGGGTGGTCCCTGCGGAAACGCAGGACCAACTCGTCGAGGATCGACGACTTCCCTGCCCCGCCGGTGCCGGTGAACCCCACGACCGGTGCATCGGTGGCGCCGGCGAGCTCACGGAGCCGCGCACGGACCTCGCCGTGGGCGTCGGGTTCGTTCTCGAACGCAGTGATGGCCCTGGCGATCATCGCACGGTTGCGATCCACAACCGCCTCGACGACACCCGTCTCGGGGAGTACCTGGGGATGCACAGCGTGTTCGAGGAGGTCGTCGATCATTCCGGTGAGTCCGAGATGCCGGCCGTCGTCGGGTGAGTAGATGCGTGCGATACCTGCCGTGGCGAGGGCATCACCCTCCTCGGGGAGGATCGTGCCGCCGCCACCACCGAACACCCGGATCGTCGAGCCCCCCATGTCGTCGAGCAGCGAACGCAAATAGCCGAAGAACTCCATGTGCCCGCCCTGGTACGAGGTCACAGCCACAGCGTGGGCATCCTCCTCGACGGCGGCCTCGGCGATCTCGAAGGCCGACCGGTCGTGTCCGAGGTGGATCACCTCCGCACCCCGCGACTGGAGGATCCGCCGCATGATGTTGATCGACGCGTCGTGCCCGTCGAAGAGCGAAGTGGCGGTGACGATGCGGACCCGTGGCGATGCAGGCATGGGAGCAGGATAGGGGGCGGCCACTCAGCCGTCCCGTCCGCGGATCTGCCGCGTCACGAGAAGAGGCCGTCTGGGATGTCCACGACCACACGCCGCGCATCGGTGTCGACGAGCGGTACGAGGGCATCGACGAACGGAATCTCGCCCGTCGTGCCGTCCTCAGCGGTGACGACGATCCGATCCTGGGCGGCTCCGGTGATGACGTCGGCAACCACGCCGACCCGCTTGCCGCTCGCGGATTCGACCGCGCACCCGACGAGATCATCGGCCCACCACTCGTCCGGCTCGAGGTCACGTCGCAGCGATGCCGGCATGACGAACTGGGTTCCGATGAGACGCTCGGCGGCGTTGCGATCCTCGACGCCCTCGAGGTGCACCACGGCATCTCCACGGTGATGGCGGTGGGAGGTCACGAGGTACGCCGTCTCGGGATCCTGGTCTCCCCCGATGAGCGTGGCGCCGGTGACCAGCCGATCGAGGGCGTCGCTGATGAGGCCCCTGACGACGACATCCCCGCGGATGCCGTGCGCCCTGCGCACGTATCCCACGGGGATGGTTGGTTCGTCCATGATGCTCGGTTTCGGCAGTCCGGACAATGACGTGTCAGTCGAGGAAATCGACGTCGACCGACAAGCCTTCCTCTTCAGCTGCTGCCCCGGCGACGTTGCGGATGGCCCTCGCCACCCGTCCACGTTTGCCGATGACCCGTCCCATGTCGCTCTTGGCTGCTCGCACCTCGGCGACGACGGCGTCGTCCCCGTCGGACACGATGTTCACCTCGACGGCGTCCCGATCATCGACGATCTCCGAGACGACGTACGTGACGACCTTGTCGACGATCTCTCCCTGGCTCATGCATCATCCTGACTGTCTTCGGGTGCGGCCTCGGTGGCGGCGGTGTCCTCTTCGGTGACGGCTTCGACGACAGCCTCGGTTCCGGACTCCTCAGCAACGTCCTCGGTCACCGCAGCGACGGCCTCGACGGCCTTGGCTGCCTTCTTCGGCTTCGGTGCGGGCTCGTCGCCACCGACGGTGTGGATGTCGCCCCTGGCGATCTTGAACTGGGTCCAGGCACCGGAGATCTCAAGGAGCTTCTGCGCTCGCTCGGTCGGTTGCGCACCGGTCTTGAGCCAGTGGAGGGCACGTTCGTTGTCGATCGTGATCAGCGAGGGGTCCTGGCGCGGATCGTAGATGCCGAGCTGTTCGATGTACTCACCATCTCGTGGCTTGCGCGAGTCCATCACCACCACGCGGTAGGTCGGCTGCTTCTTCTTGCCAAGCCGCGTCAGGCGGATCTTGACTGCCATCGGTCACCTCTTCTTGCCTTGGCGGGGCATGCCAGGCATGGACAGCCCGGGAATGGGGCTCTTGCCACCTGCCATCGCCTTCATCATCTTCTGTGCCTGTGAGAACTGCTTGAGGACGCCATTGACGTCCTGCGGCCTCGTTCCCGACCCTGCGGCGATGCGGCGACGTCTGCTGCCGTTGATCGACTTGGGGTTCCTGCGCTCATCGGGTGTCATCGACCTGATGATCGCTTCCACGCGGGCGAGTTGCTTCTCATCCACCTGGACGTTCTGCAGGGCGGAGCCTGCGCCGGGGAGCATACCAACGAGCTGCTGCAAAGGCCCCATCTTCTTCAGCTGCTGGAACTGCTCGAGGAAGTCCTCGAGGTCGAACGTGTTGTCGAGCATCTTGCGCGCCGCCCGCTCGGCCTCGTCCTGGTCGTAGGCCTCCTCGGCCTTCTCGATCAGGGACATCACGTCTCCCATGCCGAGGATGCGATCCGCCATGCGCTCCGGATGGAACGTGTCGAGGGAGTCGATGGACTCGCCGGTTCCGACGAACTTGATCGGGACGCCTGTGACCTCACGGGCAGAGATGGCGGCGCCGCCACGGGCATCGCCGTCGATCTTGGTCATGACGAGACCCGTGAGCTCGGTGTACTCGGAGAACCCGATCGCGACGTTGACGGCCTCCTGACCCGTCATCGCATCGACGACGAGCAGGGTCTCGTCGGGCTCGGCGACCTTGCGAACCGCTGCGAGCTCCTTCATCAGGTCGGTGTCGACCTGGAGCCGGCCGGCGGTGTCGATGATCACCACGTTCGCCGAGTCGGCGCGAGCCTGTTTGAGGGCCGCCTTCACGAGCCGCTGCGGCTTGCTCTTGCGCTCGACGTAGACAGGCACGCCGATCGACGCGCCCAGCGTCTCGAGCTGGTCGATCGCGGCCGGTCGCTGGAGGTCGGCGGCCACGAGCAGCGGCCTTCGTCCCTTGGCCTTGAGATGGCGGGCGAGCTTGGCTGCCGTGGTCGTCTTCCCCGATCCCTGGAGTCCGACCATCATGATGACGAGCGGAGGAGCGGCTGGCCGAACGAGGGGCGCCGCCTCCTGCCCGAGGGTGACGATGAGCTCGTCGTGGACGATCCTGATGACCTGCTGGCCGGGCGTGAGGCTCTTGGTGACCTCGGACCCCACGGCCCGATCCCTCACGCGCCCGAGCAGCGACTTGACCACCGACACGTTGACGTCGGCCTCGAGGAGCGCAAGACGGACCTCACGCAAGGCCTCGTTGACGTCGTCCTCGGACAGACGTCCCTTGCTGCGGAGCTTGTCGAAGACGCCGCCGAGGCGGCCCGAGAGGGTGTCGAACATCGGCACCAGTCTACGGACGCACGCCCGCCATCACTCGTCGGATCGTTCGATCACGAAGTAGGGGTATCGCTCCGACTCGGCGGCCGCGAGGTCGTGGCGTTCGAGGGCAGCGAGACGGTCCTCGACCGCTCCGAAGTAGCCGAACGGGGGGTCTGCTGCTTCGGCATGGCGATCGAAGTATCGGTCGAAGTACTCATCGGGAATCAGCAGGAAGCGAACCTCGTCGAGGTACCGCCAGGCGTGGCGGCCGATCTGGGTGTGTGTCGACATGACCGTGCCCTCGTCCGCGTCGTCATGTGCCACTTCGGCGCCGAGCATCGAGAGTCGACTCGCCATCACGGCCGAGTTCTGCCTTCCCGAATGCAGGACCCAGACCGCGTCGACTGCGAGCACGCTCGAGCCGATCGCAAGAGCCACCACGAGTGGCACGGCGACCGTCCGGGAACGACGAACCACTCCGGCGAGGGCGACGAGGGCGATCGGTAGCAACGCTGGGACCATCACCAGGAAGTAGCGTCCCCCCCACTGGGTACCTCCACCTCCTCGCTCCTGGGTCAGCAGTACGACCACAGCGAACACGCTCGACGCCAGAAGTACCACCTTCGTCCCGGGATCCTCGCGCAGCGTCCGTGGCGCCACCAGCAACCCGCACACCAGGATCGGCATGGCGCTGAGTAGGCCTCCGACCTGGGCTGGCCCGATGACGAGGAGGAACACCGAGCCCGCAATGGACACCCCGGCGAAGAGCCAATGCGCCATCGCGTTGTCGGGCTCGCGAACGATGGCGACGGTGAGCAGCCCGGCGCCACCGGTGATCGCCAAGACGGCGATCAGGATCGCAGGGGTTCCGAAGTCAACGAGGATCAGACTCGAGAAGGCTCCACTCAGGAACCTGAATGCATCGAGAACGGCCTCTCCCTCCTCAGGGGTAGGACCGCCGAGCGAGGCATCCCACGCCGCCGTTGCCGCGGCTGCCCCGACGCTCGCAACGATCAGGGCCGCCGCCAATGACACGGACGCCCGGCGCGACGTCCGGAGTCCGACGACCATGACAGCGACTGCCACGGCCGCGGAATAGATGACAGCCTCTGCCCTCAGGGCCGAAGCGAAAGCGGCGCAACCCATAGCGACCAGCCACCACGCGGTGGCACGCGTTCCGTACGTGATCGCTATCAACGCCATGGCACCGCACGCAGCTGCGGCCATCGTGTGCCCCAGCACCGTGAAGCCATAGAAAAAGGCGGGCGTGAACAGCGCTGCGATCCACATCGCCAGGTTCATCAGGCGCTCGTCGAAGCGACGGACCGACATCCCGACGACCACGGCGAACCCCATGGTGCCCACGAGGGACCACACGATGATCGGCGCTCCGTCTCCCAGCAACCTGAGGGGCGTGAGGAGAGCCGGCAGGAGTGGCTGTTTGGTGTACGGGTAGTAGCGATCACCCTCGATCGATGCACCGTGGATGGGTGCGAGCAACTCCTCGGGATCGATGGATGCGAAGGGCCGCACCGCGGACCACGTTCCATCGGTGTGTAGCAACTCCACCTGCGCACGGACGGCACCCTCATCGGCCGTCCATACATCGGAAGGTCTCGTGGCGAACGAGATCGCGACCAGAACCAAGGCGATCGCGACGACGTGCGACACATGGCTTCCCGACCAGAGCCAGCGCCCAATCGCTTGTCGGCGGGAGCGCGCTACTGCGTCCACCGGTGATGTGGTGTCGAGATCGCCACTCATCATGTACCCACTATCGGCTCGAATGCCAATCCCTGTACCGCCAACCGTACCGCGTGACCATGACTCGGATGTGGCGATCCCACTTGGTAGCGTGGGGGCGAGCAACGGGAGCATGCATGAACCTCACTGTCATCGACCATCCGCTCACGCGCCACTACCTCACGGTCCTGCGCGACTCCGCAACGGCGCCTCAGGAGTTCCGCGCCGCAGCTCGGGGCCTCACCTACACGCTCGTGTACGAGGCGACACGCCGCCTGCCGATCAACGAGGTCACGATATCGACACCGATGGAGGAGACCCAGGGATCCACCGTGGGTACGGTGGTTGCGGTCCCGGTCCTGCGCGCTGGCCTCGGGATGCTCGATGCCGTGCTCGACATGATCCCCGACGTGAAGGTGGGATTCGCCGGTGTTGCCAGGGACGAGGAGACGGCGCTCCCCCAGGAGTACTACTTCAAGCTGCCTGATCTCTCCGACGCATCGGTGCTCATCTGTGAGCCGATGCTGGCAACCGGTGGATCACTCTCGTGGGCCATCGACAAGGTGAAGTCGTCCGGCGCCAAGGAGATCACGGCGTTGTGCGTGGTAACGGCACCCGAAGGCGTCCGGCGCATGTACGAGGACCACCCCGACGTCCGGATCGTGGCCGCGGCTTTCGATCGGGAGCTCAACGACGACTACTACATCGTCCCCGGCCTCGGTGACATGGGCGACCGGCTCTTCGGCACGCTGTGACGAGCGACCCCGCCTTCGAGGACGCTGTCGTGGAAACGGTCGTCGCCATCCCGCACGGCACGGTGAGCACCTACGGCGAGGTCGCCGCCGAGTCGGGATACCCCGGAGCGGCCAGGGCGGTCGGCAATCTGCTGCGAGCAACGCCCGGATTGCCGTGGTGGCGCGTGATCGCCGCGAGCGGGCGGTTGGTACCGGGCAATGAGTCCGAACACGCCCAACGACTGCGGGCCGAGGGCGTGCCGGTGGTCGATGGACGCGTACCGATGAGGTCACGGCGATGACCACGCGTTCGATGGTCGAGCTGATCGGCGCCAAGCGTGACGGTCAGGAGCTCGACAGCGATCAGATCGCGTGGATCATCGATCGATACACGGCTGATGCGATCCCCGACTATCAGATGTCGGCACTGCTCATGGCCATCGTGCTCAAGGGCATGTCGGCATCCGAACTCGGTCCCTGGACCGAGGCGATGCTCCACTCGGGCGAGACCCTCGACCTGGCATCCGTGGACAAGCCGAAGGTCGACAAGCACTCGACCGGCGGAGTGGGCGACAAGATCTCGATCCCGCTCGCTCCGATCGTCGCCGCGTGCGGCGTGGCCGTCCCCATGATGTCGGGTCGGGGCCTCGGTCACACAGGCGGTACGCTGGACAAGCTCGAGTCGATCCCGGGGTTCAGCACCCAGATCGCATCCGACCGATTCCCGGCCCAGCTGGACGAGGTCGGAGTGGTCATGGTCGGGCAAACCGAGGAGCTGGTACCCGCCGACCGACGCATCTACGCACTGCGGGACGCCTCGGGCACGGTGCCGTCGATCCCGCTCATCTCCTCGTCCATCATGTCCAAGAAGCTGGCGGAGGACCTCGACGGCCTCCTCCTCGACGTCAAGGTCGGGAGCGGGGCCTTCATGAAGACGCGGGAGGACGCTGCAATCCTGGCCCGGACGATGGTGGGCATCGGTCGCAGCCACGGCACTCCGGTGACGGCGATGCTCACCGACATGTCCCAGCCCCTCGGGCGAACGGTCGGGAATGCGCTCGAGATCCGCGAATCCATCGACGTCCTGACGGGACAGGGGCCCCCCGATGTCACGGAACTGACCCTGCGATTCGCTGCGGAGATGCTGGTCCTCGCGCGCGGGGACGATCCGGGCACGGCGCGTGCCGCCGCCGAGGAGGCCGTGAGGACCGGTGACGCCCTCGACGTGATGGCGCGCCTCATCGTCGCCCAGGGGGGCGATCCCTCGTGTCTCGAGGATCCCACGGTTCTCCCCCACGTCTCGACGCACCACGTCGTCGAGGCGGACCGCGACGGATTCGTCACGACCTGCGATGCCCTCGCCATCGGCCAGGCTTCGGTGCGGCTGGGTGCGGGACGCTCGCACAAGGCCGACGTCGTCGATCCGGCGGTCGGATTCGTCGTCGAGGCGCGGGTCGGGGACCGTGTCGAACAGGGCCAGCCCCTCGTCCGCATCGCTTATCGGGACGAGAACCGGCTCGATGCGGCCATGGGACTGCTACAGAGTGCTTGGGTGATCTCCGATGAACCGGGGAAGGAAACGGAGTTGATCATGGACGTCGTCACGTGAGTTACCACACGATCATGGCCGCCGCGGCTGTCATCGCCGCGCGCTCGGAGCGGGATCGCCACGATGCAGCCGTCGTCCTGGGGTCGGGCCTCAGTTCGTACGCCGCGTCGTTGCGCGGTGCCGTCGAGCTGCCCTATGAGACCATCCCGGGCTTCCCGAAACCTCGGGTCGCAGGCCATGGTGGATCGCTGTACTCGGTGGGTTTCGGCGATCGCGCCGTCCTCCTCTTCGCAGGGCGGGTGCATGCCTACGAGGGTTGGGAGATGGACGACGTGGTGTTCGGCGTTCGCACCGCTGTAGCGACCGGTGCGCGCTCGGTCCTGCTGACGAACGCCGCTGGAGGCGTGAACGACGACTTCGCGCCGGGAGACCTCGTCATGATCTCCGATCACCTCAACCTCGCCGGGCGCAATCCCCTCATCGGTGCCAACGACGATCGTCTTGGCCCTCGTTTCCCCGACATGAGCGCGGTGTATTCGCCACGGCTCCGCATCGAGCTCGGTGACGTCCTCATCGCCAACTCCATGGCTCCCAAGGAAGGCATCTATGCGTGGTTCTCGGGACCGACGTACGAGACGCCAGCCGAGGTGCGCATGGCGCAACGGCTCGGCGCCGACCTCGTCGGTATGTCGACCGTGCCCGAGGCGATCGCGGCCCGCCACATGGGCGCCGAGGTCGCAGGCATCTCGCTGGTCACGAACCTCGCGGCGGGGATCAGCTCCACGCCCTTGTCCCATGCCGAGGTGACCGAGACGGCGGCCATGGCGCGCACCAGGATCTCGAAGGTCCTCGACGACTTCATCCCGATCCTGGCAGCCGAGACCGACTGACACCGCACCCACGCTGGACGGTCGTGGGCGGCTTCCGCATTTGAGCAGCGACGTCCAGCACGTACACTGGCCGCACCCATCACAAGGAGCGGCATCGCCATGAACATCGCGGTCTGTGTCAAGCAGATTCCCGACCCGGCGACCCCGTACGAACTCGACGCCGAGAACCACTGGGTCGTTCGCCCGAACGATCAGGTCCTCGACGACACGGATCGCTACGGAGTCGAAATGGCCCTTCAGCTGGCCGAAGCGACGGAAGGGACGGTCACCCTCGTCTCCATGTCGCCGTCCGGATCACTCCAGGGCATCCGGCAGGCCCTCGCGATGGGCGCCGACAAGGCGATCATCGTCGACGATCCGACCCTGAAGGGTTCCGACGCACTGACCACCGCCAAGGTGCTCAGCGCCGCCATCGCCCGTGAAGGCGCTGACCTGGTCCTCGCAGGCGGCGAGTCGACCGATGGGTACACGGGCGTCGTCCCCCAGATGATGTCCGAGCTCCTCGACATGCCGTGCCTGAGCTTCGCCCGCAAGGTCGACATCGCTGACGGCACCGTGACCATCGAGCGGCAGACCGCGACCGGGTACGACGTCGTCAGCTCGCCCCTCCCGGCGGTCCTCGCCGTGACCGCAGGCGTCGTCGAACCCCGGTACCCGACGTTCAAGGGGATCATGCAGGCCAAGTCGAAGCCGATCGACACCACCACGGCAGCCGATCTCGGGATCGATGTCGCATCCGGTCAGACGATCGCCAGCGTCGATCCCGTTGCTGCCCGCGACGCCGGGGAGATGGTCGAGGACGACGGGGAAGCATTCAGCCGCATCATCGCGATGCTCGAAGACAAGAAGGTGATCTGATGCTGATCTGGGTCTTCTCGACGGACGTCGACGGTGCCCTCGCACCGGGAGCGCTCGACCTCGTCACCAAGGGACGCAGTCTCGGCGAGGTCAGCGTGTTCCATGTCGGAACCGGATCTGACGACGCCCTGGCTGCGCTCGGCGACCATGGCGCAACGGCCGTCCACCACCTCGACCCCGGCGACGCCCTGCCATCGGCCGCCGCCGCCGCCGCCCTCGCACAGCTCATCGATGCCGAAGGCGGCGAGGTCGTGCTCTTCGGCATGGGGAGCACGGATCGCGACGTTGCGGGCCGGCTCGCGGCGCGACTGGACCGACCGGTCCTTGCGAATGCCCTCGACGTGACGGTCGATGGCGGCGTGACCGCGGTCTCGGAGATCCTCGGAGGGACGCTCAGCGTTTCGACGACGGCGACGGCAGCCTCACCCGCGATCGTCGTCACGAGGCCCAAGGCGTTCGTCGCCGAGTCGATCGGTGGCCCCGCTCCGAGCGTCCACGTCGTGTCACTGCCCGATGTCGGGCGGTCGGGATCAGCCACCATCACCGAACGTCACGTCGAAGCCTCGGAGGGGCCGGACCTCGAAGCCGCCGCCGTCGTCGTCACGGGCGGACGGGGCCTCGGCGGGCCGGAGAAGTTCGCCATGATGGACGAGTTGGCGGATCTCCTCGGAGGCGCCGTCGGTGGCACCCGTGCCGTCGTCGATGCGGGGTGGGTGCCGTACTCGTATCAGATCGGCCAGACGGGCAAGACCGTGAAGCCGAGCGTGTACATCGCATGCGGCGTATCGGGCGCGATGCAGCACGTGGTGGGCATGAAGGGCGCATCGACGATCATCGCCATCAACAAGGATCCGGAGGCGCCGATCTTCGCCCTTGCCGACCTCGGCATCATCGGTGATGTGCACGCCGTCGTGCCACAAGTCATCGAAGCCCTCAGGGCCCGCTCCGCCTGACGCCGAGCGAGGGAGACCGCCGGTACGACGATGGGGAGCGCACGAGGCGCTCCCCATCGTGGCGTCGGATGCGGGGTCCCGCTGCGATCAGTCGTCGAGTGCCTCGGGACCGAACGATGCCGGCAGGAGTTCGTCGAGTGTCATGACGCGGACCGTCCCGTCTGAGGACCGCATGACGACACGTTCGACGCCGAACTCACGCATCACCTGGCGGCAGTTGCCGCACGGCGTGCACAGAGTTCCATCCAGGCACACCACGCCCACCGTCGTGACACGCCGTACGCCCGTTGCAGCAGCGGTCGTGATGGCGTTGGTCTCGGCGCACACGGTGGCCCCATAGGCGGCATTCTCGATGTTCGCACCCGTGACGATCTGACCGTCCACCGTGAGGATGGCCGCACCGACGCGGAAATGCGAGTACGGGGAATAGGACCGAGCGGCGACTTCAGCTGCTGCATCGAGCAACTCGGCGTCGGTCGGGTTCATTCGGCCACCAGGGCTTCCACGAAGGCCACGGGATCGAAGGCTATCAGGTCATCCATGGCCTCTCCCACCCCTATCAGCTTGACCGGGATGTCGAGATCCTGCTCGACCGCCACGGCCACACCGCCTCGGGCCGTTCCGTCGAGCTTCGTGAGGACGAGGCCGGTCACGCCGACGGCGCTCGTGAAGGCGTGAGCCTGGGCGAGGCCGTTCTGTCCGACAGTGCCGTCGAGCACCAGGAGGACCTCGTCGACCGATCCCGCCTCGCGTTCGAGGACACGAACGATCTTGGTCAGCTCGTCCATCAGGTTCGCCTGTGAGTGCAAACGACCCGCCGTGTCGACGATCACGACGTCCGCACCGTCACGCACCGCCTCCCGATACGCCTCGAAGGCGACCGACGCAGGGTCTGCTCCGGGGTCGCCGGTGACGACGGGCACACCTACTCGCTCTCCCCATGTCCGCAGCTGGGTGTCGGCAGCCGCACGGAAGGTGTCGGCGGCTCCGAGGACCACGCTGCGCCCGTCACTGACGGATCGGTGGGCGATCTTGGCGATGCTCGTGGTCTTGCCCGTCCCGTTGACACCCACCACCACGAAGACGGCGGGTGAACCATCCATGCGCAGCTCCCGGTCCGATCGCTCCATGATCCGCTCGAGCTCCTCGGTGAGCGCAACCCGGGCCTCGGCGCCGGTTGCCGGTCCGCTGCGGCGCACCCTCGCGACGATGTCGGTCGCCGTGCCCGGACCCACGTCAGCAGCGATCAGGGCTTCCTCCATCTCGTCCCAGACCGTGTCATCGAGGCTGTCGCGACCGAACACGCCTGCGAGCGATCCGGCGAGCGTCGAGCGCGACCGAGCCAGGCGATCACGGAGCGTTCGCGTGGGACTCGGCGTCGGAGCAGCCCTCGTGGCCGATGGCGACGTGGCACCACCCGATGGGCGGGTCCGATCCGACCGCTGTCGGATCCATGCGAAGATCACGACGGCGATGACAGCGACAGCCGCCACGGCGACGATGAGCAGGATCAGGTTCGTGTCCACGGGCGGACCTCACGGCGTCGGCGATGCAGGTTCGAGGCGTGACGCTAACGCCTCTCGCGCCCTTCGGCTCGGATCAGGCCGTCACCCGGACGGGCGTCATGCGCTTCGACAGGACCTTCGACGACTCACCGGGTTCCATCGTGACCCCGTACAACACGTCGGCTGCCTCCATCGTCTGCTGCTGATGGGTGATGATCACGAGCTGGGTGTTGTTTCGCAGCGTGTCGACCAGACGCAGGAACCGGTGGAGGTTCGCATCGTCGAGGGCAGCTTCCACCTCATCGAGGACGTAGAACGGACTCGGCCTCGAACGGAACACGGCGAAGAGGAACGCGAGCGCTGCCAACGAACGCTCACCGCCCGACAACAGGGACAGCTTGCCGACCTTCTTCCCCGCCGGCTGGGCACGTACCTCGACGCCGGTCGTCATCGGGTCGGATGGATCCGTGAGCATGAGGCTCCCGGTGCCCCCCGGGAACACGAGGGAGAAGTTCTCGTGATAGAAGGCCGCTATCTCGGTGAAGGCCTCCTCGAAAAGGGTCGCCATCTTGTCGTCGAGTGCCGAGATGACCTTTCGCAGCTCGGAGCGCGAGGCAGCGAGATCGCCGAGTTGCGCTTCGAGCTCCTCCACTTCGGCTGCCAACTCCGCATGCTCTGCCGCTGCCAGCGGATTGATGGGACCCATGCGTCGCAGATCGGCCTCGAGTGCCTCGAGCATCGAGGAGAGATCGGCGTCCTCCTCCGCCTCGGGACGTGGCGCTGCGAGCGCCTCGGCTTCACCGACATCAGCGTCGCGTCGAAGGGCCTCGGCGGCCGACTCCAGCCGAACGCGCAACTCGGCGAGTTCGACCTCGAGCGTCCCGAGACGCTCGGACGCTCCACGGTGCGAGGTCTCGAGCTCCTCCCTGAGCGCCTCTGCTGCGGCGAGATCGGTGTTGGCGGATCCCGCTCGGAGGCGCAGGTCCCGTTGCCGTGCCCTGAGTTCCTCGATGCGCGTCGTGACGGTTGCGATCGCGCGCTCTGCCGACGCCTCGATCGCGCCGAGACTGGCGACGACGGTCTCGCTGTGGGGAATCAGCACCAGCTGTGCCAGGTCGGCGTCGACGGCGGCGAGCCGTTGTTCGCTCAGTCGGCGACGCTCGGCAACGGACGCACGGCGCGCTGCCGCTTCCTCGAGGAGGCGCCTGGCATCGTCCCGCCGGGTGGCGATCTCGTCGCGTCGTGCATTGAGCGCATCCCAGGCAGCTTGTCGTGCGGCTTCCTCGCCCTCGAACTCCGCGACCCGCTCCCGCAGCGACGTGATCCGATTCGTTCGGTCCTCCATTGCTTCGTCGAGCGCGGCCATCCGGGCGTCGAGGCGCTCACGTTCGTCGTGCGATGCTGCGCTCGACCGTTGGGTCAGTGACATCGCCTCGGTGAACCCGGCGAGTTCCGCTTCGGCAGCTTCGAGGGCCTCGAGGGCCGACCGCTCCGCGGTTCGTAGCTCCTCGAACGTCCGATGGGATGCCACCACATGACTCGACGTACGTTGCCGATCCCTGAGCGCGACCTCGACGGCCACCCGTGCCGCCTCCAGGGCGGCAGGTCCGACACCGTCGGGATGTGCGATGACCATCCCGTGGGCCGCCACGACATCACCCTCGGGGGTGACGGCCATGACACGGGGGAATCGTTCCACGATGCGCTGGGCCATCGACCACCCCTCGACGACGACGCACCGCCCGAGGTAGGTGGTCGCGAGGTCGAGGTCGGCAGAAGGCCCGAGGCGATCCACCAACGTCGCTATGCCGAAGGCCGCAGCTGCCTCCACTGCATCGGACCCCACACCGCCCTTGGTGACGATCGTGATGCCGCCGCTTCCGCCTCCTTTGACGGCGGCGGCGACGTCCGCGATCGCATGCACGTCACCGGCCACCAGGGCGTCACGCCATCGACCGAGGGCAGCGTCGACGGCCTTGGCGAGATCCGAGGGCACATCCAGCGCCTCGACCAGTGTCGTCATGTCCCCGATCACTCCCAACGCCGCGGCTGCCGCATCGGCATCGACGGCTCCGTCGAGTGCGGCCTCGAGGGCCTCGACGCGCGCCTCTCCCCTCGCGAGGTCGAGTCGGGCCCGTTCATCGGCCGCGACGTGGGCCTCCCATGCCGTCTGGGCCGCCGCCCGTTCGTCCCGGGCTCGCTCGTAGCGCGCCTGGAGGTCCGACGTGGCTCCGTCGACACGCTGGATCTCGGTGTTGAGGCGCTCCAGCTCCGCGAGTTCGTCGTCGATGCGTGCCGTGACGACTGCGATCCGGCTCTCGACCCGTTCGCGTTCGTGGCGATCCCGGTCGTGGCCGGTCTCGAGCGATCGGAGGTCGCCGCGCAGGTTTGCGACGATCCCTTCGGTCGGGAGTTGGACCTGTTCGGCGATCGATCGCTCCTCGTCCTCGAGGGCACGCAATGCCGTCTCACGGCGCCCGGCATCCTCATCGGATTCCACGAAGAGGGCGGTGGTGGCCGCGATGGCCTCCACCAGCTCGTCGCGCTCGAGCTCCAGATCGGCCTTGCGTTCGTCAGCGCCTTCCGATCGTGCCTCGTAGGCCCGGCGACGTTCCCGTGCGACGGTGGCGATACGGGTCAGGCGCTCACGCACGGTCTCGAGACGAGCAGCAGCGGCGGTATCGCGGGTCAGATCGGCGCCGACGTCCCCGGCCTGTGCACGGAGGGCTTCCAGCTCGGCCTTGAGATCCGTGAGACGCGCATCGGCCTCGTTGCGGCCCTCGAGGGCGGCTTCGCGTTCGGTCGCCGCGCTCGCGAGCCTCGACCGGATCGAACGGATCTCCTCGCCGCCGAGGTACAAACGCAAGGCCCGGGCCCGATCGCGCACCGAGTCGTGGCGCTCAGCCGCCTTCGCCTGGCGCCGAAGGGGTCGCAGCGCACGACGCTTCTCCGAGAGGATGTCGTCGAGGCGCTCCATGTCGTGATCGGTTCGCTCGAGGCGGCGAACTGCTCGGTCCCTGCGGCTCCGGTGCTTGGTGACCCCCGCTGCCTCCTCGATGACGCTGCGGTGATCCTCGGGCCGGGCGTTGAGCACGTCCCCGACCTGGCCCTGACCGACGAGGACGTGCTGATGGCGCCCGATGCCGCCATCGGACAGCAACTCCTGGATGTCGAGCAGCCGACATGGGACACCATTGAGTTCGTACTCACTCGTTCCGTCCCTGAACAGGCGGCGAGTGATCGTGATCTCGGCCAGGTCGAGCGGGCTCGCCTGGTCCTCGTTGTCGAACGTGAGCTGGACCTCGGCCCGCGAGAGCGCCGGCCGCGTGGCGGTGCCAGCGAAGACGACGTCCTCCATCTTCTCGGTGCGCAGCGACCGCGTCGCCTGGGTACCCATGACCCATGCAATCGCATCGAGGATGTTGGACTTGCCGGATCCGTTCGGCCCCACGACGACGTTCACGCCGGACGCGAAGTCGAGGCGCGTTCGATCTGCGAACGACTTGAAGCCCCGGAGGGTCAGATGCTTGAGTCTCACGGTCGATGAGGTTACCAGAGCGAATTACAAGCGTGTAAGCCATTCCGGACCCAGCGTCAGTGACGCTCCAATGCGTCGCTCGCGGCAGCGATGGCTGCAGCCTTCTTGGACCCACCGGTCCCCGACCCGACGACCGTGTCGGTGACGATGGCGCGAGCCGTGTACACCGCCGCATGATCGGGACCGGAGCGTTCATACGTGAACGACACGGTCTGCCCGTGGGCTGCGAGCTGCTCCTGGAGTCGGGAGCGGGCATCAGCGACGTCGGTACGTGCGATGCGCTCGTCGATGATGGGACCCCACACGGCGCGAATCAGCCGGTCGGCGACCGGAAACCCGGCGTCGAGGTACACCGCAGCGATCACGGACTCGACGACGTCCGACAGGATCGAGTCGCGATTCCGTCCACCCGATCGTTCCTCGCCTACGCCCATGCGCATGGCGATGTCGAGCCCCCATGTTCGTCCGACAGCGGCGAGCGTCGGTTCATCGACGACCGCTGCGCGCACCTTGGTCATCTGTCCCTCGGGTTCATCGACCATCGCCACGAAGATCATGTCCGTCGTCACCAACTCGACGATCGCGTCGCCGAGGAACTCGAGTCGCTGGTAGTGGTCGACGCCATCGTGCTCTGCGGCGTACGAGGCGTGGGTCAGGGCCTCGACGAGGAGGCGCTTGTCGGCAAAGGGATGTCCGAGGGCCCCCTCGACCGCCGCGAGATCATCCCCCGCCACGTCAACCCGCTGCGGCGATGCCGGCGCCGATGGTGGCCACGAGTTGGTGCTCGACGCCCTCGGCGGCGATGGCAATTGCGTTGCGGATGGCGATCCTCGACGACGAACCATGGGCGATGACCACGACGCCCCGGGTGCCTACGAGATGGGCACCGCCAACCGATTCCGAGCTGAGACGTTCCCTCAGCTCCGCGAAGGCAGGCAGGAGGCCAGTCACGAGATCCTGGTATTCGGGCCTCGCAAGGGTCTCGAGGATCATCTGTTGGATGGCCTTGCCCGAACCCTCGCTGGTCTTGAGGAAGACGTTGCCGGTGAACCCGTCGGTCACGATCACGTCTGCCGTGTGAGCGGCGAGATCGCGTCCCTCGACGTTGCCGATGAAATGGAGACTCTCGGTGCGTTCGAGCAATGCATGGGCCGCCCGCTCGACGGCTCGCCCCTTGGATGCCTCCTCGCCGATGTTCAACAACCCGACCGTCGGGTCCTCTATGTGGCGGTACACACTGGCGAGGGCACGACCCATCACGGCGAACTGCACGAGGTGCTCGGGTCGACACTCGAGATTGGCACCGACGTCGAGCACGACCTGGCCGGTTGGGAAGATCGAAGCGATGCCAGGCCGATCGACGCCGGGGAGCCTGCCGATGAGGAACGTGGCCGCTGCCATCGCAGCGCCCGTAGCCCCTGCGGAGACGAAGGCATCGGCCTCGCCCGACCTGACGAGCTTCGCCGCGACCACGATGGACGAATCCCGCTTCTCCCTGATGGCGTGCGCCGGATCGTCGTGGAAGTCGATGACCTCGGACGCATGGTGGATGCGCAGGTCCGATCCCCGTTCGGAGAGGATGGCCGTGATCTGGGGTTCGTCGCCGACGAGGACGACCTCGATGC
Source organism: uncultured Acidimicrobiia bacterium (assembly GCA_963759175.1). Lineage (GTDB taxonomy): Bacteria > Actinomycetota > Acidimicrobiia > Spongiisociales > UBA5794 > SZUA-442. Next base: position 223,406 of record CAVWXP010000008.1, read on the forward strand.
CGTCGTTGGCGGCGAGGACGGCACCCTCGATGACCTCACCGGGAGCGCTGTCGCCCCCCATGGCATCGACGGCGATGACGCTCATCGGATCGCTACGACGCGTCGATGACTTCGCGACCGTTGTACGTGCCGCAAGTGGTGCAGGCGCGATGCGGCACGTGGGGGGCGTTGCACTGTGAGCAACGGGCGATGGTCGGTCGTGCGACCTTCCACTGGGCCTTGCGTCGCCGGGTTCGGGACCGCGACATCTTCTTCTTGGGAACAGCCATGATGGGGAAACCTCTTCCGTTCAATCCTCGGGTTCGAGCAGGTCCTTGAGGACGGCGAAGGGCGAACGCGAATCGCCCTCGTCCACCGAGGAGTCCGTATTCAAGTCCGATTGTGTCGTATCCACAACTCCCGGGCAGTCGTCGCGGCACACGTGCGAGATCGGCAGTGAAAGCAGCACCTCATCGCGGATGAGTTGTTCGACATCGATCTCGTGTCCGACCAAGGGATAGCTCTCATCGTCGTCCGAACGATCGAAGAGGGCACCGAGGGTCACACGGCGGTCCGTCGTGGTCACCGCGAGGCAGCGCATGCATGTGTCCTCCGTCGTGAACGAAGCCGATCCCGTCAGTGCGATCCCGTTCGACACCGGATGCAGGACGAGGTCAGCGCGAAGCGGAGGCTCGGGAACCAGGCGGATGAGGTCGACTCGCCAGTCGACCGTGGTCTCGATCGCCTCGGAGCGCGACGACGTGTCCCTGCCGAGGAGGTCGGACACATTGAGGACGAAAGGACTCGTGGCCATGGTGGGAAGGTACCTGCCGATCCGTGCCAGCGACCGATTCAGGTCCCTGGCACCTCGGGAGCGGGCGGCAGTGAGCGGTGCAACTCGGCACGGGCCTCCGTGACGTAGCGGTACAGCTCACCCAGGATGGTCTCGGCCTCCGAGAGATGGCGCTCCGCGTAGTCCTCGGCCTCGAGCCTGATCCGACGTGCCTCGTTCTCGGCATTGCGCACGAGGCTGTTCGCCTCTTCGACCGCTTCCTGGACGATGTAGTTCTCCGAGACCAGTCGCTCGGATTCGGTCTTCGCCTTGCCGAGGACCTCGCGTGCCTTCTCATTCGTCTTGGCGATGTAGGTCTCTCGTTCCCGAACCATCCACCGGGCGGCACGCAACTCCTCGGGGAGCTGCTCGGCGGCGTAATGCAACCGATCGAGGATGTCCTCCTGGTTGATCATGACGTTGCTCGAGAGCGGAACGGCACGCGCCGCCTCGATCTCCGTGATCAGTTCCTCGATGAGCTCGGCGAGCGCACCGGGGACGGGGGGCGAGGCCCGAACGGCTTCTGGTTGATCGGTCATCCGAGACGCTCCTTGAGTGCATCAGCCACGATCGGCGGGACGAGGGCATCGACGGATCCGCCGAGCCTGGCCACTTCCTTCACGAGGGAGGAGGACAGGTAACCGTACTCCGGCTTGGTGGCAACGAAGAGCGACACGACGTCGCCCGAGAGGTGTCGGTTCATCTGCGACATCTGGATCTCGTAGTCGAAGTCCGTGACGGCCCTGAGTCCCTTGACGACGGTCTTGGCGCCGACACGCCTCGCAAAGTCGACCAGGAGGCCCTCGAAGGACTCGACCCGCACATTGCTCCACGGAGCACAGCATCGTGTGAGGAGGTCGACGCGTTCGGCAGCGGTGAACAACGGTGACTTGGAGGGGTTGTGCACGACGGAGACGACCACCTCGTCGAATATCCCGGTGCAGCGCTCGACCACGTCGAGATGCCCCTTGGTCGGCGGGTCGAAACTTCCCGGTACCAGGGCGATGATCACGTCGTAGGCCTCTCCATCATGGTCACCACGGCATCACCGTACCGCCGCTCGTCGGTACAAGTGAGGAATTCGGGAACTCCGATCGTGCTCGAGGATTGACGATGGACGACCACGACCCCGCGTTCTGCCAGCACCCGCTCCAACGCTCCCACGAGCGCCGCGACCTCGTCGTCGGCGTCGCGATAGGGAGGATCGATGAAGATGAGGTCGAAGCGGGCGCTCGTGCGTTCGATGGCGGCCGAGGCTGGTGCGGTGACCACGGTTCCCCCGAGCCCCACCGCCTCGATGTTCTCCGCGATGATGCGGCTCGCCTTGCGGGATCGTTCGACGAACACCACCGATGCCGCACCGCGACTCAGGGCCTCGAGACCGAGGGACCCCGACCCTGCGTAGAGGTCCAGTACGTCGGCTCCCTCGATGCGTTCACCGAGGATTGCGAACAGGGATTCCCGCGCCCGTCCGGTCATCGGTCGCGTGCCGGACGGCGGCGCGGCGATCTTGCGGCCCTTGGCCAGGCCGGCGATGATCCTCACGACTTGTCCAGCCACTCTCGGGAGTCGCCGACGAACAAGGTGAACTCCTCCATGATCTCGGTGACGAACGCACCGTACCGGTCATCGGCGACGGCGTCGACAGCGCACCGTGACGCTGCCTCGATCAGGTCGACGTCGCGCAGCAGATCCCCGAACCGCAGGTCGCCCGCCCCCGACTGGGACGCGCCGAACAAGGTGCCGTGGCCACGGATCTCCAGATCGACGTTCGCCAGTGCGAAGCCGTCGTTGGTGGCGACCATGGCCGCCATCCGTCGCTCGGCGTCGTCGCTCGCTTCGCCGACGACGAGGAGACACGCCCCTGGGTGCTCGCCGCGCCCGACCCGACCACGGAGCTGGTGGAGCTGGCTCAGCCCGAAACGCTCGGCGTTCCACACGACGATGAGCGTCGCGTTGGGTACATCGATGCCGACCTCGATCACGGTGGTCGCCACGAGCACCCGGATGGAACCGGAGCGGAACGATTCCATCACTGTTGCCTTGTCGGCCGACGGCATCTGGCCGTGGAGGAGACCCACGGCGCCATCGGGCAGTGCAGCGGACAAGCGCCGGTGCTCGGCGATCGCCGAGCGTGCCTCGATCTTGTCCGATTCATCGACGAGGGGGCACACCACGAACGCCTGTCTCCCATCCTCGACGACGGAGCGCACCGCCGCATCGACGGCGTCCTCACCGGAAGGCTCTGCGTCGATCGTGTCGGTCGCTATGGCGCTGCGACCGGGCGGAAGGGTGGTGATGGTCGATACGTCGAGGTCCCCATAGAGGGCCATCACGAAGGTCCGCGGAATCGGCGTGGCCGTCATGAGGAGGAGGTCGGGCACCCCCGCCGTCGTATCGCGATCGCGCAGCGAGACCCGTTGCTCGACGCCGAATCGATGCTGTTCGTCGACGACCGTGATGCCAAGGGAGGCGAAGGCCACATCGGGCTGGATGAGGGCGTGCGTACCGAACGCCATGTCGATGGTTCCATCCGCGAGCCACGCGAGCCCCTCGTCCCGCGACACGTCACCGTGTCGGAAGTTCACCGAGACCCGCTGTGATGTGAACAGCCCGATCCGCACCGGACGCGTGGCCAGCGGTGCCTCCTCGAAGAGCGACTCGGTGCCTGCGCCATCGTCATGGAACGAGGTCGGGGCCATCGCTGCGTCCTCGAGGGCACGAAGGGTCCCGAGGTAGTGCTGTGCCGCAAGCACCTCGGTCGGCGCCATCACGGCGGCCTGGTGGCCGCTCTCGACGGATGTGAGCATCGCGGCGACGACCACGACCGTCTTCCCCGAACCGACCTCGCCCTGCAGGAGGCGGTGGAGCGGCGTCGGGTTCGCCATGTCGTCGAGGATCTCGTCGAGTGCGCTGCGCTGGTCGTCGGTCAGCTCGAACGGCAACGACTCGAGGTATCGCTCGAGGAGCGGCCCCCTGATCGCATTCGCGACGCCGCGTTGGGACTCGTAGTCGTCGTGGGCGCGGACACGCAGCGCCATCTGGATCCACAGGAACTCATCGAAGGTGAGACGCCGCCTGGCCGCGCCGATGTCAGCCATCGTGTCAGGGAAGTGGATCCGGGCGATCGCCTCTTCACGATGGATGAGACCGTAGGTGGACCGCACGGTGTCGGGAAGCACGTCCCGCAGCGGTCGGCTCCTCGGTATCGCATTCGCGATCCATCGGCGGACATCAGCCGGCTTCGCCCCTGCGAGTTTGCCGTACACCGGAACGACCCGTCCGGTCGTGAGCGCATCGCTTCCCGAGAGTCGGTCGAGGGCGGGGCCCTTCATCTGGAGGCGTCCCCTGAAGACCTCCACCTTGCCGGACAGGGCGACCTCATCGCCCTCCGCGACCCGGATCCACGGGTTGAACCACACGGCCTGGACCGTGCTCGTTCCGTCGGTGACGTCGGCACGGACCATCGATCGTCCCCTCGAGATGCGCTGTGTCGACGACCGGATCACCGTGCCCCCGACGGTGACGTCCTCACCGATCGGCGCCGATGCGATGTCGAAGATCTGGCTGCGGTCGAGATATCGCCGCGGGGGCACCAGGAGGAGGTCCGCAACCGAACGGATACCGTCGGCCTCGAGCTTGCTGGCGTACTTGGGCCCGATGCCCTTGACGCGATCGACCGGCACCGTGGCGAGGTACGCCAGGTTCCGTCGCTCGATGTCGATGGGCGGAGGGTCGATGCCGGTCACGGCACCGATCTTGGTCGACGCGTGCGCCAATCGCGCCCACCTCGACCATCCTGCCGGTTACCCGACGTCCACTGGTACCATCGCTCACGCCTCAGGAGGTCTCCCGCACATGGCATACAGATGTGAGATCTGCGGCAAAGAGCCGTGGACGGGCAAGCAGGTCAGCTTCTCGCACAAGCGATCGTCGAAGACCTGGAAGCCCAATATCCAGAAGATCCGTGTCAAGCACGGAAGCAACTCCCGCCGCGCCCGGGTGTGCACGTCGTGCATCAAGGCGGGCAAGGTCGAAAAGGTCTGATGCAAGGCTTTGTCAAGGCCTACGACGATGTGACCGGTGTCGGCGTCATCGTACGCGATGATGACCGCTCCGAGGTCGTCCTGCGCCCCGGAAGCCTCGACGGCTCCATGTTCCGTTTCCTCCGTCAGGGTCAGCGTGTGCGCTTCGACCTCGTCGGCGATGGCGACGATGCCCATGCCGTGAACCTGCGATTCGGCAGCGACGGCTACTGAACCCACCTTCGTGTCGGCGATCTTCTTCGCCAATGTCAGGGTCCGCACCAACCACGGGGTGGTAGCGTTGGGTCATGGTGCAAGCATTCGTACTCATCCAGACCGATAGCGGCAAGGCGTCCGAGGTCGCACGAGCCATCGGAGCCATCGAGGGTGTCCAATCGTCCGAGGCCGTGACCGGTCCCTACGACGTGATCGTGGCAGCCGAGGCTGCTGACGTCGATGCCCTCGGGCACCTCGTCGTGACGCGGATCCAGCCCGTCGTCGGCATCGTGAGGACCCTCACCTGTCCCGTCGTGCGGCTCTGAGGCTTCAGCGCACCGACAGGCCGGAAGCGATCTCGCGGCGCTCGAACGCGGCGCCGACGAGATGGTCGCACAACACCGGGTAGCTCATACCTGAGGCAATCCACATCTTGGGGAAGCCGCTGATGGGTGTGAAGCCCGGCATGGTGTTGGCCTCGTTGAACACGAACCGGCCGGTTCCCGTCTCGTAGAAGAAGTCGATCCTCGCGAGTCCGTTGAGTCCGAGGAGTTGGAACACCCGCTCGGCGAGCATGCGCACGAGGTGGGCATCATCGCCATCGAGGTCCGCCGGCGCATCGAACCGACTCGTGTCATCGGCGTACTTCGCATCGTAGGTGTACCAACCATCGGCCACCACGACCTCGCCGGGAACCGATGCCTGCGGTCCATCGAGTACGGCGACCTCGATCTCGCGCCCGTCGATCTGCTGTTCGATGATGACCTTCGTGTCGTACCGCATGGCATGTGCGACGGCGTCCTTCATGGCGTTCTCATGCTCGACCCTGGTGATGCCGACCGACGATCCCTGGGCGGCAGGCTTCACGAACACGGGGAGGCGCAGGGAGCGGATGGGATCGGCGAGGGCTTGGGCCGGATCATCGTCCCACGCCGGACGTTCCACGGTTCGCCAGCGCGCCGTCGGGATCCCAGCGGCGGACACGACCTGCTTGGTCAGGTCCTTGTCCATGGCCAAGGCACTGGCCAGGACGCCGCATCCGACATACGGCACGCCGCACGTCTCGAACACGCCCTGGACGGTGCCATCCTCACCCTGGGGTCCGTGCAGAACCGGGAAGGCGACATCGAAGCCGATGTCGTCGGTTCCGACGCGAAGGCGCCCTTCGGGCACGCTGAGGGCCACGGGCCTGCCAGCGGCACGGAAGGGTCGATTCGAGGCGTCGGCGAGGTACCACTCCCCCGACCGATCGATACCGACGGGGATCACACGATGCCCGGATTCGACGAGGGCATCGTGCACGGCAACAGCCGAAGCACACGAAACCTCATGCTCGGCGGACCTGCCGCCGAAGAGAAGAAGCACCCGGGACATGGCGGCAGGTTACCGTGTGCCCCACCATGCACGGAGGTATTCGCACGCGTGGCGCAAGCTGATCCGATCCTCGAGTACCGCATCCGGGTCATCGCGACCGGCTTGATCGTGTCGTGGTTCGGCTTGATCGCGATCGCGATATGGAGCATCACCACGACCAACCTCCCGGTGGCGACCCAGGCGGTCGTCCTCGGCGGTTTCCTGGTGGGCCTCGTGATCCTGTCGGTGGCACCGTGGCGAACGATGCTCCAATCCGCGATCGGCGACTGGGTGCTCCTGGCGTGGAGCATCATCACGCTCCTCGCGGTGTTGACCTTCGAGATCACCCGCGAAGGTGCCCCCGCCGGTGTCAGTTTCCTCCTCGTCACGCTCTTCGCCGCGGCCACGCTCATGCCGAACGCCGCGCTGCTGGTCGTCGGGATCGCCTCGACCCTGCTCTATGCGATCGCACTCGTCGACGACGCTGGACCCGACGGCCTCGACGGCCTCACGCTCGCAGCCAACCTCATGGCCTTCACCGGAGCCGTGGTGTTCGTGCTCCTGGTGTCCGTGGGCATCCGTACCCAGCTCGAGCAGACCGCCGATGCGTACAGCACCCTCGTCGAACGCGAGGCCGTCCTCACGCGCCGTGAACGTGAGATGAGCCAGCTGTACGACGTCTCGCGAACGATCGGTGCCGGATCCAAACTCGACGAGGTGCTCCCGGAGCTCGTCGGACGCGTCGCCCAGTCGGTGAGCGCCCGCGTGGGCCTGGTGCTGCTGTACGACCCCGAGACGGAGCACCTCAACCTCATGTCGCCCATCTGGGCCGCCGGTCACACCGTCCCGGCCGATCCCTTCACGCTCGCCCTCGACGACCCGGGTATCGGCCCGCGCGTGTTCATGAGCGGTGATCCGGTCGTCATGAATGACACCTCCGAGGCTTCTGCCGATGATCGCCTCATCGGTGAATTGGCGGCCGACCGGATCGCCGCCGTGGCCATGAGGATCGAGAACCGGACCATCGGCGTCCTCCTCGTCGCCGACAAGCAATCGGCATTCACCGACCTCGACGTCGAGACGCTCGAATCGGTTGCTGCCCCCGCTGCGCTCGTCCTCAATCAGATGGCCCGCTACGAACAGGCGCGCACGACCGGCGAACGCATGGCCGAACTCGCCGAGCTCAAGACGGACTTCGTCTCGGTGGTCTCCCACGAGCTGCGCACGCCGCTGACGAGCATCATCGGTGCACTGACGACGCTGAGGCGTCCGGAACTGATGCCGGAGGACCCTCGGGCCCAGCAACTCGTGGACATGGCCACCAAGCAGTCGAACCGCCTGCGGACACTGATCGAGGACCTTCTCGTGATGTCGCGGATCGAGGCGGATTCCCTCCCGGTACGACCCGAGACGATCGACCTCGAGCCGTTCATCTCAGACCTGCTCGACACGCTCCCCGGCGGTGATGCGATCACCCATGAACCAACACCCGGTATCGGGTCGGTCGTAGCGGATCCCGACCACCTCACCAGGGTGATCTCGAACCTGGTCGACAATGCCATCAAGTACGGCGGCGACACCGAGATCTCCCTCGTGACGGCGGTGGCCAAGGGCGAGGTGCAGATCTCGGTCATCGATCACGGTCCGGGGATCCCCTACGAACAGCACGACCGCATGTTCGACCGGTTCACCCAGCTCCAACCGCACGCGACGCGCTCGAAGGGAGGCGCCGGGTTGGGCCTGTCGATCGTGCGAGGTCTCGTCGAGGCGATGGACGGACGGGTGTGGTTCGAACCCACCGTCGGTGGCGGCGCCACGTTCACCGTCGCGATCCCCTCGGCGTGAGCATCGTCACCGACGACCCACGATCGGGACTTCAGGGAGCTCCGATGTCCGGATCGAGTCCCTCCCCCGCACCCGCCGCAACGGCGTGGAATCCCCCGTCGACATGCACGATCTCACCCGTCGTGGCCCGTGCATAATCGGACAACAACACACAGGCCATCTGGGCGACGGGTTCCGGATTGCGGGGCTCCCACCCGAGAGGCGCTCGCACCTGCCAGAGGTGCTCGAACTGGGTGAACCCGGGGATCGACTTGGCCGCAACGGTACCGAGGGGTCCGGCAGCCACGAGGTTCACGCGGATCCCGTCACCACCGAGGTAGCGGGCGAGATACCGGCTGACCGACCCGAGGGCAGACTTCGATACCCCCATCCAGTCGTACGCGGGCCATGCATGGGTGTTGTCGAAGTCGAGGCCGACCAGGGCGCCACCGCCGGCCTTGACCATGAGCGGACGCAACCCGACGGCGAGCGTCTTGTACGAGAACGCCGAGGTCAGGAACGCGGTACTCGCGGAGTCGGCGGGTGTATCGAGGAATGAGCCGCCCAGGGCGTCGGTGGGAGCGAAGGCGATCGCATGGAGGGCCCCGTCGACGCCTCCCCACCGCTCGTCGAGGTCGGCGACGAGTGCCTCCATGTGCCCTGGATCGTTGATGTCGAGCTCGACGACGTCGGCGGGTCTGGGCAGGCGCTTGGCGGACCGGCGGGTCAGCGACAAGCCACGACCGAAACCGGTGAGCACCACTTCGGCGCCGAGGTCCTGGGCGACGCGGGCCGTGTGGAATGCGATCGAATCGTCCGTGAGGACGCCCGTGATCACGAGTCGTTTGCCATCGAGCATGCGTGTCCCTTCCCGGAGAACGTCGTGCAGACTAGACCAGGTGCCTACCCGACGTTCGCCCACGCCCGCAGACCGAGTCCCATGACGAACAACAGCAGGATGCCGTAGGTGAGGGCGGGTCGCCTGGCCATCGTCGACCGGTAGAGGTAGGCGAGGGTGAACGTGATCACGATGACCACGCCGTAGAACACATGGAACGAGTTCCCCGGGCGGACGTTGTTCGAGTACAGATAGACGCCTGCACCGACCTGGATGAGCATCACGGCGATGGCGATCGCTCGTGCCCATCCGAACGCCCGTGGCGGATCACGCTTGATGATGGCCGTGACGAGGCCCCAGGCACCGACGATGCCACAGGTCACGACGGCGACCCAGAACCAATTCTGGTGGAAGGTCAGGACGGAGTCGAGTGGCACGTCACCGCCTCCCGGATCGCCGGACACGGATGCGTGGGGGTTTCGAGGGAAGGCTCCATGTGATCATCACGAGGACGGTAGGTTATCGGCATGGTCGAACTCCACCCCCACGGCATGGCCCACGGAGGCGAAGCCGTCGCACGCCGCGATGGCAAGGCACACTTCATCGCCGGCGTGATGCCCGATGAGGTCGTCGAGGCCTCGATCGTCGAGGACCGTGGCTCATGGGCCCGCGCCGAGCTCGTCGAGATCGTCGAGGCATCGCCGGGACGTCGCTCCGCCCCGTGCCCGCATGCAGCCGCATGCGGCGGATGTCAGTGGCAGTTCGCCGACGAGTCCCATCAGCGGGACTGGAAACGCGAGACGGTGACTTCGCAGCTCGAGCACCTCGGCCGGATCGCATCACCGACCGTCCATCCCACGGCGACGACCGGATCCGTCCTCGGCTACCGGAATCGCATGGACTTCCACGTCGTCGACGGCAAACCGGGGCTGATGCGGGCGCGTTCGAACGATGCTGTTCCGCTCGATGTCTGCCTCCTCCTGCACCCCACGCTCCAGCCTGTGTTCGACGGGCTCGGCGATCTCACCGGCGTGGAGCGAATCACCCTGCGCTCGGGAACCCGGACGGGAGATCGGTTGGTGGTCATCGAAGGCGATGTCCCCACGCACGCAGCGCAATGGGGTGTCCCGGTGGTCCACCGGACGAACGGGAAGACCACCACCGTGTTCGGCGAGGCGATCCTGCGCGAGGTGGTGGACGGCGTGACCTTCTCCATCCCTGTCGACGGCTTCTTCCAGAACAACACCGAGGGTGCCGACGTCCTCGTGGAACTCGTCCGCAACGCCGCGCAACTCGAGGGCCACGAGACCATGCTCGACGCCTACTCGGGGGTGGGGCTGTTCGGCGCCACCGTGGGCGCGGACGCCGACCTCGTACTCGGTATCGACTCGTTGCCGAACGCCGTCGAGTTCGCACGGCGCAACGTGGCAGCCCGCGGGATCGACCATCGCTACATCGCAGGATCCGTCACGAGGGACATCGAGGCACTGGAGGCCTATTGGGACGTCGCCGTCCTCGACCCACCGCGCAAGGGCATCGGCGTCACGGGCGTCGACGCCGTCACCTCGGCCATGCCGCGCAGGATCGTCTACGTCTCATGTGATCCCGCTTCCCTGGCACGTGACGCCAAACTGCTGAGCGACGTCGGATACGGATTCGTCGATGCGACGCCGGTCGACATGTTCCCCCAGACCTACCACGTCGAGATCGTGGCGACGTTCGATCGCCTGGCCGACGACCCCGAGGAGTGAACCGAGGAGCGATGGACGATGTGCAGCGGTGAACCCGGCGCCTACATGGCGTCGAGGATCTCCTGCCGCTTGCGCTCGTACTCCTCATCGGAGATGAGGCCCTCGTCACGCAACGCAGCCAGCTTGCGGATCGACTCTGCCTGATCCGGAGCGGGAGCCTGCACGACGGTCTTCGTGCCGGACAACTCCATCGAACGATGCTCACGCGTCTTGTACAACAGCGTCTGGAAGGCGTCGGGATGCGGGATGTTGGAGAACTTGCTCTGACCTGTCGACCCTGCCGATTCGATGAGCAGGTCACCGGCGCCGAGCATGCGCTCGAACACGGATTGCGAGAAGTTGACGTTGGTGATCCGCTCGAGGGGGATGTCGACGCCGCTCTTGGCGATCAGGCCGGTTCGCGTGATCAACCGCTCTGACGTGAGTACATAGCGGGTCGTCCACCAGTTGACGACGGGCCTCACGACGAAGAAGACGCCGAAGCCGACCAGGACGGCAACGACCACCCACACGAGGACATCGAGATTCACAGCGACGAGGATCATCGCCACGGAGAGGCCGACGAACCACAGGAACGGGATGAACAACAGTTTCCAGTGGGGGCGGAACGATGTGACGATCGTTTCGCCGTCCGAGAGTGCATCTTCTGGCCAAGGCATGGCGCCAGACTAGCTCCCGGCAGCACCAGCGACGCCGTATACGGGGGAATTCTTCGCGGCGGCCGATCACCGCCACGCATCGCCCGGAGACGCGAGAAACCCCAAGGAAGCCGAAGCCCCCTTGGGGTTCCCGTTGGACCGACCGACCTTTCGGCCAGCCGCTCCCCGCTCCGCAAGCGGAGCGGCAGTCGTGGGCCGAAGCCCCCGACCCTCCGAAGCGAACCGTGTGACCGGAGTCACCCGGAGGGCTTGCGCCCGTCCACCCGAAGGTGTCCACGTCCGGAGCGGCCCGTTTCCGGGCCCGTCGGCTTGCGCCGACCCGCTTCGGGTTTCCCCTCTGCGGACCGCCTCGGGGTTTCCCCCTTGGCGATGAACGCATCATGGTGCCGCCCCTGCACCAAACGCAAGCCCGATCGCTGGTTCGTTTTCGCGTCCTTCGTGGAGTTTTCGCGCGGCCCGGTACCCTCTGGTGATGCGAGCCAGCCGTGCTGCCCTGATCGTCGCGATCTCCGCTCTCGTCGCCACTGGCTGCGGGACGAGCGAACCGACCCAGACCACGCCGGGTGTGGTCGGCGGTAGCGGATTGGTGCTCTCTGCTGACGGCATAGGAACCTACGCGATCGGCGACGATGCCGACGTGGTCATCGACGGCGTGTCCGCCCAGATCGGCGGATGGGACTCGGATTCCCTCGAGCCGGGAACAGCCATCGAGGTGCCAGAGTGCGGCGGCGGGGAGGTACGGCAGATGTCGTGGGGCAACCTGGTGCTCGTCTTCGTCGACACGGGAGCGGGCTCGCGATTGTTCACATGGGCCTATGGCTACGACCCCGTGACCGGCAACGCCGAGGACCGACGCGGACTCGACCTGAGGACGGACTCGGGTGTCCGGTTGGGAACGCCGCGATCGGAGCTCGAACGAATCCATCGCGGCGAGGTCTCGATCACCGACGACACGTCCGTCGACATCGCTCGTTTCACCGTCGACGGCGACGAGGAGGAGCACCTCGGTGGTCGGTTCGGTTCGACGGCTCCCGACGCCGTGGTGCAGTTCCTCGAACGGATCCCGGGGTGCGCCGGAGCCGCATCGGGATGACCGGCCACCGGCATCGGTCGTCGACGCAGAAAACCCCGAGGAAGCTCGGCCGAAGCCTTGCCCTCTCGGGGTTCTGCCGAAGTGGATCGCTCCACTCCAATCCGGACCTCACCGGTTTCCCGGCTCCTTCCGGTCGTCCGTCCGTCTCCTCGCAGCGGTGAGGCTGCCAAGACCGGTCCCGGACCGCCATCCCGCCGAAGCCGGACGACGTCGCCGTCCCGAACCGAGGTCCGGTGCGGCTGGCAACCGCCTTGCGGCGGTCAGCCGGTGCCCTTCGGAGGCTGGGCTCCCCCTCGAGGCGAACCATCGGACGCCGAAGCGCTCGATGGGGTCGATGCAGGTCTCCCTGCACCGTCGGCCCGGTTTCCCGGGTGCTGGTCCCGAGGGATCAGCTGCCGAGCTCTCGGGGCTTTCACCCCTCGAGCGAGCGGAAAGGTAGGGCACCCACCAGCGTGTCGCAACCCTGGGGACTCATTCGTTTTCGCGTCCTGCGATGGGTTTTCGCGAAGGTGCGTCACATGGATCGCCCGGGGGCTCGGGATGTGTCACAGCGCTCCGGTACAGTCGCCCCATGGACATCGAAGCGGACTCGCCCACCCTCGCTGGTCACGTGCCGACCCCCGCGCTCACGACGCTGTCGCCGAGTCGCGCCAGCGACTTCAAGACCTGTCCCCAGCTGTACAAGTTCAAGTCGATCGACAAGATCCCCACCGAGCCGACCATCCACCAGGCGCGTGGAACCACCGCCCATCTCGCCCTCGAGCGTCTCTTCGCCCTCCCGGCACCCGAACGCACACCCGAGCGCCTGTACGACCTGTTCCGCGACTCCTGGGCCGAGCTGAAGGTCGACGAGTACCCCGATCTGTTCGCATCGGTCGACGAGGAACGCGACTGGGGCATCGAGAGCCTCCACCTGTTGGCCGCGTACTTCGGCATGGAGGATCCGTCCTCGTTCGAGCCCGAGGAACTCGAGATGGACCTCACAGTCGACATCGACCACATGACCATCAGGGGCATCCTCGACCGTATGGAGCGCATCGTCGAGGTCGACGACGCTGGAACACCGCGTGAGCTGCTCGTCATCACCGACTACAAGACGGGACGCGCCCCACCACCCCAGTACGCGAACAAGGCCTTCTTCGCGTTGAAGATCTATGCCCTGTTGATCCGGGTCACGCGAGGCATCACCCCTGACCGTGTCCGGCTGTTGTACCTCAACGGACCCACCGAGTACACCCTCGACATCACCGATGCCCAGCTCGATGCCATGGATCGCCAACTGGCCGCCCTGTGGAAGGCCATCGAACAGGCCATCACCACCGACACGTGGCCCGCACGTACGTCACCGCTGTGCGACTGGTGCGACTACAAGGAGGGTCTGTGCCCAGCGTGGAACGACCCGCCGGTCGCGGCCCCCGGTGACGATGGCTGACGCCCCGAGCCACCACCGCCAACTCAGCCTCGCGAGCATCGCCGAGACCCGCATCGATGGGGGCCGGTGGGACGCCCATGTCGGACTCTCCGGTCGACCCCGCCTGGTCGTCGGCGGCCCGGGCACGGGGAAGACCGCGTTCCTGTGTGACACGATCGTGGCCGCCGTCGATGGCGGCTTCGGACCCGAGGAGATCCTCGCCCTGTGCTTCTCGCGCCGCGGCGTCGACGACGTCAGGACCCGCCTCGGGGCGTCGTTGGGATCCCGCGCCCAGCGCATCACCATCGCCACCTACCACTCGCTCGCGATGCGACTGGTCGAGGCGCACGCCGAGGATCTCGGATGGTCGGGACCCCCGATGATCCTCGCGGGCGCCGAGCAGGAACACCTCGTCGCCGAGCTGCTCGCCGAGGAGGATCCGACGCACTGGTCACCGGCGTTCCGGTCGGTCCTCGCCTCCGACGTCATGGCCCACGAGGTCACCGATTTCGTGCTGCGGGCCTCGGAGCAACGGTTCAGCGCAGCCGACGTGGCCTCGCGGCGCCGAGCCGACTGGACCGGACTCGCCGCTTTCATCGATCGCTACCACGCGACGCTGCGCCAACGTCGCCAGGTCGACTACGGACTCCTCCTGACCGAGGCACTGCGAGTGCCATCCATCGTGCCCGAGGCGACCGGTGGATTCGAGCTCGTCGTCGCCGACGAGTACCAGGACACCTCTCCCGTCCAGGCAGACCTGCTGATGGCGTGTGCCCGCGAGGCGAGCGACCTCGTCGTGGCCGCCGATCCCTACCAATCGATCTATTCGTTCCGAGGAGCCGATGTCACCAATGTGTTCCGGTTCCCCGACGACGTCGCTGCGGCCCTCGACCGACCCGTCGAACGCGTGATCCTCACGACATCGTTCCGGGTTCCCACCGAGATCCTCGACGCCGCTGTCTCGTTGACGGCACGCGAGCTACCGGGTGGCGCGGGGAAGGTCCTCAGCACCCGCACCGGTGGCTCAGTGCGGTGCCACGAGTTCGCCACCATCGGCGAGGAGGCGGAGTGGATCGCAGGCGACATCGAGCGGATCCACCTCCTCGACGGCGTCGCACTGCCGCGCATCGCCGTGTTCATGCGATCCCAGGGACCGTTCCTCGACGATCTCAGCCGTGCGTTCGACCGGCGCGGTGTCGCACACACACACGTCGACGATCGCCTCGTCGACGAGCCGATCGTCCGGTGCCTCCACGACCTCGTCCGGGCGTGCGTCGACGATGACCCGACCCCCGCCCTTCGTCGGGTGCTGTCCGGACCGTTCTTCGCACTCCCCCACGGCCTCGTCGCGACCCTCCCCGAGGATCGGGCCGGATGGCAGGCATGGCTCGACGAGCGGGGGGAAGACCTCGCTCCTCTGGCCGGGATGCTCACCGACGCCACATGGTGCGCCACCATGGCAGCGGACCGGGGCCTGTGGGAGGTGTGGACACGGCTCCCGCAGATGCAGAGGGTTGCACTCGACGAAGCCATGGCGCGGCACCGTCGCGCATGGAGCGAGTACACACGCGTGATCGGTCGAGCCGTCGAGCGTTCAGCCGCCACCACCCTCGAGGACCAGACCGAACTGGCATCCCACGTCGATTTCGAGGCCGATACTCCGGGGAACCACCGCTCCGGCGGTGTCGTCGTGGCGACACTGCATCGCGCCAAGGGAACGTCGTTCGATGCGGTCTACATCGCCCATGCCGTGGAGGGGGAACTCCCCGATCTGCGCACGCGCGACTCGCTGCTCGGCGTCCGTCACGTCAGCGGACACCTCCCCACCGCGACCTCCGACTACCTGGCGTTCCGGCTCGACGAGGAGCGGCGCCTCGCCTACACGGCCATGACCCGATCGACATCGCAGGTGACCTGGACGGCCACCGTCGCGAACGAACGTGGTTCGGGATCCGTACCGAGCAGGTTCATGCGTCTCGTCGGCCCGACGACGCCGCCGACCCACAACCATCGACCGTTGACCCCGAGGACCATGATCGCCCAGCTGCGCCGCACGGCAGCCGACCCGACGGCGAGTCCCGTGGAGCGATTGGCGTCGCTCTCGATCATCGGACGCCACCTGCCGAACGGTGATCCGGCCTCCACGGGCGACGCCCTGGATCGCTACGGTGTGCGGGCGCCCGGGGACGATGCAGGGGCGATCCCCTCGTCGCTGCGCCTGTCCCCCAGCCAGGCGCAGTCCTATGACACGTGCCCGCGCCGCTATGTCGTCGAACGCCATGTCCTTCGCGGGGACGACGACTCCCCCTACCTCAAACTCGGCAACGTGGTGCACCACACCCTCGAACTCGCCGAACGTGAGGCCCGTGACGATGGCCGGGAACGCAGTCGGATCGTCGACGCACGACGCCACCTCGACGGCCTCTGGCCCGCCGCCGGCTTCCCCGATGACAACGTGGGTTCAGCATGGCGACAGCGTGCCGAACGCATCCTCGACGCCCTCTACGCCGATTGGCCGACGAGCGGAGTGGTCGTCGATCTCGAACGACCCCTCACGTCGACCATCGGCGGCATCCCGTGGACGGGCCGGGCCGACCGCATCGAGCGGCGGGGTGATTCACTCCACATCGTCGACTACAAGACGTCCGCCACCGCCGCCACGCACGATGACGCGGGACGCTCGCTCCAGCTCGGGTACTACGTGTGGGCGGCGATGCACGACGAGGATCTGACGAACGTGGGGTCCATCGAAGGCGCATCGTTCTGGTATCCCGCGGCGCCGCCCCGCAGGGATGGCATCGCCACGCGTTCGTTCGACATGGCGCAACTCCCCGACGTGGAGGAGCGCCTCGCAGTCATCGCCGCGTCGATCGGGGCCGAGGAGTTCCACGCAACGCCGAACAAGGACTGTGGCCGTTGCCCCGTCGCCTCGACCTGTCCCGCGTTCCCCGTCGGGTCGGAGGCGTTCGCCCCATGACGTGGTTCATCCCCACACCCGAGCAAGCGGCGGTCATCGACCATCCCCGAACCCCGCTGCGCATATCGGCCGGTGCCGGCACCGGCAAGACGACGACGATCGTCCAGCGCCTCGCACGCGTGGTCTCCGCCGGCGGCGACCCGTCGCGCGCCCTTGGCATCACCTTCACCAACAAGGCGGCCGACGAGCTGCGCGAGCGACTCCACGAGGCGGTCCCACCGGACCCCGGGGGTCGGGAGATCGAGGTGGCGACCTACCACTCGTTCGCAGCCGGCATCCTCGATGAGTTCGGCGCACGGGACGGCTATCGCGGCGGCGCCGGACTCATGGATGAGGGTCACCGGTTCGAGCTCGCCGGGAGGGTGCTGCGAAACCTCGACACCGATGCCCTGGACCTCACGAAGATCCCCAGCCTCCGCAAGGATGTCCTCGCCCTCGCCGATGCGCTCAATGACAACCTCCTCGACGCCGCCGACGTCCGCCGTCTGGCGCCTGTGGATCCCGATGAGACGTGGACGCGACGCCTCGCCCTGCTGGAGGCTGCCGAGCGCTTCCATGAAGCCAAGGACCACCTCCAGATGGTGGAGTACAGCGACCTCATCCGTCGAGCCGTGGAACTCGTCGAACGCCACACCGTGGTGGCCGACGAGATCACGGCCCGCTACGACACGGTCCTCCTCGACGAGTACCAGGACACCGACCGTGCGCAACGGCGCCTCCTCTCCCGCCTCTTCGCCGGGGGGACGGCCGTCACCGCCGTCGGCGATGCCGATCAGACGATCTACGAGTGGCGCGGGGCATCGCTCCAGAACTTCGAGGGATTCCCCCTCGATTTCCCGCTCGACGACGGTCGGCCGGCTCCCACCTTGCCGCTTTCGGTCAACCGCCGATCGGACCGCGCCATCATCGACCTCGCCAACGTCGTACGGAAGCAGCTGCCAACGATCGACGGAGCCTCCGATCTGGTCCCACGTGCGGGGGCTGCGAAGGGTTCCGTCGTCACGGCGTGGTTCTCCACGGAGCAGGACGAAGCCATCTGGATCGCGGAGCAGGCCATCGACAGGCACGAGGAGGGGGTTCCGTTCGCGGAGATGGCAGTGTTGTGCCGACGCCGGGACAGCCTGCGGGTCGTCGCCGATGCCTTCCGGTCCACGGGCGTGCCCTTCTCGATCGCGTCGATGAGCGACCTGCTCGAGATCCCCGAGGTCGCGGACCTCGTGGCGTGGCTGCGCGTCCTCGCCGATCCGGGCAACGACCCCGCAGCGATGCGCATCCTGGTTGGGGGTCGCTACCGCCTCGGTCTCGGCGACCTCGCCCGGATGCGACGTGACACCGGAGCGGATCGCACGACGGGCCTGGTCGACGTCGTGTACCGGGCGACACAGGACGCGGATGCCGACGTGGCAGGGTCTCCCCCGGACGCGACACGGGCATTCGTCGCCCTCCACCGGGACCTGTACGCATATGCCCAGGCTGCCTCCGTGGCTGCGATCATCGACACCGTCATCGATCGACTCGACTACTGGTCAGAGGTGGCAGCCCTTCCCCGCCATCGAGCCGTGACCGCACGGCTCAACATCACCCGGTTCGTGGATCTGGCCCACCGGTGGCGGCCCCTCGACGGCGGTGGATCGCTCGCCGGCTTCCTTCGCT
Organism: uncultured Acidimicrobiia bacterium; assembly: GCA_963759175.1. Classification (GTDB taxonomy): domain Bacteria; phylum Actinomycetota; class Acidimicrobiia; order Spongiisociales; family UBA5794; genus SZUA-442. Next base: position 242,017 of record CAVWXP010000008.1, read on the forward strand.
ACCTCGACGCCCTGGCCGAACCCGGGCGGGCGGAGGAACTCGATGCAGCCGAGCCACCGAGCGACGATGCCGTCATGCTGCTCACGGCACACGGGGCCAAGGGGCTCGAATGGTCCGACGTGTACCTCCCCGACCTTGCCCGCAACGTGTTCCCGTCACGCGTCCACAGCTACTTCGAGCCGCTGACGTCGGCCGTGGCGCTTCCCTATGACCTCAGGCTCGACGCCGAGTCGATGAACGACGTCGCCGCGCTCGATGACACCGATGCGCGCAAGGCGCTGTTGAAGGTGCGTCACGACCACCAGGAGTGGAGGTTGGCGTATGTCGCCGTCACCAGGGCGAAGCATCGGTTGTGCCTCACGGGACACGCATGGCACGGCGACAACAAACGACCCCGCGAACCCAGTCCATTCCTCGAGATGGCCCGACAGCTTCCCGGCAGTGAGGCAGGCCCCACGATCGACGATCCTCGAACGCGTCCCGAACCACGTCCATTCACCCCTCCACCGGAACCGCCGGATCCGCTCTTCCCCGATGGTTGGGCGGATGCGTTCCGACGCACGGTGCGCGATCCTGCGTGGATGGAACGCGATCACGAAGACCTCAACGACGCCGTCCGTCGTCGCTCGTCCCAACTCGCATTGGAGCTCGCAGACCTGGCCGTACCCGTGCCGGGCGACATCGACGAGCCCTTCGCGACCTCCGTCACGAGCCTCGTCGCCCTCGCTGAATGCCCCTTGAAGTTCCGATGGATCCATCACGATCGTATGCCACGCCGACCCCGCTCATCGGCGAGGCGGGGTACCGAGTTCCACCGCAGGGTCGAGTTGCACAACGTCGGTGTCGTGACCCTCCACGATGCGACCGACGTCACCTACGACACCGCCGGCGATGACAGCGACGATGCCGCCGGGGATCGGGGCCCGATGCATGACCCGTGGGACGCCTTCGCTGCGTCACGTTTCCACGACCTGCGGCCAGACCTCGTGGAGACGCCGTTCGAGATCGTCTTCGAGGGTCGCACCCTGCGCGGGAAGATCGACGCGGTGTACCGCTCGGGCGACGATTGGGAGATCGTCGACTACAAGTCAGGCAGGCCGTCGACGACCGAGGCGAAACGGGTGCAGTTGCAGGCCTACGCCATCGCGGCCCGATCCGGGGCCTTGGGCGATCCGCCGGGAGGTTCCCTCGACGTGACGTTCGCCTACTTCGGCAACGGCACGCCGATCGAGGAGAGCGAGGCGGTGGACGAGGCGTGGTTCGAGAATGCATCGACCACGGTCGCCGACCTCCTGCTGGTTGCAGAGCAGGGACCGTTTCCCGCCGAACCCTCGTCGGCATGTCGATGGTGCGACTTCCTGCACCACTGTGAGGCTGGCAAGGGCTTCCTCCATGATCCGGGACCCGTCTCGTAGGCGGGTTCTCGTA
>CAVWXP010000009.1:0-89851 GCA_963759175.1 uncultured Acidimicrobiia bacterium
AGGATGCTCACGGAGCGGACACCGCAGGCGCCCTGAAGGTCGGGGGCTTCAGAGGTGCTTGGACGCTTCACGCACGCTGAGGGGCGACAGGCGATCACGGTGTTCATCGACGAATGCGCGCACCCACTCGGCGTCGGTGCGCGCATGATCGCGAAGTGCCCATCCGATCGCCTTGCGGATGAAGAAGTCGGGATCCCCCATGTTCGCGGTGCACGCGTGGGCGAGGAGCTCCTCGTCTACCTGCTCCCTGGACCCCACCTGGCAGATGATCGCCGTGCGTCGCAGCCATAGGTCGTCATCGGTGCTCCATCGCCGGACGATCGATGACATGCGGTGATCGTCCTTGCGGAGCGCGACACCGACCAGTTTGATCGCCGGCTCGTCGACGAGATCCCACCACGCGCCGGTGACGATCAACTCCCGGTACAACGGGACGGATGCAGCATCGATGTGGGCTTCGAACCCCCGTGCATAGCCGAGCGCCAGGTACTTCTCCTCCCGATGGTCGAGAGACCACAGGGCCCGGACGCAGGCCTCGTACTCATCACGATCCGCCGGAGGGAACGTTCGGACGAGTGCTCGCACGATGGGCGTGCGTCCCGCCTTCTGCACCCCATAGAACGGCATGTCCGTCTTCATGTACGCAGCCATGGGAGCAGCCCTCGACGGATCGGCAGCAGCTGACAGTTCCGTCCGGGCCAGGGCGACGACGGCATCGATGTCCATGGGAGGGCACGGTAGCCCGACGATCATGGGCTACCGTGCACGGGTGGACGCCACGCGAAGCGCACGCTCGAGCGACAACGTCGGAACCGGCCTGATCGTCGGAGCGACAGCATTCAGCGCCCTCGGGGTACTGGTCTTCCAGGCGTTGGGCAGCCGCACGCTCGGAACCGATGGGTTCGCCCCCATCGCCGTGTTGTGGACCGTCATGTTCCTGATCTACACGGTGCTCAACCTGCCGGCAGAGCAGCACCTGACGCGTGCCCTGGTCGTCAATCGGGACCCTGCAACGATCCGACGAGTGCGCAGGGACATGATCGGGGCGTTCGGACTCGGGTCGGTCATCGGCGTCGGCTTCGTGGCCCTGACCCTCGACAGGTTCTTCGAGTCCGACGCTTCCTACATCGCCATCACGGCAGCGATCATGGTGTCTCGAGCGATCCTGGCGACGGGACGCGGCACCCTCGCCGGCCACCGGCGCTTCGCCGGGTATGCGGGTTCCGTCGGCCTCGAGGCGTTCGCCCTCCTCGTGTGCGGTGCGATCCTCGCGATCCTGTCCGCTCCGGCCGTCGCCTTCGCCGCGGCGCTCGCCGTCGCTCCCCTCGCTCCGCTCCTCGGTCGACCCTTTGCCGACATCATCGGAACCGCTCCACCGGAAGGTGTCGATGCACAGCCACGTTCCTTCCTCGTGTGGCTCGTTCTCGCCACGGCGGCGAGCCAGATCATCATCGCCGGCGGCCCGATCGCCGTCGGCTTCGTGGGTGGCACCGCAACGGCGGTCAGCATCTACTTCACATCGTTCTCCCTGCTACGGGGGCCAGTGACGTCCGCGTACAACCTCGTTGCTCGGGTCCTGCCCGACTTCACGAATCTCGCCCACGGGGCTGACCCGATGGCGCTGTGGCGGTGGGCGCCGCGGCTCGCCCTCGGAGGCGGCGTGGCGGCGATCCTCGGGGCCGTGGGTTCGGCATTCCTCCTGGAACCGATCGTCTCGGCGATCTACGGTGAGGCCTTCGCGCCTCCCCGCCTCGCAGCGACGCTTGGAGGAGCAGGCGTCGGACTCGGGCTCGGTGCGTTGTTCGCGACCCAGGTGTTCAGCGCCGCCGCCCGCGGCCCACTCCTGGCCGCGGGATGGCTCGTCTCCCTCGTGGCGGCGATCGTCGTGATCGTCGCATCGCCCCTCGACCCGATCAACCGCGTGGCGCTGTCGTTCGTCGTCGGTGAGGCGACCGGCCTCATCGCCCTGGGACTCGTCATTCCCTTCTTCGTCGTGCGAAGAGAACATCGCGTTAGCGATGTGCAAACCTAAGCTCACCGGCATGTTCCACCGAACCCCCCGGGTCCTCGTAGCCCTGCTCGCGCTCGCCGTGATCGCCACCGCGTGCTCATCGGACACGAGCGATGATTCGACCACGACGACCACCCAGGCGCCCACCACGACCACCACGACCACACCATCCACGACGACATCGACGACCACATCCTCCACGACCTCGACCGTGCCCACGGTCGAGGTGTCGGACGCCATCAACGGACTGCCAGCCGATGATGCCCTCATCGACCGGCGGATGGTCGCCGTCAAGATCGACAACCACCCGAATGCTCGACCACAGTCGGGTATCGAGCAGGCAGACGCCGTCTTCGAGGTGCTCGTTGAGGGCGGTCTGACGCGGTTCATCGCGATGTTCCACCAGAGCGACGTCGAGTACGTTGGACCGAACCGATCGGGACGTATCACGGACGGCAAGGTGATGACCGCGTTGGGCGAGAGCGTCCTCCAGATCTCGGGCGCGCAGCCGTGGGTCCAGGCGATCCTCGCCTCGGACGGCATCAACGTCTCATACGACAACGGCTCGACGACATACCGGGTGTCGGGACGTCCCGCTCCCCACAACCTGTACAGCTCCACGCTCGCGATACGCGACTACGCGGACGCGAGGGGTTGGCCCGACGAGGGTCCCGGCAACCTCTTCGTGTTCGGCGACGCCACGCCCGGCGAGGCGGAGGCAACGACGATCGCTGTCCCGTTCTCCGACCGTCCGCCCTCGACGTGGGCATGGGACGGGGAACGCTATCTACGATTCCAGGGGAACAGTGCCCATGAATGGGTCGACGCCGAGGGAGAGACAGGCCAGGTCGCCTACGACACCCTCGTCGTGATGAAGATGGACAAGTACATCGCTCGGGACCCGGCAGGCGTGGGTTCATCGATCCCCACCGTCGAGACCGTCGGCACCGGCGAAGCCCTGGTGTTCCACCACGGCGAGGTGCTGTCCGGGACGTGGGAACGCGGATCGCTCGAGGATCCCTTCACCCTGCTCACCTCGACCGGTTCGGACCTCGTGCTCCCGACCGGCACGGTGTGGGTCCATCTCGTGCCGGACACCTTCACCGTCACCTGGGAGTAGCCGTTGGACACTGCGGCCCGGACGGCATCGCGGGTTCGCACCGGACGCCAGCGTGCCATCGACGGCGTCGTCTCGGCACTCAGCCGTGCCGAGACATCGCATGAACAGCTGAACGCCTTCACGCTCATCGATCCCTCCGGAGCTCGTCATCGCGCGGAGGCCATCGATCAGCTGGTCGCCGTCGGGAGGGACCCGGGACCGCTCGCCGGAGTCCCCATAGCGGTCAAGGACATCATCGACGACGCCGGTATGCCGAACTCGCGAGGGTCGTCGTTCCCAACCGAACTCGCCCGATCATCAGCCACATGCATCCGTGGCCTCGGGGCGGCCGGCGCCGTGATCGTCGGCCGAACCGGCCTCCACGAGTTCGCGTTCGGGTTCACATCGGAGAATCCCTGGTTCGGTGCCGTGCGCAATCCCTGGGATCCGACGACGTCGGCGGGGGGTTCGTCCGGAGGCAGCGCCGCCGCGGTGGCGGCGGGCGTCGTGCCCATCGGCGTCGGCACCGACACCGGGGGCTCCGTCCGCGTCCCGGCTGCGATGTGCGGTGTCATGGGCTTGAAGGTCACCCACGGTCGGATCTCGCTCGATGGCGTGTTTCCCCTGGTGGCTTCGCTCGACACCGTCGGCCCGATCGCACGCACCGTCGAGGACCTCGATGCGGCCTACCGCGCCATGGCGGGCGACGACCCGGTCGATCCATGGAGCCAACCGCGACCGGTCGACCCACCTGTGGCGGTCGAACCGACCGCACTTCGCATCGGACTCGTGCGCCAATGGATGACACCGCCCATGGCAAGCGAGGTACGCGACGGTGTGGCGAGGTTCATCGACGCGTGTCGCGACATCGGGGTGACGGTGGACGAGGTCGACGTGCCCGCCCTGGCTGCCATTCCGGAGGTCGCAACGGCCATCGGACCGGAGATCATCGCCGTGCACGGCACCCGGTACGCAAGCCATCCCGAGCGGTACGGTCGGGATGTCGGGGAGCGGATCGAAGCATCCCGCGGCGTCGACGCTGCCACCGTGATGGCGGCCGAACGGTGGGGATCCATGGCACGTGCCACGATCGCTCGGTTGTGCGACGAGAACTACGACGTCCTCGTCAGCCCCACGGTCGGGGCCCTCACCAAGACGATCGGCGATCCGGACGTCGACATCGACGGCGAACGCGTCTTCCACCGCATCGCCCTTGCGAGTTTCACGGCACCGATCAACCGGATGCGGGTTCCCGCCCTCGCGGCGCCCGTCGCGGACACCGCTCGCCAGGGTGTCTCGGTCCAACTCGTGGGGCCGATGTGGACCGAGGCGAGGCTGCTCGGTGTCGCCCGCGCCCTCGAGGATGCGCGCGTCTTCGAAGTGCGCCGACCACCCATATTCTTCGACTGAGAACGCGAAGAACCGTACCGATGCCCCCGGTGTGGAATATGCTCTGGGCCAACGCCGCGGATCCGCTCGCGCAAGCCGCCCACGGCGTCACATATTCGTCGATGGACCCAACCGTCGGCCCCCAGATCAGGAGACAAATCCGTGTCCGATGAGACCCTGACCCAAGAACGGCAAGCCCCCGAGCAGATCGAGGATGTCGTCATTCGCTTCGCCGGCGATTCGGGCGACGGCATGCAGCTCGCCGGAACCCAGTTCACGGCCTCGTCGGCGCTGTTCGGCAACGACCTCGCGACACTCCCGAACTTCCCCGCCGAGATCCGGGCACCGCAGGGCACGATCGGTGGCGTCTCGTCCTTCCAGGTGCACATCGCCGACTGGGACATCCTGACGCCGGGTGACTCGCCGGACTGCCTCGTGGCGATGAACCCCGCAGCCCTCAAGGCCAACCTGCACGACCTCGTCAAGGGCGGACTGCTCATCGTCAACACCGATGCCTTCGAGGAACGGAACTTCGCCAAGGCCGGCTACGACTCGAACCCGCTCGAAGATGGTTCCCTCGACGCCTATCAGGTGATCGGCGCACCGATGGAGGAACTCACCAAAGAAGCGGTGAAGGACTCCGGCGTCAAGGGCAGGGCGACCTTGCGATCGAAGAACTTCTTCGCACTGGGCCTCATGTCGTGGATCTACACACGGCCACTCGATCCGGTGGTCGAATGGAGCAATGGCAAGTTCGGCGATTCACCCGTCGGCCGAGCCAACGTTTCGGCGCTGCGCGCCGGGTACAACTTCGGCATCACGATCGAGGCGCTCCACCACACCTATGAGATCCAGCCCGCCAAGCTGCCGCCCGGCGAGTACACGAACGTCGTCGGCAACACCGCCACCGCATGGGGCCTCATCGCCGCATCCGAGAAGGCGGAACTGCCACTGTTCCTCGGCTCCTACCCCATCACGCCGGCGTCGACGATCCTCGAGGAACTCGCACGACACAAGAACTTCGGGGTGAAGACCTTCCAGGCCGAGGACGAGATATCAGGTATCGGCTCCGCCCTCGGCGCGGCCTTCACGGGACGCCTCGCCGTGACGTCCACGTCCGGTCCGGGGCTCGCCCTCAAGTCCGAGACCCTGTCGCTGGCGCTCATCATGGAGCTCCCGCTCATCGTGATCGACATCCAGCGCGGTGGACCATCGACGGGACTCCCGACGAAGGTCGAGCAGTCTGACCTGCTCTTCGCCATGTACGGCCGCCACGGCGAGTCGCCACTGCCCATCGTTTCGACGTCGGCGCCTTCGGATGCCTTCGACGCCGCTTTCGAAGCCGCACGCATCGCGATCAAGTACATGACCCCGGTCATCCTGCTCACCGACGGGTACATCGCCACGAGCTCGGAACCGTGGCGCCTTCCCGACATCGATGCCCTTCCCGACATCTCGCGCCCCTACGCGAGCGTCGAAGCCGGGGAACGGTTCCTTCCCTATCTCCGGGACGAGGACACCCTGGCCCGGCCATGGGCGATTCCGGGCCAACCCGGACTCGAGCATCGGATCGGTGGGCTCGAGAAGGACGCGACGACCGGAAACGTGTCCTACGAACCCGACAACCACGAGACGATGACCCAGGTGAGGGCCCGCAAGGTCGCCGGAATCGCCAAGGACATCGCCCCGGTGCAGGTCCACGGCGAGGGAAGCGACCTCCTCGTTCTGGGTTGGGGATCCACCTACGGCGCGATTCGTACCGCCGTCAACCGCATTCGCAAAGGCGGCCGCCAAGTCGCCCATGCCCACCTGCGCCACCTCAACCCCTTCCCGGAGAACCTCGGGGAGGTCCTGGCGGCCTACGACCACGTTCTCATTCCCGAGATCAACACCGGGCAACTCGCCCACTTGATCAGGGCGAAGTACCTGGTCCCGACGATCGGCTACAACCGGGTCCAGGGGCTTCCCATGAAGGCACGCGAAATCGAAACCGCGATCCTCGAGATCCTCGATGGAGAGGTGAACGCATGACCGACACGGCACGCTACGAACGATCAGACTTCCAGACCGATCAGGAGGTCCGCTGGTGTCCGGGATGTGGTGACTACACGATCCTCGCATCGGTCCAGACCTACCTCGCTTCGCTCGACATCGATCGAGAGAAGCACGTGTTCGTGTCCGGCATCGGGTGCTCGAGTCGGTTCCCGTACTACATGAACACCTACGGCATGCACACGGTGCACGGCCGGGCCCCGGCCATCGCCACGGGTGTGGCCACGGCCAATCCGGACCTGACGGTGTGGGTGATCACGGGTGACGGCGATGGCCTGTCGATTGGCGGCAACCACCTCATCCACGCCTTGCGCCGCAACGTGAACCTCAACATCATCCTGTTCAACAACCAGATCTACGGCCTCACGAAGGGCCAGTACTCGCCGACCTCCGAGGTGGGCAAGATGACGAAAACCTCCCCGATGGGATCGATCGATCGTCCGTTCAACCCGGTCAGCCTCGCCCTCGGTGCGGAGGCATCGTTCGTGGCGCGCAGCATCGACATGGACCGGAACCACACGATCGCCATGCTCAAGGCCATGCACGAGAACGAGGGCGCCGGGTTCCTCGAGATCTATCAGAACTGCAACGTCTTCAACGACAAGGCGTTCATGGATCTCACGGACAAGTCGACCAGGGACCAGAACCGCATCTGGCTCGAGCACGGCAAGCCGATCATCTTCGGTGAGGAGGACGAGTACGGAGTCATCGTCGACGCACACGGTGCCCGCATCGTCGAGGTCGCCGATGTCGGTATCAACAGCATCCACGTCCACGATGCCGTCGCGCCGAACCCGGCTGCGGCGTTCGCCCTGAGCAGGATCGCCCAGGGACCCTATGGCCCCACGCCGCTCGGAGTGTTCCGCGACGTCGTCGCCCCGGGATACGGTGTGATGATGGAACGCCAGATCGCCGCCGCTCAGGAGAAGCGAGGGCCCGGCGACATGAACAAGCTCGTCCGTTCACGAGGAACGTGGATGGTCGACGCCTGACCGCGGGCCACCCTTCGGCATCGGACTCCCGGCCTACTCGGGAATCGGCATCCGGTACGTGTGCGTCCAGGACTCATTGACGATGGATCCGGACGAAGACACGATGGTTCGGTAGACCGTGGCGGTGCCACCCTCGCTCGAGGAGACATCGCCGATCGTCGCGGTCGTGACCTGGCGTCCCTCGTTGTCTCCCCACAGCTGAACCGTGACCGACGTCGGCGTGTGCCCGGCGCGGATCGTCAACGGCCACGCCGTGTTGTTGCGGAACACGACGTCGGGCCCGGGAAAGCTGAGGGTCGCTTCCCTGAGCGACCGGATAGCGGGAGAAGTACAGCGAGTGGGGGCGGTGGTAGACGTCCTCGTAGCCCCCGAAGAACACGGCGTTGTACAGCGTCGTCGCGAACTGGGATGTGCCGCCCCCGATGTTGGCAGGATGGTCACAGCAGTAGACGATGCCACCGATGATCGCTCCGGCCGGGACGAAGCCCTTGGCTTCCGTACGCTCGCCCGACATGGTCGTTGAGGCTGAAGACCTCCCCCGGTCCGACGACCGCGCCGTCGGTCATGTCGGCGATGAGGTCGATGTTGATGTTGCGATCCTCACCCGGCGGGTGGTAGGTCGTGAACTCCGAGACGAGGTACGGCGCGTTCACCGGGGCGTCATCGTCCCCGGGCAGGTTCCCGAAGTGGCCGACGATCGGCACGTAGTCGCGTCCCCCGTACTGGTGCGACGTGTCCGCGGCGCCGAGGGTGTTCGTCTCCCTGAGGTAGAAGGTGCCGTCGGTCGGCCGGTAGATGCCGATCGTGTCACGTGCATCGGCGTCGGTCCAGTTGCCCATGACCGACGATGTCGGTGCGGTTGCCGAACAGGAACGTCGTGGTTGCCGGTGCCTGCTCCAGGGTATTCGAGAGGGCGACACGACCCGACGCCGGGCTCCACATGCCTACCGTGTCGAAACCATCGCCATCGAAATCACCCACGAACGGCACGTCGTCGGGATTCCCGAACGCAAACGAGAAATCCGCCCGTCCCGAGACCCGCATCCCGGCTCCCCAATCGATTGATGACGTACACCAGGCCCTGCGACGGTCGATACAGCGACACCGGGTCGCACCCATCGCCATCGAAATCGCCCGCAATCGGCACATCGCCTGGATTCCCGAAGTAGAAGGACACATCGGCGATGCCTTGCGTGTTCGAGTTCCTCAGGTACACATACCCATCGGACTGGCGATACAGGCCGGGTGTGTCGATGCCGTCGCAGTCCCAGTCCCCCATGAACGGCGAATCGGCGGGGTTCCCGTAGTAGAACGATGTCGTCGATCCGGCCACATCACGCAGGTACCAGATCCCCTGCGTCGTATCGACCACACCGGTCGTGTCCACCACCGGAACGACGATGTCATCGACGGGCACTTCAGCAGCGAGGGCGACGGACGGCACGAGACCGACGACAACTGCGAGCGCGGCCACTGACAACCGCACACCAACCACGTACACCCCATCCACGACGACTGCCTCCGAGCCTAACCGCCACTCAAACGCTTGGGTGTGTCCTCGAAGATGCCGATACAGGTGTGGATGGAACCCAGGTTGCCGGATCGCGCCCATAGTCTGCACGGCGCGAGATCACTGCACGGCCACGGAAAGGCAGGATCATGCGTCGACTGACGCTCCTCCTCGCGGGGATCACCCTCATCACGGTCCTCCCCTTGTCAGCCGCTCACGCAGCATCCGACGATGTCGTGGTGTTCGACGGAGCCGGTTGGGGTCACGGCGTCGGCATGAGCCAATACGGGTCCCAGGCACGGGCGTTGGCCGGGCAGGATGCCGAGGCGATCCTCGAGGCGTACTACACGGGAGCGACGATCGGCACACTCGGCGAGGCGCCGCTGCCGGATCCGGGTTCGCTGTTCACGAACGTGGCATCCGACATCACCTCCACGGTTCTCACCATCCTCGACGGTCCGGGGCCCGGAACGGGTATCGAGGTCGTCCGCGTCACCGGCGAACCGGAACCCCCGACGGCGACCCTCTCGACCGGCGACACCGTCACCATCGTCGACACGACCCCCGACCCTGGCTTCCCGGACGGATGTGAGATCACCTTGTCGATCGACGGCGTCCCGACGGTCTGGGATACCGGAACCTGCGATCTGTCCGTCACCCTGACGGAGGGCGACACCGAGCCCGCCCATCTGGTTCGGGCAACGAACTGCCGTCGCCCGACCGAGTGCACCTACGGGTACGGCGTCGCATTCCACACCGTCGACAACGGCAGCGACCAACGGACCAGTCCGGACAAGATCGGTGGCGGCTGCACGGGTTGCCCCGAATACCAGGGATTCGACCTCGTCGTCGAGGCCTCGGTGGACGACTACACGCGGGGTATCGCCGAGGTTCCGTTCTCATGGCACATGGAGGCCCTCGAGACCCAGGCGATCGCCGCGAGGTCCTATGCCGCCACCTACGCCGTATCCACGGACCACCGTGATGCAGGTTGCTTCTGTGACGTTCGCAACGATGCGACCTTCCAGGTGTTCGCCGGCTGGATCGCCGATCGGACCATGGCCTCTCGTTGGGATGATGCGGCTGTGTCGACCACCGGTCGCGTGGTGGCCCACCCCGCTGCTCCGCACTCGGGCATCGTGCGGGCGTACTACTCCTCATCGAACGGAGGGGCGTCGGAGTGGGCGAAGGAGAAGTGGAACATCGATGTGCCCTACCTGGTGTCGGTCCCCGACCCCTGGTCGGTCACGCCGGTGAATCCCCTCGACTCGTGGCGTTTCAGCCTCTCCCCCGCCACCGTCACCGCCGCCATCTGGGGCTCGACGGGTAGCCAGTACCAGCTGCTCGACGTCGAGGTGACCGACCGCCACGTCTCGGGAAGCGCGAAGTCCGTCAGGTTCACCGCCGCGACGCCGAGCGACACCATCATCACCAAGGACGTGACGGCGGGCACCGTGGCATCGAAGTTCGGGCTGTACAGCTGGTACTTCGACGCCTTCTACCAGACCCCGCCGCCTCCCGGCCCCGGACCCGAGGGCCCGTCGATGGCAGCGATGCAGGATCCGCGCACCGGGATCTGGACCCTCCGGTCACCCACCGGCACCGAGGAGTCCTTCTACTTCGGGAACCCACTCGACATCCCGTTCACCGGTGACTGGAACGGCGACGGCATCGACACCCCCGGCCTGTACCGCGAGAGCGCCGGCTACCTGTTCCTCAGGCAGACCAACACCCAGGGCATCGCCGACATCGAGATCTACTACGGGAACCCCGGTGACCGCCCCGTCGCCGGCGACTGGGACGGTGACGGCGACGACACCGTCGGCATCTATCGCCCTTCCCAGGCGAGGTTCTACCTGAGGAACTCGAACACGCAGGGCACAGGGGACATCACGATCGACTTCGGCAACCCGAACGACGTCCCCCTCGCGGGGGATTGGAACGGTGACGGCAGCGACGGCATCGGCGTGTACCGGCCGTCGACGAAGATGGTGTACCTGGTGAACAACCTCGCCACGGGCACCGTGGCCACGTCGTTCCGATACGACGGCACCGCGAGCGGCGACCGCATCGTCGTGGGCGATTGGGACGGTGACGGGGATGACACCGTCGGTGTCTTCCGGCCTTCGACGAACACCTGGTTCCTCCGCGACACCTTCACCCAGGCCTCGGCGAACATCGTCTTCGAGTTCGGTCGTGGTTGGATGAACCCCGTTGCGGGATACTGGGGCGACTGACCGATCGGGACGCGACATGGAAACGACGACGGTGGTGATCGTCACCTACCAATCCGCCGCGCTGATCCGCGATGTCCTCGAGGCATTGACATCGGATCCGGCAGGACCCGATGAGGTGGTCGTTGTCGACAACGCCTCGACCGACGGGACCCCAGCCATCGTCGCCGAGTTCGATGTCCGGTGTATCAACCTCGATGAGAACATCGGGTTCGCTGCGGGGTGCCATGCCGGCGCCAACGCATCGCACGGCTCCACACTCGTGTTCCTCGGACATGATTCTGTTCCGGAGCAGGGTTGGCTCACACCGCTCGTCGATGCACTCGGGGAGGATCGCGTGGGCGCAGCGATGGCGACCCTCGTCGACGCTGACGACCCGCAGGTCTTCAATACGTCCGGTGGGCATCTGAACTACGTGGGTCTCGCCTGGATCTCCGGGATGGGCGATCCCATTCCCGCCGACGAGCCCCCCGTCGTCGATGTGGCGTTTCCCTCCGGCTCGGCGATGGCGATCCGGGCCGACACGTGGGAGGCGTTCGGTGGCTTCAGGCCCGAGCTGTTCATGTACCTCGAGGACGCCGACCTCGGGTGGCGCCTCCGCCTGGCGGGGCTTCGCGTCGTGCGCTCCTCACGATCGAGGGTCAGGCACCTATACGACTTCGAGCGGTCACCCTCGAAGATGTTCTACCTCGAACGGAACCGGTGGATCCTCCTCGGCACGAACTACCACCCGATGACCCTGGTGGCCCTCCTCCCCGCCCTCGCCACGGCGGAAATCGGGACCTGTGTCGTCGCTGCACGCGACAAGTGGCTCCCGCTCAAGTTCAAGGCAGCGATCTCTGCCATTGCCGGATGGCCGTCGTGGCGCTCGCAACGGGCCCTGACGGAGGCGAATCGCACCATCAGCGACGCCGCCATGCTCGCCACGATGGACACGGGGATCTCGACCGTCAGCCAGATCACGCCACCTCGCGGCTCGCACGTGGTGGATGCATTGCTCGGGGCCTACCTACGCCTCGTCCTGCCCCTGCTTCGCCTCACCCGCAGTGGGGGGCGACCACTCAGCGGATCGGCCCGTGTGGAGCGCAACCGCCTCTGAAAGGTCACGTACCTTCTCCTCGATCCGTGACAGCGCGATCGACAGCTGGAGCTGCACGGCGAGGATCACGAGAACAGCCAGCAGGAAGACGGTGGTCGTTCCCGATTGAATGCCGAGCGCGTCGGAGAGTCGGTCGAGGAGGGGACGGAACACGGCGAGCAGGACCATGCCGGCGGCGACGACCAGCCAGGTGATAGCGAATCGCTCCTTGAGCCGCTGTCGTCGCACGAGGACGAGGACGAGGACGAGCGCACCGATGGAGATGGCGATCGTCAGGGCGCTCACGGCGGGACTCATCGACCCACCCTCTGCGGCTTCCCGGCGACGATGGCGACCGCCATGCGTGCCAGGTGGCCACCTGCGGCGATGCTCGACGTGGCATCACCCGATTCACGTTGTGCCATCGGCACGGGAACCTGGGCGATCGTCGCGCCGTAGGCGTCGGCTTGCAGGATCGCCTCCACCGTGTCCCCGAGGTACTCCGCCGGGTAATGCTCCGCGAAGAAGCCCAGGAGCGGTTGGGAGATGACACGGAAGCCCGATGTGACATCGTCGAGTTCGACACCGACACGACGTGACATCCAGAAGGCGAGTGCCCGCATGGCGAGCCGACGATGCCCTGCGGTGGCGTATCCACCCGCGAACCGGGACCCGATCACGAGATCGATGCCCCCGTCGGCGGCCCGAACCAGGTCCGGGATCGCTTCGGGGGGATGCTGCAGGTCGCCGTCGACCTGGATCACGCGTCCGTATCCGTGCTCGACGGCAAAGCGGAACCCCGTACGCATGGCTCCGCCGACGCCGAGGTTGACCGGAAGCGACACCACCATCGCTCCTGAGGACCGAGCGCGATCTGCAGTGTCGTCGGTGGACGCATCGTCGACGACCAGCACCGGATAGCCGACATCGAGCACCCGAGCGACGACGGTGGCGACGCTTGCTTGTTCGTCATGGGCGGGAACGACGACGAGGGTCGGTGGTGCGATCATCGTCGGTGACTGTACATGCCGGAAGCGGCGAGCAGGTGCTCGGGATCAGGGGATGGCGTGCACGACGGTGCCGATGTCGGCCCATGCGAAGAGCGCCACGGCCTTGTGGTCCGCCTGACGCACACACCCGCCCGACCTCCACGTCCCAAGCTGGTCCTCCGTCTGCATCGGTTGACCGTTCGGATAGCGAGGAATGGAGTGGAAGCCGTATGCCCACCGGTTCCCCCAGGTGCCAGGGCGCACGAAACGGACCATGTGCTTCATCGTGATGCCGCCATAGGGAGCCCACGCGTTCACCGACTTGCTGTAAACGGTGTAGGTCCCGTTGTACGGGATGCCCTTCCGGCCGGAGACGAGATAGGTGTCCACGAGCCGTTCGTTGGCGTCGATCAACCACACACGCTGTTGTCCGTTGGAGTAGATGATGCGCTTGCCACTACCGACGTCCGGATACGGCGGTGGTCGCGGAGGCGCCTCGTCGCCGCCCGGCAACGTCCCGAACGCACCTGCCACGGGCTTCATCGACGGCGATCCGTACGGCATCGCCGCACGCCCGGGGACGGCGAACGCCGCGTCGGCATCCGAGAAGGTCGCCGCTGCGTCGACGCCACCGGACCACGAGCCTGCGACCACCCGTGCCTCGGCGGCAACGGCCACCGAACGGGATCCCAAAGGTGTCAGCCCATCGTTGATGTAGAGGCGACTCGACGACGGACGATGCATGTGCACCGTGTCGCGCCCGTCGCCGTCGAAGTCGCCCACGATCGGCACATCGCCGGGATTGCCGAGCGCGTAGGCCATGTCGGCACGCCCGAGACCTTCTCCATCACGTCCCAGCGTGTTGACGATGTAGACCTTGCCCTGCGAGGGTCGGTACAACGAGACGCTGTCACAGCCGTCGCCATCGAAGTCGCCTGCGAGCGGGATGTCGCCGGGATTCCCGAAGAAGAACTGGAGATCGGCGACTCCCTGCGAGTTCGCATTGCGCAGATACACGAAGCCATCCGCCCGGCGGTACAGACCGGCCGTGTCGATGCCGTCACAGTCCCAATCGCCGACGAATGGCTCGTCGGCGGGATTCCCGAAGTAGAACGACGTGGTCGTATCCGAGCCCGCGTCGTGGAGGTACCAGATGCCGGTCTCGGGATCGACGACGCCGACATCATCCGCGGCAAAGCCCGGAGCTGCACCCAGGACGATGATCGCCGCGACGCCCGCGAGCACGCTCAGCATCCATCTGGTCATCGATACGGTCCCCATGATTCCCCCTCACCCAGCCGATCCGTGCGGATCGCGATCCGTGACATGATGGCACACCATCGCCGATCAGCCCCTGCCCGCTGAGATGACATGCGGGTAGTCGCCCACCCAGGCATCCCAGTCGGCGTTGCCCGTTGCGTTGGTGAATCGGAGATAGATGCGCCCCGTGGAAGGTCGGTAGGCGGCGATGGTGTCGCGACCATCCCCCACCCAGTCACCCACGAGGAACTGGTCACCGATGTTGCCGAAGGAGAACTCGACGGACGGCACCACGTCGGCGTTCGCATCGAGGAGCCTGATCATGCCCGTCGCCGGTCGGAAGAAGCCGATGGTGTCGACTCCGTCCCCGTCGAAGTCACCGACGAAGGGGACGTCGGTGCTCTCCGCCACATCGAAGTAGAAGTCTGCCGCACCGAGTCCTGCACCGTCCTCACCGAGCTCGTTGATGATGTAGACGCGTGCCTGGGAGGTACGCCACACCGACACGGAGTCGCGACCATCGCCGTCGAAGTCGCCGACGAGGGGAACGTCACCGGGATTGCCGAAGAAGAACTCGAGGTCGGCGACTCCCTGGGTGTTGGTGTCGCGAACGTACACGAATCCGTCGGATTGCCGGTACAGGCCGGGCGTCTCGGTCCCGTCGCCGTCCCAGTCCCCCATGAACGGGTAGTCACCGGGATTGCCGTAGTAGAAGCTGTTCTTCGTCGTGGGCCACGCGAGTTCGTCCCAGATGTTCCATATCCCGCCGGGATCGACGGCCGTGATGGTGTCGCAGGTTCCCGATGCGCACGGCGAGGCGACCGATGCCTGGCCGGGAGCAGCGATCCGGAGGGCACTGTCGGCATGGGGAGTCGGGTTGACGACGATCCCGCCTGGCGCGTGGACCTCCCAGTGGAGGTGGGGAATCGTGCCCTCGGCATTGCCGCTGTCGCCCACCCAGCCGATCAGCTGCCCGGCGGTCACCGACACGCCGGGGACGATGCCGTCGGCGATACCCCAGCCGAGGCCGTCATCGGTGCCGGGCGTGTCGTTGTCGAGGTGGATGTACCACGTCTCCCATCCACCGGCATGGTCGATGGCGATCGTGCAGCACCGATCGGGATTGAGGTCGTCGGGTGTCCACGACCAGTTCACATACCGCACGACGCCATCAGCAGCTGCGACGACGGGAACTCCCTTGACCCCGTACGTACCGATGTCCACACCGTGATGGCTACGGGAACAGCCGCTCCCCCGGCATGCACCGAACGTGTCCGAGTAGGCGAAGTCGACCCCGTCCTGGCCGACGACGGGGAACACCCATTGTGGCGGTTCGGGGTCAGCCGGGTACGCAGGCGTTGCGAAGACGACGAGGGACGTGAGGACCGCAACGACGAGAAGCAGACTCGTCGCCCGGCGCGGGGACAGGACACTCATGTGATCGATATCGGCACGCGGGGACCATTTCTTGATGGGTCGATCGGACTAGTCCGTCGGCGCGTCGACCCGGATCGGGAACCGGAAAGGCTATCGCGGTGGCGATAGACTGCCGAGCCGGCGGGAACGGGCCCGTCCGTCGACCCCGGAAAGGATGCGTGAGGCACGTGACGCGCTTCCGATGGGTCATGGCGATCCTGACGATCACCGTCGTGGGCATCCTGGCCCCATCACTCGCCGGTGCCAGGGTGTTCCTGGGAACGGACCTGCTCGAGGCGTTCTCCCCGTGGTCGACGGAGGCGCCCGACGATGTCGACATCACGAATCCCCTGATCGGGGACACGGTCGACGCGCAACTGAGGGTGCTGATGTCCGACCGCCTGCGCTCGGGCGACATCACCCCGCTCTGGGACGGCCACGTGCACGGCGGCCAGCCCGCGGCATCGGTTCCGACCCACTCCCTGTACTCGCCGCTCAACATCGGGAGCTGGATACTGCCTGCGTGGTATGCGCCCGTCGTCGCAAAGCTCCTCGAACTCGCTGCGCCGCGATCGGCTTCACGTTCCTGTTCCTCCGAGGCGATCGGCCTGTCTCGATTCGTGCAGTGCCCTCGCCGGACTCGTCTTCGCCTTCTCCGGCTTCCAGGTGGTGTGGACGAACTGGCGCCAGTCACACATCGGGGCGCTCATCCCCGGTCTCTTCTGGGCGATCGAGTACACACTCGCGAAGCGCAGGGCGGTCGTTCCATCATCCCACTCGCCGGGCGTCGTCGCCGTGATGTGGCTCGAAGGGATTCCCATCGGTGACCGTGTACGCCCTTGCCTTCGCTGGGGCCTACGCCCTCGTGCGGATCCTGACACGACCGCGTCGCTGCGGACGGCGTTCTCGGATACGCCGGGTCACGCTCGGTGGCGTCGCTGGCGGGGACGGCGATCGCCGCTTTCCAGCTCATACCGTTTGCTTATTGGGTCACGGGGAATCGAGACAGCAACCCGCACCCAGGAGCCGAACTGGTACCTGGCACGACGGACACTCGCAACCTTGGCCGTGCCCGAACGCGTTCGGATCCCCGATCGATGGTACTTCGGCCCGCCGAGTACCTGATCTACGGACCCGTCAACTACGTCGAGATCCAGGCGTTCCTCGGCATCGCCGCCCTCGGTCTCATTGCGGTGGCCGCCGTCTACGGTCGTCGTATCGTCGGGACCCGCATCATTGCGTACCTGTGGGCGTCCATTGCATCGATCGCCGTCGTCATGTACGCAGCCAGCCCTCTGCTCGACCTCGTG
This sequence comes from uncultured Acidimicrobiia bacterium, assembly GCA_963759175.1. Lineage (GTDB taxonomy): Bacteria > Actinomycetota > Acidimicrobiia > Spongiisociales > UBA5794 > SZUA-442. Next base: position 17,341 of record CAVWXP010000009.1, read on the forward strand.
CACTCCCTGCCCCTCATCGGCACGAACCACATCGGAAGGATGCGATCGGTACTTTCTGTTCCTCCTTGCCGTCATCGTCGGCATCGGAGCCGAGGCGCTGATCCGCCGACTTCCGTCCCGGAGCAGTCGTGACGCCAGCGCGCTAGGGCTCGCAGCGGCCAGCGTCGTCATCGTCGCCATCATCGGTTGGGGCCTATCAAGGCTGCCGAGATGGCAAGCGAAGCCGACCGAACTGACTACTTCCGCGGCGAGGTGGGCGGTCGCGGTCATCGTTGCCATCGTCGTTGTGGCTTCGTGGTCGCCGCGCACGGCGCTGGCCGTCTCGCGTGCATCGGCACTGTGGATACTCCCCGTGGTGGCAGCGATCGAGATCGCACTGTTTGCTTTGCCGTTCTGGCCCCAGGTCCACCGCGACACAGTTCTACCCGACAACCGTGACCCACGAGTTCCTCCTCGACCAATCTCGAGGGTGAACGTGTGGCCGCGACCGATATCGCCCTCTACCCGTCGACGACGACCTTCTACGGCATCAGATCGGTGACCGGGCATGCGTTCGCGCCGACAACGTGGAAAGAAGCCCTGGTAGCCGTCGATCCGGACGCATTTCGATTCTCCGAGACGTTCACGACGCTCCGCACGTCACCCGAGATCGCACGCTCCCCGATGCTCGACAGGCTCGGCGCTCGCTACTTCGTGGCACCCGCCCGGCGTCCCACTCCTCGGGACCGAACGCCGCTCCGTCGGCGCACTGCCGGAAGTCATCGATTCCGGGCCGAACGCTGCAGTACCCGATCACGGCCGCCCCGGCCGCTGGCGTGGCGATTCCCCTGCCGACCGGCCACGATCCCGGTGCCGGCACATCGCTCGTCACCATCGAGGTCATCGACGATGCCGGGAGCGTCCTCTCGGCGGCGACACGGAGGATCCCCGAACCCCTCGGTCCCACCGAGCTCCTCATCGGTGTTCCCACCACCGATGGCGGAGCGACGATCCGGATCGCTTTCGCCGGCGATGTCAGGCTTGGCGTGGAGGGCCGACCGCTCGACCTGGTGACGGCCTTCCCCGATCTCCCGGTCGTGTTCGGGGGATCGACGACGATCTACGAGCGTCGCAACGCCCTCGAACGCATCCGATGGGCCTCGACATCGATCGACGAGGCAGATCCCGCCGAGCGACTTGGACTGTTCGATGTCCGACCTCGATCCGACGACGGTGGTGTTGTCGGCACCGTCGATGTCCGGCGAGGGCGGGGAGGGATCGATCGACGTGGTGGTCGACGAAGCGCGGGACTCCATCGTCCTCGATGTGTCCGCAGACGGTCCGGGGTACGTGGTCGTCGCCGACTCGCTCCAGGTCGGCTGGTCCGCGACCGATCGATGGGGCGTCGGTCGACCTGCTCGAGGCCGACCATGTGGGTGTCGGCGGTCGCCATGCCGGCGGGGAACCCATCGGGTGGTGCTGAGCGCAGATCCGGACGGATGGAATGTCGGTCTGGTGGTGTCGGCCGTCTCGGGTGCCGTGTTGGTTGCGATCATCGGCATAGCCATCCTGCGACGCAGGGCCGGGGCCGTGCCTAGCCGGGATGCGCCGTGATGACCCATGGGTAGGTGCCTATCCAGGCGTCCCAGTCGGCTGTGCCCGCAGCATTGTCCAAACTGACATACAGGCGACCCGACGACGGCCGATACACCGCCACCGTGTCATCCCCATCACCATCCCAATCCCCCGCCAGGATCTGATCCCCCGGATTCCCATAGAAGAACGCCAGATCCGCATTCCCCGTCGACAACGAGTTCCGGAAATACACAAACCCCGTCGACTCCCGATACAACCCCACCGTATCGACCCCATCACCATCGAAATCACCCACGAACGGCACATCACCCGGATTCCCGAACTCGAACGAAAACTCCGCAGCACCCAAACCGCCACCATCGGCACCCAACTCGTTGATCACATACACCCGAGCCTGGGACGCACGCCAAATCGACACCGAATCCCGACCATCACCATCGAAATCACCCACCAACGGCACATCACCCGGATTCCCGAAGAAGAACTCCACATCCGCAACACCCTGGGTATTCGAGTCCCTCACATACACGAACCCATCCGACTGGCGATACAACCCCGGCGTCGCCACCCCATCACCATCCCAATCCCCCATGAACGGCACATCACCCGGATTCCCGAAATAGAACTCATTCACCCCCGGAGACGCCACCAACGCATCCCACACACCCCACTCACCACCCGCATCCACCCGAGCCACCACATCACACACCCCACCAACCGGACACGGAGGCGGAGGCGGCGGGGCCGGAGCGATGAACTCCACGGCTGCGGCGAGATCGAGCACACCCCAGCCCGAGACCGTGTCGTAACCCGTCGGCCCGATGTCGCGGGCGGAGGAGCGGATGGCGAACGCGACGTCCGACGCGGAAAGACCGGGGTCGATCGCCCACAGGAGTGCTGCGGCTCCCGACACGTGGGGTGCGGCCATCGATGTCCCTTCGCCGACCCCGTACCCGAAGACGCCGAACGATGTCGTCTCCTGGAGGATCCCGGCGCCCGGAGCGACGAGGTCGAGCGCCGAGCCCCCATTCGAACCGACCCCCGGCACCGGATTCCAGACACTGTCCGACGCGTCCATGGCACCGACAGCGAGGACATCGGGATGATTCGCGGGGTAGGACACGAACGACGATGCTGCGTTGCCGGACGATGCGACGACGAGGACGCCGGCCGTCGCTGCTCGCGCCAACGCGGCGTCGACGAGCAGATCCGAGCAACTCGGCCATGGCTCGGTGCACGGGGCACCGAGCGACAGGTTGATCACGTCCGCGCCGTGTTCGACGGCCCAGTCGATCCCGCGTCGCAGGTCACTGCTCGTTCCGACGCCGAGGGCATCGAGCACCATGACCGGCATGAGCGATGCTCCGGGGGCGATGCCTGCAACGCCGATGCCGTTGTCCGTGCACTGGGCGACCGTACCCGCCACGTGCGTGCCGTGACCGAATGGTGCCTCGATGTTGAGCGGCGGCAGGGTGGTTGTGTTGCGCTGTGCGTCGTAGGGGTGCACGATCGGTCCGCAGAATCCATCGCTTCCGCCGAAGTTGATCGGGCTGTCGACGACGGCGACCACGATTCCTGATCCCGTGGTGCGCGCCCACGCCGATCCCAATCCGATCCGGTCGAGGTTCCATTGGTCCGCGGCGAGGGGATCCGACGATGGCCAGGTCGATGTGGCGTGGGACGTGTAGACACGTTCGAGGCGGTAGCCGCGCATGGGCTCGGCGACGATCATCCGATCGAGCGTCGGACCCGCATCGTGGCGATCGACCTCTACGACGACCGCACCACCGATATCGGTGATGATCCCGAACGGGGGTTCCTCTTCGGCCCGAGCCCCAGGAGCCCCTCCCCACCAGGACATGCCGACGGCGACGAGGGCGACGAGGAGGCGGGACGGGATCACACGGGGCATCCGGTGAGACTAGGAACCCGCCAGCGATGCTCCCCCTGCTGTTCTCACCTATGGGTAGGTGCCTATCCAGGCGTCCCAGTCGGCTGTGCCCGCAGCATTGTCCAGACTGACATACAGCCGACCCGACGACGGCCGATACACCGCCACCGTGTCATCCCCATCACCATCCCAATCCCCCGCCAGGATCTGATCCCCCGGATTCCCATAGAAGAACGCCAGATCCGCATTCCCCGTCGACAACGAGTTCCGGAAATACACAAACCCCGTCGACTCCCGATACAACCCCACCGTATCGACCCCATCACCATCGAAATCACCCACGAACGGCACATCACCCGGATTCCCGAACTCGAACGAAAACTCCGCAGCACCCAAACCGCCACCATCGGCACCCAACTCGTTGATCACATACACCCGAGCCTGGGACGCACGCCAAATCGACACCGAATCCCGACCATCACCATCGAAATCACCCACCAACGGCACATCACCCGGATTCCCGAAGAAGAACTCCACATCCGCAACACCCTGCGTATTCGAGTCCCTCACATACACGAACCCATCCGACTGGCGATACAACCCCGGCGTCGCCACCCCATCACCATCCCAATCCCCCAAGAACGGCACATCACCCGGATTCCCGAAATAGAACTCACTCGGATCCCAGGGACCGATCTCGGGCTGGAGCGTCCACATGCCCCCGCTCGATACCGTCACGAAGCCATCACACGCCGATGAGCCGCACACCGATGGCGGTAGCTCGAGGTCCGACGGCAACGGCGATGGTGCAGCTGCGCCGTCGGAGTCGCCGAAGGTCACGGTCACCCACAGGCGCCCACCGGTGGAGGTGCCATCGACCACACCGATTCCGACGCGATCGAACGTCGGTCGCAGGATGTTTGCCCGATGGCCGCTCGACTCCATGAATCCGTTGTGGAGGTTCGTGCAATCCGATCCGAATCCCTGTTGCCATCCGATGTTCTCACCCCTGCCGTACCAGGCCCCACCCCACGACAGGTCCGAGTGGCGGAAGTCACCCGAGGTATCCATCTCGACGGACCAGTCCCTGGCGAACTGCCTCAGGGTCGCATCCACGACGAGCGGGGCCAGTCCACGGTCGATTCGCTCCTGATTGTGGAGATCGAGGAAGCACTCCTCCGTCGTCGGATTGATGACGCCGACCGCCGAAGCGGGAGGGGCGATCGAGACGAGCATCGCCGCCACAACCCCTACTGCAACGACGAGGCGAACCGCGCTCGGGAACCAGGGCAGGGCGACGCTCACGACCGCCCTGCTGTTCTCACCCATGGGTAGGTGCCTATCCAGGCGTCCCAGTCGGCTGTACCCGCAGCATTGTCCAAACTGACATACAGGCGACCCGACGACGGCCGATACACCGCCACCGTGTCATCCCCATCACCATCCCAATCCCCCGCCAGGATCTGATCCCCCGGATTCCCATAGAAGAACGCCAGATCCGCATTCCCCGTCGACAACGAGTTCCGGAAATACACAAACCCCGTCGACTCCCGATACAACCCCACCGTATCGACCCCATCACCATCGAAATCACCCACGAACGGCACATCACCCGGATTCCCGAACTCGAACGAAAACTCCGCAGCACCCAAACCGCCACCATCGGCACCCAACTCGTTGATCACATACACCCGAGCCTGGGACGCACGCCAAATCGACACCGAATCCCGACCATCACCATCGAAATCACCCACCAACGGCACATCACCCGGATTCCCGAAGAAGAACTCCACATCCGCAACACCCTGCGTATTCGAGTCCCTCACATATACGAACCCATCCGACTGGCGATACAACCCCGGCGTCGCCACCCCATCACCATCCCAATCCCCCAAGAACGGCACATCACCCGGATTCCCGAAATAGAACTCATTCACCCCCGGAGACGCCACCAACGCATCCCACACACCCCACTCACCACCCGCATCCACCCGAGCCACCACATCACACACCCCACCAACCGGACACGGAGGCGGAGGCGGCGGCCCGAGCGTGAGTTCGCCCGGTGAGAACCAGGAGGTCAGTGGCCATTGGTAGGCAGTTGCGCCGCTCGCCACTCCGGCGGTCCAACCGGGGGTGAGCGATGTACCCGTCCACACGCGCCAGTCGGTCTCCTTGGCGACGTTGAACCACACGAATCCGACGACGCCCGGCTGGGTATCGAGGTGGGCCATCATCGTCTGGACCCACGACGACTGGTTGCCACCACAGGCGTACCGCGACGAAGCGGTCTGGGCGATCAGCAGCGGCTTGTTCGCAGTCACGGTGGTGCGGATCTCGGCGAGGTACGGGTCGAACGCCTCGGCCGGGGTCTCGTACTCGCCGTTGGCGACGCAGGTGCCGAAGTTGTAGGCGGATATTCCGATGACATCGACCCATCCGTTGCCCGGGTAGTAGTCGGCGAGGTCCCCGCATCCCGGTGTCGTCCACCCGTTGGGCGCCCAGGCGAAACGGACCTGGGTCTCGTCGATGCCAGCGTTACGGAACGACGAGACGAACTTTCGATAGGCGGCCTTGAAGTTGCCGGGATCACATCCGTACGGCGTCCAGTTGCCGTTGTGCTCCTGGAGAGGTGCGATGACGAGGCTGCGGTTGCCTCCGCGATCGAGGAACTGGAGAACGTGGTCCCGCCAGTCTGCGATGTCGGCGTCGAAGTCGCCGCGGGCGATGGCGAACGCACTCGCGTTGATGGTCACATTGGCGAAGGGCGTCGCCTTGCCCCTCCAGACGCCTTCGAGGATCTCGCGGGTGTTCGACCAGGTGACCGTCTCCACACCGTCGTTCTCGTTCACATCGTGGAAGGTGCCCCCGAAGGTGACACGTTGACCAGCTGCTGCGGCGATGCCATTGAGGTCGGCGGATGCGTCGAAGTCGTCGGAGTAGATCCCGGCGTGGAGGTCCTCAGGCACCTCCGCTGCGTGGGCTGCGGCGGGGAGCAGGATGACAAGCGATACGAGGATGGTGACAGCGCGCGTTCGAACCATGAGATGGGAATCGGCAGATGGCCGAGGGTACTTGAGCGTGCCGGTATCGACTGGTCGGTATCCTCGCTGCGATGCCCACCCACTCCGTCGCAGTCATCATCGCGACCCTCGACGAGGCTGCGAACATAGGCCACGTGCTCGACATCGCCCTCGCCCACGAGGCAGTCACGGAGGTCATCGTCGCCGATGGGGGCTCGATCGACGGAACTCGCGAGGCGATCGGCGAACGGTGCACACACGATGAGCGTGTACGCCTCGTCGACAATCCGTTCCGCATCCAGTCCGGCGGCTTGAACCTGGCCGCGTCGGAGGCGACGTCTGGACTGCTCCTCAGGTTGGATGCCCACACGACCTATGCACCCGACTACGTCGAACGGTCGCTGGATGCCTGGGGCCCCGGGGTGGCGGTCGGCGGTCCGATGCGGGCCGAAGGCGACGGACCGTGGGCCGAGGCCATTGCGTATGCCATGGATGATCCCATGGCCGTCGGACCCGCACGCTTCCGACACGCCACGGCACCCGAGGACGTCGACACGGTGTACCTGGGGCTGTTCGAACGCGATCGTTTCCTCGCTGTCGGGGGGTATCGCACGTTTCCCAGCGGGACGGTCGAGGACACCGACTTCTACGCTCGTTGGCGGGCTGCCGGGGGGACCGTGCGGGTCGATCCGTCGATCCGGTCGTTGTACCACCCACGTGCGAGATGGAGTGCGCTCTGGCGCCAGTATCGACGCTACGGGCAGGGAAAGGCCGAGCTGTTCTGGCTCAACGGTCGGTTGCCGTCGGTGCGTGCGCTCGCTCCCGCCGCCCTGATCGCCGGATTCGTCGGCGGCACAGCCGTCGCCATCGTGGTGACGCCGCTGCCGATCGCGGTCCTGCTCGTGGCATGGGGCGGAGCGCTGGTGACGACGGCCGCACGAGCCCCCGCACGTCGGGTGCGAACGGCTGTCACCGCCGCCACCATGCATGCGGCATACGGAGCGGGTACGTGGATCGGTCTTCTCAGGGGCCGCCCGAGCGTGCAGACACTGGGTCTGTCCGATTCGGTCACCGACCGCTGACCGCGGAGTCAGACCCGATGGAAGGGCTCCAACGCTCGGGCACGCCCGATCGCGTGCGCCAACTCCGTTCGCTGGAATCCTCCCGATGCCCGGTGCACACGATGGCGGATGAGGGGCGCAGGCACCAGGCCCATGCGTCCGCCCGATGCGACGATCTGGCTCCAGTAGTTCCAGTCCTCGCAGTAGATGAACGCCAGATCGGGCTCGAAGGCGACTCCGCGGTCGCGAACGGACATGTCCACCAGAGCGGCAGTCGACACGATCGGATTCTCCCTGGTGGCTACTCGTCGATCGAATGGCGGCTTCGCCTCGACGGCGCTGTAGTCGCCGAAGAACTCGGTCCACGTGGCTGCAGCGACCAACGAGGCATCGGCCCGCAATGCGCTGGCCGTTGCTGCGATGAACTGGGGGTGGAGCTCGTCGTCCTGGTCGACGAGCAGAAAGGCATCCCCACGCATCTCGGCGATCATGCGGTTGCGGGCCACGCATACACCGCGGTTCGGCTGCCGCAGGACCCGGATGATCGCCGGCGTCCTCCTGCCATCGCTCGAGCGCTGCCTCGACGTCGCCCGAGCCGGATCCGTCGTCGATGAGGAGGACCTCGGCGGGCGGCTGGGTCTGGGCGAGGATCGATCGGACGCATGCCTCGAGGTGGTCGGGGCGTCCGAACACGGGCACCCCCACCGACACGTTCCTGGCACGATCGACGGATTCCACCACGGGTCGACGACTGCTCCCACGGTGCGGCGACCGGACTCCAGCCGCAGACGGATCCCCGAGGATGGAGGCCAACTCGTCGCTGTCGTCCCATGCGAGCGCCGCACCGATCATCGCCTCCGCTGCGCTCCCGCGAACCGCCAGGACGGGGACGCCCTGGTCGGCGAGGTGGAGGGTCGATGCTTCGGGAGGTGCAAGGGGATCACCCCAGATCACGACGTCGGGGAGCCGTGAAGGCGTATCCGAGCGAACCAGTCGATCCCCGATGATGGAGCGGATGGCGGCGAGTGCCTCCCAGGTTGTGCCGTTCCACACCTCGTCGACGACATCGGCGGCGCCGACCTCGATGGACACCTCAGGGAGCGAAGCCACGGCGCGCAGCACGTCGCCGCTTCGGTTTCGTCGGGAGACCGCCCCCGGAGCCCATGCGGCCCGGATCGGAGCAGGGAGGTCGCCTTCACCTGCCTCCCCACGTGATTCGATGGCCAGTTCGGGACTTCCGCCCAAGGCTTCCACGGCCTCGGCTGCCACGTCGGCGAGGACGAGGACACGCTCGGAGTACTGGTACTGGACGATCTCCCAGTCGACTGCCGACGCCTCCGGCATCGGGAGGTGATCGATGGTGCCATACGTGACCAGGTCGATGAGGCCGTGACCGGCTCCTGCGACCGTCCAGACCCTCCTACGGCGATCCCGCGGCCGCTGCGCCTCGCTGAGGCACAGGACGCCACCGAGCCCGGATCGGTCCGAGGTGAGGACGATGTGCCCATCAGGGACGATGTCGGCGATGGCGCGTGCACACAGCCACGAGTCGACGAGGGGCTGGGGCGTGTGCAGGAAGAGTTCATGGGTCCTGCGGGCCTCGCCGCTGAGGCCCTCGGCGACCACCTGGAGGTCGAGGTGGTGGAACACGATGGGGTGTCTGGCACCGAGCGCGTCGGCGACGATCGCCAGTGAGGCGTCGGGTCGTTCCTCACCCACGGTGAGGACGTGGATGGTGTCCGCCGGGTCGGCCGGGTTGCCCATCTCTTCCCGAACCGTCAGAGCGGTGAGCTGATGGAGTGTGGATCCCCAACCCGCTCGCGGGCCATGGAGAGGTCCAGGCCCACTTCGGCGAGGTCTGATTCGACCATCTCGGCCACGAGTTCGGCGAAGCTGATCTCTGGGACCCATCCCAGCTCGGTTCGGGCCAGCGCCGGATCGGCCTGGAGGAACTCGACCTCGGTGGGGCGGAAGTACGTCGGATCGATCTCGACGTATGGGTGCCAGTCGAGCCCGACGACACCGAACGAGGCGTCGAGGAACTCGCGGATGGAGTAGGACTCGCCGGTGCCGATGACGTAGTCGCCCGGCGTGTCGGTCTGGAGCATCATCCACATGGCTCGCACATAGTCGGCGGCGTGACCCCAGTCCCGCTTCGCCTCGAGATTGCCGAGGTACAGCTTGTCCTGGGTGCCGGCGACGATACGAGCGAGGGCACGGGTGATCTTGCGGGTGACGAACGTCTCACCACGCCGCGGGGATTCGTGGTTGAACAGGATGCCGGTGACGGCGTGCATGCCATAGGCCTCCCGGTAGTTCCGTACGACCCAGTAGGCATACAGCTTCGCCGCTGCATACGGGGATCGGGGCTGGAACGGTGATGCTTCGGATTGCGGCGGCGGGGCGTCACCGAACATCTCTGAGGTGCCCGCTTGGTAGAGCCGGGTGTCGATGCCCGACTCCCGCACGGCCTCGAGCAGGCGGATCGTGCCGAGTCCGTCCACGTTGCCGGTGTATTCGGGCTGTTGGAAGGACACGGCGACGTGGGATTGCGCGGCGAGGTTGTAGATCTCGCCGGGCTCGATCGTGCGGATGAGCCGGGCGAGCTGCGATCCATCGGTGAGGTCGCCGTAGTGGAGCTTGAGCCGTTGGTCGGGCTCGTGGGCGTCCTGGTAGAGGTGGTCGATGCGATCCGTGTTGAACGATGAGGCCCGGCGAATGATGCCGTGGACCTCGTATCCCTTGTCGAGCAGCAGCTCGGCGAGGTAGGAACCGTCCTGCCCGGTGATGCCGGTGATGAGGGCCGTCTTCACGTGTCTCCCTGGTCAGTGGTGTGGGAGGTTAGCCCCCATTCGGTGTGTGCCAGGGATGGCACGCGGTCAGTCCCGGTGGCGATTCAGCCGCTGGCGTTCCTCGATCTGGCGCCGGAGGGCCCGATCTGCGTTTCGGGCCGAGCGCCAGTCGCGATAGCTCGCGACCGGACCCGATGTCCTCCACCACACGCCGATGCGCGAGGTACTGCGTCGCGCCTTCTGCTGGCTTCGGACCCGGCGCCTCTCGCTGCGGCGTTCCCAGGCGAGGATGAAGGCCGGGGTTGCCGCGGTGGCCGGTCGACGGCTCCGGCCGAATGCGACGATGCCGACCGCGGCCAAGGCCGTGAAGGCCACTCCCACGGCAACGACCGGCATCGGAACTCCGCCGCCCCCCTCGACGTCATCGGACGCTGCGATGCCGGCGGGAACGAGGGTGGTGGTCGTCGTGGTGGGCGGCTGGGTCGTGGTCGTGGGCGCCGCCGTCGTGGTGGTCGTCGTGGGAGGCTGGGTCGTGGTCGTGGCCACGGTCGTCGTCGTGGCCTCCGTCGTCGTGGTCGGGGGTTCGGTCGTCGTGGTGGTCGTCGGGGGACGCGTGGTGGTGGTCGTGGGAGGGCGCGTCGTAGTGGTGGTCGGCGCCTGGGTCGTGGTGGTGGTCGGCGCCTGGGTCGTGGTGGTGGTCGGCGGCGTGGTCACCGTGAGCGTGAAGCCCTTCGAACTCGCGCCATCGGTGAAGGTGAACGAATAGGACCCAGGCGTTGCGGAGGCGAAAGCCGTGAACGTGAAGGATTGTCGAAGGGCCTCCACAGCCGGGAGCGACCGACACGTTGGGCGCACTCCCCTGAACGCAGACGCCGGCCTGGTCGGTGGTGGCCGTCACACTGACGGCGCTTCCCGGGGCGACCGAGCGACCGCCGGGGGCCGTGATGGTCGCCCAACGCTGGTTGGGGGGCGAGGACGACCACAGACCGCCGCCAGAGCGAGCGACAGGCGCACCACCCAGAGCCACCAGCCCAAAGCTCTCTGCCGTCGATCTCACACCACTACCTCTCGACACGTGTGGAGCACAGCCTACGGTCGATGACGCTGTTCAGCTCGCCGGAGCCGGTGAGGTCGGGAGGTCAGCGACCGTCGCCTGCGGGTTGACCCGACTCCTGGATGTCGACCTCGACGACCTGTTGGGACGGGAATCCGCCCAGGGTGTCGGCCATCGAGCCCGCGGAGACGGTCATCTCGGCGCGCAACGGTGCGAGGTTGTAGACGTACCCGATGGGTGGGATGCCAACGAGGGCGATCTGATCCCGCAGCTCCTCTGCGACGGCGATGTCGCTGTTGTGGGCGACGATCACCATCGCACGATCGGCGAGACGGGCCAGCGTCGTCGCGTAGGCGACACGCAACAGCGGCGGTGCATCGATGAGCACGAGGTCGTACTTGGCGTGGATGGCGTCGAAGAGCTTGTGCGTCGCCGGCGATGCGAAGAAGTCGGGTGCCTTGACCTGTGACCGACCGCGCGACAGGAGGTGGATGACCCCCGGTCCGTCGTGATCCACCTCGATGACGGCCTTGGCCAGGGTGGTGCTACGCGCAACGACGTCGGTCATGCCGAGCGGTGGGGGGACGTCACCGAGCAAGAGCCGGGTGATCTGCTGGTTCCCGAAGTCGGCGTCCATCACGAGCACGCTGCGACCTTCGCGAGCAGCGGCGATGGCGGTGTTGGCGGTCACCACCGTCTTGCCCTCCGACAACCCGGCCGAGGTCGCCACCACGGACACGTAGTTCTGACTTCCATCTTCCCTGATCGGGAACATCTGCTGCAGCGAGATCGAGGCAGCGACGAATCGGAACGCCTCCGCGGAGGCGCTCGTCGGTTCGTGGACGACTGGCAGGAGCGTGCGAACCCGCTCCTCCTTGAAGTTCGGAACATCGGCGAGGAGCCGCTCGCCGAGCACCGACTCGGGCTCGTTGCGGCTCTCGAACTTGCGATGCCTCCCTGCAAGGAGCACCGCGATCGTCGAGCCGAGGGCGAGGCCGACCATGGCGCCCAACACGACGTAGAGACCTGCACCCGAGGGCTCGGCGGTCTCGGCCGGGGAGAAGAACACGACACCACTCGAGGCGAGATCGGCGTCGACGGCGAGCTGGTCACGCCGGCTCTGGAGTTCGCTGAGGCGGCGCTGGGCCTCGGTCTGTGACGCAATCAGCGTGATGCGGTCGGGACTCTGCTGTTCCACGGCGACGGCGAGGTCTCGCTGCCGGTCGAGGTCGGTCCTGAGGGTGTCTACTTGCAGTCCGAGAAGCTGGACCTGGTTGTTGAAGCGCGTGATGGCTCCGTCAGAGGCACCCGCCGAAGGGGCCTCGAGGGTGAGTAGTCCGACCGTTGCAACATCGAGTTGTTCCTGCTTTGCCGCTCGCACCGGATCGGAGGCGAGGGCTGTGAGCACGGCTTGGTCCCTCGCCGCGAGTTGCTGCTCGTACGCGACGAGTTCGGCGTCGAGCTCCTCGATGGACACGTCGAGCTCCCTCACCGCACTTGCGAAGGTCGCGTTCGGCGCTCTGGCTCCCGATGTCCTGGTACGCAACGGCGACGGCGTTGACGACGCCGATCGCTTCACGCTGGGTCGGTGCCGTGTAGGAGAGGGTGACGATGCCGCTCGATGACGATGCACTCACGGACAGGCCCTCGACGATGTCGCCGACGGTCACGACGATGGGCGGTGACTGATCAGCCGCGATATCGACGGCTTCCCTGGCCACGGCTCGGGACCGGATGATCGCCACCTGGCCCTCGACGTAGCGCTCAGGGGATTCCGCGGCACCCTGGTCGAAGAGGTTCGAGGCGCGCGGATCCTGGACGTTGAGGGTCGCCTCAGCGGTCCACTGTCCGGTCTGGGAGGCGTACAGCCACCCGAGGCTCGCGAACGCGAACACGAGGAACAGGACGAACCAACGGAACCGCCAGATGGCGTTGAGTACCGTCGGTTCCGATGAAGAATTGGTGCCGGCCACGTATCCGCCTCGGTTCCGATGCCTATGCGAGGCTACCGGGAGTGGGGACGAAGTGGCATGGCCAAAACGGCCTGGCCACGGTGACTAGCCACCTCGGTTCAGCTGATGCGGCCGGAGATGGGGAGCCATGTGGACCCCACCTGGGCAGGAACGAAGTCGTTGTCCGCATTCCCCGCCGTATTCGTGAACCGGAAATACATCGTCACCTGCGACGGACGGAACAACGCAGGCGAGAACACCCCATCACCATTCCAATCCCCCGCAATCAACCGATCATCAGGATTCCCGAAAATGAACGACGCATCCGCATTCCCCTGCGAATGCGAGTTCCGGAAATACACCAGACCCGTCGACTCACGATGCAACCCAACCGTCTCGACCCCATCACCATCGAAATCACCCACAAACGGCTTGTCACCCGGATTCCCGAACACATACGAGAACTCCGCAGCACCCAAACCACCACCATCGGTACCCAACTCATTGATGATGTAGAACGTCTGATTCGACGGCCGATAGATCGACACCGTATCGAACCCGTCATTGTCGAAATCGCCCGCAATCGGGATATCACCCGGATTCCCGAAGAAGAACGAGATATCAGCAGGACCCTGCGTATTCGTCTGCCTCAGATACACGAACCCATCCGACTGGCGATACAACCCGGGCGTCTCCACCCCATCACCATTCCAGTCACCCATGAACGGCACATCACCAGGATTCCCGAAATAGAAGTTCGTCAGGACGGCGCCGTCATCGTCGAACAGATACCACCGACCCTGCAACGGATCCACCAGACCCGACGCATGCGCTCCGGCCACCGAGTCACCGCTCACGACCACGAACACCTGCTTGGCTTCTGACGCCCCACCGTCGGCATCACTCGCCGACGCGGTGATCGTGTAGAAGCCCTCGGACGTGTACGTGTGGAGCTGGGCGAACGTCCGCGTGCCCACCGGGGTGATCGGGATGTCCGTGACAGGCGTTCCGTCGCCCCAGTCGATCGAGACCACGTGGGTGTCGGCCGTGCCGGGATCGGTGAATGCTCCGGCGAGCCGCACTGCCTCTCCCGGTGAGAACTGGAACATCGGCACCCCGCCGGCATCGGTGGTGCGCATGCCGGCACTGATCACCGGCGCGACGTTGTTGGCGTCGAGGATGGTCCCGACCGCCTGGGCATCGACCAGCGTCGTGTTGACCGGATTGGTGAGAGTCACGCCGAGGGTCTCGGCGACCTCGTCGAGGCCGTCGTTCGTGAGCGTCACCTCGAATGTTCGCTGCGTGGTGCCCGGAGGGAACGTGAGGACCGTCGGAGGAATCGCGACGAAATCTCCGGCGCGACAGCCGTCGCATTCGTGGTCGCATACGTCACCGACACCGTCTGGCCCGATGCGGGAAGCAGGGCCACGGTGAACTCCATGACGCCCGCAGCCTCCGATGTCGGTGCTGCGTCGATGATCGTGATGCCCGGTGCACCGTCGTTGTCGATGATGGTTCCGGTGCCCACGGCGGTGGCGATGGTCGCATTCACCGCTCCCGAGGGTGACCGTCAGCGTCTCCGATGCCTCGTTGAGCGCATCGTTCACGGTGGGGATGGTGACGGTCCTCGATGTGGTCGCCGAGGTGAACTGCAGCTGGCCCGCAGCAGAGGTGTAGTCGCCGGGGGCGACTGCCGTTCCGTTCGCCGTGGCGTAATTGACCGTGACGGTGGAGGACGGAAGGTTGGTCATCGTCACCGTGAAGACGAGGCTGCCACCTCCCCGATACTGCGTCGCCGATCGACGGACAGGAGTCGGGTCGTTGTCGTTGATCGTGCCGATGGCGACGCTCGTACCGAGCGTCGCATTGGTCGGGGCACCCAGGGTGACCGTGAACTGCTCATTCGGTTCATCGAGGGCGTCGTCGTTGATCGTGACGTCGATCGTCCCACCGCTCGTCTCCGGCGGGATCACCAGGGTGCCGGACGCCGCTGTGAAGTCGGCGGGTGAGGTGGCAGTCCCCGGTGCGGTGGACCACGGAACCGATACCGACCGGCCTGACTGCGCACTCAACGTGACGTTGAAGGTCATCGTTCCGGTGTTCTCGATGTCGAAGAGGGTTGGATCGACACGACCGGTAGCAGGTCATCGTTCTGGATCGTCAACGTATGGACGTGATCCCTGAAATCGACCCTCCACCTGACGCGTTCTGGAGACCCAACACCACCGTCTCGTCGGCTTCATTCAACGCATCGCCATTCACATTCACGGTCACCTGCTGCGTCGCCCCATTCACCGAACCCGCAGGGAACGTCACCAACGACGGCGACGCAAACGAGAAATCGAGACACCCGACGTCGCCGACCCCGACGTACGCACCACCTGAACCGTCTGAGGAGCCAACAACGCCGCAGCCGTCGTCAACGCAACACTCACCGACCGACCCGTAGAACCCGAATTCCCCTCAGCAAACCCACTCGACCCCGAAGAGAACCCAACCGAGAACGCGTCCGCGTCGTCGTTCTGGATCGTCAACGTGTGCGACGTCGTACCCGAGATCGACCCACCTCCAGACACACTCTGGAGACCCAACACCACCGTCTCATTCGACTCAGGCGTCGTGTCGCCATTCACGGTCACGGTCACCTGCTGCGTCGCCCCATTCACCGAACCCGCAGGGAACGTCACCAACGACGGCGACGCAAACGAGAAATCGACACCCGACGTCGCCGACCCCGACGTACGCACCACCTGAACCGTCTGAGGAGCCAACAACGCCGCAGCCGTCGTCAACGCAACACTCACCGACCGACCCGTAGAACCCGAATTCCCCTCAGCAAACCCACTCGACCCCGAAGAGAACCCAACCGAGAACGCGTCCGCGTCGTCGTTCTGGATCGTCAACGTGTGCGACGTCGTACCCGAGATCGACCCACCTTCAGACACACTCTGAAGACCCAACACCACCGTCTCATTCGACTCAGGCGTCGTGTCGCCATTCACGGTCACGGTCACCTGCTGCGTCGCCCCATTCACCGAACCCGCAGGGAACGTCACCAACGACGGCGACGCAAACGAGAAATCGACACCCGACGTCGCCGACCCCGACGTACGCACCACCTGAACCGTCTGAGGAGCCAACAACGCCGCAGCCGTCGTCAACGCAACACTCACCGACCGACCCGTAGAACCCGAATTCCCCTCAGCAAACCCACTCGACCCCGACAGAGAACCCAACCGAGAAGCCGTCGTCATCGTCGGCAATGGTGACGGTGTGAACCGACTGCGCAGCGATGATCTCACCGCCGCTCGATGACGGATCGTCAGCTCGAGGGTCTCGCCGTCATCATCGTCGACGTCGTCGAGCGCCGCGAACTCGATCGTTCGCGTGGCACCAAGATTGTCGCCGATGTCGAATTGCAGATTGGTGGGTGACGTGAAGTCATGGTCTGACGCGGTTGCGTCACCGCCCGTGATTTCGACGGTGAACTGGAGCGGAGCTGCAAGCGGAGCGAGGGCATTGAGCTCGATGTCGATGTTGACTGAGGCGCCACCCTCCGTCGGGTTGCTCGTGGACGCGGTGAATCCCACCTCTGGTGGGGCGGCCTGGGCGGGAGCGGCGATCGCAAGAACGGTGGCTGCGACAGCTGCCGCAACCATCAAACGGAATGCTCGGCTGGACCCCACTCCAGCATGCGTGGCCAGACCCATCTTCACATCGCCTTCATCGCTGCTTTCCGCGAACGGTAGCGACCTTCCGGCCTACCGATCAAAGGCGCGAAACCGCGGTCACGAGTGGGAAGCGTGACGACCGACGCCCTCGTAGACGAGGCCCGCCGCGAGGACGGCCTCGGGGTCGAGTCGGTTCCGTGCATCGACGACGGTACGACCCCGCATGCAATCGGCCGCCCGCGACCAATCGATGTCGACGAACTCGGGCCACTCGGTCACGAACACGACGGCATCGGCGCCGCAGATCGCCTCGAACGGGTTCGTCACGATCGACAGTTCAGGGATCTCGGGGATGTCGGTGACCAGCGGATCGGCGGCGCGCACCATCACACCCTTCTCGATCAGCGACTTGGCGATGGTGATGGCAGGGGCATCACGGATGTCGTCCGTGCCCGGCTTGAAGGCGAGGCCCAGGAGGGCGATCTTGCGTCCGCGGAGCGGCCGCAGGTGATGCTGGAGCTTGCGGACGATGACGTGGCGCTGATTCGTGTTGACCCTCCGCACGGCATCGAGGATCAACGGTTCCACACCCTGCTCGCGTGCCATCGAGGCCAGTGCAGAGGTGTCCTTGCCGAAGCAGGACCCGCCCCAACCGACGCCGGCATCGAGGAACTTGGCACCGACGCGGGAATCGAGGCCGATCGCGTAGGCGACCTCGGTCACGTCGGCGTCGAGCCACTCGCAGATGTTGGCGATCTCGTTGATGAAGCTGATCTTCGTGGCGAGGAAGGCATTGGCTGCATACTTGATCGTCTCGGCCGTCGCCCGGCTGGTCTTGATCAGCGTGGGCTTGCGGGTGGGATCACCGCCGTCGAAGGACTGGGAGAGGACCCGGTCGTAGACATGGGCGACCTTCTCGACGGCGGCCGGAACGTCGCCACCGACGACCACTCGTTCGGGGTGCATGAAGTCCTCGACCGCCGAACCCTCGCGCAGGAACTCCGGATTGCTCACCACGGTCAGAACGCTCGGGTCGATCCCATCCCTGAGGGCGGCCGTGATGGTCGCCTCGAGCCAGTTGCCACTGCCCACCGGCACGGTGCTCTTCGTGACCACGATGTGGGGTTCGGTCATGGCAGCGCCGATCGAGCGAGCAGCCGCAGCGACGGAGCTCATGTCGGGATGGCCGTTGACGCCAGGGGGTGTATCGACGCACAGGAACACGATCTCGGATCGCGCCATGGCGTCGTCGTAGTCGTCGGTGAAGAACAGCCGGCCGGATGCGACGCCGGCGGCGAGGCGGTCATCGAGGCCAGCCTCGAAGAAGGGTGCTGCGCCTGCGTTGAGCGTCGCGAGCTTGTCACGATCGATCTCGACGCCGACGACATCGTGCCCGAGATCGGCGAGGCAAGCTGCCATCACCGTGCCAACGTATCCGCTGCCAACAACGGCGATGCCGCGTTCGCTTCCCATCATTCCCCCAAGATCGGCTCCGCTGTGGTCCGTGCGGGCCTCGTCGTCATTACCCACGAGACATCTTATCAGATCAACTACTCAGCGCAACCATGCGAATACGCAAGGTGGCTTCCTGTCACCCTTCGATGTTCGGCACGACGCGGGCGCTGGTTGATGCATATTCCTGCGTGCGCCATGGTAGGTCGCGGGTCGGACATCACGTCCGTCGGGCACGGCGGCGTTCGGCCGCCAACTGGCGGGCAACGAGCACCATGAACATCGGGTTGTTCCACAGGTACCGCCGCCATAGCCGCCGCGGCTCCCGCGACAACCGATAGAGCCATTCGAGCCCCGACTTCATCATCCACTCGGGTGCCTCCGGAACGGTGCCTGCGATGAAGTCGAAGGCGGCACCGACGCCCACCAGGGCGACACCGGGGAGTGAGGGCGCCATTCGATGCATCCAGAGCTCCTGCTTCGGCATCCCGAGACCCACCCACACCACGTCAGCTCCGCTGGACCGTATCCGGTCGGCGTCGGCGGCATCGGATGTGTCGGTGGGTGGAGCGAACGGCGGGGAGAACGAGCCGACGATCCTGGCGTGCGGTGCTGTTGCGGCGATCGCCTCTTCGAGGGCTTGGAGCGTCTCTGGCGTGCTGCCATAGACGTAATGCCGCAAACCCGGCTCCCGAACATCGGCCATGGCGCGGCGCATGATGTCCGGTCCGTACACCCGCTGCTGGCCGGGGTTGGCCGTCCTGCGGAGCGTCCACACCAGCGGCACGCCGTCTGGCGTCGCTACATCACAGGATTCGAGGGCTCGGCGGAGGTTCGGATCACGACGCGCCGACATCACCGAGTGGACATTGCACACGGCGACCACCGTGGCACGGTTCTCTGGCCGATCGGCGAGGACGTCGAGCACCTCGTCGTAGGTCGTCATCGATATCTGCGTGCCGACAACCGGCGCCTTCTCGGGTAGTTGCATCATGATCCCAACTCGTGGCTGTCGGCGCGTCCCACACGTCGGCACCGGCCTCGATCGCCGCTTCACGGCCATCCATCGAGATCCTCAGTTACCACGCAGGAGGCGCCGATATAGTAATCGGACGGTCGAGGCCCAACTTGAGCCGACCGCACCGATTCCGACAACAGAGACGACGAGATGACCGGCCACGAACACCTGCACCGGCGCCAACGGGTATCGTGACCCGCACGGCGCCACGACCCGGTACCTGAGCCGTGCAGACCTCCCAGCTCATCGCCGCAGTCCTCACCGTCGCCGGATTCGTCGCGGCCTTCTTCGCCGCGCGCTCGGCCAAGCGGAACGGTTCGTCCTCCGTTCTGGAACTCGATGGCGACCTGGTCGCTGCCGACCTGCTCGAGGCGCCGGACGTCGCCACCACGGAACCCCCGATCGTTGCGAGCTTCGAACGCGTCTTCCTGGTCGTGTTGCTCCTCTACGCCCTCCTCGATCGCGGCTTCGCCTGGTTCCACCTGCCAGGGACACCGCTCTTCGTCGGCGAGATCACCTTGCTCTTCGGCGTCGTGGCGATGATGGCGACCCGCACCAACCTGCTGACTGCCCTTCGCCGGAGCACACCGCTCAAGACACTCGCATTGTGGATGGCATGGGGTATGGCGCTCCTCGCCATCCAGCTTCCGGTGTACGGACTGGACGCCGTGAGGGATTCCGCCATCTGGTACTACGGCCTCGTCGGGGTGCTCGTCGTCTTCCTCCTGATCTCCGATCCGACCCGATTCGGCCGCTGGGCGGACTCGTTCACCGCGGCCATACCCATCATCCTCGTGTGGACTCCGATCGCCATGGTGCTCGCCGTGCTCTTCGGCGGTGGCGCGCCGTTCGTCCCCGACTCCCAGACGCCGCTCTTCTTCCACCGATTCGGCAACATGGGCGTGATGGCGGGTTCGATCCTCGCCTTCATCTGGCTCGTCGACCGCGAGCGCGGGAGGTTCACGCCCAACCAGCGGATCGGCTGGTCCACGCTCGCCGTAGTAGCGATCCTCGCGGTCGGGTTCCAGAACCGCGGCGGGATGGTTGCAGCGGTCATCGGCATGGCCCTCGTCGTGGTCTTCATGCGATCACGACGCGGCGAGATGGTCCTCGCAGTGGGTGCCGTCATCATCGGCCTGGCTTCGCTGGCAATCCTGACGGATGTGACGATCCCGCTCGAGGGAGGACGCGAGATCTCCACGGCGCAGATGATGGACAACATCGGATCCATCATCGACCCCAGCAGCGGCGATGAACGGCAAACGGGGACCACACAGTGGCGGCTGGAGCTGTGGACCAAGGTGCTCGATGACGTCGTCACGGAACACCCGGTCGATGGCTTCGGACCGGGACCCGACCTCGGGGCGCGCTATGGCGTGACGACCAACGAGGACACGCCCCTGCGCAATCCGCACAACTCCCACCTCTCGGTGGTCGCACGCATGGGGTTCGTCGGCTTCGGGTTGTGGGTGCTGCTGTGGCTCGGATGGGGTTTCCAGCTCATGGTGCTGCGTGGGCGGCTGTTGGCTGCCGGTCGGACGGCCGAGGCCGGAGTCACGGCGTGGCTCGTCATCTCGGCCGTCATGGTGCTGGTCAATGCCGTCTTCGACCCGACGCTCGAAGGCCCACAGGTCGCGTTCTGGCTGTGGACGTTCTTCGGCGTCGGCGTGGCGATGCCGCTCGTCTACTCGGGCATCTCGGGCCGAGCCTGGGCACGTGCCACCGGCGGCGACCGGGACGCGACGGTTGGTACTCGGGTGTAACGGCGCTCGGCGTCGGCTAGCCCCGATGCCGTATGAGGTGGGCGCCGAGGCGTCTGGCCACGGCCACGACCGTCAGCAGCGGGTTGGCGTACCCCACCGTCGGGAACACGGAACCGTCCCCCACGTAGAGCCCCGCCACGCCGTGCACCTGGCAGTTGCGATCGACGACACCGGGATGCGGATCGTCGGACATCCTTGCGGGACCCATGTGATGGTGGCCTCCGCGCAAGTTCGGGCCCCAGTCATCGCCTCGTCGAGGAAGGCCGGTTCGGGGATCACCACACCGAGCCCTGAAGCCAGGAACTGGGGCACCGAGGATCTCGTGCGATCGGATCACAGATTCCTTGTCGAGCCGCTGCAGGCGCCAGTCGAGCCGGACACGAGGAAGCCCGGACGCATCGCGATCACGCGGGTCGATCGTCACCCTGCTCTCGAGGTTCGGGGACTGCTCACACTGCGTGTAGAGCGCGAGCTCCCGAGGTTGCTTGAGCGCCTCCTCCCACACGACCTGCGCGAGCTCCGGTGCACCGCGCACCAGGTGCGCGATCTGGTTCCCTGTGCCCTCCGGAAGGCGACCTTCGGCGATTTGGGACATCACACGCTTGGGCGACCGGAGGTTCCCCACGAGGAGTTTGAACGCCTGATAGGTATCGGAGCTCTCCCTATCCACCTTGCTGATGGTTCGCAGGTGGGTGGAGAAGTTGAGCGTCGCCTCGTGCGACCGTCGCTCGGCGTCTATCACGTACGCGACCTTGCGTCCCCGCGACGGCCTCTGCATGGCGAGCCGGCTGCGAATTCCGGCGACTCCGTCGTCGATTCCCGGGAGGAAAGGACGGCGGGTGGCCCCTGGCGGGAGGAGGAGGAGCCGAGCGGTGACGAGGTGTGGGTGCTCCATGAACGTTCGCCCAACGAGGTCGTGCGCATTGCCGAGGCCGTTGGCGTGGGTTTCGCGGGAAGCGAGGAGCAATCGGGGCGTCTCGATGGCGCCTGCGCTCAGGACGACGGTGGGAGCGTGCACGGTGCATCGGTTCCCTGCTCGATTGACGAAGCGCACCCCTCTCGCTGCCGTTCCATCGATGGTCGTATCGACCTCGACGGCAGTGGCACGAAGGTACACGTCAACCTGATCCGACGCCTCGAGACGAGGGCCGTGGACGTCACCGAACTTCGTGGGTGGGCTTCCCACCCACGTCGCCGCCTCGACGCCATTGCCCACGAAGGGGGTGCGGTACATGCTGGGGAGCGCATCGGCAGCAACCGCTTCATCGAGATCGTCGATCTCACACAGCACAGCGGCCTCGTCGTAGAACGGGGCGAGCTCGTCGAAGGTGATCGGCCAGCCACCCTGATCGACCCAGGATCGGGATTCAAAATCGCTGCGGTCCAGCGTGCGACACCAACCGGCCCATCGCTGTGACGAGCCACCCAGGGCACGGTGGCGAGTCTCGTCGAGGTCGTAGTACGGGAGGCCGACGCTGCTGCCGACGTTCAGGTCGCGGTCGTCCTCGTCCTCGCCCACTCCCCCGCTCTCGAGGAGGACGACCGACAATGATGAGTCCGCAAGGGACAAGGCGAGCGAGATCCCCGCAGGTCCGCCTCCGACGATGCAGACGTCGGCATGGATGTCGGCGCCGTCGAGGAGTCCCCGGCATCACGAATCGACATGGATGCCCCCCAGCATCATCATCTCCGGGGACGGACCGGGGAGGGCACGCGTGTGCCCTCCCCGTCGACGTGAATGGGCTATCCGATGCGGCCCGAGATGGGGAGCCACGTGGACCCCACCTGGGCAGGAACGAACTCGTTGTCCGCATTCCCCGCCGTATTCGTGAACCGGAAATACATCGTCACCTTCGACGGACGGAACAACGCAGGCGAGAACACCCCATCACCATTCCAATCCCCCGCAATCAACCGATCATCAGGATTCCCGAAAATGAACTACGCATCCGCATTCCCCTGCGAATGCGAGTTCCGGAAATACACCAGACCCGTCGACTCACGATGCAACCCAACCGTCTCGACCCCATCACCATCGAAATCACCCACAAACGGCTTGTCACCCGGATTCCCGAACACATACGAGAACTCCGCAGCACCCAAACCGCCACCATCGGTACCCAACTCATTGATGATGTAGAACGTCTGATTCGACGGCCGATAGATCGACACCGTATCGAACCCGTCATTGTCGAAATCGCCCGCAATCGGGATATCGCCCGGATTCCCGAAGAAGAACGAGATATCAGCAGGACCCTGCGTATTCGTCTGCCTCAGATACACGAACCCATCCGACTGGCGATACAACCCGGGCGTCTCCACCCCATCACCATTCCAGTCACCCATGAACGGCACATCACCAGGATTCCCGAAATAGAAGTCCTTCACCACCGCACCGGCGGCATCGAACAGATACCACCGACCCTGCAACGGATCCACCAGACCCGACGCATGGACGGAGCCGGAGGCCGTGACCGTGAAGCTGACCGTGGCGATGTTCGACAGGTTGTCACCGGCATCCTTTGCCTGGTACGTGAACGAATCCGACGTCGTCTCCGACCCATCATGGGTATACGTGAACGACCCGTTCGCGTTGAGCGTCACCGAACCATTCGCCGGATCCGAGACCTTCACCGCCGTCAAACCGCCACCCTCGGGATCAGAATCGTTCCCCAACACTCCGGGCACAGCGGCCGTGAAATCGTCACCACGACCCACAAGGAACGGTCCATCGTTCACCGCAACCGGCGCCTCGTCCACCGGCGTCACCGTGATCGCAACGGTCGCAACCGAACCCTGCACACCGGCTTGCACCGGTCGATACGTGAAGGAATCCGACGTCGTCTCCGACCCATCATGGGTGTACGTGAAGGACCCGTTCGCGTTCACCGTCACCGAACCGTTGACGGGATCGGTGACCTTCACTGCCGTCGCGGCGCCAATGGCTGGTGTGAGCAACGAATCGTTGCTGAGGACACCAGCTGCAGGCTCGACGAGTTGTCCGCCTTCATCAACCGCGTAGCTGTCGGCGACCCCGGCGAGCGTCGGTTGCCAATCGGCCTCGCGATGTGGCGCGGCCTCGGCTCGGATCCTGGTCACCGCTCCGGTTCCGTCGGATGCGACCGTCCAGGTCGTGTCCCCACCGGAGTCCTGCCGCTGGAACGCGATGAGCGAGCCATCGGGCGAGAAGGTTGGGAAGAGATCGTCATCGTCGCCCGGTGTTCGCCGGCCCGTGACCTGTACGGCATCCACCGCGAGCTGGAGGACCCAGATGTTGTAGTCGCTGCCTGGCTCGATCGCCTGGAATGCCAGCTTCGTGCCGTCGGGCGACCAGGTCGGCTTCTCTGCTGGCGCGTCGAAGTCGCCACCAGCGGTGCGATTGGTCTCTGATCCCGCCACCGACCGGAATCGTGAAGATGTCGGTGGTCACAGCCAACGCCGGCCCGGTTCGATTCGAAGGCGATGAAGTTGTCGAACGGCGACCATGCCGGTGCGCCATTGTTGTAGTAGTCGCCGTCACCGGCCGTGCCCAGCGCGGATTCGATACCGGAACCGTCGCTGGCCCTGGTGAGCAAGCGGAGGTTCTCGCTGGACCACCGAGTAGCCATCGGTCAACGCCCACTGGTTGTCGTGCCCCCGATTGAGGGTCGTGTGGGTGATCGTCGTCGCCGCGACACGGTGACGACGTGCACTCGATCCGTCCGTCGTGTTCCGCAGGATCATTCCCGCCTCGACGCCCGCCGTGACGAAGTCCGCCGTCGCATCGGTCAGTGTGGTTCCCGGCACGTCGGCTGCGGAGGCGGTTCCCGCCACCGGACTGCCGTACACGACGAGCCGCTCGAACGCGATCGTCGCACCGTCGGGCGACCACGTTGGTTCCCCGTCTGCCTGACCTGCTGCAGGGCTGCTCACATTCGAGAGCCCGGTGAGCGATGGGAGTGACACCCGGCGTGAATGTTCCGGTCCACACCGCCGATAGACCCGCTTGGGCACGGGCGAACGCCAGCTTCGTGCCGTCTGGCGAGAACACGGGATCGGCGAAGGGATCCGGCTCCGCAGCCGTCAGGTTCGTAGGTGCTGCGCTTCCATCGGATGGCATCACGTAGATGTCGGAGCCGTTCTGGAACACGATCCAACCATTTGCTCCGGGGAAAGCGGCATTGACGGGTTGCGCCACCACCATCACCAAGGGCTGCGAACAGGAGTGCCAGCGCTACTTGGAGCGCGAGTAGTTGCTTGGTTCGACCACGAACGAATGACATGTGTCTTCCTCTCCGACTGCCCACGTCATCGCTTCCTGGCCGATGACGCCTTGCCCTGTCGCTCGTCGGATCACCGACGGAGCCAACGCCTTTGAGTGTACAGCCGACCACTAAGCGTGGCAAGCCGACGTTTCCGCTTGGAGACGCACCGCGCATCCTAACGGACTCCCCCGATGCCCGATCGGCGCACCGTGTGGCTTCGATTCGGGCTCGGTTCGGCGTAGGGTGGCGCCGACACCCCTGCAGCATCGTGGGAGACGACGCACCACGTGACCGACACCCGACCGCTGATCTCCGTCATCATCCCCGCCTTCAACGAGGAAGCCCACATCTCTGCGACGCTGCGCGACGTCGTCGCCTACCTCGAGGGCCTCGGCGAGCGGTACCGGTGGGAGATCGTCGTGGTCGATGACGGCAGCTCCGATGGCACACTCGAGGCGATTCGTGCATTGGCGGCGACCGAGCCGCGCCTGCGTGCCGCACCCCAACCGTCGAACTTCAACCTCGGCCAGTCGTTGCGATATGGCTTCTCGGTTGCCGAGGGTGACTATCTGGTCACGCTCGATGCCGATCTCAGCTATTCGCCCGAACACATCGGCCGACTCATCGAGGTGCTCGACACCACCGAGGCGAAAGTCGTGATCGCCTCGCCATACATGGAAGGCGGAACCGTCACCGGGGTTCCGACGAGCCGGCTCGTTGCGTCGAAGGCGGCGAACCGACTGCTGTCGGTCGCAGCGAAGGGGGACCTCACGACCGTCACCGGCATGGTCCGTGGATACGACGCCGTGTTCCTCGAGGGTCTCGACCTCAAGGCGATGGATGCCGAGATCAACGCCGAGATCATCTACAAGGCCCAGCTGATGCGCGCCAAGATCGTCGAGATCCCTGCACACCTCGAGTGGACGCGTGACGACGACGTCAAGCGGCCGTTCCGTCCATCGAGGAGCGTCGCCGGATTCACCTTCGTCTCGTTCCTGTTCCGGCCCTATGTGCTCTTCATGGTTCCTGCAGCTGTGCTGATCGCCCTGGCGGCCATCCTGTGGTTGGCCGTGGCACTCGTCGATGACACGGTGACATCGACGCTGTTGGCGATAGCCGCGGCAACGGCCACGGTGGTGGCCGTGACGCTGGCCGGCATGGGTGTCCTGTCGGCACAGGCAAAGCGGTACTTCGAGGAGCTGTTCCACCTGGGAACGTCGGCAACGATCCGGGAGCGCCGTCGCTCGACAGGGTGAACCCGACTACGCCAGCGAACGGGTTCGCCCCAGCTCAGCGACCGAGGCAGCCTGGGTACCGACCGGCACGACATCGAATGCCGATGTGAGACGGTCGACGTATCGGCCCAGACGACGCATCTTCGTGGCGGCGGGGATGTCCATCGCGGGGAAGAACCCCACCTCGGGGGCGTCGGTTCCATCGAGGAAGTCCAGCGGATGCAGAAGCATCGTCGGTCCGATGCCGAGTCGTCGGCACGCTGCCATGCCTGCGCGGAAGTACAGATCCGCTGCCCTCTCCGACATCCCGGAGAGATACAGCAGGTACGAGAAGTGGAAGGGCACCTTCAGCACGGGAAAGGTCGTCACTGGTAGTTCGTCGAGGGTTTGATCGCCGACGCGCCATGTGTACGGCTTGTTCGGCAGCCACCCATCGCGGAACGAGCCGAAGAGGGCATTGCGTTCGGCTGCCTGCTCATCGGTGAGATCCGCGCCCCGGAAGTAGTACCAGCGGGCAAGCGGGCCGATGAACGTCGGCAGAGTCGTCGTGTCGTAGTCGTACCCGTGGCGAGTCAACGCTTCGAGGACGGCAGGCGTGACACTGAATCCCGGACCGCGGAACCCCCGGGGAGTGCGGCCGGTGGCAAGGGAAATGGCGTCATGGGATGCGGTGATCTCGGCATCGATGTCGTCCGCCGAATAGCGATGCAGCCAAGGCTCATGCATGAACGAGTGGTTGCCGATCTCGTGGCCCGCCGAGGCGATCGCGGCGAGTGCCCGATGGTTTGCCTCGATCGTCGCGTCCTTACCTACGACGAACACCGTCATGGTGAGTGAACGCGCATCGACGAATCCGAGGAACCGGGGAACTACGACATCGAGGTACGACGGGAAAGCCTGCCATCCGTCCTCTCCGTGGATACGCATGTAGGCCCACAGGTTGTCCAGATCGAGCGACAGGGAGGCCGAGGTCTGCTGTCTCATGGCGCCGACTCCACGCGATCGCCAGAAGCGACGACGGGAAGGGAACGCCCCACGAGTTCCACCGTTTCGTTCACGTTCAGTGTCCCGTTGACGATGTGTGCGCTGTTGACCACGAACACCCCGTCGACGGAGGTCCGCATCGGTGGGAGGCGCTGCGAGTACCCGACGGTGCTCAGCGGAAGCACATGGCGTGCCTGACCGACCGCACCGGCCACGACCTGGCTCCGATCGAACGAGGGGTACATCCGCGAGAGGGCTGCGATCGACTGGTCGAGGATCTCCCCGTCGGAGACCGTGAACAGCTGGTCGTCAGGCGGAACGTACTGCGGCAGGTAGACGAGGCTCCGTCCACCGAACTCGGCCCGATCCACGAGCGCCGTCATCTCGATGATCCCGGTGAACGGGCTCGACGAGTCGGTGATGTTGGTCACGTAGTAGTCAGATAGGGGCCTGTCGAGGAGCAGTGACGGACAGACGATTCCCTGATAGGCGATGGCCTCATGGCGTCGCCGCTCGTCGGCATCGAGGGCAGGGATGATGGCCGAAGCGATGGGAGAGGGCAACGTGACCACGATGCGATCATGCGACACGGTGCCATCGGCGAGGTGCGCGACGGGTCGGCCGCCGTCCGTCGTGATGGTCTCCACGCGGGTCGAAGTCCGAATCGACACCCCTCGCGATTCGAGCACGGAGGCGAATCTCTCGAGCGTACGGGCATAGCCTCCCGGAAGGTACCCGAAGAGATCCTGCTTCATGTTCGCTCGCCGTGCTGCGTACAGCCGTTGCATGATCGCCCAGATGAACGCCGCCGATACCTCGTCGTGGCGATTGCCGAGTTTGGCGCGAAGGAGTGGCTTCCAGAACGACTCGTATGCTCGGGCGCCGCTCCACTTCGTGAGCCATGCCTCGGCCGTCATCTGTTCGAGCGCCTGCCAGTCGCTCGTGTGCGCCGCCTTCAAGACGGTCGCACCGATGCGCACCTTGCTCGCCATTCCCAGAGTCGGAAGGCGCAAGTAGTCCATGGCGGTGGATACCGGGTGGAGCGTTCCGTCATGGAACAACCCTGTCCCTGTAGGGCGCCACTGCATGTCATCGACCAGACCGAGCTCGCCCATCAATGAGAGCAGGGCCGTATCGGATTGCAGCGTGACGTGATAGAACCGATCCCAGGTGACATCCCCGATCGTTCCCGGTCCAGCGAGACCACCGATGTTGGGAGCCGCTTCATAGATCGTCACCGTGTGACCTGCCTCGACGAGACGTAGGGCAAGGGCCATACCGAGTATGCCTCCCCCGACGATGCCGTAGTCCATTGTGCGAGTCGCGACCATCGACATCAGCCCTCGAGCATTTCAACGACCTCGCCGTCGCCTCCGATGGCGAAGGTCCTCCCACATGCGCTGCATGTCGTGTGGCTCGAGGTCGTCGGCGAACCACCGGGTCGGAGACGATGACCACAGCGGCATACGAACCCGATCGTGTGCGCCGGATTGCCGACGACGAGGTGGAACGGGGCCACCGACTTGGTGACGACCGTGCCCATGCCGATCATCGCGAATCGTCCGACTTCCACGCCGGGTCCGATCACGGCGCTCGCCCCGATGGTCGCTCCTTCGCGGACGACGGTCGTCATCGTGTCGTCGTTCGGTTCCGACGATCGGAGGTTGGTGAGGTCGGGATCGGCGGCTCGGGGATACATGTCGTTGGTGAACACCACATGGGCGCTCACCATCACGCCGCGTTCGATCGTGACGCCCGTGCAGAGGTACACCGAGGTGTTGAGCTTCACGAGGTCGCCGATCACCACCCCGGGCCCGATGTATGCCTTGTCACCGACGATGCACTTCGAGCCGATCCGCGCTCCCTTCCGGATGTGTGCGTTGTCCCACACCGATGTGTCGTCGCCGATGACGACGTCCGGCTCGACGATGGCACTCGGATGGACCTGCGAGCTCATCCGGCTCGCTCGGTGACTCGCCGGTCGGCAAGGTCGATGGCGATGGCGCGTGCTACCTCTGCTGGCTCGGTCACCTCGACCCAGGCCCTCGACGAAATGGCGTCGTATGCGGCGTGGATGACGGCTACCGAGGCGAGCGCATCACCGGTGGAGATGCGCATCGGCTCAGCGCCGATCCGCGCCGCCGCGACGTTCTCGAGGTTGGCCCGCAGGGCGTCGAGTTTGTCGTACCCATCACCGAAGGCGACCCAGTCGTCGCCGTTCCTGCGATAGCGCGATCCGGCCCACCCGACATCGATCGTCCCGTGCGTGCCCTGGACGGTCACGTACGACGGGTTGTGCGGGGCCATGGACCACGACACCGTGATCGTTGCAATGGCGTGGTCCCTTGTCTCCGCGAGGATCACACCCGTGTCCTCGACGCGGAGCGGGGCACCCGATACCCCCTGCATCGCACTCACCCTGCGAATCGGCCCGACGAGGTACCGCACGATGTCGACGGCATGAGTGCCGTTGTCGATCAGCACTCCGCCGCCGGAGACCTCGGGAACGGAGTTCCATCGACCGGCCATGTCGACATGGCTCGCGAACAGGACATCGACTGTGATCGGGTCCCCGATGGCTCCGGATTCGATGAGGTCCCTGGCGATCGCGAGGTCGGCGACGTACCGGAACTTCGAAGCCATGGCGAGCAGCTTGCCATGCTTCTGGGCGGCCGTGAACATCCGGAGTGCTCCTGCCATGTCGAGGGCGAATGGCTTCTCACACAGTACGTCGACGCCGGCCTCCAATGCAGCCTCGGCATGGCGGACATGCTGGCTCGGTGGCGTGGAGACGACGACCATGTCGCAGATGCCGGCGCCGAGCATCCCATCGATGGTGTCGAAGGCGACCAGTCGCGTGGCCTGCGATGCTGCCACGGCCTTGGCTGGATCCACGTCGCACACGGCGACGCAATCGATAGTGTCCGATCGGTCAGCGGCCTCCCGATAGGCCGACCCGATCCCTCCGAGGCCGATGATCCCGAGCCTGGCCGGCTCCCTGGTCGTGACGTCCCGCGTCACGATGCTGCGGCCCTGGCGAGGGCCTCACCGAGGTACGCGAGGTGTCGGTCCTCGTAGCGCTCGTTGAACGGCAGAACAAGCATCGAGGCGAGAGCCTCGTAGGTACCGGGGAAGCGGTCGCGCCCGTAGTCGACAGCCTCGGGGGCTGCGAGCGTGAACGGCCATCTGCTGGCCCCAAAGGTCCGCTGCTTCGTGAAAACAGCGCACTCGAAGGCAGGCTTGCGCACGTATCGAGGTGCCGAGGCGACGTCATAGTGCCGAAGTGATGCCGCCACCCGGTCGGGACCGCCCTCGATCACCGTGGGATCCACCCGTACCGCGTATCGCCAGTACGAGTGGACGGCGCCCGATGCCACGACCGGAGGGGCCAGCCCGGGTATCGACCCGATCGCCGAGTCGAGTTGGTTGGCGCTTTCGATCCGCCGCTCTACGACTGCCTTCAGACGCTCCAACTGCGCGAGGCCGACCGCACCTTGGAGTTCGGACAGGCGGTAGTTGGGAGCGAGGAACTCATGGTCGGGATCGGCCTCGCCGTACGGCCAGGCCTTGTTGACGAAGAGGCGGATCCGACGGGCCAAGCCATCGTCAGCCGTGGCGACGAGCCCTCCCTCACCGGTGGTGATGTGTTTGCCCTGCTGGAGGCTGAAGCATCCGATATCGCCGATCGTCCCCACGGCTCGACCGCTGACCATTGCGCCGAACGCCTGGGCGGCGTCCTCGATGACGGCGATGCCACGTGGTCGTGCGAGGGCCACGATGGCTTCGACGTCGGCCGGATTGCCGAAGAGATGCGTGACGATGATCGCCTTCGTGCGTTGAGTCATGCGAGAACCCACCGTGGCGGCCGTCACATTGCCCGTCGTCGGATCCACGTCGGCGAACACGGGGATTGCTCCCTGGTACAGGATGGGGGCAAGCGCACCCATGTCGGTGATCGGTGTCGTGATCACCTCATCGCCGGGCTCCGGGTCGACGGCCGCGATCGCCGTGTGCACCGCAGCGGTGCCAGACGAACATGCGGTCACATGGGCTGTGCCGAGTGCTTCAGCGAAGACCTCCTCGAGGGTGCGCACGAACGAACCCTTCGTGGAGGTGAGGGTCCCGCTGCGCATGACGTCGGCGAGGTAGTCCAGCTCGGCGGCGCCGAATGTCCTACCCGAGGCATCCTGATCCGACGGGAGGGGCAGGACGCCATCCACCGCCCCGACGTCGATCTCCACCGAAGCTGCCTTCGACATCGCGTCAATCCCCATCATGCACCCCCGGCGCCATCGCCCGAATCATCGTTCGTCTGCCCAGATCATCGTATGTGATTCCACTCGGCCACGGTTAGTCAATGTCCTCGCGCACAGAGTGACCAGTCATCGGGTCCGGCAGACGGGCAACGATGACGGCGGTCAGCACGAAGGCGATCGAGAGGCTGAGTCCGGTGAGTCCCGGACCGAGGAGTCGCACGAGCCTCTCCGAGTCGGTCAGCGCGGCGATGACCTGGTCGATGCGGAACGGATTGAAGGACGCGAACATCACGAGGCCGAGCAACGACCACCGCAATGGCCTCGATACGGACCCACCGGCGAAGTCCGGACGTGTCAGCAACACGGCAGGGAGGAGGAGGAGCAGGAGGTCGTAGAACGAGTGGTACACACCGAGCAGGGTCGCAAGCACGATCAGCACGATGGTGGCGTCCCGATGGGTCGCGCCCCATACGGTGTTCCGGCGAACCCACAATACGGCAGCACCGGCCGCGATCAGTGCGACACCGATCGCAACCTCGCCGACCCCCGAAGGGACGAGTCCGGTGACCATGGCGATCGTTGCCGCGAGGTCCACTCGACCTGTCGTCGTTTCGAGCGAGACCCATTCCGATGCCGCGCTGAACGCGGCGTTGTCAGAGAGCGTGGCGACGAGTTCGCCGATACCGCCGGACCACACGATGAACGGCACCATGAGAACCGCTGAGAGGATGAAGGCCGCTGCCGATCCCACGACGGCACGACGCCAACGTCCCGATGCCGCGAGGAGGGCAGCGACCGGAAGCCCGAACGACGGCTTGATGAGGGCCACGAACACCCCGATCGAACCGGGGGCGGTGCGAACCGCTGTGATAGCGAGATAGGCGCCAGCGATGAACACGATCGACGACTGCCCCGAGAAGAGGAGGTTCCTCCCCCCGTTGCTGAGGATCGCGAGCCCGGATACGGCCAGCACGGCGACGGGGCGGATGGGGTACCGCGCCAGGGACAGCACCCAAGCCGACAACGCCACGATGGCAAGGAGGCTCACGGCCGTCATGGCCGTCGCCGCCGTCGGGAACGCAACGAGCTGGAACGGGAAGTGCAGGATGAGGTATGTCGGTGGCAGGAGCGAGAACTCCTGGGCGACGGGATACGCGGCGAAGTATGCAGCGACGTCGTACGGGACGAGTCCGTCGAGGACGGCTCGCACGGAATAGAAGCTCGCATCGCGGAAGTCCCACAGCGATCCGCCCGGTGCGGTCAGATCAGCTTCGAGGTTGACGACGATCGTTCTCGTCGCAATGGCCACGGCGACGGCGAACACCACGATGGCGCCAAGCCAACCGAGGACGCGTCGTGCGGCCCTGCTCTCCGGGCTGAGCTCGCCGGATGGGCTGCCTTCCCCGACTGACGGCATTGGGCTATCCGATGCGGCCCGAGATGGGGAGCCACGACGACCCCACCTGGGCAGGAACGAACTCGATTGTCCGCATTCCCCGCCGTATTCGTGAACCGGAAATACATCGTCACCTGCGACGGACGGAACAACGCAGGCGAGAACACCCCATCACCATTCCAATCCCCCGCAATCAACCGATCATCAGGATTCCCGAAAATGAACGACGCATCCGCATTCCCCTGCGAATGCGAGTTCCGGAAATACACCAGACCCGTCGACTCACGATGCAACCCAACCGTCTCGACACCATCACCATCGAAATCACCCACAAACGGCTTGTCACCAGGATTCCCGAACACATACGAGAACTCCGCAGCACCCAAACCGCCACCATCGGTACCCAACTCATTGATGATGTAGAACGTCTGATTCGACGGCCGATAGATCGAGATGGTGTCGCAGCCGTTCCCGTCGAAGTCCCCCGCAATCGGGATATCACCCGGATTCCCGAAGAAGAACGAGATATCAGCAGGACCCTGCGTATTCGTCTGCCTCAGATACACGAACCCATCCGACTGGCGATACAACCCGGGCGTCTCCACACCATCGCAGTCCCAGTCACCGAACACCGGCGTGTCACCGGGGTTGCCGAAGAAGAAGCTATTCACGACGGCTCCGTCGCCGTCATAGAGGAACCAACGTCCCTGGGTGACGTCAACGAGCCCGGTCGTGTGAACGGCAGACGCGATGGTCAGCTTCACGGTGGCGACGGTCGACAGCTTGCCGCCGGCATCCTTGGCCCGGTACGTGAACGAATCCGACGTCGTCTCCGACCCGTCATGGGTATACGTGAACGACCCATCCGCATTCAACGTCACCGACCCATTCGCCGGATCCGAGACCTTCACCGCCGTCACACCGCCACCCTCGGGATCAGAATCGTTCCCCAACACGCCCGGCGCCACGCGCGCCACGATGCCACCCCGCACGACGGCATAGGGGCCGTCGTCGACCGCGATCGGACTGTCGTTGACGGGCGTCACCGCGATCGACACCGTTGCCATCGAGCCGTCGAGCCCTCCTTGCACCGGTCGATACGTGAACGAATCCGACGTCGTCTCCGACCCGTCATGGGTGTACGTGAACGACCCATTCGCATTCACCGTCACCGATCCGTGTGCAGGATCCGAGAGCTTGACGGCCGTCATGGCTCCCCCCACGGTGCCCTCGTCGTCGTTCGAGAGGACCCCCGGTGCACCGACCACGCGTGTGGCTCCCTCCGCCACCGTGTAGGTGTCGCCGACACCTACCGGGGCGGTCGGCGGCGATCCGTACGACGTCGCCCAGAAGATCTCGTCTCTGTGGGCGAATCGACGGATGAATCCTCCGTCGAGGTCGGCCTGCGAGGCGTGGGCCTCGATTGCCCGGTACTTGAGGTTCTGACCGAGATTCGGATCCTGCATCGATGCCGGGACGATGTAGCTGTCCCGATCGTCCCATGCAACGACACATCCCGGACACGTCTCGGACCAAGATGAGGTGGATGCACAATCCTCGTCGATCGGAACCGTGGGGTCCGCTGCGTCCGGCCACTGGACGACGCACGGTCCATTGGCGATGTGGACGATGGTCGTGTGCAGCGTTGCGCGATACGGATTGACTCCGCCACTGGTCGCGTCGACGAGGTCCTCCAGAGCTGTCGCCACGACCGCCCATGTCGCGAAGTGATCAGGGTGACGCTCATCCTCACCTGTAGTGAAGATGTGGTCCGGCCGATACGTCGAAAGCAGGGCGTAGATGTCGTCGTAGAGATCGCTGTTCTCCTTGAACCCACCGTTGTACTGGCCGTGCTGCTCACCGACTCCATTCCGGTAGTCGAACCAGTCAGTGCCACCGAGGCCGTTGCCCACGAATCCATACGTCTCGGTGCGCGACGTGTGTTGAAGTGTGGAGTTGTTCCACACGCTCCCAACGTCGCCGTCGGGGTATCCAAGGAAGATCAGACGGTTCTCATCGAACGTGCCACCCTGGATGAGACTCTGTGCGGCGATGGCCTCGAGCTGGCGGGTCTCAGGGTATGTCAGGGTCGGCAGATCCGCAGTACGCGGTGTCGGCATCCGAATCCAGCGTCTCGCAGTAGTCGCCGTTGGTGATGTAGGCGATCCGCACGTCCGAGGCACGCGAGATGATGCCCGCCGCCGTGATCACGTCGTCGTCCGGATGCGGGGCGATCACGAGGATCGAGTCGTTGTCGAAGTCGACGGTTGCGGCCGACGCTCCATGGGTCGTGAACGCCGTCAGCGCGGCGACCGCACATGCGATCGCCGCGCCGTAGACGGCCATTCTCGTGGTGCGTCGAGCCACCAGTCGATGGTGTTCTCGAGTTGTCACAGGCTCCTCAGGACAGGATGCTTGCGTGCACAGCCGGATTGAGGTTGTACTCGATGGCCTCGGTGAACGTCTGGACCTTGCCGCGTTTCGGCTCCCAGCCCAGCGACTGAAGCTTCGAGATGTCCGGCGGAACCCGGTCCATGTCCTCGTAGCCCTTGCCGTAGAAATCCTCACCGGAGATCTCGATCAGTTCGTTGACGGGCGCAGCACCGGTGAGCTCCTCGTACAGCTCGGTCATGAGCGCCGCGAGCTCGCGGATCGACATGTCCGTCTCGGGATTGCCGATGTTGTAGATCTGGTTCGACGCCCTCGGGTCGGCCACGAGAATCGAGAACGCATCGGATGCGTCATCGATGTGGGTGAAGCTCCGACGCTGCTCCCCGCCGTCGACGAGGTACATCGGTCCACCCGTGATCAACGCCGACATGAAGTGGGCGAACACCCTCGGGCCTCCAACGGTTCCTGCCTCGACGAGGTAGTCGAATCGGGGACCGACGAAGTTGAACGGGCGAATGATCGTGTAGTCGAGGTCGCCGCGGAGGCCATGTGCATGCAGGATCCGCTCCAGGAACTGCTTACCCGCCGCATAGATCCACCGCTGCTTCGATGTCGGACCCATGATGAGGTCGGACGTGTCCTCGTTGTATGCGCCATCACGACCGGACTTCCCGTAGACCTCCGAGGTCGAGTACTGGATCAGCCGCTTGCCGTGCTTGACGCACATGTTGGTGATGGTGATGTTCTCGAAGAAGTTCAGCTGCACGACGTCGAGCGGAGACTGGACGTAGATGCTCGGGTTGGCGTACGCCACGAGGTCGACGACGACATCGGTGGCCTTGACGAGCTCCTCGAGCTCATCGTGGGCGGCGGTGATGTCCATGTCGATGTACGTGAAGTTCGGACCCTCGATGCCCGCGAGCTTCGATGAGGTCTGATCCACCCCGATGACTTCATGTTCCCCGCGTACGATCAGATGACCGACGAGGTTGGAACCGATGAAGCCCCCGGCCCCTATCAGCAACAGTTTCACGACTACTCCTTGTGTTCGTGTATACGGTGACTCGTGCAAGCGGCTCCAGCCGCCGTGAACTCGTTCCTGGCCCTACTCAGTGTCCCTTGTTCGATCCCAGCATCGCCTTCGGCGTCCTGGCGACGATCTTCAGATCCTGCACCAGGCTGACATCGTCGACATATGCGACATCGATGTGCGTGGCCTCATGCATGGGAACGTCACCGCGTGCCGACACCTGCCAGAGACCGGTCAGTCCCGGCTTGACCTCGTGGCGCCGATGCTGCCACGGCTCGTAGCGTTCGACGATGCTCGGGAGTTCCGGCCTGGGACCGATGAGGCTCATGTGGCCGAAGGCAAGGTTCCAGAACTGGGGGATCTCGTCGAGGGACCACTTGCGGAGAAACCGCCCGAGATCGGTGTGACGGGGATCATCCATCGACTTGTGGTTGACCCGACGTTCCTGACCATCGAAGGACACCACATCACCGCGACGATCCGGCATCATCGTGCGGAACTTGTAGACCGTGAACGGGCGACCGAATCGACCGACACGCTCCTGTGTGAAGACGGCGGGTCGTCCCATCTGCCACCAGATGAGTGGAACGATGACCGCAACGAGTGGCAGCGTCAGGATCGTGAGGATGACACCAGCCAGCCGATCGACGACGGGTTTGCCGAATCGCTCGTAGACCCCTGGTGAATGGGTGTCGGGAACGGCGCGGAGTCGGGCGCGTTCGTCAATGTTCTGCCCGATGTCGAGCGCCTCAGCGCTCCGCTCGCGCTTGGCCACGAGGGTACCTTCCTTAGATCCGCCTGCCACGAAGTATATGGCTGCCCTTGAGTGCCACAAGAGGCAACTCGTTCGACGCAGAGTAACTAGTCCGCTACTCCACGTTTACGGCAGGTGCTCGACGACCTCGGCGAGCGCGACGCGATAATCGCGCATTGGCGAAAGACCCAGTTCCTGGATCCGTTCGGAATCCAGCACCGAATTCGCCGGACGCCTCGCGGGTGTCGGGTACTCCGCGGTGGAACACGGATGGACCGTGCGTGGATCGATGCTGGCCTGCTCGGCGATGGCGACAGCGACGTCGTACCACGATGCGACTCCGTCGTTGGCGAGGTGCAAGATCCCCTCCGCTTCCGCGTCGAGGGCATCGAGCGTTCCCGTCACCAGATCGTCCACGAAGGTCGGGTGCCCGATCTGGTCATCGACGACCTTCACCACCCCACGGCGCATGTGGCCGAGGATCACGGAAGCGAAGCTCCGGTGCGTTGCGGACATCACCCACGATGTGCGGATGATCAGCGACGATCCGAGCGCACCGACCGCAGCGATCTCGCCCTCACGCTTCGACCGCCCGTACATGTTGATCGGATCCGGAGCGTCGCTCTCGAGATACGGGGTGGCCTTCGTGCCATCGAACACATAGTCGGTCGAATAGGTGACGAATCGTGCCCCGATGTCGGCGCACACCTCGGCGAGCCTGCCGACGGCGACCGCGTTGATGGCGCGAGCCGTCTCGGGATCGGATTCCGCCGCATCGACAGCCGTGTACGCCGCGCAGTTGATCACCGTGCGCGGCCCCAGCGTGACCAGGACCTCAGCGATCGCATCGGTATCGCCCAGGTCCAGCTGCGAACGATCGAGGCACGTGCCATCGGTCCCGAGCCGTTTCCGAAAGGCGGTGCCGAGTTGCCCCGCCGATCCCGTGACGACGATCGATGTCACGCAGCGCCTTCGGCGAGAACACCCTCGATGTATTCGCGGTACCCGCTCTTCGGCATCTCCTCCACGAGGGCAGCCAATTGGTCGGCGTCGAGGTATCCCTGGTGGAGAGCGATCTCCTCGAGACAGGCGATCTTGAATCCCTGTCGATGCTCGATCGTGGCAATGAAATTCGCCGCCTCGAGCAGTGAGTCGTGCGTCCCCGAGTCCAACCACGCGACCCCCCTCCCCAACATCCGAGCACGAAGGGTGCCTCTTTCCATGTACGCACGGTTGAGGTCGGTGATCTCGAGCTCGCCCCGATCGGACGGATCGAGAGCCCTGGCGAGTGCAACGACCTGGTTGTCGTACAGGTACAGGCCCGGAACGGCGAAGTGGGACTTGGGACGATCGGGCTTCTCCTCGAGCGAGATCACGGTGTCGCCGTCGAGCTCCACGACGCCGTATCGCTGGGGATCCTTGACGGGATAGGCGAAGACCGCTGCACCGGTGTCGAACGAGGCGGCGAGATCGGCAAGACCGAGGTCGCCGTAGAAGATGTTGTCTCCGAGGATGAGCGTGACGGAGTCCGAACCGATGAAGTCGGCGCCGATCAGGAACGCCTCGGCGATGCCACGCGGTTGGTCCTGGATCGCGTAGCCGATCGAGATCCCCCACTGCGACCCGTCTCCGAGCAGCGACTCGAAACGCGGTACGTCGCTTGGTGTCGAGATGAGGAGTATCTCGCGGATTCCCGCATCCATGAGGGTGGCGAGGGGGTAATAGATCATCGGCTTGTCGTACACCGGTTGGAGTTGCTTGCTCGCGACGCGTGTCATCGGATCCAGGCGTGTTCCCGCTCCCCCGGCCAGCACGATCCCCTTCATGACGCACCTTTCAGCGGTTCCCACCAGTCCCGACGATCCCGGTACCACGCGATGGTCTCCGCGAGGTGGGCGGAGAAGTCGTGCTCGGGCTTCCATCCGAGCGCACGCACCTTGGATGAATCGACGGCGTATCGCAGGTCGTGGCCGAGTCGGTCCTCGACCCGCTCGATCATCTGCTCGTCGTGGTCGAGGGCCTCGAGGATGCGGTGCGTGAGGTCGAGGTTCGACAGCTGGGCATTGGCCCCGATGTTGTACACCTCGCCGCTCCCACCCGCATCGACGAGCAGGTGGAGGGCTGCGGTGTGGTCATCGACGTGCAGCCAGTCGCGTTCGTTGCGTCCGTCGCCGTACAGGGGTACTCGTCGACCGTCGAGCAGGTTGGTGACGAACAGAGGGATCACCTTCTCGGGGAACTGGTAGGGACCGTAGTTGTTCGTGCACCGGGTGACGACCACGTCGTACCCGTAGGT
This sequence comes from uncultured Acidimicrobiia bacterium, assembly GCA_963759175.1. GTDB lineage: Bacteria > Actinomycetota > Acidimicrobiia > Spongiisociales > UBA5794 > SZUA-442. The sequence continues at coordinate 57,179 of CAVWXP010000009.1, forward strand.
CGTGTGATACGACAACGCGAGGAGGTCGGACCCGGCTTTCGAGGACGAGTACGGGCTGGACGGGATCCAAGGGAGCCGACTCATCGGGGAATCCCTCGGCCACCGAACCGTAGACCTCATCCGTGGAGACATGGACGAACCTCGGCACGTTGTGGCGCAACGCAGCCTCGAGCAGGACACCCGTTCCCACCACATTGGTCTCGAGGAACACACTCGGCCCCGCAATGGAGCGGTCGACATGGCTCTCGGCCGCGAAATGGACCACGACGTCGTGACCGGCCATGACACGGTCGACGACCTCTGGGTCACGGATGTCGGCGTGCACGAGCGTGTGGCGACCGAGGGCGTCGAGTTCGGCGACCGTCGCGGGCACGCCTGCGTAGGTCAAGGCATCGAGATTCGTCACATGGGCGTCGGGTTCGGCGCGCAGCACGCGCCGGATGAAGTTCGAGCCGATGAATCCGGCTCCGCCGGTGACAAGGTACCTACGGCTCATGTGATCGTGCCTCCGCGCCGGCTCAAGCGAACACCTCGGCGTCTGCAAGGGGTTGGGCGAGCGCGTCCTTGGGCGATACCAGCGGCGGCTCGCCACCGACAGGCCACTCGATTCCGATCTCGGGATCGTCCCAGAGGATCGAACGCTCGGCCGCCGGATCGTAGTAGTCGGTCGTCTTGTACAACAGCTCAGCACCATCGGACAGGGCCAGGAAACCGTGGGCGAAGCCCTCAGGGATCCACAGCTGCCGATGGTTCTCCGCGGTCAACTCGATCCCGAACCACGCACCGAATGTCGGCGATGATCGACGAATATCGACCGCCACGTCGAAGACCGCCCCGCTGATGCAACTGACCAGCTTGCCCTGTGGCGAGGGACTCACCTGGTAGTGGAGTCCGCGCAGCACGCCTCGTAGCGAGCGGGACTGGTTGTCCTGGACGAAGCGAACCTCGTATCCGACCACATCGTTGAATCGACGATGGTTCCACCGCTCGAGGAAGTGTCCACGATCGTCCTCGAAGACCTTGGGCTGGAGCAGCTCGAGGCCCTCAATCGCCGGATGGGCAGCGCTCACGGTCGTCCCTCGTCCGACCACTCGTTCGCCGGGAGAACGCCCGGGTCCGTGGGGACGCCCTTCGTGGTGACGACGCGCGGAGCGAGGCGCACCGAGAGTTGGTCGGTCGTATCGATGATCCCGAACTCACCGAGGTACGGCTGCTCCGCGAGCGGATGGAAGTAGGGGTCGGTGCTCTCCGCGATGCCGGGCCAACGAAACCTCATGCGGTTGATCGTGTACCCGTTGCCGGCATCCACATCGCCCCGCGATGCCGATTCGTGGTGGAGCAACGGGAACATCGGCTCGTAGACGATCACCCCACCCAGGTGGCGCGTGAGCTTGAGGCACAGGTCCACATCCTGGAAGTCGGTGGGGAGGATCTCCTCGAATCCTCCCACGGCATCGAAAGCTGCACGACGCACGAGCAGGCACGCCGCCGTCACACCGGTGACCTCGTGGGCCGAGTCGTGAGGGTCGCCCAGGCGGGGTTGATTCTCGAGACCACCCGAGAAGTGCCATCCGATGTGCCCTGAGCCCACAGCAACACCACCATGCTGGATCGTTTGCCTGTCCTCGTACAGGAGCTCGGTGCCGACAGCGACGACGTCGGGATCGTTGAACCATCCCACCATCTGGATCAACCAGCGACGATGGAGCACCTCGACGTCGTTGTTGAGGAACAGCAGATGCTCGGCCGACGGGCCGGCGTCGGCTCCGATGTTGCACAATCGGCTGAAGTTGAACGCATCGTCGTGACGAACCACCGTTACGTCGGACCTGCCAGCCATCCGCTCGAGGTAGGACACCGTGGCCGGCTCGCGACTTCCGTTGTCGACGATGACGACATGCAGGTCGATCCCATCGGTCCGCTCGAGGAGCGAAGAGAGGGTCACCTCGAGGAGGTCCACCCGGTCGCGGGTCGGCACCACCACCTTGACGAGGGGGGCCGCATCCGGCACGTCCCACTGCACGGCGTACTTGAACGGAACGCCGCGCCCCAACGTTGCCGTTGCCGGCCATTGGCGGCGCTCGATGGCGCGTCCCACCGCCGTGAGGCCCGCCGCCTCCGCATAGGGTTTGGCGGACGGGTCGTCCGCCGTCGAGGCGGCTGAGCGCCGCCAGAGGTACAGGACGCTGGGGATGTGGACCACGGTCATGGGCTCCTCCGACAGGCGGATGAGGAAGTCGTGGTCCTGGGCTCCACTCGAATCGTCGGTCAGACCACCGACACGTCGGGCGAGTTCGGCACGGACGACCGAGAGGTGTGAGATGTAGTTGTACCCGAGCAGGAGACGGGGTGACCACGACGGCTTGAGGACGCGATCGGTGATGACGCCATCGTCGTCCACCTTCGCCTCGTCCGTGTAGATGAGATCGGCGACGCCGGTGCTGGTCGCCACCCACTCGAGGGCCGTACGCACGAGCAGGTCGTCCTGGTCCATGAACGCGATGAACGTGCCAGTCGCCGCTTCGATACCGGTGTTGGTCGCAGCGGCGATACCGCCATTCTGCTCGCGGGTGACAACTCGTATGCGCTCATCGGATGCGGAGAACGCCGCCAGCAGATCTGCGACGTGGGCGCTCGGTGAGGCGTCATTCACGAGCACCATCTCCCACCGGCCGTACGTCTGCGATCGCACGGACGCCACGCATGCCCGGATGTGGTGCTCCTGGGGTTCGTACACCGGAACGACGATGGAGATGAGGTCGTCCCCCACGTGTCCGGTGGGAGAGGTCGCCTCGTGGACCAGGATCCAGTCGTGGGCCGTCACCGGGTTGCGTGGCACACTGCTGCCCGCGACCTTCCATCGCAGCCACGACCAGGCGATGCCCATCGCACGGCCGAAGCCGACATCGCTGATCAACGCACCGAGTCGTCGAATGCGGCTCATGACGGCGACCCTTCCGCAAGCCGGGCATCGAAGGCAGAGGCTGCGCGGTCGTACGCCAGCCGAGCCTCGAGCTCGAGCGCTGCGATCCTGCGGTGGTAGTCATCGTTCAGTCGATGCTCACGAGCCTCGTATTCGACTCGGAGTGCAGCCCGCTCTGCGGCGGCTTCGCCCTCCAACGTTGCCTTCAGGGCGTCGAGCTCGGACAGGAACTCCGTGCGCTGGGCTTCGGCCGCCCGCCCCTCGTCGGCTTGGTTGCGAACGGCCTCGCCAAGGGTTGCGAACACCTTTCGTACGGCCACTGCGGTCTCATCGGTCGATCCCAGGAGCGCAGCGACCGATGCCGACTGGGACGCACCGATTCCCGCAACGCCGAGTCCGTGGGAGTGGTCGAAGGTGAACGTGGAGTGCGCCGCCTCGATCTCCTGCCACAAACGGTAGACACCGAATCCTCGCTCCCGTACGGCGACGTCGTGGAACAGGACGATCCCGCGATCCGAGAGCTTGGGGAGCCACGACTCGAAGTCGTGCTTCACGGACTCGTACGTGTGATGACCGTCGATGTGGAGTAGATCGATCTCGCCATCGCTGAAGTGGTCGACGGCGTCATCGAATGTGGACCGCACGAGCGATGCAAAGCGCCCGTAGTAGCGGGCGTTGTGCTCGGACACGCGGGTGAACACGTCCTCGCCGTACACACCGGAGTGCTCATCGCCCACCCATGTATCGACGGCGTACGCCGAGCAATCGAGGTCGAGGGCGTCTGCCATCTGGCAAAGGGCGAAGAAGGAGTTCCCATAGTGTGCACCGAGCTCGACGACCGTGCGCGGGCGCGCGGCGGAAACGATCCAGAAAGCGAACGGAATGTGCCCCGTCCATGCGGGAGTGTCACCGATCAGCCAACGGGGTTGCGTGAAGATGCCGACATCGCGAGGGAGCACGACGGGGAATTCAGGCTGGTTCATCGGGCTCCTCATCGGTCGTCGTGAGCCGGCGAACCGACCGCGCGCGTACTGCCGCTATCCCCAACATCGACAACGATAGTAGGACTGCCGAGGCCGAGATGATCGAGCCCGCGGGCGCACCGGGCGGCACGTGACGGAGTTCGACCGTGTGCGTGCCCTTCCGCACCGCAATGGCACCGAAGGCATGATCGGCATCGAGGATGGGAACCGATTCGCCGTCGAGGGTCGCCACCCAGTCGGTCTGGATGCTCTCGGCTACGACCACGAAGCCTGCGCCGTCGGCGACGACTTCGAGTGAGATCGCACCTCCTGTGTCGCTCAGAACCGAGATGCTTCCAGCTCCGCCAGAGGTTTGGGCGCTGCCGCCATCGAGGATCACCGTTCCTCCGTCGATGCCCTCACCGAGCAGGCGGAGCCTCGCGGTCTCGTTGGCCACGACCAGTGCCTCCGACGCCCACCGGATGCGCTCGAGCACACCGAGTCGCTCGTAGATCGGCATCGCGTCCGAAAGGACCAACCGGAGGTTGTCGGCCTCCGCGTAGGTGATGTCGAACACCGGCACTCCGTCCGTAGTGGAGACGACTGGCACCGCCGTATCCCCTTCGTATCGCAATCGGAGGCGAACCACGGCCTGATCCTCGGGAATCGCGATGTGGAGGGGCCCTTCGCTCAGGTACTTGTCGATGCGACGTGATCCGGCGCTCACCACGGCTCCGGTCGGATCGAGGCCTTCGAGGATGAACTCGTCGGCCCGGGTCCCCGGGTCGAAACCCGCCACGATCGACAGGGACACGCCGCGGGGAATCGAGATGGCATCGACCTCGAACACGGATCCGCCGTCGATCGGCATGGTCGTGTCCGGTTCACCGAGCCGGATCGAGGACCCTGCGAGGGCGATGCGGGGATCGGTTGCGAAGTAGCGGGCCGACATGCGGTCGAGGACCGGCGAGACTCCGACATCGGGCCGAGATGCGAGGATCGAGAACGTGGGACTTGCGTCCATGACGTCGGGGTCGATCACCTCGAGGAGGTCCTGCCATTCCTCGTCGTGGAATGCGTGTCCGGTCACCGATCGGATGCCGAAGTACGCCGTGGTGCTCGGATACAGGGCGAGGCCGGCCACGACCACGCGCTCATCGCCTATGCGCTCGGATATGAACGCGTGGGTCGAAGTCGTCGGATAGAACTGCTCGACCGGTATCTGCGGCCAGAACGGGCCTGCGAACATCGTCGCCTCGAGGGCGATCACCAACGGAACGACGACCACGAAGCCGACTCGGGCGCGGGCGTGGGAGACATGCGCCATGCCCAACGCCGCAAGGGTGACCACTGCGATGATGCCCGCAACGATGAGTCGGTCCCGCAGGTAGTCGGTCTGTAGATTGGCCTCTGCCATCTGCCATGCGCGCAGGAGCGCCCCACCGGCGATGGCTCCGACAGCACCGAGGGCGATGGCGAGCATCGAGCGACGCCCCCAACGAGACCGCTCGGGGACACCACGCAGCACCGCCTCGAATCCGATTGCCGCCACCACAGCGAGGAGGAACCCCAGGACGGATCTGAGCCTCCCGACGAAGTTCAGGCCGAACAGGGGGGTCTTCTGGAGGAGTTCGAGCAGTGGTCCCCCGATCCACATGAGACTCGCTGCGACTGCCGCGGCGCCCACGAAGTACCACAGGACGGAAGGACGGACGACGGAGCGTCCGTAGACGAGCGCGGCGACGACCAACACGACCGCTGCGATACCGATGAAGCTCTGGATCTCGATGTAGTTGATGGGTCCGAAGTAGTTCCGGTCGACCGGCGATCCGAAGGCGTTGGGAACCACCAGTGTGGCGATGGTGCGGATCGGCAGGTGGATGCCCGACGCCTGAGCGCGCTCGGTCAGGTCCTGGGCGACGAGCGACCCGTAGAACGGCACCAGCTGCACAGCGGCCACCGCCGTCCCGACGATGACACCCGCGCCGAGGACGACCAGGCGACCCGCAGCGACGCGGATCTCGCTGATCGAGAGCGCTCGAACCACGGCGTAGGCGCCGCCGAAGGCGAGTCCGTAGCCCGTGACGCTGGGAAAGCCCTCGAACCACATCGTCGCGACCACGGCGACGAGCGGTAGTGCCCACACCGCTTTTCGCTTCACGAACACCATCTCGATCGACCAGAACAATGCAGCGACGAGCGCGCCGACATGGGTCTGATGCCAGTTGTTCCACGCCACCTGAAAGCCACTGAACGCAAAGATCAACCCTCCCACGATGGAACTCGCGCGGTGGAGGCCATGGAGGCGCAGGAACCAGGCGGTGAATCCGATGGCTACGGCCAATTCGAGGACCTTCGAGACGGCCGGGGCATACCAGAGCGGAAGTATCCAGAACGGCAGGTTGAGGGCCGAGAAGACACCCGCATTGCGAATGGATGCGAACGCCGTCCCACCGAGCTGCAACGGATTCCAGGTGGGCAGCGATGGCCCGAGCATCGATCGCATGGCCGCCTTCTCAGGCATGATGGTGTCGACGGTGTCCCCGACGAGCGGATTCGTCGGAACGACGCCATCGGGCGGAAGGCTGCGCCACGGCGCGAAGCTCTCCATGATGTCGGCGCCATAGAACGACCGCAGGCCCAGCAGCGACAGGCCCAGGACGACGGCGACCACGACGACGACCGCCGCGATCACAACGCCTGATGCGATACGTCCCGCATCGTCGTCGACGGTTGCGGCCCCTTCGTGTGGATCTCCCATGGCGTCCGCAAGCCTATGGACAGCAAGCGGGCAACGCCCGCGATCACGACGACCTACCGATCATTGGGGGATGCAGCATCTAAGGTCGCCGCGGTGGACACGCCGAGCAACGATCGCGAACCGAAGGCTCCGGCCCCGAACCCATCGCGCCGGTCACGTTCGATCGGCGTGATCGTGGGCCTCGTTGGCCTCGCGTTCGCCGCGTACGCGGTGTACCTGTCACGCGATGAGCTGACCGGTGCCGATCTCGATGCCGCTGTCCTGCTCGCAGCCATGGGAATCGGTCTCGCAGGCATGTTCACCGTCGGGGCGAACTGGCTGCGCATCATGCGCAAACTCGGAGCAACGGTGCCCTCGCTGGGTGGCATGCGCTGGTACTACGTCGGTCAACTCGGCAAGTACATTCCCGGCGGACTGTGGGCGGTGCTGGGGAGGAGCGAGCTGGCCTCGCGCGACGGCGTCGCGCGATCTATCGCCTACCCGAGCGTCGCCATGAGCCTGATCACGACGTACGCGGCCGCAGCAGCCACAGGCGGCCTGTTCCTGGCGTTCGGCTCGTCGGGCGCGGCCGGGAAGGCGGGATGGCTCGTCGGTTCCCTTGCCATGATCGGGATCACGGTGGCCGTCCTGAGCGAGGCCGTCATCGGTCGCATCAACGCATTGACGTCGCGATTCGGCACGACCGTCACGCTCCCGTCTGCCTCACCTCGGCTGTCGTCCACCGCGATCGCTTTGACCATGCCTGCGTGGGTGGCGATCGGCGCGGCAACCTCGGTGACCGCCTCTGCACTCGGGTTCGACCCGGATACGGTCGATGTCGTGGCGGCGACCTCCTACGCATGGCTCGCGGGATTTCTCGTCCTGCCGCTCCCGGGCGGACTCGGCGTGCGCGAAGCGGTGTTCATCGCATTGTGGGGTGGACCTGCATCCGAGGCCGCCGCCATCGCGGTACTGGCGAGGATCGTGTTCATCCTCGTCGATCTCACGGGTGCCGCGGTGTCGTCGATCGCCGATGGGGCTTCGAAACGACGAGTCAGCGGAAGTCGCTGAGCTTGGAGCGCGAAACCTCGTGGCGTTCGCCCTTGAGGGACTTGACCCGTAACACGCGCACCGTGAACCACCGCCAGTAACGACCCATCAGCTGCGGCGCCCCCTTCGTCGCCTTCCGCCACCACAGGCGTCGGTACTGTCGGTCGCGTTGGAGCTGCGTCTTGGCGAGGTACTCCTCGTGGAACGCATCGAGCTCCTTTGGCGATGCCCTTTTGCCCGCTGAACGGTTGGGACCATCGAGCCGCGGCGTCGGGATCGACTGTTCGGTGAGGTAGTCGGCGTAGGCGTATGCGAACTCGCCGTAGATGACGCGATCGGTCTGCGATTCGCGGATCTCCTCCCTCGTGACCTCCGTGACGACGATCGAGCCACGATCCACGAGCGAGTCGATCTCGGCGCGCGATTCCGGGGTCCTCGCGATGATGAGCGAGATGCCGGTCTTCGTCATGAGCGTCGATGGCAGCCACGCGTCGCCGACGACGAGATCAGCGAGGAAGTTGGAATGGTTCACGCAGATGTGGCATCGGCGTGTGTTGAAATGCCGGTCGAATGCGACCTGGTAGGAAAAGTCCACGCGACGCGACGCCGTGCGCTCGGATCCGTCGACGAGCGAAACCCGGTACTTGCCGATCGGTCCACCGCCCCGGTAGGCGACATCGACGATGTCGGCCGGGTCGTAGTCGAGGTACTCGCCCATCGCCTCGATCGAGTGGTGCGTGTACTGCCATCCACACAGCAGTCCGATCGTCATCGCTATCCGATCGAGCAGTTCCGGTTCGAGGTGCTGGATGTACTTGAAGATCCCCTCGAGGACGCACGGGATCCCCACGAGCACCATCGGACCCTCGGCTTCTTTGAGAAGGGTCAACGCAGCACTCTGGTCGAGGTTGTGGTAGATCGACCCCGGGAGCGTGTCCACGTCTGCCGGATCGTCGATCCTGGTCGGAGCGAACTCGAGGCCCTCGACATGTGACAAGGCGATCGCACCAGCGACGTCGTCGCGCTCGAGCAGCTGCTGGAGCAACTCCTTGATCAGCCCACCACTCGACGCAGCCATGTTGCGCTCGATGTTGCGGCTCTGTGCGAGCAGCACGGAGTCGACAACGCCGAAGGCGTCCGCCTCCACGTCTCCGAAGATGAACCTCTGGAGCGAGTCGTAGTCGACCTCGATCGCCGGACAGACGGCAACGGCTGCCTCGTTTCCGGCAGCGTTGGGGCGATACATGAGCTTGACCGGATCGAGCTCGAGGGCGAGTGTCTGATCGGCATGCACACAGGCGCCGCACCCGATGCACCAGTCGCCGGCGATGACATCATCGAGTCCGTTCATCCGGACACCGCCACGGACCGGATCACGTCGATATTCACCCTCGACGAGGCGTTGACGCCGTCGAGGGCACCCGCGATGTGTCTTTCGAGTACCGCCCGATCCGCGAGGGAGTGCTCGACGAGGGTGACGAGCCGATCACTCGTCAGGTCCTCAACGGCGATGCCCTGGTCGGGAACACCGAACTGGTCGAGTACCTCGCCGTACTTGTGGCTCCATCCGATGACGACGGGAATGGTGCCGACCTCGAGCGATGACACCATGCCGTGGAACCGACCCGTGATGACGAGATCGGCACTCCCCGCAATGGCACGGAGCGAGCGTGGATCGAGGTCGAGGTTGACGAAGGAGGCGGAATCCCGCTCCACGGCCGCTTCGAGGTCTGCGACGATTGGGCCGTCGTTCATGCGCGATCGCTCTCCATTCGACCGGTACGAATGAGGCACCACGATCACCTCGTGACCTCTTGCCGCGAGCCGTTCGATCGCCGATGCGAGCACCCCGATGTGATCGATACCGGATCGCGCTGCATAGCCGTCGACGACCGAACTCGGCATGACGACGATCCGCACGTGCCCGTCACCGGGATGCGCAGGGAGGCCGTCGGGTACGACACCGGTCGACATCAGGAACGAGATGTCCGCCGCATCGACGACATTCGTGAGACCCATCTGGTCGAGATGCGACCTCGTCCTCGAGCCCCTGGCGCAAATCATCGCCATCCGCGGCAGGACGATGCCTGCAGCGAATCGGGTGGCTGGCTTGCGCATGGGACCGAGGGCCTGGGAGCCCTTGACGACCCGCGCACCAGCGAGGTAGGGGAGGAGTGACATGACGGAGTTGTATCCGAGGAGCGGTACTCCCCGTCCATCGGCGAACGAGATTCCAGCCAGGTCGACGACGACGTCGGAGGAACGAACCGAGCGAACGAGCCGGTTGAATCCGAGCGGACCGATGGGAATGCCGATCCGATCGAGGAGCCTGATGGGTAGGGCCACGATGAATGCGAGCAGGAGGCGCACGGGCGAGGCGTCACGGATCGTGACGTCGACGCCACCGGGCAGGGATGTCGTGTCCAGCGAGGCCCGGTCGTCCGAGGGGTAGGTGGTCAGGAGTTCGATGTGGAGCGGTGCCGCCTCGGAGGCGAGGCCGTCGACGAGTCCGTAGAACATCGACGCCGCCCCTTTGTTCGCTGAGACGGCAGCGCCGATGACCCCCACGCGCAACGCGGTGCCATCACCCATCGATCACATCCCCGTGATTGATCGTCGGGTGCGACGACCACTCGCGTACGGCCGCCGGGAGGACCGAGTGCCTCGGTCTCGTGACCTGGACGACGAGGTCGGCGAGCAGTGCGAGGACGAAGACGAGGCCGGCGGCGGTGATGACGAGCAAGGTGTTCGTGCCGACGCGGAAGTTCTTGTCGAACAGGTCGAACACGACCTTGCCGAATCCGATCAGGAACAGCACGATCGCAAAGGGCATGAGGATTCGCAGCGGGTTCCACATCATGATCATGCGCGTGACCTGCTGGAGGTAGAGCCGGGTGTCTGCGACGAAACGGAACTTCGACTTCCCGGACCGCTTGGCGTAGTCGATGTCGACGTACCGCACCGAGTACCCGTTGGCGAGGAAGGCCATGGTGAGCGTCGTCACATGGGAGAACCCATCGGGCAGGAGGTGGAGGAACTGCGCAGGCCACCGATCGTCGGAACGCCCGGAATCCCGAGTTCAGATCCGGGATATCGGTCCCGGACAGGTACTCGGCGAGCTTCCTGATCGTCCACTTGGCAGGGACACGAGCGATCTTGTGTGTCCCTTCCTCGGTGGTCCGGGCACCAACGACCTGGTCGTACCCCTCGAGCGCCGCCACGAGGTCCGGCAACTCGTCGTTCGGGTACGACATGTCGACGTCCGACCACACCACTACCGCGCCACGGGCAGCTTCGGTGCCGATCTTGCGAGCCGCGCCCGGACCCCGGTTGGAGGTGAATGAGATGAGCCGCACCCACGGGATCTCCTTGAGACGTTCTGAGCTCCCGTCGGTCGATGCGTCGTCGACCACGATGATCTCGTAGACGTAGTCCGACGCGTCGAAGGCCTCCCGGATGCGCTGGAGTTCCTCGTCGAGGTGGTCGATCTCGTTGTATACGGGAAGCACCACCGAGACGTCGGGGTTCACATCACTCACGGATCATGCCTCCTCGGCTTCGACTGACTTCTGGTATGCATCCACGACGGTGGCCGGATCGCCCGTCATGAGTGACTTCCCGTGGTCGAGCCACATTGCGCGGTCGGCGAGGTCGAGCACGCTGCCCAGGTTGTGGGAGACGATCACGACGGAGGCTCCACGGTCGATCAAGGTCTTCATCCGCTCGCCCGAGCGCATCTGGAACGCTGCATCGCCAACCGACAGTACCTCATCGACCACGAGTACATCGGGTTCGATGTCGGTCGCTATGGAAAAGGCAAGGCGAGCGAGCATGCCAGAGGAGTATGAGCGGAGAGGAACATCGATGTAGTCACTCAGATCGGCCCAATCCGCGATCGCTTCAGCGCGAGATCGCATGTGGTCGGGCGTGCGACCCAGGAGGGTGCCGTACATGATGATGTTCTCGAGCCCGGTCTGGTCGTTGTTGAATCCGGCGCCGAGTTCGATCATCGGAGCCACTGATCCGCGGACGAGGACACGGCCCGTGGTTGGGGGCAGCACCCGTGCCATGACCTTCATCAAGGTGGACTTGCCTGCTCCGTTGGGGCCGATGATGCCGAACACCTCGCCCTCGGCCACTTCGAACGAGACGCCGTCGAGCGCCCACAGCGACTCGTAGTTGCGCTCGCGCTTCATCAACTGGATCGTGTACTCCTTGATGGAGCCCGTGCGCGACCGGGACAACCGGTACTCGAGGCGCACGTCCCGGACGCTGATGGCAGGATCGCTCACAGCAACACCACCAACCGGCGCCAACTGCGCGAGAACGTGTACACACCGACGATGAGGACGATGATCGCCGATCCGAGCATGTACGCCCACATCCACGGTTCGGCCCCGGCATCGCCATAGACGACGTCCCGGAAGACCGTGAGGTACGAGTACAGCGGGTTGACCTTGATCATCCACTGGAACCGGTCAGGGACGATCGAAATGGGGTAGAACGTCGGCGTGAGATACCCCACGAGCTGGATCACGACGGCGGTGAGATCCAGCACATCGAAGAAGTGCACGGCGGCAGCGGCGATGAACAGACCCAATCCGGCCGTCAGCGCCAACATGGCGATCACGACGATCGGAACGAAGATCACGGTCCAGGGGATCCCCGCACCCGTCACGAGCTGGATGGCGAGCAGGATGCCCAGACTGATCATGAAGTTGACCGCGGCGGCGATCGCCGCTGCAACCGAGAACACTTCCGGCGGGACGTACACCTTGGTCAGGATCCCTGCGCTGCCGACGATGGCAGAACCCGAAGCCATCACGGCCTGGGTGAAATACGTGATCAGCAGGATGCCGGACAGCAGGTACACGATGTACGGTGTGTCGCCGGGGATCTCGAACCGGAAGAACTGCCCGAAGACGATCCACATCACGCCGGTCGTCATCAGTGGGTTGAGCAGGGTCCACCACACGCCGAGGGTCGAACGCTTGTAGCGAACCGTCAGATCGCGCTGGACGATGAGCTTGATCAGGCCGCGGTGCGCCCACAGGTTGGTCACCTCGGACGCGAGCGGCTTGCGCGCACTATCTGAGTCGTAGTAGTCGGTGGTCAGAGGGTCCCCCCGAAGGTCCTGCGAGGAAGGCTGGAGTCCGGGTGGCAGGTTACCGGCAGTGCACCCGAAGTCGGTGTCACCTGCAATCGGAAGCGATCCGCGATTCGTCGTACCATCGCAGGGTGACAGCGAATCCCCACGCCGATGCGCGGCGAGCGACCGCGCTCGGTGCCCTGACAGCGATCCCCCTCCTCGTGTGGTGGGCCGGATGGGCTCCCGCGATCATGAGCAGCGATTCCATCGATCAGTGGAACCAGGCCCTGACGTTCGAGTTCGTCAATACGCACCCCATCACCCACACCGCGTCGATGTGGCTGGTGTCCCTGCTCTGGGAGTCACCCGCGATGGTGACCCTCGTCCACGTGGCGGTGACATCGCTGCTGTTGGCCGTCGTGGCGAGGCGCCTCGTCCAGGTCGGCGTCGCGCTCCCACTCGCTGCCGGCGCGGTTTGGGTCATCGCGCTCCTGCCGATGACCGGTGCCACCACGGTCACGATGTGGAAGGACGTCCCCTTCTCCCTCGCGATGCTGTGGGTGTTCACCGAGCTGCTCCTCATGGCGAGGGACCGCTCAACGTACTGGATCGGATGGTGGGGCCCCGTTCGCCTGGGTATCGCCCTCGGCATGATGACGGCACTGCGCCCCAACGGCCGCCTCACCGCGTTCGCGTTCGCGATCGCCCTCACCATTGCGTTCTGGCGATCGTGGAAGGGGATCGCCACGATGCTCGCCGGCGTCATCGGGGTGGGAGTCGCTCTCCCTGCGATCCTCCTCGTGGTTCTCCCCGCGACCGATGCCCCGATCGAGCCGGCACAGGTGTTCATGCCAGACGTCGCCGCTGTCGTCGTCAACGACCTCGACGTCGTCACATCGTCGGATCTCGCCCTCGTCACCGCAGTCGCCCCACTCGCCATCTTTCGGGAGTTCTATGCCTGCGGCGACTCGACGCCGCTCCTGTTCCATCCGCGATACGACAATCAGGTCATCCGCGACAACCCCTCGGACTACCGGAGGCTCGTCGTTTCCGTGGCAACCGCCGCACCCATGACGGTCCTCGGCCACCGATGGTGCGCCGCCGAGTACCTGTTGTCGCCGTTCAATCGGACGGACACCTTCGTCCATCGGCCCCCGTTCGACATCTGGCCGAACACCCTCGGACTCGCACGCGATCCCCTATCGGAGAGGGCGTACGATGCGACGCTCGCCGTATACAAGGCGGCGGAGCGGTCGGAGATCGAGTGGCTCACCTGGCGGCCAGCGATATGGGTGCTCGCCGGACTGGTCACCCTTGGATTCGTCGCCGCGAGGCGTGAACTCGCACCACTGCGATGGGTCGGCGTGCTCTACCTCATCCACCTGGCGAACCTGGTCCTGACGTCACCGGCCCACGAGTTCCGGTACGCCTACGGGCTCTACCTCATCGCCCTCGCATCGCTCCCCCTGTGGTATCTCGTCGCCGACCCGGGGCGTAGTCGACTCGCCTCATCCGGAGTGCGGGGTGCGGCGCCATCCCCCGATGAGTCGGCTGGCGATCCTGATCGGGATCCACAGCAAGGCGAGGATGACGACGTAGGGGTATCGGACGAGGTAGCGGCCGGGCACGCGGTCGACGACGAGGAACACCAGCGGTAGCAGGACGACGGTCGCCGCGATGGGCGCGAGGACGGCGACGGGCCAGAGGCCCGCATCGGGGAACACGGCAGCGACGATCGCGAGGAGCACGAGGGCAAGGGCCAGGAACGATCGTCCGGGGTTGAAGAGACGGAATGCGAGGTCGGCGAGCGCCATATCACGGTCGGCAACGGCACGTCGTACCACCGATCCGCCATAGGCCCTCTGGACCGAACGCTTGCCCCGTACCCACCGGGCACGCTGGACGACACTGGCATCGGTCGACACCGGCTTCTCATCTCGAACACGTACATCGTGGAGGAAGTGCGTCCGGTATCCGGCGAGGTTGAGCCGTACGTTGAGCGCCAGATCCTCGGTGAGGTCATCGGCGACGCCTTCGACGGCTGCCAATGCCCGGCCCGACACGGCCATCCCGGTGCCACCGAGGTCACACGACCATCCGAGGTTGGAACGTGCGAGCTGCACGGACCGGTTCGATGCCCAGTATGTGAGCGCGTTGGCGAGGGCGATGGCCGAGGCATCGGGGTTCGTCACATCGAGGTAGGCCTGGATGACGTCGTGGCCGTCCTCGTGTGCCGCTGCGATCCGACCGATGAAATCCGGCTCGATCCGGTTGTCGGCATCGAGGACGACGAGGAGCCCCTCATCCGAGAGCGGATTCGCGTCGAGGTACCAGGAGATCGCCGCCCCCTTCCCTCCCCCACCCGATGACCTGATGGCAACGCCGACGTGATCGCTGGCACGTCGTGCGGTGTCATCGGTGCAGCGATCGGCGATCACGACCGACTCCAGGAGGTCGTCGGGGTACTCCTGGGCCGCGAGGTCCGCCGCGATCCCCTCGATCACCGCACCCTCGTCGTGTGCGGGCACGATCGCCCGCACACGGATGCGGGGCGTGGCCGGAGTACCGATCGCCGGTGTCCGGAGGCCGAAGAGGCTGATGAGCGCCTCGTACACGCTGGGGGCAACGACGAGAAACTGCCCCAGCCAGACAAGCACTCGTAACATGCCGCGCAGCGTAGCCAGCCGGAGCGAATCACCACATGCCATCCCGTACGTCGCAAGGACCCGTCGCGGTCGTCCTGGGAACCCGACCCGAGATCATCAAGCTCGCAAAGATCGTCGAGCTCCTCGGCGACGATGCCCATGTCATCCACACCGGGCAGCATTTCGACGCGAACCTGTCGTCGTCGTTCTTCAGCGAGTTCTCGATGCGGGATCCGGACACGGTCATCGGTGTCGGAGGCCAGACCAGGGGATCCCAGATCGGCATGGCCACATCACAGCTCGATGCCCTCTTCGCCGACATCGGACCGTCGGCAGTGGTGGTCCAGGGCGACACCAACGCGGTCACGGCCGGCGCGCTGGCGGCGAACGCAAACGACATCCCACTCGCCCACGTCGAGGCCGGTCTGCGATCGTTCGATCGCCGCATGCCGGAGGAACACAACCGCGTCGTCGCCGACCACCTCTCCGACCTGTGCCTCGCCGCGACCCCGCTCAACGTCGAACACCTTCGCAACGAGGGCATCTCGGCCGATCGGATCGCCATGACCGGCAATCCGGTCATCGAGGCGGTGGAGCGACTCCTCCCCGACCCGGCCGAACAGGATGAGATCCTCCGGGCATATGGCCTCGAGCGGAACGGGTTCGTGCTGTCGACCTTCCACCGTCCGGAGAACGTGGACGACCCGGCCACGCTCCGCTCGATCCTCGAGGCGCTGAGGGACCTCGATGCTCCGGTGCTCCTTCCGCTGCACCCGAGGACCCAGGCCCGCATTGCCGAGTACGACCTCTCCGAGTCGGTGGGAACGATCCGGATCGTCGACCCCATCGGTTACCGGGACTTCATCGGCCTCGGGGCGTCGTCGCTGCTCATCGTGTCGGATTCCGGTGGCGTCCAGGAGGAGGTCTCGGTGCTCAAGCGACCCTCGGTCGTGGTGCGGAGGTCGACGGAACGACAGGAGGTCGAGGGTACGTTCGTGACCAGGGTCGTTCCGGGCCCCGATCTCGTCCCCACCCTCGAGCGTGCCCTCGTCACGGCTGACGATCGCCACCGGGAGCTGATGAGCGTTCCGAGCCCTTACGGCGACTCGACGTCGCCCGACCAGATCGTGGCTGCCATCCGCTCCATGGTCGACCGGACGTGACCGGCCCATGCCCCGCCTGAGGCACCGTCGTAGCATCGCGGAGGAGGTTCCATCGTTCGCCGTGCCTCCGGTGGAGCGCGGAGTCCTCCAGGTCTGCCATCCGGAGTGGCGCGGCGTGCGAGCATCTGCGCTGGCGTTCCGGGATCCGATCATCGAATCGACCGACCTCGGCCAGCTCGTCGGACATGTGCCGAGCATGGTCGACGCCGGCGTTCGGCTGGTCGTGATCCAGGGTTGGCCCCCGAACGCCGACCGATTCGCACGTGCCGCTGCCAGCGCCGGGGTGATCGTCGCAGCGCTGTCGCACTCGGCGCCATCCCAACACGGCGTCGACGCCGCTGAGGCCGAGGCGCTCGCGGCCGTGTTCGGCCTGAGGGATGAAGGCGTGATCGACCGTGTGGGAACCGTCAAAGCGGGTGTCAGCGAGGCTTTCGCTTCGCTCGGACAGCTCGTGGTCCATGTCCCGAACCGTGTACCGGTCGTGGGTCACGTCACTGCTGCGCCCCTCGGGGAGGGGACCCATGCCGGGGTCTTCCTGTTCCCCATGTGGCGAAAGAACGTGACGACCCAGCTCCTGGCAACCTCCATCCTGGGATGGACCGCCCACGTCATGGCAGACCCGGGTGTCGCCTACCTCGGCCACGATCGATTCGTCGTCCACGGTGAACTCGCTCGCGACGAGTTCCTCCCGTTGATGGCCTCGATGGACATCGTACTGAACGTCACCTTGTCGGAGTGCCATCCGATGATGCCCATGGAGGCTTATGCCATGGGTGTTCCGTGCCTCATGTCGAGAACCTCGGACCTCTTCGTGGACAGTGATGAGCTGTACGACCTGACCACCGTCGATCGCGCCGATGAACCCCTGGCCGTTGCCGAGGCTGCCCGGCGCCTGATCGACAATCGCGACCGCGTCGTCCCCATGGCACAACGGGAGCTCGATCGTATCGACGGGCGGGCAGCGCAGGCATGGCATGCCTTCACCGACCCCGTCGCTGAGGTCCGGGGTACCTAGCCCCGCAACCACCGATCGGCGTTCCCATATCGGTGCGTCGGTCGGGTGACGATGATCGCCCCTTCATCTGACCGCTCATGCAACTCGCGACCCACGGTCGCGAGCATCGGTGCCAACCTCGCTCCCCAGGAGTGATCAGCCAGCGCCCGAACACCATCCGGGCGATCGCCGGCCATCGCCGAGCGAACCGCCGCAACGAGGTCGACATCGACGTGCACCCCATCGACGCCTTCGAGGGCACGCAACGGGGGCGCAGCGACGGGAACGCCGCAGGCGAGGTACTCGTACACCTTGAGCGGGGACACGGCATGGGTGACATCGGTGAGGGTGAACGGGACGAGTCCGACGTCGAACGAACGGAGGTACGGAGCGAGGGCGCCCTGGGGCTTGAGGCCCAGGAAGACGACGTTGCTCGGCAGGTTCCGATCGACGTTTCGATGGTCGCCGATGATGGCGATCACGTGATCCGGGAACGCGGTGGCCACCGCTGCCAGGGCATCCCAGTCGAACCAGTCGCCGTACAGCGATCCGTGGTATCCGAGGACCGGCCCGGGCGGCAGATCGGTAGGACGCACATGCGCTTCCGTGGGGGCTGCGAACAGGGTGTCGTTCACGGCGTTGGGCGCCAACGCAGCCTCGCGCCCGAAGCGTCGGACATGGTCCTGGAGGTCCGGGGCCGATGCCGAGAATCCATCCGCGAGTTCGACGATGCGTTCCTCGAACACCGGGGCGTACCACATGCCGCCGAGCGCCTCGTCGGTCCAGTCGTCGATCACGTCGTAGAGGATCCGCCATCCTCCAGCACGCATCCGTTCGAGCATGGGAATGAAATCACCCATGGGGGCCTCCACGATGGCGATCCCGGGTGCCAATCGACCGAGGAGCCGATCTGTGTCCGTGTCGTGGAACGAGTACTCCTCGAGGTGGCGATGCACATAGCGCAAACCGAGGTCCACGGCCTCGGACGAGGCGAAGGCGTACAAGTAGACGACGTGGTACCCGCGTCGCACCAGTTCGAGCGCGATCTGGGCGGCTCGACTGCCACCACCGACATCGTGGATGGGTACGGCGGCGAGAACCACCACGGTGTCACCGGTGACCGGAGGGAGGTCCCCACCGACGGGCCCGTCGACGACCTCGGGGACGAGGGCGATGTGGGTACCGGCGTCGGTGAGCAGACGCAACGCAGTGGGGAGATCGAGGTCAGGGTCGATACCGAGCGAGCCGAGCAGCGAGGTATCGGCGGCGATCGACACGGGTTCGACACGGGGCTCGACGATCCGCATGTCCACCATCGAGGGCTTGGCGACTCGGCCCCGCACGGCGGCCTCGGCACCGAGCGACCCCACGTAGCGCTCGAGGTCGTCGTCGGCCCGACCGAGCATCACCATCTGCGCACTCGGCCGTTTCGAGCGGGGCCCGTGGGTGACGACCCGGTACGTGTTCGGCGTGAAGGCGCGCCACCGACGGGGACCGTCGCCATCTGCGACGTAGACGTCCACGGGATGCCGTGCCCCCTGGGAGTGTTGGTGACGCCGGTATCTCGCCATCACCGAGTTGGGCACGAGCGGCCGGAGGGCGGTCTTGATGGCGTGCTTGAGCGAGGTCATGATCGAATCCAATCGGGAATGGTGCCCGCTTCCTCGGGTCGCTGGCGGAGGACGGGGACACCACGGATCTCGGATGGGACCATCCACGAGTCAGCTGGGTAGTCGCCGGGGCCGAGCTGTCTGGACGCCTCGAGCTGCACCGCCACGGTATGGACGTCGCTGGGACCGTCGGGATCGAACAGTGACCACGTGCGTACCACGCTCGCAGGCGAAGGGGCATCGGACACGACGGCCCCCCAATCGTCGTGCTCTTCGAGGGTGAGGCACATCTCGAGGAGCGCTCCCGCCGACACCGAGGTGCCCTCGTCGAGGTACACGACGTACTTGCCACGGACATCGTCGACAACACCGGAGACATCGCCTGGCTCGATGGTGACATGTTGGCTGTCGATCGGCTCGTCCCCATGGACGACGACGGCGCCTGAGCTGAGGATCGTCACCAACGGGTACTGCGAGCGTTTCATGGTGGAGAGAGCGTCGATGGTGTACAGATCGGGGTGCCTGCTCGATCGGTCCTCGAGGGCCATTTCGTATCGGGCCTCGGTCTCGACGCTCATCGACACGCCGTGCTTGCGGTAGCGGAAGAGCGGTTCGCGGACCTGGACGGCCCCGAATCCTGCAGCCATCAGGCGAATCCACAGATCCCAATCCTCGTTGCCGTGCGTCATCGATGCGTCGTAGCCGCCGACGGAGAGGCACGCTTCCCTGCGCATCAGGACGCACCCCACGACCGAGTTCGACAACATCAGCTGGTATGGGTTGTAGGGACGGGTTGCCCACATCATGTGGGTATCGCCGAACAACTCCGCCCAACAGTGTGCGTAGGCAGCGTCGGGATCGTTCTCGAGCGCAGCGCCGAGGGTCGAGACGAAGGAGGGACGGAGTTCGTCGTCGGCGTCCAGCGTGACGACGAGGGAACCGCGTGCTGCCTCGATGCCGGCGTTGCGAGCAGCCGGGAGACCGCGGTTGTCCTGCCGGATGATGGTGATGCGTGGGGAACGCAACCGATCGAGGATGCCGGACGTCGTGCCGTCATCTGACCCATCATCGACGATCACGACCTCGAGGTCGTCCACGGATTGCTCGAACACGGACATGAGTGCGTCACGGATGAAGGCGCCCTGGTTGTAGCACGGGATGATCACCGAGACACGAACCGGCACGGAACCTGCTTCCATCGCAGCGAGGTGCTCCATGCCCGCTGTGAATCGGTCCTCCCACCATCGGCGCTCCATCTCGACGGACAGGTCGCC
The DNA here is from genome assembly GCA_963759175.1 of uncultured Acidimicrobiia bacterium. GTDB lineage: Bacteria > Actinomycetota > Acidimicrobiia > Spongiisociales > UBA5794 > SZUA-442. The sequence continues at coordinate 77,629 of CAVWXP010000009.1, forward strand.
GGTTGCACGGATCCGCTCCTTCAGGGCACGCGGCACCACCGCTCGGAGGGATCGATACACGCCATCGGGGATCATTTCGATGATGCGTCGACCCAATGTGGGTGGCGGCTGCCGACGCCTCGGTTCGAGCCAGACCTCCTCGACGCGGGCAAGGGCCGCGGTTGCGAGTCCGCCCTGACTGCGCAGGTGCCGAACCGGCGGTTGGTGCTCCCCATAGACAGCGAGGGGATCGCCGACGTCTGCGGTGTCGCATTGGGCCAGCGATTCCACGAATACGGGATCCCCGATGACGCGCCGAAGCGCCGCTGTCAATCCCGCGACGGTGCCGTCGTAGACGATGGCGCCGTGGGCCTCGTCGAGTGTCCCCGCGAACGCGGCGATGTCCGGTACGACCACGGGCGCACCCATGCCCCTGGCTTCGTGCACAGCGAGGTTGAAGCTCTCGAACCGGGAGGGGACGACGACCACCATCGCCTGTCGGATCCGTTGGGCCAGTGCGGTGCGGTCGAGCCAATCGACGAAGCGGAAACGATCGGAGAGCCCTCCGGGAATGCGCTCGGCCAACCACTCGCCCATCGGGCGACGCGCAGTCGCACTCCACCCGTCGCCGCCGACGAAGGTCACCGTCGCTTCCGACGACTCGGCGAGGATGGGAACGACGGCGTCGACCATGTCGTGGGAGCCCTTGACCTCGGCCAGCCGACCGATCACGAGGATGTCCGTACCACCTGCCACCCATCGAGGGCCGCCCAGGCGGCGGACCACGGGTGGGCCCACGACGATGCGATCCTCGTCGACGCCGTAGCGATCGACGACGAGGTCGGCGATGCCGTCGGACGGCACGATCACGCCGTCGGCCATGGCGAAGCATTCACGCTCCATGGCACCCGCCGCGTCGAGTTCAGGATCTGAGACTCCCACGGCCTGGGTCTGGAGATCCACGGGGCCGTGGAAGCGTACGAGCACCGGGATCTCGGCGACACCGAGGTCCCGCCGATGGGTCAGGGTCCAGAAAGCGAGTCCATCGAAATCCTGGATCTCCACCAGATCGACCGGGTCGGTCGCGTGCAGCCCCGCTAGCGCCTCCGCCGCCGCCTTGGAGACCGTCATGAAGGGAAGATCCCAGCCAGCCGGATCATCTCCATCCGCCATGACGATGCTCGTGTCGGAGACGGGCTCCGTTGGCTCCGCGGCGAGCACGATCGATACCCGGTGCCCCGCGTCGGAGAGCTCCCGACGCAGTTCGGAGACGAGTACCCCGGCGCCGCCGGGGGTATGGGGCGCGAGTTCGGTGGTGACGAAGGCGATGTGGCTCACGACGGCACGTACCTCAGCGAGGCGGCATCCAGCCGTTCGAGGATCGGCTCGATCCTGCGATCCCAACTCGCCTCCAGAGCAGCATTCGCCAACATCTCGGCGTGCGCGGGGTCCGAGCTCAGCGCGAGGGCATCGCCCACGGCGGCAACGGCATCCTCCGGCGATGCTGCCGTTGTGACGGCCGGATGGTCGACACACACCGGCAGGGGCGCTGCGACCACGGGAACGCCAGCAGCCATGTACTCGTACATCTTGAGGGGGCTGACGGCCCGGGTGAGGTCGTCGACCACGAACGGGACCAACCCGACGTCGAAGGCCTGGACGTAGGCGGCGATCTCATCGCTCGGGCGTGGTCCGATGTGCGTCACGTTGCTGCGGGCCGTCAGTGCGGCGATCGGGTCGGACACTTCGGCATCGACCGGACCGACGAGCACGATGTCATGGTCGGGGAACCCGTCGGCGATGGCGGCGACCATGGCGAAGTCGAACCATCGGGCGATCATGCCGTGATAACCGATCACGGAGCCATGCGTCGACGGCATGTCCGTGGGACGATCGCGAGGGGTGCCGAATGCCTCGGGATCGACCCCGTTCTCGACGAGGAGCATGTCGGCGCGTTCGTGGATGTGCGTGTCGATCAGCGCGGGCGCAGATCCGACGACGACATCGGCTGATTCGATGACAGGTCCGTGGTGGTACCGAACGCGTCGCTCCTCTGGCATGCCGACCTCGTCGGGATCGTAGATCGAGAGGTCGTCCAGGATGTCGTAGACGACGGCTGGTTGTTCATACCGTTCGAAGAGGGTGCGTACCGGCGCGAAATGGATGTACAGGATCACGCCTGACCGCGGCGTGTCCGCGATCGAGGGGACGATCGTGACATTCCCGACGGTTCGCTCCCCCGGTTCCCTCGGATCGACGAAGTACGTTGGGTGCCCTGCTCGTGCGAAGGCCTCGACGATGTACTGCGGACGTTGGCGCATCGTGTCCCATCTCGCCCACGTCGGGAGGTAGACGACGGCTCGAGGTTCCCCGGGTTGCGGCTCGTGGGCACCCGGTGAGCCGTACGAGCGTTGACGAAGCCTGGCAACCCCCGGGAGACGCCTGATGATGCGCTGGGCGGACGTCGGAAGCCGATCGAAGGCACGGTAGGCGCGATGCATGGGGCGACGATACGCCGGTCAGCTCGGAAAGCGGATGCGCCGAGCCCCGACGGACCCGCGGTCATCGGTCTGGCGGTGCTCAGCCGATGTGGCCGGCTACGGGCAGTGTGATGTCGTCGTGGTCGTGGAAGTGGACGGAGTGGTCGGCGGACCCGCCCGAATGCGTGAGTGTGAAGTACCAATACCCGTTCGATGGGCGATAGAGGGCGACGGTGTCGGTCCCGTCCCCGTTCCAGTCACCGGCGATCGGGATGTCCCCCGGCTCACCGAAGGAGAACTCCGCATCGGCCGCCCCGCCCGCCAGATCCCACTTCAGGTAGACCTTGCGCGTCGCACCGCGGTAGATGCCGATCTCGTCGACACCGTCACCATCGAAGTCGCCCACGAAGGGGATGTCGCTCGGATTCCCGAACTCGAAGAAGTAGTCGGCAGCACCCAGTCCCGTATCGGCGTCTCCGAGTTCGTTGATGATGTACATGCGCTGCTGGGATGGCCTGAACACGCTGACCGTGTCGCAGCCATCGCCGTCGAAGTCCCCGACGATCGGGACATCCGATGGATTGCCGAAGTAGAACTGCCGGTCGGCGACCCCTTGCGTGTTGGTGTTTCGTACATACACGAACCCATCGGATTGGCGATACAAGCCGGGTGTGTCGGTTCCGTCGCAGCTCCAGTCCCCCATGAACGGGACATCGCGCGGGTTGCCGTAGTAGAACGACGACACCGGGGCCTCGGAGCCCGGGGTTTCGGCGAGGAACCACTTCCCGCCCTCATCGACGTACCCGATCGTGTCACACGCGGTCCCTGTGCACTCCGGTCCCGCATCGGGGACCGTCGTGGATGACCTCTGGAACCAGAAGTCGGGGGCGCCATAGGTGTTGCCGCCGAGGCTGACGGCGAGTTGGCTGCCGTTGAGCACGAAGAGGTCATCGCGACCGTCGCCGTCGTAGTCGCCGGTGTCCACGAGGGAGTCACCACCGACGGCGAGGTTCGCCGAGGCCGTGTAGCCAGCGCCGCTGGCCGTGCGGACCCTCACGGGAGCTGGGGAACCAGGGCCGACCGCGTAGATGTCGCTCATGCCGTCCACGTCGTGATCACCGGTGGCGAACCGCCACGTCGCATCGGTTCCCGCCGGGAAGGGGATGCGCCCGATCGGTGAAGAGAACCCGCTCTGGGAACCGTAGATGTCGAACCCACCACCCGATCGGGCGAAGATGTCCGGGACGTAGTCGTCGTCCGCATGACCGATGAGCAACTGCTCGGCCGTCTGGGGAATCGAGGTGCCGACGCGCTGTGCATCGACGTATCCCGACATGGATGTGTACACGTCGAACGCATAGGAACTGCCCGAACGCACGATGACCCACACATCGGCGCGACCGTCACCGTCGAAGTCCGCGAACAGCCCGCCATCTGCACCGCCCGCCAGGTACTGGCGTATGGCCGTCGTCCGATAGTCGCCGATGGCCGTCGAAGCGTCGAATCGACCGCCCGGCGTCAAGCGGAGCACATCGGGAGCTCCCTCGCCCGTCACATCGGCGATGGCCATCGATGCCCCGTTCGCCCAATCCGTGCGCGACGTGAACGTGAGAGGGGCCTGAGTGAAGTTCGTGCGGGAGGTGACGGGGCCGTACGGCGCGACCCGTCCCGGGTAGTTGGGCGTGGCGATGGGGCCGCTCCACGAGAAGTGCATCGCATCCTTGACATCGACCCAGTCGCCGCCCCAGCAGAACCCGGCATCGACGAATGAATCGACGAACCAGTCCGGGAGGTCGGTCCGAAGCCGGTTGTCCGAGCTGTAGGGGTTGTCCGGCGGGTTGATGTCGAACGCCGTACCCATCGCGTGCTCGGAGATGCGCACCGATCCTCCGACCGTCCGCCACAACCAGGCGAAGGCCGAGTAGACGCTGTAGGACTTGCCCTGTGCGAGGTGACCGTTCAGGTTGGCGGCTGCGATGTCGAGAGCAGGGAGCATGCGACTGTGGACCCGCATGCTCTTGCTGGTTCCCGGGAGTCGCCACGTGACCAACGAGCTCGACACCTGTTGGTACGACCGGCCGAACATCTCACCCCACGGACCGCGGATCTGCTCGCTGAGCGAGATGGTGCCCTGGCGCGAGACATTGGGTTTGGCGATGCCAGCCACGAAGGGCTCGCATCCCCTGGATTCACTGAAATTCGTGACGCTGATGCCTGCATCGTTCGCTTCTGCCGTTTCGGCAGGCAGTACGACGAGTGCAGCCGCGATCAGCGCTGCTCCGCTCAGGGCGGTCCACCTACGCAGCATGGGCGGCAGCTTATCCACGGTGGAGCCAATTGTCGGGCTTTCTAGCGCGCTCCCGACCCGGTGGCCACCGTCCAGATGCTCCTCCCGAGTATCTCGAGGTCCAACCAGAACGAGGAGTGCTTGATGTAGAACAGGTCATAGGTCAACTTCTCGACGGCCTCAGCTTGATGATCGGCATATCCGTAGTTGACCTGAGCCCAACCTGTCACACCGGGTCGCACGAGTGCCCGGGATCCGTAGAAGGGAATCTCGGAGACATACTCGGCGACGAAGATCGGCCGCTCCGGGCGCGGCCCGATGAGGCTCATGTCACCCTTGAGCACGCTCCACAGCTGCGGGAACTCGTCGAGCCGACTCTTGCGGAGGAACCGGCCGACCCTGGTGATCCGAGGATCGTTCTCGGTGGCGAACACCGGTCCATCGGCCTCGGCGTCGGCGACCATCGTTCGGAACTTCGTCAGCGTGAACAGGCGACCATCTCGACCGACGCGCTCCTGGCTGTACAACACCGGTCCGTCGCTGTCGATGCGAATGACGAGTGCGACGATGGCACATACGAGCACCCACACCGGGAGGGTGAGGGTCACGAGGATCACATCGAGCACGCGCTTGACCGGCGCGTAGGACGACCGCGAGACCGGCTGCGAAAGCTCCCAGCCCTCTGCGAGGTGCACCATGGGGATCCTGCCGGTGTGCTCCTCATACACGCTCACGAAGGGCCGGATGGTCGAACCCGCTATCGATGCGGACGACACGTACTGCGCCATCGACTCCGACAGGACGGCACGCAGGTCGACCGCAAGGGTGACTCCCGATGGCACGGGTTCGCTCGGCGGCTCCTCCAGGGGGTCGAGCACATTGATCACCGTCACGTGGGGCGCATCGTGGAGATCCTCGATGAGGGCCTTCTCCCGTGTGATGGCGGTGACCTCCTCCTGCCATGGGCGCGCACGGCGAATCGATCGATGCAGGAGCGAGATCGCCAGCCACGTCAGCCCGAATGTGACGAGGAACGACCGTGAGAAATACGCCCGCGACAAGACGAGACCCACGGCAGTGAACACGACCGTGAACGTCACGAACGCGACTGCCCGGCTGTAGAGGGGCCTCGGCGCCGTCGTGCGCCACGACATCACGGACGCCGTGAGTCCGATCGCAGCGCCAACGCCCAAGAGGGCGAGCATCGGCACGATCGAGGACCCCGGTTCGAGCGAGACGGTCCATATCCACGGCGTGTCGAACACGACCACGGACGCGGCGAGGATGGCGATCACGAAACCCGCGACGTCGGCGAACAGGACTGAGACGAGGAATCGTCGACCCATGGAGAGCTAGGGTAACGCCACGAACCGATTTGACCAGTAGTGAGACGCGATGGCGACGCTGTTCACGAGAATCATCCAAGGGGAGCTCCCCGGTAGGTTCATCCATCGCGATGAGCGCTGTGTTGCGTTCCTCACGATCGAACCACTGTCACCAGGGCACACACTCGTCGTCCCCATCGCCGAGATCGATCACTGGCTCGATCTACCGTCGGACCTCGCTGCGCACCTGTTGGACGTCGCCCAACGCGTCGGAAGGGCGATCGACACGGTGTTCGCCCCCGAGAAGGTCGGGCTCATGATCGCCGGCCTGGAGGTCCCCCACGTCCATCTCCATGTGTCGGCTATCAACACCGTCCACGATCTCGACTTTGCCCGGGCCGACCGACACGCAAGACCCGAGGATCTCGACCACGTGGCGGACAAGCTCCGCGCGGCGATGAACGGCTAGCATCGCCCCATGCCGTCGGCCACCTTCTCACACACCGTCACTGTCGATGCGACCTCCGATCGGGCGTGGGCGGTGCTCCAGGATCCGAAGACGTGGGAGCGTATCGGACCCGTGTCGGACGTGACGAATCCGACGTTCCACGGTGATGGCACCCTGAAGACCTTCGATTGGGTCGCGGACATCGGGGGCAAGAAGTACGACGGCGAGGCCCGCGGCGGCGCCTACACGGTGAACGAGCGATTCACGATGACGCTCGACACCTCCGAGATCGCCGGCGACATCGTCGCCACGATCACACCCGGGAATCCATCCACGGATGTCACGGTCGAGATCACCTTCCGGACCAAGGGCATGCTCTCGGCCATGTTCTTCCCTGCGATCAAGCAGGCACTTGCCTCCGGATTCCCGCAACAGGTCGAGGACCTCGCCTCGGGTATCTAGACCGTTGGTTCATCCTCGGCCTTCCCCGGCAGGCCCTCAACGCCTTGCCGAGATCGTCCTGAAGCTAGCCGCGTGTTCAGCCGAAGGGAACCCATGACGATCCTCGAATCATCGACGTTGGCCTGCGCTCAGAACACCCACGGCAGCGCTGCTCGTGCTCCGCCAATCGTGTTCTGTGAACGTCGGACGGCGGTCAACGGGACCTCTCCGCGCTGTGGCAATGCGAAGCTTCCCGATCGCTCGGGCGCTGTCATGAGCCCTCCCGGAGACGATCAAGGCATGGCATCGGTGCCGAAATCGATGACCACCCTCGCCTACGGTCTCGTTGCAGCAACGATCGTCGCAATCCCATGGAACAGCGTCTCGGTGTTTCGCATCGACGACCACAGCCCGCACATGGCTGACTTCCTCCGGTTCGCTCTGTTGGGCGTAGTCGACGTACTCGCCATGAGCCTCTTCGTGGTGGCCATGGCGATAACCGTCCGCCGTCGAACAGTCACGATGAATCTCGCGACCGTCGGATTGCTGCTCTTCGTCGTGGCAATGGTCATCGCAACGGTCCTCAATCCCTCGCCTGAGGGCGCCCTGAAGATCCTGCGCGTCACCGGAATGCTGGGGGCTGCGGTAGTACTGACCGGCATGCAACCGCGAGACTACTCCACGTTCGTCGTGTGGCCGTTCACCGTTCATTGCGCTTCAGCAATCCCTTGTCGGAATCATGCAGACGTTCGTCCTCGGTAGCGGGCGAAGCCGGGTCGACCTGGTTGGATCCGCTGAGACCTGGACTGCGGCCCGGGGATCGTTCTACCACGAATACGAGTACGCAGCTTTCCTGATCGTCGCAATGGCGACCATCCTGAGCCTTCAGCGTCACCGTCGACTGCACCCGCTGATGTGGTTCGCGGTCGCAACCTCGTCCGCCGCCAGCGCTGCGGCATTCGGTCGGACAGCCCTTCTTGCTGTGTTGTTGGTTTCGGTCATCTACGGAATCGGCTGGGTGACGAAGCGCCTGACACCACTCGCCTGGTCCGCTGCCATACCGCTCGCAGGCGCTGCACTGAGTGGCGTCGTCGCTCTGCCCGCATGGCAACAGCGCGCCTCCGTCGACATCAGCCGTCCGCGTGGAGCTCATGGAGCGCGCGATCGACATCATACGGACACACCCGATCGTCGGCGTAGGGCCGGGGCGGTACGGACGCATCCTCTACGAGACGGCCACCGGCGAACCCGACGGCTTCATAGTCCACAACATCCCGCTCCTGATCGCCGCCGAATTCGGCGTACTGATCGGGGTAGCGTTCAGCCTGTGGCTCGTTGCTCTTGGCGTGAGAAGTATCTTCTTGTCCCCGTTATGCAGGCGCGATCTTCGTTTCCGCCCTGCCGTTCCTCCTTCTCGACAACCTCCACTATGTGTACCCGACCGGCTTGATGATGTTCGGTCTATGGGTCGGCCTGCTCGGCTACCACATGGTCGAACGCCCTATGGTCACCGTCGCGTCATCGAGGTCGAACGAAGCTACATCGCCGCTTGGCCCGGTGAAAGGAGCACTCGATTGCTTGCGTATGCTCCTCCTCGTACGGTCAGGCTCTTTCCGATGTGGCATCGATCATCTGACAATCCGATTGAGCGATCCGCAGACGCAACCGATACAGAGCCACACCGCGTGGGCCGCCATGCCACTTCGGAGAGCGCGGAGATCCTGGGAATCCGAGAAGCCGATTGACATGAACCAAGAGAGTATGTCGACAGCTATCGACACAGCCTTGGAGCCGCGAGGTGCAGCCACGCTATCGACAAAGCGGAACACCAACCGAGTCGTCGGTGTCATGTGGTTCGCTTCACTCGTGCTGCACGCGTTGGCGGTCATCCCTATACGGGCGCCAACCATCCTCGAGGATGAGTACGTCGTCATCGGCTTGTCTCGGATGCTGGCCATCGGGGGTCCTGAACCACTCCTGAACAAGTACTACCCGGGGATGAGCATTCTCCTGTCGCCTGTGCAGCGTTTCACCGAGGATCCCTACGTGGTCTTCACGATCGGACAAGCGATCAACGTGCTATTGGCGTCACTGCTCGTACCGCTCGCTTACTTGCTGTGCCGACGCCTCGCCCCTCGGGCAGGGGCATCTACCCACCTTGCAGCAACCGTATTGGCGATGACATATCCAGCGTTCCTCGTCACTCACGCCGTCGTGTGGAGCGAAGCCCTGTCTGCAGCCTCGGTCCTGCTCCTCGCGACAAGCCTCGCGTACTCCTGGGATCGGGAATCAATGTGGGGCTTCATCGGGTCAGGCCTGATCGCGGGTCTACTACCACTGGCTCACCAACGGCTGGCCGTCGTGGTGATCGTCCTCGGCTTCGGAGGGATCATACTCGCGGTCTCTTCCCCGGCCACGCGACGACGATTGGCGGGACTATCCATTGGCATCGTCGCGGGTCTCGCCATAGTCGTTGCGGCCCTGGCGGCAGCGAGCGTTCCCATGATTCGCGAAGGCGGTGGGCGGGCCGTGGCGGCATCGCAATCGATCGGGCAGTATGTTGGATCGATTGCGTCAACGATGATCGGGCATTGGTTCTACATCGCCGCGGGAACCGGGGGCTTGGCAATCATCGGTCTGGTCGTCGTGTGGTCTTGGAGAGGCGAATGGACCCTCGGTGTACCTTCGGCGAGGCTGGTCGTGAGCTACACGATGGCGAGCTCCCTCGTGGCATCGGTACTTCTCTCCTCGTGGTTCCTGCGGATGGGCGAACGGGCCGACATGCCCGTGTACGGAAGGTACACCGAGGTATTCGTGATCCCACTCTGCGTCATGGGAATTTCGCTCATCGGAGAGGGTCGCGAGCACAGACCATCATCTCGTTCGATGATGGCCGTGAGGAGGCGCTTCGGTCCTGGTGACGGGAATGGCCATGCTCTTCCTCCACGGAACAACCATCGACGGCAACGGAATGAACTGGATCAACATCATCGCACTTGCCATCGCATCGGCGCCCGACAGCTTCAGCGTTGTGACTGCGCTGGCAGTAGGAGCGATCTCGTGCATCATCATCGCAATGTGGATTCATCGACCGAGGTCAGCGCTCGTCTGGGTCACGATGCTATCGACCGTCTGGGCCGCCAGCGCGGTGTTCGCTTACGGGTAGACGGTCACGATCTCGAATCGGGCTGAATCATGGACCGGCATGGCAGAGAGCATCGCGGCGCTCGAGAGCGACACGGGTGTTGAGATCAAGTGCATCAGATTCAGGGAGCCAATCAAGGAGTGGATGGTATATCACTACTCATTCCAGATGCCACAACGGATAATCGCTACGAGCGACCAGCCCGGATGCGAACGCTTCGTGATCGCATCCGCCGCCAATCGACCACAGACGGGCGGACAGCTCATAGCTGTCGATCAGACACTCCCCGCCGGAGCTCATCGCGAACTGTGGGTCGTCGACCGAGCCAGCTAGTGGACGGCGATCTAGTCGCTCGCATCCATCGTTGGCGCGGCGGCGGCCCGCAACGCCGCTGCGGTCTTCCTAGCTTCCTCGAGTCCGCCGTCGGGCCGCGTGTTCGGACGCCGACGCCTCGAGCAAAACACCGAACACGGTGCCCTCGAGGTACCTCGGGAGCAATGGTTGGGTGCCATGGGCGGTGCATGGTCGAACCAGATGACGATGAACGCTCTTTGGCACCCGCCGACCGCATGAAGAATCGCTCGTCCAGCGGCGCACAGGGCACTTCGAAGGTCACCGAACGGTCATCGTGTATCAGTCGACATCGACCCTCCGCTCTTGCAGACTCGAGCCGACTTCATGGGGCGCCACCTCGGTACTCCGCAGCGATGCCGCAGCACCGATGAAGAGCAGGCCGATGACCAAGCTGTAGTAGTTCGGAAACGCCTGTTTGGAGAACGCAAACAGCGCCAGCAGCATGACAGCCGATCCCAGCGTGAACCCGTGAGCACCGATCGGACAACGGCGGAGGCACACGACCGTCGCACCGACCACAGCAGCGGCCTGGAACGCCACGATGACAAGGGGAGGTGGTGTTCCGATGGTCGCCGCAACGACGGCCGGCAGAGCAAGTGAATCGGACCGGAAGGGTTGCACCATCTGCACCCGAATGACGGCGTTCATGAAGTCGCCCGGCCCCCAAAGGAGGAAGGGAATCATGGTCGCGCCTGTGACGGCAAGCGGCGGCCACATCGCACGCCATACCTTGTCGCGTGTCCATGGACGCTCAACGAGAAGCAAGCTCGGTGGTAGCAGCAGGATGGCGTACTGCTTGAGGCTGATCGCAACGCCCACCAGGAACGGAGTCGTCGTCGATCGACGCGTGAAGGCGTAGGCAACACCAGCGACAGCGACCATCACCAGTGGCTCGGTCCACCCGAAACCAACGACGTATAGGAGAGGCGAAACGAGAAGGAATGCGGTGGCAATTCTCCTGCCGCGCAGCGATGGAAGGATTCCAACGATGGCAACGGCCGTTGCGAGGTACGCGACTGCCTGCGCCAACCGGAAGTTGTCGAAGGCGACATGGAAGGGGACAACGGTGACCAGACTCGCCGGGGGATACGGGAATCCGAACAGAAGCACACCGTCCTTCGTGAGCGACGGGTCCCAGTACATCGCTGACGTCTCCGGCGAGAAGGGATTGGCAAACGTCATGCCAAACGGGTTCTCACCCGATACGAGAGCATCCGAGGCCTCAGATTGGAACATCATCACATCGAGCGAGGCACCACGGTCATCCATCGTCGACATCACCAGCACTGCCAGAGACCCGAATGCAAGCAGAAACACCACGAATGGCACCACGGAGCGAGAGCGATGATTCCACGCGGTGATCGCAAACACGGCACCGACGATGAGGCCGAACCCGAGCCACGAGAAACCGTCTGGGGGCACGAGTACTAGGTACAACGAGACCGTGAAGACCACCATGCCAACGGCGAGACCGAGGAGGATCACGGAATCGACATCACCCGAGGCCATGAGACGGCCAACTCGCCTCCCTCCCGCAGCTGCGATCACAGCCAGGGCGATGGCAGGGACCAGGAGTCCTATCGCCAGGAACTGCAGGGGTAGGTACTGGTAGAGCCGCCATACGAGAACTGCAAGAGCAAGCACGACTCCAGCGCCGATGGCGCTCATCGCCCGCTCTCCCCGCTCATCAGTGCTGCTCGGCTGCTTTGATGGCGTCGCCGGCGAGGAATGCAACATCCGGTGTGGATTCCGCTACCACGAATA